>NZ_CP036422.1:882500-2082500 GCF_009388985.1 Halioglobus maricola
GGCACAAGCGCGCTTGACTGTGAGTCTGACAAGACGAACAGGTACGAAAGTAGGTCTTAGTGATCCGGCGGTTCTGAATGGAAGGGCCGTCGCTCAACGGATAAAAGGTACTCCGGGGATAACAGGCTGATACCGCCCAAGAGTTCACATCGACGGCGGTGTTTGGCACCTCGATGTCGGCTCATCACATCCTGGGGCTGAAGCCGGTCCCAAGGGTATGGCTGTTCGCCATTTAAAGTGGTACGCGAGCTGGGTTTAGAACGTCGTGAGACAGTTCGGTCCCTATCTGCCGTGGGCGTTGGAGAATTGAGGGAAGCTGCTCCTAGTACGAGAGGACCGGAGTGGACGAACCTCTGGTGTTCGGGTTGTGTCGCCAGACGCATTGCCCGGTAGCTACGTTCGGACAGGATAACCGCTGAAAGCATCTAAGCGGGAAGCCCCTCCCAAGATTAGTTCTCCCTGAGACTTTAAGTCTCCTAAAGGGCCCTTGAAGACTACAAGGTTGATAGGCTGGGTGTGGAAGCGCTGTGAGGCGTTGAGCTAACCAGTACTAATTGCCCGTGAGGCTTGACCATATAATCCAAGTTATTTGCGCATGAGAATGTGCGAAGTTAAGAAGACAACGGATGTTGTGATTGAGTCCAGTGTTGAGATACACACAGAACATACAGTTTGATTTACCACCCTATTTGTTGAGACGAGGCAGTCCTTAGGGGCTTAAGACCGACGACAGCAAGCCAGTTTGCCTGGCGACAATAGAGCAATGGAACCACCTGACCCCATCCCGAACTCAGAAGTGAAACGTTGCATCGCCGATGGTAGTGTGGGGATTCCCCATGTGAGAGTAGGTCATCGCCAGGCTTCTAAACCTAAAATCCCGTTACTCCTTGAGTAACGGGATTTTTTTTGGGTTCCGTAAATAGACTACACTCAAGGCATCCGGTCTTCCCAGGGAGGGCAGTGTGCCATGGACTATCCGTTCAGGAATCTCGTATTCGAGGGAGGCGGAGTCAAGGGGATCGCCTATGTGGGCGCCATGCGCGTTCTGGAAAGTGAGGGCATTCTCAACCAGATCCAGCGTGTAGGCGGCACTTCAGCTGGCTCTATCAATGCTGTGTTGTTCGCAGCGGGTTACTCCAACGAGGAAACTCGTAAAATTCTCAAAGCGCTGGACTTCAACACCTTCAAAGACGACAGCTGGAATGTGCTTAGCGATATGAAGCGCTTGAAGGACGAGTACGGCTGGCACAAGGGGAACACCTTCCGGCGCTGGATCGGTGCTTTGCTGGAAAAAAAGACGGGGAGCCGTGACGTCACGTTCAAGGCGCTCCAGGATCATAGTGGCAAGGCGCTTTATGTGTTTGCCAGCAATCTATCAACGGGTTTTGGCGAGGTGTACTCTCCGGAACACACGCCACGCATGCGTGTGGTCGATGCCGTGCGTCGATCCATGTCTATTCCGCTGTTCTTTCGCGCTATTCGGGACGACAGGAACGACGTGTTTGTAGACGGTGGTGTCGTCAACAATTATCCAGTGAAACTCTTCGACCGGCAGAAGTATCTGCAAAATACCTCGCTAGAGCGTATCCCTGCTTATTATGAGGAGGAGAACGAGCGCCTGGAAGCCTTGATCCCGGGTCGAAGCCCCTACGTTTACAACAAGGAAACACTTGGCTTTCGTCTCGATTCCGCGAGGGAAATCGGTGTATTTCGCGACGGCCAGGAGCCCGCGAGTGAAAAGATAGACAACTTTATGGATTACACCCTGCAGTTGGTTAAAACCATTCTCGCTGTGCAGGACACCCAGCACCTGCACAGTGATGACTGGCACAGGACCATCTATATCGACACCCTGGGCGTCGGTACGACCGATTTCGACCTCAGCAACACCCTGAAGAACAAGTTAGTAGCGGAAGGTAAGCGTCGAACCCTGGCCTACCTGAAGTGGTGGCGAAATACCGCTGGAGAACTCCCGATCAATCACCCCGATTCCACTGAATAGTGCTGTAATTGGCCGAAAAGGGAAATATGGACTAGTCTGGTGGCAGGAATTCTCAGGAGATATAAGGATGCGCTCTTTAGTAATTGTTGTTGCTCTGGCTGCATTGGCCGGTTGTTCCACCCAAGGTGTAGTTCACCACTCGCCCTACGACCTGGATCGAGACGGGACCATGGATGCCCGTTGCCCGGGCCTTGAGTATGACACCTCCAAGAACACCCTGTACGGGTGGCGCTCGAAGGGGTCAGAGGCTTGCGAGGAACAGAGTAGCTAAGCGTCGCTAGTGGCTTAGATACTTTCCAATTTCCACCTTGTCAATTTGCTCCGGGGCCAGATAGGCCTCGGCGTATTCCATATATACGCCTTCGCGGATGAATAGCTCGAAGCAGTCCCGATCGATGTGGTTGTCTTCCACCATCTTGTGCAGGATATCCACCGCTACGGATACAGGCTTGGCTTTTTTGTAGGGCCGGTCCGACGCGGTGAGGGCCTCGAATACATCTGCGACCGCGAGTATTCTTTCTGGGATGGACAATTCTTCTCCCGGCAATTTGCGAGGGTAGCCGCTGCCACGCATGGTTTCGTGGTGAGTGGATGCGTAACGGGGGACTTTACTGAGTTCTTCGGGGAATGGCAGGCTTTCCAGCATGCGAATGGTGCTGATCATATGCTCGTTGATCTTGAAGCGGTCTTCGGCCGTGAGCGTGCCTCGGGAGATGGATAGGTTGTAGACTTCGCCCTGGTTGTAGAGGTGCTCGGGAATATCCATATTGATCCCCAGCTTGGGATCGTAGTCGGTGGAACGGGTCCGTTCCACAATGTGCTCTGCCTTATCGGCCAGTAGTGCTTCCGTGGCGGGAGTGGGCACTCCCTTACCTTTGAGGTTAAGCTCTTCAACGGGTGACAAGCCGGCACGGTCGTCAAAGTTGCGGGTCCAACTCTTCTGGGCAATGGTTTTGAGGCGAGCCTGAGCCTCATCCCCGAGAAACTCCCCGCCTACATTACACTTGGCGACGAACTCGAAGTCGTCCTGTAGCTGATGGTGTGTTGCCGCAAGTTGCTCTGCCAGTGCAGCTTCCTGCTCGGGGTTCGCGTGTCTCTGTTGCCAATAGTCCACTTCAGCATCGCGCCAGAGCACTTCAAACCGCATACGTACCTCGTGGATTCGATTGTAGATGGTCTCAAGCTTGCTGCCTTTGTCGACGATGTGCTCCGGGGTGGTGATCTTGCCGCAGTCGTGCAGCCAGGCCGCGATGCGATACTCGCGCCACTCATCTTCTGATTCCGGATGGAACTGGTCGAAAGGGGCCGCGTCACTGTCAGCGGCGCGTTTGGCCAGCATCAAGGCCAATTCGGGTACACGCTCGCAGTGGCCGCCGGTGTAGGGTGATTTCTCGTCAATGGCCTCGGCGATCAGGCGAATGAAGGCGTCCATCAACTCCCGCTGGGCCTCTTCGTATTCTTGGATCGAACCGACCATGCCGACCATTGATTCAGAGAGTTCGTCCAACTCTTTGACCCGCGATGGAATACGTACGACGCTGTCAAATTCCCGCCGGCGCACTTTGTCGTTTTCCATGGCCAGTTGGCGCACAGGTTTGACAATGGGATTAGCGAAAAGCCAGGAGAGCGGCAGGATCAACAAGAGCAAGCCTACGGTAATAGCCATGGAGAGGCGTACTTTTTCCAGATACGGTGCCATCACCGTATCTAGTGGAGTGACAATACCCAGCAGCATACCGTTGGTGCCCGCGGCAATCGGAGTGCTGAACACGACGTGGTCGCGCCCCGCGAGCTGGGCGCTGTGGAGCTGGTCTTGCATGGCCGGTGTATTGGCTATTTCCACCAGCAATTCTGCAGGTACGCTCTCTGACGTGCTTTCATCAAGCTGGGAGTCGAACTTGAGCCACGTGGCTTCAAGTCTGGCCAGGTTCTCTGCGTCGATGGCAGCGATGGCCTTGTCGATAATCACGCGCAGCTCTGGTTTGTCATGGGCTACGACCACGTGCAGCTTGTCGGGCACCTTCGTAGCGTCCAGGTCGATATTTTCGTGATACTGGATGCCCCGCACGAAGTAGTGGCGTGTGAGATAACGCAGAATTACCTCGTTATCCAGCGCCGCATACACTTCACCATTGGCGACTTTCTCTACCGCTTCCAGCGTGCTGGCGACTTCTACAATCGGGATCTCAGGGTGGTTTGCGCGTACGACTTCGAGAATCGACCATCCCGCCGGAATGGCCAGTGTGCGCTTTCCTAAATGGGCCACACGTTTTAGCGGTGGTTCGCCCTCACGAGTGAGCAGGGCATACGGTATACGGATGTAGGGCTCTCCTGGCAGGCCCCAATCCTTGTTTTGCTCGGTCAGGGTAACCGAGTGCAGCAGGTCGATGTCACCGGCTTTGAACGTGTCCACCAGCTGGGTCCAGGTCATGCCATTCACATATTCGATCTCAATCTGCAGCATCCGCGCGATGAGGTTCATGGTGTCGATCGAATAGCCTCGGGGCTGGCCTTCCTGGGTGTAGTCGAAGGGGGGCCAGTTGGTCTCATTGGATACCCTGAGCGTCGGTAGTTGCTCCAGGTAGGCCCTCTCCGTGCCTGTGAGCTTCACCCGCGGGGCGCGCAGCTCGTCCGCGCCATACTTGTGGGTCACGCTGGAGGCCACCACCGTGCCTTCTGTGTCGTAGAGATAGATGGTGCTATCCCCGGCCATTTCGCGGGTAGCCAGAAACTTGGAGGTCGTGGCCATGGTCATGTCGAGGCCCACGACAGCTTCCGATCCCGCGATGCGTCGCGAAATGCTGCGCCCGGGTACACCCAGGTGGGCGAACAGGTAGGGGGCTGAGGTCTCAACCTTGCCGCTTTCGTAAGCCGAGCGATACCAGGGGCGGCTGGTCACCTGGTAGTCAGTGGGCTCGCTGCGGCTGGTGCGCCGTCGGCCGTTGGTGTCCAGATACTCGTAGCTGCGCATCCAACCTTCGGGAGTGTTTTCGACCCTGATCACGACCCAGTGGTCGGTTGGCGTGGCGAATAATTCTTTGCGGGCCAACTCGCTGACCTGCAGGTTGACGACTTGATACATGTAGCCATCGCTATGGCCCACGTACGCACCGTAGATCATGGGGTTGAGTTCGAGCACCTGGGTAAAGATGTCCAGCGCAGCGGCTTCGTTTTCGCGGTTAACCAGGTCCTGGTTTCCCGCAAGCAGGTTGACCACGTTGGTGTTTACCCTGCCGATGGCCTGCAGTTCTGACGCAACGCTCTCCGCCGTGCTTTTATAGAGTTCGGCGGCGGCGTTGCGGGCCATGGAGTGGCTGAAGTAGTACTGCAGGCCGATCGCCACCGCGGCGGTAAATAACGTGGCGAACACGAAAACGGTGACCACGGTCATACGGATGGTCGTGTGTACCTTGGGTGTGCTCAAGTGGCGCGATCCTTGTTCCGGGCTTGTAGCTTATAACTAAAGCACAAAATTGGCTTTTCGAAAGGCAAAAAAAAACCGCGGACAGTGCCGCGGTATTTTTTGGTAGAAAGCAGTCTAGCCGCCTAAGCCCAGACCATCATCGCCACCTTCCTCGGGATCGGGGCAGTTGCTGGCATCGTCGATGATCTCGACAGTACAGGTGAAGCTCTCGCTGTACTCGTCGTCAACCTTGATCTGGAACTCACTGGTGCCAGAGGGGCGTTCTTCACCATTACAGGAGGAGTAGGTGACAGAGCCTGCCTGGGTGAGAGCCACACCGAAGGCGCCAGGCAGGATCGCGTCGGGCACTTGGGTGTTACCGGACAGCGTCACTTCACAAACGCTGGATTCCGTGCTGATGGTGGTGCCAGCGATCGGTGAGTTGTTGTAGGTATCAGATACATACACCTGGTACTCGCCGCCGTTGTAGGCGGTGCCGCCCACGGCGTTGCCGCTGTTGTTGATCAGCAGCAGTGCCCAGTTCGGGTTGTCCGACAGGATGATCTGCAGGTCGTCGCGTACGTTGACCAGTTCACGGCTACAGTACACGCCGTCGCCTTCCGGTGGGCAGAGCAGGCCGTTGTAAACCGCCGTCACACCTTCATCCGGGTAGCCATTGGCGGGGTCATCACCGTTGGCATCGAAAACGCCATTGTTGTTGAAATCGGTGAAGATCTCTTCAGAACCAGCGCGACACTCATCCAGGTTGGGGTTGTTCAGGCAGTAAGTGCGTGCCGGATCGTAGAAACCATTCCAGTTGTTATCCAGGTAGGCCTCGGTGAGGTTGGCGAAGCGTTCACCTTCGTCGTACACACCGTTGGCGTTGCTGTCGATGAAGGATTCTTCGCCGATGGCAGTCACCAGGATGGTGGAGCGAGCTCCGCGGATATAACCAAGGCTGTCTGGGCAGGGGCCGGCAGCCGCGTTGTGGCTGGGGCAGGCGTAGTCAGGGTCGTAGATGGTCTTCACCAGGGCCTGGTTTTCTGGCAGCGTCGGGAAGCGCGGTGCCTGGCTGGTCCAGGTCACGCTGCACGAACCGCCGGTAGTCTGACAGTTGGATTCAATGGAGCCGTACTCAGTGGTAAATACCGCAGCCGTGCCGTCGGGAACCGGGTTGTTGAATTTGTCAGCCATACGCACAGTGATCGAGCGGGTGATGCCGTCCGTGCTCATCGCGTCTTTCACAATCAGGCTGGTGCCTTCTACCGACAGCGAGATGGAGTTCTGGTCAGGTAGGCCGGTGCTGATGGTCAGTACATCGGAAACCGCAGATACTTCAGTCGAACCGTCGCTGGCTTCCAGGCTGGCTACTACGCGTACTACCGTAGCCACATCGCCTGAGTTGACGAAGGTAGATACGTTACCCTCGGCGTCGGTGGTGGCTGAGGTGGGGTTGAAGGTAATACCGCCAACATCAGTTGTCAGGGAGAAGCGAATTTCAACACCTTCCTGTGGGTTACCCAGCGAATCCACAGCTGCGAAAGTAACTTGCGATTGTTCCTTGCGATCGGGGCCGCCACCTGTGCCTTTGAGCACGATCAAGGTGGGATCAGCGCTGATAAATGTCAGTGAATCGGCAGTGGGGTCGGCGATTTCAATAGTGCCGAATGCCTGAGCGCCTTCACCGACCAATTCGGCGGTGAGTTGATCAACGCCTGAGCAACTCCCAGCGGTGTAGTCAATCTGCACTTGGCCACTCGCCACAGCGATCGGGCTGGCAGGTGCAATCGTGGACTCACCGGAGGTGAGGCAGCTACTGGTGAGGCGGATGCTCTCTGCACTGCCGATGGGCAGGTCGTTCTCATCCACGATCGCCAGCGCTAGTACTGCGGTGCCTTTGGGGGAGATCGGCTCGTTCGGGGCGATGCCGATCTCACCTTCGAAGAACTCTCCATTGAGCAGGTAGCCGATGCGGAGGCCATTCACGCCCAGCTGGAAGTTGATAGTCTCGGTGACCGTGGTGCCGTTTTGGTCGTCTACGGAAACGTTGATGGTGCCCGCGCCGCGACCTTCGCCAGCTTCGATGCGGAACGTGACCGCGCCCTCGGCGTTAGTCAGTTTGGAACCGCTGGAGGGGAAGAGTAGGCCACTGCTAGTGGACGCAGTGACGATCACATCGGCAATAGGGTTGCCGTTGGGGCCATTCCTGGTGATAAGCACCTGGAGTGTGCCGGGGGAATTGGTGCTGACCGTGCTGGTCTCGTTGCCGTCTGAATCCTTCAGCACAGCCTGAATATAGTAAGTATCGCTGCTGCTCCCTGCGTCACCCAGGAAACCGCCGCCTCCACCGCCGCCCCCGCCGCCACAGGCGGTGATGGCAAACAGCGCTATAAAAGTAGCAGCCAATCGGCTGCTGAAAGAGGCGAATCGAGTAATCATCTTGTTCCCCTATGGCTCACATCCTGCGAGTCTTAATATTGTAGATTCGGCTTCTACTGATTCTGGTGTTATCCACCAGCGTGTCAACCTTCCGTTCACACTTTTCACAGCTTAACACGGAGATTTATAAAAACCCCATGAAAACATGGTGATAGCCGGGTTTTGTGATTTTTAACACAAACTTTGAGCTACCCCTGTTCAGGTCGATAATATCCCCGTGGAATGGGAATAAAAGAAAAATTTGGTAAAAAGTTATGAAACGGTGTTTTTGACGTCAAATCGGTCGAAATACGACCTCGATAGGCTCTAACTGGTAACATGCGCCGATGAACCTCACCGTGTCGATTGTCACCTATAACAACGCCCTCGAAATGCTGCAGCGCACGCTCGCCAGCTTGCGGGAGGCGGCAGAGCAGGGTCTGGAAGCCGGGGCGGTGTCTAATGTGGCTGTGTCACTGGTAGACAACGGTTCTGACACCGCATATCGGCGCCGGCTGGAGCAGTTGGTGGCCGATCAGAGTACTCAGGCCACTTACCAGCTGGACTTTGTGCCATTGGCGCAGAATCGGGGCTTTGGCGCAGGCCACAATGCCGCGCTGGCTCGCTCGCGGGGCGACTATCATCTGGTGCTCAACCCGGATGTGGAGATAGCAGCGGATGCGCTGGCAGTGGGCCTTATACGATTGCAAAATGCGCCGGAGCTGGCCTTGCTAAGCCCGCGCTGCACCGGCGGCAGTGGCGAACAGGAATTTTTGTGTAAGCGCTATCCATCGCTGATGGTACTTGCCCTGCGAGCGTTCGCTCCGGGCCTTGGCCGGCGCCTGTTTCCGGCGCGAATGGAGGCCTATGAAATGTCGGACACCTGCGGCGATGTGAATGAGGTGGAAGTGCCGCTGGCGAGCGGTTGCTTTATGCTCACTCGAGGCGCTCAGCTGGCAGAGGTAGGGGACTTTGATGAGGGCTATTTCCTCTACTTTGAGGACTTTGACCTATCGCTGCGCCTGTCGCGGCTGGGCAAGGTACTCTACCTGCCACAGATGCGCATCGTTCATCACGGCGGCTATGCCGCCAGTAAGGGCCTGGCCCACCTGCGAATGTTCGCCAGCGCAGGCCTGCGCTTTTTTCGCCAGCACGGTTGGCGCTGGACGTAGCTATTGCTCTCGTTCGCGGGAGGAATGCTGTTATCATTAGCGTGTGAATCAATCCGCTGAAACTGCCGCCGCCGAAATTCGTCGAATGCACTACCTGCAGGCCATGGGTGTCGAAACCTATGTCTCGCGCCGGCAGCTGCCTGGTGCTGCGCCTAGTCAGCGGCTGACCATCATCCCGGCTGCTGCTGCGGCACCCGTGCCGGCGACGCCCCAGCATGAATCTCATGTCGCCAAGCGCGGCCCCGCGCCGGAAATGCCCCGGTTGGATGCAGGCGATGGAACCAGTGTAAAACCCTCTTCGCGCCAGCCGTCAGCGGCATCGAAACCCGCCGCCGCCAGGTCTACAGATGCGACGCCAGCCCTTACATTCAGCCTTGGCGTGGTGATCTGTGGCGATGTGGCCTGGGTGGAGGCCCTGGACTACCCTCTGGCACGCGAGCAGGTGCAATTGATACAGGCGATGGCCAGAGCCGTGGGCGCCACCCAGGCCAAGCCCAAGGTGGCCCAGTTCGATTGGCCCATGCACAATAATCCCCAGCTTGACCAGGGCGAAGCCGCCGCTCGGGCCAGCCTTGCCGCCTATCTTGATCGTCACCTGAGCGAGGCCAACTGTCGGGCTGTGGTGAGTCTCGGCGATACCGGTACCAAACTGACACCAGTGGAAGCGCTCTCTGCCTTCACCTGTGTCGCGACTCACAGTACCCGGGACATGCTTGAGAATCCCACTTGCAAGCGCAAGGTTTGGGCGGACCTGCAAGTCATCACCGCGCCTGCTGAAGTCACTTCCACGTAAGGTGCTGCGCACCGGCGAACCCGCAGATGTCCCACTGGCGGCGGCGCTGGATACACTCGTTTCAGACAACCCCTGGCAGCCAGCCTCCCTGATGCGCTACTTTGACAATACTGCGAACGCCAGGTCTCTGGTGTGGGAATCGGCCGGTGAGCTCAGGGGTTTTCTCGTCTACTCACTGGTATTGGACGAGGGCAGCGTGGACAATGTCGTGGTGCATCCCGACGCTCAAGGTCAGGGCTATGGCCAGCGCCTGCTTGACGCTGTGCTGGCGCAATTGCGGGAGGCCGGCGCCCGGCGTTGCCTCCTGGAAGTGCGGGAGGGCAATACTGCCGCCCGCGCACTGTATGAAAAAAATGGCTTTACCGAAGACGGCCGCCGAGCCGGCTACTATAAAACTGCGCAGGGCAGCGAAGACGCCTTGCTGATGTCCAGGAGATGGTGAATTGTCGATAAGCATACTCGAGACAGAATGGTGGAGTCTTGCGTTGCCACCAGAGTGGTGGGCAGAGTCGGAAGAAGAGAGCATCCTGGTGGGCGACCACGACGGTGTGGGCTGTATTGAGATATCCACCCTGCACAAGGAAACAGGCGAGTTCGACCCGGTCACGGTTGAGCAGATTGTGCGCGAGGAGTCAGAGCCGGAGCAGGTGTGGAATGCCGCAAGTCTTGCAGAATTCAAAGGGCTCACCAGCAGCTACGTTGCGGAAGATGCTGCCATACGCGAGTGGTACGTTGCCCGCGGTGCGATGCTGTTGTTTGTGACCTATAGCTGTGAGGTAGAGAACCGGGGCATGGATGATGCAGCGGTGGATGAGATCCTCGATACGCTTGTAGCGCTGTAAGAGAACCTCTTAAGAAATAGTGCCCGTTACCCGTACCCGGCGCGAACCGGCCTCTGGTTTTTCCTTCAGCGCATCCATGCGAGCCTGAATACGGCCGTCGATAATATTCTTCACGGCGATAATCAGTCCGGTAAAGATAAATGCCCCGGGTGGTAAAATCGCCAGCAAGAAAGACTCATAGTTTTCAAATAGAACCACTTTCCAATCTGCGGCAGCCGGCCCGAATAGCAAATCCATATCTGCAAACAGGGCGCCTGTACCGGCAAGTTCACGCATGGCTCCCAGCAGGATCAGGATGACACCGAAGCCAACACCCATGATCAGCCCGTCGTAAACAGAGGGCAGCAGGCTGTTCTTGCAGGCGAAGCCGTCAGCTCGGCCGAGGATTACACAGTTCGTTGTGATCAAGGGCAGGAAAATACCGAGGATCTGGTACAACTCGTACGCAAATGCCTGCATCAACAATTCGGTACAGGTCACTGCAGCCGCAATGATCATGACGAATACGGGCAAGCGGATCGCGTCGGAGACAATATTGCGGATCAGCGAAACGCAGGTGTTCGAAGTCACCAGTACCAGCGTGGTGGCCAGGGCCAGGCCAATAGCATTCACCACACTGCCGGTCACAGCCAGCAATGGACACAGGCCCAGCAACTGGACGATCGCCGGGTTGTTCTTCCACAGCCCGTTAAGGGAGAGCTCTTTGTAGCTGACGTCAGTTGTCATAATCTTTTCCAATCGCTTGCGCAGATCAAGTCTCGCCTACGATTCGTCTCCAAATAGCACTGCCTCATTTGCAGCAGCGTACTCTAAAACTCGTTTGGTCGCCGCAACCACCGATCTCGGAGTGATCGTCGCACCGGTAAAGGCATCGAATTCACCGCCGTCTTTGGTGACTGCCCAGGTGTTTTCAGCCAGTGACTTGCCCTCAAAACTCAGGACCCAGTCAGATTTTTTGAGATCAACCTTGTCCCCTAAACCCGGAGTCTCCTTGTGGGAGAGTGCGCGTACCCCTGCTACGGAACCGTCGGCATTGACGCCTACGATCAGATCGATATCGCCGCTATAGCCATCGCGGGCAGTGACCGGAATGATTGCGGCCACGGTGCGTCCGTTTTTACGCGCCAGATAAATACGCTTCTCACTGCGTAGCCCCAGAGCCGCAATGTCGGCTCCCGCTGGCAGGGTGTCATCCAGCATCGAGTTATCATGGCGCTCGCGAGGCACGATCTGTAGCAGCGCCTTTTCTTCGGCTTTGCGGATTTCCGCAGCAATGCGGTCCTTGGTACCGAGATAGCTGCCGGCCAGCGTAAGCGCAGCGGCGATGGCAAAAACGGCAAGCAAGAGCGAATTCTTGGTGATGGACTGGCTCAGCATCACTTCTTACCTCCGGCCGATTGACCATGGCCGTAGGTGCGAGGCTGGGTGTACTGATCAATGAACGGGGCGGCAAAGTTCATAATCAGTACTGCGAACGCCACTGCGTCGGGGTAATTGCCCCACACACGAATCAAGTAGACAAGCAGACCGATCATGGCGCCGTACACCAGTCGGCCGCGAGTGGACACGGCTGAGGTGACCGGGTCTGTCACAATAAAAAAGGCCCCGAACATGGTGGCACCCGAGAGCAGATGGAACAGCGGCGAGCCGCCGCTGGCGCTGGAACCACCGTCGTAAAACAGCGAGCTCATCAATGCCAGCACCACGAGCATTGCCACCGGGGCATGCCAGGTGAATACGCGCTGGTAAATCAGCCACAGGCCGCCGGCGAGAAACGCGATGTTTACCCACTCCCAACCGAGACCCGCCCAACGGCCGAATTGCGGGTTTTCCTGCCACAGATCTTCGATCAGCAGACTGTTGTTCTGCTTGAGTACATCGAGTGGGGTGGCCATGGTCACACCGTCGAAGGCGGCGGGCGTAAACAGGGCTTGAAACGCCTGCATAAGGTCGGGCAAGTCGCCGGCACCGCGGGGCGCGGCCCAGGTGGTCATCTGCACCGGGAAGGAAATAAGCAGTACGACATAGCCCACCATGGCCGGGTTGAAGGGGTTGTAGCCCATCCCGCCATAGAGATGCTTTGCCAACAGTATTGCGGAGGCCATGCCCACGGCGATGAGCCACCAGGGGGAGTAGGGTGGCAGTGCCACGCCCAGCAGTATGGCGGTAACCAGGGCACTGCAATCTTTCAGGTAAAAACCCAGCGGGCGTCCGCGCAGTTTTAGAGCCAGGGCCTCAAAGGCAATGGCCAGGATGCTGGCCCAGGCGATATTGACCAGAGTGCCGAAGCCGAAGAAATAGCTGAGTACCAGCACGCCGGGTACGGTGGCCAGCAGTACATTCTGCATCAGGTTGCCGGTTGAGCGAGCGGTGTGGGCGTGGGGTGACGTTATCCGCAGCAGTGCCATATCAGTTCGCCCCCTCGGTTTCAGTCACTGCCGCGCGGGCGTCCTCGATCTTACCTTTAAGGCGCTCTACGGTGGATTCGAGGGCAGAGATGATTTTCTCCTCGTCGGCTGCGGCTTTGCTCTCAGCTAACTTGGCCTCGGTTTTACTGAGCCGGGTCTCAAGCTTGGCGAGGTTCTCGCGTGCTTTTTCAGCGGGGCTTTTGCTGGCTTCTGCCTCGCGCGCGGCCATCGCTCTCTGGATCGCCAGTTGCGCTGCATCAGCCGGCTCAGCTGCGGCCGGTTCTTCCTGCGGCGCGGCGTTGGCCTGCTGATAATCTTGCAGAGCTTTCTCTGCAGCTTCGAGCTTTGCTCGGGTTTTGTCCACGCCGGTTTGTAGCGCATCAACAAGGTCAGAACCCTCTGCCTTGGCCGCTTCCAGTTTTGTTGTTGCTGTGTCCAGGCGCTTGCGGGTGGTCACCACTGCTTTTTCCAGTTTGTCGCCTTCACTTTCACTGGCTGAAGCATCTGCCTGGGCGGCCTTCTTGGCCTTGGCCCGTTCAATGGCGGCCTGAATCGGGTCTTCCTCGGTAGCGCCCTGCTCAGCGGCCAACTTGGCCTTGGCTTCAGCTGCCTTCTTGCGTGCCGCGCGTTTGGCTTCTTTTTCTGCCTCCTCTCGGGCCAGGCGCTCTTGCCGGGCTTCGAACCGTTTCAAGGAGTATTCTGATTTCTCGGCGTCTTTGCGCTGCTGCAGGATGTCGGCCTTGGAGGCGCGGTAGTACTGCACCAGGGGGATGTGGCTGGGGCAGACATAAGAGCAGGCACCGCACTCGATACAGTCAAACAGGTTGTGCTGTTCGAGCTTCTCGAATTCCTGGCCCTGGGCAAACCAGAACATCTGCTGTGGCAGCAGGCTGGCCGGACAGGCTTCGGAGCAGGTGCCGCAGCGTATACAGGCCTGGGCCGGTGGCGGCGTTGGAAGTTCCGCCTCGGTCGGCGCCAACACGCAGTTGGTGGTCTTGACGATGGGTACCTCTGCCTGGGGCACGGTGAAACCCATCATCGGGCCTCCCATGATCAGACGATTGTTCTTGTCCGGCGCATAGCCGGCCCGGGCCAGCAGGTGGCTCATTGGGGTACCAATCAGGGTCTCGAAATTCTGCGGTTCGGCCACGCTCTCACCGGTGACTGTGGTAATGCGCGATACCAGGGGTTTTCCTTCGAGCACAGCGTCACGGATCGCGACGGCCGTACCGACGTTTTGGCACACGATGCCTACGTCCGAGGGGAGACCGCCCGACGGGACTTGCTTGCCGGTCAGAATTTCAATGAGTTGTTTTTCGCCGCCGGAGGGATATTTAGTGGGGAAAACGACAATCTGGATGTCGGTTCCTTCTGCGGCCTGTTGCAGCGCGCTGATACCTTCCGGCTTGTTGTCTTCTACGCCGATCAATGTTTCGCCCGGTGCGACCAGGTGGGTCAGGATTCTGGCGCCCGCGATGATGTGCTCGGCGCGCTCGCGCATGAGGATATCGTCGGCTGTGATGTATGGCTCGCACTCGGTGCCGTTGAGAATCAGCGTCTCGATATGGGTGCCCGGTTTGACCGACAGCTTCACCGCAGAAGGGAAGCCCGCCCCGCCCATACCGGCGATACCCGCATTGCGAATGAGGCTTATGAGTTCTGCTTTTTCCAGGCTGTCGTACTCGGGAGTACCCTGCAGTGGAACCCACTCGTCCTGGCCATCGGTGTCGATAACGATGCAGCGCGCAGCGCGCCCTGAGGGGTGGGCAATTTGCCGGTCTTCAATCGCTGCGATGGTGCCTGAGCTGGGCGCGTGCAGTGGCACACTGACAAAGCCTGCTGGCTCTGCAATCACCTGGCCTTTGAGAACCTTGTCGCCCACGCTTACAACCGGGGCTGCAGGTGCACCAATGTGCTGCGACAGTGGCAGAATCAACTGGTCAGGGATCCCGGCACTCGCAATCGGTGTGCGCACTGACTGGTGTTTGTTCTCGGCCGGGTGGATGCCACCGTGGAAGTCGAAAATCTTTCTCACGCGGCTTTCTCGGCTGCTGATGGCTTGGCGTCCGTGGCGATAATATCAACTTCACGGCTTACCGGGTCAGGCAGGTCCCATACCCAGTTTTGCAGGGTGGCTGCTTCCGCGGGGCGCATCTCGATGCAGTCTACCGGGCAGGGTTCAACGCACAGGTCGCAGCCGGTGCACTCACTGGCGATGACCGTATGCATGTGTTTCGCCGCGCCCAGAATAGCGTCTACCGGGCAGGCCTGAATGCACTTGGTGCAACCGATGCACTCGGGTTCGCGGATAAAGGCCACCTGGGTCTCTGCTTCTTCGCCGTGCTCGGCGTCGAGCTCCGGGGCTTCTACGTCCAGCAGGTCCGCCAGGGCCTGCACCCCGGCCTGGCCGCCTGGCGGGCACTTGTTAATCTCCTCGCCCTCGTTGGCTATTGCCTCGGCGTAGGGACGGCAACCAGGATGGCCGCACTGGCCGCATTGGGTCTGGGGCAGGATCGCATTGATCTCTTCGACAATGGGGTTGCCCTCGGCCTTGAACCGCACAGCGGCATAGCCAAGAAGGGCGCCGAAAATTAGTCCCAGCGCAACCAGGGCAAATAGGGCGGCAAGCAGGGGGTATTGTGCGATGAGTCCGTACACGTGCGTTTACACCAGACCCGCAAAGCCCATAAAGGCCAGCGACATCAGGCCGGCGGTAATCATACCGATAGCGGGGCCTTTGAAAGGGGTGGGTACGTCGGCCACGGCGAGACGTTCACGCATGGCAGCAAACAGCACCAGCACCAGCGAGAAGCCCACTGCAGCCCCAAAACCATAGAACAGGGCCTGGGTGAAATTATGTTCCTTATTGATGTTGAGGAGCGCTACGCCCAGTACCGCGCAATTGGTGGTGATCAGCGGCAGGTATACGCCCAGAACTCGATGCAATAGCGGGCTGGATTTGCGCACCACCATTTCGGTGAATTGCACCACCACGGCGATGACGAGAATAAATGAAATGGTTTTCAGGTAGGCAAGACCCAACGGGTCCAGCAGGAAATGGTAGGTGATGTTGGAAAGTGCGGACGCCAGGGTGAGTACAAAGGTGGTGGCCATAGACATGCCCATCGCCGTCTCCAGTTTGTTGGACACGCCCATAAACGGGCACAGTCCCAGGAACTGTACCAGTACGAAGTTGTTCACCAGGATCGCCCCGATCAACAGGATGGAATAATCAGCCAACATGGCGCTATCTTACCGCATGAATGCAAAACAGTCAGCTCGGACTTTTTTGCCGAATCAAAGTGCGCCTATTCTAACCTGTCGTCCGTGGGATCGCAGTATGCAATCCCAAACTAATGGTTATTAGGCTGGGCAATATGTCTCAACCGGGTCTTCTAGTGACCCTATCCCCCAAAACAGCTATAGTAGCGCCCCTTTTTTGCGAGCAAACGGACACTGAAACCCATGGCTGCCAACGCCCCGCGCAAGATTCTCGTGACCAGTGCACTGCCCTACGCCAATGGCCCTCTGCATCTGGGCCACATGCTGGAGCAGGTGCAGACCGACATCTGGGTGCGCTTCCAGAAATCCCGCGGTCACGACTGCCTTTATGTCTGTGCCGATGACGCCCACGGCACGGCAATTATGCTGGCGGCAGAGAAGTTGGGCATCACGCCCGAGCAGCACATCGACAATATGCGCGCGCTGCACATGGCAGACAGCGAAGGCTTCCTGATCGATTTCGCCAACTTTCACTCCACTCACTCGGAAGAAAACGAGAAGTGGTCGGCGGAGATCTACAAGCGCCTCAAGGCCAACAGTCATATCGCCAGCCGGGAAATTACCCAGGCCTTTGACCCGGAGAAAGAGCTGTTCCTGGCGGACCGCTTCATCAAGGGCACCTGCCCGCGTTGCAAGACCGCAGATCAGTACGGTGATAACTGCGAGAACTGTGGCGCTACCTACAGCCCCTCCGACCTGATCGATCCAGTGTCTGCCATTTCCGGAGCGACCCCTGTCGACCGGGAGTCCACCCACTTCTTTTTCCGGCTTCCCGAATTCGAGGCCATGCTCAAAGAGTGGCTTGATTCCGACACCTTGCAACCACAGGTGGCAAACAAACTGCGAGAATGGACCGACGCTGGCCTGCAGGAATGGGATATCAGCCGTGATGCGCCCTATTTCGGATTCGAGATTCCAGGCGAGCCTGGCAAGTACTTCTATGTCTGGCTGGACGCGCCGATCGGCTATATCGCCAGTTTTGAAAACTATTGTGAGCGCACCGGCCACGCATTCGATGAGTATTGGCAGCCCGGCGGGAACACTGAGCTGTATCACTTCATTGGTAAGGACATAATAAACTTCCACGGCTTGTTCTGGCCCGCGATGCTGGAGTCTGCTGGCCTGCGCACGCCCACAGCAATTTTCGCTCACGGTTTCCTCACAGTGAATGGCACCAAAATGTCCAAGAGCCGCGGCACTTTCGTTAACGCCAGCACTTATCTGCAGCACCTGCAGCCGGAGTACCTGCGTTACTACTTCGCGGCGAAATTGAGCGACTCCGTCGACGATATCGACCTGAACCTGGAAGACTTTGTGCAGCGGGTGAATTCAGATGTTGTTGGCAAGGTAGTGAATATCGCCAGTCGCTGTGCGGGTTTTCTCAAGAAAGGTTTCAACAACCGTCTGGCGCCCGTGTGCGCCGAGCCGGAGTTGCTGGCGGACGCGATCGCGGCCGGCGAGCAGATAGCCGAGCTCTACGAGAAGCGCGAATTCAATAAGGCGATCCGCGAGATCGTTGCCCTCGCCGACAGGGCGAACCAGTACATTGATGAGCACAAGCCCTGGGTGCTGGCGAAAGAAGAGGGCCGTGAAGCGGACGTTCATGCCGTTTGTTCCGTAGGCATCAATCTGTTCCGGGTTCTGATGACCTATCTCAAGCCAGTACTTCCTGCGATGGCTGAGAAATCTGAGGCGTTCCTGAATATCTCGCTGGACTGGACTGTACTCGAAGCACCGCTGGTTGATCATGAGTTGACCAAGTTCAAACCCTTGATCCAGCGTATCGACCCGAAAGACGTAGAGG
Organism: Halioglobus maricola; assembly: GCF_009388985.1. Taxonomy (NCBI): domain Bacteria; kingdom Pseudomonadati; phylum Pseudomonadota; class Gammaproteobacteria; order Cellvibrionales; family Halieaceae; genus Halioglobus; species Halioglobus maricola. The sequence continues at coordinate 900,625 of NZ_CP036422.1, forward strand.
CGATGGTGGAAACCAGCAGGCCGGCAGAGGCCCCTGCCGAGAAAACACCGGTAGCAAAGAAGAAGGAGCAACAGCCTGTGGACGAGAGTGGCACCATCGAATTCGATGATTTTGCGAAGGTGGACCTGCGGGTAGCGAAAATTGTAGCTGCCGATCACGTCGAAGGTGCCGATAAGCTTTTGCAACTGACACTCGACGTTGGCGAGCTCGGCACCAAGAACGTGTTCTCCGGCATCAAGGCCGCCTATAAGCCGGAAGACCTGGTGGGCAAGCTCACTGTTATGGTCGCCAATCTGGCACCGCGAAAAATGCGCTTTGGTGTGTCAGAGGGCATGGTCCTCGCGGCAGGCCCCGGCGGCGAAGACATCTATTTGCTGGAGCCACATGCTGGCGCCCAGCCAGGTATGCAGGTTAAATAAGGCGCTTCATGAACGAAATCAAACACATTATTGCCGTAGCTTCCGGCAAGGGCGGCGTGGGCAAGTCCACGACTGCGGTTAACCTTGCGCTCGCGCTCAAGGCGCGCGGCGCTGAGGTTGGCCTGCTCGATGCGGACATCTACGGCCCCAGCCAGCAACTGATGCTGGGCGTGGCGGACGATGTGCGGCCGGAGCAACAGGGCGGCCAGTTCCTGCTCCCGGTGAAAGCCCATGGTCTCAAGACCATGTCGATGGGTTACCTGGTGACAGATAAGACTCCGATGGCATGGCGCGGCCCGATGGCCGGCGGTGCACTTGCACAGATGCTGGAGCAAACCCTGTGGGGGCCTCTGGATTATCTGGTGATCGACATGCCGCCGGGTACGGGCGACATTCAGCTGACTTTGTCCCAGAAGGCCCAGGTTGCCGGCGCTGTTATTGTGACCACGCCACAGGATATCGCCCTGTTGGATGCGCAAAAAGGCATTGAGATGTTCCGTAAGGTTGATGTGCCGATTCTGGGCATTGTTGAGAATATGGCCATGCATGTGTGCAGCAACTGCGGTCACGCAGAGCATATCTTCGGTGCCGAGGGCGGCGAGCGCATGGCGCAGGATTACGGAGTGCCGCTGCTTGCCAGCTTGCCGCTCCAGCGCAGCATCCGCGAGCAGACCGATGCCGGCAACCCGACAGTGGTCGCGGAGCCCGAATCTCCGGCCGCGCTGCTGTATCTGGCGATGGCCGACAAAGTGGCGGCGGCGCTCGCTGCGCAAGGCCCCGACAGTGCAGTAAAGCAATTTCCTGAGATCAAGATTTCAGACGACTGATTTAGAAAATAAGCAATCACCAGGCATTCACAACAGGACAGACACGTGAGCATCAAAGCAGACAAGTGGATCCGTCGCATGGCGGAGCAACAGGGCATGATCGAACCTTTTGAAGCGGGCCAGGTGCGCGTCGACGAGGGCGGCGACAGGCTGATTTCCTACGGCACGTCCAGCTATGGTTATGACGTTCGCTGCTCGAATGAATTCAAGGTATTCACCAATATCAATTCTGCCACGGTGGATCCGAAGGGCTTCGATGAAGGTAGCTTTGTCGATGTAACCAGCGATGTGTGCGTGATCCCGCCGAATTCTTTTGCCCTGGCCCGGACGGTCGAGTACTTCCGCATTCCGCGCAATGTGCTCACCATTTGCCTGGGTAAATCCACCTATGCCCGCTGCGGCATCATTGTAAATGTGACACCCCTGGAGCCTGAGTGGGAAGGGCATGTGACGCTGGAATTCTCCAATACCACGACCTTACCGGCGAAGATCTACGCCAACGAGGGCGTTGCCCAGATGTTGTTCTTCGAATCTGATGAAGTATGCGACGTGAGTTATAAGGATCGCGGCGGCAAGTATCAGGGCCAGACTGGCGTTACCCTTCCCAAGGCCTGAGCGGCGCTCACAGCTACTTGCCTATATTCGCGTCGAGTAACACCATCTCCACTGGCTTACCGTCCTCTACGTGGACGGTTTTCACCATGAGATAATCCAGCTCCGGTGCGATCCAGGTATCTGACTTGCGATCCGGATCGTCGTGAACGCGCTCGAAATGCAGAGTGTTGAATTTGCCCATCGGCGTTTCAATTTCTGCTTCGCCACGGTAAGTAAGAACGTAGTCTTTCACTTTTTTGGCGTCGGCGACGCGAATAGTGACGTCTTCCTTGGGGGTGGGGTCGTTGAGCAGGAACAGGCGCAATTGCTCCTGCTGGCTCATGCGGTCCAGAGTGCCCTCGGTGTAGGGAAGGTCGTACCACTGCTCTTTATAGAGGCTGCGGATCACGTCTGAGCCGGGGGTGAAGTGCACCTCGCGACGACGATTGATCAGCCCCGTGCCTTGATAGACATACGATTTGGGTTGCACCTTGTCGCCGTCGACCTTGAATACACTGATTTCCTGAAAACCCACCACCATGATTTTGCCGCCGTTGGTGAGGGTATAGCTACCATCCCGATTGGCCTGCAGTTTGCGCGTGAGCTTAAGGCCAATACCGCGCGCCGTGGTTTTGTACTCAGCGGTGTAGGGCTTGAGAGAGGTTTCGCTTGCCTGTGCCGGAAACCCGACAAGGACCAGCCCCAGGGCCAATATCGTGCCCAGGGCAGGCAGGCCGGTTTTAATGAACACCTTCAACATAATCTATACCTGTGGCGGGTATGGGCGCGCCGTCAAGGCGCGCGCCAGCCGCGGTCAGTTCCAGTCTACCCTCTAGCTGCCAACGGGCGGCGATAGGGTAGATAACGTGTTCCTGCACTATGACGCGTGCCGCCAGTGATTCGGCGGTGTCGCCGGGCTCTACCGCGACTCGGGCCTGGATAATCGGCGGCCCGCCGTCCAGCTCCGGGGTCACGTAGTGCACGGTGACACCCGCTTCGGCGTCGCCAGCAGTCAGTGCGCGCTGGTGGGTGTGCAGTCCCGGGTACTTGGGCAGCAGGGACGGGTGAATGTTCAATAATTTTCCGGCAAAAGGTTCGATGAAGACCGGTGTGAGAATTCGCATGAATCCCGCGAGGATAACCAGGTCCGGCTCGTGGCGGGCCAGCGCGTGCACCAGGGCGGCGTCGAACGTTTCGCGCGAATCGTAATTCTTGTGGTTGACGCAGGTGGTTTCGAGACCTGCCTGCGCAGCGCGCTCAAGCCCCGCTGCATCCGGCTTGTTGCTCAGCACCAGGCAGATTTCAGCGTTGAGGTCGCCGGTCTGGCAGGCGTCAATAAAGGCCTGCATGTTGGAACCGCGCCCGGATATCAGGATCGCGATGCGGGCTTTGGCGCTCACGGCTTGAGTACGACCTCGTTGCTGCCGGTGGTAATGCCACCGATGCGCCATGCGCTGTGGCCGGACGCTTGCAGTGAGGCGATCGTAGCCGCTTCATCGGCAGCGCTTACGCACACTACCATGCCCACGCCGCAGTTAAATGTACGGTACATTTCCCGTGTGTCGACGTTGCCCTGACTCTGCAGCCAGTTGAATACGGCTGGCCAGTCCCAGCTGGTGGTGTCGATCTCTGCATTGCAGTTTTCGGGCAGTACCCGGGGCAGGTTTTCCAGCAGGCCACCACCGGTGATGTGGGACAGGGCTTTCACATTGACCTGTTTGAAGAGCGCCAGCAGGGCTTTGACATAGATGATGGTCGGAGCCAACAGTGCTTCGCCCAGGGTGGTGTCGCCCAGAGCTTGTCCCAGGTCGGCATCGCTCACCTCGATAATCTTGCGTACCAGGGAGTAGCCATTGGAGTGGGCGCCGCTTGAACCGATGCCGATCAGTACGTCGCCCTCGGCGACGCCGCTGCCATCGATAATTTCAGATTTTTCGACCACGCCAACACAGAATCCGGCCAGGTCGTAGTCTTCACCCTCGTACATTCCGGGCATTTCGGCGGTCTCGCCGCCCACCAGCGCGCAGCCAGAGAGCTCGCAACCTCTGCCAATGCCCTCGACGACATCTGCCGCGGTGTCCACGTTCAGGGCGCCGGTGGCGTAGTAATCGAGGAAGAACAGCGGTTCGGCGCCAGCGACGACCAGGTCGTTGACGCACATCGCCACCAGATCGATACCAATGGTGTTGTGAACGCCAAGGTCCATGGCCAGGCGCAGTTTGGTTCCCACGCCATCGGTGCCCGATACGAGTACCGGCTGTTTATAGCCTTCGGGGATCTCACACAGCGCCCCAAAACCGCCCAGGCCGCCCATTACTTCAGGGCGCGCCGTGCGCTTGGAAACACCTTTGATACGCTCAACCAGGGCATTGCCGGCGTCGATATTGACCCCTGCGTCCTTGTAGCTGAGGGAGGAGGGGGTGCTGCTGTCAGTCATGGGCTTTGGCGTCCGGGGTAGATGTAAAGTGGTCATTGCAAAACGGGCGGCTATTTTAGCTTGCCAGCCTCTCCGGCGCACCTGCCAATTTTGTGGCCGCTGTTGGATTGATGGCTGCTACAATACTGGCCCTGATCATTCACTGGAGCTAGCTGGTGCCCGGTACAATATTTCGTCTTTTGGCCGTGATGGCAGTCGGCCTGCTGCTGGCCGGCACTGTATCTGCCGATGTGGTGCAAAACCTCTATTCCGCCCGGGTGCCTGTTGTGGACCAGAGCTCCCAGACTATTGCGGCTGCAGCCAGTGATGCACTTGGCCAGGTGGTTGTTAAAGTGTCCGGCAGTGAAGAGGCTCTCGAACATCCCACTGTCCGCAAGGCCATGGGCAACGCCCGCAGCCAGGTTCAGCAGTATGCCTTCCAGGATGGTGATACCGGACTGGTGGCGCGCTTTCAGTTCGAAACCAGTTATGTGCAGCGCCTGGTCAAGCAGGCAGGATTGCCATTGTGGACCGCCAACCGACCGCGGGTGATCGCGTGGCTGGTGACAGAGCAAGGCGGCGAGCGCCAATTCGTGAACATGGATACCACGCCTGAGCTGGCTCGTGAGTTGATGGACGAATTTGACGCTCGGGGCGTACCCGCCCAGCTCCCGCTTTACGACCTCACCGATGCCACGGCAGTCAGTACTGACGATGTCTGGGCTCTCAATGGCGATGCCCTGCAAGCCGCGTCGCAACGCTACGACGTGGACGATGTGCTGTTCGGGCGTGTAGTGGCGATGTCCACTGGCGAATGGCTGGGTGACTGGAGCTATCTCTATGGGCGCCATCGCCTCGACCGTCACGCATCGGCTCCTGAGTCCCTTGGTTTCTCTCGCCAGGGAGTAGCGCTGGCGGCGGAAAGCATGGCGCAGCGGTACGCCGTGGTCACCAGTGGCGCCGACGATGCTCGGGTGGTGATGAATGTAACCGGTATTAACGAGTTCGGCGCTTACGCCGAGCTGGTCAACTGGCTGGAAGGTCTCGAGCTGGTCGACCACGCCAATGTCAGGCGTATTGCAGGTGACCGGGTGGAGCTCACTCTGGTCTCTATGGCTGACGCTGACGACCTCGCCAAGCTGATTGAGTTGAATGAACATCTCGTGCCTCAGGCGGTAGTGCCTGGACAGCTGGATTACCTATGGCAGAAATGACCCCTCAGCAGGAGGCCGTGATCAAGCGCTGGCCGCTGTTGCTGGCGGTTTTTGTCGTGGCCGGCGTGCTGCTTTACATGCTCGAACCCATTCTCAGCCCTTTTGTGTTGGGCGCACTGATTGCCTATCTGGGTGACCCGCTTGTGGATGCCTGGGAGCGGCGTGGTCTCAGCCGTACCGGTGGCGTATTGGTGGTTTTCCTGTTGTTTACCCTGTTGTTCCTTGCCGCCACGTTGTTTGCCGTGCCGCGGCTGCTGCATCAGTTGGATGCGCTGGTTTCGCGGGTGCCGGATATTTATCACTGGCTCACCCAGGTAGCGGTGCCCTGGTTGCAAGTGAGGCTTGATCTGCCGGGCTCGAGCCTGCCGCAAATGGACTGGTCTGAACAGGTGGCGAATAACTGGCAGTCAGTGGGTAAGTTTACGGCCTCGACGCTGAGACAAATTACCGGATCTGGTGCCAGCCTGATGTTGGGCCTGGCCAATCTGGCCCTGGTGCCGGTCGTGGCGTTCTACCTGATGCGTGACTGGGACCACCTTGTGGCCAAGGCGCTCGATATTCTGCCGCTGGCATGGCAGGACCGTGTGGGTTACATGGTGGGCGAGGCGGACGAGGTGGTTGGCGCGTTTCTGCGAGGCCAGTTTCTGGTGATGTGCGCTCTGGGGGTTATCTACAGCCTCGGTCTCTGGGTCGTGGGCCTGGAACTGGCGCTGCTGCTCGGACTGATTGCCGGGCTTGCCAGCATCGTGCCTTACCTGGGTTTTCTGGTGGGAATTGTAGCCTCTTTTATCGCCGCATACGCCCAGTTTGGAGAGTGGACGGCGCTACTGTGGGTGGCGATCGTTTTTGGTATCGGCCAGGCGCTGGAGTCGATGATTCTCACTCCTGTTTTAGTGGGCGACCGAATCGGCCTGCATCCCGTCGCCGTTATTTTTGCTTTGATGGCGGGCGGTCAGCTAGCCGGCTTTGTGGGCGTGGTTATGGCCCTGCCAGTGGCGGCTGTCATCATGGTGTTTGTCCGCCACGCTGTGGCTCACTACCGCGCCAGCGAGCTTTATCATGGCGAGTGAGGCGCAGCTCGCACTGCCCGTCCTCATACGGGACGATGCTACCTTTGATAATTACCTCGCGGGCGAGGGCGGCAAAGTGTTGCTCGGTGGTCTGCGACAGCAGCTGACCCCTGACGGGGAGCCGCTGATCTTTCTTCACGGCGGCGCGGGCAGCGGCAAATCGCACCTGTTGCAAGCAGCTTGTCACCTGGCCGAGGGGAGAGCGCTTTATCTACCGTTGGCAGATCTTGCCGGCTATGCGCCTGAAGAGGTTTTGGCTGGCGCCGAGCAGATGCCGCTGCTGTGCCTGGATGATCTGGATGCGGTGGTGGGCAATGAGGCTTGGGAGCTAGCTCTTTTTAACTTGTATAACGCGGCACGTGATGCTGGCTGTCGCTTGCTGCTGGCGGCGGCGGCCTCGCCCAGAGAACTCGCGATTGATCTTGCCGACCTGCGTTCGCGCCTGGCCTGGGGGGTGGTGTATCACCTTCCGGCGAGTGACGATGAACGCAAATGCCTTATCCTCGAGTTCCGCGCCGGCCTGCGCGGTTTGCAGTTACCGCCAGAGGTAGCCGCATTTTTGGTCAAGCGCGCGCCGCGCAGCCTGGATGGCTTGCTGGATTGCCTGGATAAACTGGACCGAGCGTCACTGGCACACCAGCGCGCGCTCTCAATTCCTTTCGTAAAACAAACACTTGATTTGTAACCCTGTAGGGAGATTCAACCGCATGCAAAAGAAAATACTCACAGCTGTTGTAGCAGCAACCATTAGCCTGGGTGCACTTGCTCCCGCGGCGAACGCCGAGCTACCTCTGACCCTGAACCTCGGTATGGGCTTATGGAAAAACGATAGCTCGCGAAATCTGAACGACACCGAGACACCATGGGCTGGCCTTGAATGGGCATTCAATGACAACTGGGCCGCCGAGGTGATGTACGCCGACGACGATGCTCGCACTGAAGATGGCATGGGGCGCGCTGATATCGTGACCTGGCAGTTGGGCATGAAGTACTACGGAGGCAGTTACATTGGTGATGCCGGCCGCATCCGTCCTTACCTGGCCTTTGGTGCTGGCGAGATAGACATTGACTACGGAGCTGCGGATACCGTGGAAACCACGCTGAACGGCGGCCTCGGTGCCCGTTGGATGATCACCCAGCGCCTGGGGCTTTCCGGTGAAGCGCGCATGCTTTATAGCCTGGATGAGCACTATAAAGATACGCTGCTCAGTATTGGCCTGAACTTTTACCTCGGTAATGTTGATGGCAACACCGGAGCCGGCGCCAGTGATGCCGGCGGTTATTCTACCGGCGATGAAGATGGCGACGGCGTGACCGATGATATGGATCAGTGCCCAGGTACACCCGCCGGTACGCGGGTCGATTCAGTGGGCTGCCCACTGCCGGTCACCGAGGTGGCTTCCATCAAAATGATGGTGAACTTCGGTTTTGATTCTTCAACCGTTGAAGAAAAGTACTTCAGCGATATCAGTGAACTGGCTGTATTTCTGCAGCGCTTTGAAGACGTGCATGTAGACGTCGAGGGGCACACGGATAGCTCAGGCCCCGATGACTACAACCAGAGCTTGTCTCAGCGACGGGCACAGGCTGTTGTCGACTTGCTGGTCAATGAGTACGGCATCGCGGCTCGCCGTCTGGAAGCAAAAGGTTACGGCGAAAGCCAGCCTGTTGCAGACAATGCTACCAAGGAAGGTCGCGCTGAGAATCGTCGCGTGATGGCCACTCTCGAAGTCGAGTACGCCGACTAGGCAATTATGTAAGCGCGGCTTTAGCCGCGCTTACACCTCGCCTACTGATTGAGCAATTCCTCACGCAGCGCTCTGGCCTGCGCCTGCAGCAGGGCCTGGTTCTCAGGCCCCATCCGCAACAGCTGCTTGGCTAGTGGGCTGAGCGCTTCCAGTTCCGGGTCCACGTAGTGCCAGGTGGTGACATCTTTCTCCAGCGCAGCGGGCCCCTCCAATGTTGGTGCTTCGATCACCTGGTCGAGAGCGCGGATAAGCGTGTTGTCCAGCTGCTGTTCCTTATAGCCCAATGCCGCATACGCCTCTTCCAGTAGTGGGCGGAAAGTATTGAATGCCGTCGCCAGGGTGCCTGTGTCCAGTGTCGCGATGGCCTGGGTATAGCCGTCGTAGCGGCTGTAGCTGGCGGGATCAATGTAGGCCGTGTCCCCCTGCTGTATTACCGCGAATTTTTCCTCCGGGGGTGGCAGCTTGAACACCTCATGGAAGACGCGCCCCTGGCTGGTGGCATCTATGAGTCCGGCCATGCGGTCTAGCAGTTGATCGTTGTCCAGCGTGTTGGCGAGATCTGTGTCAGCCAGTAGCGGGGCCATTTCGTTCCGTACCACGGGATCGCTTTCGTCCAGTGTCAAAGGCGGAGGGGGTGGCGGCTCATTCGGCTCGGGGGTGATGTCTTCGATTACCTCTGGTTCAGGGATGTCCGGTTCGGGCGGTGCCACTGGCTCTGGCAGTGCGGGCGGTTCGGCGGGGGTGATCTCTGCCGCCGGTGGTGGGGGCGGTGGCGGCGCATCGTCCGGGCTGAACAGGAACCAGGCTGCGGCGGCGACTAGCAGGCCCACGCCGATGATAATCGGGATGACTGGCAGGCCACCCTCGGTTTCCTCTTGCTCGAAGTGGCGATCTTCCTGGTCCGCTTGCATGGGCTGCTCCGTGCTCTCATTGTCGGTATTCATTCGACTCCTCCGGCTGGATTGGGTTCCTTCGATATCAGGTCAATTCAAACTTATCCGCGTCCATGGCAAACGGGAAACGCTGTCGATACTTTGCGAGCTCGTCGCCCGAGAAAGTTACCGCACTAACGGTGTTTGCGTCTGCCATGTCTGCGGCCAGCGTGCCATCTGCCTTTACTGCCAGGCTATCGCCACTGTAACTGAGCTTGTTGGCGTCTTTACCGATGCGATTCACGCCTACCACGCAAGCCTGGTTCTCGATAGCGCGGGCAACTAAAAGTGACCGCCAGTGCAGGGCACGGCTGTCGGGCCAGTTCGCCACGTAGAGGGCCATGTCGTAGTCGTCGCGGTTGCGCGAGAATACCGGGAAGCGCAGGTCGTAGCAGACTTGCAGCAGTATTCGCCAGCCGCGCCATGTCACTACCACGCGTTCTTTGCCATCGCCGTAACGTTTGTGTTCGCCAGCCATGCGGAAGAGGTGCCGTTTATCGTAAAACTCGCAGCTGTCCGCGGTGACGAATAACATACGGTTGTAGACTGTACTGGCATCAAGCGTCACGGCGATACTTCCGGTTATCGCGCAATTGTGTTCACCTGCCAGCTCACGCATCCATTGTTCGGTAGCGCCCCCGGGCCGCTCGGCGTTGGCCAGTGCATTCATGGAAAAACCGGTAGTGAACATTTCCGGCAAGACGATCAGGTCTGATTCAGGGGCAAGGCCAGCAATGGTATCGCCAATCTGTTTGCGGTTGTCTTCAGGTGACTCCCAGGCGAGCTCGCGTTGTACCAGGGCTACGGTTATATCTTGCATAGAATCTCCGCTGCTTGGAGCAGCACCTCGTCTGACTTGGCAAAGCAAAAACGCAGGACTTGCCGCTCCGGAGGTTCCTGCGAAAATGGCGAAATTGGTATGGACGCCACACCGAGCTCTCGCGTCCATTGTTCGCACAGTTGGTGATCGGGGGTGGACGTGATCGCACTGTAGTCCAGCAGTTGGAAGTAGGTGCCGCTGCTGGGTGTGATCGCAAAACGCGAATCGCGCAATGCGTAGATAAACAGATCTCTCTTTGCCTGGTAGAAAGCGCCCAGACCCTGTGGGTAATTTGGCTCGGCCGCAAGAAAGTCGGCCAGCGCTTGCTGGACCGGCGTCACCGCGACAAACGCCACAAATTGATGCACTTTGCGCAGTTCTGCCGTGAGCGCGGGCGGCGCCACGCAGTAGCCGGTTTTCCAGCCGGTGACACTGAAGGTTTTACCGAACGAGTAGTGAGCAAAGCTGCGCTGGCGAAGCCCTTCCCATTGCAGTACCGAGCAGTGACGTTTGCCGTCGTAGACGAGGTGTTCGTACACCTCGTCGCTACACACCAGTAGGTCGTGCTCCTCCACCAGTCGTTCCAGTTCGTCCATGTCCTGCACGGTAAACGTACTACCGGTGGGATTGTGTGGCGTGTTGATCATTATCATACGGGTGCGTGACGTGATCGCTGCGCGAATACGCTGCCAGTCCGGTGTGAAACCGTCTTCGCTGAGGGGGACGTGCACCGCCACGCCGCCGGCGAGTTCAATGGAAGGCGCGTAGCTGTCGTAGCAGGGGTCAAGCACGACCACCTCGTCGCCCGACCGCACACTGGCCATGACCGCGCAGTAGATGCCCTCTGTTGCACCGGGTACCACCGTGATTTCGGTGTCAGGGTTGACGCGCACACCGCGGGTGACCTGCAGTTGATGAGCAAGTTGTTCACGCAGGGCAGGCAGGCCCGCCATGGGCGCGTATTGATTGTGGCCTTCCATCGTGGCGCGGGCGAGTGCCTCTCGCAGGCCCAGGGGCGCCTCGAAATCGGGAAAACCCTGTGACAGGTTGATAGCCCCGCACTCTGCCGCCATCGCGGACATGCGAGTGAAGATCGTGGTGCCCACATTCGGCAGCTTGGATTGTAAGGTGACCATCTACAGCTGGGTATCCAGTGGTAATTCAGTGGTGTTCTTGATTTCCGTGACCGCCATATGGGAGTGCAGCTCGCGGATCGAGGGGCTGGCAGTGAGCGTGTTGCGCACGAACTCTTCGTAGTGGCGTATGTCGCGGGTGACAATCTTGAGCATATAGTCCCATATTCCAGTCATTGTGTAGCACTCGGTGACCTCGGGATGATCGACAATGGCCTGCTCAAACTCGATCAAGTTTTGGCGACCGGTAGACGTCAGATTGATGGTGGCGAACACCACCACATCCATACCCAGCGCGGCGCGGTCCAGTAGGGCAACCTTGCGCTTGATAACACCTTCTTCCTCCAGCCGGTTGATGCGGCGCCAGCAGGGGGACTGTGAAAGATTGATCTTTTCGGCGATAGCCGCCGTGCTGGTGGTGGCATCTTTCTGCAGGAGTTTGAGGATTTCTACGTCCTGCTTTGCGAGTAACTCAGTCATTTTATTCTCTAATGGCATGATCAATAGATAATTTATGCATATTTAGTCGTAAAACGCGCGTAAATCAAATAAAAATTTCGGCCAATTTCGCTCAAAATGTCGCCACCTATAAAAGTGCTAATTGGTGAGCAGGATGGGCAAAGACCACGCCGACCAGATCCGGAGAGTTTCTCTGGATGACAAGTATGCATTGGACACGACGCGGGCCTATATGACCGGCATCGAGGCGCTGGTGCGTCTACCCATGCTGCAGCACCAGCGGGATGTTGCCCGCGGCCTGAACACTGCCGCCTATATTTCCGGCTATCGCGGTTCACCACTGGGCAATGTCGACCAGGCCATGTGGAAGGCAAAGCCTTTCCTTGCTGAGCACAATATCCATTTCCAGGCGGGCATCAATGAAGACCTCGCTGCAACAGCCGTCTGGGGCAGCCAACAAACCAATCTGTTCCAGGGCGCCAAGTACGACGGTGTATTCGGGATGTGGTATGGCAAGGGCCCCGGTGTCGATCGCTCTATGGATGTCATCAAGCACGCCAATGCTTTCGGGACCTCGCGATACGGCGGTGTACTGGCAGTGGCCGGCGATGACCACGCCTGTAAGTCGTCGACGTTACCGCACCAGTCTGAGCATATGTTTATGGGAGCCTCGGTGCCGGTGCTGGCACCTTCAAACGTGCAGGAAGTACTCGACCTGGGAGTGATGGGTTGGGAGCTCTCGCGCTATTCCGGTTGCTGGGTGGCGCTCAAGGCGATCACCGAGAATATGGATTCGGCTATCTCTGCCGATATTGACCCTTCACGCATCCAGATTGTTACGCCCGAAGATTTCGAGTTGCCGGAGGGCGGGGTGCATGGCCGCTGGCCGGACAAGCCCCTGGATCAGGAACTGCGTCTTAACAAGTACAAGATTTACGCTGCCCGCGCCTTTGCCCGCGCCAACGGTATTGATCGTGTTGTGCTGGATAGCCCAAAGGCCCGGCTGGGAATCATCTCGAGCGGCAAGGCCTACCTGGATGTCATGCAGGCGCTGGAAGACATGGGTATCACTGAGGCTGTGGCCGCCGAGATCGGCCTGCGGGTGTACAAGGTGGGCATGCCCTGGCCGCTGGAACCGCAAGGCGCTCATGCATTTGCCGATGGCCTGGAAGAAATCCTGGTGGTGGAAGAGAAACGTTCCATCATTGAAGACCAGCTAACCGGCCAGCTCTACAACTACGCCGTGGGCTCACGCCCGCGGGTGATCGGAGAGTTCGATGAGGAAGGGCGCGACCTCCTGCCTAACCTGGGCGAACTTACGCCAGCGACTGTGGCCCTGGCTATTGCCTCCCGTGTGCGCAAGTTCTATAACTCCGAGAGCATGGAGCAACGCATTCGCTGGATCGAGGAAAAAGAAGCCTCGCTGGCCACGCCGCGCGAGACCATCGAGCGAGTGCCTCACTTCTGTAGCGGCTGCCCGCACAATACCTCGACCAAGGTCCCCGAGGGCAGCCACGCTCTGGGCGGCATTGGCTGTCACTACATGGCTACCTGGATGCCTGACAGGGAAACCCATACCTTTACCCAGATGGGTGGGGAGGGCGCAACCTGGATCGGTCAGGCGCCGTTCACTGATACGCAGCACGTGTTCCAGAATCTGGGTGATGGCACATACTTCCACTCCGGTATTCTGGCGATTCGCGCGGCGGTATCTTCGGGCGTGAACATCACCTACAAAATTCTCTACAACGACGCGGTGGCGATGACAGGCGGTCAGCCCATCGATGGTCCACTCAGTGTGGGCGACCTGATCTTGCAGCTGCGAGGTGAGGGTGTGCGTCGTATCACCCTGGTGAGCGATGCGCCGGATCAATGGCGCGGCCAGTTCCGCGACGTGCCAGGCTTTAGCCTGCATCACCGCGACGAGATGGACGCACTGCAGAAAGAACTGCGAGAGTTCAAGGGCACGTCTGTCATCGTCTACCAGCAAACCTGTGCCGCAGAGAAGCGTCGCCGGCGCAAGAAGGGCATCCTGGCTGACCCCAATGTCCGTTTGTTTATCAATGATGCTGTGTGCGAAGGCTGTGGCGATTGCAGTATCAAATCCAATTGCCTGTCGGTGATGCCGAAAGAAACCGCTCTGGGCCGCAAGCGCGAGATCGACCAGAGTGCCTGCAACAAAGACTACAGCTGCGCCAATGGTTTCTGCCCCAGTTTTGTAACCGTCGTTGGTGGCAAACTTAAAAAGTCTGCGGGCAACCTGGGCGGTGCAGATGTATTGTTTGATCCTTTACCGGAACCGCAACTTCCATCACTCGAGCGCCCGTGGAACACCGTCGTAACCGGCGTTGGTGGCACTGGTGTTCTGACCATCACTGCTCTCGTTGCCATGGCGGCTCATATCGAAGGTAAGGGCTGTGCCACCATGAATCAGACCGGCCTGGCGCAGAAGTTCGGCGCGGTGGTCAGTCACGTGCGGGTGAGCGAAAACCAGGAAGATATCAAGGCAGTGCGAATTCCTGCCGGTGAGGCCGACTTGCTGGTGGGCTGCGACATGGTGGTCACCTCAAACTATGAAGCCATGGGCAAAGTGGCGCACGGTCGCACTCACGCTGTCGTGAATGACAAGGAAGTGGCCACGTCTGCCTTTGTACTCAACCCCGATGCCAGGTTCCCCACGCTGGCCATGAAGGAAAAGATCAAGACCGAGGTTGGCGGAGACGACTGCCACTTCATCAATGCCACTGATATCGCTACCCAGCTATTGGGCGATTCCATCGCCAGCAACCTGTTCTTGCTGGGTTTTGCATGGCAGCGCGGCCTCGTGCCTGTTTCCGCCACAGCGTTAGAGCAGGCGATCGAGCTCAATGGTGTAGCCGTGGACTTCAACAAACAGGCTTTCCTGTGGGGTAGGCGCTGTGCGCACCAACCGGAAAAAGTACTGCAGATGGTGCGTAGCGAAGCGCCCGAAAAATTCCCGGAAACCCTGGACGAAGTCATGGCTGATCGCGCCCGGCGCCTTGCTGACTATCAGAATCAGGCTCTGGCGGATTCGTATCTGGCAGAAATTAGCGCCCTGCGTAGCCGCGATCCTCGCGCTGATGAGCGCACTTCGTTCACGCTGGCTGCAGCGAAACAGTTGTTTCGTATGATGGCGATCAAGGATGAATACGAAGTGGCTCGGCTGTACACCGACGGTGAATTCCAGCGCAAGTTAGCGGCCCAGTTTGAAGGCGACTTTGAGTTGCGCTTCAACATGGCGCCGCCGCTACTGGCGAAGAAAGACCCTGAAACAGGCGAACTGCAGAAGCAGGAGTTCGGGCCGTGGATGATGAAGGCCTTTGCGGTTCTGGCAAGGCTTCGCAGGCTGCGTGGATCCAGCCTGGATATCTTCGGCTACACCGCTGAGCGCAAGCGCGAAAAGCAGGACCTTGCTGATTTCCGTGCCATGTTGCAGGAGTTTTCCGGCGATCTTGAGAGCGGAGATTACGCCGCTGCCGAAGAAGCTGTGGCGGACACTCGCCGCCTGCGTGGTTACGGCCACGTGAAAGACCGTAACCGCGAAATGGTGTTGGCCCAGCGCGAAGTCTTCATGCAGCGTTTCCGCGGAGATGTTGCTGAAGATACGGTGCAGTTCGTCAACGCTGCCTGATACTTATAAGACAAACGAGAGAGGATAAGTGGATGTCCATTTTTACAGCACCGGCTTTCGATAGCCACGAACTGGTTACTTTCGGCAGGGACGAGGCCACCGGCTTGCGCGCCATTATCGCCGTGCACAGTACCGCTCTAGGCCCCGCTGTAGGCGGCTGCCGCATGTTTCCCTACGCCACTGAAGACGAGGCATTACACGATGTGTTGCGTCTGTCGCGTGGCATGACCTACAAATCAGCGCTGGCGGGACTGCCCTTTGGCGGCGGCAAGTCGGTGATTATTGGCGACCCGCGTAAGGATAAGACTCCCGCATTGATGTATGCCATGGGTGAATTTGTGCACTCCCAGGGCGGCCGCTATGTAGCTGCGGAAGATTCCGGTACCGGCGTCGCTGACATTCGCCTGATGGCCGAGCGTACACCGTTTGTCAGTGGCATGGACGACAACGAGTTTGGTGGCGACCCTTCACCCAGTACGGCATGGGGCGTGTTTATCAGCATTCGCGCTGCGGTGAAGCATCGTCTCGGTCAGAGTGATACCAAAGGGATTCGTGTGGCCTTGCAGGGGCTTGGCCATGTCGGCTATTACCTGGCGAAGTTTCTGGTGGAGGATGGCGCACAGGTGATAGCCGCTGATGTCAATCAGGCCAACGTCGATCGCGCTGTGGCTGATCTGGGAATAACCGCCGTTGATCCCGGCGTTATACTTACTCAGGAAGCGGATGTGTTTTCTCCCTGTGCCATGGGTGCCGTACTGAATGCCCAGAGCATTGGTCAATTGCGGGTGGGTATCGTAGCCGGTGCGGCCAACAATCAGCTGGCCACCGAGACCGATGGTGCGCAACTCAAAGATCGCGGCATTTTGTATTGCCCCGATTTTCTGATTAACGCGGGCGGTATCATCGATGTGCATCACCAGCGTATAGGTTCTGCTGATACTGTGAAGCGCGCGCACATTGATCATATCGAGGAGACCCTGGCGCAAGTACTGCAGCAGGCCGATGCGACTCACCGTGAAACCAACCTGATTGCAGAGAGCCTGGCAGAAGAGATTCTCAAGAGCGCCCGCGACAGGGCGCTTGCCGCCTGACTTTTCCGTTAATCCAAGGCGGGACGGCGTATGGTCGCCGTCCCACCGATTGTTGTAACTGTTCTTATCCCTGAGGAATTTGAAATGCGTCTAGTGATCGCTGCCTTTGTGGCTGTGCTCGCCTTTGGTTCACCTGTATTTGCAGTGGACGAAACTCCTTCATTGAATGAGTGGCTGAATCAGGAGTATGAAAAAGAACTGCAAGCCAGCCCCATGACGCTTACCATTTATGGTCGCAAGGAAAAGTACGACCAGGTTGATGCATGGACTGCGGCGGCCGAGCTTGCCGAGATCGAAGCGCTTGTTGCCAGTGCCAGGAAAATGGAGACACTGTTCGATTACAGTGCTCTAAGTCCACAGGAGCAGGTGTCCTACGACTTCTGGAAATTCCGTGCGGCAAGCGGAAGTGCGCAGCGTCCTTTCCTCTATCATCGCTATGTGTTTAATCAATTTAGTGCGCTACACACCTACCCGGTGCGCTTTCTCCTCAATTATCATCGGGTGGACAACGAAGCAGATATGTTGGCTTACGTTGAGCGAGTTAAAGGTCTGTCGAGGGCGTTACGCGAAGCACTTGAGAGTGCCGAGCGCGCAGCAGAGCTCGGCATTCGCCCGCCACGGTTTGCTTACGAATCGGTATTGGCTGAGTCTCGCGGAGTGATCGTAGGGAGGCCATTCACGGATGCTTCTGAAGATTCAGTTATCTGGGCCGATGGCACCGCCAAGATCGCCGCGTTGGTGGAAGCTGGCGAAATCGATGCGAAGCGCCAGCAGGAACTGCGCAATAGCCTCGCTGACGCCATGGCCGCCCACTTGCTGCCTGCCTATCAGGCGTTGATCGCCTGGCATGAGCAGGATATACGGAACACCTCCAGTGAAGCTGAGGGCGTGCATAGCCTGCCCGAAGGCGATGCTTATTACACCGAGCGCCTCGCCTACTATACCCATTCGAACATGACGGCAGATCAGGTCCATCAACTGGGCCTCGACGAGATAGCGCGCATCCAGGAAGAGATGGTCGCCATCAAGCGTGAGCTTGGGTTCGAAGGTAGTCTGCAGGAATTCTTCGCCTATGTACGCGACAACGAGCGCTTCTATTTTCCCGACACAGATGAAGGTCGTGCAGCATACGTTGCAGACGTTGAGAGATTGCTTGGCGATCTGGAACCAAGGTTGCCGGAATATTTCGGTGTTCAGCCGAAGTCAGTGCTTGAGGTGAAGCGCGTTGAGTCTTACCGCGAGCAGGACGGTGCAGCCCAGTTCTACCAAGTAGGTACAGCCGATGGTTCCCGCCCTGGAATCTATTACATACACTTGTCGGATATGGCCGCCTACAACAAGACCGACCTTGAGACTACGGCCTACCATGAGGGCAGCCCCGGTCATCATATGCAGTTGTCTATTGCCAAGGAGCTTACTGGTATTCCCGTATTCCGCACCAATGTTCGCTACTCCGCCTATACGGAGGGCTGGGCGCTCTATTCCGAATATCTGGCTCTGGAGATGGGTGCCTTCCAGGATCCATACAACAACTTCGGTCGCCTCGTGGCTGAGATCTGGCGTGCGATCCGCCTGGTGGTAGACACCGGCTTGCACGCCAGGGGCTGGAGTCAGGAAGAAGCCGTGCAATATATGCTGAAGAATTCAGCAATCCCCGAAAGTGCTGTTCGCTCAGAGATCCGGCGTTACCTGGTATCCCCCGGTCAGGCGACGTCCTACAAGGCCGGCATGCTGAAGATTCAAGATCTCCGCGGAGAGGCTGAGCGACGCCTGGGTGACAAGTTCGATATCCGCGCATTCCATGACGTTGTACTCGGTGGCGGTGCGGTGCCGCTTCCGATACTCGAGCGGATGGTGGATGAGTGGACTAAGTCGGTGGAACGCGAAAAGTAGTTTTACTCTTCGCGTTCTGCCATCCGATCCGCGCCGGGTTTTAGTTTCGAGAATGCGGTACCTATCAACCAAATTACTACCAGCAAGAGATATTTGGAGCCGAATATGAGTAGTAGATCTGATTTGCCCTCGGTCGGTGAATTTAGATACATTCTAAATTCTGTCCCGAATGTTGCCGTTATGAATAGGAATAAGCATAAGAGCGTGATGTAAGATACATTTACCACTGGCATTCTCCTCCGGTTAGCAATGTCGGATACGGATATTATCTACGGAGAAGTATCACTACTTCGCAGTAGTCGCGTCGACTGGCGTTCTAGATCTCCCGCCAGCCCCCGTAGTTGCTAGAGAATAGCCAACTGACACTGAGTATCCAATAGCAGCGCCTATGGCCAGTCCGGCGAATCCACCGAACACTAGTCCACCAATTGCGCCCGCCGCAGTGCCTGCGATTACTGACATGGTGCCGCCCGCGATGCTCTCCGCGGTGTCGCCGCCGCCTGACACATGGGTTAGCTCATGATTCTCAAGAGGTCTAACCTGCATGGTTTTCTTCTCGGGGTCTATTTGTTGTAAGTTCATGAATTTCTTCCTTCTTTACGTTGGTTTGTTTTCTAGAGTTCGAATGACTTTGCAGCGCCATTTGTCCAAAGGCGTGATAACGCAGACGTAGGTAGCAGTGGTGTCCTAGCGCCATTTGCAGTGTTACGCGGAACAATGACTCCAGTCGCATTTGAGCCGCCACTGACACACTCGAACTCTCTGTGGACTAGAGAGCGTATTCCTCGTGATTTTTTTTGCATGATATCTTCCCTTTCGTGGTTTGCCTTTCTTGGGCACGTTCACCCGGAATGGGTGAAATCTGGTAGTTCGAACTGTCTATCTGCCGACCTGATAGTGGATTCTCGATGGGCGACGAGGATACGGGTGATAGGCAACTTGGAAATGTTTTCTGAAAGCTGTTGTTCGCAGGCGGAATCAAGGTGGCTGGTTGCCTCATCCATGAACAGTATCTGCGGCTGCCGATACAGGGCCCGAGCGATACAGATGCGTTGCTTCTGCCCTCCGCTCAGACTGGCGCCCATTTCGCCCACCAGAGTGTTGTACTGCATCGGCATGCTGGCAATATCGTGGTGAACGCATGCGGCAGCTGCCGCGTCCACGACACGCTCCATGTCCGGCGTTGTATCGAAGAAGCTGATGTTGTCTGCGATGCTACCGCTCAGTAGCTGGTCATCCTGCATCACGCTGGCGATCGACGCTCGGTAACTGCTGCTGTGCTGTACATCGTGTTCGCCCCAGCGGATGCGCCCGTGGGTAGGTACGATCATGCCAGTGAGGCAATGCAAGAAAGTGGTTTTTCCGCAGCCGCTGGGTCCGGTGATTGCAACCGACTCTCCCGGCGCTATATCCAGGCAAACGTTTTCAAACAGGGCGCTCGACATTCCAGCGTGGCAATACGACAGCGATTCGATTTGTAG
Source organism: Halioglobus maricola (assembly GCF_009388985.1). Classification (NCBI taxonomy): domain Bacteria; kingdom Pseudomonadati; phylum Pseudomonadota; class Gammaproteobacteria; order Cellvibrionales; family Halieaceae; genus Halioglobus; species Halioglobus maricola. The sequence continues at coordinate 920,374 of NZ_CP036422.1, forward strand.
GTGATTGGCGCCATTGTTCTGGATATCCAGAGGTGGAGATTGTAGCCGCCTGTTCTCGGCAGGCGTCAGTGCGATATCAGCAAGACGCTCCAGATGCATGTCGAGCATTTTCAGAGCTATCCATTGCTCGACCAGGTTCTCCGCGCCTTGAACGAAACGCTGCGAGTAGCTTAGAAAGGCGTATAGCATCCCCACCGACATCAAACTAGCCATAACTGAACCCGCTGCCATATAGATGAGCAACAACTGCCCGGCACCAAAGAGCCCGGTGTTGATGGCGCTCTGTATTATCTCGAGCTTTCTTACGCCGATCTCCGCACCGATGGTGCGGATAAGGCGGTGCTGCCAATGGCCGATGCGCTCCCCTTCGCGTTGGTGGAGTTTGATGGGAGCCATCGCACGTATGGATTCCATCAGGGAGCTCTGGGTGAGTGCATCTTCACGAATCGTCTCTTCTGTGCGCCTGCGCGTGACTGGAAAGAGTGCAAGCCTGGCAGCGATATAAGCGGCAGAAATAAGTAAGGTGAGTAAAGTCAGCTTTGGGCTGTACACAAACATTGCGGCTAGCGCGACGATGGAAAAGAGCCCGTCAACGAAGATTGCCACCAGCCCCTCTGACAAGAGCTGCCGGATTGCGGCGAGCGAGCCATAGCGAGACACAATGTCACCTAGATGGCGCGACTGAAAATAGCCAAGCGGAAGGCGGAGCAGATGATTGATCAGGTTGGTGGCCAGTTGGAGGTTCAGTCGGCTTGCCAGAGTGAGAATGAGCAGTTGTCGCAGGCTTCTGGTGGCGATCTCAAACAGCAATAGCAGTCCAAACCCCATCGCTAAAATGGTCAAGAGGTCGGCGTCGCGTCGAGGGATGGCTTCGTCCACCACAAACTGAAGATAGAGTGGTGTGGCGAGTAGCACGAGCTGCAGCATGAGTGATAGCCCCACAATGATCCCAATGCTCTGTCCAAGCCCTTGTATGCTGCTCCACAAGTCGTTGAGTGTCAGCTTGCTTCGCTCCTGCATGGGCTTGAAGTCACTGATCGGTGTGAGCTCGAGCGCGACTCCGCTCACTGCTTGCTCAAGTTCGTCCAGCGAGCATACGCGCTTACCTCGTGCGGGATCATGAATTGTCGCCGTGTTTCCTCGCGTGGCCTTTAGTATGACGAAGTGGTTCATATTCCAATGCAGCAGACAGGGTGTTTCCAGTTCCGCTATCACATCCAACTCGAAGCGCAGCGCTCGCGGTGAGAGTTGAAGTTCGCTGGCGATGTCCATTAGGACTTTTAGTGTCGCCCCCTGCAGTGACTGTGGAAACTTGCATCGCAAAGCGCGCAGATCAACATCGTGACCGTGGTATTGCGCAACCATGGCGAGGCAGGCGAGCCCACATTCTGCGGCTTCAGCCTGGTGGATAATCGGCAGGCTTCGCCGAGACATCGCTATGGTTGAAGGTTCGATGGCGGCAGAGACTGTCATAGCAGTCTCCCCCTCATGGAGTATATGGGGCTGAGTAGCCACTGTAGTAGCGAGCGTTCCCCAAGGATAATAATTGCGTCGAAAGTCATGCCTGGTAGAAGATTTTGCTCATCGCCAGCGGCGCGCAAGCGTTGGTCGCCCAAACTGGCGGTGACTTGGTATACAGGTTCAGCGATGGGCAGTGGATTGTTGTCCACTTTCCTGGGGAGTATTGCCTGCCCGGTGAGCTGAACGATTTCACCTGTGTAGCTGCCAAATTGTTGGTATGGAAATGCGTGATACTGAATCGATACTCTCTGCCCGGGTTGGATAAATCCGACCGAGCGAACGGGCACAAGTAGCCGCGCCTCCAGGGCTCCTGCACTGGCGATATCCATCAGCGGTCCGTTGACCTGTGATACTTTCAGCCCCTGCCTTGCTTGTAAGTTATGCACGGTGCCGCTGCGGGCGGCCTTGATGGTGAACTGACCGTTGCCCTTTATCCTGTATATATTCTGGAATAATTCGCTGAGCTCGACCGCTATTGACGCTGTCTCTTCATCGGCCCGCACCGGTAAGAGTGATAGCTCGCTTTGGAGGCGGTTGATCCTTGATGTCAGTGCTTGTTCACGCTGGCGCAGGGCAGCATGCGCGCGGGTACTTGCGAGGTAACGCAGGGTGGTTTCATCTGCACTGTAGCGTGGTAGGTGGCCCTTGCTGGCCAGTTTCAGCGCCTCTTCTTTTTGCGTTGTCAGTAGTGAGCTTTCGCTCCTGGCTGCCTTGATCTGATCGTCAAGAAAACGCAGTTCCTGCTTGGCCTGGAGCAGCGTCTGCTCAGTTTGTTGTTCGAGCTGCTGGTTGCGCTGTGCCACGCTGTTGCGACGGTTGATGAGGGCGTCGTGTTGGAGGCGGTATTGCTCCAATAGTTTGTCTTCGAGTTTGACTCCGGATGCGAGGACCTGGCTGCGCTGCAACACCAGCAGTGTTTGCCCTTCGATGACGGTTTCACCTTCAACAACAAGGACTTGCGCGATTGAGGCATCGGCAGGGGCCGTTACTTCTATTGAGCCATCAACTGGCTGCAGCCAGCCCTGAACACTTTCCCGCTTGGCATAGCTGCCCTTGGCGAGCCATAGAAGCGATGTAGCGAACCACAGCAGCAGGAATATGGCGCAAACCCGATGCGAAATCCGAGGTTTGAGCATAACCTCGCCATAGAGGCGATAGCGCTGCGCGTTCAACGCCTGTTGCCGAAAGAGTTGCATCCCTGAACACGTCCTTGTGTTTTGGTGATAGCGTTGTCTTTACCTTAGGACTTGCTCCATAAGAGGACAAGCTTACCGGTAAATCAGATGCAGCCAGGCCCTGCAGAATGCGCTGGCCAGAGCTATAGTATGTGCCTTAAAGCGATTGTCTGGAGGTGCGGCGCTATGCCGAGAACAACAGGACAGAAATTTGCCATCGCTCTGCCGATGTTGCTGGCAGTGTGTTCCGCATGGCTAGTTCTGGAGGAGTGGTTGGGGGAAGGCTCCATCAATGTCTTCTATGCGATCATGCTTGTGTTCGCGCTTGTGATGATGGCGCAGCGCATTGGAGAAACCGGGGAATAGGCGTTCAGTCGTGCGTCGCCGTCTCGCCCGGCTCGAGTTTCAGATATCTCCGCAGGTAGTGCACTCCGAGATAGAAGGGCCCTGTATCCAATAGCGCCACGGTAGCCTTGAAGATGTAATTGCTCGCAACCAGCACCATCATCATTTTGAACGTCAGCTCATCCCGCATGAACGCCGCACCAAAGGTCACAGTGATTACCATGACTGAATCCACCATCTGGCTCATCAGCGTGGAGAAGTTATTGCGCACCCACAGGTACTTGCCCTTGGTTACACGCTTCCAGAAGTGGAAGAGCTGCACGTCGCAGTACTGGGCTGCGATATAAGCGAGCATCGAAGCGAAAACGGCGCCTGAGGTGGTCGCGTAAATCAGCTGGTACAGACCAACAGTCTGTTCGACGGTTTCGCCGTTGGGCAGGTGTACTGGGGCCGCCAACTGCAGGATTTGCCAGGGTGGCATGGATTCCGCCGGTACCGATGGCAGCGCGTTGCCCAGCAGCAGCACACCGAGAATCATAAAGTTCAGGCCCAGGCCCACGGTCACGAGGAAGTTTGCCCGCTTGCGGCCGTAGAGTTCGCAGATGAGGTCGGTGCAGAGGAAGGTGAGCGGGTAAGGCAGTACGCCCACGGCAAGAGCCATCGGGCCCAGCTGTACGAAGCGTGTGATACCAATAATGTTCAGCAGCGTCATGGCGCACAGGAAGGTGCCCGCCAATACGAGGAAAACGCGTTCACGGCGCTCGTGTAGCTGGCCTGGGCTCACCTCACTCATCAGGATTCCTTCTGGCCTAGATTGGCGTGCAGCACGGCGCCGTTGATCACGGGGTTGTCGTGGGCCCAGCGCAGCAGTTCAGCGATTTCTACCGGGTCGATCAGGCGGCCGAAGCTGTTCAGGGCGCCGATGGCCTTTTCGGTTTCGGGGTCAGTGCCTATGTGGGTGCGCAACATCTCGGTGTCGGTGAACCCCGGGCAGATCAGTGCGGTGTGGATTCCCTTGCCCATGAGGTCCTGGCAAGTGGCCCGCATCATACCCAGTTGGGCGTGTTTGCTGATGACATAACTAAACGAGCCCGATACGGCTTTCTCGGAAAGCGTGGACCCCACGTAGAGCAGGCTTGAGCCTTCGGGCATGAGCGGCAGCAGGGCCTGGTTGAGGCTGTTGATAGCGACCACATTGGTGTCGAGCACCGCCGCGAGGCTGTCGCTGGCACAATCGTCGGCCATGTCCTTGCGCATCTGGCTGGCATTGTGGATCAGGGTGACGCGTTCGGCCCCCGTCAGGGCGGCCTGCAGTTCGGTGCAGGCAGCTCTTATGGATGCGCTGTCGGCAAGGTCACAGCTGAGATTGTGCACGCCATCCAGGGGGCAGGCACGACGAGATAGGTTGTACACCGCGTAACCCTGTTCCAGGAAAAGGCGCGCTGCCTCCCTGCCAATACCCACACTGGCACCAGTGATTATTGCTGCCTTCATAAATCCGCCGTTAAGTTAATTGCGTAAAAGAGTCGATGATTTTATGCGCACCGTCAAGATGCCGCCGGTTGCGCTCTACATACGCACGCACCACAATGGACGGATGACCAGAATTACAACACTGCATATCGACAAAGAGAGCCATAAGTTTTCCGCGGCGCACTACACCATTTTTTCCGCCACCGAGCGCGAACGGCTGCACGGGCACAACTACTCCGTGTCGGCCCGGATAGTCGCGCCCATGGGGGACAATGGGTTTGCCGCCGACTACAACGTGTATAAGCGCCGCATTGCGAAAGTGTGCGAGGCGCTCGACGAATACATGGTGTTGGCTGGGGATTCGCTGTATCAGGAGATCTCGGAAGAGGGCGACAATTATCGGGTGCGATTCAACGGGGAGGAAATGCGATTCCTGAAGTCCGACACCCTGGTGCTGCCCCTGCGCAATGCCACGGTGGAAGAGTTTTCCCATTACCTGTTGCAGCAGCTACTTGCCGAGTGTGAAGGAGATAGCCTGGCGGAGTTGGAGGTGTGGGTTGCCTCCGGGCCCGGGCAAAAGGCGAGCGCTCTCTGGCGCGGCTAGGGCTTCGGCCATGTGTTTGGTAGCGCTCACACAACCCACAGTGCTGTGCTAATCTGTCTGTGAATACGGAACACCTGTAGCGCCCGCAAGGCGACAATAAGCAATAACAACGGAGTGGTGAGTATGAGCATGAGCAAAAAACTGGGCGCCGAGTTTATCGGCACCTTCTGGTTGGTTCTCGGCGGTTGCGGTAGCGCTGTTCTGGCGGCGGGTGCGCCCGAGGTCGGTATTGGCTGGCTCGGCGTGTCGCTGGCCTTCGGTCTAACCGTGCTAACCATGGCCTTCGCGATTGGCCATATTTCAGGCTGTCATTTGAATCCTGCGGTGTCTGTTGGCCTGCTGGTTGGCGGTCGCTTCCCTGCGAATGAACTGGTGCCTTATATCATCGCCCAGGTCCTCGGCGGCCTGGTGGCTGGCGGAGTGCTGTATGTGATAGCCAGTGGTACCGCCGGTTTTGAAACGGCCGGTTTCGCGTCCAACGGTTACGGCGAGCACTCCCCAGGGGGCTACAGCCTGACTGCGGCTCTGGTGTGTGAGGTCGTGATGACCTTTATGTTCCTGATTATTATCCTCGGGGCGACAGACAAGCGTGCTCCCGCCGGGCTGGCCCCCATTGCGATTGGCCTGGGCCTGACGCTCATCCACCTTATCAGCATTCCCGTGACTAACACCTCGGTCAACCCCGCCCGTTCCACGGGCGTAGCCCTGTATGAGGGTGGCTGGGCGATCAGTCAGCTGTGGTTGTTCTGGATAGCGCCCATCGTAGGCGCAGCGCTTGCAGGCATCGCCTACAAGTGGCTGGGCAGCGAGGACTGAGGGCGCTTCACGTTTGAGTGGCGTTACTGAAACACGGCTAAAGGTCTATCAGGCGACAGCACTGTTCAGCGTGCTGTTTGCCCTGGTGGGTTTTTCGTATAACGTCTGGCGGCTGGAGGTCACTGAGCACAACAGCAATGTGCGCGAGGCATCCTTTGAGCTGCTGTTACAGTTGGCTGAGTTGGAGCAAGTGGTTTATGCCGCTCACTACGATCGTGATCTGGAGCGGGGCAGCCCCCGCGATGGTTGGGTCAAGGTAGGGTTGATCAACGATCTGAGTGGCACCTGTGGCGAGGCCGTAGTGGCCTCTGCTGCAGTGCTTAAGGCAGTCTGGAGCTCAAACTGGGCCCAGATGGCGGAGCAGAGCTCCGCTACCGACGCGGTGGTTACCGCGATAGACGATACTCGCGCCGAGGTGCGGGCGGTGTTATCCACCCTTAACTAGTCAGGCTGCGATACCACTGTGTCGCAATAGTGGCTCGATGCTGGGCTCGCGGCCGCGGAAAGCGACAAAAGCCTCCATCGGTTCTTTCGAGCCGCCTACCTCCAGGACTTCGTGCATGAATGACCGGCCCGTTTCCGGGTTAAAAATACCCTCATCTTCGAAGCGCGAAAACGCATCCGCTGAAAGCACTTCTGCCCATTTGTAGCTGTAGTAACCCGCCGCGTAGCCACCGGCAAAGATGTGGGAAAAACTGTTCTGGAATCGATTGAAGGCGGGAATTGGCACGACGGCCACCTCACTGCGCACATCTTCCAGTAGTTGCTGAACCGTGCTTGCATCGCCGCCATCCCAGTTGATATGCAATTGGAAATCGAACAGGGAAAATTCCAGCTGGCGCACCATGAACATGCCGCTTTGGAAGTTCTTCGCCGCCAGCATTTTGTCCAACAGGGCCTGGGGCAGGGGTTCGCCGGTTTCGTGATGGCCGGAGATGAATGCCAGCGCCTCGGGTTCCCAGCACCAGTTCTCAAGGAACTGTGAAGGCAGTTCAACCGCATCCCAGGGCACACCGTGGACGCCGGCCACCGCCGCGACCGTTTGTTGAGTCAGCATGTGGTGCAGGCCGTGGCCGCACTCATGGAACAGCGTGGTCAGTTCATTGTGGGTGAGCAGGGCGGGCTCGTCGCCCACGGGTGGTGTGAAGTTACACACCAGAAAGGCCACCGGTAACTGCACTTCCCCTTGCAGCAGGCGGCGCGCGCTGGCGCCGTCCATCCAGGCTCCTCCACGCTTGTGGGCGCGGGCGTAGAGATCGAGGTAGAAGTGAGCAATAACCTCGTCATCTCGCACTAGCGCGTACAGTTTAACGTCGGGATGGTAAGTATCGAAGTCGGTCACCTCGCGCACCGTCACGCCATACAGGCGACGGATTACCTCGAACAGGCCGGGAAGCACCTTGTTCACGGGCAGGTAGGGGCGGATATCTTCCTGGGACACCTCGTAGCGCGCCTGCTTCAGCTTTTCGCTGTAATAGCTCACGTCCCACGCCTGCAGTTCTGCCACGCCATGGGACTCCCTGGCGAAGGCTGCGAGTTCCTCGAATTCGGTGTGTGCCTGGGCCCTGGACTTGGCGGCGAGCTCGCGCAAGAACTCAACCACCTGGGGTGGGGTATCTGCCATCTTGGTGGCCAGAGAGAGCTCGGCGTAGTTGTCGAAGTCCAGCAATTGGGCCAGCTCTCGACGCAGGTTGAGTGTCTCCACCATGGTCTCGGCATTGTCGAACTCGCCGGCATGCGGGCCGAGCTCCGAAGCGCGGGTGGCATTGGCCTCATAGACCTCACGTCGCAGATCGGCATTGTCGCAGTAGGTGAGTACCGGGAAGTAAGAGGGGAACTCCAGGGTCAGAAGGTAGCCCTCGACACCTTGCTGCTGAGCGGCCTGTTTGGCCAGAGCCAGAGTGCTGTCCGGCAGGCCGGCGAGTTGCTCTTCAGACACCTGCTTGGTCCAGGCGTTGGTCGCGTCCAGTACATTCTCGCCGAATTTTGCGCCCAGGTCCGAGAGCCTTGCCTTGATCTCGCCGTAGCGCTTTTTCTTTTCGTCGTGCAGGGCCACGCCTGCCAGGCGGAAGTCGCGCAGAGAATGCTCCAGTGCTTTCTTCTGGCCTGCGCTTAGAGCGGCGTAGTCATCGCTGTCGGCGATCTGCTGATAGGCCTGATACATGGCCTCGTGCTGGCCCGTCCAGGTGCCGTATTCCGATAGAAGTGGCAGGCAACTGTTGTAGGCGTCGCGCAATTCGTCGGAATTGCACACATGGTTTAGATGGGCCACTGGCGACCAGGCGGCCGAGAGCTCGCTGTCCAGGGCCTCAATAGCTGCGGGCAGGCTGGCGTAGTTGAACTCACTGCTCTCTTGCAGGAGCGCGTCGATGGCGCTCTTGTTGCGCTCGATCAGGCTTTCGATGGCGGGCTTGATGTGATCCACCTCAATAGTGGAGAACGGGGGAAGAGAGTGGCTTTGCAGAAGGGGATTGGTCATTGCAGGGGTGTCCGGCTGAATGAATTGCGTCTTATAGAACTCTGGGGGCAAGTAGAGCCTTTTACAAGTTCCGGGCGTTGTTAAAGCAGTTCCCAGGCGGCGACCGGCTCATAGCTCACCCCAGTGCGCCCCTGGCGTGATTCGAACAGGGCGAAGTGATCCAGGCTAAGCTCGAAGTCGGGTGCGAGTATCGGCGCCGGCGGTGGTGCATCACAACCGCGATAGAGGGTGATGTGGGGGCGGTATTCTCCCCGATTGCGCTTGCAGCCCTCGGCCACGCCCAATTGGTCGAGCTTGTGCGCGAGTTGATCGAGTTCTCTGGGCCACCGGTCTGGTCCAAGCCAGCAGATCCGCGGTTTGGACCAATAGCCGGGTTCGGTGAGTCCGAGCTCCAGCGTAGACGGAGCACCCGCGTCCAGTGTGTTGTCCACGGCGCTGCACAGCCGATCCAGTCGCTGCTGGCTCACCTCGCCGAGAAACGCCAGGGTAATATGGAAGTTCGCGGCCGGTACCGCTCTGCCCTGGGCGGGCAGGTACCGCTCGCGCCATTCGGCTATCGCCCTGGCATCCTCTGGGGAGGGCTCCAGGGCGAAAAACAGGCGCATCAGTCGTCCGTTTTCTTTTTCTTCATCAGCGGGGCGAAGCCGTCATTGCTCTGCTGCTTGTTGCCACCGCCTGGGCGCCCTTTGGCCTTTTGATTGCGCGCCCGGGACTTGGCTTTGGCCTTGGTGGTCTTGGGTTTCTTTTTGCTGCCTGCAGCCTTGCCTGAGCCCTTGGTTTTTTTGGGCCCGGCGTATTTCGCCTTGAGACCTGGCAGGGCGCGTTTCTCGAAGTCTGTTTTGAGGTAGCGCTGGATGCTGACCATCAGGTTCCACTCATTGGCGGACACTAGCGACACCGCCAGCCCGGTCGAGCCCGCCCGACCGGTGCGGCCGGTGCGGTGCAGATAGTCGTCTCCTGAGCGAGGCAGGTCGTAATTCACCACCAGGTCTATCTCTTTTACATCGAGGCCGCGCGCGGCCACGTCGGAGGCGGAGATGATGTCGATCTTGCTGTCGCGGTACTGGGTGAGTACGTGTTTGCGTTCCTCGGTACTGAGGTCGCCATGCAGGGAGCCGCAACGCAGGTCGTGGTGCCCCATCAAGCCAGACAGGCGTTCCGCGGTTATTCGCTTATTGGCGAATACCAGGGCACGGGTGAATCCTCCGTTTTGCATGAGGGCCACTAACAGCCGGTCTTTGTGTTCCTGGCTGTCTGCCAGGATGCGCTGGTGATGAATGCTGCTGTGGGGGGCGCGGACTTCATTCACGGTGATGGTCTTGGGCTCGTGCAGCAGCTCCTTGGTGACAATTGCCAGGCCCTTGTGCCGCAGCGTGGCCGAGAGCAGGATGACCTGGCGCTTGTCGCCACAGTATTCGGCAACCTTTAGCACCTCATCGCGAAAGCCCATGTCCAGCATGCGGTCGGCCTCATCCAGTACCAGGGTCTGGAGCGAGGCGAGATCGGCACTGCGTTTCTCACAGTGTTCGAGCAACCTGCCCGGGGTGGCGATAATGACTTCCGGGTTTTTGCGCAGCAGGGCTCTCTGGTATTTGAAATCGGCACCGCCTGTAATGGCCTGTGCCGACAGCGGTGTCTTGGCCATCAGGTCGCGACAGTTCTTCAGCACTTGCCGGGCGAGCTCGCGAGTAGGCACCAGCACCACTGCGAGGGCGCCGGCATTGCGGTTGGGTTTGTTGGCCAACATACGTTGCAGCGCCGGCAGCAGGTAGGCCAGGGTTTTGCCGCTGCCTGTCTCGGCGGTTACGCGCAGGTCGCTGCCCTCCAGAACCGCGGGCACCACGGCCTGCTGTACTTCAGTGGCCTGTTCAAATCCCAACTCCGACATGCTCAGGCGCAGGCCGCGGTCCAGTTCCAATTCTTCCAGCACTTGCGCTGTCTCCCTTAAATCATCATCTGCTATTATCGGCGACTATCTAGGGGAATAACAGCGCAGCTATGACACTGTCTGGAAGAATACTGATCGGCCTGCTGGCTGGCGTCGCAACGGGCCTTTTCTTCGGTGAAATGGTGGCGTGGATGAAAGTCGTCGGTGACGTCTTCGTCCAGTTACTGCAAATCACTGTATTGCCCTACATTATTGCATCCCTGATCTCTGGTATCGGCCACATGAGTATGGCCCACGCTCGCAATCTTGCCTGGCGCGGTGTAGTGGTGTTGCTGTTCATCTGGGCGATGGCTCTTACCCTGATCTTCTGCGCCGCCCTGGCCTTCCCGGATATCGACACGGCCTCTTTCTTCGGTAGTGCCGCACCTCTGTTTGTAGAGGAGGTCAACTTATTGGAGCTGTATCTACCCGCCAACATCTTTTATTCCCTGACCAATAATCTGGTCCCGGCTGTGGTGCTGTTCAGTATTCTGGTGGGGGTGTCGCTCATCACCATCGATGAGAAACAGGAAATTCTCAAGTTTTTTGACAGCATTGCGGCCGCCATGGCGCGTATCAATCAGCTGGTGGTGCAGCTAACGCCCTTCGGTATCTTTGCCATCGCTGCTGCAGCGGCCGGCACCATGACCATCGATGAGGTAGGCCGTGTGCAGGTCTATCTGGTGACGTATATTGCCCTGGCCCTGTTGATTACTTTCTGGATTTTCCCAGGACTGATCTCCGCCATGAGCGGTATCCCGTTCAAAGATGTATTCAATACCTTCCGCGATCCGCTGGTTACGGCTTTCGCCACGGGCAATCAGTTTGTGGTGTTGCCGCAGATCGCCGAGAACTGTAAAGCGCTGCTCAAACGCCACGGCGCAGACAGTGAGGACGCCCAGTCGGCCGTCGATATCCTGGTGCCGGTGTCGTTCAATTTCCCCTCCCTGGGCAAGCTGCTGGTGCTGTTGTTCGTGCTGTTCTCGGCGTGGTTTACCGATGTGGACCTGGCTTTTGGGGACAGGGTGTCGTTGGCATTTGGTGGGCTGCTGAGCCTGTTCGGGAGTATCAATGTCGCCGTCCCCTATATGCTGAACTCGCTCAAGATTCCCGCCGATATGTTCCAGCTGTTCCTGGTGACGGGTATTGTGGTTGGGCGTTTTGGCGCGATGCTGGCGGCCCTGCACATCATTGTGCTGTCTGTTATCGGCAGCCTGGCGCTGGTGGGCAGGCTCAAGGTGTCCGCGCAGTCCATGGTGCGCTACCTCGTTATTTCGGCGCTCGCCATGGTGGTCATGATCGCCGGGTTGAGAGTCTACTTTGAGGTATTTGTGCCGCCCCCGGCGCCGCGCGATGAGGTGCTGGCCAACGTATCGCTATCCAATGAGTGGCTGCCCTTCACGGTGAGCACTGAAGTGCCGGAGCGAGACGTGACCCGGATGGAGGGGGCCAGACTGGACCATATCTTTGAAACGGGTGTGTTGCAGGTGGGCTATCGTCCTGACAATCTGCCCTGCAGCTTTATTACCCCTGCCGGCAAACTGGTCGGCTTTGATGTTGAGATGGCGCAATATCTGGCGATCGACCTGGGGGTGGAGCTGGAATTTGTGCCCTTCGAATTTGATGAGCTCAAGCCGATGCTGGATTCGGGCCAGATCGACGTGGCGATGTCGTGTATCGCCAGCCTGCCAGACCGGTTCACTATGGCCAGTTTTTCGCGTGCCTACCTCGAGTTGCGGTTGGCGTTTGTGGCACTGGACCACCAGCGGCACATCTTCGACGACCTGGAGGCTTTGCGCAGCCAGCCAGAGCTGCGAGTGGCCCTGATTCATTCCAATTATCATGAAGAGCGGCTCAAACACCTCATCCCCAATGCAGAGTTCGTCAGGCTAGAGTCGGCCGAGGCATTTTTCACCGACGACACGCACGGCGCCGATGCGCTGGTGCTCACGGTAGAAGAAGGCAGCGCCTACGCCTATCGCTATCCCCGTTTTACGGTGATTGAGCCGCCGGCCAAGGTGGGCTATCCCGCGGCCTACGCTGTACCCAAGGGCGATATTGAAACCATCGAATTCCTCAACAACTGGGTCGAGCTCAAGCGCATGGAGGGCACAACGGACGCCATGTACAACTACTGGATGCTTGGCGGGGCCGCTGAATCGCGCCAGCCGCGCTGGTCAATTGTCCGCGATGTCCTCGGCTGGATAGACTGAACCGGCGCAGCACGTGCTAAATCCTCGATTTGGCACTACACTTTTAGTCGAATCAATGACTGGATTGGATCGCACAAATGCCCGCCCGATTGCTCTGTGTTCTGCTTGCCTTATGTTTCGCCCTGACCGCGCGCGCTGCCGACTATGAAGTTCGCACCGATGCTCGCGTGGTGGCCTTTGCCGATGTCCACGGCGCCTTTGACGACTGGGTAACCCTGCTTCAGGAAGTCGATGTTATCGACGATCAATTGAACTGGAGCGGCGGCAATACGCACTTGGTGTCTGTCGGTGACCTGATAGACCGGGGGCCGGGCTCCCGCGATGTGGTCGAATTGCTGATGAAACTGGAGGGCCAGGCCAGGCAAGCTGGTGGCGCGGTGCATATGGCGCTGGGGAACCACGAGGTCATGGTGCTTACCGGTAACCTCTCTTATGTGTCCAAAGCCGAATTCTCCGCGTTTGCTGCAGACGAGACCGCCGCCGAGCGCGACGCGCTGTTCGCCGAATACCAGAAATACTCGCCGGGCGCGACCCGGGCTGATTTTGACAAGGCTGTTGCGCCCGGCTTTATCGGCCTGCGCAAGGCCTACGCCACCAGTGGCGAGTTGGGTGCCTGGCTCTCCAAACGGCCATTTGCGGTTAAGGTCAATGACAAGCTCTATATGCATGGCGGTATCTCCTCGACGATTACCGATATGAATCTGAAGGAGTTGAACCAAAAGCTACAGGGCGAGCTTCAGGGTTATCTGGCCGCGGTGGAATCACTGGACGCGGCCGGCCAGTTGCCCAGCTATGTCGGTCGGCAGGATCGGCTCAATTTCCTGAACGCGCGGGTGGAAGACTTTGCAGCCGCCAACCCGCGGTCAAAGCCAGATTGGTTCAAGGATGTACAGTTGGTCTTCGCAGCTCAGGAGTATCTGCTATTCGATCCGTTTAATGCGCCTACATGGTACCGCGGTACCAGTCGCTGCCATCCGCTGTCAGAATCTTTCAACACTGAAAAATTCCTCAAGAAATCCGGCGCGAAGCAACTTGTTGTGGGCCACGATCCCAGCCGGGGTACCGCCATATCCCGTATGGATGGCCTGGTCATTCGCCTCGATACGGGTATGTTGCGCTCTGTATACAAGGGGCGCGCAGCGGCGTTTATTTCCAATGATGGTCCGGACTATATTCACTATCTTGGAGCCACCGAACGCACCGAGGCGGCCGTAGAGAACACCAGCCTGTCGCGCCGTCTCTCGGGTATGGAAGATGCGGAGTTGGAAGCATTTATGCGCACCGCGCCCGCGTCCAATGTGGAAGATATTGGCACCGGCGTCACCAACCCCTGGCGGGTGACCCAGACCCAGGGCGACTTCAGCAATGATGCAGTGTTCAAGTATGAAGACACGAATCCCGGTATGCAGGACGCCAAGAAATACATCAGCCGACGTTACAACGACAGCGATCGCTATCAATACGATGTCGCCGCCTACAAACTCGATCGTATGCTGGGCATGGAGATGGTGCCCACGGCAGTGATCTCTGAAGTCCGGGATCGTGAGGGTGCTCTGTCCGATTGGGTCACCGGCGCGATCAACGAGCGCGACCGTCTGGAACAGGATTTGCCTTTCGAGAGCTACTGCAAGCAGTGGGAGCAATACCGGATGCGGTTTGTGTTCGATATCCTCACCCACAATACCGATCGCAATCTCACTAATATCCTGTGGGACAAGAAGTCCTTTATGTTGCGCTTTATCGATCACAGCCTGGCATTTCGTACCTCTGATCGTCGGCCCAAGCAATATGCCAAGGTAGATTTGGAAGTGTCTGACCTGCTCATGTCCCGGCTACAGAGCCTGAATATGGAAAATCTGACTGCAGAACTGCGCCCCTACCTGCACCCTCGCCAGATCGAGGCCATTCTTGAGCGACGCGACCGCATCCTGAAGGAGGCTGAGCGCTCTGGCGACTGAGTCCAAAGACGGCGGGGGTTGGCTCCGCCGCACACTGTTTCTCGGTGTAGAACTTCGTCCTGGGGAAACCCGGGGTGTCGTGGCCATGTTCGCCACGTTGTTCCTGATTCTGTTCACCGCCTATCTGTTGAAGCCTGCTCGGGAAATGTTGATTCTCACCGAAGGCACGGCTGAGATTCGCAGTTACGCCGTGGCCCTGCAGGCGTTGCTGCTGCTCTTCTTTATTCCTATATACGGTAAGTTTTCCCGGCGTTACGACAGCTACCGCTATATGCGGATTGTCAGTATGGTTTGCGTTGCCACCTTGCTTGCCTTCGCCGCGGCGGGCTCGCTGGGATTGCCCATTTCTGTGCCTTATTTTGTCTGGCTGGGTGCCTACAGTGTGCTCATCATCGCCCAGTTCTGGGCCTTTGCCTCGGAGCTTTACAGCCGGGAGGCAGGGGAGCGGCTGTTCGTCATAGTGGCCCTGGGAGCGTCTGTTGGAGCGTGGGTAGGCTCTGCGGTATCCCGGGAGCTGGTTATTTATATGAATGCCTACGGTTTGATGATCGCGGGCGCCATCACCCTCGCGCTGGCTGCCGTGCCAGCTCAGTGGGCGACCTTGTCGGTGCCGGAGGATTCGCGCGGCGAAGGCCGTGGTGACGAGGCGACTCACACCTCTGTGTTCGCCGGCTTCCAGTTGGTACTCAGCCGACGCTACCTGATGCTGATGGCAGCATTTGTCATTGTACTCAATCTGGTAAATACCACCGGCGAGTACCTGCTCTCCGCGATTCTCGAACAGATGTATGCTGCCGGCAGTGCCGATGGCAGCATTGATCTGGACAAGGGAACCTATGTGGGGCGTTTTTACGGTGGCTTTTATTTCACTGTGAATTTGCTCGGTGTGCTTATTCAGTATTTCGCGGTGTCGCGCTTAATCCGTGTTGGCGGTTTCAGTTTTGCATTTCTGTTGACCCCGATAGTGATCTTTCTTGGCTATGCATCGCTGGCCCTGTTGCCGATTATCGGCTGGTTCCGGTACTTCAAAATCGCGGAGAACAGCCTCGATTACTCGCTCCAAAATACGGCCCGGCAGATGCTCTACCTGCCGCTGTCGCGACAGGAAAAATACGAGGCGCGAGCGGTTATCGACCCCTTCGGTCAGCGCCTGGGGGATATGTTCCAGGCGGCTATTATTTTCGCCGGCTTGCACCTGTTGGGTTGGGGGGCTACCGATTTTATTCCCGCTGCCGCGGTGATGGCCGGCGTTGCGCTGTTGCTTGCGGTGTTGATTGTGCGCGAGCGCGCACGGATACTTGCAGCGCAGAAAAACATGCACCCTCAGGAAGAAAGTCATGGTTAGTCGTGTCAGCATCACCGAGAACGGTGGCCCGGAAGTAATGCAACTGATTGAGGAGGCTCTGGAAGCGCCGGGGCCGGGGATGGTCACCGTACGCAACCACGCCATTGGCCTCAATTTTATCGACACCTATCACCGTAGTGGCCTGTATCCGGTGCCGTTACCCACAGGCCTGGGCGGTGAAGCTGCGGGTGTGGTGGAGGCGGTGGGCGAAGGGGCCGAGTTCACTGTGGGCGACCGGGTCGCCTATTGCTCGGCCGGCCTTGGGTCCTACGCAGAGGCAGTAAACCTGCCGGCTGAGCGGCTTGTGGCCTTGCCCGATGATATAGATTTCGAAACGGCGGCGGCCTGCCTGCTCAAGGGCCAGACCACGGAGTACCTGATTCAGCGCACTTACCCGCTGCAGTCCGGTGAACAGTGCCTGTTTCACGCCGCAGCCGGTGGCGTTGGTTTGTTGTTCGGCCAGTGGTCTGCAGCGATCGGGGTGGAGGCGATAGGTACCGTTGGCTCAGACGAAAAGGCTGAGCTTGCCCGTGCTCACGGCTACGCCCATGTCATTAATTACCGCACCGAGAACGTTGTCGAGCGGGTGATGGAGATCACCGGCGGCGCCATGCTGCCAGTGGTTTACGATGGTGTAGGCGCCGATACGTTTGCTATGTCACTGGACTGTCTGCGCCCGCGAGGGTTGATGGTGAGCTTTGGCAACGCCTCTGGCTCCCCAGCGCCGCTGGACATACAAACGTTAACTGCCAAAGGCTCGCTGTACCTGACGCGCCCCAGCTTGCTGGCCTATACCGCCTCAAGCGCAGATCTGCGTCAGTCCAGTGAAGATTTGTTTGCGCGTATCAAGGCGGGAGACATCAAGGTGGAGATCAACCAGCGTTACGCGCTTGCCGATGTGCAGCAAGCGCATATTGATCTGGAGGGGCGCAAGACCACAGGATCTACGATCCTGCTGCCCTGATCAGCTGATTGTGGCCTGCACCGTCTCGTTGTCGGAGAAGCTGCCTTCGAACAGGGGTGAGGTCAGGTAGCGCTCGCCGGAGTCGGGCAAGATTGCCACGATGGTCTTGCCTGCGTTTTCTGGCCGTTGTGCGAGCCGGTCCGCGACAACCATGGCTGCTCCGCAGGAAACGCCAGCGAGAATGCCTTCTTCTTGCATCAGCCGGTGCGCCATCGCCATGGCATCTTCGCTGGTCACCTGTTCGACGCCATCCACCATGGTCAGATCCAGGTTAGGAGGGACAAATCCGGCACCGATCCCCTGGATCTTATGGGGCGCGTGGGTTGGTTCTTCCCCCGCCAGGGTGGCAGTAATCATGGTGCTTGTGTCTGGTTCCACGGCGATGGTCGTAATGGCTTTGCCGCAGGTGTTTTTGATGTAGCGGGAAATGCCTGTGAGCGTGCCACCGGTGCCTACGCCAGATACCAGGATATCGATCGCGCCGTCGGTGTCATTCCAGATTTCTGGCCCGGTAGTCGCCTCGTGGATAGCGGGATTGGCAGGGTTCTCGAACTGGTGCGGCCCCCAGTATTTGTCTGGGTCTGAGGCGATAATATCTTCGGCCGCCTGCATCGCCGCGGCGATGCCCTTGGTGGCGTCAGTCAGGCGTATTTCCGCCCCTAGCGCCTTCATCAGCATGCGCCGCTCAAGGCTAAAAGAGTTTGGCATGGTGAGAATGCAGCCGTAGCCCTTGGCAGCAGCGA
The DNA here is from genome assembly GCF_009388985.1 of Halioglobus maricola. Classification (NCBI taxonomy): domain Bacteria; kingdom Pseudomonadati; phylum Pseudomonadota; class Gammaproteobacteria; order Cellvibrionales; family Halieaceae; genus Halioglobus; species Halioglobus maricola. The sequence goes on from NZ_CP036422.1 coordinate 937,937, forward strand.
CAAAGGCGAGGGCGATACCGGTGTTGCCGCTGGTGGGCTCAACGATGGTCATACCCGGTTTCAGGCTGCCATCTTTCTCGGCCTGGGCGACCATAGCTGTGCCAATTCGGCACTTCACCGACATGGCCGGGTTGCGGCTCTCCAGCTTGCCATAGATTGTGCCTGAGCTGATGTTATTGATCTTGACCAGGGGAGTGCCGCCGATGGTCTCCGAATTGTCGTTGAAAATTTTGCTCATCATACTGTCCTTGTTGATCAGGGCCCGGCCGGGCGAATGAGGAAAAGCCTAGTACTCTCGCGGGTTTCTGTCCATTTATTGACGCGTTTTGGGCCGTTTGAAAAAAGTTGGAAATTTTTTTGAACTAAGGCAAATGGGGCCGGTCATATTTACCAGTTGCAACGCGTACCTGAGACTCCTGCGCTGCTAACTTACTGGACTCGTCCAGGTTTCATATCCCTCTGTTTTGAGATGAAGAGTGTGTTGCGGCCAGCCGGAAGGATGGCCGCTTTTTTTTGCGCGTTTTTTTTGCTTTAGCGTGAGCGTCTAACAGCGAAACCAAGCAGTCCGATCAGTACCAGTAAGAGAGGGGCGGGCACGGTGGGTACCGGCACGCTAAGGCTGACTCGGGTAGCGCTGAAGGGGGCAAAGTTGATGGTGCCAACGGAGTCGTCGATCACATTGGTCGCATCGGCGACCGCATCGCCTGTGCCAGCAGGGTTATTCGTCGGATGAGTGGGGCCGCTACGCGCACCCCAGAAGTTGCCGATGGCGTTGACGACCATCGTGGGATCGGCGTCGTCGTAAATCATCAAGCCCGCTGTGGTGTTGCCGACAAAGTTAGTGATTTCAATATTGATATCACCGTTTGCGATGTTCCCGTCGATGCGAATACCGATGCCGTTGTTGCTCACATCGACTTCGGAGATGGTGACATCGCCGAGAATTTGATCTTCATCAGGATCGCCTCCACTCGTGGTCCAGCCGTCAATTTCAATCCCTTTGCCGGAACTGTGCCCACTGGCAACCACGTTGGTAATGCTCAGGCTGCTGTATGCGTCCACTTCAATGCCGCTGTCGCCCTCTGCTTCGGTGTCATTGTCCTGAAAGGTGGAGTCGCTGATTACAACGATCGAGGCATCTTCCAGATCAAGTCCATCGCTTTCGTTTCCATTGGCTGTGATATCAGTCAGGGTTGCGGTGCCGTTCGCCGCGCGCAAACGAATGCCGTCACCCCCATTGCCGTTTGCGTTAATGCTGTGCAGGGTGGGGTTGACCTGCATGGTGGTCTGCACCTGCTCATCCCTACCGATAAAAATTCCCGTACTGCTATTGTTATTGGCAGTAGAGTCCATCAGCGTGAAAGTGTGCTGGTTTCCATCGACTTCGGGGTCGATCTCGAAATTGAGACCTCGGTCCGCGTTATTGTTCGCGGTCAGTCGAGTCGCTGTCAGAGAGGCCCCATTGCCTATAAAGTCGATGTCTATGCCGCTTTCACCTGTGTTGTTGGCAACGAGGTCGGCCAGATTGACATTTCCCTGTACGGACATGAGTAGGCCAGCCGCGCTTGGGCTGACAAAGTTAATACCATAGACGCTGAGAGTGCCCACCAGAGTCGTGCCCATTCCCATTGCGGCGCCTGCGTCGGGCGAGGACAGGGTAACTGTGCCAACAGCCGGAGAGCCACCCGCGTTCAGGGCTTGAAAGCTGATAGTCCCAGGAGAGCTTCCATTCATAGTGCCCAGATCCAGCGACTCGCTGTAATTGCCCGGGAAAATGCGAATATCCGCCGGAATCGTAGCGGCGTCCACAGCGGCTTGAACTGTCGTGGTGCAGGGAGAGTTACCGCCGCAGCCCCCGCCGCTGCCATCAACGTAGCGAGTATCCGCCGCTGCCGTATGGCTTATGACTGCCAGGGAGAAGGCTGTGAGAAATGCCAGAGGCAGTCGGCCTGCCTGTATTTTTCTATAAGTCACTAAGGTCACCTTGTTGCTTCTTATTTGTATTCTTGTCGTTGCTTTGTCGGTACTACTGTTCAGCGCGGCAGGCTATTCTCCTGCGTGGATTCAGGCTCTTCGACCGGGATGCTCACCTGCCCGGTTGCCATGGCCAACGATTCCAGTGTCTGTGGCCCCACCAGGCTATGTACCAGTTTGCCGTCTGGGTTGAGGATGAAGGTCGCAGGCAGGACTACCGGGCGCTCTACTTGCAGCGTATCGGCCGGGTCCAGTGCCAGAATCGGGAATTCAATGCCGAGCTTTTTCACCTGTTGCGCCAGCGGCACGCCGGTTGCTCCGTCGAAGTTGACGCCCAGGACCGCGACCTGAGGATAGCTGGCATCCAGTACGTTGAGCTCCGGTATCTCTTCGATGCAGGGTTTGCACCACTCTGCCCAGTAGTTGATTACTAGCCAGCGCCCCTGGTAGTTCTCGAGGTTTAGCCCTTCCGGGGCAGAGGAATCTCCGTTGCTGCAAGCGACCAGCAGGGCTGTCAGGAGTAGGGTGGCTAATTTTTTCACTGTTCGTAAAGCTCCACGAGGCTCATATGCATCAGTTCTTGTTGTTGCGTACGCTGGCCGCGCAGCAGTTGGTAGGCGTTTTCCTGCCAGTTCAAATGCGCGCTGATATCTTCCCGTTCCAGCGGCTGTTCTTCATTCACCCAGGCTTTGAGTTGCCAGAAAGGAAGGCTGTGCAAGTCTCGCGCCAGCAGATAGTTACCGCGGTCGTTCTGGGTGATGACCCGGTGTTCAATAAAGATGTCACGCAGGGCGCGCCAGGTGACGCTATCCAGCCCCTTGGTGACGCGATGGCTGCTGTTGAGCAGTTCGATCTCACGCACGCTCTCACCGGCCTGTTGCTTGGTCCAGAACAGGTACAGGACATCCAACGCCTTGAGGACATTGGGACGGCTGGCCTGTTCTGCATTCTGGTAAGCCGAAAGGCTGTGAACCAGAATCCCGCCCATCAGTACGATATTCCAGGACAAATATATCCAGAGCAGGAACAGGGGCACCGCGGCGAAGGCACCGTAGATGAAGGTGTAGCTTGAGCCAACGACCAGGTCGGTGAATACCGTGCGCGCGCCATGAAATGCCAAGGCAGTCACCACGCCACCGACGATCGTGTGCTTGAAAGGCACGCGGCAGTTGGGCACAGCAATGTAGAGCAGGGTAAACGCTGCGCTGCTGAGCAGAATGGGTGAGATTTTCAGCAGAAACGCTTTGGCGCCGAAGATGTCGTAGTCGTCGAGCATGTGTGAGAACGACGAGAGGTAGGTGCTGATGCCCAGCGCGAGGCCCAGCGCTACAGGCGCAAGGCTCAGTACGGCCCAGTACAGCAGAAAACTGGAGACCGCGCTGCGGTTTTCGCGGGCGCGCCAGATCAGGTTGAAAGCCTTCTCGATGTTGCGCAGCATCAGTACGGCAGTGATCACCAGGAAAATGATGCCGGGGCCTGTCAGATTCTTGGCCTGGCGAGAAAAATCGCTGAGATAGCTCTCTACATCGGAACTGGTATCGGGCATCAGGTGCTGAAACAGGAATTCCTGCATTTGCTCTTCCAGGCCCTGGAACGTGGGAATGGCGGAGGCCATTGTGTAGAGCACGGTCAGCAAAGGTACCATGGCAAACAGGCTCATATAGGTGAGCGCTGCGGCGTTTTCGGAACAGCGGTCCTCGCGAAAGCGCGAGAATAGATAGCATGCTCGCCGCCACGCTCCGCGCATCTTGTCCTGATAATGTTCCATTGCTTTATTATGCCTGATTGATGGCCCCGCGGCTAAACCCCTTTGGTATACTGCGGCGCTGTATCAATGTACCGCTGGAGCCCCTGATGAGTCAGTTCACCCTCTACCACAACCCCCGCTGTTCCAAGTCGCGTAGCACTCTGGCGCTGCTGCAAGAGCACGGTATTGAGCCTGAAATCGTGCTCTATCTGGAGACTTGCCCGGGAGAGGGCGAGATTCGCGAACTGCTCGGTAAGCTCGGTATTACCGCAGCCCAGCTGGTGCGCAGGGGAGAAGATGCCTATAGGGGAAATGGTCTGGGCAAAGATTCCAGCGATGATGACATTGTCGCCGCCATGGCTGGCCACCCTAAACTGATCGAGCGCCCGATTGTCGTCCGGGGTGATCGCGCCGTGTTGGGTCGCCCTCCTGAAAACGTATTGGATTTGATCAGCTGATGTCACAGCCATTTATTCTGGTGCTCTACTATTCCCGTCAGGGCGCCACTGCCGAGATGGCGCAGCAAGTCGCGCGTGGAATTGAAAAAGTGAGCGGCATCAGTGCTCGCTTGCGGACGGTGCCGGCGATCTCAGCCAATACCGAACAGACGGAAGATGATATTCCTGAATCGGGGCCATTGTATTGCGAGCAGGAGGACTTGCGCGACTGCGCAGGTCTAGTGCTTGGCAGCCCCACGCGCTTTGGCAATATGGCCGCGCCGCTCAAGTACTTTGTCGACCAGACGTCCAGCCTGTGGTTGTCCGGTGCCATGATCGACAAGCCTGCAGCGGTGTTCACATCTACCTCGAGTATGCACGGTGGTCAGGAATCGACATTGCTCAGCATGATGTTGCCTCTCCTTCACCACGGTATGGTTATCGCGGGTTTACCCTACAGCGAAAGTGGGCTTATGAGCGCCACGTCTGGCGGTACACCATACGGAGCCTCACACTGGGCGGGGCCGCAAAATAATCTTGCTCTGGATGACAATGAGGCCGCTCTTTGCCGGGCCCTGGGTTCGCGGGTGGCACGACTGGCAGTAGGAGAGAAAGTATGAAGACAAAGGCCGACTACGCGCGGGTGATCGTCTGGGTGAGCCTCGTCGTACTATTTATGGTGCAGGTGGCTGAAGTCTGGAACAGTGCGGCGCCATGGATTGTGTGGATCGCTTTTCTCGTGCCGCTGCTGATTTTTGTGCCGGGTATGCGCCAGGATAACCTGCGCAGCTATATCTGGCTCTGTTTTGTCCTGTTGCTCTATTTTATGCGTCTGGTCGTTGCGTTGTTTGCAGACCCTTCGAATCCAGTGGCCATCGTGGGTATGGTCGCGGTAGTCACGCTGTTTGTGACGGCTATGATGTATGTGCGCTGGCGCGCGGGAGAGCTTAAAGGTGCCGCTGCCAAAGCATCGGGTCACGGAGATTAATCTATGAGTAAACCCTCGTTGTTACGCCGCTTTTTTGGCGGTATCTGGAAGACACTTACCTGGATACGTTTGGGATTGGCCAATGTGCTGTTCCTGGCCATGCTGGCGGTCATCTACTTCGTATATTTCGGTGGCACTCCAGAGCCGCTGCCGCAGAAAGCGGCCCTGCTATTCAATCCTGTCGGCAGTATCGTCGACCAGAAACAACCGGTGGATCCGCTCTTTGCGCTCTCTGGTGAGCAGAGCCCGGAGGATCGCGAGGTCCTGCTGCAGGATGTTATCGATTCGATTGAGGCAGCTGCAGGCGATCCTGCTATCAATTCAATGGTGATGGAACTGGGGGGGCTCCGGGGGGTGGGAATATCGCGCAGTGGCGAGATAGGCACTGCGCTGGAAGCGTTCAAGGCCACGGGTAAGCCAGTGGCAGCCTATGCGGATTTCTATACCCAGAATCAATACCTGCTGGCCAGCTATGCCGACGAAATTATCGCCCACCCTATGGGCGGTGTCGCTCTGGAAGGGTTTGGCAGCTACCACAACTACTACCTCGAGGCGCTTGAGAAGCTTGCGGTCAATATGCATGTGTTCCGCCGCGGCAAGTATAAGTCGGCAGTTGAGCCCTATCTTCGCAACGATATGTCACCGCCGGAGAAAGAGGTCAATCGAGCCTGGCTGGACGACCTCTGGGGTCGTTATACAGCGCAGGTGGAGGAGCGCCGTGAACTTGAAACCGGCGCCGTGAACGCGTTCATCAACGGCATGACGGACAGGATGGTCGCCGGCAACGGTGACTCGGCGAGCGATGCGCTGGATGCCGGTCTGGTCGATCAATTGCTGGCGCGCTCTGCTGTAAACAACTGGCTCGCTGAGATGGTGGGAGCTACCGATGAAGACGGTTATTTTGAGTCGGTGGGCTTCGAGTACTACCTCTCGCGCAAGGGCCCCGTCAGTGATGACGGTGAAGTGGAAGGGCGCGTAGCGGTCATTACCGCTCAGGGCAATATCCTGCCCGGTGAGCAGCCTCCAGGGACCATAGGCAGTGACAGCCTGGCGTGGCTAATCAGCGATACTGTCTCGAGCGGTGATGCCGATGCGATTGTGCTGCGCATCAGCTCCGGCGGCGGCAGCATGTTCGCCTCAGAGATCATCCGCGAACGTGTTCTGGAAGCGCGTGCCAAAGGGATTCCTGTGGTGGTATCGATGGGCGCCGTGGCGGCGTCGGGCGGTTATTATATCGCCGCTAATGCGGATGAGATTTGGGCGACCCCCACCACTATCACCGGCAGTATCGGTGTTATCGCAGCGTTCCCCACGCTGGAGGGCACACTCGCGAAACTCGGCATACATACCGATGGTGTCGGGACTACAGACCTGGCCGGTTCCCTGCGATTGGATCGCACTCCCAGCCCCGAGTTGAAGGCGTCGGTGGACGCGGGAGTAGGGTACGCCTATGACAGTTTCCTGGAGGTTGTCGCCGAGGGCCGTAGCATGAGCCTGGAAGAGACGCGGGAAGTGGCGGAGGGGCGTGTCTGGAGCGCTGACGCCGCGTTGGCGAACGGCCTTGTGGATTATCTCGGTAGCCTGGACGATGCGATCGCATCCGCGGCGGCTATTGCCGAGCTGGGTGTCTACGAAATTGAGTATGTAAAACCACATCTGTCACCCCAGGAATTATTCTGGCAGCAGCTCAGCGAGCGGGTTGAACTCCCTGCAGTCATAAGCCAGAGCGGAACGGTTGCAGCTTTGCAGAGCTTGACCCGACCGGTATTGCAGGCCGTGAGCGAGGTGTACTCACTACAGGACCCCCGCAATATGTTCTACAAGTGCCTAGACTGCTCGGTCGTGGAGTAACGCTTGTCCTGGCTGGCGCAGCGCATAGAGAGTTTTGGCCATGCCATTCGCGGTGTGCGGACTCTCCTGCTGGAAGAGCACCACGCCCAGTTGCATTTGCTCGCTACACTGATCGCGCTTACGGCTGGTGGGTTGCTGGGTATTAGTCGTGCAGACTGGCAGGTGCTGATACTCACCATTGCCATGGTGTGGCTGGCTGAGGGCTTGAACACCGCGCTGGAGCATCTCTGTGACGCAGCCGTGCCAGAGCATCATTCCCTGATCGGTAAAGCCAAGGATGTCGCCGCTGGTAGCGTCCTGATTACCGCAGGCTTCGCCGTGGTGATGGGCGCTCTGATCTTCCTTCCCTATATCTTCTAGGCGGGTTCCGCTGGGGGCGAAGGCTCTTCACTGACGCCAAACAACTTGCCGAGATCATCCAGAACCATATAGAGGCTGGGCACCAGCAACAAGGTGATCACTGTCGCGAATACAATACCTACCGCGAGCGAGATCGCCATGGGGATCATGAACTGGGCCTGGGCGCTTTTCTCCAGCAGCATCGGGAACAGGCCGAGGAAGGTGGTCATCGAGGTGAGCATGATCGCACGGAAACGGCGACACCCGGCATCGATGATTGCCTTGTACTTGTCAGTGCCAGCGGCCACTTTCTTGTTTACATAGTCCACCAGAATCAAGCTGTCATTAACTACCACTCCCGAGAGTGCGATGATGCCCATCAGCGACATCATGCTAAGCGCGTGGCCAAAGAACCAGTGGCCGACGATAGCGCCGATCATGCCAAAGGGAATCACGCCCATGATGATCAGGGGTTGCAGGTACGATTTGGTCGGGATTGCGAGCAGGGCATAGATACCGAACATGGAGAGGGCGAAGCCGATCATCATGCTCATGACCATCTTCCTTTCCTCATCCGCCATGCCTGATTTCTCCCAGGTGAGCCCCGGATATTTCAATGCGAGTTCAGGCAATACTTTTTTCTCAATATCGGCCATGACCTTGGCGGGTTCAACGATGGAAATGTCGGCTTCCGCGGTGACCTCAGCTGCGCGCCGGAAGTCGATGCGAGTAGACTTGAGCAGGCCTTTTTTCACCTGCAGGCGTGCAACGGTCTCGAAGGGGATTTCATCACCCGCTGGTGTGCGGATGTACATATTGTTGAGGCTGGCCACGGTCTCGCGATCGGTCAGTGGGTAGCGCACCATGACCTTGATTTCGTCGATGCCACGTTGGATGCGCTGTGCCTCTGCGCCATAGAAGGCATGGCGGACCTGGGAGCCCAGCTCGTAGCGCGATAGCCCCAGCGCCTCTCCTTCAGGCAGCAGTTCAATATGGAATTCGTCGCGCGTGTCCGATGCGCCATTTCGGATATCACTGAGACCATCGTAGTGGCGCAGCTTTTCCACCAGTTCTTCAGATGCCTGCCGAAGGGCGTTGAAGTCTGCGTGCTTGAGGTCGAAGGAAATGTCTGGACCGAAGCTCGGTCCATCGGAAGATTCGAAGCCCAGAACCTCTACGCCATGTATGTGCCCAACCTCACTGCGAAGGCGATTGATAATATCTTCGTTGGCCAGCTTGCGGGTGTCTTGCTTGGTGAGTTCGATATCGATCCTGCCCTCGATGTCGTTGAACGCAAAGGCACTTACGTGGGCCACCAGGCCATTTTCAGTGTCGTTCTTGTTCTGATAGTCGCGGTCGATCTGGTCGAGCGTTGTGACGATGCTGGTCACAGTCTCTACGGTGCGTTCCTCTGGCGTGCCTTCGCTCATGCGGAGTTCGATCTGAACAAATTCGCCCGGTGTGTGTGGCGAGATCACGACGCGCACAACGCCGCCGATAATCAGGCCGATACTCAGAATGAACACGGCAAGGAAGCTCGCCAACGTAATATAGCGATTTGCCACGCAGCGTTGCACGGCAGGGCGATAGCGGTTTTCGACAAAATTGCGCAGCCGGTCGTTGATGCCTTCCTGAATATGGTCGATGGATAGCAGGAGCTTGTTTCGCGTCGGCTTGCTGTGCGCCAGGTGGGCGGGCAGGATCCATTTGGATTCTATCAGGGAGAAGGTCAGACAGAGGATGACCACCCAGCCCATGGCGGCGGGCATGGGCGCAAATACCCCCTGTACAAATAGGGTAGGCGCAAAGGCCACGATGGTCGTCAGCACGCCAAAGGTGGCCGGCGTGGCTACCCGGTGAACGCCGTTGATCACATTGTCCACACTGTGACCTTTTTCCTCGGTCTCGGAGTAGGCACTCTCCCCCATGATGATGGCATCATCCACCACGATACCCAGTACCAGAATAAACCCGAACAGACTGATCATGTTGAGGCTTGCATCGATATAGGGTGTGTTGAGTATTCCCATTGCACCCAGGAAGCATACGGGGATACCGATCATTACCCAGAATGCCAGCTTGATCTCCAGGAACAGCGCCAGCGTGATAAACACCAGTAGCGCACCAATGGCCAGGTTCTTCACCATCATTCCGAGGCGCTGCTTCAGGTAATAAGTAACGTCGCCCCAAACGTCCAGGGTCACGCCTTCGGGCAGGGTCGCCCTTCGCTGCTCCACATAGGCTCGGGCGGCGTCCGCAGTTTCGATAATATCCTGCTGGCCCATGGAGAATACGTTGATACCCAGGGAGTACTGGCCGTCGAACGAGGCATAGCCGGAACCGTCGACAAATCCGTCGCGAACTGTGGCGATATCGCCGAGTAACAGGCGCGTGCCGTCTGGCCACGTCTTCAACACAATGTCTTCAAAGTCTTGCTGGACATAGGCCTGGCCGAGTGTCCGCAGCATGATGTCGCCGTTTCGTGTCTGCACTGAACCCGAGGGTAAATCCAGTGATGACGCTGAGATCGTGTTGGCCACATCGGCGAGAGAGATGTGGTACTCACGCAACAGTTGCTCAGAGATCTCTACCGAAATTTCATAGTCTCTGGCGCCTACGATGGCAGCGGATGAGACTTCAGGATAGGTCAGAAGATCGCGGCGTATCTCGTCGGCTAGCGCCTTCATGCTGCGCTCGTCCAGAGCGCCTGAAATCTGCAGGGTGACAGCGGCGAACAACAGATCCGGTTGCACCAACACGGGTTCTTCTGCATCTTCCGGGAACGTTGTAATGCCGTCGATGCGGTTCTGAATATCGTTGTAGAGACGGCCGATAGGGACACCGTCCTGCGGCTCGATGATGATTCGTCCCAGGGATTCGTAGGAGTCAGACTCTACGCGTTTGATGCCGTCGAGGTCGTTGATGGCTTCCTCGACCTTCATCACCACCCCTTGTTCCACCTCTTCAGGCGCTGCACCAGGGTAGGGGAGGTTGACGAAAATGACTTCGAAGTTGAAAGCGGGGAAAATCGCACGCTGTAAGGTAAAAGCGCTGCCTATACCCACGGCGATGATGATCAGCATCAGCAGGTTGGCGGCAACAGGGTTGCGCGCGAACCAGGCAATGATGCCTGTGTGGGACTGCGTGTTTTCGTTCATTCTTCCAGCGCCGCAGTAACAGGGTCGACTGGGGCGTCAGCTGCATCGAAGGCGGGCTCTTCTGAGACCAGCTCTTCGACGGGTGTTTCCGCCTCAAGCGCCGGGCTACCGGAGTCATGCATTAGATCGCTCGGCGTGCTCGACTCGACCTTGACCTGGGTGCCAATGAGGGACGCATCCAGAACAGTGAGTGAAACCTGTTCGCCCTCGTCCAGTCCCGCGCTGACATAGATAACATCACCGCCTGTGCGCAGTACGTCTACTTTGCGATTGCGCAGAATGTTGTCTTCGTCGACAACCCATAAATGATTGCCAGCCCGCAGGATGTAGCGGGGCAGGGCTACGATGTCGTCGAATTCCCGGCCGCTGATGTCGGCGTTGACAAAGGTGCCCAGGCGCAAGGGTTCACGTTCATCGGTCGCTAGCGCATAGGGATCGTTGATCCGGGCCACGGTGTAGAGCGCGCGTGAGCGCTCGTCAAATACACCCTCAGTGCGGTGGAGTGTGGCCGGCCAGTGTTTCACTTCCCCGGCTACATCAGTGTACAGGTCTATGGAGGCTCCCCCGGCATAGCCCTCGACCCCTGGCAGGACAAGGTAGTCCAGTTTGCTCTGGGGAATGGGCAGGCGCACTTCAGCCTGATTTACCGAAAAAACGGAGGCGAGTCTGGTTCCAGCGCCGACGAACTGGCCCAGCTCGCTATCTTTGCTGCGGATAATGGCGTTATAGGGTGCTTTGATGATCGTGCGTTCAAGCCGATCGCGCGCGGTGTTCAGGTCTGCCATGGCGGCAAGCAACTGGGCTTCAGCTAACTCCAGTTGCGGTTTACGCAGGTAGAGATCTTTCGCTTCCTGACTGCGCTGGGCGTTGGTGGGAAGTTTCTGCCATTCGCGCAGGGCGACCTCTGTACGGCCCTTCTCCTGGGCGAGGTTGCTCTCGGCAGACTCCACTGAGGCCTGGGCGCGGAGCAATTCGGTCTGGTAATCGCGAGGGTCTATGCGCAGCAGCACTTCCCCTTCAGCGATAAAGCCACCCACCAGGAAGTGGTCGGCGGTCTCGATGATGCGTCCGGAGACTTCTGCAATCAGGGCTGTTTCGCGCAGAGGCGTGACTGTTCCCTGAGCCTGTACGTGTACCTGGATGGTTTCTTTGACAGCAACCGCCACGTCCACTGTAACGGGGCGGTATTCAGGCTCTGCCATCTTGGCTGGGGGCTTACTCAGGAACAGAAGCCCTGCCACGCTGGCAGCACCGACGAGCAGGAGAGCTGAGATGGTAGTTTGTTTCTTGATTGAGGCCACGGTTCGGTCCGGCTAAAACAGGCATGTTTTATACCACAGCCGACCTGAACACACTGTGAAAAACTTGTAATTTCCGCGGCTTACGGGGGCCAGGCGCAAGAGAGCGGGTGCGGTTCAAACCGCACCCGGGGCCTGCTGTCAGTCGCTGCTGCTTGCCTGGTCCATGTGGACGTCCATCTGGGGGTAGGGGATGCTGATGCCGGCCTCGTCGAACTTGAGTTTCACGGCCTCAGTGGTGTCCCACAGTACGCCCCAGTAGTCGGCGGCGTTTACCCAGGGGCGGACGAGGAAATTGACGCTGGAGTCGGCGAGTTCACCCAACGCCACCACTGGCGCTGGCTCAGCCAGCACGCGCTCATCGGCGGCGAGAATGCTCTCGAGAATTTCCTTGGCTTTTTTGATGTCGTCGTCATAGCCAATGCCAAAAACCATATCAACCCGGCGGGTTGGGCGAGCGGAGTAGTTGATGATGTTGTTGCCGAGCACTGCACCATTGGGAACGATCACTTCCTTGTTGTCTGGTGTGGTCAGGGTGGTAGTGAAAATGCTGATGGCGTCTACGGAGCCCGAAGTACCGGCGACTTCAACGAAATGACCTTTGGTGAACGGGCGGAAAATGATCAACATCACGCCGGAAGCGAAGTTTGAAAGTGAAGACTGGAGCGACAGGCCGATAGCCAGGCCGGCGGCACCGAGAAGCGCGACCAGTGATGTTGTGTCAATTCCGAGCTGGCTGAGGGCGGCTATCACCACGAAAAGCAGCAGCACCCAACGCAGGATCGAACTCAGGAACTTGACCAGAATGTCATCCATTTCCCGGCCGGTCATGAATTTCGCGGCCACCGACACCACGCTGGAAACGACCATACGACCGACGATAAAGATGGCGAGGGCAAGCGCAATCTTGATGCCCCAGGGAAGTACGTAAACGTCCCAGAGTGTGTTGATATCCATTAATGTTTTCCTCAAGAAATTGGTTGAAAAAGGTTTATCTAACTATAGACGAGGCTCTATTCTTTGCAATGTCCGGTCGGTGGTGAATCTGTTTAAACCGGTGAGCTGAGAACAGCGCAGAGCGGGTGTTATAGTCGCCGCTGTTTTACCTGTCAGGGAGAGTAACTATGCCAACCATTTTCGAACAACCCGCCGATTTGCTTGGTGCGGTTGGACAGCACCTTGGATACAGCGATTGGGTGGAAATTGACCAGCAGCGTATCGATTTGTTCGCCGATGCTACCGGCGATCACCAGTGGATTCATGTCGATCCCGAGAAAGCTGCCGCAGGCCCTTTTGGCTCCACGATTGCCCACGGCTACCTCACCTTGTCCCTAGCCAACTTGTTTCTGCCCCAGATCATGGAGGTACGCAATACGTCGATGGGCGTTAACTATGGCTGCGAAAAAGTCCGATTTCCGGCGGCAGTGCCGGTCGGCAGCCGCGTGCGCGGCGGCGGAGAAGTGATTAGCGCCGAGGAGCTGAAGGGAGGCGTGCAGGTAGTCGTCCGCGTAACCATCGAGATAGAGGGCGGGGAACGGCCCGCCTGCGTCATCGATACCATCAGCCGCTTTTTCCCCTGAGTGTCGATTTTTGACCAAGCGCCCCAATAAAACACCGGGTATAAGTCGCCGCTCCCTGCTTGGGGCCGGCGCTGCCGCTGTCACTTCGGCAGCGGCGGGCGCCGCTGCGCTCCCTGCATCTTCCATTGGTGGCTGGGATCTCACTACCGATGTACTGGTGGCGGGTTCCGGCGCCGCGGGTATGTGCGCAGCATTGGAGGCCGCGGCTGCAGGCAGTCGCGTGATGGTGATCGAATCCCTTGGTCAGGCGGGTGGCAGCTCGGCAATGTCCGGCGGTGTGATCTATGCCGGGGGTGGTACGGCGCTGCAAAAGTCCCACAAGATTGAAGACTCGGTCGTGGAGATGTACCGCTTTCTCAAGGATGTCAGCGGCGCTGGCGTGTCTCTGCCCAAGGTCCAACTCTATTGCGAGGAATCTGTCGCCCACTTTGACTGGTTGTTGCAGCAGGGTGTGCCCTATGGTGGCGGCTTCACGGCTGCCAAGGGGCTGCCTGAGGGCGAGGAATCGCTCTACTATTCAGGCACCGAACTCGCCTGGCCTGCTCGCGATCTCGCTCGCCCTGCCCCTCGCGGCCATGTGCCGGGAGTGCGTGGAATGAATGGCGGTCGCAAACTGATGGAAGCGCTTTTTGCCCGTGGCGAGGCTGCGGGTATCCGCGTTCGCACCCGTACTTCAGGTCAGCATCTGGTGACGGAAAGCGATGGCCGTGTGGTGGGTATGCTGGTTGAGGATGGGGCCGGGCGACGCCAGCGCATTCGCGCCCAGCGTGGCGTGGTGCTCGCCTGTGGTGGCTTCATCCACAATCGAGAGATGCTTGAACTTTACGCGCCGGAGCTGGCTGCGGCGTCGGTGCCCTGGGGCAACGCCGGCGATCAGGGCCAGGGCATCAACATGGGAATTTCGGCGGGGGCTGCGGCACTGCGCATGCACGAGGGATTCGCCATAGCCCCTATTTATCCCCCGGAACACACGCTGGCAGGTCTGGTGATAAATCAGGTGGGCCAGCGGTTTGTTGCCGAGGACGCCTATCACGGGGTGCTGGGTCACCACATCGCGTACCACCAGAGTGGGAAAGCGTGGCTTATTACCGACCAGTTCAGCACCTTCGGATATAAACAGGATAATTTTCCTATGGTGGCCCAGGCTAATTCCGTCGGTGATCTCGCCGATCAACTGCGCCTGCCACGGGGCAGCTTACAGAACACTGTGGCCTACTTTAATCGCTTCGCAGCGCGTGGTGAGGACCCTCTCTTTCGCAAGAGCAACGCTTTCCTGCGCCCGTTGCAGGCGCCGCCGTTTCAAGCCTGGGATCTGTCGGTCGACAAGGCGTTTTTCCCAGTGCACACCTTTGGCGGCCTGCATACCAGTGTTGATGGCGAGGTCATCAGCAGTTTTGGTGAGCCGATTCCTGGCTTGTACGCAGCCGGCCGCAATACCGCGGGGCTGCCAACGGCGCCCTATATTGCCAGTGGTCTCTCACTGGGAGACGCGACCTTCTTCGGCCGCCGAGCCGGTCGCGCCGCAGCGGGAGTCTCGACATGATTCGTGTACTGGTGCTCTCCGTGTGTTTTGCGTTTGGCATTGGCAACGTATTCGCCCAATTGCCCACCACCATAACCACAGCCAGCGAGAGCCTGCCTCAGGGCAGCGCCGAGCGCGGACGGTTAGTCTTCGCTCCCTGCCGCACCTGCCACTACCCCGAGCAGTACATGGGGCACAATAACGGCCCCAATCTCAGCGCAATTTTTGGCAAGGTGGCGGGTAAACAGCCGGGGTTTCGATATTATTCACAGACTTTCAGCGACGCTGAGTTCGTCTGGACACCGCAGCTGATGTACGCGTGGTTAGAAAAGCCTATGGAGATGTTTCCAGACTCCAGCATGATGAGCCTGGGAGTGCCGGACCCGCAGCAGCGGGCCGACTTGATAGCCTACCTGCTGCAGGCCTCAGCGCTTGACGATAACGGAACTACCGTGACCGAATAACCCCTGGTTGGCGGTAATACCTACTTTTGCGCCCTGTACCTGGCGGTCGCCCGCTTCCCCGCGCAGTTGCCATGTCAATTCGCAGACCTGGGCCAATGCCTGGGCAGGAACAGCCTCGCCAAAACAAGCCAGACCGCCGGAGACATTCACCGGTATCTTGCCGCCGATGGCGGTGTCGCCAGCTCGCAGGAGTGCGGCCGCCTCGCCACGGGGGGCAAGCTGAAGGTCTTCGATCCAATCGAGCTCCAATGCGGTAGAGAGATCGTAGACCTCGGCCAGGTCAACGTCGCCAGGCCCGATACCCGCTTCCTCGTAGGCCTTTAGGGGCAGTGTGGAGCGGAACGAGTGAGCGTCGATGCCCACTGCTGCGGCCGAGTCAGTGGCAATGTCGGGCATCTCCACCACGCTGCTGGCGAAGGTGGGCGTTGTGGTCGAGATTGCGGCCACTCTGGGCGCATCGCCCTTGCCGATTTTTCTGGCATACTCCACGCTGGAAACAATCAACGCCGCGCCGCCATCAGAGGTGGCGCAGATGTCCATCAGACGTAGTGGGTCGGCTACCATCGCCGACGCGGCGACATCTTCGGCGGTGAATTGTTTTTTGTAACGCGCTCGTGGGTTGTGCGCACCGATTTTCGAGTTCTTAACTTTAACGGCTGCGAAATCTTCCAGGGTGTCGCCATACACGTCCATGCGGCGTCGGGCGTACAGGGCGAAATACGTCGGGTTGGTGATTCCCAGATAAAATCTGACCCAATCGGGATCTTCCGGGCGGTAGCCTCCAGCTGGCGCCAGAAAACCTTTCGGGGTGGTGTCGGCGCCGACCACAAGGGCCACGTCGCACTCGCCTGAAAGAATCTTATTGCGCGCGGCGGCCAGAGCCTGAGAGCCAGAGGCACAGGCGGCGTAGGAGGTGTTTACCTCGGCGCCCTGCCAGCCAAGAGCCTGCGCAAAGGTGGCTCCGGCCACGTAGCCAGGATAGCCACAGCGCACGGTCGCGCCGCCGGAAACGAATCGGACGTCTTGCCAGGGCACGCCTGCATCAGCCAGAGCTTCGCGGGCAGCCGCTACGCCATACTGGACAAAGTTGTGGCCCCATTTACCCCAGGGGTGCATGCCTGCGCCGAGAATGGCGATTTCATTGGACATTGTTGTTAACTCCCGCTCAAGCCTTAACAGGCTTCCATTTCCAGGTCATCTTGATGTCGTCGTCGGTCTCGTGCAGTTGCTCGAGCACCAGTTCTACCGGCATGCCGACCTTAAGCTCGTCACAGGACACGCCTTCGATGACCTGCCCCAGGACGACCATTTGTTCTTTCTCCAGCTGCACCGCGGCTATCGAGTAGGGCTCGAAGGGCTCGGCTGCGACAAAAGGCTCTGGCGGCTTGTAGCTCGCATTGGTGTAACTCCAGATATGACCGGTACGGCTGAGCTCCACTTCACTGAATTCGGTGGAATCACAGGCGGGGTTGCGACAGTACGCATGGTTCATGGGAAAGAAGTAAGAGCCACAGCTGTTGCACTGGGTGCCGATCAGGTGTGGCTTTACTTCCATGGTGTGCCAGCCATCGATGGCTGGGGCCAGCGGTTTATCGCTCATGGTGTTCTCCATAGAAAAGCGCGAATCAGGGTAAACCCCGGGCGGCGGGCAGGCAAGGAAGGCGCCCAGAGAGCGCGAGGGGGTATACCTAAACAGACCTGTATTGAGCCTGCCGCCGGTTTTGGGCAAAGTGGTGGTATGTGTGGAAGATTCAACGTTATCGACAGCCCTGGTCTGCAGTCTCTGCTGCGCGATCTGGGTATAGACCTGCAACTGCCTACGGCAACCAATGTTGCGCCGACCGAAGGCGTCGGTTTGGTCCGCGACGCGGGGGCAGGCTCCCAACTGGATGCCGCGCGTTGGTGGTTGACGCCCTCGTGGGCGCCGGCAGTCGATCAGAAGTACAGCATGTTTAACGCCCGCTGTGAGAGTCTTGCGACCAGCCGTGCGTTTCGCACGCCGTTCAAGCGTCAGCGGGGCATCGTGCCGATGAGTAGTTTCATCGAGTGGCGCACTGTGGCTGGGCGCAAGAGCCCCTGGCTGATATCGAATGCACAGCAGGCGCTGGCGGTAGCAGCGCTGTGGGACGTCTGGGACGGCGATGGTTCACAACTGCTCAGCTGCACCCTGGTAACCACTGCAGCGGCACCCCAGTTTGAACCCTGGCACAAGCGTATGCCGGTGGTGCTTGCAGAGGAAGAGTGGGGCCGGTGGCTCGACAGCAGCCAGCCGATTGCAGCGAACGATCCGCTTTTTCGCGCTGAACTCAAGTCAGAGTGGTACTTGCAGGAATTGTCTGGTGCTATTGGCAACGCCAGAAACAAAAACCCCTCCGAGATGGAGGGGTTTGGGGAACTAATAGAACTTCGCCGCTAAATCACTCGCGCCCCTGTTCGAGGCGCGGGGCGAGGGTCGCTTAGAAGGAGTAACGCAGGTCGATGCCGTAGGTCAGCTGGTCATCGATGCGGGTGTGGTATGCACCCAGTACGCTAGCAGCGAGGCCACCGGGGTTCTCGGCGCGCTCTTCGTCCAGCAGGTTGTCACCCCACAGTGCCACTTCGATATTTTCGTCATCATTGGTCCAGGAGATGCGAGCGTTGAGAAGCTTCTCGTCCTGGAAGTACCACGGGCCAGTTGTGTAGATCGCGGTATCTTCGTTCGGACCTGTGTTTTCGTTAAACACGTAATGAGCGTGGACCAGCAGGAAGCCTCTGGGGATCTCAGGCGTCCAGTCAAACTTCAGCGTGTATTCAGTACCAGAATCGTCCTTGATGGTATCACCGCCAGAGAGATCACCCGCTGAGTTGTAATAGGTCTCAGAGGTCTCTTCGGTTTCGCGATAGGTGGTGAGCGCGCCAACACGCAGGCTGTCTGTGACAGTCCAGGTCAGCAGCAGCTCGATACCATCGACTTCGAGGTCTTCACTCACGATACCGGGGGCGGCCGTGGGATCGTCCGGGCCGTCTTTGATGTCGCGCTGTACCTGGCGATCATCCAGTTCGTGGCGGAAGATCGACACTTCGGTACGCAAGGTCTCGTTGAAGAAATCACCCTTCAGGCCGATTTCGACAGACTGAATTTCCTCAGGATCGAAGGAGCCGGTCTGAACCGATTTGAAGCTTTGGCCATCAAAGCCGCCGGACTTGTAGCCGGTGGAGTAAGAGGCGTATGCCATGGCGATATCACTGAATTCCCAGTCAGCAACCAGGCGGCCAGTGGTCTTGTTCCAGTCGTCGCTGGATTCGAACTTGTTGAACCACTGGTCCTGGGGAGCACCGGTCTCAGCGGGGTCGTAGGCGACACGCGCGGGAGCAATAGGCCAGTCGATAGAAGACTGGTAGGTCTGCCAGGAGTAGTCCTTCTCGTCATAGCTGTAGCGCAGGCCGGCTGCGATGCGAATAGTGTCGGTCAGCTGGTATGTGCCGTCGATGAACACGCCCCAGTTCACAAAGTCACCGGTGTTATCCATGGTCTCGGTGGAGTAGTCACCGGAGTACGAAGGCGGCAATACAGCTACGCCAGCGAGGTTTGAGATGCCGAGCCACCATTCGTCAGGCTGGTCCGCAAACAAGTCCCAGGCATGAGTGTCCTGGCTGGGCGGGATGCCGATTTCGGGAAGCAGGTCGATGCTGACAAACTGCATGTAGGAGTCGGCCAGCAGACCGATGTCGGTGCGCTGGAACACATCTTCCTGGCTGTAGTTTGCGCCGAAGATGAGGTCGAGGTTGTCCTGCACAAAGTTGAAACGAATTTCACTGTAGAAGATGTCGGAATCTTCGATGTTGTTGGTGTCGAGGTAGCGGCGCATCTCGGCCGTGCCGTCTTCTTCCTGCAGGTTGGTGGTTTCCCACTCACGGTAGCTGACAATACCGAACATGGACCACTCGTCGTTGATGCCGTGATCAATTTGCAGCGACACGCCGTACATTTCACGCGTTTCTTCTTCGTTATTGCGGTTGCTGTCGTAGGTGTTTCCCGCGCCGGCTACATCGTGCTGGTCCTTACTGCGGAAGGGATCATCGCTGCCCTGGTAAGAGTACTTGGGGTTGACGCCAATCGCAGCGCGGGGCATTTCATCCCGGTCTTCGAAGTCAGCGGCGAGCTGGATGGAGGTTTCTTCGGCGACATCCCAAAGCAGGACACCACGGCCGGCAATGAAGCCCTCGTTCCGGAAATCGTCACCGTTGGTGGCGGTTTCGGTAAAGCCGTCACGCTGGTGAGAGAACAGGTTGCCGCGGAAGTACAGGCCGTCAGTAATGGGGGCGTTCACCATGCCCTCCATGCGTACCATGTCCTGGCTACCGACGCGGGCTTTCACGAAGCCTTCAAATTCATCGTGCGGTTTGTTGGGTACGATGTTGATTACACCGGCGGTTGCGTTGCGGCCGAACAGCGTTCCCTGTGGGCCTTTCAGTACTTCAGTTCGGGCAATGTCGGAGAACGGAATAGACGTTACCGCGCGGGGCATGTAGGAGCCATCGTAGAACACGGCTACAGACGCATCCTGGCCGGAGCTGATGTTAGGGCTGGAAATACCGCGAATGGAGATGCCGAACTGGGTGGTACCGCCAACAGTATCGGCGATGTCGACACCCGGCATGAAGGTGTCGATATCCTGAATGGTGGCCGCGCCGGTGTTGATCATGTCCTGGGTGGTGAAGGCATTCACTGAACCGGGAACAGACATGAAGTCCTCTTCACGTTTCTGAGCGGTTACCACGATTTCTTCCAGTGCCAGGCTGTAGCCGCCAGACGCTTGCTGTGCCACCGCTGGGATGGTCAGAGTGGTGGCGCCCAGGGCGAGTAGGGCGGTTTTTACCGCCTTGTGCATCGGCGTTTTCGCCGGGACGCGCAATCTGCGGTCGGTCGTTGGCTCGTTCATTGGTTCTATCCCGTAGTGAGTGTGTTTCAGTGTTATGGGCCCGGTGCTCTGCCTCTCTTGACGGGGCAGTAGTGGTCCGGTGCCTTCCTTTAGATCTTTGTTATATAGCCGGTTTCCCTACCATATTTGTGGATTAATTCTACCTCTAAAGGCAATCCCAAAGCCTGTGGAAAATCCACATTTCTCGACATTCTCTGAGTAGGCGCGAATTCTTTGCATAAAACCTTAAACCAAGCTGAAAAGACCATGGATATGACCCCTCTAGTACTGTTTTGAGGCCGATTCGGCGGGCAAAATGCGGATCCTGTCACAGTTTGGAGAAGCGGCCATGGCGCTGTATGCATTGACCGGCGGAACCACCGGAATCGGCGGTGAGTTGAAGAAGCAGTTGCTGGACCTCGGTCACGAGGTCATTTCGGTAGACATCAAGGAGGGAGATATCACTGCCGACCTCTCTACCCCGGAAGGGCGCGCGACTGCCATTGCGGGCATTCGTGAGCGGGCCCCGGACGGCCTCGACGGCTTCATACCCTGTGCCGGTCTGCCGCCTGTGGCGCGTCCATTAGGATTGATTCCAGCCGTGAATTATTTCGGCGTGGTTGAGATGGCCGAGGGGCTGCGCGATCTGGTCGCCAAGCGCCGTGGCACGATTTTGCTGGTGGCCTCCAACTCGGCGCCCATGGTTCCCAAGGACGATCCCTATGTGGAGCTCTGTCTCGCGGGAGACGAAGGCGCTGCGCTGAGCGACATCGCCAGCAAAGACGGCCACACTGCCTATGCCGGTTCCAAGCGCGCAGTGAGCGCCTGGATGCGGCGCAATGTCGTGTCTTACGCGAAGGAGGGGGTGCGTCTGAATGCGGTTGCGCCGGGTATCACTATGACGCCGCTGACCGAGCAGGTGATGGCGGATGAGGAGTTGGGTCAGGCTATGCGCGATTTTGGCGAAATGGTGCCCTGGGGTGGGACCGCCCAGCCGGCCCAGATCGCCAATGTTATGCGCTTCCTGCTCTCAGCTGAATCTGACTTTGTGTGTGGCTCGGTTATATTCATTGATGGCGGTTCCGACGCCATGCTGCGGCCGGACGACTTCTAGTTCAGCCGACCCTGAATTTCTGTTGCGATCTCCTCACTGAGCTTCCACAGAAGTTCGCTGTACGCCGCGGGGATTTGTGGTGCGATTTCTGCACTGCTATCCAGCCCGATCTTGTGTTGGCTGAGCCGTCGCACGAGTTGATTGCCCGAGGTCGGCTGGTACAGCAGCCACTCTGCGATCAGGGTGGCGCCTGTGGGTTCGGCGTCCAGTTTACGAATATTCAGTTTGACCCCGAAGTCGGGCGCCCGCTGTTGATGATAGGGGTAGGTCTGCACGCTGTTGGTTTGCAGCAGCCCCGCCATGTTCAGGCTCACGACCCTGCCAATGGCGCCCTCGAGCGGTTCTGCCCAGCGCTCGGTATTGTCAATTTCAACCTCACTGCCACCCATGCTGTAGACCAGTTGTTCGCGTCGCAGATAGGCGGGCATCTCTACTGGCCCAACACCGAGGGAGGGGGAGCTGGCATCGGGGATCGTGTCCACCCTGGTATCCAGCAGGTAGTGATTACTGGGGGTGGTAGTGCAGGCCCCCAGCAACAGGATGGCGCAGCCGAGTATCAGTGCTCTCATTTTTGGTCTCCTGTTCTGCCGCGCAACAGCGCTTCCGGTTGCTCTTCGAGCGTGCGGCTTAGTTGTTGCAGGGAGCGTCCCGCCTGAGAGAGGTCTCGCAGGGTCCGGTTGAGTTCGTAAATGGTGGCAGAGTCCTGGTCGAGCAACGCTTCCAGCTCGCTCATGCCCGATTCGAAAGCGGAGATAGCCGCTTCCAGTAGGGCGAGGTTGGACTTAACCAGCTCGGCCATCTCGGGCAGTTCTCTATTGGCGGTGTTGATGGTGGTGTTGGCGCCATCCAGCAGCTGGTCGATGCGTGGGCCACTGCTATCAACCTGGGCAGACAAGCGCTCGCTGAGAGCGGTCAATGAGGCCAGAGTGTCCTGGGCCTGTTGCGGTAGACCCTGGAAACCCTCGCTGGATACAAAGCTGTTGATGCCTGCCGCTACCGCCTCGAGGTCACCCGCGACCTTGGCAAAGTCTATGGTCTCCAGTTTCCTCGTCAGTCTCTCCAGTTCCGTTGGAATGGTGGGGATCTGCAGGTAAGGCGTGTCTACATCCGCCAGATTGATCTCGCTGTTAGGGTGGAAATCCAGCTGAATGTAGAGCAGCCCGGTTAGCAGGCTCTGGGTGTTTAGCTGGGCACGAAGGCCGCGAGAAATGAGCTCTTCAGTGAGGGACTCCGTGCTCGCACCGCTGCGGCGAACGTTCTCGCTGCGAATTTCTGCCTCCACCAACATGATCAAGTCGACGGTCTCTGTGTCGAGAATCAGTTCGATGTCGGTGACCTGGCCCACCTGTACGCCACGCAGCGCCACCGGCGCTCCCAGGGTAAGGCCTTTGACCGAGCCTTCGAAGACCATGACTACTTTGCTTCGCTCACTGCCAAAGCCGGTTCCCAGGGCGAAGATTACCGTGGTGATGGCAATAACCAGGGCGCCGGTGACAAAGGCCCCGATGGCAACTGTATTGGATTGTTCGCTCATGGCTGGTTCTCGTTCATAGCTGCTTCCCCTGGCCGGCGCCGGATGCCCGGGCCAGGAATTGTCTCACAACTGCCTGGTCGCTGTGGTCGCGCAATGTCTTTGGATCGCCATAGGCAATCATGGTCTTGCTGCGAGCGTCCAGATAGACCGAATTGGTAGCGATCTCAAAAATGCTCGGCAACTCGTGAGTCACCATGACCACGGTGGCACCAATAGACTCCTGCAGCTGCACAATCAGTTCGTCCAGGAGTCTGGAACTGATGGGGTCGAGGCCTGCGGATGGTTCATCGAAAAACAGGATCTCTGGGTCGAGCGCAATCGCGCGAGCCAGAGCGGCCCGCTTGCGCATGCCGCCGCTGATTTCGGAAGGATAGTAGTCCTGATAGCCTGCCAGGCCTACCAGTGCAAGTTTGTAAGCCACAATGTCGTCGATATCACTGCGGTTGTATTTGGTGTAGAGCTGCAGGGGAAGGCCGGTGTTCTGGGCCAGGGTCATGGCGCTGAACAGCCCGCCTGACTGGTAGGTGATGCCCCAGCGGCGGCGCATGGCCTCCCGCTGATCGGGGCTGGCGGCGACAAAGCTTTCGCCCGAGTAAAGTATGTCCCCTTTGGCGGGGTCCAACAGGCCCAGCATGTGTTTGAGCAGGGTGCTTTTGCCACAGCCGCTGCCGCCCATAATGACAAAAATGTCGCCGCGATTGATGTCGAAGTTAAGGTCTTGTTGGATCAGCAACGAACCGTAGGCCATGGTGAGGTCGCGGACCGCGATGTGAGCGCTCATCAAATGCCCACCTGCTGGCAGATAATATTGATCGCGGCGTCTGCGACGATGAGGTACACGATGGATGTCACCACCGCTTCGGTTGCCGCTTGGCCAACGGCCGCCGAACTGCGGCCGCTGTTGATGCCGGCGCGGCAACCGGCCACCGCGATGAGGACGGCGAACACCAGGCTTTTGAATATACCCACCAGCATGTGATCGAAGCCGAGCGCGGTCTCGCCTTCGGCAATATACATGAGAGGTGTAATGCCCATGCCGCCCGCCACGATGCCGCCACCGATCATGCCCAGCAAATTGGCGTACACAGTAAGCAGCGGCATGATGACGACAAGGGCCAGCATTCTCGGCACGATCAGGAACTCCATCGGGGAGATGCCCATCGTGGTAATTGCGTCGATCTCTTCATTGGTCTGCATGGTGCCGAGCTGCGCGGCATAAGCCGCGCCGGTGCGTCCAGCCATGACAATGGCGGTCATCAATACACCCATCTCTCGCAGCATACCAATCACGACCAGATCGGCCACGTAGATCTCAGCGCCAAACTGCTGCAGCTGCACAGCGCCCAGGTAGGCGAGAATCATGCCGACCAGCAGGCTGGTCAGGCTGATGATTGCGAAGGCGTCGGGGCCTGCCTGATAACAAAATTGACGAAAATCCACGAAGCGGGTGTTTGCGCGCCCTCGGACCAGGTTGAATAGCGCGAGGCTTAGTTCTCCGATAAAGGCCAGGCTCTCGTGGGTGCGCGCCCATGCCATGCGCCAGAGCCGTGCCGGATTTAACTGGTCCAGCAGCGAGGGGGCTGCATCTGGCGGGGGATTGTGCTCAGGCACGGTCGTAGCGACGCGAAGGAGGCGCTCCACGCCCTCTGGCATATTCTGGGTGGAAAACTTGAGCCCGGCCTCACAGCACTGGTTGTAGCACTGGAGCAGGAAAGCCATGAGTACCGAATCCCATTGCCCCAGGCCGGCTCCGTCGACCACGAGTTCCTCCGCCTGGATATAGGGCAATTCGTCTCGCAGGATGTCAAAATCACGGTGCGCACGGCCCTGGGCCCAGTCTCCTGTCAGTGCCAGGGTCGCCTGTTCCGAGGTCTCTGTGATCAGTTGGAAGCCGGCGGGGTTGGAGTCCATGCGGTCCTTGGTGGGGAGTTTATGTGCAGTCTACTGCCAAGCAGCGTGAATACCAATCTCTAGTGATAGGGCAGAGGCGGCATGGCCGAACGCATTGCCGCTTCTGCGCGCGCATAAATATCTTCCACTGACTCGGTATTGCCGGCCTCGTGACGGCGGGCAATCATGGTCATGGGGAACAGATAGGCGTCTGTTTCGCGGTAGCGCAGAGCGCGGCTGCGTCCGAGTCTGTCTTCGTAGATAACCCAGTGCAAATCGAGTTCATTGGCCAGCAGGTCGCCCATAACCACGCCCATGGCCTGGAGTTCTCGGGTTTGGTCGGGCCCTACCAGTTCGTCGTCCAGTATCCGCTGCAGCAGCTCCAGGTCATTGGGTTTCACCTGCTGGAATCGGCGTCCGTATTCACTGGCCACCAGGGTTCCGATGAGGTCGCGTTGCTGCTGCATATAGCCCAGGTCGAGTTTGGACATTTCACTGATTCGCAAGTCATCCTGAGAGTGGCTCAGCACAGGAAAAATGGAGAGTGCGGCGGCCAGCAGGAAGGTTTTGATTGCTCGGTGCATCGAAGTGGATCCAGTCTTGGGCAAGGTCCTTCATTCTAGGCCTCAGGAGAGCTCCGGGAAAGGGGCTCTGTAGGGCCTTCGCGGTTGTTATTCCGGCCTCTACATGGATAATGGCCCTCTTCCCTCGGGCCGGTATATTCAAGGCCGCCCCAGACAGTATCGGAGACAGTAAATGATTAGCGGTAGCATTGTTGCCCTGGTGACGCCCATGAATCTCGACGGGACCGTCGATTGGGTTGCCCTTGAGCGACTTCTGGACCTGCACATCGAGGCCGGCACGGGTGCCATTGGCGCGGTCGGCACAACGGGCGAGAGCGCCACACTGAGCGTGCCGGAGCACTGTGAAGTCATCAAACACTGTGTCGACCATGTCGCTGGCCGTATCCCGATTATGGCGGGCACTGGTGCCAACGCCACTCGCGAGGCCATCGAGCTAACGCGCGCTGCTGCCGACGCTGGCGCTGATTGCTGTCTGCTGGTAACACCCTACTACAACCGACCCACGCAGCGCGGGCTGTACGCGCACTTTAAAGCGGTGGCTGAGGCGGTTGATGTTCCTCAGATTTTGTACAATGTCCCCGGGCGCACTGCGGTCGATATGCAGAACGAGGTGGTGGCGGAGCTGGCCAGCCTGCCCAATATTGTCGGCATCAAAGACGCAACCGGCGATCGTGAGCGCGGCCGCGACCTTATCGCCCGCTGCGGTGAACAGATTGCTGTTTACTCCGGTGATGACCCCACAGCAATGGATTTGATGCTGGCTGGGGGCAAAGGCAATATCTCGGTGACTGCGAATGTAGCGCCAAAATTGATGGCGGAGCTTTGTGCTCAGGCCATGGCGGGCAATCGAGACGAGGCCAGTGCGATCAACGATCGCCTGACACCGCTGAACGACGTTCTGTTCCTCGAAGCTAACCCGATTCCGGTGAAGTGGGCTATGGCCCAGCAGGGCCTTATTGGCGAAGGTATTCGCCTGCCCCTCACTGTTTTAGATGAGCAGTACCACGGCGATGTGAAGGCAGCGCTGGAGGCAGTGGGAGTCCAATGATCAAGGCTAGCAACATATTTCGCGGTACAGCGGCGGCGTCAATAGCCATAGCACTCAGTGGCTGTGGATACCTCTTTGGCGACGGCGGGATGTTCCCGGATCGGTCGCAAGACTACAAAAATGCGGAAGAACAACCGGTTATCTCAGTGCCCGAGGGCAAAGACACGCAGAATTTGCAGGAGATCTACCCGATCCCCGAAGTTGAGCAGGACGTGGTTCTGGCGGGAGATTTCGAGGTGCCGCGACCCACACCGCTGGTCGCGGGCAGCTCCGACCAATTGGTGCGCATCCAGCGCCTGGGCGCCGAGCAATGGGCGCTGGTAGCGGAAGCTCCCGGTGAGGTCTGGCCACAGGTGCGCAGTTTCCTCACGAGTGCAGGCATTTCGGTTGCGCGGGTAGACGCTCGGGCCGGCTTGATGGAAACAGGCTGGATGGAACTCGAGTCACAGCCGATAGCCAGTCGCTTTCGTATCCGGATTGATCAGGGCGTCCAGCGCGGTACCAGCGAGCTTCATGTATTGCAGATGATTCAGGCCGGAGATATCGAGAACTGGCCAGCGACCTCCGATAATCCAGAGCAAGAGTCCGAGATGCTCAGCGCGGTGGCGCAATATATTGCCAATGCCGCCGGTAGTGCTCAGGTCTCCATGGTGGCCAACCAGACCATCAGCGCCAGCGGCAAAATCGCCATGGCTGAGACCGCCGCAGGCGAGCCGTATATCGCACTGGAACTGCCTTATGATCGCGCCTGGGCCTCACTCGGACGCGCGATCGAAAAGTCGACCTTCGAAATTGCAGATCGTGACCGCAGCAGCGGCGATTATTTCGCAGTATTCCTGGGCCTGACGGCCGAGGAAGAGGCTGGCTGGTTTGATTGGCTGTGGGACAGTGAGGCGGAACAGCCTCATGTCGGCGAGACTTTTGTGATAAGCATGAGGCGCGAAGATGAGGAAAATATGGCGATCTTCCTGCGCCCGCAGGAGTCGAAGGTGAACCTCACTAAACGCGAGCAGCAGGCTATGTTAACCCTGATCAAGGGCAACATTAACTAGAGCGCGGGCGATGCGTTTCGCTTCACTGGGCTCGGGTAGCAAGGGCAATGCAACCCTGGTCCGCGCCGGCGACACGCTATTGATGGTGGACTGTGGTTTTTCCGTGCGGGAAACCACCCGCCGGCTAGAGCGCCTGGACCTGACGCCCTCAGACCTGACCGCTATTCTGGTGACCCACGAGCACAGTGACCACTGTGCGGGCGTGGCCCGTCTTTCGCGCAAATTCGATATTCCTGTCTATCTCTCTCACGGCACTGCTGGCAGCGGCCGCTGCGATGGCGCCTACGAATTGCGCTGCTTCAATAGCGAAGATCGGCTATCACTGGGAGAGGTGGAGGTGCAAACGGTGAGGGTGCCGCACGACGCGGCCGAACCCTGTCAGTTTCGCTTCGAGGCTGCGGGGCGGAGCCTGGGAGTATTGACAGACCTGGGGTGCATAACACCCCATGTGATCGAGGCTTATCGCGGTTGTGCGGCGCTGCTGCTGGAGTTTAATCACGATCGGGAAATGTTGCAGCAGGGCAAGTATCCGCCCCAGTTGAAACGCCGTGTCGGCGGCGACTGGGGTCATCTCAATAATCAACAGGCGGCTGAATTACTGTCGCACCTTGATTCGGCGTCTTTGAGCCACCTGGTAGTGGCGCATATCAGTGAGCAGAACAACGCACGGGAATTGGCCGAGGCCGCCTTGGATCGGGTGCGGGCTTGCACAAACAATGTCGTCTGGGCCTGTCAGTCAGAGGGATTTGGCTGGTTGGACGTCTAGCCGGTTTCCTGTTCCGCAGCGGCGCAGGCTTCCTCTGCGGCTCTATCGCGTTTCCAGCGACGGTTGCTCCACAGCCAGCTTTCCGGGTCTGCAGCTATCGATTTTTCAATGAGTTCGACATAGCGATCCGTGATCTGGTGTGACTCCTTGTCGTAGGGGGGGCTAGCGACCTCGTGAAATTCTATTTCGTAGTACCCCGTCCGCCGCCGATGGCACTGGGCGAAAACCACCGGAAAGCCGGTCATCTTGGCGATGGTTTCGGCGCCAAGGTAGAAGTTGGCTTCCTGGTTCATGAATGTTGTCCAGTAGCCACGCTCGCTGCGTACCGGTGACTGGTCTGCCAGCATCACAAAAATCCTGAACTCGCGTCGGCGTCGGAGAATGTCGCGGGTGGCTTTGTCCATAGCCAGTGGCCGTGAGCCAAACTGGCTGCGAATGTCGAAGATTAGCTGGTCAACAGTTTCGTTGTGCAAGGGTTTGTACACGGGGTCTATAGGCGCTCCGAATTCTGCCAGGGCACCGTGTAACATCCATTCCCAGTTTCCCTGATGAATAGACAAAACAATGGCGGATTGAGTTTTTTCCGCGGTATGTTTCCGTAACAATTCGGGATTGATGACTTTCACTCGTTCCCTGAAGTCCGCTTCTTGCATGCGCCTTGCTTTGAGAATCTCCAGCGCGACCTGGGCCAGGCGCTGGTAGAATCGGCGGCCGATCTGGGCGCGGGTTTTTGCATTCATCTCCGGAAATGCGCGAGTCAGGTTCTGGCTAACGACATTCCGGCGGTAACGAAACACGTGGTAGAGCAGTACGTAGACGAGCCAGGCCGTCGCGTATAGCAGCGGGAACGGTAGGTAGGCGATGAGGCGGTATATCATCGTCGAGGGCAGTGTCCGGGGAGTTTCAGTTCATCAAGTTGCAGCAACGCGCTGTTGCCAGGGCAGGTAAGAGACCCATTGCCCCGCAGATCGAGGCTTTGCAGGGCGGGCAACTGGTAGAGACCCCGCGGGTCAACAATCTTGTTGTTGGCAAGTTGGAGGTCGCGCAACAGGCTGAGCTTCCCTAGCTCCGTGGGATCGCTAATACGGTTGTCTGAGAGGACGAGACGGGCGACACTGGTGAAAATACCCAGCCCTGCCACGCTCTCGACGCCGAGGTCAGAGCAGTCCAGGTCTCGCAGCTGGCTCGCCTGGGTGATTTTCAGGCGCTCGATCTCGGTGGAGACGCAATTGCGCAGGGCCTCGTCGGCGAGGGTGTATTCGCTAAACAGAGGCAGCGGTGTGTAGACCACGCGCTCGTTGACCGAGAGGTCGTAGCTGCCGCAGCCGGCGCTGACGAGCAGAGCGACGGCGGTGATAATCCGCTGGAACACGAATAGGTTCTCCTTACAATGGTGGCGGCGTTGGCCGCCTCGCAACAGGGTTCCTATAATAGCACTTGAGCAGCGAAGAAAAGGGAGTAGAGATGGACGACAAGGGCAGTATTTCCGGGACCGGGTCAGGCGGTACCGACAGCACAGCGATCTCTATCGTCCAGCGGGGTAACCTGAAGACTCTGGAACAGACCCTGCGAAAGCAGTGGCGGCTGGGCCAGAATATCGTGCTGAGCTGGAGTGCCGACGAGCGTGGCCTGCTGGTAATTATGGTGCCGCACTATTTCCTGGGTAACTATTGTGCAGATGAAAACCAGGACAATGAGGGCTTTATCCGCGAGCTCATTTCCGGCAGACGCCGGCGTGACCGCGACGATATGTTTGCGATCTCCAAGCGCCTTGAAGTAGCGCCTATTTTTATCAAGTTAAGTTCTCCGCTGAGTGAAGAGCCAGCAGTGCTGGACGCAGTTGAGCAAATGATTTGCCGCTATGGGGTCAGCTATGTCGACAGCCGGGCGGTTCTGCTCTTCGATATTGTTGAGTTCTCCCTATTCACCCCGTTCGAGCAGGCGAGCCAGCTCAACAGCCTCTCCTATTCGTTCAACTCGGCCTATAACAAGCTCGCCTCGATGGGTATCGATATCGAGTTTGCGCGCACGACAACGGGCGATGGTTACTATGTCTGGAACAAGCGATTGGGCCCCGAGGCCAATCGCGACCTGTTCTACTTCATGTTGCTGGTGGGCGCGGATAACGCCGTCGCAAGGGCTGCGTCTCGCGGTAACACGGTCCCGCAGATTCGCACGGCCTACCACGTGGGCGGCCACTATGAGTTGTATCAGGCTGCTGGCGTTAATCCATCGGTGTTCAGTTACATCGTGGGCGACGTCACTATCGAGCTGGCGCGAATGCTGGACATGGCCGTTTCTGAACAGATTCTGGTGGGTGAGTTCGATACCACCATTGCCGATGGCAGCCTGGGTTCGCAGCGGGTGCCCTCGCCAGCGTTTGTGAGCGCCTGTAATCGTGGCCTCGAAGCTCTGTCGGGGCTGCAGCTTTCGAGTAAGAACCTCAACAGCATTCGCTGCCAGCTCTCAGAGTATCAGGACGATGAGTCAGTGCGCAGGCCGCGGCGTTTCCTGATCACCGACAAGCACGGCCTCTCGCGCCATGCCTACAATCTGCAAGTTGCTCTCGATCTGGAGGGCAAGCCACTTAAGCTCGGCCTCGAAGAGGGGCGGCTGAGTGACGCCATGCGTGCAGAGGCCGCTGAGCCCCCCCCATCGACTGGAGAGGCGCCGGCGGGCTCTGCGGCAACGGCTGAGGAACTGTTCGATGACCTCGCCCAACTCCTCGGCAAGCGCAGGCAGGGCAGCATTGTCGAAGATTGATTACGCCTGCGTCGCGCCAATAGACGACGCGTTTCTCACCAGCGCGCAAGAGATCGCAACACGGCTCGATCTACCTCTCATTGCTGTGCCCGTTGCCCCCCGTCAATGCACCGAGACGGGTTTACTGTTGCAGTGTGGTGAAGAACTGGCGCTGCAGCTGACAGGCCCCAACGCACCTGGCCCGGTGGCGGTAGACTTTGGATCCTCTCACATGCGTCACCGCCGGCAGTCCGGACACAACGAGCTTCTGGGGCGCGCGGCTGGCGTGGGCAAGAAGCCCCGGCTTGGCGTTGTGGATGCAACCGCAGGACTGGGACGGGACAGTTTCGTGTTGGCTGACCTCGGCTGCGAAGTCCTGCTGTGTGAGCGCAACACCCTGATACAAAGCCTGCTGCAAGACGGCTTGCGCCGCGCCGGCCTGGGGGATCTATGGCTGCAGGAGGTGGCCTCGCGAATGTCCCTCTGGTGTGGCGACAGCACGGGAGCGCCCCAGCTGGCGCAGGGCGAATGGGATGTTATTTATCTGGACCCGATGTTTCCCGCGCGCGAAAAGAGCGCGGCAGTCAAAAAGGAAATGGCGCTGTTTCAGTACCTGTTGAGCGACGATGCGCAGGATCAGGGTGCGCTGTTGGATTGGGCGCTGATGCAGGACGTGGCCAGGGTAGTTGTGAAGCGCCCACCGAAGGCAGAGCATCTGGGAGATAAAAAGCCGTCTCACAGTATCAAGGGTAAGGCTGTTCGCTACGACGTGTACGTTCTTCGTGCGCTAGCCTGACACTGGGCCCGACTGCGAGGTATGATCCCTCCGCAGCTACTTAGCTTACTGGACACATACATGCCTGAATCAAAAACCATCGCGCTGGTCACCGGCGCCTCCTCCGGACTGGGTCTGGAATTCTGCCGCCAACTGGCTGGCCGCTGTGACGTGATCATCGCAGTTGCACGACGGGCTGATCGCCTCGAGGCGCTGGCGGTAGAGCTGGATGGCGTAGCAGAGGTTCACCCGGTAGTAGCGGATCTCGCCACTGTGGAAGGGGTGGCTCACACCATGGAAATGCTGCGCCAGAAAGGGCCAGCGGATATTCTGGTAAATAACGCGGGATACAGCCCATACGGTTATTTTTCGACGTCGGCGATCGACCAGCAGCGCGGCATGCTTGCGCTGCACTGTGACGCCACAATCACCCTGTGTCGGGCGGCAATTCCGTTCATGGCCGAGTCCGGTGGCGGCACGATTATCAACGTATCTTCTCTGGGTTCATTCGTGCCGGGTCCCGGGCTGGCGGTGTACGGGGCGACCAAGGCTTTTCTGAACTACTTTTCCCAGTCACTGGCTGCTGAGGTGGCTACGCAGAACATACACGTCCAGGCGCTTTGCCCGGGCCTGGTTCGCACGGAAATCCACGACCCGATGGCTGACCAGGGATTCGATGGTTCAGTGTTCCCGGATGAGATGTGGATGCAGGCGGACCAGGTGGTAAAGGCCAGCTTGGCGGCACTCGGCAGTGGTCAGGTGCTGGTGACGCCCGGCCAGGGCAATACCGATATCGCGCGCATGGGTGCGCAGGCATTGCTCGATTCAGTCGGCGGTTAAAAGGTTCTCAAGAATGCCGCGATAGATAGCGGTCAGACGCGGCAGGTCGGGTGCGTGCACTTCCTCGTTGAGTTTGTGGATTGTGGCGTTGATGGGGCCCAACTCGACTACCTGTGCCCCGGTGGGCGCGATAAAGCGGCCGTCTGAGGTCCCGCCGGACGTTGACAGTTCTGTATCCAACCCAGTCACAGTGCGAATACTGGCGACGGCTGCTTCTACCAATTCACCGCTCGGTGTCAGGAAGGGTTGCCCGCTGAGACTCCACTCGATCGCGTAATCCAGCGCGTGTGAATCGAGAATAGCCTCGGTTCGCTGACGCAGTTCCACGTCGGTCACTTCGGTCGAAAAGCGGAAATTGAAAACGACTTCCACTTCGCCGGGTATCACGTTGGTGGCACCGGTGCCGCCGTTGATGTTGGAGACCTGCATCGACGTCGGAGGGAAAAACGTATTGCCTTCATCCCAGACTTCGTCCGTCAGTGATTTTAGGGCAGGGGCCAAACGATGGATCGGGTTTTCAGCCAGGTGAGGATAGGCAATATGTCCCTGTACACCCTTTACCGTCAGGGTGGCGTTGAGGGAACCGCGGCGGCCGTTTTTGATGACATCGCCAAGCGTTTTGGTACTGGAGGGCTCGCCCACCAGGCACCAGTCAATTTTTTCACCTTGCGCTGAAAGGTGTTCAATCACTCGCACGGTGCCGTCGGTTGCGGGGCCTTCCTCGTCGGACGTGATCAGAAAACCAATGCGTCCGGTGTGATCTGGATGTTCCGCTACGAATTCTTCACAGGCCACCACCATCGCCGCGAGGCTGGCTTTCATGTCAGCGGTACCGCGACCGTAGAGTGTGTCGCCCTTCAGGGTCGGCTCGAACGGAGGAGAATGCCACTGCTCCTCGGGCCCGGTGGGAACGACATCGGTGTGTCCAGCGAACACCAGAATCGGGCCTTTCTCGCCGTGGGTAGCCCAGAAGTTATCTACATCTCCGAAGGGCAGTGGGGTACAGCTGAAACCAATAGCTGTGAGCCTCTCCATCATCAGGGCCTGGCAGCCGCAATCCTCTGGGGTGACCGAGGGACGGCGAATCAGTTCACAGCAGAGTTCCAGGGTACTGTCCACGTTGGCTCCTATGCTCAATTGTGGGCGTGCAGTTCTTCGTTCAGCTCGATGGCGGAACGATTGGTGAGGCATTCGACCGCGCCGTTGGCTGAATTGCGGCGGAACAGCAGATCACTCTTGCCGGCAAGGTCGCGTGCCTTGACTGACTCGACGGCCTGGCCGTCGGCGTCGAGCATGCTGACTTTGGTGCCGGCGGTAATAAACAGGCCGGCCTCTACGGTGCAACGATCACCCAGGGGTATGCCGATACCTGCGTTGGCGCCAATGAGGCATTCTCTGCCAACAGCGATCACAATATCACCGCCCCCAGATAGTGTGCCCATGGTAGAGCAGCCGCCGCCGAGGTCAGAGCCTTCACCGACCATAACGCCCGCTGATATTCGGCCCTCGATCATGCCCGGGCCGTCGGTGCCGGCATTAAAGTTGACGAAGCCCTCGTGCATGATGGTGGTGCCTTCACCCAGATGGGCGCCCAGACGAACGCGAGCGGTATGGGCGATGCGCACACCAGTGGGAACCACGTAGTTCGTCATTTTTGGGAATTTATCGACACAGCTGACTTCCAGTAATTCGCCTCGCAGGCGCGCGTTCAGCTGACGCTCGGGCAGTTCGGCGAGGTCTATTGCGCCTTCATTGGTCCAGGCCACGTTGGGCAGCACGCCAAACAAACCGCTGAGATCAGTGCCGTGGGGCTTTACCAGACGGTGAGATAGCAGGTGTAGCTTCAAGTAGCCTTCGGGGACGCTCGTTGGCGGGGTGTCGTCACCCAGCAGGACTGCCACTGCAGGCCGGCCGCTGTCGCGAACGCGACTGGCGAAGGCGGCGAGTTCTGGTTCGCCGGCGTCGGTCAGTTTTTCTGCCAGTGCGCGCAGGTCGTCAGCAGTGAGTGGGCTAGCGCTATCCAGGCCGCTGGTCGCGGCTGTCAGTTCCGCGGATGGAGCCAGCACGGGCTGGGGGAAATATACTTCTAGCCACTCGCCCTTGGCGTTGAGTGTGCCGACGCCGAGGCCGAAGGCAAACGCTGAATCAGTCATGTTCATGTCCTGTGCTAAACCTCGTTCAGAGGGTATGGTGGTTGAATATCTGTTGGTAGCTGGCGTCCTTGAAGCCGCAGTGGTATTCGCCGCCAGCGTCGAGCAGTGGGCGTTTCACCAGGGTGGGCTCTTCGAGAATTGCCGCCAGTGCACTGTCGCGATCCATGTTCTCGCGCTGTTCAGGGCTCAGGCCCTTCCAGGTGGTACTGCGCCGATTGACTACGGTTTCCCAGCCCAGGGCGTCGAGCCAGTTGGCAACGTCACTGGCGCTCACTCCGTCAACGCGAAAGTCGTGGAACCGATAGTCCACGCCTTTTGCGTCGAGCCATTTGCGGGCTTTTTTGACCGAGTCGCAATTTTTGATACCGTAGAGCGTGATCACTGGCGTTCCTGCAGGGTACTTGAAAAATTTGGGTGCGCTAGCATAGCAAAAAACATAATTAGCGAGGTGAAAAAATGGCTCTACAAGACCTGTCTCTTACTCTGCCGATGCTGGGCATGCTTACCCTGACCATGTTGGTATGGGCGTATCTCCTGGTGCAGCGGCTGGGCTATGCGACCTCTCATGGCATTGACGCAGAGAATTTGAAATCGCCAGATCAGGTGGCGGCGCAAATTCCCGCGGAATCCTCTACGGCGAGCCACAATTTCAAGAACCTGCTCGAGGTTCCTGTCTTGTTCTACGTGATCTGCCTGTACCTGACCATGGTCG
Source organism: Halioglobus maricola (assembly GCF_009388985.1). Classification (NCBI taxonomy): domain Bacteria; kingdom Pseudomonadati; phylum Pseudomonadota; class Gammaproteobacteria; order Cellvibrionales; family Halieaceae; genus Halioglobus; species Halioglobus maricola. The sequence continues at coordinate 973,406 of NZ_CP036422.1, forward strand.
GCCAGGTCGATTCGCTATATGTCAACTGTGCCTGGGCGTTTCTCGGTTTCCGTGTGCTTCACTCGCTCATTCACTGCAGCTACAACAAAGTGATGCACCGGTTTATCGTCTACCTTCTGGCCAGCTTTGCCCTCTGGGTGATGGTGGTGAGGGCACTGTTGGCCGCGCTTTAATATCGCGCAGTTGAAGCAGCACTCACCGCCAGTCAGGCGGCGCCTGCAGCCTTCAGAATCTCTGCATAGGGCGTGCCCTTGCGGTGCTCGCCCACGATAGCCAGTACGGTGCGGCCATCACGGCCGGTGGCATTCACATCGCGCTCTTGCCCTGTGAACATGCTCACGAACAATTCGAAGTCGTCCGCTCGCATGCTCTGGTAGGCTTTCTGCAGGATATGAAAATCCTCATTGCTTCCATCGTGTGGCCGGAAATCCAAAAAGCTGCGGATGTGATCTTCAGTCCAGACGTCGTCTATTACTTTCTGTTTGTCTTTCTTCATTTCAGTTTCTGTGCGAGTAGTTTGTTGACCATGCCGGGATTGGCCTGGCCTTTGGAAGCTTTCATAACTTGCCCGACGAAATAGCCCACAAGTTTTTTGCGTTTGGCATCATCTGCGGCAAGGTATTGTTCAACCTGTGCCGCGCTGTTGGCTATTACTTCGTCCACCATGGCTTCGATAGCACCACTGTCTGAGACCTGCTTGAGGCCTTTGGCATCGATCACCTCGTCGGCAGTACCTTCGCCATTCCACATGGCTTCGAAGACCTGTTTGGCGATCTTGCCTGAGATGGTGTTGTCGAGAATACGATTAATCAAGCCACCCAGTGCGGCTGCCGCGACTGGAGAGGCGCTGATATCGAGTTCAGCCTTGTTCAGTAGCCCGAGTAGCTCTACCTGTACCCAGTTCGCGGCAATCTTGGCATCGCCGCAGACGGCCACCACGGCCTCGTAGTAGTCGGCCAGGGCAATGCTATCGGCGAGCACGTTGGCGTCGTAAGCAGAGAGTTGGTACTGCTCTACAAACCGGTGTCGCTTGGCGGTGGGCAGTTCGGGCAGCGTCTCGCGCACGGCCTCAACATAGGCTCCGTCGATCACGATCGGCAGCAGATCCGGTTCGGGGAAGTAGCGGTAGTCGTTGGCCACCTCCTTGCTGCGCATTGAGCGGGTCTCATCGCGGTCCGGGTCGTACAGGCGAGTTTCCTGAACGATCTTGCCTCCGTCTTCAAGAATGTCGGCCTGGCGGTCGAACTCATGGCGAATAGCGCGCTCTACAAAGCGGAATGAGTTGACGTTCTTTATCTCCGCGCGGGTGCCCAATGCCTCCTGGCCTTTGGGTCGCAGGGAGATATTGATATCGCAGCGCATGGAACCCTCTGCCATGTTGCCATCCGATATCCCGAGGTACGTCACCAGGCTGTGCAGTGCCTTGAGGTAGGCGACCGCTTCTGCGGCTGAGCGAATGTCCGGTTCGGACACGATCTCCAGCAGCGGTGTGCCGGCGCGGTTCAGGTCGATGCCACTCATACCGTGAAAATCTTCATGTAGCGATTTGCCGGCATCTTCTTCCAGGTGGGCCCGGGTGATGCCGATCTCTCGGGTGCTGCCGTCTTCCATCTGGATCTCGAAGCTCCCCTTGCCCACGATGGGGTCTTCAAACTGGCTGATCTGGTAGCCCTTGGGAAGATCAGGGTAGAAGTAGTTCTTGCGGTCGAACACTGAGCGCATGCCTATCTCGGCGCCGATGCCCAGGCCGAACATGACCGCCATGTGGACCGCTTCCTTGTTGAGGACCGGCAGCATGCCGGGCATGGCCAGGTCTACGGCACTGGCCTGGGTATTGGGCGCGGCACCAAAGGTTGTGGCGGAGCCAGAGAAGATTTTGGAGCGCGTGGCCAGCTGGAGGTGAACCTCAAGGCCTATCACTGTTTCCCATTGCATCAGGCGGCACCTCCATTGACGGTGGCAGGTGTTTGCTTGTGCCAATCGGTGGCCTGCTGCAGGCGGTGGGCCACGTTTAGCAGGCGGGATTCTTCGAAGTGGCGGCCAATGAGCTGCAAGCCAACAGGCTTGCCGTCTACAAGGCCTGCAGGGGTCGAGATGCCTGGCAGTCCGGCCAGGTTCGCCGCCAGCGTGTACACGTCTTCAAGGTACATCGCGACCGGATCGTTGCTTTTGGCGCCCAGAGGGAAGGCCGGGCCAGGAGTCGTGGGGCCCGCTATCACGTCGACGTCGTTGAAAGCCGTGAGAAAGTCGTCGCGAATCAGGCGGCGCGCCTGTTGTGCCTTGCGGTAATAGGCGTCGTAGTAACCCGCGGACAGTGCATAGGTGCCTACCAGAATCCGGCGCTTCACTTCGTCGCCGAAACCCTCCTCACGGGTGCGGGTGTAGAGATCGTGCAGATCTGCAGGGTCTTCGCAGCGGTGGCCGTAACGCACACCGTCGAAGCGCGACAGGTTGGTGGAGGCTTCCGCGGGGGCAATAATGTAGTAGGCGGGAATGGTGAGGGCGGCATTGGGCAGGGAGATTTCCACCAGCTCCGCGCCCTGGGCTTGTAGTTCTCCTAGAGCGGTTTTGATGCGCTCGCCGGTGGCTGCATCCAGGCCATCGCCGAAATATTCAGTAGGCAGGCCGATGCGCAAGCCGTCCAGCGGGGCATTGAGGTTTGCAGTGTAGTCTTCAGATGCCTGTTCTGAGGAAGTTGAGTCCAGCGGGTCGTGACCGGCCATGACATTAAGCAGCAGGGCACAGTCCTCTGCGGTGCGCGCCATAGGCCCACCCTGATCCAGGCTCGAGGCATAAGCGATCATGCCCAGGCGAGAGACTCGGCCGTACGTGGGTTTGAGGCCGGTAATGCCGCAAAAAGCCGCGGGCTGGCGGATTGAGCCGCCGGTGTCCGTGCCGGTGGCGGCCGGTGCCAACATAGCTGCTACGGCAGCGGCAGAGCCGCCGGAAGAGCCGCCGGGTACCAGCTTAATGTCCCAGGGGTTGCGAGTAGGGCCGTAGTAACTGTTTTCGTTGGAGGAGCCCATGGCGAACTCATCCAGATTGGTTTTGCCCAGAATAACGGCCCCGGCGTCGCGAAAGCGACTAATCACCGTGGCGTCGTAGGGCGGGACGAAGTTGTCCAGCATGCGTGAACCACAGCTGGTGCGCATGCCTTCGGTGCAGAATATGTCTTTGTGAGCGATAGGTACACCGGTCAGGGGACCACCCTGACCTGCTGCAATCTGGGCGTCCGCCGCGGTAGCAGCGGCGATAGCGGCCTGCCGATCGACGGTGATAAAAGCGTTGAGTTCGCCGTTAAAAGCGTCGATGCGGTCGAGGTAAGCGCTGGTGAGTTCCACGCTGGTGAAGCGGTTGTCCCGCAATCCTGCGGACAGCTCGGCGACAGTGAGTTCGTACATGGGGGTATCCCTAAAGCGGCGTGCGCTGCTTATTCAATAACTTTGGGGACGAGGTATAGCCCGTCTTCGGTGGCAGGGGCGATCGCCTGGAACGCCTCGCGGCGGTTTAGTTCAGTCACCTCATCGGCGCGCAGGCGCGCGGTGGCGTCCAGCGGGTTTGCCATGGGTTCAACGCCATCTGTATCGGCAGCCTGTAATTGGTCCACCATTCCCAGAATCTCAGTGATGCGCTGGGTTACCTCGCTAATTTGGTCGGCGTCAATGCCGATTCGCGCGAGCTCCGCAATTTTCTCTATCTCGTCTTGCTCTATAGCCATGCTTGTATAACCGGAGGAGGGTCGCCTGGCGGCGACAGGGGGCGTAAACTTATCACATTTGCGCCTTGCCCAAAATCCCCGCGATTGATACAGTTGCCCGAATAATACGACTCCATATAAGTCGGCCGAATTTGCCCCGTTTTCTAGGCCTCAAGGGGCGTCTGAACCGGTTGCCAGGGAGTTCGCGGACTGTCCAGCCCAGTTCTCCGTTGTATTCACAAGGTAGTAAAAATTAATGCTGAAGAAATTGCGTGGAGTGTTCTCCAATGACCTCTCCATTGATCTGGGTACCGCCAACACCCTGATCTACGTTCGCGACAAGGGAATTGTGCTGGACGAGCCCTCGGTAGTTGCCATTCGCATCCACAACGGCCAGAAGACCATCGAAGCCGTTGGTACGGAGGCCAAGCGTATGCTTGGTCGCACTCCAGGTAACATCACGGCTATTCGACCACTCAAGGATGGGGTTATTGCAGACTTTCAGGTGACTGAGAAGATGCTGCAGCACTTCATCGCTAAAGTTCACGAGAGCAAGTTTATTCGTCCCAGCCCCCGTGTGCTGGTGTGTGTGCCCTGCATGTCGACCCAGGTCGAACGCCGTGCAATCCGCGAATCCGCACTGAGTGCGGGTGCGCGCGAAGTACGCTTGATTGAGGAGCCCATGGCGGCGGCTATCGGAGCCGGCCTGGACGTGGAAGAAGCGACAGGCTGCATGGTCGTTGACGTCGGTGGTGGTACCACCGAGATTGCGATTATCTCCCTCAACGGTATCGTTTACCGCGATTCTGTGAGAGTGGGCGGCGACCGCTTCGATGAGGCTATCGTCTCCCATGTTCGTCGCCGATACGGCAGCTTGATCGGTGATGCCACGGCAGAACGCATCAAGGTCGAAGTGGGTTGTGCTTTTGCCGGCAGCGAACTGCGGGAAATTGACGTCCGCGGCCGCAACCTGGCAGAGGGAGTGCCCCGCAGCTTCACCCTCAACAGTGACGAGATCCTGGAGTCGCTGCAGGACCCCCTGAGCTCCATTGTCCAGGCGGTGAAGTCCGCTCTGGAACAATCGCCCCCGGAACTGGCAGCGGACATTGCCGAGAGTGGCATAGTGCTCACCGGTGGCGGGGCGTTGTTGAGAGATCTGGACCGTCTTATCTCCGAAGAGACGGGCCTGCCGGTTATTGTGGCGGAAGATCCCCTGACCTGCGTCGCTCGCGGTGGTGGTCGAGCCATGGAGTTGATGGATCGCAGAACGATAGATCTGCTCTCCACAGAATAGAAAAAAGCGCGGCAGAAGTCGCGGCTACCATAGGCGCGGCTTCTGCCGCGCTGTAAGATGTGATTGATGCCTGAACAACCAGCTTAGGAACTGTCATCAAGCCACTGTTCGTCAAAGAGTCCACCCTGGGATTGCGCCTGCTGCTGGCGATCGTACTTCTTGGCGTATTGATTACCGCCGACCTGCGCTATAACGCGCTGCAAACCACACGCTCATTCATGGAAATTGCTGCCGCTCCCGTCTATTGGGTGGCGGACCTGCCCAGCCGCCTGGTCGACTGGAACGAAACCAATCTTGTCTCCCGCGACGATATGCAGGAGGAAAACGAGCGGCTCAAACGGGAGAACCTGGTGCTGCAGGGGCGTTCGCACCAGATGGCTTCCTTGCAGGCGGAGAATGTCCGTTTGCGGGCGCTGCTAAACTCCAGTGCCCTGTTGCGAGACGATGTGCTGGTGGCGGAGTTGATCGGCGTCTCGCCTGACCCGGTGCGACACCAATTGGTGTTGAACAAGGGCGAAATGGACGACGTATTTGTCGGCCAGCCCTTGATTGATGCGGACGGATTGCTGGGCCAGATCATCGAAGTCAGTCCTATCAACTCCCGCGCGCTACTCATCACCGACGCCACGCATTCCATCCCCGTGCAGGTGAATCGCAATGGCGTACGCGCTATTGCTGAGGGCACAGGCAGTCTTGGCTCGCTAGAGGTTCATCATGTCTCCGCGACCACGGATATCCAGGAGGGAGACTTGTTGGTCACCTCTGGCCTGGGTGGCCGTTTTCCTGTGGGCTACCCGGTGGCCGTCGTTGACAGGATAGAGCGAGACCCAGGCGAACCCTTCGCGCAAATTACTGCCGTGCCGAGTGCTGCCCTGGATCGCAGCCGACACGTGCTGCTGGTCTTTACCCCCACAGCTGACCGGGAAGGCTGACCGTGGTGGAGCATGGCGCACATGGGTACTGGGCCATCGTGGTCTCGTTTTTCATTGCTATGGTGTTGGCAGTGATGCCGCTCCCGCTCTGGTTGGCCTGGGGGCGGCCCGAGTGGGTGGCGGTCGTTTTGATCTACTGGGTGATCGCGTTACCCCACCGGGTGGGTCTCGTGACCGGACTGGTGTTGGGAGTCATGCTGGATATCCTCGAAGGCGCCGTCTTGGGTCAGAATGCGTTCGCTCTGGGCGTGGTGGCCGCCCTGGCGATGACCCTCTACCAGCGCTTGCGGGTTTTCAGCATCGGCCAGCAAGCCGGTGTGGTTTTTGTACTGGTCGGCATCAATCAGATGATCAGCCAGTGGGTGCAGAATCTGCAGGGGGCGGGTGCCACAACCCTCTTATTTCTCTTGCCCGCTTTTTCGAGTGCATTGTTGTGGCCCTTCGTGCTTCACATACTGCGCGGCACTCGACGCCACTATCGAGTGAGTTGATATGGATCTTGTGCTCGCCTCAGCCTCACCCCGCCGTCGAGAATTGCTTGAGCAACTGGGCGCGAACTACTGGCTTGAGCCTGCCGATATCGATGAAAGCGTTCGTCCCGATGAAAAACCGGAGGACTATGTCCAACGGATGGCGCGCGAGAAAGCGATAGAAGTAGCGGGGCGCCATAGCGGGGAAGAGTGCGCAATTCTCGCCGCAGATACCTCTGTGGTCATCGACGACGATGTGCTGGGCAAACCCGTGGATCACTTCGATGGACTGGCCATGCTCGCGCGCCTGTCCGGCCGATGGCACAGTGTTTTTACCGCGATCTGCCTGCAATTGCCGGGCGGACAGATGCATGCAGATCTGGTGGAGACCCGGGTGCGCTTTGCCCAGCTCTCGCGTGAGCAGTGCGAGGCCTATCTCGCCACAGACGAGCCCTGGGACAAGGCCGGAGGGTATGGGATTCAGGGGCTGGCGGGGGCTTTTGTCAGTGCTATCGAGGGCAGTTACAGTAATGTTGTCGGCCTGCCTCTCCACGAGACCTGGCAGCTACTCGCTGCTGCGGGGGTGTCCACCCGGCTGGACTCAACGGGAGGGACTGCACCTTGAGCGAAGAAATCCTGGTCAATGTAACACCCATGGAAACCCGGGTGGCGGTTGTCGACAATGGCGCCCCCCAGGACATCCACATAGAACGCAGTGCCAATCAAGGCGTGGTGAGTAACATCTACGCAGGCAAAGTTGTGCGCGTGTTGCCCGGTATGCAGGCGGCCTTTGTCGATATTGGTCTTGAGCGGACCGGCTTTATTCATGTGTCAGACATCTTCGTCGCTGGCGGGCGAGCGTCTGACTCTATTCGCGATCACCTGCACGACGGCAAGAAGGTGATTGTGCAGGTTACCAAGGAGCCGCTGGGTACCAAGGGCGCGCGACTGACGACAGAGTTGTCGGTTTCCTCGCGTTATCTGGTGTTCATGCCGCAGACTTCTCATGTGGGTGTCTCCCAGCGCATTGACGATGCCGGCGAAAGGGAGCGCTTGCAGGAACTTCTGGCGCAGGGTCTTGAGCTTGAGGATATGGACAAAGATGGTGGCTATATCCTGCGTACGGCGGCCGAAGGGGCCGGCCTTGATGAGATTCGCGCGGATCTGCGCTTTCTCAAGCGTTTGTGGGTGGCCGTGTCTCGTCGGTCTCAGGCGGCGACCAAGCCGCAACTACTGTACACCGATTTACCGCTACATATGCGCACAGTGCGCGATCTGGCGCGGCCCGGAGTGGAGCGTATTCTGATCGACAGCAGGGAGAGCTTTAGCGCCCTGCAGGAGTTCTGCACTGACTACATGCCAGAAGTCTCTGACCTGCTGGAACACTATCAGGGAGAGCGCCCGCTGTTTGATCTGCACGGCATTGAGGACGAAATCCAGCGTGCACTGGGCCGCAAGGTAGAGTTGAAGTCAGGTGGTTATCTGATCATTGATCAGACTGAGGCAATGACGACCATCGATGTGAATACCGGGTCGTTTGTCGGCAGGCGCAATCTGGAAGAGACGATCTTCAAAACCAATCTGGAGGCTGCGACCATGCTTGCCCGGCAATTGCGAGTGCGCAATCTGGGTGGGATTATCATTGTTGATTTCATCGACATGCGTGATGAAGAACACCGCCGCCAGGTACATCGCACTCTGGAGAAGGCGATGCAGAAAGACCCCGCTCGCAACAAGATCACCGGCGTCTCCGAGCTGGGTCTGGTGGAAATGACCCGCAAGCGCACTAGAGAGAGTCTCGAGCATGTACTGTGCGAGGATTGTCCGGTGTGCGAGGGGCGCGGCGCGCTGAAATCCGCCGAGACCGTGTGCTACGAAATTTTCCGCGAAATTATGCGCGACGCCCGGGCCTACGACACGGCAAATCTTATGGTATTGGCCACCCAGGGTGTCGTTGACCGTCTGGTTGATGAAGAGTCGGCGAATGTGGCCGATCTGGAGGAGTTCATTGGTAAGACGATCAGTTACCGCGTAGAGCCCCACAATAACCCGGAACATTTCGACATCGTGTTGCTCTAAAGATCTACCATGAGTGCACCGTCCTCCAGTCGAGATTCAATTTTTCATCGCTTGAGTTCCCTGCTCTGGGGCGCAGCAGTGCTGGCGATTGTAGTGTTGGCAAGCTACGTCAGCCTGGGGCGATTGCTCAGCCAAAACCTGCACAAGTTTCAGGACGAAATCCTCGCAGGTTTTAACAGCCGTGTCCCTTTTGAAATTCAGGCGGACAGTTTGCGGGGCGAGTGGCGTTCTTTTACCCCGGAGATTGTACTCGAAGGTTTGCGTCTCAAATTGCCGGGAGCCGAGGGCGATACGCTGGATCTGAGCGGTGGGCGCATCGGGCTGGATGTGCTTGATTCGCTGCTCGCCCGTAACCTTCATATTTCCTCGATTGAACTAGATGCACTCGAACTGCGCGGGGAGCTTACCGACGATGGCCGCTTCGTGTTTCCTGGTCTCAAGGGCGGCAACACGCCACTAGGGAACTGGTTGCGGGAGTTTTTGCTCAATATTGAGCATGTCACGTTGAAAAACAACACCCTGTACCTTGCGCTCCCTAGTGGGGAGCAGCGCAACTTCGACCTGGGTCTTGAGCTGCATCGCGAGGGAAGCCAGCGCCAATTTCAGGCCCAGTTACTCTCGACTCGTGGCGCAGCATTCGAAGTGCTGGGCAAGGGTGTCGGAAATCCATTCACACCTGATGCTTTCTCCGGCCAGCTCTATGTGTCTGCTGCCACCAGTGATCTCGCCGCAGCCCGCGAGATTTTCGTTAATCCGCAACTCATCTCGCCCGAGGGGCAGCTTACAGCGCAGCTTTGGCTGGACTGGCAGCGCGGGGCGCTGGATGTGGATCTCGATCTGTATTTCGAAAATCTCGTGCTACAGCCGGCCGAGGCCGAATGGCGTATGCCGCTGGATGAACTGTCCCTGTCGGTCAGTCTGGTCGAGCACAGCAATCGACGTACGGTCTATGCCTCTGATGTGTTCGCCCGCAGTGGCGATGTGAAACTGCTGCTTCCCCGGCTGCAGTTGGATAGTTGGGGCGAGTCTTTCAGGTTGCGTGCGCGGGATGTGCCAGTAGGGCCCCTTAGTCAGCTGGCACTGGCTTCGGGAGTGATGCCGGATAACTTCAACTCGGTTTTCTCTACGCTGTCTCCCGAGGGGCAGGTGAGTGCATTGGAGCTCACGGTGGGCGATGTGCGCCAGGCCACAGACGATTGGCAGGTTGAGGCCAACTTCCACGACGTGGTAGTCAGCTCCTGGAAGGGCGCGCCAGGGGTCACCTCGGGAGCGGGCTATCTAGAGCTATCCCAGAACGGTGGCTACGTGGTTTTGGATAGCAAACGTTTCACTATGGATTTCCCCACGGTTTACAAACAGCCGCTCTACTTTGACGATATCAGTGGCACGCTGAATATCAACTGGGACCGTGAATCGCTGCTGCTCGATAGTGGTCTCATTACGGCATCTGGCGTCGAGGGCACGGCCCACGCCTTATTCCGCTTAAACATTCCCTTCAAGCCGACACCCACTGGCCTGGAGATGGATCTGGTGATTGGTGTGGAAGATACTCACCCGATCCACCGCCTCAAGTACCTGCCTTACACGATGAATGACGGCCTGCTCAGCTGGCTGGGTGGGGCAATCGGCGAGGGTGAGGTCCTGGAGGGTGCATTTATCTGGCGCGGTAGTCTCAAGCGCGGCAGTGTGGCTCAGCGCACTGTGCAGCTGTTTTTCAACCTGGCCAACACAAGCATCAATTACCACGAACAATGGCCGCCGGTGAGCAAGGTGGCGGGTATTGTGTTGATCGACGACAGTAATGTCAGCGTCTGGGCAGACTCTGCCCAGATGTTTAGTGCCGAATTGAGCGAACTGTCAGTTGAAACCTGGGTAAACGATAGCAGGCAGATGCAGCTGGCGGTTCACGGGGCGCTGAGCGGCGACGCATCGGATGGCCTGTTGATCGCGAACAATTCTATGCTGGGAGAGCTGACCAGCGGTGTCTTTAGCGAGTGGCAGGCAGAAGGGGGGCTGGAAGCAGAGCTAGACCTGCAACTGAATCTGACTCAACCCAAGGCGCCACCGACGGTGGAAGTCAGCGCAATACTGGACGATGTTGCACTGCGGATTGAGCCGGGCAACCTGGCATTGGAGGAGCTTGGTGGCAGGGTGAACTACCATTCGACGTCAGGGTTTAGTTCAGACGACCTGACTGGTCTGCTGTGGCGTCAACCGCTGACCGCGGAGTTGCGGCAGCGCCCGTTGGAGTCGGGTGAGCCGCTGGCTGGTTTTACGAATTCGGTACTCGAAGTAGGCCTGGAGACCAGGGTAGAAACGGCGTCGTTGCAGAAATGGCTACCGCTCGAAGTGCTGGCGCTTGCAGAGGGGGAGGCCGAGGTGGCTGGTCTGCTTGAGATCGCTCCCGGAAAACCGCCAACCTTGAATCTTGCCTCGCTTCTGGAAGGTATCAGTCTCGATCTGCCCTCGCCCTATGCCAAGCCTGCCGCCGAGATGCGAGCCTTCAGCCTGCAATTGCCTTTAGCGTCGGAGCGATATGATCTGGAGATGCAACTGGGTGTGGATTTGGAACTTCGTTTGCAGTTGGTGAATGGCATTCTTGAAGGAGCGTCCCTGGGGGCGCAGGGTCCCGCTGCACCTGTAGTCGCAGGCATAGTGCTGGGGCATGGCAGTCTGCCCTCGCTGGATCTGGATGAGTGGTTGGCTTTTAGTGACCGCTATTTGTTTCCATCGCCCGTACCTGAAGTATTGGCGCTTGTGGACGCAGCTGATGAGGAGGCTGACGAGGAATCTTACGCGCAGGCTGAAGAGGAGGCTCAAGAGCCAAACTCCAGACTGCGGCTACAACTCGATGAGATGTTCGTCAGCAGTGCCACTATCTGGGGGCAGGAATTCCGCGATGTACGCTTTAGCCTGGCGCTGGATGAAAATATTCTGCAGACCCAGTTGGAAACGGCGTGGCTCCGTGGCACTTATTTCCAGCCCACCGTGGGGCGCGCCGGGCTTAAACTCGACTACCTCGATTTTTCAGGCATGACCGGTGCACTTGGGCGGGCTGCTGAGGAAGAGGGCGCTACGCAGGGAAGTGACGGCGATACCACCGAGTTGCTGGAACTGCCGGACATGCAGGTCGTGATCTCCAATCTGGTGTTGGATGGTGAGCCCCTGGGTCAGTTACAGATGAGCCTGTTCTCGGAGGGGAGTTCCATTCGCGCCACTGACATACATGGCGAACTCGCCAGCCTGGTGTTGACGCCTGAGGCTCCAGCCGAGTTGCACTGGTTGCAGGGTGAGCGGACTGCGCTCAGCGCACCTCTTGGTTTTGACGATTTCGGTGACACGCTGGGTCATTTTGGCTACGACAAATTCCTGGAAACTAGCAGTGGTAGTGTAGATGTCGGTCTGACATGGCCTGGGTCGCCGCAGGATTTTGCGCTGACAGCGGCTGAGGGCGAGCTTAATCTGTCGATGGAGCGCGGGCGTTTCCTCGAAACGCCAGCCGGCGCCACCGGAGCGTTGCGCCTCGTCAGTATTTTCAATCTGGCTGAAGTGGCGAGACGTTTGAGCCTCACGCATATGTTTGAGTCAGGCGTGCCTTTTAATAGCTTACAGGGAAAGATGGGGCTGGAGAGCGGGACTTTGATTGTGCCGGCTATGGCAGTTGAGGGGAGCTCGTCCAGATTCGTCTTCACTCTCGAATCCGACCTTATTGATGAGACGCTTGATGGCGAGTTGGTCGCTACATTGCCTGTCGCCAATAACTTGCCTTGGGTAGCAGCATTGGCCGCCGGATTGCCCGTTGCGGCGGGCGTATTCGTGGTGTCCAAGGTATTCGAAAAGCAGGTGAACCGGCTTTCCAGTGGCGTCTACACTATCGGCGGTAACTGGAGCGAACCAACGATCGAATTCGATCGTATTTTTGACGACGAGACACGGCGGCAGGTGGAGGCGCTGGTGGAGTCAGTCGATCCGAACAACGTGCCGGACCCCAATGAGATATCCATTTTGGGGCTCGAAGTGGTCGACCCCAACGCCCCTTTGCCTCAGTGATCTTCCTGAAGTTCCCGCAAGTAGCGGAACAGTTTACGGCTGGCAGCCGGGGGCTTGTTGTTCTTCTGTTCGCGCTGGGCCTGTAATACCAGCTGACGCAGTTGTTGGCGATCGGCCTGTGGCCATAGGGCCAGGACTTTTTCGACACCGGATACACCCGCTTCCAGCACCTCGTCGCGGAGTTCCTCCAGTTCATGGAAGCGCGCGTTTGCGTCGCGCGCGGGCTTGTGAAGCGCATCCAGCGCGGCCTCTACAGCGGCGGCATCAACGTCACGCATGAGCTTGCCGATGTACTGCATGTGGCGCTTGCGAGCACTGTTGCTGCGGATGTTACGCGTCTCGATGATTGCTTCCATCAGGCGTTCGCTATCGATAGGAATTCGCGCGAGTTCCTTGTCTTTCAGCCGAGTGAGTTTGTCACCCAGTGCCTGAAGCGCGAGCATTTGCCGTTTTACTTCGCTCTTGCTGGGGCCCTCTTCAAACTCGTCTTCAGGGGCTTCTGATTCGTTATGCATAGAAAAGCGTCGCCAGACCGAGGAAGGAGACAAAGCCCACCACGTCGGTCACTGTGGTCAGAATGACCCCGCCTGCCAGGGCGGGATCGATGTTCAGGCGCGATAATACCAGAGGCAGCGCTGCGCCGGTGAATGCGGCGGTGACAAGATTAATAACCATGGCGGCGGCAATAATGATGCCGATGTCCCAATCGTCGAACCATAGCGATGCCGCGATGGCGACAACGACCGCCCAGATAACGCCGTTGATCAGTCCGATAGTAACCTCGCGGGTTAATAGCCAGGCCTGGTTGTTTTTGCCCACCTGGCCAATGGCAATACCCCGGATCAGTACAGTCAGGGTCTGGGTGCCGGCGATGCCTCCCATTGAAGCGACGATGGGCATCAGTACTGCGAGGGCCACGACTTTTTCGATGGTGCCCTGAAACATGTTGATGGTGGAGGCTGCGATAAAAGCGGTGAACAGGTTTATGCCGAGCCATACCGCCCTTCGTGGGGCAGCCTTGGACACGGGCGCAAAGGTGTCCTCTTCTTCATCCAGGCCAGCCATGGACATAAAGGAGTGATCCGCATCTTCGCGAATTACGTCGACCACGTCATCGATGGTGATCCGGCCCAGCAGGCGGCCACTATCGTCGACAACCGGTGCTGAGACCCAGTCATTGCGTTCGAACAGGCGGGCGACCTCATCGTCTGGTGTGTTGACGGCAATGGGGTCCACGTCGGTCACCATCATCTCGCGCACAGTTGCCGAAGGGTCGGACACGAGCAGAGTACGCAGTGGCAACAAGCCGATAAATTGATCGGTGCGATTTACCACGATCAAATTGTCCGTCATTTCCGGAATTTCATCGTGGCGGCGCAGGTAGCGCAGCACGACATCCAGGGTCAGGCGGGCACGGATGGTGATCGTATCCGTGTTCATCAGACCACCGGCGATATCGTCCGGATAGTGCATTACCTGCTCGAGGCGTGCCCGATCCTGATGGTCCATCGAATTGAGGACTTCGCGCGTAACCCGATCAGGCAGCTGTTGCAGGATGTCCGCAAGGTCATCGTCTTCAAGGCCTTCGGCTATCGTCGCAACTTCGGATGCATCCATGCGCGAGAGAAAATGCGCCTGAAGCTCGTCGGAAAGCTCTCCCAGGACCTCGCCCTCGAGTTCCACATCCACCATTTTCCACAGAATGTTGCGGAATCTGGGGGGGGATGACTCAAGCAGGTGGGCAATATCCGCCGGCGGTATGCCATTGAGCATCCGGCGAACGTCGACCATGGCGCCGCTATCCAGCGCTAGCGTCAGCCGGTCGAGTGTCTCCTGTTGTTTTGCCAGGTTCTGTGGCATTCGGACTTACTCCGCTTCGTCGAAGCGGTTTGCGATGAGAGCGGTGATAGCGGCGAGAGCTTCCTCCTCGTCGCGACCGTCGACACGCAGATCAAGCACGGAGCCTTTGCCCGCGGCCAGCATCATCACCGACATGATGCTTTTGGCGTCCACCATATTGCCGTCGCGGCCAGCCTCAATAGCACTGGAAAACGCAGAGGTGCAGCCCACGAGCTTCGCTGCTGCTCTGGCGTGCAAGCCGAGTTTGTTGACGATGGTCACCTGAGTCTCTATCAACTTACTGCAATTCCCTGTGTCTTATATGCATGGCTGGAAATTGTTCCCGGTAATGCTGGAACAGGCGGTTAGCCAAATATACTGACCGATGTTGTCCCCCGGTACAACCTATCGCGATTGTCATATAGCTGCGATTACTGTCGCGGTAGCGCGGCAGCCAATTGTTCAGGTACGCGCTGATATCGCCAAACAATTCGTCGGTCAGTGGCTGTGCCTCAAGGAAACTCTGTACCTCCTGGTCCAGGCCGGTACTCAGTCGCAGTTCTTTGACCCAGTGTGGGTTGGGCAGCATGCGCACGTCGAAAACAAGGTCGGCATCAGCGGGCACGCCGCGCTTGAAACCGAAGGACTGAATCAATATCGACATGCTGCCGCCGGTAGCCCCGAGCAGGCGTTGTTTGATGGCGTCACGCAGCTCGTAGATGGTCATCTGGCTGGTATCCAGCACCAGCGAAGCGGCGCTGGAGATCGGCTCCAGCAGGCGCCACTCGTACTCTATGGCCTCTGCCAAAGGCATCGCCTCAGAGCTCAGCGGATGTTTGCGCCGGGTTTCACTGAAGCGTTTAATCAGCGTTGCTTCCTGGGCGTCGAGGAACAGGATCTCGGTGTTAACCGAATCGGGCAAGGATTCCAGGGTCGCGGTGAAATTGGCGAGGTCTTTCCACGCGTTGCGAGCATCGATGCAGACAGCTGTGCCGCGAAAATGGCCGAAGGCTTCGCCGCTGGTCTCTGCGACCAGAGCAGGTAGCAGCGAAGAGGGCAGGTTGTCGATGCAATAGTAGCCCTCATCTTCCAGCTGGTGCAGGGCTGTACTTTTGCCTGATCCGGAGCGTCCGCTGATGATGATCAGTTGCATTGTCTAGCCAGTGGCCAGCGCGTGCAGGGCCGACGCATCCGCAGCCCCGCGCAAGCGCTTGCAAAAATCTGCGTCGCTGAATTTGCGAGCGATCTGGGCCAGGGTGTCGAGATGCTGCTGGTGTGCCTCGCTGGGTACGAGCAATGCGAACACCAGGTCGACGGGCTGGCCATCCGGTGCGTCGAAGTCGATAGCCTCGTCAAGGGTTACCAGAGTGCCCAGGGGCTGAGTGCAGTTGTCTATGCGGCTGTGTGGAATGGCAATGCCGAGTCCAAGGCCGGTACTTCCCAGTTTTTCGCGGGCAATCAGCTGGGCAAAAATTTCGTCATAACTCAGGGAAATCTGGTCCTCGCTGATAATGTGGGCGATTGTTTCAAATAGTCGTTTTTTGCTGACCCCGGGCACCTGGCAGGCAGTGCGCTCCGGGGTCAGAATTGTATCCAGCGGTTGTTGCATGGCTGGGCTCAGTGTCCTCTTGTCTTTTCCTTATGCTTGATGAGCTGGCGGTCCAGTTTGTCCGCCAGGGCGTCGATTGCGGCATACATATCATCGGATTCGGCGTGAGCGAATAGATCCGCGCCGGATATGTGTACGTTGGATTCCGCTTTTTGAACCATTTTCTCCACGATCAGAGTGACCTGGACGTTGGTGATTTGATCAAAATGTCGTTGCAGTCGTTCGAATTTGCTCTCGACATACTCCCGCAGAGCTGAGGTGACCTCCACGTGGTGTCCGCTGACATTCAGTTGCATACACTTGCTCCTTCTTTTGGTGAACCCGGGGGATTGCCGCCCGGAACCGGCACAGCCGGATTTTGAATCCTCTAGGATAAATTCTAGACCAAGGCCTGCCCGGCGAGTAATTTTTTCCACTGTGGGGCCAATCATTGCCTATACCAGCCTCTTGCGCTCGTTAGACGGCGGTATCAGCAGCGTATCCCGGTACTTTGCGATGGTGCGTCGGGCGACCTTGATGCCCTGTTCTTCCAGCAATTGGGTGATTTTGTTGTCGCTCAGTGGTTTGCGCGGATTCTCGGCGGCAACCAGCTTCTTGATGAGAGCCCGGATAGCGGTGGAAGAGCACTCTCCGCCCGCGGTGGTGGCCACGTGGCTGGAGAAGAAATACTTCAGCTCAAATATGCCGCGGGGGGTGTGCATGTACTTCTGGGTTGTGACCCGGGATATGGTCGACTCGTGCATCTCTACCGCTTCGGCGATATCGTGTAGCACCAGCGGTTTCATGGCTTCCTCACCATATTCGAGGAAGTTGCGCTGGTGTTCGACGATTTTAGTCGCCACCTTCATGAGGGTCTCGTTGCGGCTTTGCAGGCTCTTGAGAAACCAGCGGGCCTCTTGCAGGTTGTCCTTGAGGAAGGTGTTGTCCGCACTGCTGTCCGCGCGCTTGATGAGGCTCGCGTACTCGTTGTTGATACGCAGGCGTGGTGCGATATCGGGGTTGAGTTCCACCAACCAGCGGCCTTCTTTTTTGCTGACAAATACATCCGGAATCACATATTCGACATCGCTGGGGGCGTAGGTCTCACCTGGGTTCGGGTCCAGGGTCTGGATCAGGGCGAGCACATCCTTCAGCTGGCTTTCGTTCAATCGGGTGCGGCGCTGGATCTGGGTGAAATCCCCGCTGGCGAGCTGTCCCAGGTGGCGATTGAGCACCTGACGTGCCTGCTCCAGGTAAGGGGTGTCTGCAGGTAGTTGCTGGAGCTGAACCAACAGGCACTCTTGTAGGTCGCGGGTGCAGACGCCGGCCGGTTCGAACTGCTGCAGCATGTGCAGCACGGCGACGACCTCGTCTTCATCGATATCCAGTTCCGCCTCCAGCAGCGATTGATGAAGCTCTTCAGGGTCCAGCTGGAGGCGTCCGTTGTCGTCGGTGGCGTCGATAATCGTCATTGCGATCAATCGGTCTGTGTCCGACAGGCGGCTCAGATTGAGCTGCCACAACAGGTGTTCCTGCAGGGACTGACGAGAGCCGCCACGGGGCTCGAAA
The DNA here is from genome assembly GCF_009388985.1 of Halioglobus maricola. Classification (NCBI taxonomy): domain Bacteria; kingdom Pseudomonadati; phylum Pseudomonadota; class Gammaproteobacteria; order Cellvibrionales; family Halieaceae; genus Halioglobus; species Halioglobus maricola. The sequence continues at coordinate 990,924 of NZ_CP036422.1, forward strand.
TCGCCTTCGGGGAACTCATCCGGTGGCGGTGGGGGGGCTGAACTCGAGGGCAGCAGATCGTCCCACTGGGTGTCTACGGGGAGGTCGTCCGGAAGCGTCTGCGATGATTCCTGAGGTGCAGCGTCACCGGCCATGTCGGCCTGTTCGAGGCTCTCCATTGGGCCATCGCCGGTAGCGGCGGCATCGTCGGCGCTGGCCGATTCGCTGGGGCCCTGCTCCTCTTCGCTGGTCTCCAGCATGGGGTTGCTGTCGAGAGCCTGCTGGATTTCCTGTTGCAGGTCCATGGTCGACAATTGCAGCAGGCGGATAGCCTGTTGCAGTTGCGGGGTCATGGTCAGCTGCTGGCCCAGCTTTAACTGCAGCGATTGCTTCATTGGTGAATCGAGTTTCCTCAGGCGAGTCCTGATGGGCGCGCCGTGCAATACAACGTAGACGAGTTTAGCGCTCGGCCAAGATGGCTTGCAAGGTTTTGGCGCGAAATTTGCTTGTTGACAGCTGCCTGAAAAGGGCGTGGGCGTTAGAGTGAGAACTGCTCGCCCAGGTATATGTCGCGGACCCGCTGGTTGTTCAGTACCTCATCGGCACTGCCCGCTGCGATGATGTGACCCTCCCCGACAATGAATGCTTTTTCACAGATATCCAGAGTGTCGCGAACATTGTGGTCGGTGATCAGTACACCAATCCCGCGACCGCGCAGATGGGTGATAATCTGTTTTATATCATTCACTGAGATCGGGTCCACGCCGGCGAAAGGCTCGTCCAACAGGATGAAGTCAGGCTCGGTCGCAAGGGCGCGGGCAATTTCTATGCGGCGTCGCTCTCCTCCGGAAAGCGACTGGCCGAGGCTGTCGTGGAGATGCTCGACGTTGAATTCCTCGAGCAACTGCTGGCAGCGCTCATTGCGTTGCTTACGGTTCAGGTCAGGCCGTGTTTCCAAAATCGACAGGATATTGTCGGCCACGCTCAATTTGCGGAAAATTGACGCTTCCTGCGGCAGATAGCCGATACCGTGACGGGCGCGTTCGTGCATGGACAGGGGGGTGATGTCCTCGCCGTTGAGCTCGATGGTGCCCCGATCGGCCGCCACGATTCCGATAATCATGTAAAAGCAGGTCGTTTTACCGGCCCCGTTGGGGCCTAACAAACCCACCACCTGGCCACTTTCCAATTCGATGGAAACGTCCTGAACGACTTCGCGACCCTTGTAGGCCTTCGCCAGATTACTCGCTTTCAGTGTCGCCACTGGCTTCCTCTTCCTGGTCGAGGGCTGCGGCCTCGATGACGACCTGAACACGGCTGTCCTCGCGGCTCTTGTCTGAATCGGCCCGCACCAATTGCTCGGTAATAAAGTAATCTATGCTGTCGCCGGTGACGGTGGAGCCTTCCTGTTCGATACTGGCGTTCTCGCGCAGCTGAACCCGGTCTTCGGCCTTGTGATATTCGATAATGTTGGCGTATGCCTTGATCAGCCCCTTTTCGGGTTCGGGCTGCTGTTGCATATGCGCCGGCGCGCCCTCTGCCAGAATGCGGTCGGCGTCTTTGGCATCGTGATAAACGGTAATTCGTTCCGCCTCGATATGCAGGCTGCCCTGGTCCATGGTCACATTGCCAACATAGCGGGTGAATCCCTGCTTTTCGTCGCGGACTGCTTCGTCGGCCTCAATCAGGATCGGCTGGTTGCGATCATCGGGCAGCGCGTTCGCCGGCCCGGTGACTACCAGGGCCAGGGAAGCTGCAGCCAGCAGGCGCGCGATCAGGGCGCAAGGTCGCTCAGGGCGACTGGACATAGATGCTCTCCACATTGGGTTTGAGGCTTATGGTTTCCGTTACCAGATTGGCGATCATGCCGTCGGCGACAGTCTGGTTTTTGCCCTGGGTGATCGTGACCTGCCGGTTGCTTTCCGCGGTACGTTTGTCCAAGTAAATATCCAGTACGTGCGTAGCCATGTTAGTGCCCGTTTGGTCGTGGGACAGTACCACATTTTTTCGCAACAGTAGCCTTTCGCGGTTGTGTTCCCAGCGGCCACGAGTCGCCTTGGCGGACCAGGTTTTACCCTCATCACTATGGGAGTAAAACCTTGGTTCCATCATCATCGAGTAGTCACCCTCGCGAAATCGATCAACTCTCTCGGCCTCCAGAATGTCGCTGAGGACGCCCTGCTCGTCGAACGCCCAGGTGCGCACGGTCTGGATGTAGGTGAGAGGCAGCGCTTCGTGACGTTCACTGGTCGCGAGGTCAGGGGTGGCGGCTGTTTGTGGTTTCCAGTAATAGCTTGCCGCCAGCAATACTGCCAGAGCCAGGAGTATTTGCAGTGCGGGGCGGGGCATCAGTCGAAGTCGGCCTGCAGCGAATCCAGTGTACCGCGCAGCGTCAAAATCATTTCGCAGGCCTGGCGCACGGCGCCCTGGCCGCCAGCAAGTTCGCTGATCCAGTCGGCAGCGTTACGAACTGGCAGGGCTGCATCGCTGACGGTGAGACCAAGGCCCGCGGCGCGCACCGCCGCGAGGTCGGGCAGGTCATCACCCATGTAGGCACATTCTGCCAGGGTGATGCCTTTGTCTTGGCACAGGCTCTTCAGGGCTGTGAGCTTGTCCTCGCGGCCCTGGATTACGTCGTTGATGCCGAGTTCCCTGGCGCGGCGCGCGACAATGTCGGAACTACGGCCAGTGATCAGGGCGATGTCTACACCGCCCTGCTGGAGTAGTTTGATGCCGAGACCATCTTTGATGTTAAAGGACTTGAGCTCCTCGCCATTATTGCCGTAGTAAATCCGACCGTCGGTGAGGATGCCGTCGACATCAAGGGCGAGCAGTTTCAGTGACTGCGCAATTTCTGCGTCGGCCATCAGGCGATCCCGGCGTGGAGCAGGTGCATCAGGTGAAGTACGCCGATGATCTCGCGGCCATCGTCTGCCGTCACGAGCAGTGAGGTAATTTCATGTTCTTCCATAATTCTCAGCGCCTCTGCTGCCAGCATCCCTGGCCGTGCCGTCTTCGGCCGGGTATGTATCAGCTTGCCCATCGATGTTGCGTTGATGTCCACCTGTGCATCGAGCGCGCGGCGCAGATCTCCGTCTGTGAAAATCCCCTCAAGCTTGCCGGCCTCGTCTGTGACTGATGTCATTCCCAGGCCTTTAGCGCTGATTTCGAGCAACGCCTCAGACAGGGAACTTGTTGCGGACACGCGCGGCACTGCTGCACCGGTCTGCATAAGGTCTTCAACCTTTAGAAGCAGTTTCTTGCCAAGGGTTCCCCCGGGATGGGAAAAAGCGAAATCCTCTGCCGTAAAGCCGCGCGCTTCCAGCAGCGCGATGGCCAGTGCATCGCCCATAACCAATGCGGTCGTGGTAGATGATGTGGGAGCCAGGTTGAGCGGGCAGGCCTCGGTTTCCACGCCCGTATCCAGGTGGGCGTCCGACGCCGTGGCGAGAGTGGAAGAGGGGTTGCCAGTGAAACTAATGATAGCCGCTCCAATCCGTTTCAGCAGTGGCATGAGACTCACTACTTCCGCGACCTCTCCGCTGTTTGAAAGGGCGATGACGACATCGGCGCCGGTGATCATGCCCATGTCGCCGTGGCTGGCTTCACCTGGATGAACGAAAAATGCGGGGGTCCCTGTGCTCGATAGAGTGGCTGCTATCTTGCGCGCGATGTGTCCGGATTTACCCATGCCGGTGACAATAACCCGGCCCTCGCAGGCCAGCAGCAATTCACAGGCAAGGTCGAACGCCGCGTCTATTCTCGCTTCCAGTTCAGCGACTGCGGCGGCTTCCATGGAGATGGTGCGCCTGGCTGAGGCCGCATGGATGGAGCTAGATTGTGATGCCATAAACTGGCCCGGTCAGATAGTGATGTAGAGCCAATAATAATACAGGCCGTAGAACGACACTAACAACACCCCGACCGTTCGGCCAACGTAGGAATGGCCCTCGTTCGAGCGGCTGCGCCGTCGGCTGATGTAGATCGCAAGCGCGAGGAACACTGTGAGGAAAGTCATCATCGGGTAGTCGCGAGTAATCACCGAAGGCTCCAGGGATTCGGCGCCCACGATTCCGGGAATTGACATCACGGCGAGTAAATTAAACAGGTTGGAGCCAATGACGTTGCCGAGCGCGATCTCGGTGTGTCCGCGCAACGCGCTGGCTATGGTGGCGGCCAGCTCTGGCAAGCTGGTGCCGATGGCGACAATCGTCAGGCCGATAACCAACTCGGAGACACCCAGTGACTCCGCAACCACTACCGCCCCCCATACCAGCATCCGCGAACTTGCAATTAGCAGGGCGAGGCCGAGACCAAAGGTTATCCAGGCGCGGGCCGGCTTGAGATGTGGCAGGTATTCCTCTTCTGCCTCTTCTACCAGCACTTCATCATTGGATTGGCTGCGGACCATCTGGGTGATGATTAGCACCAGCGCCGCGACCATTAACCAGCCATCCATGATGGAGAGCACATCGTCGATCAATAGAATGCCAGCTCCGAATGTGACCACCAGCAGTGTGGGCATCTCTTTTTTCATACAGCTCTGGTGCACCATCATGGGTGCGACCAATACCGTGATGCCGAGCACCAGGCCGATGTTGGCTATGTTGGAACCGATGGCATTGCCGATGGCGAGGTCGCCAGCGCCAGAAAACGCCGCCGTAAATGACACCAGAACCTCGGGTGCTGACGTACCCAGGGAGACTATGGTCAGGCCGATAATAATGGGCGACATGCCCATGTTTTCGGCAATAGAGGACGCTCCCGCAACGAAGAGATCGGCGCTCCAGATCAGGATAATGAAGCCGACCAGAATGGTGGCGGCAGCTAACAGCATATGAAAACAATTCCTGTTACAGTAGGCGCCCATCGCGCAGGGAACGTCCCGCTGACGCTGTTGTCTGACAGCTACAGGGCGGGCATCCGGCGCAGTGTTCGTGACGCAGTGCAAGGCGCGATTATACAGGGCGCAGCCCTAGAGCATAGTAGCTTTGGCCATTTGGGGGCATGAGATGAGATTTGGTTCGCAATTGACATCACTGGTGGTGCTGTTTCTGTTCGCATTAGCTGTGCGAGCAGAGGGGCAGGATGGAGCGGGAGCGCATGATGTCGTCCGTTCGACCAGCGAACGAATAATGGTCGTGGTTGCGGAGGCTCAAGAATACGCAGACGAGGATTCAGAACGCTACTACGCGCAAGTCCAGGAGATTCTGGATCCTGTAATCGACTTTCGCGGATTTGCCCGGGGCGTTATGGGCCCCTATGCCAGTAGCGAGCGCTATCGCTCTCTCGACGAGCCCGGAAGGGCTCAACTCAGGGGTCAGCTGGACCGCTTTACTGAAGTTATGCGCATCGGTCTGGTACGTACCTACAGCAAAGGTCTGCTGGCGTTTGGCGGATCGCGTATCGAGGTGTCTAGCCCGGCGCCCGATGAAGCGCAGCAAAGTAAAGTCGCGGTGGAGCAATTGATCTATACCGAAGATTCAAAGCCGTATATCGTCATTTACCAGATGGGCCGTGACAAATCGGGTGATTGGAAGCTGCGCAACGTCATTATCGAAAACGTGAACCTCGGTGAGATCTATCGCAACCAGTTCGAGGCGGCTGCGCGTAAGCAGGACGGCAATCTCGATGCAGTGATTGAGAGCTGGAGCGCCATTGAGGTTAAAGACGACGGCGAGAGCTGAACCTCAAACAGCCAAATAGTACGGTCGCTATCGCGACAGATTTCTCCTAAAATGCCGCTCTTTCTCCCGTCGCCAGCGAGGTCCACCCTGCGCGGCGCGGCCAGCGCGGCGCGGCCAGCATGGCGCGGCCTGCGTGGCCCTGTTCGGCGGGATTCAATATACAACTGGAGATTGTTATGGATGCGGCCACCGTTAAAAACCTGCTGCAGGAGCACCTGCCGGAATGTGAATTCCAGGTGCAGGGTGAAGGCAGCAACTACGATATCGTCGCAGTGGGCGACGTGTTTGAAGGTCTGCGGCCAGTGAAAAAACAACAACTGGTATACGGGGCCCTCAGCGAGCAGATTGCAGACGGCTCGATACACGCCGTTAATATCCGTACCCTGACCCCTGAACAGTGGCAGTCCGAAGCCTGACATAACGACCTCTGAGACGATTGTGGAAAAGCTCCTCATCAAGGGCGGAGGCCCGCTGGACGGCGAATTGCGGATTTCCGGATCCAAGAATGCCGCGCTGCCGATTCTGGCTGCGACCCTGCTCGCCGATGAGCCGGTAACGATAGGCAACCTGCCTCATTTGCATGACATCACAACGATGATCGAGTTGCTCGGCTGTATGGGGGTGGCTCTCACAATCGATGAGAAGCTCAGTGTCGAGGTTGACGCCAACGGTATCTCCGAGTTTTCAGCGCCCTACGAGTTGGTGAAAACCATGCGCGCGTCGATTCTGGTTCTAGGTCCGATGCTCGCTCGGTTTGGAAGAGCGAGAGTGTCATTCCCCGGTGGCTGTGCCATCGGTAGCCGACCGGTAGATCTGCACTTGCGTGGGCTAGAGGCCATGGGTGCCAGGATCGAGGTTGAAGGCGGTTACATCAATGCCCACACAGAGGGTCGCCTCAAAGGTGCCCATATCGTGATGGAGACGGTCACAGTAGGGGGCACTGAGAACATCCTGATGGCCGCGACTCTGGCTGAGGGGCGCACCGTGATTGAAAATGCGGCCCGGGAGCCTGAAGTTGTCGATCTCGCAAGATGTCTCATCGCTATGGGCGCAAAAATTGACGGCCACGGTACTGACACGATCACGATCGAAGGCGTTGAGCGCCTCGGCGGGTGCAACTACCCGGTGATGGCCGATCGCATCGAGGCGGGAACTTATCTGGTCGCCGCGGCCGCCACGCGCGGTCGGGTCAGACTGAGGGGAGCGTGTCCTCACGACCTGGAAGCCGTGCTCGCCAAGCTTGAGCAGGCCGGAGCATCCATTCGTAGTGGCGAGGACTGGATCGAGCTGGATATGGCAGGGCGCCAACCCCAGGCAGTCAATATTCGTACCGCGCCGTTTCCGGGTTTTCCCACCGACATGCAGGCCCAGTTCACCGCCATGAATGCGGTGGCAAAGGGCACCAGTACAGTCACTGAAACGATATTTGAGAACCGCTTGATCCAGACTCATGAAATGAACCGGATGGGCGCCAATATTGTCATCGAGGGAGCGACTGCCATTATTACCGGCCAGGAGCGCCTCAAGGGCGCACCCGTGATGGCTTCGGACCTGCGCGCATCGGCGAGCCTGGTGATTGCCGGGCTGGTGGCAGACGGTGAAACACGAGTAGACCGTATCTACCACATAGATCGCGGTTACGAATGTATTGAAGAGAAACTACAATCGCTGGGTGCGGATATACGCCGCCTACCGGACTGACTATGACAGACAAAATTACCCTCGCCTTGACCAAGGGCCGTATTCTGAAAGAGACCCTGCCACTGCTGGCGCGTGCAGGCATTGAGCCCATTGAAGATATTGCCAAAAGCCGCAAGCTGGTATTCGACACAACGGTGCCGGGCCTGCGACTACTGGTCATTCGCGGTACTGATGTGCCCACCTATGTGCGTCATGGCGCGGCGGACATCGGTGTTGTGGGCAAGGACATTTTGCTGGAGCACGGTGCTGAAGGCCTTTACGAGCCGCTGGACCTTGGCATTGCTCGATGCCGGTTAATGACCGCCGGGCCAGTCGGCTGGCGGCCGAGTGGCGCGCGTATTCGCGTGGCCACAAAGTTCGTGAATATTGCCCGCGAACATTTTTCCCGCCAGGGCGTGCACGCGGATGTGATCAAGCTCTACGGCGCTATGGAGTTGGCGCCGATCATGGATCTGGCAGATCTGATCGTGGATATCGTGGATACCGGCAATACCTTGCGCGCCAACGGAATGGAGCCTATGGACGAGATAGCAGATGTCAGTTCGCGGCTTATTGTGAATAAAGCGGCAATGCGTTCGAGCTTCAAAGGTATAGAGCGCATTATTGACGATCTGGCAGCGGCCGTGGAGGCCACCTGATCATGCAACGACTCGATTCAAGTCAGGCGGATTTCGATGCTCGCCTGGAGGCGCTCACCGCCTGGGAAGAGCAGCTCGATCACGCGGTTAACGACACCGTGCGAGAAGTGCTTGCCGACGTAGCGCTTCGCGGCGATGCGGCCGTGCTGGACTACACCGCGCGTTTCGACCGGCTTGAAGCTCAATCCGTGTCAGAGTTGGAAATATCCGACGCGCAATTGCAAGAGGCCCTTGCGGAGATTCCTGCCGACCAGCGATCGGCCCTGGAAGCCGCCGCTGACCGTATTCGCAGCTACCACCAGCACCAGATCCAGGATAGCTGGCAATATCAGGATGAGCAGGGCAATGTGCTCGGCCAGCAGATCACGCCGCTGGATCGCGCCGGTATCTATGTGCCTGGCGGCAAGGCCAGCTACCCGTCTTCCGTGTTAATGAACGCCATTCCCGCGAAAGTGGCCGGGGTCGGTGAAATCATTATGGTCGTTCCGGCCCCAGGGGGTGATCTCAACCCCATGGTCCTGGCGGCGGCAGCGATAGCCGAAGTCGATCGGGTGTTTACTATTGGCGGTGCCCAGGCGGTAGCCGCACTCGCCCACGGTACCGAAACCGTGCCTGCGGTGGACAAGATCGTCGGTCCGGGAAATATCTATGTCGCGACTGCCAAGCGCCAGGTGTTTGGTCGGGTTGGCATTGACATGATTGCCGGCCCGTCAGAAATCCTGGTGATCTGTGACGGCTCCACCGATCCCCAATGGGTGGCGATGGACCTGTTTTCACAGGCGGAGCACGACGAAAATGCCCAGGCTATCGTGCTGTGCCCGGATGCCGCTTATCTCGAGCGAGTCGCGGCGGCTGTTGACGCGCTGTTGCCTGACATGGAGCGACAGGAGATTATCGCGACCTCTCTCAAGGGGCGAGGTGCCATGATTAAAACGGTCGATCTTGCCGACGCGGTCGAGATTAGCAATCGCCTGGCACCAGAACACCTTGAATTATCGGTTGCTGAGCCGCAGCGCTTGCTGCCCGATATTCGCCACGCAGGCGCTATTTTTATGGGGGCGTATACTTCTGAATCGCTGGGTGATTACTGCGCTGGCCCGAATCACGTATTGCCCACTTCGCGCAGTGCGCGATTCTCGTCGCCGCTGGGTGTCTACGACTTCCAGAAGCGCAGTTCGCTAATTATGTGCAGTGAGCAGGGCGTGCAGGTACTGGGTCAAGTCGCGTCCGTACTGGCCCGTGGAGAGTCGCTGGAGGCGCACGCCCGCAGTGCAGAATATCGCCTGAAAAAATAGCCGGGCCGCGCTGTTATCGTACAGGGCTGGTCTGGCCCTGGATGCCGACTACAGCGCGCAATTCGAGGCTCTGCTGGTCACGCCTGATAGAGATAGCGATGGTGTCACCGGGGCGCAGCTGGGCGATCTGGTGCATTGTCTGGCGTCCGTCCAGGATAGTTTCCCCGTTGATATGCGTGATAACGTCGCCCTGAGCGAGGCCTGCGCGCATTGCCGGGCTGTTCTGCGCAACATCCATCACCAATAATGCCTGGTTATTGCCCTCTACCGGTAGTAGCGGATCCACGCTGACCCCCAGCCATCCGCGGATGACTTCGCCGTACTCGATCAGGTCGTGCATCACGAACTCTGCCATATTGATCGGGATGGCGAGGCTGATCCCAATGCCAGTTGAACCTTCGCTGCCCCCGCCGCTGGTGTAGATGAGCGTGTTGATACCCATGAGTTGGCCGCGAGCATCGATCAGTGCGCCACCTGAGTTGCCCTGGTGGACAGAGGCGTCAGTCTGAATGTAATCCTCGTAGGCTGCATTCGGTTGTAGTCCCCAGCGGCCAAGGGCCGACACAATGCCCTGGCTGACTGTGTGGCCAAACCCCAGGGGATTGCCGATCGCCAGCACAACATCGCCGACCTGCAGCCGATTGGAATTACCGGTAGAAATTGGATTGAGGCCTGGCAGGTCGATTTGCAAGACTGCCAGGTCTGTGGCGATGTCCGACCCAACGACAACGGCGTTGGCGGTGCGGCCATCGTGCAGCAGTACCTGGATGGCGTCTGCGCCTGCGATCACATGATGATTAGTCAATATGTGGCCGGCGGTGGTCATGATGACCCCGGAGCCAAGAGATCGCTCGATACGCTCTCTCACTGACCGGCTCGGAGCCAGCACCAGGGCGGAGCGACGGTCAAGGAGGGGAGCGCGCTCGACGATACGTTTGGCGGTGTAGATGTTCACCACCGAAGGGCTGGCGTCTTCCACGGCCGCCGCGTAGCTGCTCACTGCGCTGCCCTGTGGGGGTGTCGACGCGCCCGGCACGACCCAACGGTCAAGAATCAGTAGCGCAGCCAGAAGCCCAGCAATTGCTGGCCAGGTGATGAATTTCAGGCTGTCTTTCATTAAATTTGTCGCCGCCCCTTACTGCGGTAAAGTACCGCTTCTCTGGTCGATTTACAGCATGGTCGACTGCTTATTGTATCTGATGCGGCTCGACCGCGAACAGGACTGAATGAAATGAGCGTTAAGCTGGATGAGTTACTGGCGTTTCTCGACGCGACTCTGGAGCCAGACAGGTTCCGCGATTATTGCCCCAACGGACTCCAGGTCGAGGGCAGGCCAGTGGTGGGGCGGATCGCGACAGGGGTCACTGCAAACCAGGCCCTGCTTGACGCGGCCATCGAGTGGGGTGCAGATGCCATTCTCGTGCACCACGGTTATTTCTGGAAGGGAGAGTCGGCGCCAGTGGTCGGGATGAAGCGTCGCCGTCTGGGCGCATTGCTCAAGGCAGATGTAAGCCTGCTGGCGTATCACCTGCCGTTGGATGCCCATCCAGAGCTGGGTAATAACGCGTGCCTGGGTCAACTGCTAGGGATTGAAGGCCTGGATCCGCTCGATCCACAGGACCGCCAGGGTGTGGGGAATATCGGCAGCTTGCCGGAGCCGGTGTCCGCAGCCCGCTTCTGCAGTCAGGTGGCTGCGCTGACGGGGCAGAAGCCTCTGTTGATTGGCGAGGACGACCGTTTGGTGCGCCGCGTCGCCTGGTGTACCGGGGCAGCCCAGTCCTATATCGATGCCGCAGTGGCGGCGGGGGCGGACCTGTTTCTCACCGGCGAAGTGTCAGAGCCCACGGTCCATACCGCGAGAGAGGAGGGGATTCAGTTTGTTGCCGCCGGGCACCATGCAACAGAGCGTTATGGGGTGCAGGCCGTGGGTGAGCGGCTGGCGGAGTTATTTGGTCTGGAACACCGGTTTATCGACGTCCCCAACCCTGTTTGAACGCCTTAAACTCTGGGTGGAGCCTCAACTTCATCCGCGTTTTCGGCTGTTTTTGAGCGGTCGAGCCCGAACTCTTCGTTCAGCATGCCCTTCTCGTCCGGTGAGGTTTTTGGTGCATAGTCCAGAGGTTGCTGGACATCGGTAAGGTTCTGCGGAATCTCTGCCGGATCGCGTGCGCTGTTCACTAGCGCCACGGGGCCCTTGCCCTGACACAGCTCACCGGCGCCTTTGGCGAGGTGGTTGTGCACGTTGCGGTAGCTTTTGGTGAGGTCGTTCAGCAATTGGGCAGTTTCGGAAAAGTGTTCGACCACCTCATCCTCGTAGACCTTCTTGTCCTGCAGAACCTGGTCCAATTTGCGCTCGACTTCGCGGTGCTTCTGCCCCGCAGGTGAGCTGCGGCGCCCGAACATCAGGCCCAGCAACAAGCCAACAACGAGGGCTGCAGCGGCAGCCGCGATAACAATGGTCAGGTCGTACACGAATTAATCCTCTAGCCGTCATCCCACCGCCACCGGGTGGGTGCGCTAGTATACAGCTATTGCCGGAGGGGCCAAAGACCTTGCTGCCTCTACCTTGGTGGCGTTGCCAAGTGCGCGGCCGGTGGGTAAAGTGTGCCGCCAAATTCTACCCGGCATTCCCGTGGTTACTCCATGACGACTTCATGACTACGCCCTGGCAGCGTTACCAGACCGACCTTCAGCGGGAGGGGTTCAATCACGACCCCGCCCAGGAGGAGGCTGTGCGCTTGCTACAGGACCTGTATGAGCGTCTCGTCGCACGCTATAACCGCCGCGAAGGTGGCGGGCTTGGTGGGTTTATCAAGCGGCTGCGCAAAGAGGCGCCAGAGCCAGAAGTAGGGCTTTACCTTTGGGGCGGGGTCGGCCGTGGTAAAACCTACCTGGTGGATGCATTTTTCGATTGCTTGCCGTTTGAGCGCAAACTGCGGACCCATTTTCATCGGTTTATGCAGCGGGTGCACAGCGAACTCAAGGACCTGGAGGGTGAGAAAAACCCCCTCGAGATCGTGGCCGACAGGCTGGCCGAGCAGGCGATTATTATCTGTTTCGATGAGTTTTTTGTGACGGATATTGGCGACGCGATGATTCTTGGTGGCCTCATGGAGGCGCTGTTTGACCGCGGCGTGAGCCTGGTAGCTACGTCCAATATCGAGCCGGAGAATCTGTACCAAAACGGCCTCCAGCGTCAGCGTTTCCTGCCAGCGATTGCCCTTGTGCAGAAATATACCCAGGTGGTAAATGTGGACGCGGGCGTCGATTATCGGCTGCGGACCCTGCAGCAGGCGGAGCTCTATCACAGCCCCCTGGATCAGGCTGCAGACCTGAGCTTGCGCAGCAGTTTTGAGGCCCTGGCCGTTGAGCAGGGGCAGCACTGGGAAAGAATAGAGATCAATGGCCGCTATCTCACCGTGCGTTGCCTCGCTGACGATGTGGCCTGGTTTGAGTTCGCTGAGCTCTGTGATGGCCCCCGCTCGCAGAACGATTACATTGAATTGGCACGAATTTTTCACGCTGTATTGCTCTCGGATGTACCCCGATTCACTGCCGATCTGAACGATCAGGCGCGCCGGTTTATCAACCTGGTGGACGAATTTTACGACCGCAATGTGAAGCTGGTCATGACGGCGGAGGCGCCCCTGTTGGACCTCTATGCCGGGGGCAGCCTGGCTTTCGAGTTCCAGCGTACCGAGTCGCGCTTGCAGGAAATGCAGTCCCATGAATACCTGGCCCGGGAACATCGCCCCTAGAGGGTTGCGATTGCCTTTGGCCCCCAAAGTGTGAAAATTCCCGAAACAGGTAGTGAATAGGTGGCGATTAGCCACGAAATTTATTCGACATGCCGCTTGAAAATGCCCGGGTCAGCGGGTAGTATTCGCGCTCTCGAAATTGGAGCCCTCCAAGAGGCGGTTATTCTCATGAAAACGTATAGTGCCAAAGCAGCAGACGTGTCCCACGACTGGTTCGTGGTCGATGCTTCTGACAAAACTCTGGGGCGCCTGGCAAGTGAAATCGCGCATCGTTTGCGCGGCAAGCACAAGGCCGAATACACACCTCACGTTGACACCGGTGACTACATCGTTGTGATCAATGCTGAGAAAGTACGTGTAAGCGGTGCCAAAGCGACCGACAAGATTTACCACAGCCACACCGGTTATCCCGGCGGCCTGAAGTCCATCTCTTTTGAAAAGCTGATCGACAAGGCTCCCGAGCGTGTACTGCAGGGTGCGGTCAAAGGCATGCTGCCGCGTAACCCTCTGGGCCGCGCCATGTTCAAGAAGCTGAAAGTGTACGCGGGCAGCGAGCATCCGCACGCCGCACAACAGCCGCAAGCACTGAATATCTAACGGATTATATTATGTCAGCTACCCAATATTACGGAACTGGTCGTCGCAAGACCTCCACCGCGCGCGTATTCATCAAGAATGGCGCCGGCAACATCACTGTCAACAAGCGTCCCCTGGACGCGTATTTTGGCCGTGAAGTGGCACGCATGATTGTGCGTCAGCCGCTGGAACTCGTTGAAATGAATGACAAATTCGACGTCAACGTGACCGTTGCAGGCGGTGGTAGCTTCGGTCAGGCCGGCGCTATTCGTCACGGTATCACTCGCGCTCTCATGGAGTATGACGAGTCACTGCGCGGAGCCCTGCGTGGCGCCGGTTATGTGACCCGCGACGCTCGTGAAGTTGAGCGTAAGAAGGTCGGTCTGCGCAAGGCGCGTAAGCGTCCGCAGTTCTCCAAGCGTTAATTCGTTTGGCGACCCGTTGGTGGGTCGCGGCAAGAGATCGAAACGTCCACTCCCAGGTGGGGGCGGACGTTTTTTTATGCCTGAGTGGGCGCGCTTTGAGCCGGCATTCTGCATATTGATTCAGGGCAAGGTCGGGCCCCAAAACGCTTAAGAATCAAGGCGTTCACCTTGTAACAAACGGCCAAAATCCGTACTATTTGGCAGCATTTTGTGAGGCGCGGATTCCGGGGCGACATTTCCCACGTCCGCCCGCGTCAAATCTAGGGGAGAAAAGCATGAGTAGTGATGGCGTGAACACCGGCAGGAGAAAGTTCCTGACGGCTGCCACCAGTGTGGTGGGCGCTGCCGGCGCAGTGGGCATAGCTGTGCCCTTCCTGGGTTCATGGAACCCGTCAGCCAAGGCCAAGGCGGCCGGTGCGCCAGTGAAGGCGGACATCGGTAAACTGGAACCCGGCCAGATGGTTGTGGTCGAGTGGCGAGGCAAGCCCGTCTACGTGATGCACCGCACTCCGGAGCAGGTCGCGGACCTGCCCAAGTTGGACAGCACGTTGAAAGATCCCCTGTCAGAGATTTCTGAGCAACCTGATTACATCGAAGGCGTCGAACGTTCACTTCGCCCTGAGCTGCTGGTGGTTGTTGGCCTCTGTACTCATCTGGGGTGTGCTCCCAAGTTTCGCCCTGAAGTGGGCGCTGCTGACCTGGGTGGCGAAGAGTGGCTGGGCGGCTTCTTCTGCCCTTGTCATGGATCGAAATTTGACCTGTCGGGGCGCGTCTATTCCGGCGTACCGGCATCGGCCAACCTGGTGGTTCCCCCGTATTCCTTCGAGGGTGACAACGTCCTGGTAATTGGCGTGGATACGGAGGCTGCCTGATGATTAATATGCTAGTTGGATTGCGTGATTGGGTTGATGACCGCCTGCCGATCGTGCGCGCGTGGGATACCCACATGGGCAAGTACTATGCGCCCAAGAACTTTAATTTCTGGTACTTCTTCGGGGTTCTGTCCCTGTTGGTACTCGTCAACCAGTTGCTGACCGGCATCTGGCTGACCATGAACTATACGCCCAGTTCGGAAGATGCCTTCGCCTCCGTCGAATACATCATGCGCGATGTCGATTACGGCTGGATGCTGCGGTATATGCACTCCACAGGGGCCTCGGCCTTCTTTGTGGTGGTGTATCTGCACATGTTCCGTGCGCTGTTGTACGGCTCTTACAAGAAGCCGCGGGAACTGATCTGGATCTTTGGCATGCTCATCTTTGTCGTGCTGATGGCCGAGGCGTTCGTAGGTTACGTATTGCCCTGGGGGCAAATGTCCTACTGGGGAGCCCAGGTGATTATTTCGCTCTTTGGAGCGATACCGGTTGTCGGTGAAGATATCGTCACCTGGATTCGCGGTGACTACCTGATTTCCGGGGCCACCCTGAACCGTTTCTTTGCTTTGCATGTTGTGGCATTGCCGATTGTGCTGCTGGCCCTGGTGGTGTTGCACCTGCTGGCCTTGCACGAAGTGGGTTCCAACAACCCTGATGGCGTGGACATCAAAAAGCACAAGGACGAGAGCGGCGTGCCGCTGGACGGCGTTGCGTTCCATCCCTACTACACGGTTCATGACCTGCAGGCGATTGCGGTATTCCTGTTTATCTTCTGTGCAGTTATGTTTTTCCTGCCGGAGATGGGCGGTTACTTCCTGGAGTTCGCAAATTTTGAGGAAGCCAACGCGCTGAAGACCCCCGAGCACATCGCGCCTGTCTGGTACTTCACGCCGTTTTATTCGGTGCTGCGAGCGGTGCCCGACAAGTTCTGGGGCTTTATCGCCTTTGCGGCTTCGGTAGCTATTCCGTTCCTGTTGCCGTGGCTGGATCGCAGCCCGGTTAAGTCCTGGCGCTACCGCGGCAACATCACCAAGGTTATGTTGGTGCTGTTCGTGGCCTGCTTCCTGATTCTCGGTGTGCTGGGCGTGAAGAACCCTACACCCGCGCGTACCTTCCTCGCGCAGATCTGTTCGGTGTTCTATTTTGCCTTCTTCTTGCTGATGCCCATCTGGAGCGCCATGGATAAAACCAAGCCGGTTCCAGAGCGTGTCACCACCGATGGCGGCATTGGCTTCTGGGGCAGCATGGCGGGTCTGGCACTGATTCTGGCACTGACCATTATTCCGCTGAAAGCGGTGGGTGCCGAATCTGCCTACGCCTGTGGTGAGATCGAGTGCGACGAAATGGTTGTCGATCTCAGCAATAAGGCGTCACTGCAGAACGGTGCCAAGTTGTACATGAACTACTGCATGGCTTGTCACTCGCTGCAGTACTCTCGCTACAATCGCGTGGCCGAGGATCTCGGCATTCCCGCGGATCTTATGGAATCCCATCTGATGTTCGACCCGAACTACAAGATTGGTGACCTGATGGAGAACGCGATGGACGAGCGCACCGCCAAAACCTGGTTCGGTGCGACTCCTCCTGATTTGACCCTGGTGGCCCGAGCTCGTGCATCTGCGGCACGCAGTGGGCCTGATTGGCTGTACACATACCTGCGCAATTTCTATCGCGATGACAGCCGCCCCTATGGCGTCAACAACCGCGTATTCAAGGACGTGGGCATGCCCCATGTGATGTTGGAGATGCAGGGCATGCAGGAATGTGCCTCGGGTCCGGTAAAGGCGGGTAATGGCGGCGTGAAGCGCGACCCACTGACTGGCGCTGATATTCTCGACGATCCCTGTGGTTCCTGGTCAGTCGCTGAGCCAGGTACTTCAACGCCTGAAGAGTTCGACGCGGCGATCTACGACCTGGTCAACTTCCTGGCCTACACAGCCGAGCCAATGGCTATGGAGCGCAAGCGCACTGGCGTTTTCGTTCTTCTGTTTATCGCACTGTTCTTCGTTTTCGCCTGGTTGCTGAACCGCGAATACTGGAAAGACGTACACTGATCCTTAGCGATCGCACTGCAGCAGCGTGGCGTGACGTCTCGCTGCGTTTTTGTTTCTAGTTAATCAATAGAGGAATTCTCCATGGGTGTTGTGGCAAAGCGGTCTTCAATGACCTTTTTTTCGGACCCCACCAGTCACTACAGCCACCGGGTGCGTATCGTCCTGGCGGAGAAAGGTGTGACAGTGGATCTGATCGAATCCGACTCGGCCCACCCCCCGGCGGAACTGTCAGAACTCAATCCGTACAACAGCCTGCCGACGCTACTGGATCGCGACCTCGTTCTGTACGAGTCCAAGGTGATGATGGAATATCTCGATGAGCGTTTTCCGCATCCACCGCTGTTGCCGGTGTACCCGGTTGCGCGCGCCGAGAGCCGCCTGCTGATTCATCGCATCGAGAAAGACTGGTGTGCCCTGGTTGACGCCATCCTGCACACACGCAGCGACAACGTGATCAAGAAGTCCACCAAGGAGCTGAAGGAGAGCATCACCGCCATTGCGCCGATCTTCGCCGAGAAGCCTTTCTTTATGAGCGAAGAATTCACTCTGGTCGATTGCTGTATTGCTCCTATCCTGTGGCGCCTGCCTGCCCTGGGCGTTGATATCCGTAACACCAAGCAGACCAAACCGCTGTTCACCTACATGGACGCGTTGTTCGCTCGTGAATCCTTCCAGGAGAGTCTTTCCGAGCAGGAGCGGGAGATGCGCTCCTGAGGGGGCGCTCATTGACGAACCGCGTTACATGAAAATGACCTCCAGCCGGCCCTATATTATGCGCGCGCTCTACGAGTGGATCGTGGACAACGGCTGCACGCCATACATTCTTGTGGATGCCATGCAGGAAAACGTGATGGTGCCGGAGCAGTATGTGAAGGATGGGCAGATTGTCCTGAACATCTCTCCCACGGCTGTGATGGATCTTGATATTAGCAATGAAGCGGTGGCTTTCAACGGTCGTTTTGGTGGCGTAGCCAAAGACGTCTACGCTCCCACCAGTGCAGTCATCGGTATCTACGCCCGTGAGAACGGTCAGGGTATGGTGTTCGAGCCAGAGGAGGAGCCGGAGGATGAGCCTACGCCACCGGACGATGCCCCGCCGGAACCGAGCAAGCCCGAGGGCCGGCCCTCACTGAAAATCGTCAAGTAAACTGGAAGGCGCGATTGAGAATCGCGCCTTTTTCGTTTTAGTCCAGCAGTTCGAACAGTTTGACCACTTTCTGCACGCCGCCGACATCGGAGGCTTCGGCTGCAATACGATCAGCTTCTGCGCGAGTCGCCAGTCCCATCAGATAGACCACTCCGTTTTCAGTGACGACTTTTACCCGTTGCCCCTGGATGTCTGAACTCCCGAGGTAGAACGACTTCACCTTGGTTGTAATCCATGTATCCGAGGTGCGGGTCATGCCAGAACTGGGAGCGGCAATTTCCAGTTCGTTGTAGATCCGCCTGACGCCGCGAATTTCGCGGACAACATCTGTTGCCTTGGCTTTCAGTGCTTCGGAGGAAACCTGTCCCGCAATCAGGACATAACCGTTGTAGCTGACGATATTGAGGTGCGCGTTGTCGAAGGCTTCATCGGCAGCGTGAATGTTCACTCGCGATTTGGTCTCAATGCTATCGTCCTCGACCATGCGCCCCCAGGTGCGTTCACCCTGATCTTCCTCAATTGCGTTGGTTTCCATGCCCGCGAGCATGTGGCCGCAGCCAGCCAAAGTCAGCAGAGAGGTTAGCAGGGCAGTCAGGAGCAGGGGGTGGGATGGTCGATTCATTGTCAGTGTCCGGTTCCGAAGAGGCTGGCCTCGATGAGTTCGCAAAGCGTTTGTAGCACCATGGTATGTAGTTCGACCACGGTACGCCGAGTGGTTCCGTTGATCGTAATGGAAAACATCGCGTCGGGGATATCGTTGGCGTTACACAGCGCGACGGTGGTCATACCGCGCTCGCCGGCTACCTCTAGCGCGGATATCACGCTGGGGTCTGGCTCGGCGCTGCTGATGGTCAGGAGCACATCTCCCTCCTGGCCCAGGGCGCGGAGCGTATGGCTGAAACGGTGTGCCGCTGGCGCGGTCGGCGAGGCGCCTGCGTCCCAGCCCAGGCTTATAGCCGGCAGTGCGGGGCGTTCTTCGCCCAGGCTGTAGAGCAGGCTGTTGCTGAAGAGTTGGGACAGGGCGGCGTCGACGCCGGCCCCGCAGCTGATGATTTTCCGGTCCTGCAGCAGCGCCTGAGTGATCAATTCACAGGCGCTGGCGATGGGGTCGGCGAGTTGGTCGACCGACATGGCAGCGCTTTCTAGTGTGTTCTGAAATCGTTCGGCGATAATCTGGTAGTGATCCACAGTGTCCCTTTTTGTTGTCGTGCAATCCTGGGTTTCAGAAGGCTGAGCGAATCCAGCGGACGGCAGGTTCATCCGGGAATTGTCGCGGCTCGATGGCGATCACGTCAAATCTACAGTGCACCCTGGTTGTGCCCCGGGTCTTCTGCAGGTAGTGAAGCGCAGCGAGGCGCAGCTTGCGTTGTTTGCGCCGGTCAACTGTTGCCACAGCGGAAGCAAAGCGAGGGTTGCTGCGGGCGCGTACCTCCACGAAAACAAGCTGATCTCCGTCCAGAGCGATCAGGTCTATTTCGCCCACCTTGCAGCGAAAATTTCGCTCCAGTAACCGCAAGCCTCTGTCCAGCAGCCACTGGCTCGCGAAGTTCTCATAGCTGTCTCCCAGGTGCTTCATGCCCCGGGATTTTAATCAGCGTGGGGCGAGTTCGCCTCCATCAAATTTGGCCGGTACCAGCTCTCGCTCGATCTGCAGTTGCGGGTTCAGGCTTAACAAGCCGGTGTCTCCGCGGATAAGCAGGTCGGGTCCTGCCTGGAGCTGCAGGAAGCGCGATTGAAGCAAGTACGCGTCGGCGCCCAGCGCGTTCAGGCGAGGGTAGGCGTCGATGCTCGCCTTCGCCAAGGCCTCGCTCAGCTCGCGATTGGAGCCCAGTAGCCAGGGTAATTCAACGAGGTTCAAGCCGTTCAGATCCCGATCGCGGTCGTCGGCGCTGCCACGGTAAACACTGGAAGTGGCGTAGACCGGAAGCGCTCCGGCGTAATGGAAGGCGAGCAGGGGCTTCATGGAGCGGGCCTCGGCGGCGTTCCTTGCCAGCAGGAAAATGGCGTCAATGTCCTGTCTGCGCCGGGGGGTAAACTCGACGGGCTCGGCCAGCATGTCGCGCAACTGGCGGCGGCGCGCCTCGCTGCTGGCGATGCCGAGGCCGTTTTTTATGCTGGCGGAGTAGTCGTCCTGACCCGTGTAGGCAAGGGCGCTGCTAAAGGTCCCTCCCAGTGTTTGCCAGCGAGCGCGCAAGGCCTGCTCCATTTTATCGCCCCAGGCGCCAGCTGGGCGCAGCAAAAGGGCTCGGCGAGCACCATCGCCAAAGGCGACTTCGGCTATCTGGGCGGCCTCATCTTCCGGGGCCAGGGCAAATTGAATAAGCGCGCTATTCCCGGCGGGAAGGCTCCCATCCATTTGATTGAGGGCCAGGATGGGCACCGGCCTGCCGGGCTCGAGTGCCAATTCGGCTACAGCATTTTTGCTGAGTGGGCCGACAACCATGCGGGCGCCGCCGTTTATTGCAGCCCGGTAGGCTTCAGTGACGGAAGGGTAGAGATCACTGTCGACAACCCTGATTTCAAAGGGGGCGGCGTTCCCCTGGCGAGCCTTGAAGTAACTTGCCAGATATCCGTCTCGCACAGCCTTGCCAGCGGGGGCTAGTCGGCCCGAAAGCGGCAGCATAAGGGCCACCTGATGCGGCGCCGCCGTCTGATCCTGAAGATACTGCAAGCCGCCGGGGAGTGGTGAATTCGCGGGGTGCCCCGGGTTGTTGGCCTGCCAGGCGGGAAGACCCGTCGCCAGATGGGTGGAGTCCTGGTTGGCGAGTTCTGCCAGTTCCAACCATGCGGCCCACTGCTGATCGGTACTGGTGCCTCGGGCTCGCGCAATGTTAGCGGGGGGCGTGCGCATGAGGTCGTGCCATACGCTGCGCTTGAGGGCCAACTGGTCGCTTGAGGGGGCGATGGCCAGCAGTTGTGCGCCCAGTGCAGCGCTGGTCAGGTAATCGCGTTGCAGGTCGAGCAGGTGACGCTGAAAATTGTGCGCGCGGTAGGCGATGGCCGGGTGCAGTCCAGGTTGGTCCATGGCCTTGAGTAGAGCCTGGGCGCCAGGATCGTCACCGCGAAGATGTGCAATGCGCGCCTCTGTGTAGGTGAGACGCGCGCTATCGTTTGCATCCAGGGTTGTTTCAGCGAGTGGGGTCAGGCTGGTTTCTGCCACCATCCACTGGTTGCGAGCCAGTGCTGCCTCGGCAGCCTGGAATTCATTGCGATAGAGGCTCGCTGGCATTGTCAGGCCTTTGAGGTCCGGCGTCGTTTCCGTCGCCGGCGACACAGGTTCAGGCGCCTCTTTTTGCGGCGTTCCGCCACAGGCGATCAGGAGGGTGGCCAAGGCTAGGCCAAAGCTGGCCCGGGTCATATACCAAGGCAGGGGATGGGTTGCTCTCATGCTATGCTGCACCGATTCAATTCTGGCAAGCCTGCCACAGCTTGTGGCGCGTGGCGATATTATAAGGGGAAATCGTGGAAACTGGGTTGTATATTGTTGCCACACCCATCGGAAATCTGGGTGATATGGGGCAGCGAGCGGTGCAGGTGCTGCGCGACGCCGACCTTATCGCCGCTGAGGATACCCGCCACAGCGCCCGCCTGCTGCAACACTTCGGTATTGAAAGCCCCGCTATTCCCTATCACGAGCACAGTGGTGAGCGAGCGCCCGCCCGTATTGTGAATACCTTGCGAGATGGCGGTACTGTGGCCCTTATTTCTGACGCCGGTACACCACTGATCTCCGATCCCGGATACCGTCTGGTGCGAGAGGTGCAGGCAGCCGGTCACAAGGTTGTCGCCATTCCCGGGCCCTGCGCTGCCATTGCTGCTCTGAGTGTCTGTGGCCTGCCCACTGATCGCTTCCGCTTTGAGGGTTTTCTTCCCGCCAAGGCAGGGGCTCGCGCTCAGCGCCTGCAGGATCTGGTCGACGAAGCCGCGTCTCTGGTTTTTTATGAGGCACCGCACCGGGTAGCGGACGCATTGCACGCCATGGTTGGCGTGTTTGGCCCCGAGCGCGAAGCCGTGCTGGTCAGGGAGATCACCAAGACCTTTGAAACCGTTCATCGTGCGCCGCTGGCAGAGCTTCACGGCTTTGTTGTCAGCGATGCCAACCAGCAGAAAGGTGAGATTGTGCTCGTAGTCGCCGGCCGAGATCAGGGAGATGTGAGCCTGGACGCCGACACGGCGAGGTTACTTGAACGGATCGCCGAAGAACTTCCCGGCAAAAAGGCTGCCGCCATTGTTGCTGAGCACACTGGCCTGAGGAAGCGCGATCTGTACGACTACCTGCTCGGCCAGAAATAGGCTTGTAACCGGTTCCCATGCTAGGTAACCTGCGCCGCGAGTTGGTTGGGCGATCGCTCCTCACGTGTGAGGGGAGGAAAGTCCGGGCTCCACAGGGCAGGGTGCCAGATAACTTCTGGGGGGCGTGAGCCTACGGAAAGTGCAGCAGAAAGGATACCGCCTCTGTTCGCAGAGGTAAGGGTGAAAAGGTGCGGTAAGAGCGCACCGCGTGGCTGGTAACAGGCGCGGCGATGGTAAACCCCACTCGGAGCAAGACCAAATAGGAACCCTTAAGCCGCGGCCCGCGGCGGGTTCGGGTAGGTCGCTTCAGGCAATCGGTGACGGTTGTCGCAGATGAATGGTCGTCCACGACAGAACCCGGCTTACAGACCGACTCGCTTACTGAAGCCCCTGGACCTTGCCGGTCCAGGGGCTTCTTCTTTTCTCCCAATCGTTAAAATGTATCCCGGTTATTCCAATAGGTAATAAAAAAAGCCCTCCAGATAAAAAACTAGCCTGTAACTTAAAGTGATTACTTAAGTGTTGGAGTTATGAGGCTGTTTTGTAGGTATATTTATCTCGTAAAATACTCAAAAATGCGCTTAAATGCCCCGTAACGGCTTGAATTTACAGCGTTTTTTCTAAGCTGCCTCGGTTGACCTGCTATATCCACAGGCCTATAGTGTCGAAAAGTGGGAATAAGTGGGTAAATCTGTCTTTTTGTGGATCAATTGGACAGTGAGTGGGGAAGCGCGCCGTGTTTCGTGGAGTACAGCACATATCAATGGATGCGAAGGGTCGCCTGGCAATGCCGGCGCGCCAGCGTGAGCCATTGCTGTCTCAATGCGAAGGCAAGATTGTTGTCACCATTGATACCCAGACTGCGTGTCTCGCGGTTTATCCACTGCCAGAGTGGGAGCGCATCGAGCGCGAAATCCAGGCCCTGCCAGCTCTCAAGCCGGCCATCAAGCGCTTTCAGCGCCTGGTGCTGGGCTACGCCACCGATATTGAGTTGGACGCCAGTGGGCGCATGTTGTTGCCCCAGTCACTGCGCGAGTACGCCGAATTGAGCAAGAAGCTGGTGTTGGTCGGGCAGGGCAACAAGATGGAAATCTGGTCCGAAGCATTGTGGATGGCCGAACGGGAGCAGGCGCTGGCGGACGCGGGTCCGCTGACGGAAGTTCCCGACGAATTGTTCTCGCTGACACTGTAGGTGGCCAGCATGCATTTGACAGTACTACTACGAGAGGCAACTGAAGCTCTGGTAACGGCGCCCAGTGGCTTCTACGTGGATGGTACTTTTGGTCGGGGTGGTCACAGTCGCGCAGTGCTGGATCGCCTTGCTGATGACGGTCAGCTGCTGGGCGTCGACAAGGACCCCGTTGCGATAGATTCTGCCCGCGAGCTCGCTGCTGCTGATCCCCGCTTTACTTTTTATCACGGTTCTTTTGCCAGTCTTCCGCTTCACCTGAGTGAACTGGGTTGCGAGTCTGTAGACGGCATTCTGGTTGATCTTGGCGTTTCCAGTCCCCAGTTGGATGAGGCCGAACGCGGCTTCAGTTTCTTGCAGGATGGCCCGCTGGATATGCGTATGGATACCAGCTCCGGCGAGACTGCCGCCGAGTGGCTCTCTCGTGCCGACGAGCAAGATATTGCTTACGCGCTGAAAGAATACGGAGAAGAGCGTTTTGCCAAGCGTATCGCGGGCGCCATCGTCGCCGCGCGCGATACCGGCTCGCTGACAACGACCGGCCAGCTGGCCCAGGTTGTTAAAGAGGCAAACCCCCGTTGGGAGAAACACAAGCATCCCGCCACACGCGCCTTCCAGGGGATTCGCATTCAGGTGAACCGCGAGCTGGGCGATTTGCGCGATTTACTCGATTCCGCGCTGGACATGCTCAAGGTGGGAGGTCGCCTTGTGGTGATCAGTTTTCACTCGCTTGAAGACCGGATGGTCAAGCGCTATATGCGCGATATGGCGCGTGGCGAGCAATTGCCGCCGGGCGTGCCGGTCACTGATGCTGCGCTCAATCGGCGCATGAAGCTGGTGGGCAAGGCGGTGAAGGCTTCCGAAGAGGAGCTGGGAGAAAACGTCCGGTCCCGCAGTGCTGTGATGCGCGTGGCGGAGAAAATCGCATGAGCTCGCGGGTGCAGGGCAAGAAAATGGTCACCGCGAAAGTGCGCGCCAGCGAAACTGCCAGCGAGCGCCCATGGCAGCTCGGCACCCTGGCGCTCGGCGTGTTGGTGCTGGTCTCCGCCTTTGCTGTGATTCATACAACTCACGCGTGTCGCGAGCTCTATACGCATTTGCAGGCCTTGGAGGCCCGCCAGTGGCATTTGCAGGAAGATTACGGTCGACTGCTGCTCGAGGAAAGTACCTGGGCGTCACACTACCGGGTCGAAAAGGTTGCCCGCGGTGAGTTGCAAATGGCGGAGCCCGACCTGGCTCGCTATGAAGTGGTGGGCCGATGAAGGCGGCAGCGCGCAAGAGAGCACAGCAGCAGCCTTCAATGTGGCGCCTTTACCTGGTGGCGTTTGCCCTGCTGTCGATGGCGGTGGTGTTGATTGGTCGAGTCCTGTCCCTGCAGATTCTTGAAACAGAGCGCGGGTATACCTTTCTCCAGAATCAGGGTGATGCCCGTTCGCTCCGCAGTGCTGAAATTCCCGCCTATCGCGGTGTCATTACGGATCGCCACGGTGAGCCCCTGGCCGTGAGTACCCCGGTCGTGTCGATCTGGGCAAACCCCCTTCACCTTGATACGGAGCGTTTGCCCGAGCTGGCTGCGGCGCTGGGTATGACGCTGTCCTCGCTCAAGGAGCGAGTTGCGCGGTACGAGGGGAAGCAGTTTATGTATCTCGATCGGCACCGTGTGCCACACGAGGCGCGTGAAATTCTCGGTAAGCGGATTCGGGGTGTGTATGGCGAGCGTGAATATCGTCGCTTCTACCCTGCAGGTGAGGTCGCGGCGCAGCTGGTTGGTTTTACCAATCTCGATGATGAAGGTATCGCCGGCATGGAATTCGCGTTCGATGCGCATCTGCAGGGTGTGCCGGGCAAGAAAAAGTACATCAAGGATCTCAGGGGCCAGATGATCCGTGATATCGGTGTGGTGCAGCCAGCACGTCCCGGTAATCCATTGCGTCTGAGTATCGATTTGCGCTTGCAGCACCTGCAGCACCGCGAATTGGCGAAGGCGGTCACGGCAGCGGGTGCTGCAAGTGGCACCGTGGTGACTCTCGATGCGCATACGGGCGAAGTGCTGGCGATGGTCAACTATCCGGTGTTCAACCCCAATAGCCGCAAGAACATGAAGGGCGGGACCACTCGTAATCGCGCGCTCACTGACACGTATGAGCCGGGCTCGACTATGAAGAGTCTGACGCTGGTTGCTGCGCTCGAAAGTGGCCTCTACACCACCGATACCATGATTGATACATCGCCGGGCTGGATTCGGGTGGGCCCCAAGACCTATCCCGATCCGCGCAACTATGGCGAGATCAGCCTTTCGCGGGTGATTGAAAAGTCCAGCCAGGTCGGTGTAACCAAGCTGGCGGTTGAGCTCGGTCATGAGCCGATCTGGGAGGTATTTAACCGTTTCGGAATTGGTCAGCCGCTGGGAACGGGTTTCCCTGGGGAAAGCGCCGGCGTATTGCCCAACAGGCCCCGCTGGTATTCCACTGAAAAAATTTCCCTGGCCTTCGGTTATGGCATCACTACCACGCCCTTGCAATTGGCGCGCGCCTACAGTGTGTTCGCCAACAACGGCATTATGCAGGAGGTTTCTCTGCTCGCCCGTGACGGCGAGGCGGAGGAGGGTGTTCAGGTTATATCTCCGGATGTTGCGGCAGAGGTGCTCAAGGTCCTCGGTCGGGTTACTGGAGAACACGGCACGGCGCGCAAGGCGCGCGTAGCCGGATATGAGGTAGGGGGTAAAACAGGCACTGTGCACAAGGTGGGGCCTCAGGGGTATATCGATAACTCCTACGTCGCTCTTTTTGCCGGGGTCGCGCCGGTCGATGATCCACGTGTGGTCACCGTTGTGGTCATCAATGAACCCAAGGGCGAGTCTTACGGCGGCGGGTCTGCAGCAGCTCCGGTCTTCTCTAAAGTGACTCGTGGCGCGCTGCGCCTGCTGGGCGTTACTCCGACTGATTTGCCCGAGGAGGTCGCTGTGGCCTCGACCGGGCGTGGTGGTGCCGCATGATGGCGCTGGCACAATTGATTGAGCGCCCCGATTGCGAGGGTGCTGGGACTGAGCTTCGGGGAATCGAGCTCGACAGCCGCAAGGTTCAGGCGGGAGATTTGTTCCTGGCCATACCCGGTGAGCAGCACGATGGACGCCAGTTTATAGAGCAGGCGGTCGCCAATGGCGCGAGCGCAGTGCTGGCCGAACCGCCGATAGCCGGCTTTGTGGATGCGGTACCGGTGCCGCTGGTCGAAGTGCCCGAGCTGCAGCAGGAGTCTGGTTTTCTTGCGTCGAAATTCTATGGTCATCCCTCTCGCGAACTGCACATGGTTGGGGTCACGGGTACCAACGGGAAAACCACCGTCAGCCGCCTGGTGGCCCAACTGGTACGCCTGCTGGGTAAGCCCTGTGGCGTGATTGGCACGCTTGGAGCGAGCCTGGATGAGGCTGTATCCCAGGGCGGTAATACCACACCTGACTCAGTGTCTCTGCAACATCAGCTTGCAGCGTGGCGCGATGACGACGTCTTCGCTGTGTGCATGGAAGTGTCCTCCCACGCGATGGTTCAGGGGCGGGTTAATGGCGTCGCGTTTGAGACCGCTATCTTCACAAATCTTTCTCAGGACCATCTGGATTATCACGGCAGCATGGAGGCCTATGGCCGGGCCAAGCTTGCGCTGTTTAACACAGAAGGTCTGCGCTACGCATTGGTCAATCTTGACGACGCGTACTCACCGCGAGTACTGCAAGTGCTCGACCCCGCCGTTACCGCTTATCGCTATTCCTTGCGGGATGCCACGGCAGATATCTACGTAGAAGGCGCCACTTTCGCGGCGGGTCGTGTGCATGGGCTGCTGCGAACCCCCTGGGGTAAAGGCGAATTCGATAGCCCGCTCGCGGGCGACTTCAATTTGTTAAATCTGGCGGCCGCTATTACCGCGGTAGTGCTGGCGGGTGAGGCGCTCGACAAGGTCCTGGCCGCAGTCAGTCAGCTGCAGCCAGTGCCAGGGCGCATGCAGGCCATCGCGAACGAGCAGGGATTGCAGGTGATCGTCGACTACGCCCATACCCCTGATGCACTCGAGAAAGTATTGCTTGCCCTGCGACCGCAGGTAGCGGGCGAGCTTATTACCGTATTTGGCTGTGGTGGCGATCGCGATCAATCCAAGCGGCAGGTGATGGGCAGGATAGCCTGTAGCCATTCTGACCGCGTCGTGGTCACCAGCGACAACCCGCGCGGAGAAGACCCGGCTGCCATTGTTGCCGATATAGAGGTCGGATGTAGCGGCCAGTATCAACTTGAGGTCGATAGAGCGAAGGCCATTGCGTTGGCGATTACTGACGCACAGGCGGGTGATTGTGTGGTGATCGCAGGCAAGGGACACGAGGATTACCAGATTATTGAGGGTAACAAGATCTACTTCAGCGATGAGGCCCAGGCTGCGAAGGCGCTGCAAGCCGCGCAAGAGAGGGTGGAGGCATGATGCGTTCATTCAGTCTTGCGGAATTGTGTGAGCCGCTCAATGCGATCCTCGTCGGTGGCGATTGCCGGATAGACAGTGTTTGCACCGATAGCCGAGAGCTCAAAACAGGTGACCTGTTTGTCGCTCTGTCGGGTGATAACTTCGACGGCCATAACTACCTCGATGTCGCTGCCAACGCGGGCGCTGCGGCAGTCATGATCAGCCGCGAAAGTACGGCGGCTCTGCCGCAGCTGCAAGTTGCGGACACACAGCGCGGGCTTGGTCTGCTGGGCGCCTATAATCGCGCTCAGTTCAGCGGGCCGCTGGTGGCAATTACCGGCAGTGCCGGGAAAACCACAGTCAAAAATATTGTGCACGCTGTTTTGTCGCAGCGAGGTGAAACCCTCGCGACTGATGGCAACTTTAATAATGAGGTGGGTGTTCCACTCACATTGTTGCGCCTTGGCCCCGGCGATGAATTCGCTGTGGTGGAGATGGGTGCCGCGGGTAAAGGCCATATCGAGTGGCTGTGTGAAATCGGCAAGCCCACTGTTTCCCTGTTGCTTAATGCGATGCCTGCACATCTCGATGGCTTTGGCAGTGTAGAGCAGATTGCCGATGCCAAGGCTGAGATATATGACGCCCTTGGCACTCAGGGTGTGGCGGTGATAAATGCCGACCAGGCCTGGGCTGATGCCTGGCGAGCGCGTGCAGGAGAAGCCCGTGTCATTGATTTCTCCACCGTATCGAGCGCTGCTGCGGTGCACCTGTTGGAGGCGCGTTCACTCGGTATCGAGGGTAGTGAATTGCGGATTGCTACGCCGGTGGGTGAGTTCGTTGCCATGCTGGCTTTGCCCGGCCCCCATAATCATAGCAATGCCCTCGCAGCTGTTGCTGTGGGCCTGGCCTGCGGTTTGGAACTTGCCGAAATCGCCGCCGGGCTAGCTGCGGTGCAACCGGTTGCTGGCCGTCTTGCCGCGGTGCGCAATGCCAGTGGGGCGTTGGTCATTGACGACAGCTATAACGCCAACCCGGGCTCGGTTAAAGCTGCCATCGAAACGCTTATTGAGGCATCAGGACGCCGTACCCTCGTGCTCGGTGTAATGCGTGAGCTGGGCCCCGAGAGTGCGATGATGCATAGGCAGATGGGCGAATTTTCCCGGGAGGCCGGCCTGGATCAATTCTGGGGTGTCGGGGAGGAACTGCGAGAGGCGGTCGAGGTGTTCGGCAGCGGCGGGCGCTGGTTCGAAGATTGTGACCAGGCACTTGCAGCAGGCGTGGAGTCGTTCGGCCCTGAAGATGCGGTTCTCGTGAAGGGATCTCGTGGGGCCCGGATGGAGCGTGTGGTGAATGGACTGACGGCGCTCGCAAGCGCAGGAGAGCGCTGATGCTCCTTTTTCTCGCTGAATACCTCAGTCAGTTCGAAAGTGGATTTCAGGTTTTCCAGTATCTCACGTTGCGCGGGATTCTCGCTGCGGGCACGGCGCTGGCTATATCGCTCATGGTTGGTCCCTACATGATTCGCAAGCTGAGCTACTACCAGGTGGGACAGGCCGTGCGGGATGATGGGCCCCAGAGCCATCTTAGCAAGGCCGGTACACCGACCATGGGCGGTGCGCTCATTCTGGTTGCCATAGCGATTTCCACGTTGCTGTGGGCGGACCTGCGCAATGCCTATGTCTGGATAGCGCTGCTGGTAACGGCTGTTTTTGGCGCGGTGGGCTGGGTAGATGACTATCGCAAGGTCGTCGAGAAAAATTCCCGGGGCCTGCCGGCTCGTTGGAAGTACCTGTGGCAGTCGATCGCGGGTCTCGCCGCTGCGCTCTATCTCTATGTCTACATCGATACCCCGGTCACTACTGAATTGTATGTTCCCTTTATCAAGGATTTCGCCTGGGACATGGGCCCGCTGTTCATCCTGCTGACCTACTTCGTGATCGTCGGTTCCAGCAATGCTGTCAATCTCACCGATGGTCTGGACGGCCTGGCGATTATGCCGACGGTGATGGTGGGCGGAGCATTGGGGATCATTGCCTACTTGACCGGCCATGCAAATTTCGCTGACTACCTGCAGATTCCCTATGTGGCAGGGAGCGGGGAAATGGCTGTGTTCTGCGGCAGCATCGCCGGGGCCGGGCTTGGTTTCCTCTGGTTTAACACCTATCCCGCTCAGGTATTCATGGGCGATGTAGGTGCGTTGGCGCTGGGCGCCGCGCTGGGAACAGTCGCAGTGATCACGCGTCACGAGATCGTATTTTTTGTGATGGGAGGCATTTTCGTACTGGAGACCGTATCGGTCATTCTCCAGGTAGCCTCCTTCAAGCTGACAGGTAAGCGCATTTTTCGCATGGCCCCAATCCACCACCACTACGAATTGAAGGGGTGGCCAGAGCCCAGGGTCATTGTGCGTTTCTGGATTATCACCGTGATGCTGGTCCTGTTTGGGCTGGCGACACTGAAGCTGAGGTAGGAGTGACACAGGCAGTGGTACAGGACGTAATAGCAAGCAGCGTGAACCGGGTGGTAGTCGGCCTGGGCGTCACGGGTTTGTCCTGCGCGCGCTTCCTGCACAAGAGCGGCCAACCTTTTGCTATCGTCGATACCCGCGAAAAGCCACCCGGCCTGGCGCAAGTGCAGGCTGAGATGCCGGATGTCCCGGTCTATCTTGGCGAGTTTCCCGCCGAGCTTCTTACCGGTGCAGATGAGCTTATTGTGAGCCCCGGTATTGCGCCTGATGACCAGATGCTGGCTCCAGCACTGGAGGCGGGTGCCACACTGGTCGGTGATATCGACCTGTTCGTCGCAGCGGCGCAGGCGCCAGTGGTTGGTATTACCGGCTCGAACGCGAAATCCACAGTGACTGAGCTGGTCGGCGCCATGGCGCTGGAGGCAGGTCTGGATGTGGGTGTTGGCGGGAACCTTGGGACCCCGGCGTTGGACTTGTTGGCACCAGCAAGAGATCTGTATGTACTCGAGCTGTCCAGCTTTCAACTGGAGCGTGCCGGAAATCTCGGCCTTGAAGTCGCGACCGTACTGAACGTCAGTGCCGATCACCTGGACCGCCACGGTAACCTGGTGCGTTATCACCAGGCCAAGCACCGTATATTTCAGGGTTGTCGTAAAGTCGTGGTCAATCGCAGCGACCCACTTACCGTGCCATTGGTGCCGGAAGACGTTGAGGTGGTGAGCTGGCGACTCGGCGAGCCTGAATTGCACGGCTTTGGTCTGCGCGATGGTTACCTTTGCTATGGGGCTGAGCCATTGCTGGCTATTGATGAGCTCGGCATTGTAGGCCTGCACAATCAGGCAAACGCGCTTGCAGCACTAGCGCTCGGGAGAGCCGCCGGACTACCGGTCGACGCTATGTGTCGCGCCCTGAAACTGTTCCGCGGGTTGCCGCACCGCTGCGAGCTCGTGGCCCGGCTTAACGACGTCAGCTATGTCAACGATTCCAAGGGAACGAATGTAGGTGCGACCCAGGCGGCACTCGCCGGGCTGGGCGGAGAGCGCGATGTTCTGCTCATTGCCGGTGGTCAAGGTAAAGGGGCGGACTTCAGTGCCATGCGCCGCGTTGTGCAGCAACACTGCAAGCACGTGCTGTTGATCGGCGAAGATGCGGCCCTGCTGGAAGAGGCGCTCGGGCCTGTCACTGAAATCCTGCGCTGTGAGGACATGGCTGAGGCTGTGCGTAATGCTGCTGCGCTCGCCGCGCCGGGTGAAACGATACTGCTTTCGCCGGCCTGTGCGAGCTTTGATATGTATCCCGGTTTTGCCGCTCGCGGCGACGCCTTCCGCGAAGCCGTTTCGATGCTGGAGGTGGACGCATGAGTCGCGCCGTCAGTGCTCCCTCTCTTATGCCTGATACCGGTCTGCTGATGCTGGGGGTCGCCCTGATGTTGGTGGGGCTTGTAGCGATTAGCTCTGCATCGATTGAGTATGCCGATATTAACTACAGCAGTACCTGGTTTCACACCGTGCGTCATCTGATTTACATGGGAGTGGCGTTGGGTGCAGCGATAGTGGTTTATCGCATTCCGCTGGAGTTCTGGGAGCAGACCGGCTGGGTCTGGCTGTTTATCGCACTTGCGCTGTTGATTCTGGTGCTGATACCCGGCGTCGGGCGCGAAGTTAATGGTAGTCAGCGCTGGCTGCCTCTGGGTCCTTTCACGCTGCAGCCATCGGAGTTTGCCAAGCTTGCCATGGTCGTCTATCTGGCGGGTTACATGGTGCGGCGCGAGCACGAGGTGAGGTATGAGTGGCAGGGTTTCCTCAAGCCCATGGCCGTCCTGTTTGCTGCCACCTTGCTGTTGATGGTGGAGCCTGACTTTGGTGCCACGGTCATTGTTGCCGGGAGCGCTTTCGGTATGTTGTTCCTGGCGGGCGTGAAGATTGTTCACTTCATGGTGGTGGGCGCCGGCGCGTTGGGCGCTTTGCTGGTTCTGGTGGTCAGTGAACCGTATCGCGTAAAACGACTCACGGCGTATACCGATCCCTGGGCCGATCCTTATGACACCGGTTTTCAGTTGACGCAGTCATTGATCGCATTTGGCCGCGGCGAGTGGTTTGGCGTTGGCCTGGGTAACAGCGTCCAGAAGCTGTTCTACTTGCCTGAGGCACACACCGATTTCGTCTTTTCGATCTGGGCTGAGGAGACCGGCTTCGTCGGTGCCTTGGCGGTGATCTTGCTGTATATCGCACTGATAGGTCGAATTCTCTGGGTGGGTCGCGCGGCTCAATTAGCAGCGCAACCTTTTGGCGCCTATGTCTGCTATGGCGTGGCGCTGGTGTTCTCCGGTCAGGCATTTGTGAACATGGGTGTGAGCTCGGGCCTATTGCCCACCAAGGGGCTGACCCTGCCGTTCGTTTCCTATGGCGGCACCAGTCTGATTGTGTGCTGTGTCATGTTGGCGCTGGTATTGCGTATCGAAAACAGCGTGCGTCACGGGGAGGTGAAGAAGTGAGCTCCCTGGTCCTGATGATGGCAGGTGGCACTGGTGGCCATGTTTATCCAGCCCTGGCTGTCGCCAATGAATTGCGTGAGCGCGGACACCGGGTTGAGTGGGTGGGGACGTCTCGAGGCCTGGAGCAGCGAGTTGTTCCGGCTGCTGGCATCACGCTCCATCATCTCGCCGTGCGCGGTGTGCGCGGCAAGGGGATCCTGGACAAGATCCAGGGGTTAATTGCACTGGGCGTGGCGTCACTTCAGGCGCTCTGGTTGGTGTTGCGATTGCAACCGGCTTGTGTGGTCGGCATGGGCGGTTATGTCGCCGGCCCCGCCGGGGTGGCAGCCTGGTTGCTGCGCCGGCCGCTGCTGATTCACGAGCAGAATGCCATCGCGGGTACGACTAATCGAATGCTGTCACCGCTGGCTAAAACCGTAGTCACAGGTTTCCCGGCAGCTTTTAACAGTGATATCGAAACGCTCACGCTGGGCAATCCTGTACGCGAGGAGATTATTGCCGCCGGTGAAGAGCAGCAGTATGACTACGACGGTAGCCGCAGCCTGCATGTCCTTATTCTGGGCGGCAGCCTCGGCGCGAAGCCATTAAACGAAGCGGTTCCCGCGGCGGTGAGTGCCCTGCTGCAAGAGGGCGCGAACATTCATGTGTGGCACCAGACCGGAGAGGCGCATGTTGGCCCGGTCAGTCACGCCTATCCAGAGGATGCGGCGGACAGGGTGAGGGTGGCTCCCTTCATTGAAAACATGGCCGAGGCTTATCAGTGGGCGGATGTGGTGGTGTGCCGAGCCGGTGCGCTGACTGTTTCAGAGCTGGCGGTCATGGGTAGGCCGTCTATTTTGGTGCCACTACCCCACGCTATCGATGACCACCAGACGGCGAACGCGCGCTCTCTTGCAGACCGAGGCGGTGCAATCCTGATGCGTCAGGCCGATATGAGCGTTGCCGTTCTTACGCAGTCGCTTCGCGGGTACATAAACCATCCAGAGCGACTGCAGGCGATGGCTCTAGCGGCGCGTGCCGTTGCAACTCCCAGAGCCACCGCCGACGTGACCGATCGCTGCGAGGAGCTGTTCCGTGCTGACTGACAAGAGCGCTTATACAGTTCCCGAGATGCGCCGTGTGCGCCGCATCCACATGATAGGCGTTGGTGGCACAGGCATGAGTGGCATCGCTGAAGTCCTGGTTAACCTTGGGTACGAAGTGGGCGGCTCTGACTTGCGCGCCAGCCCGGTTACGCGTCGCCTGCAGGAGCGGGGCGTTGAAGTCTTTATCGGTCATCAGGCGGAGAACGTCGGTGCAGCGGATGTCGTTGTGAGTTCGAGCGCGGTTGACGAATCCAATCCCGAAGTGGCCGCGGCGCGCGAGGCGCGTATTCCGGTTGTGCCGCGCGCTGAAATGCTTGCGGAGCTGATGCGCTACCGGCACGGCATCGCAGTGGCGGGCACGCATGGCAAAACGACGACCACCAGCCTGATTGCCAATGTCTTTGGCGAGGCCGGTTTGGATCCAACCTTTGTGATCGGCGGGCTCGTTAACAGTGTCGGCAGTAATGCTCAGCTTGGCGCGAGCCGGTTCCTGGTCGCAGAAGCTGATGAAAGTGATGCCTCGTTCTTGCACCTGCAGCCCATGGTGACTGTGATCACCAATATTGAAGCCGATCATATGGATACCTACGGCGGTGATTTTTCCGTCCTGCGCCGTACCTTCCTTGAGTTCCTGCACAATTTGCCGTTCTACGGTGTGGCGGTGATGTGTGTTGATGACCCCGTGGTTCGCGAGATGCTCGCTGATGTGAGCCGTCAGGTGATTACCTATGGATTTGCGGATGATGCTGACTACCGCATTGACGATATGCAGCGTGAAGGCCTTGTTACTCGCTTTATCGTGCATCGTCCTGGTGAGGCCGGGTCATTGAATGTCGAGCTGAATATGCCCGGGGAGCACAATGTGCTCAATGCCACAGCAGCCGTTGCGGTGGCCTGCGACGAGGGTCTTGAGGACGCTGCCATACTCCGCGGCCTGGCGGGCTTTGCAGGCGTTGGTCGCCGCTTCTCAAATATGGGTGAACTCTCTTTGCCCGCGGGTAAGGCACTGCTCATTGATGACTATGGTCATCATCCAACCGAGGTCAGGGCCACCCTCGACTCCGCGCGACAGGCTTTCCCGGAGCAGCGAGTGGTGATGGTTTATCAGCCTCACCGCTACTCACGTACACGCGATCTTTACGAGGACTTTGTCGCAGCGCTCTCTCGCTGCGACGTACTGGTGTTGCTCGATGTTTACGCTGCGGGGGAAGAGCCCATCCCGGGTGCGGACAGCCGCAGTCTGACCCGCAGTATTCGCCAGCGAGGTCAGTTGGAGCCAATTTTTGCCGAGAGCATCGACGATGTGCCGCGCATTCTCTGTGACGTGGTGCAGAGCGGCGATGTGGTGGTCACCCAGGGCGCGGGCAATATCGGTGCTCTGGCGCGGGACCTGGCCGGTCTTGATTTTTTTGAGGTGTGTAAGTGATGACTAGCGCACAGCTGAAGCAGGGAAAGATCGCGGTGTTGCTCG
This sequence comes from Halioglobus maricola, assembly GCF_009388985.1. Classification (NCBI taxonomy): domain Bacteria; kingdom Pseudomonadati; phylum Pseudomonadota; class Gammaproteobacteria; order Cellvibrionales; family Halieaceae; genus Halioglobus; species Halioglobus maricola. Next base: position 1,026,498 of record NZ_CP036422.1, read on the forward strand.
GTGGGACGTCGGCTGAGCGCGAAGTTTCTCTCAATAGCGGCGCCACTGTCGTTGACGCCTTACGTTCGCTCGATTACACCGTACGCGAAGTTGATCCGGCGGATGACGCCTGGATGGCGCAGCTCGAAGGGGTAGATTTCGCGTTCAATATTCTTCACGGCCCCGGCGGTGAAGACGGCTGTATTCAGGGTGCCCTGCAGGCGCTCGGTATTCCCTACACCGGTTCCGGTGTACTGGGGTCGGCGTTGGCGATGGACAAACAGCGTAGCAAGGAACTCTGGCAAGGTATCGGTATTGCCACGGGTGGTTTCGCCATGCTGCAAGAAAACACGGACTGGCAAGCGGTCATCGATCGTCTGGGTAAAGTATTCGTCAAACCTGCGTGCGAGGGCTCCAGCATAGGTATGGCCCCGGCAGACACTGCAGCGGCATTGCAGTCGGCCTATCACGACGCGGCTCAGTATGGCGTAGGAGTGCTGGCCGAGAAGTTTATCAATGGTCCCGAATACACCGTAGGGATTCTGGGAGATCGCGCTCTGCCCTCCATCTGCATGCAGACAGACAACGAATTCTACGACTACGAAGCAAAGTACATTTCCAACGACACGACCTACAACTGCCCTTCGGGCCTGTCTGCGGAAGACGAGGCTGAAGTGGGTGCGCTGGCGCTGGCAGCCTTTCGCTCTCTGGGCTGCGCGATCTGGGGACGAGTGGATACGATGCGTGATGTCGATGGCCGTTTCTATGTACTGGAAGTGAACACGATTCCCGGTATGACGTCACATAGCCTCGTGCCGATGGCTGCGCGAGAGGTGGGAATGACCGTGCCGCAGTTGGTTGAGCAGATTCTTACTTTGAGCTGGGAGGCGCAGGCATAGCATGGGTGTAGCGATTAAATTGCCGGTGTTTGGCCGGCGCCCCGAACAAGAGAGCAAGCCGAAGAAAGCTCGGCGTGCGGCCGCTAAGAAAAAAGCGCCTCAGGAACAGGTGAAGCGCAAGTCGCGGCAAACCCCTGCGAAAGGTGCGACGCGTAAACAGCAGACCAAGGTAGAGAAGGCGCCAGCGAGTTTCGCATGGTTGAACCGCATCCTGATTCTTTTGGGTGTCGGCGTGGTGGCGGCTGCAGGAATGCAGGCCTGGGTCTATCTCTCTGCTATCCCGGTAGAGCGCATCGTCGTGACTGGTGAGCTGGAAAACACGCGTACCAGTGCGGTTCAGGACATGGTGCAGCCGGCCCTGGTTGGCGGTTTCCTGGGCGCGGATCTCAAAGAAGTGCGCGGCCAGCTTGAGGCGCTGCCCTGGATTTACGAGGCGAATGTACGCCGGGTGTGGCCAAACGCGCTAGAGATTCATGTTGTGGAGCAGCTGCCGATAGCGCGTTGGGGCGATGGGGCTTTCCTGAATCACGAAGGCGAGGTTTTCCGACCCAGTCACAACGAAGACTGGTCAGCGCTGCCGCAGCTGCGGGGCCCTGAAGGTGCTGCCGGGGAGTTAATGCACACTTACCAGCGGCTGGTGGATATTCTCGCACCGCTGCGTCTGAACGTCAGTCAATTACTGGTGGATGACCGTGGTCAGGTGGAGGCGGTGCTCGCAGGTGGGCAGTCGCTGATGATCGGCGGCGATGATTTTCGCCAGCGTATGCAGCGGTTCAGCCGCTTGTATCACGTGGAATTGGCCTCGCGGATGAGTGAGGTAGAGCGGGTGGACCTGAGGTATCACAAAGGGGTCGCGGTAGCGTATCGCGAGTTACCGCCTCAGGAAGAAAAAACGGATAAAGAAAAAGCCTAAGGGGAGAGACTGCCATGGGCAGCGCGCAGGACAAAAGAATGATCGTCGGCCTGGATATCGGGACATCCAAGGTGGTGGCGATCGTCGGTGAAGTCGGCATGGACGGCGAAATCGAGGTTGTGGGTATTGGTTCACATCCGTCCAAAGGCATGAAGAAAGGGGTGGTGGTCAATATTGAATCCACGGTCCAGTCGATTCAGCGCGCGGTGGAAGAGGCCGAGCTGATGGCCGGCTGTCAGATCCACTCGGTGTATGTGGGGATTGCGGGCAGCCACATTCGCAGCCTGAACTCTCATGGCATCGTTGCGATTAAGGATAAGGAAGTTTACAGCCATGATCTGGAGCGAGTGATCGACGCAGCCCAGGCAGTAGCGATTCCTGCAGACCAGAAGATTCTGCACATCCTGCCGCAGGAATACGTTATCGATAACCAGGAGGGGATCAAGGAGCCTCTGGGTATGTCGGGTGTGCGGCTGGAGGCCAAGGTTCACCTCGTGACCTGCGCCGTGAATGCGGCCCAGAATATTGAAAAATGTATTCGTCGCTGCGGGCTGGAAGTTGAGGAGATCATTTTAGAGCAACTTGCATCCAGCTACTCGATTCTCACTGAGGATGAGCGCGACCTGGGTGTTTGTCTGGTGGATATCGGCGGCGGTACGACCGATATCGCGATCTTTACTGAGGGTGCAATTCGCCACACAGGCGTCATACCGATTGCGGGCGACCAGGTGACTAACGATATCGCCATGGCCTTGCGCACACCGACGCAGCATGCGGAAGAAATCAAGATCAAGTACGCCTGTGCTCTGACTCAGCTGGCCGGCGCGGACGAAACCATCAAAGTACCCAGTGTAGGCGACCGGCCGCCGCGAGACTTGTCGCGCCAGTCGCTGGCGGAAGTGGTTGAGCCCCGCTACGACGAATTGTTCACCCTCGTGCAGGCCGAACTGCGCCGTTCGGGCTTCGAAGACATGGTGCCGGCGGGCATCGTGCTCACCGGGGGTACCTCCAAGATGGAAGGTGTGGTGGAGCTGGCGGAAGAAATTTTTCACATGCCGGTACGCGTGGGATATCCCCAGAGCGTGCAGGGGCTGAATGACATCGTGCGCAACCCGATCTACGCAACCAGCGTGGGTTTGTTGCATTACGGCGTCGACCATACGGAAGAGAACAGTCAGAGCGGTGGCCGCAGTAGCAGCGGCGCACCGGCCGAGAGTTGGATCAATCGGGCCAAGGCCTGGATTTCAAGTAATTTTTGAGTGGTAAGCGGTCGCATTCGAGTGCGGCTTTTCTATAAAAGGGGAGAAATAAACCATGTTTGAACTGATAGACAATGTACCAAGCAACGCCGTCATAAAGGTGATCGGAGTGGGCGGAGGCGGTGGCAACGCTGTCAAGCACATGATCGATAACTCGGTTGAAGGTGTTGATTTCATCTGTGCCAACACAGACGCGCAGGCGCTCTCGGACATCGAGTCCAGGACTGTGCTGCAACTCGGTGGCGAGATCACCAAGGGTCTCGGTGCTGGCGCTAACCCTGAGATTGGTCGGGCTGCTGCAATGGAGGATCGCGAGCGTATCGCCGATTCTATTCGCGGTGCCGATATGATCTTTATCACTGCGGGTATGGGTGGCGGAACCGGTACTGGTGGCGCTCCGGTGGTTGCAGAAGTGGCGCGCGAGCTGGGCATCCTGACGGTTGCCGTGGTAACCCGTCCGTTCCCTTTCGAGGGCAAAAAGCGTTTGAAAATTGCCCAGGAAGGTGTGGGTGAACTGCAGCAGCATGTGGACTCTTTGATCACGATTCCCAATGAAAAATTGCTCGAAGTGCTAGGTAAAAATACCAGTCTGCTCGATGCCTTTAAGGAGGCGAATGATGTATTGTTGGGCGCAGTTCAGGGGATCGCAGATCTGATTATTCGCCCCGGTATGATCAACGTCGATTTTGCCGATGTGCGGACCGTAATGTCCGAAATGGGCATGGCGATGATGGGCACCGGCAGCTCCAAGGGTGAAAATCGTGCCCGTGAAGCGGCTGAAAGAGCGATAAACAGCCCCCTCCTGGATGACATTGATTTACAAGGTGCCCGCGGGATTTTGGTTAATATCACCGCTGGTCTCGATCTCGCATTAGGCGAGTTCGCCGAAGTTGGCGACACGATCGAGGAATTTGCATCCGAAGAAGCGACAGTTGTTGTAGGAACGGTTATCGATCCGGATATGACGGACGAGCTGAAGGTAACCGTTGTTGCCACTGGACTTGGCAGTGAAGCGGCGCGCGCGCCGTTGCAGGTAGTAGATACCGCGCCCGCCAGGTCCGCCGTGAGCACGGAGTCCGAACTGGACGAGCCCAACTACGCCGACCTGGACCGCCCCGCGGTGCAGCGCAGGCAGAGGGCCGCCGCAGGTGGACAGACCGCTGTCGCTGCAGACGCAGGCGAGGAGTATTTCGATATTCCCGCATTCCTGCGTAGACAGGCCGACTGAGACACGCTGAGGAGAGATCCGGGTAGTGCTCAGGGCTTAACGCCTTTGGGCAACTGACGGAGTGAGTATGATTCGACAGCGCACACTGAGAAACGCGATCAAGGCGACCGGCGTCGGCTTGCACACGGGTGATAAGGTCTACCTGACTTTGTGCCCTGCACCGGTGAATACTGGCATCGTATTTCGCAGGGTTGATCTTGACCCGGTAGTTGAAATCCCCGGCCGGGCGGACAACGTTGCTGACACCACTCTCTCTACCAGCCTTTTCGCCAATGGCGAAAAAGTGTCTACCGTGGAGCATCTCATGGCAGCCATGGCGGGCCTGGGAATTGACAACGCATACGTCGATGTCAGTGCCCCGGAAGTCCCCATCATGGATGGCAGCGCGGGGCCCTTTGTTTTTCTTCTCCAGTCAGCGGGGATCGAAGAGCAAAACGCGCCCAAGAAGTTTATTCGCATAAAGCGGAAGGTCACAGTCGAGGACGGCGACAAAGTAGCCAGCTTCCTCCCCTTTGATGGCTTCAAAGTCTCCTTTACTATCGACTTTGACCACCCCGTTTTCCGCGATCGCGCCGCTCATGCCGAGGTGGACTTCTCCTCAACGTCTTTTGTCAAAGAAATCAGCCGGGCGCGAACGTTCGGCTTTATGCACGAAATCGAATACCTCCGCTCCCAGGGCCTGGCCCGGGGCGGCAGTGTCGATAACGCCATCGTGGTTGATGATTATCGAATCCTGAATCAGGATGGCTTGCGTTACGACGATGAATTTGTGCGGCACAAAATTCTTGACGCCATCGGTGATCTGTATCTATTGGGTAACAGCCTGATTGGTGAATTCCGTGCCTTCAAGTCTGGCCACGGCCTGAACAATGCTTCGCTGCGCGCACTGATCGCCCAGCCCGATGCCTGGGAAGTGGTTACCTTTGAAGACGAGGCCAAGGCCCCGATTTCCTATACGCTCAACCCAATCCCGGCTATCTGACGAAATTCGCCGCTGATCGGCTCAGATTGGGCGCCAGTTCACACCGTTTGTGGCTATTTCGTGGCCAATCTGGGCCTTTTATGGCATAGTTCGCGGCCCTGTGATCGATTTCTCCCATAGATGAAAGTCATTCTCATAAATCGTAAGCACGGCGGCTCCCGCTCGATTGAGTTGGGGCGCTGGTCGCGTGCATTGCTCTCCCTCTGCTGCCTGGGCTTGCCCTTGGGTATGGTGGGCGTGGGCTATATGCTGGGCCAGGATTCCGAGGCGAATACCATGCGCGAGGTAGCGCTGGATCGCTTGCAGGACGAATTGGAGCAGCAAGAGAAAGATCTTGTTGCCTTGCAGGCCCAGGCCGAGCGCAAGATGGCCGCCATGACCCGCAATGTGTCGGAAATGCAGGCCCGAATGACCCGCCTTGATGCCCTAGGGCAGCACCTGACGGCCATGGCCGACCTCGAGGAAGGCGAGTTTGATTTCAGTCAGCCCCCCGCTGTGGGTGGCCCACTTGGTGGCGAATTCAGCGTTGAGTACAACACTTCCGACTTGATGGCAGAGCTGGGCTTGTTCCAGGCCCGGGTAGAAGACCGGGAACAGCAGTTGGAGATTCTTGAGACACTGCTGAGCAATCGCAAGCTTGACGAGCAATCATGGCTGTCCGGGCGGCCTATCGAAAAGGGCTGGATATCTTCCTACTACGGTAAGCGTAATGACCCCTTCACCGGGAAGCCGAGCTTCCACCACGGCGTCGATTTTGCCGGCAAAGAGGGGTCTAACGTTATTGCTGTGGCGTCCGGGGTCGTTACCTGGACAGGCTCCAAGAGCGGTTATGGCGAAACCATAGAAATTTCCCATGGCGATGGCTTTGTCACTCGCTATGCTCACAACAAAGAGAGCCTGGTGTCGCCGGGAGATGTTGTGCGCAAAGGTCAGGCCATTGGCCTGATGGGTTCCACCGGTCGCAGCACCGGTGCCCATGTTCACTACGAAGTCTACAAACACGGCCGCTCGGTCGACCCCTCAAGTTACATACGACGAACACGTCGCTGACGCGTATAATCCCTTCTTTTTGATCCCGCCCGCCCCTATAGCTAGAGGCCTGGTGGTTTTTTTCGTATTCAAGACAAGATGAAGAGCCATGATTAGCAAACCCCTGAAGATGATTTTCGGCACCCGCAACGATCGGGAGCTGAAGCGCTACGGCAAAGTGGTCAAGAAAATTAACGCCCTGGCAGAAGACACCGCTGCACTCAGCGACGAGCAACTGCAGGCGAAGACTGATGAATTCAAGAGCCGCCTGACGGCTGGCGAAACTCTCGATCAGATTCTGCCAGAGGCTTTCGCGGTCGCCCGCGAGGCGGGTGAAAGGGTGCTGGGCATGCGCCATTTCGACGTCCAGCTGATTGGCGGTATGGCTCTGCATGAAGGCAAGATTGCCGAGATGCGCACCGGTGAGGGTAAAACACTGGTGGCCACGCTGCCCGCCTATCTCAATGCGCTTGCTGGCAGCGTACACCTGATCACCGTCAACGATTATCTGGCAGCGCGCGACGCCGCCTGGATGGGGCCGCTCTACGAGTTCCTGGGTGTGAAGGTGGGTGTAGTTCGCTCCGGCCAGTTGCCAGAGCAGAAGACGGCAGCCTATAACGCTGACATTATTTACGGTACCAACAACGAGTTTGGCTTCGATTACCTGCGCGACAACATGGCGTTTACCATGGGCGACAAGATGCAGGGTAACCTGGCGTTTGCCATTGTCGATGAGGTGGACTCGATTCTGATCGATGAGGCGCGGACTCCGCTGGTGATCTCCGGCGCGTCCGAGGACAGCTCCGAGCTGTACAAGCGCATCAATAAGCTGATTCCGTCTCTCACCCCCGACCTTGAAGGTCAGGATGGTCATTTCACAGTCGACGAGAAGGCGCGGCAAGTCGAACTGACCGAGGAGGGCCATGTCTACATTGAGGGTCTGTTGATCACTGAAGGTCTGTTGGAAGAGGGGGACAGCCTCTACGCAGCTACCAACCTCAACCTTTTGCATCATGTGTATTCTGGCCTGCGCGCGCACGCCATGTTCCAGCGGGATGTAGAGTACATCGTGCAAGACGGACAGGTTGTGTTGATCGACGAGCACACAGGCCGCACCATGGCTGGCCGCCGTCTCTCGGAAGGCTTGCACCAGGCGATTGAAGCCAAGGAAGGGGTTGCGATCCAGAGCGAGAGCCAGACGCTCGCGTCTACCACATTCCAGAACTATTTCCGTCTCTACGACAAGCTTGCCGGTATGACCGGTACAGCCGATACCGAGGCTTTCGAATTCCGTCAGATTTACGGTCTCGAAGTACTGGTTATACCCACCAACAAGAAGCAGGAACGCAAGGACCTCAACGATGTGGTCTACCTCAGCAGCGAAGAAAAATTCGATGCGATAGTGGCGGATGTCAAAGACTGTATGGAGGCTGGTGCGCCGGTTCTCGTGGGTACCGCTTCAGTAGAAACGTCAGAGGAATTGTCGACTCGATTCCGCAATGCAAAGATCAAGCACAAGGTTCTCAACGCAAAATACCACGAGCAGGAAGCCGAGATTATCGCCCAGGCGGGACGCCCAGGCGTGGTCACCATCGCCACCAATATGGCTGGCCGGGGAACTGATATTGTTCTTGGCGGCAACATGGATGCGGAACTCGCAGCAGCCGGAGACATTTCGGACGATCGTAAAGCCGAGCTTAAGGAAGACTGGGAGCAGCGCCATAAGCAGGTGCTTGAGGCTGGCGGTTTGCACATTCTGGGTACCGAGCGCCACGAATCCCGGCGTATCGACAACCAGTTGCGCGGTCGCGCCGGTCGTCAGGGCGACCCCGGTGTATCCCGGTTCTACCTGTCTCTGGAAGACAACCTGATGCGAATCTTCGCTTCCGACAGGGTGAAGAACTTCATGCAAGCCCTGGGGATGGAGAAGGGCGAGGCGATTGAACATCGCATGGTGACCAACGCGATTGAAAAAGCACAGCGCAAAGTGGAAGGCCGCAACTTCGATATTCGTAAGCAACTGCTGGAATATGATGATGTCGCCAATGACCAGCGTCAGATCATCTACGAACAGCGCAATGACCTGCTCGGAGAAGCTGACATTTCCGAAACTATCACCGCGATTCGCGCGGATGTGGTCAACGAGGCAATCGACAGCTTTATTCCGCCAATGAGCGTCGAGGAGCAGTGGGATGTTCCGGCGCTGGAGAAGCAGCTCGAAGCTGAGTTCGCCATTCCCCTGCCAGTGCAGGAATGGTTGGATTCTGACGACAAGTTGCATGAGGAAGCTCTGCGCGAGCGCATTGTTGATGAAGTTCAGAAATCCTACGAGGCCAAGTGTGAGGCTGTGGGCCCGGACATGCGCAAGATCGAGAAGCAGATCATGCTGCAGGTGTTGGATACCCTGTGGAAAGAGCACCTTGCCACCATGGATCATTTGCGCCAGGGCATTCATCTGCGCGCCTATGCACAGAAGAACCCAAAGCAGGAATACAAGCGCGAGTCTTTTGAGCTGTTTGAAGAACTGCTCAGTAGTCTGAAGATGGAAGTCGTGAAGTTTCTCAGCCATGTGCAGATTCAGCGCCAGGACGAAGCGGCACTCATAGAGCAGCAGCGTAGAGAAGCGGCCGAGCGCGAAAAGCTGGCATTCCAGCATGCTGAAGCCTCAGCGATGCCAGAGCAGCAGGCCGAGCAAGCGCCGGAAGAAGTGGCGCCGCCCACCACATTTACCCGCGAAGCGCCGAAGGTTGGCCGCAATGATCCATGCCCCTGTGGCAGCGGGAAAAAGTACAAGCAGTGCCACGGCAAGCTCTGAGGGTATAACGATGGCTGTAGGTAACGATCAGCTGCCAGAGCTGCTGCCTGTTCCGGGGCTGCGCCTGAGTACGGTGTCGGCGGGGATTAAAACGCCGGGGCGTAAAGACCTGGTGTTGATGGAACTCACAGCGGGCTCACACTGTGTGGGTGTGTTCACCCAGAACGCTTTCTGTGCGGCGCCAGTCACGGTAGCAAAGGCGCACCTGCAGGCCAGTGCTTCCCAGCCCGGCTATCTTCTTACCAATACAGGCAACGCTAACGCGGGAACCGGTGAGTCGGGCATAGCCGACGCCCGCGATTGCTGCGCCTTCGTCGCTACTGCAGTCGATGTGAACGCATCGCAGGTGCTGCCGTTTTCAACCGGCGTCATCGGTGAGCCACTGCCTGTCGACAAAATTAAAGCGGCTGTTCCCGCTGCTGTAACAAACCTTACCGAAGATGGCTGGGCCGCTGCCGCTGAGGGCATCCTCACGACAGATACGCGGCCTAAAGGACTATCTGTTAGCTTTAACTGTGAGGGCAGGGATTACGTGGTCACCGGCATTGCCAAGGGAGCGGGCATGATCCGCCCCAATATGGCGACGATGCTGGGTTACATTGCCACCGACGCCGCAGTGGCGCCCGGCTTGCTCCAGCAGCTTCTGGCTGACGCAACGAAAATTTCATTCAATCGCGTCTCTGTTGATGGTGATACCTCGACCAATGATGCCTGCGTGTTGGTGGCGACCGGGAAAGCGGGGAACGCGCTGGAATCCGATGCCAGCTCTCCTCTGGCGCTGGCGCTGCGCGACGCGGTGCAGGAGGTTTGTGTCGTTCTGGCTCAGGCGCTGGTGCGCGATGGAGAGGGCGCCAGCAAGTTTGTCACGGTGGCCGTAGAGAGTGGTGCCAGCGAGGAGGAGTGCCTGGATGTGGCGTTTACTATTGCCCATTCTCCACTGGTTAAGACCGCACTGTTTGCATCCGACCCCAACTGGGGGCGGTTGCTCGCCGCAATCGGTCGTGCAGGCGTGCCTGACCTCGACGTCGACCGCGTTGGGTTGTATCTCAACGGGGTGTTGATCGCCGAAAATGGATGTCGCGCTGCCAGCTACACTGAGGAACAGGGCGTAACCGCGATGGCGGAGGAAGAGATCGTGATCCGGGTTAGTCTGAATCGCGGAGACGCCGCTGCGAGCGTGTGGACCAGCGATTTTTCCTATGACTATGTCCGGATTAACGCCGAGTATAGGACCTGAATGAGCGAGGTGCATGTGGCGGTCGGCGTCATTCTCGATGCGCAGAAAAACGTTCTCCTGACGCGGCGAGCTGCCGACGCACATCAGGGCAGCCTGTGGGAGTTCCCTGGTGGAAAAGTTGAGGTCGGCGAGTCTGTTCCGCAGGCGCTGGCGCGGGAACTGCGCGAGGAACTTGGCATCGATGTTACTGCTTTTCAGCCACTGCTGGAAATTCGCCACGACTACGGTGACAAGGCCGTACTGCTCGATGTTTATATTGTTTCAGGCTTTGCCGGCGAGCCTCGCGGCCTGGAGCTTCAGCCCATGGTTTGGGTGGCGGCTGCGGAACTGGTGAATTATGAGTTTCCAGCGGCCAATGTCCCGATCGTTGAGGCGGTGCAGGCCTACCTGGCCTAGAGGTTTTACCTGCTAGCTGAACTGGGTATCGATTCTGCCAAGAATTTCTTCGTGTAACGCCTTGACCGCGTCGTCGAGTTCTTCAAGCGAACCCGAGTTGTCGATCACAAAATCAGCCTTCGCGAGGCGATCTTCGCGCGCCATTTGTGCAGCCATAATGCGTTTGACCTGAGCTTCGTCATTGTCATCTCTGCTGATGGTGCGTGAAAGTTGCAGCGCTTCCGGAACATCCACGACCACGATGAAATCAGTGAGATCTTTCTGGCTGGACTCCAGCAGGAGAGGAGAGGCCAGAATCGCATAAGCAGAGGAAGCCGCGTCTAGTTGCTCGCGGATTTCCCGACCGATCAAGGGGTGCGTGAGTTGTTCGAGCCACAGCCGTTCAGCCTCATCGGCAAAGACAATTTTGCGCAGTGCTGCCCGGTCAAGATGGCCGTCTTCCAACAGGATTGAGATGCCATGCCGTTCGGCAATCGCTGTGAGTGCAGCGCTGCCCGGCTCGACCACGACTCTGGCAGCAAGGTCGGCATCAACCACGGTGATTCCGAGCTGTTCAAAGCGAGTGGTGACCGCAGATTTGCCGCTGCCGATACCGCCGGTGATGCCGACGATCATTGCGGCGGGATGCCAAAAAAATTGCTGTTGAGTGTGTCGCCTATGACCAGTGCCAACCAGCCTGCCGCCGCCAGATAGGGACCGAAGGGAATAGGTACCTCACGGCCACGATTGCGGGCAATGATCAAAGCTATGCCGACGATCGCGCCGACAACAGATGATAGCAGGATGATCAGCGGCAGCATTTGCCAGCCGAGCCAGGCACCGAGAGCGGCGAGCAGTTTGAAGTCGCCATAGCCCATGCCCTCCTTGCCGGTCAAAAGCTTGAATATCCAGAATACGCTCCACAGGCAGAGATAGCCGCCCATCGCACCGATCACAGCGTCCTGAATCGAAACGAATGTCCCGAACAGGTTGAACAGCAGGCCAAGCCACATCAGTGGCAGGGTTATATCATCCGGTAGTAGCTGGTGGTCGATGTCTATCATGGTCAGTGCGATCAGCGACCAGGTGAGTAGCATAGCTCCCAGTAGTGCGGGGGAAAGGGGCAAGAACCACGCAAGAGCGAGTGTCATCAGCCCGGTAACTAATTCAACGATGGGGTAGCGCGGTGAAATACTTACGCCACAATTGGCACAACGTCCACGTAGCAGGAGATAGCTGAGAACCGGTATATTTTGCCAGGGCTTGATGGCCGATTGGCAGGCAGGGCAATGAGAATTCGGCGTGGCCAGTGTGAGTTTGGGTTCTTCCTTCTCCTGCTCTACTTCTAAAAGCTCACAGCAATCCCGGCGCCAGCGCGATTCCATCATGATGGGTAATCGGTGTATGACAACATTGAGAAAGCTGCCAACGATCAGCCCCAGCGCCATCAGAACGGTGTAAAGAAACCCCGGGTGCAGGGCGAAGACTTCAGACATAGTGGCGCTGTTCCCGGAGCCGAATTGCGATTGAGTGGAGTGGCTTTAGATCACCGTACCCAGCATGAAGATGGGCAGATACATAGCGACCAGAAGTCCGCCCACCAGTACACCCAGTATTGACATGATCATGGGTTCCAGTAGTGCACTGAGGTTGTCGACGGCGTTATCTACAGCTTCCTCATAGTGATCGGCTACCTTGTCGAGCATTTCGTCCAGAGAACCCGACTCCTCGCCGATGGACACCATCTGCAAGAGCAGATTGGGGAACAGGCCAGTGGTCTTGATCGACGCATAAAGCGTGGTACCTGTGGTCACATCGTCCTTGATCTGGCGAATGGCCTTGGCATAGATGGCATTACCTGCGGCACCTGCGGTAGATTCCAGTGCATCTACCAGCGGAACACCGGCGGCGAAGGTTGTCGACAATGTTCGCGCAAAGCGGGCGATGATCGCATCGTGAACAATGCCACCAATAATGGGCATCTTGAGCATTACCTTGTCGAGGAACTCAGCAAATTTCACCGATCGGAATTTGGCTTCCCTGAAGCCGAAGAATGCTGCGATTGATATGAGGAGGAAGATAAACCACCACTCTTGTACAACCTCGGAAATATTGAGCACAAAGAGGGTGAATGCCGGCAGATCGGATCCGAATCCACGGAAGGTTTCTGCGAAAGTCGGCACAACTTTCACCAGCAGCACCACGGTGACGATAACTGCGACAGCGATTACCGCCAGCGGGTAAGTCATCGCCTTTTTGATTTTGCGCTTTAGGGCCTCGCTTTTTTCCTTGTACGTTGCAACCCTGGCCAGCATGACCTCCAGGGTGCCGGATTCTTCACCGGAAGCGACCAGGCTGCAATAGAGGTCGTCGAAGTGGCGGGGGTATTTTTCCAGTGCAGGCGCCAGGCCGGAGCCTGAGGCCACATCGTTCTTGATGGCGTTGATCATGTCGCGCATGGTCTCTTTCTCGGAGCCGTCGGCCACGATCTCGAAGCTCTGCACGAGGGGCACACCTGCTTTCATCATTGTTGCCAGCTGGCGGGTAAAGGTGGCAATGTCCTCGGGCTTGATCGGTTTGCCCTTGCCGCCAAACAGAGGTTTGGGTTTTTTCTTAACCGATTTTGGCACGACACCCTGGCGGCGCAACTGCGCCTTGGCCATCGCCTGGCTGGACGCATTGATCTCGCCCTTGGTGGTGCGGCCGTTTTTATCGGTGCCTGCCCAAATATATAAATCGTTTCCAGTTGCTGTTGCCATGTGGTAACGCCTCTTCCCCTAGTCTTGTTATTAATCCACCGTGATCCGGTTGGCTTCTTCCAGGCTGATAAAGCCTTGCGCTACCTTGCGCAGGGCTGACACGCGAAGAGTATTAAACCCTTCCTCGCTGGCCTGGTCCTGGATTTGAAGTGAATTCCCTTCTTCCATGATGATCCGCGCGATCGCAGGAGTGATTCTTACGACCTCGTATACGCCGACACGGCCTTTGTAGCCGTCCTGGCAAATGCTACAGCCCACCGCTTTCTTGATGGTGGCTCCCGACAACATTGCGTCGGTAAAACCCTGTTTGATCAGTACATCATGAGGTACGTCATCGGCGGGTTCTGCGCACTCCTTGCACAGCCGGCGCGCCAGTCGCTGGGCAATAATCAGATCGACAGATGTCGCGACGTTAAACGCCGGCACGCCCATGTTCAACATACGGGTGACGGTCTCGGCCGCGCTATTGGTGTGCAACGTGGAGAGTACCAGGTGACCCGTCTGGGCTGCCTTAATGGCTATCTCCGCCGTTTCCAGATCGCGAATCTCACCTACCATGATGATGTCCGGATCCTGACGCAGGAAAGAACGCAATGCCTCGGCGAAATTAAGGCCAACTTTGGGGTTTACATGAACCTGGTTGATACCCTCGAGGTTGATCTCCACGGGATCTTCCGCGGTGGAAATATTGCGCTCTGCGGTGTTCAGAATATTGAGGCCGGTATACAGCGATACGGTTTTACCCGAACCAGTGGGGCCTGTGACCAGAATCATGCCCTGAGGCTGATTCAAGGCCTTCAGATACATCTGTTTCTGTTCGTCCTCATAGCCAAGCGCATCAATACCCAACTGGGCGCTGGTGGGGTCGAGGATACGCAGTACGATCTTTTCACCGAACAGCGTCGGCAGGGTGTTAACACGGAAGTCGATGGCCCGATTGCGCGACAGTTTCATCTGGATGCGCCCGTCCTGGGGCACTCGCCGCTCGGAAATGTCCATCTGCGACATGACTTTGAGGCGCGCTGCGAGGCGGTGCGACAGGTTGCGTGGTGGCTTGACCATCTCGCGCAATACGCCGTCGGTGCGAAAACGCACTCTGTAGCTGTTCTCGTAGGGCTCGAAGTGAATATCCGAAGCGCCCTGTTTGATGGCGTCGATCAGAACCTTGTTGACGAAACGTACGATGGGGGTTTCATCGAGATCACTGCCTTCGTCGTCATCACTGCTCTCGCCGGTTGAGACGTCGATACCCTCAAGATCGGCGGAATCCAAATCGTCCAGGCCATCGGACAGGGAGTCCTGCATTTCGACCCAGCTAGAGATCATCTTGCTGAGGGTTTGCTCCTCCAGCAGGACCGCGTCGGTGTTGACCCCGGTGTGGAATTTGATTTCGTCCAGCGCGGCCAGGTTGGTCGGGTCGGAGACAGCAATGAACAGGCGGTTGCCGCGGCGATAAAGTGGCAGGGCGTGGTGTTTGGTGACGAGCTCGACATCTACCAGGCCAACCGGAATGTTGGCTGTGTCGAAGCACTCGGTGTCAAACTGTGGGACACCGAATTCCTGGGATGCCACCTCAGCGAGGCGGTGCCCATCTACATTTTGTTTTTCGACCAGGAATTGCACAAAGTGCATCTGTTCCATAGATGCACTGCGCTGGGCCTCTGCCGCTGCCTCGGCGGATATCATCCCCTCGGCGACAAGCCGGCCCGCAAGGCCACTCAGTTGCCCGATGGCTTTGTCGTTCATCTGCTCTGGATCCCTTTAGCAGGAGTGACTGTAGCTTCTTTATAAGCGCTGATTTCCCTTCAGTATAACCATGGGTTGAGGGACCTCCTAGCCTTGAGCGGGTATAAGTGGAGAATTTTGGAGTGAATATGACACTGTTCACAGACTGGGGAGACGCCAAGAGGGTTAGTGAGCAGCAGGAAGTGACAAAAATTGTCACAAAATGTCGACTGTTGTGATTTGGGCGTTTAGCTTGGGCCACCCTCTCCCGGAGTGGTGTCGGGCCTAAGTTTCTGTATTTATTGCGTAAATGAAAATTTTATTGGTATTTTGTCAGAATTGGCTCGTTTACTGCAGCACATTTATGGCACCTTGGAGTCCGTGAGCATTTTGCTGTGACTCACGGCGCTGTAACCATAATCTAGATTCTCGAATGGAGTAGGGAAACATGAACATTCAAAAGAAAGCTCAACAGGGTTTTACCTTGATCGAACTGATGATCGTCATCGCGATCATCGGTATTCTGGCTGCCATCGCGCTGCCTGCCTACCAGGATTACACTATCCGCGCCAAGATGTCTGAGCCTATGGCTTATATGTCCGAGCTGAAGACCAGTATCACTGAATATTACTCAGCGACTGGTCGTCTGCCAACCGATGACGCCCAAGCGGGTGTTGGCGATGCTCCCAGAACGGATATCACCGACACAGTATCTTACGATGCGACCAATGCCCCACTGATCTATGCGAACGTTGTGGGTTCAGTATTCCCTGACGGCAATGCGAGATACTTTGTACTTTCCGGTGTCACCGTTGGCGCTGAGCGTGAGATTCGCTGGACTTGCAAGCCTTTTGCTGCCACTCCTCCTGGTGGCGCAGCGAGCAATGACTTCCAAAGCGACACTAACTGGCTGCCAGCTACCTGCCGTGGCTAATTAGCCGTCTGGTACTGAAAAGCCCGGCATTAGCCGGGCTTTTTTGTATCTGCATCAAAAAACTGTGGCATCATCCGCTATCAGCCTCACCGTTTGCCCGATCTGAATTTGAGTCGATATATCCGTTCGCTTCCTTACGCAGCGCTCTTTGCGATGCTCCTGCTCGGCCTTGGGATCTATTGCCATGGCAGCGGGGACTATTGGTTGTACGATGACCACCCGAATCTGGTCAACAATCCCGACCTGCAGTTAGATGGCAGCGAGTTGGATGATTGGCGCACAGCAGCGCTCAGTTCAGGTTCAGGGCCGCTCCGCCGTCCAGTCGCGATGATCAGCTTCGCTGCGAACGCAGTCGTCAGCGGAGAGCTTGACGCCCCGATTCTTAAAATGACCAATGTTGTGATACACGCATTGGCTGTGCTTGCGCTGTGGGGCTTCTTCTCTACTCTGTTGCGTTACTTCCGAAGCTCCGGAAACAGGGAGTGGGCGCCATGGTTGGCCCTTGCTGCCGCCGTCGCCTGGGGTTTACACCCTCTGCATGTCTCAACCGTTCTCTACCCGGTGCAGCGGATGGCACAGCTCTCTGCGCTGTTTGTGATCACGGGTCTCTGGTTGTTTGCCTATTACCGCAATCGCTGGTCAGAATCCGGGGGCACTCCAGGCGAAGTGATAGCAGCCGCGCTGTGGCTTGGGCTGATTACAGCTTGTGCCGTGCTATCAAAAGAAAATGGCATTCTGTTACTTTGGATGATGGCTGCGCTCGAATTTGCTGTCTATCGCGGCCGGTGGCGGGGGCACGATCTTCCCTGGTTGCGCAGGTGCGCAGCGACGGCAGTAGTGGTTCCTGCGCTGGTACTTTTAGCGGTTTTTGCTGTGGCCCCGGATTGGCTTGTGTCTCGCTACAGCATGCGCGAGTTTGACCTGTATGAACGAGTGCAGACGCAATTGCGCCTCCTGTGGATCTATCTGAGATGGTTGCTGCTCCCTGATATTACTCAGTACGGACTTCATCACGATGCCATTACCTGGTCTCGCACACTGTTCAATCCGGTGACGACGGTATTGGCGTTGCTGGCCTGGGTTGGCATGCTTCTCACAGCCCTGTGGAAGCGACGCGAGCATCCGCTGTTTTTACTGGCGGTCTTGTTTTATCTGGTGGGTCACAGCATGGAGTCTTCTGTTTGGCCTTTGCTGATGGTTTTCGAGCACCGCAACTATCTGCCGGGCATTGGCGTATATCTGGCGTTGATGATTGGCCTCGTTGGAGCATTGCAAAGGAGTCAAGCAAAGCATCCTGTGCTCCCCATATTGTTTCTTCCGCTTGTTCTGCTCGCGATGCTTGCGCTGCGAGTGAACACGTGGTCTTCCCAGGATGGCCTGGGTGAAGCTGGGGTTCGACATCATCCTGATTCATCGCTCTCGCATTATGTCTATGCCAATGACCAGTTACGCGATGCTGAATCGGGCGCGGCATACGCTGAGCATGTCGAGGCTGTGACGCTCGCACGCTATCACTTCGAGCAGGCTTCGCGGCTGGATCCACGCGACCTCGGTGCGCTGGTAACACTGCATCAGTTGGATTCCACGTATTTTTCCGGCTTGGCGAATAGAACCGACTGGCTGGCAAAAATAGAGCAGATCCTGATCGCAGCGCCACTCAGTAAAAAAGACGCTGCGGCATTGGAGAACCTTATGTCGTGTCTTGGCGACGACGGTTGCGCAGGGGGTGAGGTGGCCTATCGGAGGGTTTCCGATCTACTCGCTTCGCGCTTTCCACGATGGAGTCAGCGCTACGTGCTGGAGCATGTTTACGCGACCAAGTCGCAGGTGTCGGCTGTGGACCGTATTCCGATCTTGCAGGCAGGTTTGGCGCAGCACCCCGGGCATGTGACGCTGCTCCACAAAGCGCTTGCAGACGCTGTGGAAATCGGTGATATGGGTCTGGTTTATGATCTTGCTCTGCAGTTGTACCAGGCCGACCCTATGCGTTACCAGCTGTCGCGTATGACGACGCTATTTCCTGCCACTGTGCGTTTAGAGCATCGGGGGAACTGAGTTGCGCCTGCGTTTCCTGCCTCTGCTGATATTCGTGCTGTTGCTTGCAGCGATCACCTGGGCCTATCTACCCGGAGTAGCTGGGCCCACATTGCTGGACGACCACAGTAGCCTGAATGCACTGGTCGGACTGGAAGACAACCCCGAGTTTGGCATTGAGTATATTCAGGGCGAGCAATCAGGACCCCTGGGCAGACCCGTGGCAATGTGGACATTTGTCGCCGAAAGGATCTACCTGGGCAGCGACATTGCCGTCACCAAGTCGGTCAACATTTCAATACACCTGTTAAACGGTGTTCTCGTGGCCTGGCTCCTGCTGTTGATGTTCAAACCATTGCAGTTGTCGGGTGCGGGCTACCTGGCTGTGGTATTGGCTGGGATCTGGTTGGCTTCGCCATTGTGGGTCAGCAGTGTGTTGTATGCCGTGCAGCGAATGGCGTTGCTGTCGACCAGTTTCATGCTGATGGCCCTGGTGAGCTATTGCTACTGTCGCGGCGTTTTGCATCGACCAGTACAGTTTTTTGTGACACTGGCGGTGCCGCTTGTATTTGTCCTGCTGGGCGTTTTCACCAAGGAGAACGCCATAGTCGTGATACCCATAATGCTTGTGTTGGAGCTGTTCTGGTTCCAATGCCGTGATCACCGCGGTGCCCAACTGTCCTGGTTCAAGCGAGGTGTCATTTTCTCAATTTTCATTGGTGCCGTTGCGCTTAGCCTGGCATTCGTGCTGAGTTTGGAGGGTATTGCTGCTTCCTATCGAGGTCGGGATTTCACGTTACCTGAGCGCTTGATGACTGAGGCGAGAGTGCTCTGGGACTATGTGCTGCAATTTGTATGGCCCGAGGTCGGGCGGATGGGGATTTACCACGACGACTTCATCATTTCCCGGTCGCTGTGGGAACCCGCCACCACACTGCCGGCCATACTTGCCTGGGTTGGCGTTGGAGCCGCGACGTTAGTGCTCGGCCTGGGTCCGTGGCGATGGGGCAAGCTGGTCGCCCTGGTGCCCGCCTGGTATATGCTCGGTCATGCAGTGGAATCGACGGTCCTGCCTTTGGAGTTGTACTTCGAGCACCGCAACTACTTTCCCGCGATAGGCTTACTACTGGCTCCCGCCCTTTTGTACGGCAAAGCTGTGCGGGTCTGGCCGGAGACGGCCAGACCTCTGTTGGTTTATGCAGGATTGGCGGCAGGTTGCCTGTTGTTCCTGACCAGCTCCCAGGCGCAGGTATGGTCCAGTAGGCCGCTGCTGGCGTTTAATCATGTCTCCGGACACCCAGATTCTTTTCGTGCCAACACTGATATGGCCGTCATCCTTGCGAGTCTGGGCGACTATGAGCGCGCTGCGGAATATTCTGAACGCGCAAGCGCGGTCAATCCACATCGTCGCAGTGGCGATTTTGGCGTTCGAAATATGGCACTGGCGTGCATGGCTAACGCCCGAGTTGAGGCCAAAGATATTGCGAGTCTGGGTGCAGAGGAGCGGCGCCCTCTCAGCTCATCGTTGGGCCTGGTAGTGCTGGTAAGGATGTTGGAGGAAGACCGCTGCCCGCGCTTTGATCGTTTCGCTTTTGCCGACCGCCTTGAAAGTCTTTACCTGGGCGAGGAGGCCAGTGCTCGGGGAAATCGTTCTGTGTATCTCGGGCTGGCGCTGTTGGAGAATGCCCTGCAGCGCTTTGAATACGCCGATCAGTACATAGATATCTATCTTGAGCTCCTGCCCGGTGACGTCAGGGCATTGCTCATGAAACTCCATTTTTCTGCAGCGATGCGAGATTCAGCGCAAGTGAAAAAGATCATCGCCCAATTGCAGCAACTGGATGCAGAAGGTAAATTGACTGAACGCCAACGCCAGACACTGGCCCTCTATCTGGAGAACTAATACGTGGATTTTTCCATCGTTATACCTGCCAAGGACGAAGAGCTGGGCCTGGCGAAAACGCTGCCGCTCTTGCGCGAGCACTATCCGGAAGCGGAGGTGGTGGTTGTTAATGACGGCTCTACCGACAACACACTGCAAGTGTGTGAAGAGTATGGTGTCAAGGTGGTGACTCACCCGTACCCCAAGGGCAATGGTGCTGCGATCAAGTCGGGCGCGCGTGCTGCGAACGGCAAATATATCGTGTTTATGGACGGTGACGGGCAACATAACCCGGCCGATATTGAGCGCCTGTTGTACAAGCTGGAAGAAGGTTACGACATGGTCGTCGGTGCTCGAGGAGGGCGCGAAGACCAGGCAAATATTGCGCGCTGGAGCGCTAATAGCCTCTATAACTGGCTTGCCAGCTGGATGGTAAATCGTCGTATTGATGATCTTACCTCGGGGTTTCGTGCGGTGAACCGGAAGAAGTTTCTCGGTTTTCTCTACCTGCTTCCCAACGGTTTTAGTTACCCCACCACGTCGACCATGGCATTTTTCCGCGCAGGTTATTCGGTGGGTTTTGTCCCGATCTCTGTCGCCCCCCGGTTGGGGAAAAGCCACATTAGCCTGGTGCGGGACGGGGTGCGCTTCTTCCTGATCATTTTCAAGATAGGCACATTGTATTCGCCGCTAAAGGTCTATTTCCCGATGTCGCTGCTGGTTTCGGGGATGGGCGTGTTGAACTACTTGATGGGCAGTCTTACGTCTGGGGGTTGGCGGTTCACGAATATGAGCACGCTGCTGATTCTCGCTGGCATGGTGATGTTCTTGATGGGGCTGCTCGCAGAGCAGCTCACCAACTTGCAGTACAAGGACGCGGTCGAGGAAGAGGACTGATCTTGTCTGGTACTGAGTGAGCGCGGCGAAAGCCGCGCCCACCTGGAGGGCAGAAATCAGGCGCCGTACTTGGCCTTGGCTTCTTTGCGTCGTGCGTGCAGCACCGGCTCTGTGTAACCGCTTGGCTGTTCTTTGCCCAGAAATACCAGATCGCAAGCGGCCTGGAATGCCACGTTGTCATCGAAGTTTGGTGCCATCTTTCGATACGCCGGGTCGCCGGCATTCTGCTCGTCAACCACAGCAGCCATCCGTTCAAGAGTTTCGCGTACCTGCTCTTCACTGCACACCCCGTGGCGCAGCCAGTTGGCGAGGTGCTGGCTGGAAATGCGCAGGGTGGCCCTGTCCTCCATCAGTCCTACATTGTTGATGTCCGGAACCTTGGAGCAACCAACCCCCTGATCTACCCAGCGCACCACGTAGCCAAGAATGCCCTGGGCGTTGTTGTCGAGCTCGCGTTGGATGTCGTTCTCGGAAAGGCCCTCTGCCCCCTTGAGAGGGATGCTGAGAATGTCGTCCAGCGACGCAGTTGGCCGCGAGCTCAGCTCGCGCTGGCGCTCCGCCACATTGACATCATGGTAGTGCATGGCATGAAGCGTCGCTGCGGTGGGTGAGGGCACCCACGCTGTGTTGGCGCCGGCCAGAGGATGGCCTACTTTGGCGACCATCATCTCTGCCATCATGTCGGGCATCGCCCACATACCCTTGCCGATCTGGGCCTTACCTGGCAGGCCGCAGGCGAGCCCCTGATCAACATTCCAGTCTTCATAGGCGTTGATCCAGGGCTCCTGTTTCATGGCGCCTTTGGGTGTCATGGCTGCTGCTTCCATGCTGGTGTGGATCTCGTCACCGGTGCGGTCGAGGAAGCCGGTGTTGATAAAGACCAGACGATCCTGGGCAACCCGAATGCAGGCTTTCAGGTTGACGGTGGTACGGCGCTCCTCGTCCATGATGCCCACCTTCAGGGTATTGCGCGCCAGGCCGAGTGCGTCTTCGATGCGGTCAAACAATTCGCAGGTAAACGCCACTTCTTCCGGTCCGTGCATTTTTGGCTTCACTATGTAGACACTGCCCTCGCGTGAGTTGCGCGGCTGGTCGGCACCTTTGTTCAGATCGTGCATGGCGATCAGTGCGGTGAACATACCGTCCATGATCCCCTCGGGAATTTCGTTGCCGGCGCTGTCGAGGATCGCGTCGTTGGTCATCAAATGGCCGACATTGCGCACGAACAGCAGGCTGCGTCCTGGCAGGGTGATAGTCGATCCGTCCACGGTGTTGTAGTTGCGGTCCGGGTTAAGGGTGCGGGTCTGGGCCTGGCCACCTTTCTGGAAGCTGTCGGTGAGGTCGCCACGCATCAGCCCGAGCCAGTTGCTGTAAACAACGGCCTTGTCGTCTGCGTCGACGGCGGCGATGGAGTCTTCACAATCCTGGATAGTGGTCAGTGCCGCTTCGAGTGCCAGGTCTTTGATGCCGGCCTTGTCGGTCGCACCAATAGGGCTGCTGGGGTCGATCTGGATTTCGATATGCAGGCCGTTGTGGCAGAGCAGGATGGTTTCAGGCTGTTCAGGCGCGCCGGTGTAGCCGCGCAGTTGGCTTGTGTCGGCCAGAGTCGTTGTCGAGCCGTCTTCCAGGCTGACCTGCAACCCACCGTCGGCGATGGCGTAGGTGGTCGCGTTGCTGTGATCACCCTGCGCCAGCGGGCAATGTTTGTTGAGAAAGTCGCGAGCGTAGGCGATAACACGGTCACCACGCACAGGGTTGTAGCCACCTGCGCGTTCGGCCCCGCCCTCTTCTGAAATGACATCGGTACCGTAGAGCGCATCGTACAGGCTACCCCAGCGCGCATTCGCTGCATTGAGTGCGTAGCGGGCGTTCATAACTGGCACGACCAATTGGGGGCCCGCAAGTGTTGCGACTTCGGGGTCTACATTACGGGTTGTGATGGTGAAATCTTCGCCTTCAGGCAGCAGGTAGCCAATTTCTTGCAGGAAGGCCTTGTAGGCGGCGCGATCGTAATCTGCACCGGGGTTGTGTTGGTGCCAACTATCAATCTGCGTTTGTAGCTGATCGCGTTTGGCGAGCAAGTCGCGATTTTTCGGTGCGAGGTCGCGGAGAATGGATTCCAGGGCGGTCCAGAAATCTGCCGGTGCAATACCGGTTCCCGGGGCGATGTCAGTTTCCAGTAGTTGGTGAAGTACGGGTGCGATGTGCAGTTCGCCCACTTGAATTCGATCTGTCATGGCATGGTCCTTGTGACACAGGGAAGGGGCTCCCCGACGGTGGGGCCCCAGTAACAGCGGGAATTTTAGGAGAGAGGGTTAAATTTAGCTAATTTATCGTTTTTATCGTTGCCATTCGTTTCGTGAATCGAGAGCCCGGGCCGCTCAAGCCGTCCGGGCGGCACCCTTAGAGTGTAGGCGCCTGGCCATCGAGCTCCCGGGCGGTGTCGGCGATCAGTTTGCGCAACCAGCGGTTGGCCGGATTGTGCTGCAGTAGTGGGCTCCAGGCCATCTTCAGTTCCAGTGGCGGGATCTCCAATGGCGGATCGCGCAGTACCACGCGGGGATTGTCGCGCTTGAGCTGTGCGGCGCGCGTTGGGAGGGTGACAATGAGATCGTTCTGCTCTGCCAGCGTCATCGCCGCCTGATAGTGGCGGGTGAATACTCTTATCTGGCGTTTCTTGCCGAGTTTGTCCAGCGCCGAATCTACCCAGCCCAGACGCTGTACGTCATCGGGGTTCACGCCCACACCGACACCCATGCCTGTTTTGCTGACCCAGACGTGGTCGCTGTCCAGGTAGTTGTCCAGGGTGAATTCGTCCAACAGCGGATGGCTGGCGTTGAGGACACAACTGAACGTGTCCTTCCACAGGAGTATCTGGTGAAAAGACTGCGGCATGGAGTCGAAACGGTTGATCACCATGTCCACCTTGCCCCGTTCAACATCCAGGAAGCTCACGTCGGAGGGGGTCATGATGTCGAGAGTGATGCCTGGCGCCATCTCTCGCAATTTCGCCAGTACGGCAGGGAAAAGAGTGGCCTCGGCGTAGTCGCTGGCCATGATCCGGAATACGCGATGAGCCTCTGCTGGCTCGAATTCGCTGCGCGGTTGGACCGCCCGATCGATGTTGGTGAGCACTTCGCGTACCACTGGTTCAAGTTCCAGGGCGCGCTCCGTCGGTGTCATACCTTCGCTGGTGCGCACCAGCAGTGGGTCATCAAACAGTTCCCGCAGGCGGCGCAGACCATTGCTCATGGCCGGCTGTGACAGGTTTAGCTGGTTGGCAGCCTGGGTGACGTTGCGTTCCCGCAACAGGGCGTCCAGGTAGACCAGCAGATTGAGATCAATTCGATTGACGTTCACGGGCTCTCCGCATTCACTAAATGAATGTTGAAAATACTATGTATAGCGTAGGGGAATTATACGCGTGCAGATAGAATTGCCAAACTCTACGGCCATTGACCAAAGTCTAATCGCCGGGCAGCCTTCGCGCGTATAATCGCGTATCCAAAATCGCACCTAGATATGTAGCTGGAATTAGCAGGAGTTAGCATGGGAACTTATCGCGCCCCCGTTGAAGATATGAACTTTCTCGTCGACGAAGTCCTCGATGTGGAGAGAGTGCTCGGCGGATTGCCGGATTTCGCCGATTATGGCCTGGGATCCGAACTGACCACTGCGCTTATCGATGAGGCAGCAAAGCTGGCGGGCGATGAGCTTGCGCCGTTGCGCAGGGTGGGGGACGAGCATCCTGCGACCTGTGCAGATGGTGTGGTCACTGCTTCTCCGGGCTTCGAAGACGCTCTGAACAAGCTGGGCGAAGGTGGCTGGATTGGCATATCTTCCGACGCAAATTATGGCGGCCAGGGGCTGCCGGAAATCTACAATACCGTCGGCACAGAGATGTGGAATGCCGCCAACCTCGCGCTGGGTCTGGCTCCCATGCTCTCAAGCGGCGCGGCTCTTGCGATTCACGCTCACGGTACCGAGGAGCAGAAGCAAACCTATCTCGAGAAAATGCATAGTGGACAGTGGATGGGCACTATGAACCTCACAGAGGCGGGCGCCGGCTCCGACCTTGGCGTGATGAAGGCCACTGCCGTGCCTGAGGGTGATCACTATCGGATCAAGGGACAGAAAATCTACATTACCTGGGGCGACCATCAGGCCACGGACAATATTATCCACCTGGTGCTCGCCAAGCTGCCGGGTGCCCCCGCGGGAAGCCGTGGCATTTCCCTGTTCATTGTGCCCAAGTTTCTGATCAATGAAGACGGTTCCCTGGGAGAGCGCAATGACGTATATCCCGTTTCCACCGAACACAAATTGGGCATTCACGGCAGTCCGACTTGCGTGATGGCTTTCGGCGACAATGAGGGCGCGCTAGGCTACCTGCTCGGCGAGCCTAACAATGGCCTGGCCTGTATGTTCACCATGATGAACGAAGCGCGTTTGAAAGTCGGTGTGCAGGGTCTGAGCGCTTCTGACGGTGCTTTGCAAAAAGCGATCGCATATGCCCGGGAGCGGGTTCAGGGTGGGGTGCCCATTATTGAGCACGCTGACGTAAAACGCATGCTGCTGGTGATGCGTTCTCTCACCGAATCCATGCGCGCTTTGGCTTACACCGAAGCCATTACCATGGATCTCGCTCATCGAGGTCCCGAGGCAGAGCGTGATGCTCAACAGCGTCGTGTCGACCTCATGATTCCGGTTATCAAGGGCTGGCTCACTGAGGTAGGCCAGGAAGTGGCTTCTCTCGGTGTCCAGGTGCATGGCGGTATGGGCTACATCGAAGAGACGGGGGCGGCCCAGTACCTGCGCGATGTTCGTATCACCCCAATCTATGAAGGCACCAACGGTATTCAGGCAGCCGACCTCGTTGCCCGTAAGCTGGGGCGTGACGGCGGCGCTACTATGGAGTTCGTCGCCGGTGAAATTCGCGCAACCATCACCCAGTTGGAAACGTCCGGTGATGTGCGTCTGGCTCCGCTGGCGGCGGCCCTGGCGACAGCGCTGTCTGATCATGAGCGCACGACCCAGGTCGTGCTCGAGGCGTTGCGAGACGATGCCGCGGTTGCCATGGGGGCCAGTTTTGAATACATGATGCAGACCGGCTACCTGCTGGGTGGTTGGCATATGGCGCGCAGTGCGCTGGTGGCGCTGGAGAAGCTCGGTGCTGGTAGTGACAACCCTTTCTATGAGGCCAAGATAGCTACCGCAGGTTTCTACGCGGAGCAGATTCTGCCTCGTTGCGCAGGCCATGCAGGCGCTGTGGCAGGGGCCGCAGGCCAGCTGCAGTCCTTCCCTCTTGAGTGGATGTGATATGACAGCGTTCTCTACTCCTGATCTCGCTGACGAGCATCCTGATGTCAGGGCGATAGAATTGCAGTTCACCAATTATGGCAGTCACGCACGTTTTTCGGGCCCGGTGGTTACGATCAAGTGCCACGAGGACAACTCGCTGGTGAAGGCAGCGGTCGCCGAGCCGGGCGAAGGCCGGGTAATCGTGGTCGACGGCGGTGGTTCGTTGCGGCGAGCGTTGCTGGGCGACATGCTCGCCGAAAAGGCTGCCGCCAATGGCTGGGCCGGCCTGGTGATCAACGGTGTTATTCGTGATGTAGACCAGATTGGAGTGACTGAACTGGGTGTTCAGGCTCTGGGCACAACCCCTTTGAAGACTGAGAAACTCGGCGAAGGCCAACGCGATGTGACCATCGCTTTCGGCGGGGTAACGATTGTTCCCGGAGAGTACGTTTACGCCGACAATAATGGCGTACTTGTCAGCGCTGTGGCTCTGCTATAGCAGGCGCATAGACAGATCCAACGCCTTGCAGTCTTTGGTCAAGGCGCCGATGGAAATAAAGTCGACGCCTGTTTCGGCGATGGGCCTGAGGGTCTTGTCGGTAACATTGCCAGATGCCTCGAGCTCTGCCGCTCCGGCTGCTGTTGTCACGGCGGCCCGCATATCTTCCAGTGAAAAATTATCCAGCATGATTCTGTCGGCGCCGGCCGTCAGCGCCTGCTCCAGTTCACCGGGTGTTTCTACTTCCACTTCTACCGGCTTCCCCGGGGCGATTTCGCGTGCCCTCGCTACCGCAGCGGCAATTCCCCCGCAGGCTGCAATATGGTTCTCCTTGATCAGAAAAGCATCGTACAAGCCGATCCGGTGATTATGACAACCACCGCAGCTCACGGCGTACTTTTGCGCGATGCGCAGGCCGGGTATGGTTTTGCGCGTATCCAGTAGGCGCACGCCGGTATCTGCCACGAGTCCGGCGTAGCGCGCGCATAGTGTGGCGGTGCCTGAAAGCATCTGCAGAAAGTTGAGGGCGCAGCGCTCGGCAGTCAGCAGTGCGCGAGCCGGGCCTGAAAACGTGAACAGCGTGTCATTGGGTGCTATGGCAGCTCCATCCTCGCATTCCCACACGATTTTCACATCAGGATCTACCTGGCGGAATGTTTCGTCCACCCAGGCTCGGCCACACAAGATACCGGCTTCGCGCGTGATTACCCGTCCGCTGGCCACTGTATCGGCGGCGATCAGTCGCGCTGTGATATCGCCGTCGCCGACATCTTCTGTCAGGGCAGCAGTAACGTTGGCCTGAATCAGTGCAGGTGCCGGTGGCAGGAGGAGGGGGTTGGTCTGGGACATACTTTTCTGGCCTTTTTCCGGGGCGCTGATTGTAGCAGGGCACGCGCACCCGGGCTAACGTCAGGAGGCGTTGAGTGACAGTGCGCTACTGGCCTATTATGCAGGCATGGGTTTCAACCAGATACAGGGAAAGACATGAGCGCGGCGATCAGCAATGGCTGGCTGCGGGACGCCAGGCATGCGCCCTCACCAAACTGTGAAGTCCGCCCGGCAGGCTGTTCGCCTGAGCTGTTGGTGATACACAATATTTCCCTACCTCCTGGCCAGTTCCACGGCAATTGTATCGAGGAGTTTTTTTGCAATCGTCTGGATTGGGACGCCGATCCCTTCTTTGAAGAGATCCGTGATGTCAGGGTGTCGGCACATTTGCTGATTCGTCGCGACGGTGAGCGGGTCCAGTTCGTCAGCTTCGACGAGCGGGCATGGCATGCTGGCCAATCCTGTTTTGAGGGGCGCGACAACTGCAACGACTTCAGTATCGGTATTGAGCTGGAAGGCAGTGACGATATCCCCTATACCGAGCTTCAGTACCGAGCCCTGGAGGAGGTGACCTTATTACTGTTCGCGGCCTACCCCGGCATGACACCGGGGCGAGTGACCGGGCACTCAGACATTGCTCCCGGGCGTAAGACAGATCCGGGGCCGGCTTTTGACTGGGCGAAATACCGACGAAATATCGATGTGGAGGGGGAGATAGCGTGACTTTTTTAGCGATGATTCTGGCGTTGGTTCTCAGCATGGTCTGGTCGTATCGTGGCATCCTTCACCAAGATGACTGGTATGCTCGGCTGAAGGCTCAAGTGGCCGGGCTCGGGCTAGGTGAAGGCATCGCCGTCGCCATTCAGGTGGGCCTGCCGGTGCTCGCAGTCACCCTGTTGCTGGAGCAACTCGAGCGCGTTCTTTTCGGCCTCCCCTGGATTGTGGCCGCGAGTTTTTTGTTGCTCTATTCGCTGGGGCGGGTCAATACCGGGCAGTGGGCCGAAAGGTACCGCTCGCAGTGTCGTCGCGGGGATTTTGAAGCGGCATTGCTAGATGCCAATGAGCAGTCTCCCGATGCCACTGACACTGAGGGCGCTGCCCCCCACGACCCTCAGAGTGTGCATCTAACGGTCCAGAGGGCTCTGCTGCAGGCCGAGATGCGGGGGTGGTTTGGCGTACTCTTCTATTTTGTACTTCTGGGCCCCGCCGCTGCTCTGGCTTACCGTCTGCTCGACCTCAGTGCGGAGCCGGGTAAGGGCCACTGGTGGATGAATGTTGCTGATTGGTTGCCCTCGCGGCTCGCTGCTGCCTCATTCATGGTCATGGGTAATTTTGTCGATAGCGTTGATGAGTGTTACGAGGGCTTCAGGCATCCGGAAATGTCAGCCAACGCTCTGCTGCTGAGTGTTGCCAGGGCCGCCGTCAGCCATGACAAGATCGCCCCTCCAGTCGACGGTTTCGGTGATTTCGCAGCCCGCCAGAACGAAGAGCTCAGTGCTCTGGTTCATCGCGGAGCGATCTGCTGGTTGCTGGTGATCTCTCTCTGGGCAATGGCGGGGTGAACCCCGTCGGGATTTTGGGCAGAATCGTGGGCAGCTGCTAAGCTTTCCTGTCACCGCCGGCCGTCGGGGCCGTGACAGGAAAGCGTATGCCTGATACTGACGCTACTGAATCCACGCTGCCATCATTGGATGCAGCCCTTCCAGGGCTGCGCCCGAGAAATCGTCTGATTGCCACCATTGTCTACCATCCGGATCTGACGCGAGTGGGCGACTACGCTTTGATTCCCCGGTCGCGCGCACCCATCATTCTCGGCCGCGAAACCATGGGGTTTCGCCAAGTCCCAGGCGGGCGTGAGAGGTACCTGGATGAACCCTATTTGAGCCGTCGCGCACTCTGTATAGAATTCACAGCGGCGGGCCTCCATCTGCAACGCGAACCTCACGCGAGTCGCTGCCGTGTTGACGGCGCGGAACTTGACGGCGATCTATTGATCGATCAAGAGCAGTTGGAGCGGGGCGTGGCCATTTTGCTGGCTCACTGTGTGGTGTTGTGGCTCGCGATGGGGCAGGAGCGCGAGGCAGAAACCGAGGCGCTCGATTATGGTCTGGTCGGTTCCAGTAGCTACACCCAATCACTGCGGCACCAGTTGGCGCAGGTGTCCGGCACCGATATGGATGTTCTTCTGCGTGGTGCGACGGGGACTGGCAAGGAAGTTCTGGCGAGGGCAATACATGCCTCTAGCAATCGTAGCCAGCGGCGTATGGTCACAGTGAATATGGCGGCTATACCGGCGTCGCTGGCACCCGCGGCCCTGTTCGGTGCAAACCGGGGGGCATACACCGGCGCTGACAAGAGCCGCCCTGGCTACTTCCAGCAAGCAGCTGGGGGAATACTGTTTCTGGATGAGATCGGCGACGCCCCCGCTGAGGTGCAGCCCCAACTCCTGCGCGCTTTGCAGGAGCGCGAGATCCAGGCAGTGGGGGGTGAGGTGACAAAAGTGGAGCTTCGCGTCATCTCCGCTACTGACGCAGATGTCGACAACAAAGAGAGTGGGAACGGTTTCAATGCGGCTTTACGTCATCGCCTCGCGGCGCTGGAGATTGTGTTGCAGCCGCTCAGTGCACACCGCGAGGACCTTGGCGAGTTACTCAGCTATTTTCTCCAGCAGTCGTTCGCGGGACAGGGGCGTGAACGGCTTCTGACCGGGCCAGAAAACACCGCCAGAAAGGTGGCCGGTTGGGCGAATTTTTACTACGAGTGCCTGCGCTGCGATTGGCCTGGAAATATTCGCCAGCTGCAGAATGCCTGCCGCCAGGTAGCGGTGGCGAGCCGCACGGCGCTGGTGGTCCCCGCTCCCTTGCTCGATATGTTCATGCAGGGCGCCGCGCGCGGCGGTCCTGGTGTCAGTGAAGCGCCCACTGTCGAGCAGCGCTTGCGCCAGATCGCGGATGTGACTGAGGAGGAATTTGCCAAGGCGATGCATGAGCATGAATGTGAGGTGCGCCCGGTTGCTCGCAGTCTGAATGTGAGTCGACAGGCGGTGTATAGAAAAATCGCCAGTGATGAGCGTTATCGTCTCGCTGCTGATATCTCTGAGGACGAACTGCGCGACGCTCTGGCCCGGTGCAGTGGGGATGCTGAGAAAGTCGCCCGCCAACTCGAAATTTCTCCCAGCGGTCTAAGGGCCCGCCTGCGTCAGGAGCAGGCCCTGCACCGGGGTCCGTGAAAACGTCGATAGGCCCTTACGAACTGGTCCGCCTGATCGAGTCAGGTGGACAGGGGCAGGTCTATCTTGGCTACGATTCGCGCCTCCATCGGCAGGTCGCTATAAAAATTCACCGCCTGCCCGATGGACGATTGGCGCGCAAAACGGCCATGCGCGAGGCTCGTCTGGTGGCGAGTTTGCGCGATGAACGCGTGGTTAGAATCTACGATGTCATTGAATCATCAGGTTATCTGGTGCTTGTCATGGAGTATGTCCCCGGCGTCGATCTGGAGCATCTATTGGCAAACACCCGACTCCGCGTCAGCAGCGTCCTGAGGGTGTCGAGTGATGTTGCAGCTGCGCTGGCTGCAGCGCGCCAGATCGGAGTGGTCCATGGCGATATCAAGGCTTCCAATGTGCTTGTCACTGCCGACGGGCGGGCCCGCCTCGTAGATTTCGGTATCGCCAGTGGGCTTCCGGGAGCCAATGATATCGTCACCGGGGGCAGTCTCTCGGCAGTGGCGCCGGAGCAGCTGTTGGGCGAGACTGTCGATGTGCGCGCAGATCTCTTCGCCCTGGGGCGCTTGCTCTATCGCATGCTGACTGGCGAGCACGCATTCCCGAGTACATCTCACGCTGCCCGACAGGCTCTATTGGCCGAGCACTACCCCCTGTCGGCACTGGATGCCCCAGAAGTGGCTGCCGAGGTTCCTCCGGCGCTGGTCAGCCTGGTGCGGCAATTGTTGCAGCGCGACCCTGCCAAGCGGCTTCAGGATACGCATCAGGTGCGACGCATCCTGCGTGCACTGCGCCTTGAACAGTCATCGGCGGGCTCGTCGGACCTGTTGCAGCAAGCGAAACCGAGTTTTCGGCCTGAATCGGCAACCGATGTGCCGCTGGAAATTCCGGGCCAGCTGCAGGAACGTCGGCTGGGCGCCAGGCGCGGCGCAGCGTTACGCGCCATCTGGAGCAAATGGATGCCCGCTTCAACGGCCGGGCGAATCGGGCTGCTCGGTGCTGCGGTGCTTTTCTGTGCGGGCTTTGCATGGTGGATACAGCCTGAGGTAGTTGCGATAGAGATAGATTTAACGGATGTAGATCCCCAATCTGCCGCCTGGGCCGCGCCGCAAGTCGATGTGAGCGCAATTGGGTTGTTGCTCAGTCGCGAGCTGGAGTCGCATATTCCCGGGGTGCGTC
This sequence comes from Halioglobus maricola, assembly GCF_009388985.1. Lineage (NCBI taxonomy): Bacteria > Pseudomonadati > Pseudomonadota > Gammaproteobacteria > Cellvibrionales > Halieaceae > Halioglobus > Halioglobus maricola. The sequence goes on from NZ_CP036422.1 coordinate 1,058,478, forward strand.
TGGGTGGGGCCGCGCGCCCCAGTGTGGTTTACGGTGGCGCGGCGGAGCTATCAGAATCGCGAGATATCGTGGCGGTACGTCTCCGTTGCGCCGATGCGATCTGTCTTTTGGCACTGGAACGCCAGGGCTCCTCTGGCCAGGGCAGGGCACAGCGGCTGCTTTTTGCGGACGCTGCGCCGGAACGCTGGGCATTGGAGATCAGGCACCTTGTTGCCGCTGTGTATCCGGATTAGTAGAAGGCGACCGATGACGCAAGCAGGTACTGGGCGAGAAAATACAGTGGTGTGCCCCAAAGCTGGTTGTAGCGCGACGAGCTGATGAATTGGCGTCGGGCCACGGCGAGATCCGAAATCGCAAATGCCCAGGCCCCTGAAATGATAAGAGCGCTGGCCGGCAGTCCCATCGTCCCGCCAGCGACAACCAGCATCGAAGCGATGACGAGAATATAGAGGGGTACTGCATATCGCATCACCCCGGAAATATGTGGGATCAGCCAGCGGAGGCTCCCCGTAACCAGGCCTGTCGCGAGAAGCAATGAAGTCCATAGTCCGGTGGCATTCATAGGCAGAAGCGCAAACGCCGCGACGTAGGCGAGATGGCCGCTAAGAAACGCGACGAGCCCTAGCAGGAAGGCATCTTCGCGTTCGAACATCAACGCCAGATCACCGACCATGCAGAGCGCAAGACCAATTAGAAGCGTGGTGCCATAACTGGATTGAGTTGCTCCCAGCGACCAGGCCAGCCAGATAAAAGCCAGTGCGGACAGGGGCTTAAACAGGTAGCGCCCAGGGCGCCAGCCGCGAAAGTCGCAGGCTACGAGCGCCAGGGTTGAGAGTAATCCCATCGCCAGAGGAAGCCCGGCTGAATCCCAGAAAGCGTCAGGCATGTCTAATTTGCTCCAGTAGTTTGCTATTCAGCGGGGCCGCAACGCCTAGCTGATCAGCCCTGGCGACAAGGTGGCCAGTAATGAAATCGATCTCAGTGGGCCGGTCGGCCAGGGTATCTTGAAGCATGGAAGATCGATTTTCTGCAGTATTTTCGATGACAGTAAAGGCGTCATGCTCGATGTTGTTGGCGGTGCTCTCAAAGCCTGCGGCGGCGGAAACCCGGGCGATTTCACTGCATAGCTGTCGCACCTGGGCCGCCAGCTCAGGCCGGGTCGCTAGCGCTCCGTTCTGGCAGCGGTGTATGGCGGTGAGTGGGTTGATGGCGCAATTGATGGCCAGTTTGTGCCATAGCGCGGGCTCGATGCTTTCAGTCCATCGACATTTCAAGCCGAGGTTTTGCCAGGGAGTGAACCAGTCTGCCGGAGCGCTTGCGGTCATTGCGCCCACCAGTGTTACCCCTTGGCCGGCGTGACAGAAATCCCAGGGGCCTCGCCGAAAAACACCCTCCGTGGTGGTCGCGCTGTACAGCGTGATGTCGGGTGCAATTTGAGCGACCTGGTCTGCATAGCCAAGGCCGTTGACCAGCAGTACCACGTCAGCTCCGAGGGCCAGCCGATGGCGCACAGACCCGATAGCTGAAACCACGTCGTAGGCCTTGGTGGTGACGAGCAACCGCGAAATTTGATCTGCTGCGGAGGCTGGAGTGCTGGCCAGCTGCCGGTTGTAGGTCTTGCCGTCCCGCTCAAGAGTCAATAAAGGTGCGCTAGCGGCGCAGTCGCGCAGCACCAGCGTGGTTGTAATCCCCTGCGCTGTGAGGGCGTCGGCAAACAGGCAACCAATAGCCCCTGCACCGAGAATGTGCCAGCTTGTGGGCATGTGAGTCTCGCGATAGTAGCAGCGACACACTATGCCATTGTTTGATCCTGCGGAGGAAGTCATCCAGATTGCATCGGCGGAAATGCGAGCATAAACTAGGAGACCTATAAAAATTAGCCCGGGGAGTCGTCAGCCCGGCCAGCGTGGGTGGTACATGGCAGATAAAAACGGTACAGGCCGTTTGCACCGGGAAGAAATCCAGGGTGCCCCTCCGGCGACTTCACGCGCGGAATTGCGCGAGCGCCGTATCTCCGAAACCGTTCCGCTCAATCGTTATCTCTACCAGCAATGCCAGCAATTCGAACACATGCTGTTGGATGCTCCCGATTTAACCTCACTGCTTGAGGTGCTGATTTTCAGCTTCCCGCGCCATTTCTCTTACAGGGTGGCCGAACTCTGGCTGCTTGATCCGGAGGGAAGCCTGGATGAGCTGATTGCCGGTGGCGAACGCTTCGGGCATTACCTGCAGATTCATCATGACGCCTTTGCGCTGCAGGAGCTTTACGATCTGGAGCCGGATGTGGAGCTGATCGACGCGACCGATTCCAGGATGTTTGAAGTCCTCAAGTCTGAGCACGGCATTGACTACGCACTGATGATGCCGCTCATGGAATCGGGCCGTCTGATCGGCAGTCTGCATCTGGGTATTCAGGAAGAGGGGCTCAGCTTCGGAGAGGCCGAAGAGGATCTTATCGCCCATATTGCAGCTATCGTGTCTCGCAGCTACCGCACCGGGGTTCAGCGCCAGCATGTAGAGAGCCTGATTCGTCTCGATCCGCTGACCCGGGTCGCTAATGCACTTGGTTTTCAGCAGGATCTGTCCCGTGAAATTTCGCGGGCGCGGCGAAATAACCAGCCGATCACGGTGCTGCTCATGGAGATCGACGAGTACGCCGAGCTGCACGACCACTATGGCGAAGAACGCAGCCAGTTCGTTTTGAAACGAGTAGCGCAGCGAATTTCGTCTGACTTGCGCCTTACCGATATGATGGCGCGGCTGGAACATTCCCGTCTTGCGGTATTGCTGTGCGGGTGTGGCGAGGCGCTGGGGCAGGATATCGCCGAGCGGATGCGGCAGGATATAGAGGACTTTGCTATCGATGATGGACGCGGTGCCGTGCTTCAGGTCACCATAAGCGTTGGCCTTGTCTCCTGGGAACCTCAGCACTACCCGGCGGTTGATATGAAGCAATTGGCCAGACAGATAGAATCGGTAGGTGAGAAAGCGTTAGAATCAGCGCGCGCGATGGGCGGCAATAACACCAACATTTCGCGCCTGAGTACCCTGATAGTTTGAGGACCCCCTGTGACAAAACAGCTGACAACACTATTTGAAAACAACCGCCAATGGGCTGAGCGGGTAAAAACAGACGACCCGGAATTTTTCGAACGCCTGGCAGCGCAACAGAGCCCCGATTATTTATGGATTGGCTGTTCTGACAGCCGTGTTCCGGCGAACCAGATCGTTGATCTGTTGCCGGGAGAAGTCTTTGTGCACCGCAATGTGGCCAACATCGTGGTCAATACCGACCTGAACTGCCTTTCGGTCATGCAGTACGCGATAGAAGTGTTGCAAGTCAAGCACGTGATGGTTGTCGGGCATTATGGCTGTGGCGGCGTGGCGGCGGCTTATGGCGACAGCGATACTGGCCTGGTCGATAACTGGCTGCGCAATATCAAGGATGTACTGGCTGCCCACAGCCCCGAACTTGATGCAATTGCCGATGAGAGTGAGCGTTTGGATCGGCTGGTAGAGCTCAATGTGGAGCATCAGGTGGCCAATGTGTGTCACAGCTCCATCGTCCAGAATGCCTGGGCCCGTGGGCAGTCGCTCTCGGTTCACGGTTGGGTATACAGCCTCAAGGACGGACTGTTGCGCGACCTCGGCTGCGCGGTAGACGGCCCCGAGGGCGTGGCTAAGCCCTATCGCCTATCGCCTGGCGGCTGAGCGTCCAGACACAATGACGCCGGAGCGTATTGCCAGGCTGCGGGGAGTCCTGGACCGGCGCCAACCTGACCTCACCGTGGTCACCGATTTTGTCCACAAACAGCGCAACTTATCCGCCATTGTTCGCAATTGTGACGCTGTCGGTGTGGCGCAGATGCACGCTGTGGTGGGCGATGAGGACTATACCGCCTTCCGCGGCACCGCCATGGGTTCGCATACCTGGGTAGATGTCATCAGGCACAGCTGTGCTGGCGATGCCCTCGCTGGGTTGCGGTCGGAGGGTTTTCAGACTGTGGCGGCTCATTTGGATGATTCAGCGGAGGATTACCGAAGTGTGGACTACACGCGGCCCACTGCCTTGGTGCTTGGGGCGGAGCGACGCGGTTTGAGCGCGGTCGCCGCCGCGCAGGTAGACCAGTGTGTCACTATTCCCATGGTCGGTATGGTGGAATCCTTCAATGTGTCGGTTGCTGCCGGTATTATTCTCGCTGAGGCGCAGCGGCAACGGCAGGAAGCGGGCATGTACGATCGTCCTCGCCTGGATCGGGACATTTATGAGCGAACCTACTTCGAGTGGGGGCACAGTTCGGTCGCTGAGTTCTGTCGCGAGCGGGGCCTGGCCTATCCCTCACTGAATGAGGAGGGGGAGATCGACTGTCCTTCAGACTGGTATGCAAGTGTACGGCGCGGTGAGGCGCCCCTCTCAGGAGCTGAAAATGGATAATCTACTGATATTGCTGGTCGCAATATTCGGCGGAATTGCGCTGATTTCCTTCGTTCTTGAGCGATTTGCCAAGCCGATGGAGCCAGAGCAGGCGCAGAAACTGAGCCGCTGGATATACCCGCTGGTCGGCCTCTCCCTCGTTCTGGCGATAGGGCGTTATTTTTTGCAGGGATAATTCCTTGGAAACTCCGCAATCGCGCGGTTTTAACTTTAGTCTTTGCCCCCTATAATCGAGCGAATCTATCAACCTGCGCGCGAAGCGTGCACAGAGAGAGCAGTCAGTCCTTGCCAGCCCAGTGGCTCAGCAAAACCAGCGACGTTTCAGGCCGGATCAGTGCCTTCATTGATCCTGTGCTGCGCCAGATTGGCCAGCCGACGAATTTACGCCGTATCCGCAATTTCGCCATCGTCCTGCTTGTTTGCTGGCTGCTATATTCGCTTGCCCGGATTGTCTGGGCACTCGCCGTTCCCGCAGAAGAGATCAGCCAGGTCGCCCCTGCCATCAACCCCATCCAGTTTCAGGGCGACAGCGTCGGCCGGGCGGAGGTCGATATTGAGGCCATGCGCGACTGGCACCTGTTTGGCGAAGTTGGCGCAGAGGCACCCGCCGTGATTGAAGAGGTAGTCACTGAGACCAGTGACGCGTTGGCCCGCGAAGGGATTGAGAAGGGCGCTCGTGAGTCGCGCCTGCAGCTGAAATTGCGCGGCGTGGTGGCGTCTACTGAGGACGGTCTCGGTCACGCCATTATTGAGCATCGTAACAAGCAGGCAGTTTATGCCGTTGAAGATAAATTGCCGGTGTCGGGCCGGGTAACCCTGGCCAAGGTGATGCAGCGACAGGTGGTGCTGGATAACGGCGGTACTTACGAGTTGCTCACCCTGTTTGAAGAAACGGAACTGGATGTCCAGGCCGATACCCGGAGTAAACCCGCACCGCAGCGCAAGACGCTGACGAAGGCGGAAGTAGACAAGCGCAGTGATACCTCGGCGACTGAACTCGCCCGAGGGTACCGGGAGCGGCTCTATCAGAATCCCCAGTCACTGGCCGAGGTGGTCAATGTGGCAGCAGTGCGCAACGACGGCAACCTGCAGGGTTACCGCGTATCGCCGGGCAAGGACAAGGATCAGTTCAAGCAACTGGGATTTAAATCCGGTGATCTCGTTACCAGCGTGAATGGCATTGCGCTCGATGACCCTTCCAACACCATGCGCCTTTACCAGACTTTGCGCACTGCGACGGAGGCGGTTTTCGAACTGGAGCGCGGCGACCAACCAGTATCCATCACGGTGAGCCTGGGCGAGACGCAGGCACAATGATGATCGCACTCAGGACAGAGGACAATATTTCGTGAGAGCACTTTTTTCCCAGCTACGTATACCCCTGGGGGCTGTCTTGCTGGCGTTGGCCGTTACTGCCGGGCCATCATCCGCTCAGGACTTTACGGTTAACCTGAAAGAAACTGACATTCAGGAGCTAATCAAGTTCGTGGCGGAGGTCACGGGAACGACCATCGTTGTCGACCCCGCGGTCAAGGGCAAGGTCAAAGTGGTGTCCAGTAAACCGGTCTCCCGCGACGAGCTGTACGATCTGTTCTTGTCGATCCTTGAAGTGCATGGATATACAGCGGTGCGCAGCGGCGGTGTTGTTCGCGTTATCCCGAGCAAGGATGCACGCTCGTCACCGGTTTCCATTGCGGATGAAAGCCGCCGCCCGGCGGATGAATATGTCACCCAGGTTATTCGGCTGGACAATATCTCCGCCGCAAAACTGATTCCGGTGCTGCGTCCATTGGTACCCCAGCAAGCCCATATGGCCGCCTACGCGCCGAGTAATGCCATCATTATTTCCGATGTCTCGGCCAATATTGATCGGATCCGCGGCATCATCGAGCGGATGGATAACTCCGCTGTGCAGCAAACCGACATTATTCAACTGCGCTATGCGGTGGCTGAAGATGTGGTGTCGATGATCGATCAGCTCAGTAAATCGGAAGCCAAGCAGAGCGGTGGTGCGGAGCCCGAAATGTTGCTGGTGGCTGACTCCCGCACCAATAGTGTTTTGGTTACCGGGGATGAGTTGGAGCGAGCCAGGGCGGCTCAGTTGATTCGTCATCTTGATACGCCGCTGGAGCAAAGTGGCAATGTGAAAGTGGTGTACCTGGAATACGCCCAGGCCACCGAAATCGCGGAAGTTCTGACCCGCGTTATGCAGAATATCGACAAGCTGGATGAGGGCGAGGGCAAGCGTCGCGCCAGTGGCAACACCTCCACGATTGAAGCGGATGAGGGTACCAATGCGCTGATTATTACCGCCGATGCAGACGAGATGGCGGCGCTGGAGGCGGTGATTCATCGTCTTGATATTCGTCGAGCCCAGGTGTTGGTAGAGGCCATTATTGTTGAAATGACAGCCTCGGATGCTCAGGAACTCGGTCTGCAGTGGTTGTTTGCCAATGACGGGGGCTTTTACGGCAGCAATATCAACAGCCAAAGTACGGCGGAGCGCCTTGCGGGCGCCATTACCCCCCCCGACGATGGTGATGATGGCGATTCAGGGGACGGCAGTTTCAGCTCCCAGGATCTGGCGGGTGCTCTGGCCGGGATTCCCGGTATGTCTCTGGGCTGGGGTAGCGTGGATGATGACCTGACGATGACCGTCGTGCTCAACGCGCTGAAGACCGCGGGCAATGCGAACATTCTGTCGACACCCAGCCTGCTCACCCTGGATAACCAGGAGGCCTATATCACGGTTGGCCAGAACGTACCCTTTATCACTGGTTCCTATACCAACACAGGTTCCAATAGCGGTTCCACCAATCCTTTCCAGACCATCGAGCGTGAGAACGTGGGTATTACCCTGTCGGTCACACCGCGCATTAATGAAGGTAACTCGGTGGTGCTGGATATTGAGCAGGAGGTATCGAACGTTATCGTAGGTGCCTCGGCGATTTCTGACGCGGCTGACCTGATCACCAGTGAACGTAAAATTCAGACCACGGTTCTGGCCAATGACAACCAGATCGTGGTGCTCGGTGGTCTTATAGAGGACAGCGCCCAGGACGGCCAGCAGAAGGTGCCTATTCTTGGCGATATTCCGTTCCTGGGACGCCTCTTTCGCAGTGATGCGGTCGAGGTAGACAAGACCAATCTGCTGATTTTTATTCGTCCCACAATTATTCGTGACGACGCACAAATGGACGGCGCGACCGCGGAGAAATACCGCTACATTCGCGATCAGCAGTTGCTCCGCCGGGAGCAGGGGCTGATGTTCCTCGATGACGGGAACCTGCCGGTACTGCCCGAGTGGGATGAGCAGATCAAACAGCTGGAACAGATGACGGACGAGGCCGCACCTGGTGACGGTTGAGGCCGACATAGCGCCCGAACCCCTGCAGGGCGGTCAGCCCGCTGGCAGGCGCAGCCTGCCGTTTGCGTTTGCGCAGCAGCAGGGTGTGCTGTTGGTCGACGGCAGTGAAGGACCTGAAATTCTCTATCACGGCAAGCCGGCGCTTCAGGTATTGGTCGAATTACGCCGTTTCCTGCAGCAGCCGTTTTCTTTGCACGAGGTTGGCGCCGAGGAGTTTCAGCGCCGCCTGACGGTTGCCTATCAACGCGATAACAACGAGGCGGTGCAAATGGCTGAGGACATCAGTGCTGATGTCGATCTCAGTCGACTCGCGGACGAAATTCCCGAGGCCGGAGACCTCATGGAAGCGGAAGATGACGCGCCCATCATTCGGCTGATCAATGCCATCCTGTCACAAGCTGTGCGTGATAAGGCCTCGGATATCCACGTTGAAACCTTCGAAGATCGGCTGAGCGTGCGCTATCGCATTGACGGTGTGCTTGCTGAAGTGCTCTCGCCCAAACGTATGCTTGCGCCGCTGCTGGTGTCCCGGCTCAAGGTAATGGCCAAACTGGACATCGCGGAAAAGCGCGTGCCTCAGGATGGTCGTATCTCGGTGAGGATAGCCGGCCATGCGGTAGATATTCGGATGTCTACGATCCCCTCTGCGCATGGCGAGCGGGTCGTTCTGCGCCTGCTCGATACCGCCGCAGGCCAGTTACAGCTCGAACAGCTGAATATGAATGAGCAGGTACAGGAGGCCTATGGACGCCACCTGCACAGTCCGCACGGGATTATCCTGGTTACAGGACCTACCGGTTCGGGTAAAACCACCACGCTTTACGCCGGCCTTTCCAGCATCAATGAGAGCTCGCGGAATATCCTGACGATTGAAGACCCGGTTGAGTACATGTTGCCGGGAGTGGGTCAGACCCAGGTCAATACCAAGGTGGATATGACCTTTGCCCGCGGACTGCGCGCTATTCTCCGGCAGGACCCGGACGTCGTCATGGTGGGGGAGATTCGCGACATTGAGACTGCTGAAATTGCGGTGCAGGCATCGCTGACGGGCCACCTGGTGCTGTCGACTTTGCATACCAATACGGCCATTGGCGCCGTTACCCGGTTAAAGGATATGGGGGTGGAGCCTTTTCTGTTGTCGTCCAGCCTGCTGGCGGTCATGTCCCAGCGTCTCGTGCGTCTACTGTGCCCTGAGTGCAAGGAGTCGGCTCCTGCGACCGAAGGCGAGTCTGAGCTGCTCGGGTTGGCTGCTGGCGAGGATGTACAGCTTTTCCAGCCCCGCGGTTGCAAGCACTGTAACTACTCAGGCTACCGCGGCCGGACCGGTATCTACGAATTGATCGAAGTGGATACGACCCTGCGCGGCCTTATCTATGAAGGCGCGAGTGAGCAGGACATGCTCGCCCATGCACGCGAACACTACCCCGGGATCGAAGGAGACGGACGCCGCCGTATTCTCGCCGGCGAAACCAGCATAGCGGAAGTCCTCCGCGTCACCGCCGTCAGCTGAGCCGAGGCCACACATGACTGCCTATCGCTACCGCGCACTCAACCAGGAAGGCAAGCTGGTTAAAGGTGTTGTTGAAGGTGACTCCGAGCGCCAGGTACGAGGCCAGTTGCGCAGCAAGAGCCTGCGTCCGGTAGAAGTGGCAGAGGCAAATCGTCAGGCCGCGAACACCGGCAGTTGGCGGCCCACACTGTTTAAGCCCCGTATTAGTCCGGGGGATCTGGCGATGGTCACGAGACAATTGTCGACCCTGGTACAAAGCAACCTGCCGATTGACGAAGCGCTGCAGGCAGCTGCAGAGCAGAGCCGCAGTGCGCGGATCAAAGGGCTTCTGTTGCAGGTGCGCAGCCGGGTGGCAGAGGGCTATACCCTGGCCTATGCCATGGGTGAATTTCCTCAGGTTTTCAACGAAATGTACAGGGCGATGGTCAACGCGGGCGAGCACGCCGGTTTTCTGGGCCCGGTCCTGGAACAGTTGGCCGACTACACCGAGCAGCGCCAGTACACCGGCCAGAAGTTGAAAATGGCGATGATCTACCCCTTTATTCTGGTGGGTGTCGCTGTCGCAGTTGTCACGGCCTTGATGGTGTTCGTGGTGCCCGAACTGGTGGGAATCTTCACCCACTCCAGTCGGGAACTCCCGGCGCTGACCAGAGGTCTGATAGCCAGCAGTGATTTTTTGCGAGAGTGGGGCGGGTGGATGCTGCTGGTGCTGGTCGCCCTTGTGGTTGTGGTCCAACGCTTGCTGCGCAATGAAGGACGCAAGCGAGCCTGGCATAGCCTGCTGTTGCGAGTGCCTGGTATCTCTCGCCTGATTATCGCCCTCGATACGGCCCGTTTCGCGTCCACCCTGAGCATCCTGATGGCGAGCGGCGTGCCGCTGCTTGAGTCACTGCGGATCGCAGGCCAGGTACTCACCAATCGGGTGTTGCGCGAAGATAGTCAGAAGGTCGCGGAGATGGTAGCCGAGGGAGGCAGTTTGCACCGTGCGTTGCGTGAGAGCGGGCGTTTCCCGCCGATGATGGTGCATATGGTGGCCAGCGGCGAGGCCAGTGGCGAACTTGAGACAATGCTGGAGCGTTCAGCGAGTAATCAGGAGCGCGAACTTGAGATGACGCTCGGTACAATGATGGCCCTGTTTGAACCGCTGATGGTTGTGGTGATGGGCGGCCTGGTACTGATGATTGTACTGGCTATCCTGTTGCCAATTTTTGATTTGAACACAATGGTGAAATGACGATATGAATGCTTCTAGACAGGCGGGTTTCTCGCTGGTGGAAATCCTGGTGGTGCTGGTCATCATGGGCCTGTTAATCAGTGTGGTAGCACCCACGGTGCTCAATCAAGCGGACGACGCCCGAGTGCAGAAAGTCCACGCAGATTTCAAGTCGATCGAAACGGCGCTGAAGATTTACCGGCTGGATAACTACGTATATCCAACCACAGAGCAGGGCCTGGACGCATTGGTTGAGGCCAGTACGCTGGACCCGGAACCGCGCAACTTCAAAAAGGGCGGCTATCTGTCCGAAGTCCCTCTGGACCCCTGGGGTCGCCCCTATCTGTATCTGAGCCCCGGTGAAAATGGCGAGGTGGATATCTACTCGCTGGGCGCTGATGGTCTTTCCGGAGGGGAGGGCCAGAACGCCGATGTGGGCAACTGGAAAGCTGAAGAGTAAATCTCATGAGTCACCCGTTTCGGCGGACGTCACAGCGAGGCTTCAGCCTGCTGGAATTGCTGGTGACTCTATTCGTGGTAGTGCTGGTGACATCCCTGGTGACACTCAACGTCGGCGGTGGTGCCGGCGATTATGAGTTAGAGGGGCAGGTCGACGAGCTCCTTGATACGGCCACCTATGCACTGGATGAGGCACAATTTCTCGGCTGGGACTTCGGCCTGTTGATTGTGCGAGAGTACAGTCGTGACCCTTCTTATACGCTGCAATGGCTGGAGCGAGGCCCCGATCGATGGAGCGCTCCCCGCAGCGGCAAAGACGTTTTTGCAGAGCTTGAGCTCCCACCCGGCGTTGAATTGGAGTTGGAACTTGATGGTGTGCTCCTGCAACAAGATGTATTTTCCCCTCGCGAAGAGCTGCCCGAACCGCAAATCGTATTTTACTCAAGCGGCGAAACTGCACCGGGTAACCTGGTCATTCGTGCGAGTGATACTGGCGACTTGCTGTGGCGAGTGGAGTGGGACCTGCTGGGGAATTTTCGCGCCTTGCATCGTGGTGAAGAATCGGAGTTTGACGAATCATGAGGTCGCCGGCGACCAAGGGTTTTACCCTGGTTGAGGTCATGGTCGCGCTCGCGATCGTTGCCCTGGCCCTGCCGGCTTTGCTGGTGGCCCTGTCGAGCCAGATCGACGCCACTGGCTATCTGCGGGACAAGTCTCTGGCACATGTTGTGGCGGAAAATAAACTGGCTGAGTTGCGCCTGCTGTCGCGGGTAAGACAAGAACTGTTCAAGGGCAAGGAAAGCGGCTCGGAAGAGATGGCTGGTCGCGAGTGGTACTGGTGGCTGGAGAGTGCCGCTACCGAAGTGCCGGACTTTTATCGTGTGGAAATTGATGTCGCGTTGGATCAGGGTGACGCGGAGGAACCGTTGTATACGCTGGTTGCGTTCCTGAGCGGAGACCTGGCCTCACTGCAGGACGACACAGAGGAGCAGCCCGGTGGATAGCGCGCGTGGCTTCACTCTGATCGAGGTGCTGATCGCACTGGCGATTACGGCGTTCGTCTCCACGATTGCCTATAGCAGCCTGTCCACAGTGATGCTCGGAGCAGAGGCCAATGAGAGGGCGGCCAAGCGGGGTTACGAGATAAACCGGGCCTGGATGATACTCAGTCGTGACATCGACCACTTTGTAGAGCGACCTGTGCGGGACGAGTTCGGTGAGTGGGAGTCCGCGCTGATCGGCGGCCCGGCAGCACGGTTCCAATTGAGTTTCAGTCGCGGCGGCTGGCACAACCCGACCGGCGTAGCGCGCAGTGAAGTGCAGCGGGTCAACTACCGGGTTGAAGACGGTGTGCTGTGGCGCGATTCCTATCCGGTGCTTGACCGAGCTGACGACACCCAGCCCCAGCAGGTGAAGTTGCTGGAGGGGGTGGAGTCCATGAATCTGTTCTTTTTGGAGTCCGCCGCCGCTTTGCAGGCCAGCACGCGTGGCACTGAAGTCGAAACCCGTGACTGGCCTGAGAGCTGGATTGCCGATCCTTCCAGTCCCGGAAGTTTGATTGAGCCGCCGCTGGCGCTGGAAGTCCAGCTGGCGCTTGAAGATTGGGGTGAGATGAGGAGGCTGTATGTATTGCCGCCGCTCTAGTCTGCCGCAACAGCGTGGAGCCGCCCTGGTGTTGGCGCTATTGGTATTTGCCCTGTGCAGTGTATTGATTGTCGCGATGACCCGCGATTTCAACCGGGTTTACCAGCAGGGTTCGAACGCCCTGGTGATGGCCCAGTCCAGGGCCTATCTACTGGGTGCAGAGGGGCTTGCGAGCCTGGCCCTGCTGGCGGATGACGATGCCGATCGCAAGGCGGAACTTAATCGCGATGATCTCGGCGAGATCTGGGCGCGGGAAGCGCAACCTTATCCACTGGAAGAAGGCGGTTGGCTGGTCGGGGAACTGGAAGATTTACAGGGGCGTTTTAACCTCAATGCCCTGGCTGAACGTGCTCCTGAGTCCGAGGGGCGCCGGCAGCTGACGCCTGCGCAGAAACAGTTCGTGCGATTGTTGCGGGCGCTTGGAGATGCTGGGCTCGGTGAGATTGAAGCGATCGCGCTGACCCAGGCTATCGGCGACTGGCTCGATAGTGACAACAGTGTTCGGCCGGACGGTGCCGAAGACGATTATTACTATGGCCTCACACCGTCTTATCGCGCCGGCAACAGGCCGATGGTCAGCGTGAGTGAATTGCGCGCTGTCAGTGGAGTGACGCCGGAGCTCTATCTTGCGCTGGCGCCATGGGTGACGGTATGGCCCACTAAGCCAGTGCTGTTGAATATTCACACGGCACCGGGCATGGTGCTGCGTTCGCTTGGCCCGGATGACAGCCTCGAGCCGCTCAGTGAGTTTGATGCCGAGAGTATTGTGCAGTACCGCGCTGAAAACGGCTTTGCCGACAAGGAAGATTTTTTCTCTCATCCGGCTGTGGCGGACCGGGCGGAGTCGATGACCGAGGTGAGGGGGTATGTCGGTGAAGATTCGTCGTGGTTCTTACTGCGTGCGACGGTGGAAGTTGCCGACCGACACACGCAAATGTACAGTGTGCTTGAGCGCACCAACCGCCAGATCAGTGTGATGATGAGATCCAGTGGCGGCTTGTAGTGCCGCCCAATCCCGGGAGTAGGAACCACCTTGCAGAACACAGCAATAATCCGCCGGATCGACGGCGAGCTTGCCTGGTACCCGCCGGGGGCCAGCGCGGGTGCGCATAGCCTTCATCTGGAGGCTGAACAGCTCGCATTGCGCGCAGCCATATCAGAGAGCCGCATCGTGCCCATATTCGCGGTACCGGGGGGAGACGTTCGCCTGTTGAGCCTGACCATCACGGCTCCTGAAAAGCGTCACTTCAGCAAGTCACTGCCGTTTACTCTGGAAGAGGAACTGGCAGTTGATGTCGATGAATTGCATTTTGCCAGCTGTGAGGTCGCGCCGCTGGAATACGCCGTAGCGGTCAGCAGCACTGAGCACATGCGCGAATACGCCAACTCATTGGCTTCATTGCCTGAAATTGGTCAGTGGATTCCTGAACCATTGTTGCTTCCGTGGCAGGAAGGCGAGTGGTGTCTGGTGTTGGAGGCGGGAGTTGCGATTGTGCGCACCGGTGCCTGTGACGGCTTTGCCATCGAGCGAGAGATGCTGCCTGCGTTCCTTGCTGCCGCGCAGGCCGATAATGGTGAGCCCGATGCTGTCATTGTGTACGGTGAGCAGCAAGACGAGGACATCGCTCTGCTGCCGGAGTCACTGCGGGGGCGCGCACAATGGCGCAGGGGCGACTTTTATTCTGCCATGATGCTGGCAGAACAACCGAACCCGGCGCTCAATCTGCGCCAGGGAGAGTATGCAAGGCGCCTGCCTCTTGCGCGTTGGTGGCGTCAGGCCAAAGTGGCCGCGGTGTTATTTGCTGTCGGCCTGGCCTTGCACATGGTGGCAACCGGTTTTGACTACCGCCAGCTAAAAGAGCAAAACCTTGCGCTGCGCGGTGCCCGCGAAGCCAGTTTCCGTCAGGTGTTTCCCCGCGGCGCGATATCCGATGTCGAGAAGCAGCTGCGCAACCAGTTGGGTGCGCTTAGTGGGACAGGGGCCGCGAGTGGCTTTGCCAGTCTGATGGAGCGCGTCGGCAAAGTTGTGAGTACGAGTAAGGGCACGAATATTGTCAGTATCAATTACAACGCCAAGGCCGATGAAATGCGCCTGAATATTCTCGCTGCAAATTACGGTGAAGTGGAACGGGTGCGCGAAGGTATTAACGGTGCAGGCCTCGAGGCCACCATGGAGAATTCCAGTGCCCAGGGCGAACGAGTTAGAGCGCGCCTGAGAGTGAGGGATCGGTCGTGAAGGAGTGGTACGAGAGCCTCACGCAAAGGGAGCAGCTCAGTCTGGTTTTGCTGGGATTGGCGCTGGCACTCTATTTTGTATACGCCTTGGCGGTTGCTCCGATTGCAAGCGCCCGAGATGAAATGGCGCGTCAGAACGAGGCATTGGCGGCCTCGCTGCAGCGGGTGGATGTGATGGCTTCGCAGGTTTTACAACTGCGTGAATCCGGTGCGGGCCAGGGCAACCGGCGTAATCTCACCACGGTGATCAACCGATCGACGGCAGCGCTCGGCTTGCAGGTAACCCGGCTTCAGCCGAATTCTCGAGGCGAGGTGCAGGTGCGTATGGAGGCGGTAGCCTTTGATCAGTTGTTATCCTGGTTGCACCAGATGGAGTATCGCGAAGGCCTGTCTGTTCAGGAGGCGTCCATTACGCCTGGTGGCGGCAGCGGTCGTGTTAATGCCACCGTTCGGCTGGCACAGGCGGGATAAACAGTGAGTCGTTTAAAAATTGGGCTGATCGCAGTCCTGTTTCTGGTGTTGTGTCTTGTTGTTCTGGCGCCGGCGCGTCTGGTGTTGCTGTTTGTGCCCGCCGGGCAGGCCGAGCTTCAGGGTGTGAGCGGTAGCCTCTGGCATGGCGCAGCCAGCCGAGCCATTGTGCGTACGGATGCAGGAATGTTTCATCTCGGCGAGCTGGAGTGGAAACTGAAACCCTGGTCGCTGCTGTTGTTGGCGCCGCGCGTCGAACTTTCGAGCAGTTGGGGGCAGCAGCATTTGAACGCCTTGCTCACGGTGCATGGCAGCAAAGACATCGATCTGGCAGCTTTGGATGCACAGGTACCTGCAGAGTTGGTGAAACACTTCCTGCCGCTCCAGCTTACCGGTCTGGTTTCCCTGCAAGCGCCGCAGATTGAGATCCGCGATGGTTTAGTGACTGGGGCTCAGGGGCGTCTGGTATGGCAGCAGGGTGGTTGGCAAGCTGGAGGTGCCCCCCGGTCTTTGGGCGACTATGCGCTTGAATTTAACCAGCTGGAAGATGGCACTCTGGCCGGTGAAGTCATTACCCTGGCAGGCGAGCTGCAGGCCGAGGGCGATCTTGGCCTGAGAGGGCGGGAATACACCGTGGATGTCTTGCTCAGTGGCCCGGGGCTGGCTGATCCAATGCTGGAGCAGTCCTTGCAGTTAGTGGCCACCCCTGAGGGCGGCAATTACCGGGTCAAACTGCAGGGCACGATGTAAGCTGCAGGGCGTTTCCTCAGGCGTGGTTTACTTGCTTGAGCCGCAGGTTTGGCCACTGAATCTACGAGTTCTTATAATCGTGACCTCTTGTAAATAATGGATCTTCAAGGAGAATTTCTGAATGAGCGATAGCGACTACAAAAAGTATGAATGCGTGATCTGCGGCTTTATTTACGACGAAGCTGAGGGTTTGCCCGATGACGGCATCGCCCCGGGCACCAGATTCGAAGATATTCCCGAGGATTGGGAGTGCCCTGATTGCGGGATTTCCAAGGCTGATTTCGACCTCTACGAGGAGTAAAAGCCACGCGAATCCGGTAGAATCTCGGCATATTTTTTCCGGATTCCATGTATGTCTGTAATTGCCGACCGTCTCTCCGCAGTTCGTGTGCTGATGCGCGAACGCGGCTACGATGCCCTGATCATCCCCAGGGCCGATGAGTACCTGGGGGAGTACCTCCCCGAACATAACGAAAGAATGCTGTGGGTTTCCGGATTTACCGGGTCTGCGGGTGCCATCGTGGTGCTTGCAGAGAGCGCGGCCATTTTTGTTGACGGCCGATATACCGTTCAGGTTCGTAACGAAGTAGACCCTGACCTGTTCGCCTATCACCACTTGATAGACGAACCACCCATAGCCTGGTTGTGTGCGGCCCTGCCTGCCGGTAGTTCCGTCGCCTGCGATCCGCGTCTGCACACCCTGGCCTGGTTTCGCCAGAGCGGTGCAGCTTTAGCCTCTGCCGATCTTGAGCTCGCCGCGGATAGCGACAATCTTATTGACCGTTGCTGGGACGACCGTCCCGAGCCCCGAGTGAGCCCGGCGGTGCTGCTCGGCGAAGACTATACCGGCGCGAGCAGTGTACAAAAACGCGGCAATATCGCTGAGGCGATAGTGGCTAAGGGTGCCGATGCTGCCCTGATCTTCGCCCCGGATTCAGTGAGTTGGCTGTTGAATGTTCGCGGCACGGATATTCCATGTTTGCCCATCCTGCAAAGTTTCGCCCTGTTGCGGGCTGACGGGAAGTGTACTGTCTTTGTCGATGCCGGGCGGTTGCCCGAGGGCCTGAAAGAGCATATCGGGCCGGGAGTTGAATTCCTGCCGGAGAGCGAAGCAGAAGCCTCGCTGCTGGCATGTCGCGGACAGCGCGTACTGGCAGATCCAAACAGTGCTAACGCCTGGACTCAGCTCTGCCTGGAGCGCGGCGGAGCGGAACTGGTCGCTGCCGAAGACCCTGTGCTGATGCCCAAGGCGAGCAAGAATGACGTCGAGATAGAAGGCGCGCGCCAGGCACATTTACGTGATGCTGTGGCTGAAGTCCGGTTCTTGCACTGGCTCGATGAGGAGGTGGCTGCAGGTAATATGCACGACGAGGCTACCCTGGCAGACAAGTTGGGAAGTTTGCGCGAAGAGGGCGAGCACTATCGCGGCCCGTCTTTCGACACGATTTCTGCCGCCGGTGGCAATGCCGCTATGTGCCATTACAATCACCAGAATGTCGAGCAGCCCGGTTCACTGAGTGAGAACTCGGTATACCTGGTGGACAGCGGTGGTCAATACACCGATGGCACCACCGATATTACCCGCACTGTCGCTATTGGTGATCCGGGCGCGGAAATTCGCCGCATGTTCACTCTGGTGCTAAAAGGGCATATCGCTCTGGACCAGGCTCGTTTTCCGCGCGGTACTACCGGTTCCCAGCTTGACGTCCTCGCGCGCCAGTTCCTGTGGCGTGAGGGTTGCGACTTTGATCACGGCACGGGCCACGGTGTCGGCGCTTACCTGAGCGTGCACGAGGGCCCCCAGCGCATTGCCAAGGCGCACAATCCCTTCCCCTTGCAGCCTGGCATGATCTTGAGCAATGAGCCTGGATACTACCGCGATAACGAATATGGTATTCGCTGCGAAAACCTCGTCGTTGTGCAGCCGGTGAGCGAGGATACAGAAACTCCCATGTTGGGGTTTGAGGCGCTGACCATGGTGCCTTTCGATCGACGCCTGATCGACGTGGCGTTGATGACGGCGGAAGAGTTGGCCTGGCTCAACGATTATCACCAGCAGGTCCACGCGGCGATCGCTCCCCGCCTCGAAGGGGCGGTGCTGGATTGGCTCAATAACGCCACGGCCGCCATCGCTGCCTGAAGCTTCTATCCCTTTGTAAGGCACAGGGCGTGTGTGTAGACTGCGCCCAATAACAAGAAATTTGGAGAAAACACCATGGCTGCAGCCGGCGGCGCGCATTGGTCATCGAGATTTGCATTTCTAATGGCTTCGGTCGGCTTTGCCGTCGGCCTCGGAAATATCTGGCGTTTCCCCTATGTAGCGGGCGAGAACGGTGGATCTGCCTTTGTTCTTATCTACCTGGCCTGTGCCTTTGGCATTGGTGTACCTATTCTGATGTCCGAGTTGATGATTGGCCGGCGCGGGCAGGGTAATCCAGTGACAGCCATGGCGAATGTGGCGGTTGAAAGCAAGCGCCCGCGGGTCTGGAGCGGGGTAGGTGGCCTGGGACTGCTGGCCGCTTATGTGATCGAGATAATCTACGCAGGTATCGTCGGCTGGGTGCTGTGGTACCTGTATAAGGCGGTGACAACTGGCTTTATCGACGTCACCGCTATCTCGGCACAGGCCGAGTTCGAGAGCGTTCTGGCAGATACCACGGGCATGCTGTTCTGGACCCTTGTTGGCTTGGCTATTACTGGCCTGATTATTTATTCGGGCCTGCAGGGGGGGATTGAGCGGGCCGTCAGAGTCATGATGCCGTTGATGTTTCTGCTCTTACTGGGTTTGGCTATCTACAATGTGTTCGCTGGTGGCTTTGGAGAGGCGATCGCCTGGTTGTTCACGCCTGACTTCAGCAGAGTCGATGGTGAAACAGTTCTGGCGGCCATTGGTCAGGCATTTTTCTCTATTGGTGTAGCGATGGGAGGCATGATGACTTATGGCTCCTATCTGCCGCGCTCGATATCCATTTCCCAGTCGGTCTTCATTATTGTGATTGCAGATACGGGTGTCGCTCTTCTGGCGGGGCTCGTGATTTTTCCAGCCGTGTTTGCCAATGGCCTCGATCCCGCTGGCGGCCCCGGGCTTATTTTCCAGACACTGCCCGTTGCCTTTGCCCAGATGCCGGGCGGCTACCTGTTCGGTGTATTATTCTTCTTGATGTTGTCGGTGGCCGGAATAACGTCGATGGTTGGCTTGTTGGAGACGGTCAACCATTGGCTGGAAGAGCGCTACAGTATTCCGCGCCACAAGACTGCAATAATTTCTGTTGGATCTATCGCGTTTTTCTGCGTGTTCAGCTTGCTCTCATACAACGTGCTTAAAGACGTTGGTATCGCCGGAGTGAATTTCAATGCGTTCCTGGAGTATCTCTACGAGAACATTCTGCTGCCTGTGGGCGGGCTGTTGATCGCAATTTTCGCCGGTTGGGGAATGAAGCGGGAGTTCAGTCGGGAGGAGTTCACTACCCTCGGGCCGAGAGGGCATGCTATCTGGTATTTCCTGATTCGATTCGTGGTGCCGCCAGCACTTCTGATTATTATTATCAGAGGCGTGACAGAGTAGAATTCGCGTTACAGCACAGGGGCAAATAGCCTTGCTGTAGCCATTGCTACTGTGAACCAGGCGGGCTTGTCCATACACTCTTCCAGGCTGACCTGGCGGCAACGCTCCAGGTCGGTGTTCAGCATTGCTTCTACTTCCCGGGCGAAAAATACATCGTGCACCAACAGGGTGATTTCGAAGTTCAGCCGGAAAGAGCGGTTGTCGAAGTTTGCCGTGCCCACGCCCGCGAGGCGATCATCCATCAGTAGCACTTTCTGGTGCATAAACCCGCCCTGATAGCGGTAAACCTTTACCCCGACGGCTAGCAACTCGCGAGTAAATGACCAGTTGGCCATCGCAACCATCGGGCCATCAGGTTCGTCGGGGATCAGGATCCTAACGTCGACACCGCGCAGGGCTGCCAGCTGCAGTGCCGAAATAATCCCCCGGTCTGGTACGAAGTAGGGGCTGGCGATCCAGATGCGTTGCTGGGCAGCGACAATCGTCTGGTGAAACATCAGCCCGGCTTCTTCGTACTCGCTGGCTGGATCAGAGGGGAACACGAGAACGGTACTGTCGCCTTCAGCTTCGCTGTTGAGGTCCCAGCTGATGTTCAAGTCTTCGCCTTTGGCCCAAAGCCAGTCGGTCGCGAACGCCTGCTCTGCACCGATCACAGACGGCCCCTGAAAACGCACGTGAGTGTCGCGCCAATGTCCGATTTTTTTGTCGCGCCCCAGGTATTCGTCACCGACATTGTGGCCACCCACCCAGGCCTCGCGGCCGTCCACCACTACGACTTTGCGATGGTTGCGAAAGTTGAGCTGGAAGCGGTTGCGGCGACCCTGTGTTGTATTGAATGGCGCAACGTTCACCCCGCTCATGTGCAGCTGTTTGCAGAGCCTGGAGCGCTGAAACTTGCGGCTGCCTATTTCGTCGTATATCACGTAGACCGCTACACCAGCGCGGGCCTTGTCCGCCAGTATGCGGCCGAGTTCGCGACCGAGATTGTCGTCTCGCATGATGTAAAACTGGAACAGGATATAGTTCTGCGCTGCTTCAAGACCGCGGCGAATGTCGTCGAACGTCGCCTCGCCATCAATCAGTAGATCAACCTGGTTGCCGCGTGTGGCGGGCATTCGGGCGAGGTTGAACAAGCTGGTGTACATGGGAGAATCGTTGCCAATAGGCACAACGAACTCCTGGATATTACTGTTGGTGCGGTGGATCAGTGCTTGTGACTCGCGCTCCATATGGTCGCGTTTTTCAAGGTATCCTGCGAAGCGGTTGCGGCCAAGAATGAGGTATAGCGGCAGAGCGATAACGGAAAAGCTAAGGAGGGAAATTGCCCAGGCGATGGCGCCCTGAGGTGTTCGTGCTTGCAGGATTGCTTCCACGGCTGCCGCAATCGCCGCCAAATAAAACAGTGCTACGGCGATTGCAATCGTGGTGGTAACCCAGCTCGCGTCCATGGCTACTCCAGCAGGCTGTTCCGGAGAGCCTGGATGTCTTTATCCGTCAGACCAAGCCCCTCGGATGTATAGTTTTCAAAGCTACCCCAGCGTTCGTCTATTTCATCGAACGCCGCCTCAAGCCATTCGGTTTCGACGCCGAGCAGAGTGGCCACCTTGTCTGCAGTTTCGTCACCTTTGGCGATTCGTAACAGCCTCAGTGTGCCGCGCCGTGCTTCGAGTGCGTATTGCTTGCTCAGCATATAGTCTTCCATCACCGTTTGCATTGGCACTCCCAGTAGGCGCAGCAGAATTGCAGCGGCATAGCCAGTGCGGTCCTTGCCGGCGCTGCAGTGCCAGGCCACCGCACTATCGCCGCTATCGATGACTTCGCCAATAAACTGGCTGAATTGAGGCGTAAATGTGTAGGCGAATTGGCGGTTGGCGTCGATCATGAAAGCGTTGGGATCGAAGTCGGCCATGTCTCCACTTTCAATGCGCTGCATGATTTCATCACCGACATTATTGTCGCCGCCGTCCATGGTCGGGATCTCGACAATGGCGAAGGGTGGTAAATCGGAGAATTGATTGGGTTCTTCTTCTTTCTCAGGAGCCGAGCGAAAGTCAATGATCTTGGCCAGACCGAGTTCGGCCAGAACCTGTTGGTCTGCGCGGCTCGTCTCGTGAAAATTGGCTGATCGATAGAGTTTGCCCCAGCGCACTGTGCGACCGTCCTCGCTGCGATATCCGCCGAGGTCGCGGAAGTTGTGAATGCCCTCGAAATTCAAAACCCGATGTGCGGCGCGTTGCTCAGGCGGCAATTGGGATGGCACGATCACCGCTGGAGAGGGCGCGAACTGGATTATCGCGAAGGCCACCAGCAGCACAGCGAATGCGCCCCATAAGAACTTTTTCTTCAAGCGAACTCCTGTCAGATGTGTGTTTAGCCAGAGGATAGCACCGTGCCGGTGGCGCCTTCTAGTCGAGCTCGGCTATCTCAGTATCGATGATTTCCCCTATACTGCCGAGCATGTCAGGAACAAAAACAACAATGATTGCGCTCAGGACGGTGCTGGTCGCTATCTCAAGAGAGAGTGGCCAGGTACTGGCATGTGAAGGTGAGGGTCCATTTTCGCCCGCTGGAATGGAGGGGCGAGATTGGCGCGATGCCCTCGGTATTCCGCCTGATTGTACTGCGTCTATCGCTCAGGCAATTGATGCGGGCGTGGCTGCACCACTCCCGCCAATCATTGTCGGTAGTGGCGGCGAGCGTGAATGTGTCATGGGCGGTATGGTTGTCCCGGAACGCCTGGCTGGTGAACCTGCGGTGGTTTTATTTCTTCGTCAGTTAGACCTGGATCACGAATTACTGAATCTCGAAGCTGTCACGGGCGATGACATTGTTGCCGTGCTCGGTATCGACCAGCTGGAGTTCAGCCCCAGTTGGGGGGCGGTAGAAACGGAAAGGCTGATGATGGATTTGCGCGGTGGCTTGCAACAAGTGCTGCGAGAAGGAGACTGGATCGGGCTCCCTGCGGGTGCAACACTCACGTTGGTATTGCGCTCGCTTGCACCCGAGGCGGCGCTGGACATCTGTCGTGCGCTACTGTCACACCTGCATCAACGCCTGGACCAAATGCGTTCCGGCGCGAGTACTGCTCGCGCCAGCATCGGGCTCGCTCAACTGCGAGCGGAGCAGGGCGCCCTCGATGCCTTGGTGGCCGCCAATGGTGCTTTGCTACACGCTCAGGCTACTGGCGATGAACGTATTCGATTTGCCAGTCCCTGGGACCAGCAGGGGCAGGCCGCTCGCGCGTTCAATAGCACCGGCGCTTTTCCGGACCGCTTCAGGGATGAAGACGCAGAGTTGTTCCTGCGCAGGTTGGTGGGAATGCGGGTTGAGTCAATGTCTGCCCAGGAAGCTGTCGCCAGGGTACTTGCCCTGTCAGTCAGTCAGCGAGGTCTGCATATCGCGGCGTTGGCGCAGTGGGATTTGACCGGCAAATTGGGTGTGACCGCCGCCTATCGCCAGGATGCCAGGGGCGCCGCCGAAGTTGCACCCTCCCGGCTGCCATTAGAGGTGCGTCGCGCCCTGCGCGGTGTTGGTGCTGCCCAGTTGCAGGGGCGAGACATATTCGAATTACCGGAGCATGGTGTCGCATTGCTGGCCTTGCGTGGCACTGCCCAACCCTGGGGTTGTATGGTTCTAAGTTGGGAGCCTGACAGCCGCGATAGTTTCCGACCTTCGCCCGCTGCACTGCAATATCTCGGTGCCACGCTGGGTGGCAAGCTGGGGCCTGCTTCCGGGACCATTGCCGTGAAAGAAGAGCAGCCACTGGCGCGCGAGATGGAGAAGGGCATTGAGGGCTATGTCCTCGACAATATGGAAGGCGCCATCGATCAGGCGGTGTTCCTGGCCAGTGTAGACATGCCGATCGCGGTTGTGGGAGCCCGGGGTACCGGCAAGATGTATGTTGCCCAGGTGATCAATACCGAAGCTGGAGGGGCTTCTGCTGATATTGTCCGTCTCGATTGCCGCGCCTATCGCAGTCGCGTGGAGGCAATTCGCAGCTTGACCCAGGAACTCGAACAGGGGGCGAACAAGACGCTCGTATTCAAGTCGCCCCACCTCATGCATGCCGAAACCCAGGCCCGACTGGCGCGTATGCTCGCCACTCGGACCCTGTCGGATGAGCAGGGCAGTCGGTACCTGCCACCGGCCCGATATATCGCCTTGTTCCCGGAAAGTCTCGAGCGACTGGTGGCGCGTGGTGAATTGGATGAACGCCTGGCCGGGGTGTTCGCGGGGTACCCCATACAGGTGCCGCCGCTTCGAGATCGGGGCCGGGCGGTATTGCGTTGGGCGCACAAGATTCTCGAGCAGGAGGCCACCCAGGTTGACCGCCGGGTGCTGGGCTTCACTGCAGACGCGGAGCAGGCCCTGCAGCAGTACAACTGGCCTGGCAACATCAGTGAGATGCGAGATATGGTGCGCGAGGCATTGGGGCGCACAGAAAAGGAGTGGGTGACGCCTGTAGATCTGGGTATTTTCGCGGGTATCAGTGCCGACGGTAGTTCTGTGACAGCGTCGCCGAAACCTTTTCTGGAGGTGCTGCAGGAGGAGCCCGCAGCGGAAACCGCTGAATACGTTCCGTCGGCACTCGAGGAATTGCGGGCTGCACTGGCCCAGGCACTCGCCAGTAGCCTTGAGCATGGCGTCATTCGCCCGCTTGGGGCGTGGCTCGACGATGAAATCGTGCTTGCGTCGTTGGAGCGCTTCGGTGGCGATTCTCGCGGCGCGGCGCAGTTTATGCAGACCCGTACCCGCAATATTGGGCGCTGGATGCCAAAAATAGAGAGTCGTGAGCAAGAGCGCGGTGCCAGCTTAATGTGGCAAGAGGTGCGCAGCCTCGTACGCCAGTGGGTTCTTGGGGCCGCGGCCGGTGAGCAGGCGCCCCAGCAGATTGCCGAGGAAATGTTGCTGGCCCTGGTGCTGCAACAGTGCGAGGAGATCAGTGTGGCTGACCGGGCCCGCATCATGGGTGTGTCTACTCCCACCTACCAGAAACGTCTGAAACAGATTTTGCAGGAAGCGTAGCCATGGCAGAGCAATCAACCGCAGACCAGGTCCGTCGGTCAGCACACGAGCGATCGCCGGAAGAGTTGGCCGGCCAGTTTCGGCAGCTGGCCGAGGAAAATTTGCCCGCTCGTCTCGGGTTTTCCGCCCGCTTGAATATGCTCTGGGATCTCGCCGGGGTGGTGCCTCCCCAGACGGAGGGGCGGGTCCTGGCGGTGCTGGGGATTAACAGCGAGTGGCGCGAAAGCGAAGTACGGAAGTGGCTACAAAAGGATGTGCTCCCGCCGCCGCTGGATTTAAGAAATATGGTTTCTTTTCTGCTGGCGCAGATGGACGAGGTGCAGGATGTCAGCCGATGGGAGGCTTTCCTTGTCTATGGCTCGCCCGTGGTTTCTTCGCCGGTGAACGCCAGCATGTACCGTCAGGACCAGGCCCGGCGCGAAATCGCCTCACTGATCTTTGCTCAGTTGACCGATGAGTATGGGATTCCGCCGTCTGCTTACGACGCTGACAAGGCGTTTCAGCGCTGCCTCACGCTGATGCACAAGTTCAATATCTATGAATTGCAGGATTTCCAGCCCGGTCATTTGGAGCCGTTTCGCAATTACATGTTCCCCGTCGAATAGCGGTCCATCTACTGCTGGCTTGCGCAACCCTGATCCACAACATATTGTGTTCCGACAAGGCGGGGCGCCGGATGTGGAGTGGGTCACAGAAACAGTGCCTTTCTGGAGAAAACCACAGATTTTTGTTGCTGGGAATAATCCCAATCCCAATACTGTAGCGACAACCCATGTATGTGACTCACAGTAAAGATAAAGCTGAGGGCGAGAATGAGCGAACAAACTGAAGAAATGGACATCACTGGCGTGAAAATCGCCATCGTGGATGACGCCAAAACCATCAGGATGATGATGTCCCACACCCTCAAGGGGATGGGCTGCGAGGTGGAATCTGCGGAGGACGGCTATAAGGCGCTGGGAATGCTGCGCCGCTTCAAGCCGGACCTGATCTTCCTTGATATCACCATGCCGGAACTGGATGGTTATCAGACCTGTACCCTGATCCGCAACGCTGAGGCCACCCGGGATACCCCGGTAGTCATGCTGTCCTCATCTGACGGAATTTTCGATATTGCCAAGGGCCAGGCGCGTGGCGCCACCGCCCACGTGACCAAGATTCCCCCGGAGAGCGTGTTGCGCCGGTTGATCTACACCCACACCAAACAGCGCAAAATCGCCTCAGTGTAACGACCTGAAGCCCGCGTAAAGCAAAATAAGAAATGATAAGCGGGCGACATCCCGCAAAGACAGGAATACCGGAGGTTTGGTAGTGGCGAGCAAAACTGACATCGTAGCCCTCAAGTGGGTGGTCGGCCTGATGAACAAGCAGGCTGAGAATGCTGAGGCGTCCCTCGTCGAGTTCAGCAATGATCCGTCGAACAAACGACCCCTGCTGCAGTGCATGTGGGCTGTCCACCAGGTCACCTCAACGCTGCGAGCCCTGGGCATGCGCAAAGGGGAGATGCTGACGCTGGAAATGGAGCGCAGCCTCAACTACCTGTACAAAGACAAAGTGACTGGCGAGCGCCGCAAGCTGACCATGGGCGGCCTGATGCAGGCGCTGAAGGTGCTCCCTGCCTACCTGGCTCACGCTCAGAATGCCCGCGCCGACTCCGGCCAGGGTCTGGAGCAACATGTCAACGATCTGCGCCGTTGGCTCGGTGAGCGGCCTCGGCCCCCAGCTTATTTTTTCCATATGGAGATCCCCGAGGGTGCAGGCATCACGCCCGGTGGCCAGCCTGCCGCCGATGAGGAGATTCGCGAGCGCGCGAATGTCATGCTGGCTCTCTATCTCGAAATGGCCAAGATGGCCCTTCGCCGCAAGAACGTAAAAGAGAGCATGAAAACAGTGGCGAGAATATCGCGCCGCATGCAGACGCTGTTCTCCGGTACTGAACCCGAGCGTTTTTGGCTCACCATGATCGGTATTTGTGAGGGCGTCGCCGGTGGCCTGATTGTGCCGGACGAATGTATAGCCCAGATCTTCAAGACCGGTGCGTTCACGATCAAGTATGCCCGTGAGAACGGGGCGGCTGTCGATCCCAATATGGATTATGAGGCCACCCTCCAGCAAATGTTGTATTACATCGCGGCCTGCAAAGCGCGCCCCGTGCATATTGGTCGAATCCGCGGCACCTTCGGTATTGATGAAAATACCCTGGGCGACGCCGGGGGCAATCTGATTCACGCAGATGCGCTGGTGACAGCGCTGAGCTCGGCCCTGGATCAGCTCAATACAGTTGTCGATCACCTGAATACCCACGATCTGGCCGAGGAGGCCAAGCGCGGCGGCGAGCGTGAACTGGACAGCACTGCACTGGTAGGTATTGAGGCGACTCAGTACCGCCTGGAAGCGGCCGGCCAGATGGCCCATGCGGATTCTCTGCGCGGTGTTCAGAGCCGTCTCGAGAAGCTTTATCGCGGGGATTTCAACGACTCTCCCGAGCAGCTTTCCCAGGCGATCAGCGATATTATTCGCGGCATTGTCGACGTCAAACTGGATATCGAACACAAGTTGGAGCACGGTCTGGGCAGTTCCTTTTCCAGCCGAGAATTTGAGCTGCGTGAGAGCGTTGTAGCTGCGACCTTCAACCATATGGGTCTGGTTGAAAACTACATGCACCAGATTCTGCGCCGTAAAGAACTGGCCAGTGCACTCGCCCGGAAACCCAAGGATGCCGAGTCACTGATGCGGCTCACAGTGGCGCTCAATCGTCACCTGAATAAAACTGACCAGGGTTATGAAGCGCTCCGTGAATCGGTGCGTCAGGCCGACGCCGACGAAGCCAACGTCGACGAACTGTTCAGGCTGTCGAAAGAATTCCTCAATGAGCAGGAAACCCTGCCCGATCGCAAGGCGATCGATCTCTCGCTGGAATTGCTCGATGAAATCGCGGGCGCGCTGGGCTTTGCCGGGATGGAAGAGGAAGCCAGCATTATCGACCATTGCTCTGGTTGGTTGCGAGCTGCGAGCAAGGCGGGTGAGGTGCGTGAGGACGACGCTTTCCGCTGCTTCGCCGAGGCGTTTGCGCAGCTTGAACTGCATCTGCAGCGCTCCGTCATAGACCCACTGGATGATACTGGGCACATGCTGTCCATTGCCCAGCAGCGGGCTGAGGAGCTCGAAGAATTCGCCGCCAAACTCTCCTCGGGCGCCGAGGTTGTCGATGGCAACTGGTCTGAGCCGAAGAACTATGTCGAAGACGGTGAAATTCCCCCCGAATTCCGCGAGGTGTTTATCGAGGAGTCGGAAGAAATCGTTGGTGAAATTTCCACACTGACGCCCAAGTGGCTGGAAAATCTGGACGACAAGGAACTGCTCCGCGAAATTCGCCGCCATTTCCATACCTTCAAGGGCAATGGTCGCGCGGTGGGTGCAAATATTCTCGGCGAGCTGGGTTGGGCGGTGCAGGACATGCTTGACCGTGTGCTGGACGGCGACCTGGAAGTCGGCGAAAGCCTCAAATTGCTCATGGACGATGTTGTGAATGAGCTACCGGCACTCGTGGCCTCCTACAAGGACGGCACGAGCTTTGACGTTACCCGAACACGCGAGTTGACGGATCGTTGCTTCCGTATGGCCAGCGGCGCCGGGGAAGACCTGGCGGGTGCACTGCCTCAAATTGACGACCAGGCAGCGGGAAGTAGCTCCGATGCATCGGTCTCCGAGCCTCTGGGCCACTGAGTCGCCCGCGGCGCGGAAGGAGAAGCATCGTGCAGACTGATAATGACAATGGCACTTCGCAGGAAGTGACGGACGGCCTGGATAGTACCCAGGAGTCAATGGTCCACTGGCTGATGGACGAGCTGGACAAGGACGAGCCAAGCGAGAAGTTGTTTGTCGTCGATCGCCAGGCCCCGGTGGATATGTCGCTCAGCGCCTTTGAAGCCGAGATTGCCGCGAGGCCCATGCAGCGTGGCCGCGATGGCGCTGACTCGTTTGATGCCTATGTTGGTGAGGAAGTGGTTATGTCCTCCGACTCCGCCAGCGGAGACATCTATCAGGACAGCCCGAGTGCCGATCTCAGCGAAGATTTGAACATCGAAGAGGTGATGGCCCTCGATTTCTCCCGTGATGAAGAGCTGGGGGTTTTCGAGGGTAAAATCGACGTCGCGGATGGCGACGATATCCTGGGTCTTGAAGAAGATGACGACATTGGTGAGACCTATCTGACGGTCAAGCGTGTCAAGAAGGGCGTCGAGGCGGAGGTTGCCCAGCCCGCACCGGTTGCTCCTGTGCAGGAAGCACCACCTGAAGAGCCTGCCCCCGTTGCAGCCGAGGCTGCAATCGATACCCAATCTGATAGCGTCGAAGACTATATTGCGGCCAACCCTGCGCCCAGCGATGATGAGGAATTCGACGACTACCTCGTGGCTGGAGCTGATCTTGAAGAGACAGATAGCGATATCGGCGGTTTGGAACTGGTCGCACAGGAATCCATTGTCGATGTAACGCCGGACGAGCCGGTGGACCTGCCGGAAGAGATCCAGGAGGTCGCGGCAGCGGCGGGCGAGAACATTCTATCCGCGGTGACGCCGCTGATCGGCCCGCTGATGGAAGAATTGAATGGCTTGCTCGCGACTCGCCTGAGCGCCATGGGTCGCCCGGCGGACGCTGTTTATGCCGATTTCTCCCTGGCCAGTGATGAGGCCAGCACCAACATGGCCCGCAGTCAGGATTACGCGCCGGTCATGGAAGTATTCACAGAGATACCCTCCAGCCTTGCTGAGTTGAGCGAGACACAACGCAAAGCGGTATTCCTGCGCCTTTGCTGGATGGATAGCGGTGATATCTGCAACAACCTGTTCCGTGAGAACACGGACAAAGGCGTAATCGAGATGGATGTTCCGCCTGTGCTGCGCGCGGTGGACAACACAGTCTTCGACGAGGGCATCCTCGACGAGGATCTCGATGCTGATCTGGCACCCAGTGGCTGGGAGCCTGGCAAAGAAGACACGGATATCGATGCACTGTTTGGCGAATTCGATGGCGCCGATAGCGTTGAGCTTGCCGACGAGACAACGGAAACACTCGACAAGGTGGCCGCGTCACCCGCTGTCGAAAGCGCACCTGCGCCACAGCCGCCGGCTGCTGCACCTGCAGCACCCCTGGTTGCTCAGGATACGTCCTGGTGCGTCCCCGCAGATCTCCCTTTCAGTCGCGCTGTGCCGGAAGGCGGCAGCGTGCTGGAAAACTTCCTCGATGCTTTCGTCGAGGAGGGCACTATCGAAGTCGAGAAGTTGGGCGAAACTTTCGAGGCATGGGAACTATCTCCTGCGGATGCCGATATCCACAAGGAAATCGCCCGTGCACTGCACACCTTGAAGGGTATATCCAAGGGTATCGGGCTGTTGGGCTTCGGCACGCTTATAGAGAACTTCGAAGTTCTGTTTGGGGGGCTGCCAAAGCCCGAGGCGAAGGAAGAGAAGAACTATTTCCGGATCATGCATGCCTGGCGTGAAGCCGCGGTTCAGGGCGTCGCTGCAATAAAGGCAAACCGATGCGATATCGGCAGCGTGATTCCGTATGTCGAAGCACCGGCGGATTACATCGCAGCCGAGCCCATAGTGGCGGTCGCTACACCGGATCAGGCTGTTCCAGTCGAGGAAACACTAGACGAGCCGTTGGCGGAAGCTGCGCCTCAGGCGGCAGAAGTGGACGCCGAGAATCTGGACAGTTTGCGAAGCCTGGCCGGACAGGAGCAGGCGCTACGGGCCCACAGCAGCGACATCTTCACCGAAATTCAGGCCAAACTATCCGCTGTTCGCGGGCTGGTGGCCGATATCGAGAACACCGCCCTACAGGGTGAATTGGACGGCCTGGCAGTGCTAATTGAGCGCGCCAGTAACAACAACGCAGAGGCGGAAGCATTGCTCGAGAAACAATCAGAAGCGGTTATGTCGTTGGGCGGGCAGACGCCCGGAGCCCCAGATAGCGAGGTCGTAGCGGGTACTGAGCCTGCATCAGCGGCGGAACAAGCGCAAGCTGCCCCCGCGCCGCGTGAGGTGGAAGACGGTGTGTTTGCGCTGGTCGTAGATGACTCAAGAACTCAGCGAATGGTGGCGACCAGTCAGCTGGGCACGATAGGGGTTGAGACTGAGACAGCTGAAAACGGCGCGGTGGCGATCGATTGGCTCAATACCACTGATCGCCTTCCGAACATTATATTGCTGGACGTGGAAATGCCGGTCAAAGATGGCATTCAGACCATGCGCGAAATTCGCGAATCCAGCCGCTTCGGCCACGTTCCAGTCATCATGGTGACCTCGCGTACCGGCATCAAGCATCGGACCCTCGCTGAAGAGGCCGGGTGCAATGGCTATATGGGCAAACCCTTCAACTTCCGCATGCTGGTGAGCCAGATTAGCGAATTGACCGGTCAGCACCTCGAGATCGACGGATAACGGTCCCCCGGCCTTCAAAGGAGCACACGTGCAATTGCAACTGGACAAGTTGGTGGAAAGTATCGAGCTCGCCTTTGGTGAGGAGCTTCCCTTTGTGACAGGCCCTATTACGGAGGACCAGAGGGCTGCTTTGCAGCAGGTATTTGGCGATGCGGGTTACCAGAGTTATCTGCAGGACCAGGTGAATCGTCAGATCGTCAGGGATTACCTGACCAATGCCGTGGTGCTGGGCTTTATCACTGAGGCTGATGTGGTCGCTCTGGAAGGTAAGCTAGACAGTGCTGAATTGCGCTCGGCGATGTCTCTGCACATGCTGATGAACTCCATAGAGCAGGCTGACGACCTGCTCGCTCAGGGTGTCCCTGAGCCTCTTCAGGCACTAGAACCCGACCAAAAGTCCCCCCCGCACATGCACTTGATCAGCAGCTGACTCGAAAACTAGTCAAAAAATTGGCATTTTGATTCAAGTTTTGGGTAAAAAGCAGCCGATCTGTGTAAAAAAATGGCCAACAAATACCGTTTTTGGCAAATTTAGCGAAAATCTGGCCAAATTACCGTTGCCCCCATTCCCCTTCCTCACATATAACTATTAGGCATGCTGCAAGGGAGCAGCATCGTGCGGGCTTATACCCGTTAAGACCAACGGAATGGATAAAACTAATATTTGGGGGCCAAGATGTTGACGATCACACCTACAGCATCACTTGAAAGCGCAGCGAGCAACGACCTGGAAGTCTTTGCTGTCATCGACGGTAAGAAAGTTTTCCTGCCCGAAGATGCAAACTACATCATGCAGGACCGTCGTGGCCTGTGGTACTACTCTACTCGCAAGCCTCGCCCAAAAGAGGGCGACTGGACACCGAACAAAACCAGTATCTCCTGCCGTAGTGAAGGCGGATTTGTGCGGGCTTTGAAGACAGACACGGTTCAGTCTTGGCTTGATACCTGTCAGCGGACAGTGCGCATGGTTGGGAAGACAGCTGGTGAGCGCCGCCCGGCGGACGCCTGAGGCGGGCCAGGAAGCAGGTACTATGAGGCGATAGCGTGCTCGATTTCGGGTTCCGCTGTCGCTATCCACTCATCGAGCGATGCAGCGTTTTCCTGTAACTGGGGGCACAGCTCGCGATTCAGACGGCGGTAGGCTTCCTGCCAGACATCTGCGTACATGAGCATGGCACAACGCTGACGCAGCGGCATGCTTTCGGGCAGTGCCAGAGGGTCTAGCTGGCGGTTGCGGAAGCCAGAGCTCAGCACGCTGGCAATGACTTCATTTTCGCGGTTATCCCGCAATTCACCTTCAAATCGACGCAGGCACATAGTCAGCTTGTCGCGGCCAGGAAATTCTTTATCAACCACTATGTTGTGTACCCACAGAGGCAACTCGCTGGTGAAGTGCGCACGAAAAGCGGCAGTATCCATATCGGCAAGTTTGCCGGCGGACGTGTCCGGGAACACGCGGCGCATGTTCAACTCGCTGCGTGTTTTGAAACCGCGCGTATAGAAAGCTTCCATACGTGCGCCTACCAGCGCGACATGGGTTAGCTGGAATTCCGACATCTGGGCCGCATCCTTATCTTGTAATACCGAAATTCAACCATAAGCACTCCACTCGCCACCAGTAAAAAAGTGGGAAAAGTAGATCTTTCCGTGCTTTGAAACTAGTGATCGCTTACCACATACTGTGGCTATAACAACAGGGGACGGGTGGACACCGGATGAGCATTGCCGGAAAGTTCAATGCATTGGTAATTTCGATCGTGGTGAGTGTAGGCCTGCTGGTCTGCGGCCTCACCAGTGTGCGAGAGTATCGAGCAGAACGCGATCGGGTATTTGGCGAGCTTGAGCAGCAGGTGAATGGACGCCACCAGATCGCCTATGGGCTCTATCGCAGTAACCCATCAGCCGTGAGATCCGCCGTGCAGCCATTGCTGCAGTCTCCCGTTGCCAGCATTGCCGTGTTCACAGCCCAGGGCAGCCAGGTGCTGGCGCTCGGGAGCACGGAGGTGCTGCCCACACTGCCCGAGGCGCGTCCCGGTGCAGCTTCCGCTGATATCAGCGTCTTGTCTCTGGGTGCCGAAGGTCAGAGTGCAAGCAGTGGCCTGTTAGGTGCGTTCTTCCCGCCCGGGGCGGCTTTTCACATCAACGTACCCGCCTATGCCGGGGTGAGCCCGCTGGATGAAGTTACCCCGGAGGCGTTTGTCCTCGCCCAGAGCGAGGCGGCGGTCGGCAGCAGCCGCCACGTTATGGGCTATATCCACTTCGTCGTGCCCCAGCGCACGCTTTTGCAGCAGCTGTTACCCCAACTGACGTCTATTCTCCTCGCCTGCGGCCTGTTCGGCATAGTCAGCATCGCGTTCAGTGCTGCGCTTACGCGCCGTATTACGGCCCCTCTGGAGCGGCTGGCCCGGGCTGCCGATGATCTTGCCGCCGGTAAGCTCGAGAAGCCGGTGCAGACGCGCGGCAGCGGTGAGATCCAGGACATTGCCCGCATCATCAATAGCGTTTTCAGTGGCATGTCTGAATACAAGACCCAGATGGACGTTGACCATCAACTGTTGAGCATGAAAGTCGAAGAACGTACAGCACAGCTGTCAAAGCGCAACAAAGAACTGAACAAGGCGGTGAAGCAGGTTACCCAGGTCAAGAACCGGCTGCGCCAATTCGCGTATTACGACAGCCTTACCGCGCTGCCGAATCGGCGCCTTTTTACCGAGCAGTTGTCACTTTTGTTGCGCCTGGCGAAGCGGAATGAAGAGCAGTTGGCGCTGCTCTTTCTCGATCTCGATAATTTCAAGCGCATCAACGACTCGCTGGGCCATAGTGCCGGCGACCTGTTGTTGCGGGAAGTAGGGGCGCGACTGGCCAACTGTGTGCGCGAAAGTGATGTAGTGGCCCATTACAGCGAAGCCAATGGCAAGATAGGGGTGTCGCGCCTTGGCGGGGATGAATTTACGGTGGTTTTGAATCATGTGGCCGGGCCCGAGGCTGCCGGTGTCGTGGCCCAGCGTTTGCTCGATGCCCTGATTGAGCCCATGCTGATCGACGGTCATGAACTGGTAGTGACCCCCAGCGTCGGTATTGCCCTCGCACCAGATCACGCTGAGGATGTGGAGGGCCTGCTGCGCTGCGCAGATACCGCGATGTATCACGCCAAGGCTGCGGGCAAGAATAGCTATTTGATATACGACAGCGAGATGGATGCTGCCGGCCTCGATCGCCTAACCCTGGAAACTGATTTGCGCCGGGCCATGGAGCGCGATGAGCTCGTGCTCTACTACCAGCCCCAGGTGAATACGCGCACCGGGGCGGTGGAAGGTGCCGAGGCATTGATGCGCTGGATGCATCCGGAGCAGGGCCTGATTCCACCGTTTCGCTTTATTCCACTGGCCGAGGAAATGGGGCTTATCGGCGAGATGGGCGATTGGGCTATACGTGAAGCCTGTATGCAGGTGCAACGATTCCGCGAGCAGGGGCTGGTATTGCCGCGCGTCGCTGTCAATGTCTCGGCCCTGCAGTTCACTCCCAGTTTTGTGCGCAAGGTAAAGGACATTCTTGAAGAGACGGCCGTCGATCCCAGCGTCTTACAGCTGGAATTGACCGAGGGTGTAGTGATGGGTGATACCCATGCGTCGGTCAATGCCCTCAGCGAATTGCGGGAAATGGGTGTGAGCCTGTCGATCGACGACTTTGGCACAGGGTACTCGTCTCTGAGTTATCTGAGCCGTTTCCCGCTGACCGAGCTAAAGATCGATCGCAGTTTCGTGATCGCGGCAGACAAGAGTGAAGAGGATGCCAGCCTGGTCATCGCGATCATCGCTATGGCGCGTGGCCTGGGGCTGGATGTCGTCGCGGAAGGGGTAGAAACGAGCGAGCAGTATCACTTTATCAGTGAGCACGGGGGGACAGTTATTCAAGGCTATCTGTTCAGTGCACCGGTGCCGGTAGACGAATTTGCAGACTTACTTCGACCTTGGCATTTTGTGCGGCAGCTACAAGATCTGGATGGGAATGCCCGGCAGATGCCGGGCTAGCATTACATATTGTCCGGTCCCCAGTAGGCCTTCATGCTTACCACCTTGCCCTGGTCATCAAACTCGAACACATCGATGATATCGATGCTCATCTCGCCCATGTTGACCTGAAAGGGGAAGGCCGCGGTGTTCGCGGCAGAGCGCACCGGGCCGGTGATCGCGAGCTTTGCGCCGGAGCTCAGGGCGCCTTCATAGAAGGCACACACCGCTTCGATACCCTCGTGCAGGTCAGTACCGACCGGATCTTCGACGACAGCGTTGTCGGCGTAGATGTCACGGATGATTGCCATGTCCTGTTTTTCGAAAGCTTCCACGTAGCGGTTAACTACCGCAACTTTTTCTGCGTAATCCATAATCTTGTTCCTTTCAGTAGCCACACAGGGTGGCGTAACGGTCCTTGTGAAAACCCGTGTCGCCAAATATCTGCATCGCGACGCGGGCGCGTTTGAGGAATAGGCCGATTTCCAACTCGTCCGTGACGCCGATACCGCCATGCATCTGCACCGCTTCATTGGTGACGAGCTGAACCAGGTCATTGAGACGGGCCTTGGCCAGGCTGGCCAGCAGTGGGAGTTGTTCTGGTGACTCATCGACACTGGACAGTGCCTGCAGGATAACCGAGCGCGCAAGCTCGAGTTGGGTCTGCATGTAGGCCGCACGGTGCTGCAGGGCCTGGAAGCTGCCGATAAGAGCACCGAACTGCTCCCTATACTTCAGATAGGCTACGGTGCGCTCGAAACACTCCAGGGCAATTCCCATCATTTCGGCTGCGAGTGCAACCCGTCCGCGATCAAGCACGGGCTCAAGCACATGCCAGCCATAGCCCAGGTCGCCGACCAGCGCATGCCGATCGACGCTCACATTATCGAAAGAGATATTTGCTGCATTGCGACTATCGGCCATGATCGTGCGCTGGACGGTGACACCCTCTGCCTGCCTGGGGACCAGAAACAGGCTGATACCCTTCGGTGTATTTCCCTCGCCTTCGCTGCGGGTCGCAACCAGCAGTTGGTCTGCGCTATGGCCGTCGAGGACAAAGGTTTTTCGGCCGTTGATGACGAAGCCGTCTTCCCGGGCCTCGGCAGTGGTCGCAATTAGCGTGGGCTTGTGGCGACTGGATTCTTCCAGTCCAAGGGCCAGGGTCAGTTCACCGGCAGCGATGGCTGGCAGAAGCGTTTCTTTCTGGCTTTCACTGCCGCCAATGAGAATCGCAGATGCGCCGACCACGGCGGATGCAAACAAAGGTGAAGCGCTGAGCGTGCGGCCCGCTTCTTCCATCAATACGCCAAGGCCAAGGAAGCCGAAGTCCAGGCCACCGTACTGTTCCGGCAAAATGATGCTGGCCCAGCCGAGTTCGGTCATCTGCTGCCAGAGCGCGTTGTCGTATCCGGTTTCGCTTTTGTTGTCGCGCAGCGCACGTAGCGCTGTAACAGGTGCACTGCTTTGCAGGAATTCCCTCGCGGTATCCTGGAGCAAGCGCTGTTCTTCATTCAGTACCAGTGTCATCTAAATCTCCTATCCCTGAGGCAGCTCGAGCACATTTTTGGCGATCAGGTTCAGTTGAACTTCCGAGGTGCCGCCGGCAATTGTCATGGCGTAGGACATGGCCCAAAGCCGCAGCGTATCGAGCTCGGCTCGATTGAAGCCCTCGCCTTCCCAGCCCAGGCCCTGGCTGCCCATGATCGCCAGCAAGAGTTCGCTCTTCTGTTTCTCGGCCTCGGTGCCCGCGTATTTCATGATGAGCGGTGCGGCACTGCGTACCCCGGCTATCTTCTCTTCGAAGGTACGGAAGTGTGTGAGGCCAATGGCATGCATTTCCATGTCGTACTCAACCAGCTTCGAACGCAGCTCGTGGTCGCTGATCTTGCCGTCTTCAAAGTCCAGGTATTGCCGGGCTGCCTGGTTTGGGACCACGATTTCGCGCGGGGAGTCGCTGCCGAGTTCGGACATCAGCTTGCGCTCATGGACCAGCAATGCCTTGGCCACGCTCCAGCCTTTATTGAGTTCCCCGACCAGGTTCTTCTTGGGTACTTTTACGTCGTCGAAGAACGTCTGGCAAAACTCGGACTCACCGCTGATCAGTTCGATCGGGGTGGTGCTTATGCCGGGGTCGTCCATGTCGATAAGCAGGAAGCTGATGCCCTCCTGCTTCTTTGCGTCTGGATCGGTGCGCACAAGGCAGAAAATTCGGTCAGCCTTGTCTGCCGAGGTCGTCCAGGTTTTGGA
Source organism: Halioglobus maricola (assembly GCF_009388985.1). Lineage (NCBI taxonomy): Bacteria > Pseudomonadati > Pseudomonadota > Gammaproteobacteria > Cellvibrionales > Halieaceae > Halioglobus > Halioglobus maricola. The sequence continues at coordinate 1,095,852 of NZ_CP036422.1, forward strand.
GCCGTTGACCAGATAGTAGTCGCCCTTGTCCTCGGCCTTGCATTGCAGGCTCGCCAGATCGGAGCCAGAGCCCGGCTCAGAATAGCCCTGTGCCCAGCGTATGGTGCCATTGAGAATGTCGCGGATATGTTCCTGTTTTTGCGCCTCGTTGCCGAACTCCAGCATGGCGGGGCCAAGCATCCAGATGCCGTGGCCGTAAAGGGGAGCGCGCGCGCGGATAGCCTTCATTTCTTCCTTGATGACTTTGCCCTGTTGCGGGCTCAAACCGCCACCGCCGTATTCGCTGGGCCATTCAGGGCAAATCCACCCCTTGTCGCGCATGCGTTCAAACCAGATCCTGGCGTCATCGCTGGGGAACGAGGAGTCCCGGCCACCGTAGTACTGCTCTTCCGGTGTGATTGGCTGGCGCTGAGATTCGGGGCAGTTATCCTGCAACCAATCTCGAACTTCGAGGCGGAACTGTTCCAGATCCTGCACGTTGTTACTCCTTTCGGCAGCTGACATGGTGTCTCCGTGGTTTGTTTCTGCAAGGGGAGGCTGGAGGCGCATGTTATGTGCTTGCAGGCCCCTGATTGAAGGCTATTCAGGGTACCTGAGGGCGATTTTTCGGCAATAGCCTAAGAAGTCAGTCTTGCTGACAGATTGCGACAACAGTGTGGCGCGTTTTCTACTGTGACTCGATCAACTCGACGACAAAGTCGAGCTCTTCTTCATCGCGGCGTGTGCGAATCGTTACCTTGTCACCCGGCTTGAACTTCTCCAGCGCGCTGAGATAGTCATCGCGATTGCGGATCCGCAGGTCGTCGATGTGGGTGATAACGTCCCCGAGTTCCACCTCGCGGCGGGAGACACGGCGCGCGCCGGTGAGCCCGGCCTCTGCGGCAGGTAGCCCGGGATATACGTGAACAATGGGTACACCGTCGATCCGGTTGCGCTGAATCCAGCTGTCACTGGCAAGCTCTACACCGATAATGGGATGCAGAATACGGCCGTAGGCAATCAGCTGCGGGACGACATCTTTGACCGTGTTCACTGGAATTGCAAAACCGATGCCGGCACTGGCCCCGCTGGGGCTGTAGATGGCGGTGTTTACGCCCACCAGTTGTCCTAGTGAGTTGAGCAAGGGGCCGCCGGAGTTACCCGGGTTGATAGCCGCATCGGTCTGGATGACCCCGCGGATTGTGCGCCCACTGGGGGACTGGATTTCCCGGCCGAGCGCACTGACCACGCCGGTTGTCAGGGTTGTGTCCAGGCCGAAGGGATTGCCGATGGCCAACACCTTGCGGCCGACTGAAAGCTCAGAGGAGTCTCCGAGCGGCAGACTGACCAGATCGTCTGGCGGATTTTCGATACGCAATACCGCGAGATCTTTCTCTGGTGCCACACCGATGAGCTCGGCCTCGAATTCCCGTTGATCATCGAGGGTAACGATTAAACGATGTGCGCCGGCGATAACATGAAAATTGGTGACGATCAGGCCGCTGTCTTTCCAGATGAATCCGCTGCCAGCGCCGCGTGGAATTTCCTGCACATTGCGCGAGAACAGGCTGCGGCGCAGGGCGGTGTTCGTGACGTAAACGACCGAGGGACTGGCCCTGCCGAAAATTTCTGTGCTATTGCGCTCATCTTCAGTGGCGAAGCTCAGGTAGTCGACATTCTTCGCTTGCGCCGCCAAAGGCAGCGCTGCGAGCAGGATAAACAGGGTCAGAAAACTGCGCATAACCGTTACTGTTGAGTGAATGCCTGAATGAATTTGCGGATGCGGGCGGCGTTTGCCCCGAGGTCTGAGCGACCCACGCGGGATACCGAGCGCAGATCGATCATGGTGCCCGCTTCATTGCTCGTGATGCGAATAGCGACATCGTCGGTAAATCCCATGATGGCCGTGCTGGCCGCAGCTTCGATGTAGCCTGCATTCAGGTCATCCCGATAAACATCCCAGCCCAAGTCCTGCGCGGTAGCCAGAGCCTGTGCATACGCTTCGTCGATAGACAGGTGAGTTTCCAGCGTTGCCAGATCGCTATAGGCCTGGCGGGCTGTCTCTATGACTTCCGGGTCGATGCGCAGGCTGTTGGCATCGTTGCCGCGCTTACTCTGGGCGGCACTGAAGGCAGGTGGGTTGTCGGGATCGGTGGTGATGTCGTGTATGGGTGGATAGTCGCCCATCCCTGCGACCATGCTCAGCAGGATTGCCGTCCCCGGTATGGCCAGCAGGCCGCGTCTACGCAGTGCGTTCCCATGGGGGCGGTAGAGGGGGAACAGTCCGAGTACCAGGGCTAAAACCAGAAGGATTGTGGAACCGAGACAGCCGATGGCAAACAGCATGAGGCCCTGCTGCCAGGCGCCAGAACGCACGGTCAGTACCGCGATTGGCAGGATCACCAGCATGGTGATCGCCAGGTAGCCAACCCAGTTGACTAGTTTCGAAGATGTTTTCTCGTGCATGTTATTGCTCTCTCGGCTGTGCTGGAGTTTAAGAATACTACCCGGACTGCATCGTTGCGAGGGGGCGATTGAGCCTGCCTCGTGCTTCTGATTTACTTGGGGCCCTGATAATAATATTCAAGGCAACGACACACGTGGAAAAACTGATCTTCCCTCTCTGGAAACCGGAAGCCCAAAGTGGCGACCAATTTCGCGATACGCTGCTGGCTCAGCGTGAAAACCTCAGCGCCCTGCAGGGTGTTAGGGCCGGGCGCCTGTTGGTCGTCGATAGTGATGTGGAGCTCTGTGCTCATCGTCGGCAGGATCATTCCAAACCGGTACCTGACGGCATTCTGACCCTGTGGATGAACCGCGCAGAGGAGGGCGGGGCTGTCGGAGAGTTTCTGGCGCCGCTGGTGAATCGCTTCACGAGCTACCTGGCCACTGAGTCGGAGCCGCTGATAAACGAAGAGCACGCCGCCAAACCGGGCGAGCGAGTGCCTGGTTTCTGCCACGTGGTATTCCTGCAGCGGCCACCCTGGTTGAGTGAGCCTCAGTGGCTGGAGATCTGGCATGGCCGGCATACCCAGGTGGCGATTGATATTCAGTCGACGTTCGCCTATCGCCAGAATGTGCTGGTTCGCAGCCTCAGCTACGCTGCACCGCCATTGGACGCCATGATAGAAGAGAACTTCCCTGCGGCAGCGATGACGTCAGATTACGCCTTTTACGATGTGGAAGAAGGCGACGATGCTGCTGTGGCAGAGAGAGGTCAGCAAATGCTGGACAGTGTGGCGAGGTTCATTGATTTCGACAAAATCGACGTCATCCCAACCAGTGAGTACACGCTGAAGCTGCTCTAGCCTGCCTGTAGTGCCCGGATCCGGTCTTCCAGCGGCGGGTGCGACCGAAACAGGCCAGAAAAGCCTTCCTTGAGTTGCTCGCTGATACCGAAGGCGGTCAGTTCGCCTGGAAGATCCTGAGGGAGTCCTTGTTCTTCCCGCAGCCTTTGCAAGGCCGCGATCATATCGCGATTCGTGGTGAGGCCGGCACCTGCAGCGTCGGCCCGGTATTCACGCCAGCGCGAAAACCAGAACACGATCATGCTGGCGAGCATGCCCAAAACCAGCTCGGCTACAATCGTCACAACGTAGTAGCCGATGCCACGGCCGCGCTCAGTTTTGAAGATAACCCGGTCGACGGTATGGCCGATGATGCGGGCGAGGAACATGACGAAGGTGTTCACCACACCTTGAATGAGCGTCAGTGTGATCATATCGCCGTTGGCAACATGGCCGATTTCATGGGCCATTACTGCTTTTACTTCCTCCCGCCGAAAACGCTGAAGCAAGCCCGCACTCACTGCTACCAACGCATCATTCCGGTTCCAGCCTGTGGCGAATGCATTGGCAGCCTGGGACGGAAATATGCCTACTTCAGGCATACCAATACCGGCTTCGTCAGCCAGTTCACGCACGGTGTCGAGTAGCCAGCGCTCTTCCTGATTGCGGGGTTCCTCAATGAGGGCAGTACCCGTACCGCGTTTCGCCATCCACTTGGAAAGAAACAGCGAGATAAGCGATCCACCGAAGCCGAACACGGCGCAAAACACCAACAGTGAACCAAGGTTCAAGTCCACGCCGTTGGCGGCCAGCATACCCTCTAAGCCCAGTAGCTTGAAGACTGTGCTGACCAGTATCAGGACAGCCATGTTGGTGGCCAGAAACAGCAGTATGCGCATGGATGTGTTACTCCGCAGGGGGGGTAGGATTCGTTTCGACCGCTGTTTCTGTACCGGGTTCCTCTAGTTCTACCGCTGTCTCTACCTCTGGCGTGGGAAGCGGTACCTGGCTCGGTTCCACCACCGGCAGGCCTCGCTCAGACAGCGTCGTGGCGGCCACTTCGCCGCGCAGTTCGATGTCCTTCGATGACAGCTCAAACAGGGTATTGATGGCCTCGTCTTCATGTTTCGCCTGCAGCACAGTTTTGGGTTCGGCTCCGCTCACCCAGGTCTTACTCTTGCCCCAGTAGTGGCCGTGCTGGTTGCGGATAACATATACATCAGTCATTAAATGAGTCCTTCAAAATTGATCGCGGGAAGTGTATCGGGGTGGTGCCTGCGGGGAAAGGGCTAGCCCAGCAGGAAGTCCTTGGCCTGGTTGATTTTAGCCGCAAGATAGTCGTTGCCGCCTCGGTCAGGGTGTAATTTCTGCATTAGTTTACGGTGAGCCGCCACAATCTCGTCTTCCTCGGCTTCCTCGTCCAGGCCTAGCACTGCCAGTGCCTCCTTGCGATTCATGCCCCCAGGGCCGGTACGATTATCGGTGCTGCCCTGATCTGCGGCCCCCTCATAGCTGCCAAAGCGCTGTTCCAGATAGCTCTGTAGCAATTGCGCTGAATCCGGGTCCTGGGCCTGGCAGTAGGCCATGAGCTCATCCAGTGCTTCGCGTTGCATGTCGGCCAAGCGCCAGCCTTTATAGGCGCCCTCCAGAACTTCGCCATTGAGTGCGCCGCTCTCATGGTCGAGCTGCATACTCAGGATATCGGTACTCACCGTGGAGTGCTGGCCAGCGGGTGCCGCCTGGCCAAGCCGTGAGGCGAGTAATGGAAAGTAGCGAATCAGGCTCGGCGCCAGCTGGCGCGCTACGACCAGAAGACCGGTGAACGCGACTCCGATCCAGTGCATCTTGCCCGCGAGGGCAAGAATGACCACACCCACCACCGCTATGCCCAGCGCCAGCTTGGTGTACTCGCCGCGGCGTTTGTGTGGAGGCGCCGCCTGGGCACGTTTGAACAGGATGTACAGCACGACGGCGATGGCCGCTAACAAAATTAAACGAGGCACAGGAATCTCAGCGCTTTAGTTGGTCAAGCAGCAGTTTATCACCCTCGCCACCCTGTTTCTCAAGCGCTGCTGTACCGCCCGCTGCGTAACGCGCCACGGCACCCAGTAGCGATGCCAGCTTACTCGCGCTGCGCTGGTCGAAACGGGCGTAGCCACCCCGGCTCAAACTGGCCATGCGGCGATAACATTGTTCTACTTGCGGCTCACCCCCCTCCTGGAACATGAACAGGGGCAATTTCAGTATTCCACACTCGCCGGCCAGCTGGCACAGGGAGTCGGGGCTTTCTTCCACGGCATCACCGATGAATACCAGGGCTCTCAGGGGCTCCTGGCGGTGCTCCTGCAATGCGTGGCGCAAGAGGCGGCGAATCTGGGTGTGACCGCCTTCGCATTGGACCCTGGCCATGGTGCTGGCCAGCTGCTTGCTGTCATCCAGCCAGGGGCTGGCGAAGAAATCGTTGAAGCCGCGATAGTAACTCAGCTGTACCCGCAGCGAGGCGATGCCGGAAGCGGCGCGAAACATCTCTCCTTGCAGGTGGCAGGCGCTGTCCCAGGTGGGTTGGCGGCTCGCGGTGGCGTCGATGGCGAAGAGCAGGCGGGGTTGGTGGCGTCTGAACTCAGTGATATCACGGCTTTGCTTGAGAAACCGGTCTATCTCCTGGGTATTGGAACGGCGACTGGGAGGTTTGGCCATGTTGGCCCATCATGCGTGGTGGCTTGTGTCTCCCAGTTTACCGATCTCTACGAGTTCTGCCAGATAGTGGCGACGTTCCGCCAATTCAGTGACGACGCGCGCGAGATCTGCATCGCCGATGGTGTTGCCCTGTTCGTTATTGACGAGTTGCCACAGCTTTCGGCTGCATAACTCGCTTGGATTGATATTGTTCATTTGCAAAGTGTGTCTCTCTTTTCTTCGTTGTCCGGGGAAAGGGTGCCCCTGGAATGGGTGGTTGATTCCAGAATAGGCCGGTCTTATGACATTGGTATGACAGGGGAAAGCGACGCTTTCCGCCCCGGGGAGTAGCCCGAGCTTACACCTAATGACCAGATATTGGAAATGGGTGGGGTTGAATTGGCTTTGTATTGGGTGTCTACTGCGGCCCATGAGCTTATTCAATATTCGTAAAAAGCATAGTTTACCCACTGCCGAGACGGCGCTCCCGGGTCGAACTGAGGCCCTGCCCGTTGCACAGGTTCACTTTGTGAACGGCAATCCAATGCAGGGGCCATTCCCCAATGAGATGGCAGTCGCCCTGTTTGGCATGGGATGTTTCTGGGGCGTTGAGCGCATGTTCTGGCAGTTGCCTGGCGTGTTTTCCACCGCCGTGGGTTACGCGGCGGGAATCACTCCGAACCCCACTTACGACGAGGTCTGCTCGGGCAAGACCGGGCACAACGAAGTGGTGCGAGTGATCTTCGATCCCGCCGTCATTGGCTACGATGAGTTGCTGAAAACGTTCTGGGAAGGGCACGACCCTACCCAGGGGATGCGCCAGGGCAATGACCTGGGCACTCAGTATCGCTCGGGAATCTACGCAAGCAGTGACGAACAGCTAGCGTTGGCGATGGCGAGTCGCGAGGAGTTCCAGCGATCACTGGCGGCGGCTGGCTACGGAGAGATCACAACCGAGATCTTGCCCGCGCCTGACTTCTATTTCGCCGAGGACTATCACCAGCAATACCTAGCCAAGAACCCCGCGGGCTACTGCGGTTTGGGTGGCACCGGTGTGAGTTGCCCTATCGGGCTGAAAACTGACTAGAGCGCGTCCAGCGCTTCTGCGCTACTGTCTTCGAAATCCGGCCCAGCCTCGGGCTCGACCTGCTCAAGTTGTTCCATCAGGTGGATGGCAATACTCACGAAATCCGAGTCGGTGATGATACCTACCAACGTGCCGTCCTGAACTACCGGGACACAACCCAGTTTGTTTTGCTGCAGGAATAAGGCAGTTCCGCGCAGGCTGGCCTGCTGATCTACCGTTTGCACTGGTGTTGTCATGATGCTGGACAGCGCTACATGGGGTTCTTGCGCCGCGTGGGCCGTCTGGTCAGGCAGCACGCTGGAGTCAGCTGCGGCTAACACATCGCGTTGGGATACTACGCCCACCAGGCACTGATTACCGGTGATGATGGGAATGTGGCGAATGTGGTGCTGGGCCATGAGTTCGCGCGCCTGCGCGAGATTGTCGTCCGGGCCCAGAGTGTAGGGCTGGGCAGTCATAATTTCTGCGACGCTAAGCATGTGCTTACTCCTTCTGCTGCGTGTGCTGTGCAGAGTAGTGCGGCGTCGCAGTGAGCGCCTTGATCGCTGTCAAGAAAGGGTGGGGTGGTGCAGTGGAGAAGCGTTCTAAAACAGGCGCCCCAGTAATGCCGTGACGGCATTCTCGACCCGCAGTATTCGCGGCCCCAGTGACACAGTGTTACAACCGGCGGCCTGCAGTTTGTCTACTTCGTAGGGTATGAATCCGCCTTCCGGCCCCACGACCAGCAGCGTGGCACCGTCAGCGCCGCGGGGGCAGGGAGGGTGGTCTCCGGGATGTGCCAACAGGCTCTGCCTGCCTCGCACCAGATCGGGAAGCAGATCTTCTACAAAAGGTTTGAAGCGACGGTGGCAACTCACTGGCGGCACGACGGTGTCGCGCGACTGTTCCAGACCCTGCAGCAGGTAACTGCGAATGGTTTCTTCCTCCAGCACCGGTGTTTGCCAGTAGCTCTTTTCGACCCGCAGGGAATTGATCAGATGTAACTCGGCAACGCCGAATTCGGCGACCGCCCGCAGTACGCGTCGCAGCATTTTCGGGCGCGGCAGTGCCAGCACCAGAATCAGCGGCAACTTGGCGGGTGGCAGGCGATCGAGGGTGGGTTCCAGTACTGCTACCTCGGTATTGATGGTGATGATCTTCCCCGTGCCCATGCGGCCGTTGACCTCGCCGATACGCACTGTGTCGCCAGGTTCTTTTCCGTGTACTTCCAGCAGGTGTTGCAGGCGCGCGTCGTCGATGCAAAGCAGACCATCGCTGCCGATTTCGAAGCGGGAGAACAGCAGCAGGTTCACGCTACCCGGCCCACAGGTCGTATTCGTCGGCAGCGGTCACCTCAGCCTCGACAAAATCGCCGGGGTTCAGGTCGGTGGCGCCCTCGAGGAAAACACGGCCGTCGATCTCCGGGGCGTCGCCCTGGGAGCGGCCGATGGCGCCCTGTTCATCTACTTCGTCGATCAGAATTTCGATAGTGGCGCCGACTTTCTGTTGCAACTTATTCGCGCTGATTTGCTGTTGCAGTGCCATGAACCGCTCCCAGCGCTCCTTCTTGACCTCTGCCGGTACGTGATCGGGGAGTTCGTTGGCCCTGGCGCCTTTCACCGGCGAGTATTCGAAGCAGCCAACGCGGTCGAGTTGGGCCTCTTCAATGAAGTCCAGCAGAGTCTCGAAGTCCTGATCAGTTTCTCCAGGAAAGCCCACGATGAAGGTACTGCGCAAGGTGATATCAGGACAATCCCGGCGCCAGGCAGCGATCCGTTCCAGGGCTTTCTCTGCAGCAGCGGGGCGCTTCATGCGCTTGAGCACCTCTGGGCTGCCGTGCTGTAGGGGCACGTCCAGGTAGGGCAGTATTTTACCGTCTGCCATCAAGGGGATGACTTTGTCGACATGGGGGTAGGGGTAGACGTAGTGCAGGCGCACCCATACGCCGAACTCACCAAGCGCTTCGCAGAGCTGCTGCATATGGGTCTTCAATGGGCGGCCGTTCCAGAAGCCGGTGCGAAACTTGGTGTCTATACCGTAGGCGCTGGTGTCTTGTGATATCACCAACAGCTCACGCACGCCGGCGCGAACAAGCCGTTCTGCCTCATCCATGACATCGCCGATAGGTCGGCTCACCAAATCGCCGCGCATGTCCGGAATGATGCAGAAACTGCAGCGGTGGTTACAGCCTTCGGAAATTTTCAGGTAGGCGTAGTGACGGGGGGTGAGTTTCACACCCTGCGGTGGCACCAGGTCGGTATATGGGTCGTGATTCGTTACCGGAGGCACCCAGTCGTGCACTGCGCCAACTACTTCTTCGTAGGCGGCAGGTCCCGTCACCGAGAGCACCTTGGGGTGCAGCTCCTGAATCACCTGAGCATCGTCGCCCTTGCCCATGCACCCGGTCACGATAACCTTACCGTTCTCTTTCATGGCCTCGCCAATGGCGTCCAGAGATTCCTGCTTGGCGCTGTCGATAAACCCGCAGGTGTTGACCACCACGACTTCCGCGTCATGGTAGCTGGGCACGATGTCGTAGCCATCCATTTTTAACTGGGTGAGGATGCGCTCGGAATCTACCAGGGCCTTGGGGCAGCCGAGGGATATGAAGCCGACTTTGTTAGTACTGTTGGTCATATGGGGGCATGTCCAGCGGACTGTTGAGGGCGCGAGTATACAGAATTCGGGAAGATTCGGTATGTAAGCGTTGTTTAATCTGATAGCCATCGATCCCGCGTTTGTGCGAGCCAATGTTGGTTACGAGTTTGAAGCCAACGCAGAATCCTTGGGGATTTCTACCGCTGGCATGATCGGCAGGCTATTGAATTTCAGGGGTGAACAGCTAGCCCCCTTAGCGGTGATCATTACAGCATCTGGACGCAGTTGTACCTCTGTGCCGCAGTTACCCCAGAGCCGCTATCTCTTCGCCCAGCACCTTCAGGAAGTTCGCGCCTACAGCGCCGTCGATGACCCGATGGTCACAGGAGAGCGTGGCTGTGACCACGGTGGCAATCGCGAGTTCGCCTGCCTTTACCACGGCTTTTTGAGTGCCTTTCCCCAATGCAAGAATGGCCCCCATAGGCGGGTTCACGATCGCCGTGAAGTTGTCGATACCGAACATTCCCAGGTTGGACACGGTGAAACTACCACCGCTCAGGTCTTCGCGGCTGAGTGAGCCATTGCGGGCGCGCTCAGCCAGCTCGGCGGTTGCCACTGCTATGTCTTGTGGCGACAAATTTTGTACTGCGCGAAGGGTTGCCGGATAGAGCCCATCTTCGGTTGCGATCGCGACGGCCACGTTGGCATCGCTAAACTGGTGGATAGCACCGTCGATGAAATTCACATTAACCCGGGGTTCCCGTTGCAGCGCCTGGGCCACGCACTTGACCAACAAGTCGTTTACTGAGACTCGAGTTGAAGCGTTCGTGTTGAGCGTTTCGCGGTATGCCAGCAGGGTGTCCAGTTCGAAGTCGACGCTGAGGTAGAAGTGGGGAATGTCCTGCTTGGCCTGGGTCAGGCGTTTGGCAATGGTCTGGCGGGTGGCCGAGAGCGGCGTGATTTCCACGCCTGAATCTGTCTCTGGCTCTGAGCCGCTGACCGCGGCGCGCACATCGTCCTCGGTAATACGGCCGCGGCGGCCGGTGCCGGTCACAGTGTTCAAGTCTACGCCCAGTTCGGCAGCGAGATTGCGCACAGCCGGCGCGGAACGCGTTGCGGCATCTCCTCCGGGGGCTGCCGTTGACGAGGCTGTTGGTTTTTCAGCTGGCTCGGCCTTGGTCTCCTCACTGCCAAACCCGGCTATGAAACTGTCGATACTCGCATCGTCTACGGTGTCTGCGGCAATGACGCCCAGCAGGGCACCCACGGGGCGTGCCTCGCCTTCTTCTACCAGAATACGGCGCAACACACCGTCAGCGGGAGATTCCCAGACATTGACGATTTTGTCTGACTCCATTTCGAGAATTTCTTCGCCCTTGGCCACGGTATCGCCGACGGCTTTATTCCAGATGTTCACGGTGCCTTCGACCATTTCTATGCCCCACTTGGGCACCGCAATGGCGGTGATATCGCTCATGCCATGGTCTCCTTGATGGCGGTTATGATCTTGCCGGCATCGGGGATATACGCCGCTTCAAGTTCGGGCGAGAAGGGGGTGGGGCTGTGAGGTGCGCACACCTGTTTAATGGGGCCCTTGAGTGAGCTGAATGCCTTGTCCGCAGCGAGGCCGGCGATGTCGGCGGTCAAGCCACAGCGAGGAGGGGCTTCATCCACGACTACGAGGCGACCCGTCGCTTCAACGCTTTCAAGAATTGCCGCTGTATCCAGCGGTGAGGTGGTGCGCGGGTCGATCAAGTCACAGCTGATACCTTCGGCTTCCAGCATGTCAATTGCCTGGGCCGCACGTGGCACCATCTGGCCGAAAGCGACCACAGTGCAGTCGTCTCCCTCGCGAACGAAGGCTGCCTCGCCGAAGGGGATGGTGTACATCTCATCGGGGACCTCGCAGGCCTCCTGGTACAGCACCTTGGGCTCGAAGAACAATACCGGGTCGTCATCGGCGATGGCTTGCAGCAACAAACCCTTGGCGTCATACGCGTTGGACGGTACGACAACTTTCAGGCCGGGGAATGATGTCATGATCTGGTACATGGCCTGGCTGTGCTGGCCAGCGGCGGAAAAGCCGCCGCCAGCGGCAAAGCGGATGACCGCAGGGCACGTGCTTTTGCCGCCGAACATATAGCGGAACTTGCCCATCTGATTGACGATCTGATCCATACATACGCCGATAAAATCGGCGAACATGATTTCAGCAACCGGTCGCATGCCTACCAGAGCAGCGCCGGCGGCGGCGCCCACAATAGCGGATTCTGAGATCGGGGTATCGATACAGCGATTGGGGCCGAAGGCCTTATACAGGCCGGTGGTAACGCCGAACACGCCGCCGACTTCGCCGACTTTGCCACTGGGGCTGCCGTTGCAGCCTGCCACGTCTTCACCGATCACGAACACACTATCATCCGCAGCCATTGCCTGGTGCAGCGCCTCATTGATGGCGTCGCGCATTGTTTTCTCTGCCATGTTCTTATACTCCTCAGGCGGCGCCGTAGTTGATATAGACGTCTTCAGTGACTTGTTCCGGGGTCGGACGTGCAGCACTCTTGGCAGCGCTAACCGCCTGTTCGATCAGTGTCATTACTTCGGCGTCAATAGCATCCAGTTCGGACTGTTCGAGATCACCGGTTTCCGCCATACGGGCGCGGAAGTTTTTCAGGCAGCAGGCGTTTTCTCGCAGGTCCTTGACTTCTCCTTCGGCGCGATAGTGTTCGGGGTCGCCTACGAAGTGGCCGTGGAATCGGCCCATCTCTGCGAACACGCCAGCAGGTCCGTTGCCGTCCCTGGCGTGAGCTATGGCTTTGCCCGCAGCTTCATAGACAGAGAAAAAGTCTGAGCCATCGGCGACAAAGACGGGGAAGCCGAAGCTCTCGGTGCGCGCCTTGAGGTCGTCGCAACCGACCGCGTACTCGATGTTGGTGTGTTCTGAGTAGTAGTTATTTTCAATCACGAAGACCGCCGGTACTTGCAGTACCACGGCCATGTTCATCGCCTCGAAACAGGTACCCTGGTTGACCGATCCGTCACCGGAGAATGAAATTGAAACGCAGCCGTTGTCGCGAATTTTCGCGGCGAGCGCGGCTCCGACAGAAATAGGTGGGCCGCCGGCGACAATGCCGTTGGCGCCAAGGATGCCCTTGTCGACATCTGCCACATGCATGGAGCCGCCCTTGCCCTTGCACAAGCCCTCGGAGGAACCAAACAGCTCCGCCATCATGCCCATGACATCTGCGCCCTTGGCGATACAGTGGCCGTGACCGCGGTGGGTAGAAATGATGGCGTCGTCGTCACTGAGATGCTCGCAGACACCAACCGCGTTGGCTTCCTGGCCGGTGTACAAGTGTGTAAAACCAGCGATCTGGCCATTCATGATTTCGACGTGGGTGCGATCTTCGAATTCGCGAATGGTCTTCATCTGGCGATACGCACGCAATAGTGCTGCTTTATCAAGAGACATGATTCTCTCCTTGGAGTAGTCGGGTGGCTGGGCTAGAGGGTTCCCATGGCCCAGCGAATGCCACGGCGTAGCAATTCGTAGTATTCGTCGGTTTTCCAGGCGCCGAACTCAGGTTCCGGGTACTCCTCGATATGGGGTTGCATATCGTACTTGCCCCGGCAGTGACCAAGAGTTAGGTAAAGCACTTCGCCGGCACCATAAGGGCGAAGATACATGCAGGAGCGGGGTGTGTCGGTTTCCCAGTCATCCTCGACAAAGCCTTCGGTTTTGCCGTTCCAGTGGGTATGGAGCAATGTCGTTTGCTCACCGTGGTGTTCGCTGAGATACAACTCGTCGTCGACGGTGAAGGGTTGCAAGCCAGTTACCAGCGGGTGGTCGGGTTCGGTAATGTTCACTGTGTAGGGCTGGATCGGCGGATGAGACAGGAATTGGCTGCCGAGCAGCTCCATAAACGCAGGGTTCTCGCGAGGGCAATCCACCCGGCCGTCATCGAGGAAGCGAAGAATGGAATTGGTGCCGTGCAGTGCGAGCCAGCGTCCACCGTTTCGTACGCGCTCACACAGCCGCTCGGTCTGAGCCGCAGTGGGCATCACGTCACAGGTATAGGTGACGATGAAGTCGGCTGCACAGATGGCATCGATATCACCATAGTCAGGCCCCACTTCCACTTTCAGGCGCGGTTGTTCGGCAATCAGTTTGAGAATTTCGAGACGGGCATAGTCGATGTTGTGGTACTTGCCGCCCGCCACGAGGTAGACGTCTATTCGGTCGCTCTTAGCCATAGCTGTCACCCACGGAAAGTGGGACATCACCCTGTTTATTCTTAGTGGCAAGAAAAGTATCACGCACCTTGCGAAAAAACAAACAGCATTGACTGTATTTTTTATTGTGCAGGGGCGCCTTGCTGTGGATGCGCCCGCTTCCTACACTGGAGCCCATTCTGGAGAGGGGGAAAGTATGTCGATTTCAGTAGAAAAGCAGGGCCAGATTGCAGTTATTACCCTGGCTCGGCCTGAGGTACGCAATGCTGTAGATGGCCCGACTGCTGCGGCCCTGGCTGATGCGTTTCGTGAATTTGATGCCGATCCGGAACTCGCAGTGGCGGTGTTTCATGGCGCCAACGGCATGTTTTGCGCCGGTGCCGATTTGAAAGCGATCGCCTCTGAAGCCGCGGCCAATCGGCTAGTCTCCGAGGGCGATGGGCCGATGGGGCCGTCGCGAATGCTTCTCTCCAAGCCGGTTGTCGCTGCCATTTCTGGCCATGCTGTGGCGGGTGGCCTTGAGCTGGCCCTGTGGTGCGACCTGCGCGTGGTTGAGGAGGACGCCATTATGGGAGTGTTCTGCCGTCGCTGGGGTGTACCTTTGATTGACGGCGGTACCGTGCGCCTGCCTCGCCTGATTGGACACAGCCGTGCGCTGGATTTGATTCTTACGGGACGGCCGGTGGCGGCTGATGAAGCGCTCGCGATGGGGCTGGCAAATCGTGTGGTCCCTGCCGGCGAAGCTCTGGCGCGAGCACTGGCGTTGGCGGAGCAGCTGGCCAGCTTTCCCCAGACTTGTCTGCGCTCAGATCGCCTGAGTGCCTACGAGCAATGGGATCTGGAGTACGCAGCGGCAATGACCAATGAGTTCGAACGGGGTATGCAGGTCGTCGCGTCGCGTGAAACTGTGGAGGGGGCTACCCGCTTTGCCCTCGGCGCCGGGCGGCATGGAAAATTTGAAGACAACGCCTAGGCTAGAAGTCGCGTTTGCCGGGCGCGCTGTGGGTGTCCACGCGAATCTCCTGGCGCAGTAGCGCTATCAGCTCACGAGCATCGTCCGGGGAGAGGAATTCACCCAGGGGCACTGTTTCTTCTGTGCCGTGTAGTGAGAGCTTTGGGCTGTCGTGGGGCCGACGTTCAGGGGTTATATCGAGCCCCGTGGTGTCGCGGGCGAACTGCCAGCTCTGGCGCGGGTAGTAGTGACCCTTGTCGATGCGCACCTTGTCCTCGCTCAGGGTGATCACGTGGCGGTACTGCAGTTTCCAATTCACATAGTAGAGCGCACTACCGAGAGCCAGCAATTCCAGGCCGGCGAAGGGCAGAATTGGCCAGGCGCCAAGCAGGGTAAAACCAATGGCTGCTCCCAGTGAGGGGACACAAAGGGCCAGAAGCACATACAGATTGTTGCGCCAGTTGGAAGAGTGATTGGGCTTGGCGACGATCGTAAGCGCGCTGCCTTTTCGACTAGTGGTAACCAGAGTTATCGCCTCCATTCAGGTGTCTATTCTAGTGAAAAATGGCTGTGTCGCATACTATCTGACGTTACTCCCATTCAGCAGGAGCTAATTTTGAATCGAGCGATGTTAGTCAGTCCATCCGACCTCTCTGTCAGCAGTCAACATGTGATCGTTGATTGCCGCTTTAACCTCGCAGACAAGGGGGAGGGTGAGCGCTTGTATCTTGAAGGCCATGTAGCAGGTGCTGTCTATCTGGATCTGGAGAGACACCTGTCGGCCCCGGTGGCAGAGCATGGCGGCCGTCATCCCCTGCCTGTCCCGGCGGATTTCATTGCCACCCTGGCCAGCGTCGGTATCGGCCCGGACACGGAGGTAGTGGCCTATGACGCAAATCGCCTGGCGTATGCGACACGGCTGTGGTGGATGATGCGCAGCATTGGGTATCGAGCGCCGCGCCTGCTGGACGGTGGCTATGGCGCCTGGGTGGAGGCGGATGGTGCCATAGAGGCCGGTGCCAGCAGCAGTGAGCCAGCCGTCCCTGGACGGGGTGCGTTCACAGGCGCGTGTGATATCGACGGCCTGCGCGAGGCACAAAGTGACGGCGCAATCCTGGTCGATTCCCGGGAGGAACGACGGTACCAGGGGCTGGAGGAGCCCATTGATCCGGTGGCGGGGCATATTCCCGGCGCGGTTAATCACCCCTGGCAGGGCGTCACCGACGCCAGTGGCCGGGTACGAGATCAGGCTCAACTACGCGCGCATTGGGGCGATACACTGGAAGCGGAAAAGCTCGTGGTGTACTGCGGCTCTGGTGTCACCGCCTGCGTAAACCTGTTTTCCCTGGCCCTGCTGGGTCGGGATGATGCGACACTTTATGCGGGCAGTTGGAGTGACTGGTGCAGCTATCTTTAATGCGTACCTATAAATGTATACACAAACCGGGCTAGGCCCACGGAGCGCCCTGAGGTAAAATGCGCGCCTTTTTTGCGACCAGCCGAGCGACCAGCAATGCTTGAGATAAATCCACTGAATCAGAAACTCAAAGATATCGAGGCGCGTACCGACGTGCTTAGGGGGTATCTTTGACTTCGCTAATCGCAAGGAACGACTGGCAGAGGTAGAGCTTGAGCTGGCTGAACCCGGTGTCTGGGACGATCCAACCCGGGCGCAGGAACTCGGCCGTGAGCAATCGTCTCTCGAGGCCATTGTCCATACGATCGAAAACCTCGACTCTGGCGCAGCTGATTCAGCGGACCTGCTGGAAATGGCAGCGGCTGAAGATGACGAAGACACCGTGGCCGAGGTGGAAGCTGACATCAACGCCATGCTGAGCCAGCTCGAACAGCTGGAATTTCGCCGCATGTTCAGCGGTGAGATGGACGCGAGCAACGCATATCTGGATATTCAGGCTGGCTCCGGCGGCACCGAAGCGCAGGATTGGGCTGAAATGTTGCTGCGCATGTATCTGCGCTGGGCTGACGACAAAGGCTTCAAGGCGGAGCTGGTGGAATGCAGCGCGGGCGATGTGGCGGGGATCAAGAGCGCTACTATCAATATAGAAGGCGAATACGCGTTTGGATGGCTGCGCACCGAGATCGGCGTGCATCGCCTGGTGCGCAAATCGCCGTTCGATTCAGGGAACCGGCGCCACACGTCGTTCACAGCTGTCTTTGCTTCTCCGGAAATCGACGACAATATCGAGATCGAAATCGATCCCTCTGATGTTCGTACCGATACTTATCGCGCATCCGGTGCCGGCGGGCAGCACGTGAACAAGACAGATTCGGCTGTGCGCCTGACTCACGAGCCCAGCGGTATCGTGGTGCAGTGCCAAAGCCAGCGCTCCCAGCACCAGAACCGGGACAAAGCCTGGAAGATGCTGCGCGCCAAGTTGTATGAGCAGGAAGTGATGAAGCGCCAGGAAGCGGCGCAGGCCAGCGAGGACAGCAAGTCCGATATTGGCTGGGGCAGCCAGATTCGCTCCTATGTGCTGGATGATTCGCGGGTCAAGGACCTGCGTACCGGCGTGGAAACCAGTAATACCCAGGCGGTGCTGGATGGCAGCATCGACCAGTTTATTGAGGCCTCGCTAAAGAGCGGGCTATAAAGAGAGAGATCATGAGCGAGCAGAATCAGGCCCCGGAGGCCCAGGACGAAAACAAGCTGATTGCGGAGCGCCGCGCCAAGCTAGACCAGATTCGCGAGCAGGGCATCGCCTTTCCCAACGATTTTCAGCGCACCGGCGAGGCGGGACAACTGCAACAGGAATACGGTGAGTCTTCCAAGGAAGATCTTGAGGCAGCCGACAAGCACTACGCTGTTGCCGGTCGCCTGATCCGCAACCGCGGAGCTTTCTTGCTGATCCAGGACGGCAGCGACCAGATTCAGCTGTATGTGGATCGCAAGGGCCTGGATGAAGATACCCTGGCGGATATCAAATCCTGGGATCTGGGTGACATCGTCGCCGCCAGCGGTCCGATTCACAAATCAGGCAAGGGTGATCTGTATATCAATATGCGGGAGGCGCGCCTCCTGACCAAGGCCCTTCGCCCGCTGCCGGACAAATATCACGGCCTGGCGGATCAGGAGACGCGTTATCGCCAGCGCTACGTAGACCTGATCGTTAACGAGGACTCTCGCAATGTCTTCCGCACCCGCTCGAAGATTATTGCGTTCATTCGCAACTACATGATGGATCGTGGCTTCATGGAAGTTGAGACCCCCATGATGCAGGTGATCCCTGGCGGTGCCACTGCGCGTCCCTTCGTCACCCACCACAACGCGCTGGATCAGGATATGTACCTGCGTATCGCCCCGGAGCTTTATCTCAAGCGCCTGACTGTCGGTGGCTTTGAGAAAGTTTTTGAGATCAATCGCAGTTTCCGCAATGAAGGTCTTTCCACCCGGCACAATCCGGAATTCACCATGCTGGAGTACTACTGGGCCTATGGCGCGTATGAAGATGCCATGGATCTCACCGAGGATATGCTGCGCAAATTGACGCTGGAAGTGCTCGGATCTACCACCGTGGAATATCAGGGCGGCAGCTACGATTTCTCCCAGCCTTTTACCCGTTTGTCGGTGTTCGATTCCATTCTTAAGTACAACCCTGAGATGTCTGCCGAGGCGTTGGCGGATGAGGCTGGCGCTCGCGCTATCGCCAAGGATCTGGGGATCGAGCTCAAGGGTATCTGGGGCCTGGGCAAGGTGCAGATAGAGATTTTCGAAAAGACCGTAGAGCACCTGCTCGACCAGCCCACGTTCATTACCCGCTATCCCACGGAAGTGTCGCCGCTGTCGCGTCGCAACGATGACGATCCTTTTGTCACCGACCGTTTCGAATTTTTTGTCGGCGGGCGCGAACTGGCCAATGGCTTTTCAGAGCTCAATGACCCCGAGGACCAGGCTGAACGCTTCCTGGCTCAGGTGGCAGAGAAGGATGCCGGTGACGACGAGGCCATGCACTACGATGCGGATTACATTCGGGCACTTGAATACGGCCTGCCACCCACCGTTGGAGAGGGCATAGGGATCGATCGCCTGGTCATGTTCCTGACAAACGCGCCCTCTATTCGGGACGTGCTGCTGTTCCCACATATGCGCCCTGAATAGGGAGATTTCTCCACAAATAGTGCTCATGGCCGTTTGAATACGCTACACTCCCCGAAACTTGATGTAAGCGGGGAGTGCAAGTTGGCACCCACATTCCGAGCTCTCACTGCCGCGTTCACTGCGGGGCTTTTACTGCAAGCCTGTGCCCAGGCCCCTGAAGAGCCGCCTGCCTCGCCGCAGATTGATCCGGCTGACATTACCCTTAATCTTCCAGACCAGCAGGCCTGCGATTGCCTTGCTGAAGAGCCCGTGAGCGTGAGCTTTCTCGAGAAAGGTTACATAGAGTTGGCCAATGGCAATCATTCGGAAGCGGTAGAGTATTTCAACCGTTACAACCGCACCGAGACATCCAGGACCGCCGATTGGGAAGCCGAGCTAGCGATCGCTTTTGTCAGGTCACTGGCAACGGGCCCGCTTTTCGACGCCGATGCGGCTCGCAAATCCTACCGCGATCTGCGTACTGAAAACTGGCAGTCGATGGAACTGCATGTGCAAACCCAACTCGCGCGGCAAGCGCTGGAAAACTTCCTTGGAGCTGAGCAGCAGCGTCGTGAACTGCGGGCGCAGAATAAACAACTGCAGGACGATCTCGCCAAGCGCGAGGAAGCGCTCAAGCGGTTGCGAGAGCTAACTCTGGGTCGGACGGGATCAGCACAGTAAAGGTCGAACCTTTCCCGGGAGCGCTCTCGACACTGATATGTCCGCCCATCAATTCACAGAAATCCCTGCAGATTGAAAGCCCCAGGCCGGTGCCGCCAAACTGAGCTGTAGTGGACGAATCCGCTTGTACAAACGCTTCGAAAACGCGACTCTGTTGCGCTTCATCCATCCCTATTCCCGTATCGCGAACCGCGATTTCTACCCAGCCGGGCCGATCTTCAGGTGCCTTCGCGACTACACTGATGAAGCCGTTCTCGGTAAATTTGCAGGCGTTGCCCAGCAAGTTGGTAAATATCTGGCGGAATTTGTTGGCGTCGTTATAGAGCGTAGGCAGGCTGCTGAAATCGGGCTTGTCCAGCTCGTTGCGCTGGCTGCGCAGCTGCGGAGTGATAGCGTCGCAGGCCTGGTCGAGCAATTCACCCGGTTCGAAGGTTTCGCAGTGCAGGGTCATCTTGCCGGTTTCGACCTTGGACAGATCGAGAATATCGTTGATCAGGGTGAGCAGCTGGCGCCCGGAACGAATAATCTTATCCAGGTCCTGTTGGAACTGCTCGCGATTGACTTCAGCCTCGTCAGAGAGCTCGTCATGCAGCATTTCCGAATAGCCGATGATGGCGTTTAACGGTGTGCGCAGTTCATGCGACACATTGGCCAGGAAGATACTTTTGGCGGCGTTGGCCTCGTCGGCGGAATCCCGGGCTTTACTGACATCGTACATCGCATTGCGCAGTTTCTCCGACATGTCATTGAAGGCTTTGGCCAGGTCCCCCAGTTCTCCCGAGTCTGCAATCTCCTCAATGCGATAGGAGAGATCTCCGGATCCGATCCGTTCTGCACCGCGCTTCAGTCGCTTTAGAGACTGGTTGGTGTATCGCACCAGGAAAAAGCCGAGAGTGGCCGTCAGAAAAATCGAAGCGATAAAGCCAATCACGGTGATGCGATCGGTCAGGGCGATGGTGCGGTCGATAATAGCTGCGCGTTGTTCCGCGATAAATTCCTGGCGAGCCTCAAGTTCTTTCAGGCGCTCACTGGCCTCGAGGTACGGGAAGGGGTCATCCACATCGACCTGGAATGCGGTGTCATTGTAGTTGCGATAAAAGGCTCGCCAGTCATTCAGCAGCACTTCGCTGGATTGTTTGAGGCGCTCATAGTTCAGCCGGGTAACATCGAGGCTCAGGCGGCCCAGCTTGTGGACCCGGTCCTCGATTTCATCGACCTGGGCGACGGCTTGCTCGATCTCGGTCTCGTCGAATTGGTCTGATGTGTTTTCGCGAATTGTCGACAGAACCTGAATACGCTGGCGTTGATCGTTGAGCATTTGCTCGATTTCGGTGGACAGGCGGGTAGCAGCCACCGAACTGCGATAGGCGCTCATACTTTCATTTCGCGCGAAAGATCCCCAGAAGTGCGTGCCCACGTTGATCGCGAACAATACCAGGATAGTCACCAGGGAGAGGATTAGGCGTCTGCGCAGGCTCATAGTGTCAGCTGCTGGGCCCGCTCAATTTTTTAATCTTTATCAATAGACCGGGGAAGTCGACCGGTTTAGTGGCGTAGTCGTCGCAGCCTGCTTCGATGGCCAGTTGCCTGTCTGCTTCGCTGGCGTGGGCAGTGAGGGCGATGATCGGGATGTGCTTGATGCTGTCATCCTGACGCGCGGTGCGGCAAGCGGTCCAGCCATCCATAACCGGCAGGTTCATGTCCATGAGTACGACCCGAGGCTGTTTTGAGCGCATCAGATCCAGCGCCTGCTGGCCATCGCCCGCGGGGATGACTTCCAGGCCCGCGCGATTGAGCCTGCGTATCAGCATGTCGCGATTGAGCTCATGGTCTTCCACCAGCAGTATCGGTGCTATCTGGCTCATGGGGCAGCCTCCAGAATGTGGTGCACACGCAGCAGTTCATCAATACCCTTGACCTTGAGCTCCTGACTGTCGCCGATCCGGTAGCCGGGTTTCAGTGATTGTAAGGTGCTTTCGGAAATCAGGATTTCGCCGCCGGCAGTGACATCTTCGATCCGCGAGGTGACATTCATCGGGTGACCGACGAAGCCGTACTTGCTGCGTCGTTCCGAACCGATATTGCCGGCAATGACATCGCCGGTGTTCAGCGCGATGCCAGTGCTGATCTCCGGTAGGCCGTCCTCTCGATTCAGGCGGTTTATCTCTTCCATGGCCGCCTGCATATCCAGTGCGCATTGCACCGCCCGGTCGGCATCGTCGTCGCGGCGTTGAGGTGCACCGAATACGGCGAGAATAGCGTCGCCGATAAATTCATCGATAGTGCCGTTGTAGGCCATGATAATGTCTGTCATGGCCGCGAGGTAACGGTTGATCAGTGTGACGACCTGGGCCGGTTCCAGCTGCTCGCTGAGCGTGGTGAAGCTGCGAATATCAGACATCATGATAGTCACCCGGCGCAGATCGCCGCCCAGTTCCAATCCCTCAGGCCGTTCCAGGATGTCGGTGACAATCTCGTCGGAAAGGTAGCGTCCAAAAGTGGCGCGGATGAACTTCTCATTTCGCTCGAGTTGCTGGCGATACAGTTCTTCACGATCGTGCCAGCGCTTGCGTTCGATCCCTGCCTTGATTCTGGCCTGAAGCAGTACCGGATTGAAGGGCTTGAATAGATAGTCGTCTGCGCCCGCCTCGATACATTCGATAATGCCTTCCATATCCTGGCGGCCGGAAATCACAATGACCGGTGTGGCGCGCCACTCCGGGTGCTCCTTGATCCGGCGAAGCACCTCGCGGCCGTCCATATCAGGCATGACCAGATCGAGCAGGACAACATCGACATCGGCCTGATCCAGGGTTTGCAGTGCTTCTTCCCCGCCGGCAGCCGTGACAACAATGTGCCCAGAGCGTGACAGGTAGCGCGCGACCAGCTCACGATTTTCTTGCAGGTCGTCGACAGCGAGAATGAACCCCGGATCGCTGGCGATGGATCGTTGCTCGGGAATCGGGTTTTGCTCGCCGGGCTCATCGTTGTGGGCAGTGTGCACTGCACTTAACAGGCGGGACAGGGCGGCGTCCAGTTCTGTGTGCTCGGCGCCGAGGTCCTCGCGCAATAGTTCGGCGTAGCCGCGGATCGCTGTCAGTACATTCATCAGGTCGTGACGATTGACCTCGGGGGCAGCGAGTTGGGTGTTCAGGCGATCGGCGCCGTCGAAGAGGTGGGCGAAATCATCCTGAGCTTCGCTGGTGAGGCCGTCCTGTAATCGTTTGTAATGTTCACGCAAGTCCGCCATTGCGCGCAACAGGTGATCACTCCACTGGGTGCTGGTCTGACTCGAGCCGTTGCTCACAGGCGGTCCTTCGGTTGCTGAGTTTTTAGTATAAATTGTGAATGCCATTGAGGAAACGGGATTTTCGCTCGTTACATAAGAGTTGCCGGTGTGTTTTTTCGGCAGTAATGGTGCGCTTTTGCAAAACTTTGGGTTACTATTGTCCGCATAGCTTTAAGGGACAAGCTAAGCAAGGAATTGGGTAAGCAATGTTGCAGCAAGTAGAAATCTTTCAGGGGCTCTCAGTGGAAGAGCTGGAGGCGCTCGCTGCGAGCAGCACCAGCCGGTCCTTCCCCAAGAATACCGTCGTTATTCATGAGAACGATCCGGCCGACTCTCTGTTCGTGATCGAGAGCGGCAAGGTCAAGGTTTACTGCTCCGACAAAAACGGCAAAGAGTTCATCATGAACACCCAGGGTGCCGGCGACTATTTCGGTGAGCTGGCTCTGCTGGATGACTCTACCCGTTCCGCCTCGGTGCGCACTGTCGAAAAATCTTCCTTCTGCATTATCTACAAGGAAGACTTCAATCGCGTTTTGGACGAGCATCCCAATATAGGCCGCCAGCTGGTCAAGAACCTGGCTGCCCGTGTGCGCAAGCTCACCGCTGACGTGAAGAGCCTGGCACTGCAAGACGTCTACGGCCGTGTCGCTAATGTGCTCATGGACCTGTCTGAAGAGCGCGGCGATGGCACGCTGTATATCCCCGAGAAGCTCACTCAACAGGATATAGCAGACCGCGTGGGTGCCTCCCGCGAGATGGTAGCCCGCATTCTCAAGGACCTCACCATCGGTGAGTACATCCGCTTTGAAGGGCGCCACATTATCATCAACACCCGGTTACCTGCTAAGTACTAACTTTTCAGAATTGCTGAAAGCCCCGATCTGGTTCAGGTTGGGGCTTTTTTGTTTCCGGTCTTCTGTAGCCGGTGCCAGAGGCAGGTGAACTTTTTCGCAACCTCCATATGCCCATCGCTGGAAATTGTCGACTAGGAGTCCTCAGGCAGAACTGAGTCGACAGTAACCTCAAGGTGCCCTGACGCAAGTCGCGTCGTAAGCGAGCTACCAGGATTGACAGAGGAAGCGTCAGTGATGACCTTGCCGTCGGGATCGGTCACGATCGCATAGCCGCGCGCCAGGGTGGCAAGCGGGCTGAGAGAGTCGAGCATCTGCGCCAGATGAGCCAGTTGGCTGCGGGCATTGGTGAGCCTGGCCTGCATGGCGCCTTCAAGGCGCTGCTGGTTTGTGGTCAGATCCCTCTGCAACTGCTGGATTCTGGGCAAAGGGGATCGGGCGTGAAGGCGGGACTCCAGAAGGGCAAGCTCGTTTTGTTTGCGAGCCAGCAGGTTCTTCTGGGCCAGGATCAGACGTTGCTCCAGATCGTCCAGGCGCTGGGACTGTTCGCGCAATTGGGCGCCCGGGTGTTTCAAGCGTGCGCGGAGGTTATCCAGGCGGGTCTGGGCATCGGCGAGTTTGCGCCGCATCAGGCGCACCAGGTCCGCTTCGAGCTTTTTCAGGCGCGCGAGTTGTTCGCGTTGGTCCGGGCTCAGCATCTCGGCGGCCGCTGAGGGGGTCGGCGCGCGCTGGTCGGCCGCCATGTCGGCAATCGAGAAATCTACCTCGTGGCCGACGGCACTCACGATGGGCAATGTGCTTGCGGCAATGGCTCGGGCGACGATCTCTTCGTTAAACGCCCAAAGGTCTTCCAGCGAGCCGCCACCGCGGCCCACGATCAGGGCGTCAAGGTGGATTTCGCCGGTTTCATGCAGGCGATTGGCGCGCTCGATCGCAGCAACGATTTCCGGGGCAGCATTCTCGCCCTGCACAGCCACCGGCAGAATACTCACTTCAATGGCGGGACAGCGCCGTTCAAGCACCGTCAGTATGTCGTGAATTGCGGCGCCAGTGGGAGAGGTGATGACACCCAAATGGGAGATGCTCTCTGGCAGGGGCTGCTTGCGATCGGCGTCGAACAGGCCCTCCGCCAGCAATTTAGCCTTCAACTGTTCGAACGCGGCCTGCAATGCACCAGCGCCGGCCGGCTCCATGTGCTCAGCGATGAGCTGAAACTCGCCGCGGCCTTCATAGAGGGACACCCGGCAGCGCAGGCGGATATGGTCCCCATTGCCGGGCCTGAAACGCAGGCGCTGATTCCGGCCCCTGAACATGGCGCAGCGGACCTGGGCGTTGCCATCCTTGAGGGAAAAATACCAGTGGCCGGAGGAGGGGGCCGCGAAATTGCTGATCTCGCCCTCCACCCAGACAAAGTCAAAGTGGCTCTCGAGCAGCGACCGCGCCTGGCGGTTGAGCTGACTGACCGTGAGTGTGACGGGCTGGGGATCGTTGTTAAAGGGGTTCGACAAGTTGAACTTCTATTTACTGCAGTGACGCCAAAGATTTATAATTGCATGTTTACCTTAAACCCGCCAGCCGGAGACTGCCCTATGTTGCGAATCGCCCAGGAAGCCCTCACATTCGACGATGTACTGCTGTTGCCGGGGTATTCGGAAGTGGTTGCTACGGACGTGTCGCTTAAGTCGCGTCTGACCCGTGAGATCGAGCTGAATATACCGCTGGTCTCTGCGGCTATGGATACCGTCACTGAATCCCGCCTCGCCATTGCCATGGCGCAGGAAGGCGGCATCGGCATCATTCACAAGAGCATGAGCATTGCGGAACAGGCAGAGCAGGTGCGCAAGGTGAAGAAGTTTGAGAGCGGCGTGGTCAAAGACCCGATTACCATCCAGCAGTCGGCGACCATGGCTGAATTGATACATCTGACCAACGCCAATGGTATTTCCGGTGTTCCCGTGCTCGATGGTGAAGACCTGGTAGGTATCGTCACCCGTCGTGACCTGCGTTTTGAGTCGGACATGGGCAAGGTCGTCTCGGACATCATGACCCCTCGCGATAAGCTCGTCACAGTGAAAGAGGGTGCTAGCTCCAAAGAAGTCCAGAGCCTGCTGCACCAGCACCGGATCGAGAAGATCCTGGTGGTGAATGACAACTTTGATCTGTGCGGCATGATTACCGTCAAGGATTTCGACAAGGCCGAGAGTTTTCCCGATGCCTGTAAGGATTCCTACGGTCAGCTGCGGGTTGGCGCCTCTGTTGGCACGAGCCCTGACACCGATGATCGGGTAGAGGCCCTGATCGGTGCCGGCGTTGACGTTCTCGTGGTCGATACCGCCCACGGCCATTCGCGCAATGTCATCGAGCGGGTGCGTAAAATAAAGGACGCCTATCCCTCGATTCAGGTCATCGGTGGCAATATCGCTACGGGTGCCGCTGCTATCGCGCTCGCCGATGCGGGTGCAGACGCCGTCAAGGTGGGGATCGGCCCCGGTTCCATCTGCACCACCCGGATTGTCACCGGTATTGGCGTGCCACAGATTTCAGCGATCGCCAATGTGGCGGAAGCCCTGGTAAATCGCGACATTCCTTTGATTGCCGATGGCGGCATTCGCTTCTCCGGCGATATCGCCAAAGCCTATGTGGCCGGTGCCCACTCAGTAATGATGGGCAGCATGTTCGCTGGCACTGAAGAGGCGCCCGGTGAAGTAGAGCTGTATCAGGGCCGGACCTACAAAGCTTACCGCGGTATGGGTTCGCTGGGCGCTATGTCCCAGACCCAGGGCTCCTCTGATCGTTATTTCCAGGATTCCAGTAAAGGCGCCGAGAAGCTTGTGCCTGAGGGCGTTGAAGGCCGGGTTCCCTATAAAGGGCCGGTAGCTGCAATTCTGCACCAGTTGATGGGCGGCGTCCGGGCGGCCATGGGCTATACCGGCAGCAGCACCATGGACATTATGCGTACCCGGCCTGAATTTGCCCGGGTGACTACAGCGGGTATGTCCGAGAGCCATGTCCATGACGTGTCGATTACCAAAGAAGCACCGAACTATCCGGTGCGATAGTCTCTTTTTTCCAAGCAGGGGCCTGCAGGCCCCCGTTTGTTTGCCAGCGGCCGTATCGGGCCGCATTGTCACAAAGCAGGAACAAGCATGAGCGCAGATATTCACGCCCAGAAGATTCTTATTCTCGATTTCGGGTCCCAATATACTCAGTTGATCGCCCGCCGTGTGCGGGAAGTAGGTGTCTACAGCGAGATTCGCGCGTGGGACATGAGCGAGGAAGAAATCCGCGAGTACAATCCGCGCGGCATTATTCTCTCTGGTGGTCCGGAGTCAGTGGCTGCTGATGCATCCCCCCGTGCGCCGCAACTCGTGTTCGAACTCGGCGTGCCGGTGCTCGGTATCTGCTATGGCATGCAAACCATGGCAGAGCAGTTTGGTGGTCAGGTCGCTTGCTCCGATGTGAGTGAGTTCGGCTATGCCCAGATTCGTCAGGTGGGTAATGGCGGCCTGTTACACGATGTTCGTGATCACATCGATGAACAGGGTCGACCACTGCTTGACGTGTGGATGAGCCACGGTGACAAGGTGGTTGAACTGCCCGCAGATTTCGAGCTGATTGCCGAGACAGACAGCTGCCCCATCGCCGGCATGGCGCACAAGGAAAAGCCTTTCTTTGGTATCCAGTTCCACCCGGAGGTAACTCATACTCTGCAGGGCAAGCGCATTTTCGAACACTTTGTGCTTGAGCAGTGCGGCTGTGAAGTCCTGTGGACGCCCGCCAATATCGTAGAAGACGCCATCGCCCGGGTCCGCGAGACAGTGGGCACGGACAAGGTCCTCTTGGGTCTGTCCGGCGGCGTTGATTCCTCTGTCGTTGCCGCGCTGTTGCATAAGGCTATAGGCGATCAACTCACCTGCGTTTTTGTCGACAATGGCTTGTTGCGCCTGCGCGAGGGTGATGCGGTGATGGAAATGTTCGCGAAGAACATGGGCGTGAAAGTGATCCGCGCCGATGCCGAGGAACTGTTCCTGGGGAAACTTGCGGGCGAGGCTGACCCGGAAGCCAAGCGCAAGATTATTGGCAATACCTTTATTGATGTATTCGATACCGAGGCGACCAAGCTCAAAGATGTGAAATGGCTGGCGCAGGGCACTATTTACCCGGATGTAATCGAGTCTGCCGGTTCCAAGACTGGCAAGGCGCACGTGATCAAGTCGCACCACAATGTGGGTGGCTTGCCTGACGACATGAGTTTTGAGCTGGTGGAGCCACTGCGCGAATTGTTCAAGGACGAGGTGCGCCAGATTGGTCTCGAATTGGGCCTGCCCTACGATATGGTTTACCGCCATCCTTTCCCCGGTCCCGGCCTTGGCGTGCGCATCCTTGGCGAGGTGAAGAAAGAATATGCTGACCTGCTGCGCCTGGCGGACGATATTTTCATCAGCGAATTGCACGCCTCGGGCTGGTACGAGAAAACCAGCCAGGCCTTTGCCGTGTTCCTGCCAGTGAAATCGGTTGGCGTGGTCGGAGATGCCCGTCGCTATGAGTATGTGATCGCCCTGCGGGCGGTCGAGACTGTCGATTTCATGACCGCGCGCTGGGCGCATTTGCCCTACGATCTGTTGGAACATGTGTCCAACCGCATTATCAATGAAATATCCGGTGTGTCCCGGGTCACTTACGATGTGAGTTCCAAGCCACCCGCAACCATCGAGTGGGAGTAAGAGCTTGCTAGCGATGGTCTATAGTTGTTCTTTTCCAGTTATACGGAGACCATGATGGCTGATTACATTCCCCCCGCCCTGGATTGGGTGCGCAAACAAGTTGAACTGTATGAGGGCAGCGGTGGCAAAGAAGGCTACTTGCTGGAGGGCACAGACATGCCCTGCATCCTGTTCACCCATGTCGGCGTCAAGACCGGTGCTATACGCAAAACGCCGCTGATGCGGGTGGAAGTCGACGGCAGCTATGTCCTGATTGGATCCATGGGCGGGCAGCCGAAAAATCCCTCTTGGGTAGCGAATATACGCGCCAGGCCTGATATTAGTCTGCGCGACCGCGAAGAGGTGTTCGACATGCGGGTGCGTGAAGTGGATGACCCTGAGGAGCGCTCTAGACTCTGGGCGGCAGCAGTGGAAGCCTACCCAGACTACGACGCGTATCAGGAAAAAACTGAGCGGATCATTCCTGTGTTTCTCGCGGAGCCACGTCCGGCCTGAGATTAGCCTGATCTTACTCAAGAGAATTTTCATAGAGGAAAATTTTCTGGCCTTCCCATCAGGTCTGCCACCGGCAGGCGCGACAGTATAGAGTGGAAATGACTTCAATAGCAGATCACGAGCAGTGGATGCGCCGGGCCTTGGCGTTGGCCGATCGGGCCGAGAATGAGGGCGAGGTGCCCATCGGCGCGGTGGTGGTGAAAGATGGACAGCTACTGGGAGAGGGCTGGAACTCGGTGATCGCCTATCAGGACCCGACTGCGCATGCAGAGATAGTGGCCATGCGCGATGCGGCGAAGCTCACTGGAAATTACCGCCTCGCGGGCGCTACCCTTTATGTGACTCTGGAACCCTGCACCATGTGCGCGGGTGCACTTATCCATGCGCGTATCGAGCAGCTTGTGTTCGCCGCCAGGGAGCCGCGTGCGGGAGTCGTGTGCAGTACTTGCGCGATGCTTGACGAGCCGCGCTATAACCATGCGGTGAAATGGCAGGAGGGTGTTCTCGCTGAGGAAAGTTCGGAACGCCTTAAAGCCTTTTTTAAATCCCGACGCAGCTAGTCTAGCCGGCGCCGCCTGCATCTCCGCCATCGCCCAGCTCGACGCTGGGCAGGTCGTTACTTTCCTGCGGCAATGATCGGCCGCGCCAGTACCAAACACTCCACAGCGACAGACCATAGATGAGCAATAAGGCGCCGCTGAGCGCTGGGCGCTCTCCGGCAGCGAATTCTGCAATTTCGGCCATGTCGAATTCAGCGATCACGGCCCAGCGATGCTTGCCCACATTCACCGGGGCAAAGCCAGACATGACTGGCACGCCGCGATAGTCATCGATGACAAGCTGGCCCTGTTCTCCCGCCAATGCGAGCTCGACAGACTCTGACTCAACCTGTTGGATCAATACAGTGCTCTGCTCGCTGAAGCGAGAGTTGCTCCGCATCAAAAAATCTTCACCGACGACGTAGGTCTCACCACTGTTGCCCATGCCGTCGCTGGAGTTCATGATGCTGAGGATGTGGTCGGTGGGCAATTGCAGCGCTAGCACGCCCAGGAATTCGTCTTCTGCCGACAGTATGGGGGCGGCAATGAAGATAGCGGGAGCGTCGGCACTGGGCCCGTATTTTTCCATGTCGCTGACGGCGATAACCCGGCTGGCAGCGCCATCGCGTGCCTTTCTGAAGACTTGCGCCAGACCGCTCTCTTGCCATGGGCCGTCCAGCAGATTGGTACCAAAATCACTCTCTTTCTCTACTGTGTAGTAGATATCGCCCTTGGGGCCAATCATGAAAAAGTCGTAGTAGCCCCTTCGGGTCACAAACTTTCTCGCGATGGGATGAGTGACGCTGTGCAATTCGCTGTAAGCACTGCCATCGCCGGCATCATCAAGATTGAGCAGAAAATCTGCGGGGTGGGGGTTGGATCCGATATAGAGTTCGCGCAAGCGTTCGTCGAAACCTTGCCCTTCTGCGGCCCAAATTTCATTCAGTCGCTGCTGGCTTTGAACGATACCCTCGTTCCTGCTCCAGAAGCTTAATTCTGCTTGCGCTGTGGTGAAATATTCCTGCAGAGCCCCTCGGCGCAGTTCGGCGAGTAGTTGGACTCGATCGCCTATATAGCCTTGGTAAAAACGCAGATTCCACTGACTATAGCCGAACACGACCACGCCCATCATCAGCGCTAGCCCTGTAGCCCATCCAAGCCAGAACTTCATGCGCGAATCCTCATGTTTCGGCTCTCGGCGTTTGTTCCACCACACCGAATAGCAGCAGGCGATCTCGCACCAGTGCGTCCACGGCCTGCCAGGTAAAGGAGAACTGTTCGAACTCATCAGGGCTCACACGCTCGCGCTCAAGATCGCTCACGACTTGCTCGAGTATGTCCATGAGACGGTTCTTGTGGGCGATCAGTGCTTCAATATCCTTGTCACTGCGCACCGTGCTGGCGAGGGCCATTAACTCTTTGTTGAAATCGTGCATCCGCATCCGGCGGGAGCGAACCCAGTGGGTGCGCAGCGCAAGTAAGGCAGAGCTGAGAATAGCAACAACATAAAGCAGGGCGGACACGAGGCGGGCGTTCTGTTGCATGATGCCGGGCTTTTCTCTGTCATACCAGGATCGGGCGCCGGGATGGGTCGTGATCACACTGCTGGACTCGTCGGCGATAGGCCCGATGAAACCAGCCAACAGGCTATGTTCGAGAATTTCTGAGCGATTCTGAAAAATCGCCCTGGTGACCTGGTAGACCAGATGTTGATCGAGGTCGGACCGTGTCACCAGCAACCTGTTCACCACGGCCGTATCA
Source organism: Halioglobus maricola (assembly GCF_009388985.1). Taxonomy (NCBI): domain Bacteria; kingdom Pseudomonadati; phylum Pseudomonadota; class Gammaproteobacteria; order Cellvibrionales; family Halieaceae; genus Halioglobus; species Halioglobus maricola. Next base: position 1,127,079 of record NZ_CP036422.1, read on the forward strand.
AGGTGCTCTGTCGGGAGAGGGGGGCTGCCGCGGTAGGAGCCCCGCGGAATAATGCCGGGTGATATCGCTGGCTGCTTGAGGCTTAGCGCTTCCGATTGTCCTATCTCGACCAGCCGCAGGCGTTTCTCCCCGATCAACTCGCGGATACTGTCATTGCCAGGCGCGCGAACTCGGAAAACAGCGTCGACCTGCCCCTGTTCCATGGCGAAGTTTGCCGCTTCCTCTGACATAGGCAGCGCATCGGGGATTTCGCCCGCTATGCCGTAGTGGCGTGCAAGGAAGTGAAAAGAGCTGAACTGGCCGCTGCTGGTGGGGGGAACTGCAATTCTGTGTCCGGCGAGTTCCTGAAACGCGGTGATACCGCTGTCTTCGCTGGCGATCAGGTGATAGGCGTCCTGATAGAGCACCGCGACTGCGGTGACTTCATCGGACACCCTTGCGTCGCCCTGGATTGTGGCGAACGACACTCGGCCTTCACTGAGAAATTTTACGTTCTGAGTGCTGCCGCCGCTCTCGAACACGATCAATCTGAATCCGAGATTTTTCTCGTTGAGTACTTCCGCGATGGCCTGGGTCAGGGCGAGGGTCTCACTGCCGGCAGGGCCGCCAGCAATGGCCAGGCGGTGCTCACGCGATGTCCCCAACCAGATGACCAGGGCGCTGAGGGCGATCAGCCACACGATCACGATCAGGAAGATCCGCAGGCGGGGTGATAGTAGTTGCAAGTCCAGGGTCCGATATTTGCGAGAGGAGAGTATAAGCTGCAATGCCGCGCTATTGGAACAACAGGTGCTGGGTCACAGGGCCTTCAGGCTCACCGCGCTGATCACTTCGGGTACCAGAGGGTCAATATCAGTCGGGGGTAGCGGTTGTTGCGCGGCGATATCCTGCCAGGCAAGGATCCCTTGATAGTGCCGTATGTTCTGCACGTAGGTAGCCGCTTCCTGCCCGCGGGCATAGCCGTAACGAAGCGTCTCGAAGTAGCGGCTTTTCTCAAGCAGCGGTATGTACTGCAGCACGTCTTCCCATAGATGTGGGTCGCCACCCATGCGCTCGGTGAGCACGCGGGCATCGGACAAATGGCCTCGGCCGATATTGTAGGCCGCGAGGGCCATGTAGCTTCGGTCGGGCTCATAGATGTCGTCCGGCAGGCGGCGTTTCAGAGTTTTGTAATAGCGCGCTCCGCCGCGCAGGCTCTGCAGCGGATCGGTACGCTCGGAGACCCCCATCTCGCGCGCGGTGGGCAGGGTTAGCATCATCATCCCGCGCACTCCAGTGGGCGATTCCGCTGTTGGGTCCCAGTGCGACTCCTGGTAGGCGATGGCAGCGAGCAGGGGCCAGTCCATCTGGAATTCCTGGGCGACCTGTTCAATCATATCGCGATATTTGGGCAGGGTGCGCTCCATGCTCAGGGTAAAAGTGTGCGACCCGATCCGGGGGATGATACGGGTGTTGCCGAAGTGTTCCTCACGCAACTGTTGCAGGCTGCCGTCTGCCTGTAGCTGCTCGAGAAAAACGTCGATTTCGGCGAGCAGGCGAGTGTTGTCGGCATCGGGTGGCAGGTACCACACCATGTCCTGCGCCGAGCCCAGATCGAAAGCGACCTTCAGTCGTGGATAAAGCCGCTGCTGCACTTCGAATTCGTTGGAGTCCAGCAGCGCGAGGTCAGCGCGCTGCTCATTGATTTCTTCGAGCAACTCCATTGAGTCTGGTTCGGTCAGCACACGCCATTGCAGGTCCGGGTAGCCGCCATCTCGCAGCGCCTGCAGGGCGCGCTCATGGCTGGACCCTGCGAGCACCACGATGTCCATGTCCAGCATGTTTTTGACTGAGCGCGGGCGGAAAGTACCCGCACGATAAATGACCTGGGGTTGAATCTCGTAGTAAGGCACGCTGTGTGGGTACACGTCCTGGCGCTCGCCGGTCAGCGACAGCCCCGCCGCCGCGAAATGGGCCTCGTTGCGCGCCAGAGTGGTGAAGATGTCCGCCAAAGAAAACGCCGGCTTCAGCTGTATTTCGACCCCGAGGTGGTCTGCAAATCGGCTGGCGAGAGCGTACTCGAAACCGACCGGGCCGCTCTTGTCGATAAACCAGGTGGTCGGGCTGTTGCGGCTGACAACCTGCAACTTTCCTTGTTTTTGAATCTCCTCCAGTGCGTCCGGGCGTGCGCAGCCACATAGCAAAATGGTGAGCAGGAGGAGTGGAATATACAGCGATCGTGACATACGGCCATTCTAGCGTTTCATGCGGGCGGTCCACAGGCACTATTACCGTGGCATGGATAGCTGAAATCAGTTACGGATAGCGGTTACTTGCTGTACAATGCCGCCTCGAAAATCGACCCCCTTCTGGAGCCTATCGAGCATGCTAACCCTGCGTGGTGCACCGGCCCTGTCAGCTTTCCGCCTGGACAAGTTGGCGCAGAAACTTTCAGCAATTCACCCGGATATCAGACTCCTGCATACGGAGTTTGTTCACTTCGCCGATCTGGTGGCGCCAATGCCTGCCGAACGCGAAGCTGTGCTGGCCCGATTGCTTGAATACGGACCCACGATCAGCGAGGAAGGCCATGTTGGTCAGGGGGAGGCCAGCGAACTGCTGTTGGTAACGCCGCGCCCTGGTACGATTTCGCCGTGGTCGAGTAAAGCCACAGATATCGCCCACAATTGCGGCCTCGCAGAGGTCAAACGCGTTGAGCGCGGTCTCGCCTACCAACTGGCGCTGCCGGATGCCATTTCCGCTGCACAGCACCAGGCAGTGATTGATTTGTTGCATGACCGCATGACTGAGAGCGTGTTCTCTCGGCTTGACGATGCCAGTGCCCTGTTCCAGCAGGCGGAGCCTGCGCCAATGACGTCTGTGGATGTGTTGGGCGGCGGCCGTGATGCGCTGGCAGTAGCGGACCAAACTCTGGGCCTGGCGCTGGCAGACGATGAGATCGACTATCTGGTGGAGAGTTTCACCGAGATGGGTCGCAATCCCAATGATGTCGAGCTGATGATGTTTGCCCAGGCGAACTCCGAGCACTGCCGTCACAAGATTTTCAATGCCAGCTGGAGCATTGACGGCGAGGAGCAGGAACACTCCCTGTTCAAGATGATTCGCAATACTAACGAGCAGGGTGGTCAGGGTGTCCTGTCGGCGTATTCCGACAATGCGGCTGTGGTGGCGAGTCACAGGGCGGGGCGTTTCTACCCCGACCCCGAGAGCTGTGAGTACAGCTTCTCAGAGGAAAGTATCCACCTGTTGATGAAAGTGGAAACCCACAATCACCCCACGGCTATCGCACCATTCCCCGGTGCTGGTACGGGCTCGGGCGGGGAGATTCGTGACGAGGGCGCTGTGGGACGCGGTTCCAAGCCCAAGGTGGGCCTGACCGGTTTCTCCGTCTCCAATTTGAATATTCCCGGCTATGAACAGCCCTGGGAAAGCGCATACGGTAAGCCTGGTCGTATTGTCTCTGCATTGGACATTATGCTCGAGGGTCCGATAGGCGGAGCTGCATTTAACAACGAGTATGGCAGGCCAAATCTGTGCGGTTACTTCCGCAGCTTCGAGCAGGAAGCGCCGGGCGTTGATGGCACTGAAGTTCGCGGTTATCACAAGCCCATTATGATCGCCGGCGGTTACGGCAATATTCGTGCTGAGCATGTGGAGAAAGGGGAGTATCGCCCCGGCGCCAAGCTGATTGCGCTGGGCGGCCCGGCCATGCTGATTGGGCTCGGCGGCGGTGCTGCTTCTTCGATGGCTAGCGGTCAGAGTGCCGAGGATCTGGATTTTGCCTCTGTACAGCGGCAAAACCCCGAGATCGAGCGTCGCTGTCAGGAAGTCATTGACCGTTGCTGGCAGTTGGGCGAAGACAACCCTATCGCCTTTATTCATGATGTGGGCGCCGGTGGCCTGTCCAACGCATTCCCGGAACTCGTCAAGGACGGTAACCGCGGTGGCAAGTTCGAATTACGCAACGTACCCAATGACGAGCCAGGTATGTCGCCACTGGAAATCTGGTGTAACGAATCGCAGGAACGCTATGTGATGGCGGTGGAGCCGGAAAATCTCGCCCGCTTCGAGGCTATCTGTGAGCGCGAGCGCTGCCCCTTTGCGGTGGTTGGTGAAGCGACCGAAGAAATGCATCTCACCCTGACCGACGATCAGTTTGGAAATGCACCGGTAGATCTGCCCATGTCAGTGCTGTTTGGCAAGGCGCCAAAGATGCACCGCGAGGTGAGCCGTCAGAACATCGTGCAAACACCACTCGCGCTGACGGTCAGTGTCGACGAAGCGGCTGCTCGGGTGTTGCAGCTTCCCAGTGTCGCGAGCAAGAATTTTCTGATCACTATTGGTGACCGCACCGTGACCGGTATGGTTGCTCGGGACCAGATGGTGGGTCCCTGGCAGGTACCGGTAGCTGACTGTGCCGTTACCACGGTGTCCTACGATTCCTGCGCCGGCGAGGCGATGGCTATCGGTGAGCGCACACCGCTCGCGCTGCTGGATGGCCCTGCTTCCGGACGCATGGCAGTAGCCGAAGCTATCACCAATATCGCAGCGTCCAGTATCGCAGATATTAGCGACATCAAGTTGTCCGCCAATTGGATGTGTGCCGCCGGTTACGGCGCCGAAGATGAGGCACTCTATGACACTGTGCGCGCTGTGGGTATGGAATTTTGCCCCGAGGTGGGACTGACTATACCGGTGGGCAAGGACTCGATGTCGATGCGCACCACCTGGCAGGACGAAGGTGAGGACAAGGCCGTTACCTCGCCCATGTCACTGATTGTTTCAGCATTTACCCCTGTCACAGATGTGCGTCTATCGGTCACCCCCCAGCTGCAACCCGAGGCAGACGCCAGCCTGGTATTGATTGACCTGGGTCGCGGCGCCAACCGTCTCGGTGGCTCTGCCCTGGCCCAGTCCTGTGGTCAGCTCGGCGAAACTGCGCCCGATATTACCGCGACCGATCTGAAGAATTTTTTCACCCTGGTGCAGGAACAGCTGCAGGCAGGCAAAGTGCTGGCCTACCACGATCGCTCCGATGGCGGTCTGCTGACAACCCTGGCCGAGATGGCGTTTGCCGGTCACTGTGGCCTGGCGGTAGATATCGCCGCTATCGCCGGTGACGATCTGGAGCGCCTGTTCAATGAAGAGGCAGGTGCGGTACTCCAGGTGGGTACTGCAGATCTTGCCGCCCTTCAGGCGCGTGCTGTAGAGCTCGGGCTGGGCGATTGTACCCATGTGATTGGTACAGCGGTAGCCGGTGAGAGCCTGGCTATCAATGACGGTGAGCGTGAAGTGATTGCCGCCTTGCGCCCCGAAATCCAGAAGCTCTGGGCCCGCACCAGCTATGAGATCCAGGCCCTGCGTGACAACCCGGACTGTGCCCGCGAGGAATTTGAGCGCATCGGTACTGGCGAACTCGGGCTGTCTGCCCAACTGGCCTTTGATCCATCAGAGGATATCGCGGCGCCAATGATTGCCACGGGGGCCCGCCCGCGTATCGCGGTGCTGCGGGAACAGGGCGTTAATGGTCATGTGGAGATGGCTGCGGCCTTCCACAAGGCGGGTTTCGCCCCCTTCGATGTGCACATGAGCGACATCCTCGGCGGCCGCGTAGGCCTCGCCGACTTTAAAGGACTGGTGGCCTGCGGCGGCTTCTCTTACGGCGACGTGCTGGGAGCGGGCGAGGGCTGGGCCAAGAGCATCCTGTTTAACGAGGCTGTGCGCGAGGAATTCAGCAACTACTTTAATCGCGACGATAGCTTCACCCTTGGGGTGTGTAACGGTTGCCAGATGGTTTCCACCCTCAAGGACCTGATTCCGGGTGCCGACCACTGGCCGCGCTTTGTGCGCAACCGTTCCGAGCAGTTCGAGGCTCGCCTGGCTCTCGTTCAGGTGCAGGAGAACCCGTCCATCCTGCTTAATGGCATGGCGGGTTCGCACCTACCCATCGCCGTTGCGCACGGTGAAGGACGCGCCGAGTTTGCCGACGATGCTGCGCTGTCCACCTGCGAAGGCAGTGGCACGGTGGCCATGCGCTACGTTGAAGGCGACCTGTCAGTGGCAGAACGTTACCCAGCGAATCCCAATGGCTCCCCCAATGGCATCAGCGGCCTGACCTCCAGTGATGGTCGAGCCACGATCATGATGCCGCATCCGGAGCGGGTGTTCCGCACGGTGCAGTACTCCTGGGCGCCCGAAGAGTGGGGCGAGGATGCGGGCTGGTTGCGCTTGTTCCGCAATGCGCGGCACTGGCTGGGGTAATATTCACAGCTGCCGGCCCTTGAAGCAGCGGGCCGGCGCCCCCATCGATTAGCTAACGGCCTTTGTGGCGGACGGCCGAACACCTATATAATGTCGCCTTTTTTCGCCGGGTAACCCGGCACACGAAGTGAATACATGCTGAACAAATATCCCCTGTGGAAATACCTGTTGGTGTTGTCTGTCCTGGTCCTTGGCCTGGTCTATGCGGCACCCAATCTCTATAAACCCGATCCTGCGTTGCAGATTACCGGTGAAAGTAGTGCTCAGCTGATTGATGAAGACATCATGGCTCGTGCGCTCAAGGCACTGGAGGATGAGGGCATTGAGCACTTTGGTGAGGTCATCGATCCCCAGGGTCGCAATGGTCTGGTGCGGTTACGTGACGCGGAGGCGCAGCTGGTAGCCCAGGCCCGTGTTTCTCGCATGCTCGGTGATGGCTTTATTGTGGCTCTGAACCTGGCCCCAACAACACCTAAGTGGCTCAGTGATCTGGGTGCCCAGCCCGTCAAGCTGGGCCTCGACCTGCGCGGTGGTGTCCACTTCAAGCTGGAAGTGGATGTCGACGCTGCCATCGAGCGGCGTATGGAGTACTACCTCAACGCCACCAAGCGGGCCCTGCGCGAAGAGCGTATTCGCGGCTACGTAAACCTGGATAAGCGCGGCCGCCTGGAAACCAAGTTCAAGAGCGAAAGCCTGCGCGAACAGGCTCGCGCCATTGTCGCTGAGAATCATCCTGAACTGGTGCTCGATCGTCAGGACGAGGAGGGCAGTTGGAACCTCTATGCCAATATGACCGAGGCGACTCGCAAGGAAATTGCTGATTACGCTGTGAGCCAGAACCTTACAACCCTGCGCAACCGGGTAAATGAACTCGGTGTGTCCGAACCGCTGGTGCAGCGCCAGGGCCAGAACCGTATCGTAGTTGAGCTCGCGGGCATTCAGGATACCGCGGAAGCCAAGCGTATTCTGGGCAAGGTGGCAAACCTCGAGTTCCGTATGGTGGCCAAGTTGGAAGCGCCGCAGTCCGAGAAGCAACGCTATGAATACCGCAGTGCTGATCGCGCCGGAATGAGCGAGTGGCTCGAACGCTCGGTGATCCTCACCGGTGAACGGGTGAGCAATGCTCAGGCCAGTTTTGACCAGAACGGCCGTCCCAATGTGCAGATCAGCCTCGATAGCGAGGGCGGCACTGCCATGTCTCGCGCCACCCGCAACAATATCAAGCGGCGTATGGGTGTGCTGTTCATCGAGCGCAAGTACCGCACGCGTTACGAGATGCAGGAAGACGGCACTGAAATTGCGATCAAAACCCCTTACGACGAGAAAAAGCTCCTGACGGCACCGGTAATTCAGAGTGCGCTTGGCGCCCAGTTCCAGATCACTGGTCTGGACAGCCCGATGGAAGCTTCTGAACTCGCGCTGATGCTGCGTGCAGGTGCTCTTGCTGCCCCGATTTCCTTTGTTGAAGAACGCACCGTTGGCCCATCACTGGGCGCGGAAAACATTCGCCTTGGCGTCAAATCTGTGCAGATCGGTCTGGCGTTGGTTGTGATCTTCATGGTTCTTTACTATCGAGTGTTCGGCGTCGCAGCCGTACTCGCCCTGTCCGCCAACCTGGTGCTGCTGATTGCCTTTATGTCGATTATCGGCGCTACCCTGACATTGCCAGGCATCGCCGGTATCGTGCTGACGGTAGGTATGGCGGTGGACGCCAACGTGTTGATTTTCTCCCGAATACGGGAGGAGCTCAGAAATGGGCTGTCCCCGCAAATGGCGATTCATGCAGGCTACGAGCGCGCGGTGGCAACGATTCTTGACGCCAATATCACGACCCTGATTGTGGCCGTCATCCTCTACGCCGTGGGCACAGGCCCGGTGAAAGGCTTCGCCGTGACCCTGTCAGTGGGTATCGTCACATCCATGTTCACTGCCATTTTGGGTACTCGCGCCATCACTAACCTGATTTACGGCGGCCGCCGTGTCGAGAAGCTGTCCATCGGGGGAGGCGTTTAATATGAAAGTCATCAATTTCATGGGTCAGCGAAAGCTGGCCATGCTGTTCTCCTTTGTTCTGTTGGCTGTTTCTATCGGCTCTCTCGCCACCAAACAGCTGAACTGGGGATTGGACTTCACTGGCGGCACGCTGGTGGAAGTGCACTATTCAGAAACCGCTGACCTCACGGCGATTCGCAACACCCTGGAAACAGGTGGCTTTGCCGGTGCGGTGGTGGTTAGTTTTGGTACTGACCGCGACGTGTTAATCCGTCTGCCCAAGGGCTACTCGGACAAGCAGGGTGCTGAATTGCTAGGCAAGCTGCAAGACGCTTACCCAGGCTCCGTGGAACTGCGAAGAATTGAATTTGTAGGCCCGCAAGTCGGTGACGAATTGCGCGAGCAGGGCGGCCTGGCCATGTTGTTGGCGCTGGGTCTGGTGATGCTTTATATCGCTTTTCGCTTCCAGTTCAAGTTTGCGGTGGGCGCGGTGGTTGCCCTGATTCACGACGTGGTCGTGGTGCTGGGGTTCTTCTCCCTCATTGGGATGGAATTCGATCTCACGGTATTGGCCGCGCTGCTGGCTGTGATCGGTTACTCGCTCAACGATACCATTGTGGTATCAGACCGAATTCGCGAGAACTTCCGCAAACTGCGCAAAGCGGACCCCGAGGAAATCATCAATATCTCCCTCACGGAGACCCTGGGCCGTACCTTGGTGACGTCATTGACCACCATGCTGGTGCTGCTTGCATTGGCGATCTACGGTGGGGAGATGATTCATGGCTTTGCAATTGCGTTGCTGGTGGGTGTTGCGATTGGTACTTACTCATCCATCTATGTCGCGGCGAATATGCTGCTGACCATGGGCGTGAGCAAGGAAGACCTGATGATTCCGGTCAAGGAAGGCGTTGAGCAAGACGACATGATGCCCTGATTGCTCTTTCTGGCCGGGTGGGTAGATGCCTGCCCGGCCAGGAAGTGGAAGAGATCTTACCCCAGCAGAGGCTTGGTAGCCTGCAGAACGGCCTTGAAGCACTTGGGGTTGCCAGCAACAATATTGCCCGATTCAAGGTAGCCCTCAGAGCCGTTGAAATCGGCAACCAGCCCGCCGGCTTCTTTGACCAGCAGAGCGCCAGCAGCGATATCCCACTTGGCCAGGCCAACTTCCCAGAACGCATCGAAACGACCCGCAGCTACATAGGCCAGATCCAGTGCGGCAGAACCCGCGCGGCGAATGCCTGCAGTCTGTCCGGCCAGAATTTCTACGGATTTGGCGTAGGCCTCCAGCTTGTCGTCGCAGTGACCCTTGAAAGGAATACCCGTACCCAGCAGGGCGCCATCGAGTGAATTGCGCTTGCTTACGCGCAGGCGGTGGCCATTGAGGGCCGCGCCGCGACCGCGGGAGGCGGTGAATTCTTCCCGCAGGATGGGGTTCAGGACGACAGCGTGTTCCAGTTTGCCCCGGTGGATGCAGGCAATGGAAATTGCGAAGTGGGGAATGCCCCGGGCGAAGTTGGTTGTGCCGTCCAGCGGATCGATAATCCAGGTGTATTCGGCATCCGCGTCGCCGTCCAGGCCGCTTTCCTCGCCGAGGATTGCATGGTCCGGATAGGCTTTGCGCAACTGGTAGGCGATTTCCTGTTCGGCGTTGATATCCACTTCGCTGACGAAGTCGTTCATGCCCTTGGCTACCACGTCGATGCGATCCAGATCATCGGAGGCGCGCATGATATTTTCGCCGGCTTTGCGGGCGGCACGCAGCGCTATATTGACCATCGGTTCCATGGTGTTGTCCTGAGCTAGTGAACGGGCGCGCGATTATAGAGCAAGCCGGGCAAAAAATCTGCTAAACTTCGCGCCCCAAAATCAGGGTTGATTCATGAATCTCGACAATATTCGCATCGTACTGGTCAATACCAATACGCCGGGCAATATCGGCGGGGTGGCGCGCGCCATGAAAAACATGGGGCTGAGCCGTCTTTACCTGGTCGAACCGCGGGAATATCCCCATGAAGAGGCCACCTGGCGCGCAGCTTCCGCGGGCGATGTGCTCGACAGTGCTGTGGTTACGGCCACGCTGGAGGAGGCTATCGCCGACTGCCAGTTTGTAGTGGGCACCAGCGCCAGGGGCCGCCGGATTCCCTGGCCGCTGCTGGATCCGCGTAAATGCGCCGAGCGCCTTGATGGGGTGTCTGATGATCAGGAGGTGGCAATTCTGTTCGGCCGGGAAGACCGCGGCTTGAAGAATGAGGAGCTGCAGGCGTGTAATCTGCACCTCAATATTCCCACATCAGAGGACTACAGCTCACTCAATCTGGCCATGGCGGTACAGGTTGTGTGCTACGAGCTGCGTATGTTGCTATCGGCTGACAGTTTGCCCAAGGCCGAGGACGAAGAGTGGGATTCTCCATTTACGACCCGCGAGCAAATGGAACTCTTCTACGAGCATCTGGAGCAAACGCTGATTGATGTGGAGTTCCTGAACCCCACAGCGCCGCGGCAATTGATGGCGCGCCTGCGTCGCCTCTATAGCCGCGTTCGCCTCGATGAGATGGAGCTCAACATCCTGCGCGGCATCCTTACCGAGACCCAAAAACGGATCAAAGGCATTCGCTAGTCCGGATATTGTCCTACTAAACTAGTCGGACTTATACTTGACCAAAAAGGTTGGTTATTGCATACTTCCAGCGATCAATAAAGGACGGGTGAGAGTATGCGTCTGACAACAAAAGGGCGGTATGCAGTGACCGCAATGTTGGACCTTGCGCTGCATGGCAGCCACGGTCCGGTGAGCCTGGCAGACATCTCCGGAAGACAGGATATATCGCTGTCTTATCTGGAACAATTGTTTGCCAAGCTGCGCCGTAACGCGCTGGTCACAAGCGTGCGGGGGCCCGGCGGTGGTTATCGCCTGAGCCGTGGTCGCGATGAAATTTTTGTCGCCGAGATCGTCGATGCGGTTAACGAAACTGTCGATGCCACTGGCTGCGGCGGCAAGGGACACTGCCAGCAGGGAGAGGTCTGCCTGACCCATCACCTGTGGGAGGACCTGAGCCAGCAGATTCATGGTTTTCTGAGCCAGATCAGCCTGGCCCAGCTCATGGAAAAACGTGAAGTGAAATCTATTTCCGCGCGCCAGAATGCGCGGCAAGAGCAGGGCGAGACCCTGACCCTCAGCGAGATCTGAGGCGAGAACGGAGTTTTAGAACATGCAAAAACCGATTTACTTTGATTATCTGGCGACGACACCCTGTGATCCCCGGGTTGTGGAGAAGATGGTCCACTGTCTGTCTGTCGAGGGTAATTTCGGCAACCCGGCGTCCCGCTCCCACATGTATGGCTGGAAGGCCGAGGAAGCGGTAGAAAATGCCCGTCGTCAGGTGGCTGACCTGATCGGCGCGGATCCGCGTGAAATCGTCTGGACGTCTGGTGCGACCGAGTCAGACAACCTGGCCATTAAAGGTGTTGCCCACTTCTACGGTAAGAAGGGCAAGCACATCATCACTTCCAAGATCGAGCACAAAGCTGTGCTGGATACCTGTCGCCAGCTTGAGCGTGAGGGCTTCGAGGTCACTTATCTCGATCCGGATACCCAGGGCCTTATAACGCCTCAGGCTGTCGCTGAAGCACTGCGAGACGACACGGTCCTGGTGAGCATCATGCACGCCAATAACGAGATTGGTACTGTCAATGATATCGCCGGTATCGGCGAAGTAACCCGCAACGCAGGTGTCCTGTTTCACGTGGACGCCGCGCAGGGCGCAGGCAAAATCGCCATTGACCTCAAGGAAATGAAAGTTGACCTGATGTCCATGTCCGGCCACAAAATGTACGGACCCAAGGGCATCGGAGCACTCTATGTTCGCCGCAAGCCACGTGTGCGCCTCGAAGCACAGATGCACGGCGGTGGTCACGAACGCGGTATGCGTTCCGGCACCCTGGCAACCCACCAGATCGTCGGTATGGGCGAAGCTGCCCGTATAGCCACGGAAGAAATGGCTACCGAAGCGGTCAAGGTCAATGCCCTGCGCCAGCGCTTCTGGGATGGGATCAAGGACATTGAGGAAGTTCACGTCAATGGCGATATGGACCAGCGCCTGCCGGGCGCAATCAACGTCAGTATTGCGTTTGTTGAAGGTGAATCCCTGATCATGTCGCTCAAGGACCTGGCAATTTCATCCGGCTCTGCCTGTACCTCGGCAAGTCTGGAGCCTTCTTATGTGCTGCGCGCGCTGGGCTTGAACGACGAACTCGCTCACAGCTCCCTGCGCTTCAGCTTTGGCCGTTTCACTACTGAAGACGACGTGGATGTGGCTATCGAACAATTGCGCGGAGCCGTTGGCAAGCTGCGTGAACTGTCTCCGCTTTGGGATATGTACCAAGACGGCGTAGACCTGAACACAATTGAATGGGCCGCGCACTAGCGGTAGAGGAGAACGATCATGGCTTATAGTGACAAAGTTCTGGACCACTACGAGAACCCCCGCAACGTGGGCAAACTCGACGCTGGGGACGAGAGTGTAGGCACCGGTATGGTAGGTGCACCCGCCTGTGGCGATGTAATGCGACTGCAGATCCGGGTAAATGACGACGGCGTGATTGAAGACGCGAAATTTAAAACTTACGGCTGTGGCAGTGCTATTGCGTCAAGCTCCCTGCTCACAGAGTGGGTCAAGGGCAAGAACCTTGATGAGGCAGAGCAGATCAAGAACACCGAGATCGCCGAAGAACTGGCGCTGCCCCCGGTCAAAATTCACTGCAGCGTATTGGCGGAAGATGCCATTAAGGCCGCGGTTAAGGATCTTCGCGACAAGCGAGGCGAGGGCTGATGGGCGTTTCCATCACAGCCTCTGCTGCCGGACATATCGCTGACCAGCTTCAGGGTCGCGGGCATGGCCTCGGCATACGGCTGGGGGTGACTACCTCCGGCTGTTCCGGCATGGCTTATGTGCTGGAGTTTGTCGATGAGCAGGCTGCGGAAGATGAGGTCTTTGAAAATCATGGGGTCAAGGTATTTATTGATCCCAAGAGCCTGGCCTACCTGGACGGTACCGAGTTGGACTTCGTTCGCGAGGGTCTCAACGAAGGCCTGCAGTTCAAAAACCCCAATGTCTCCGCTGAGTGCGGTTGTGGCGAAAGCTTTACCGTATAATTCCCCTCCCGATTCAGCGGCCGAGGCGGCATGAGCTCTCCAGACTTTACCCAGAACTACTTCCAGCTGTTTGAACTGCCCGTGCAGTTCAGCCTGGATGTCGCCCCCCTGGGCCAGCGTTACCGGCAGTTGCAACAGGAATTGCACCCCGACAGGTTCGCCAGTGCCGGTGAGCACGAGCAGCGAATTGCCGTGCAGTACTCCGCTTTTGTCAATGAGGCCTACAACACCCTCAAGGCGCCGCTATCGCGTGCGCTTTACTTGCTCAAGCTGTCCGGGATGAGTGAGGAAAGTATTGGCCGCCAGCAAGTAGATGGCGGTTTCCTCATGGAGCAAATGGAGCTTCGGGAGAAGCTGGAGACCATGCACGACCTGATCGACCCGGACACTGTGCTGGACCACTTGCTGGAAGAAATCTCCGGCGATATAAAAATGCATCAGGCGGAATTCAAAGCCGCCTATGAACAATCTGATCTCTCCGCCGCCGCAAGCGCTTGCGTAAAAATGCAGTATCTCGAGAAATTGCAGCTCGAGGCGGAGCAGATCGAAGCGGATTTAATGGATAGCTGAATGGCGCTGTTGCAAATAGCTGAACCTGGCCAGTCACCCGTGCCTCATCAGGCGAAACGCGCGGTGGGTATCGACCTGGGCACAACGAATTCCCTGGTGGCAACCGTGCGCGGCGGTCGCGCCGAGGCGCTGCGCGATATCGAGGGGCATGTGATGCTGCCCTCCGTGGTTAATTACACTGGCGCAACGCCGCTTGTCGGTGCTGCGGCCCAGGCGCTTGCCAGCGTGCATCCCGCCGATACCCTGGTTTCCGTAAAGCGCTTCATGGGGCGCGGTCGTGAAGACGCCCTGGCCGACGCCGAGCGCTCACACTACCAGCTTGCGGCGGGCGATGAGGGCATGGTGAGTTTCGAGACCAGTGCCGGTGTGGTCTCTCCGGTGCAGGCCTCTGCAGAGATTCTTACTGCTCTGCGCCAGCGTGCTGAAGAAACGCTGGGCGGAAGCATTGAGGGTGCGGTTATCACAGTGCCTGCCTATTTTGATGAACCCCAGCGCCAGGCAACTAAAGACGCCGCGACCCTTGCCGGCTTGCCGGTGCTACGCCTGTTGAATGAACCCACCGCCGCCGCAGTGGCCTACGGCCTCGATTCTCGCGAAGAGGGCGTTATCGCCGTCTATGACCTGGGTGGCGGCACCTTCGATATCTCTATCCTGAGGCTGCATCGGGGGGTGTTTGAGGTGTTGGCTACCGGCGGCGATACAGCGCTGGGCGGTGATGATTTCGATGCCGCTATCGCCCAGTGGGCCATAACAGAGGCGGGTATCACAGAGATCGAAGCCGGGCAGCATCGCGCCCTGCACAGCCTTGCCCGAGCTGCCAAGGAGCAGCTCTCTGTAGCCGATTCGGTGGTGTTGCCGCTGGGTGATATTGTGCCGGGAGCCTCAAGCCTGACACTCCGCCGCAGTGAGTTTGAAACGCTGATTCAAACCCTTGTGAAGCGCACGCTGCGTGCCTGCCGCCGCTGTCTGCGAGACGCCGATTTGGACGAGGTGGAGAACGTGGTCATGGTGGGCGGTTCCACGCGTGTTCCCATGGTGCGGGAAGCGGTGGGAGAATTTTTCAGTCGCGAGCCCCTGATCGATATAGATCCCGACAAGGTCGTGGCTATCGGCGCTGCCATTCAGGCGGATATCCTCGCGGGTAATCGCCCCGAGGGCGATCTGCTGTTGCTGGATGTGCTGCCGTTGTCGCTGGGTCTGGAGACCATGGGTGGTCTGGTGGAAAAGATCATTCCCCGCAATACCACAATCCCGGTGACCCGAGCCCAGGATTTTACGACCTTCAAGGATGGCCAGACCGCGCTTGCCATACATATTGTGCAGGGCGAGCGTGAGATGGTCGCTGATTCCCGTTCCCTTGCGCGCTTCGAATTGCGAGGCATTCCGCCCATGGTAGCCGGCGCAGCCCGTATTCAGGTGACCTTCCAGGTAGACGCGGACGGCCTGCTCAATGTCTCCGCTCGCGAAGAGACCACCGGTGCCCAGAGCAGCGTCACCGTGAAGCCATCTTTCGGCCTCAGTGATGAGCAGATTACCGGCATGTTGAAAGCGTCGTTCACCAATGCTTCAGAGGACAAAAGTGCCCGTCAGTTGGCGGAGCAGCGGCTGGACGCCCAGCAGCTATTGGATGGGCTAGAGGCGGCTTTGGCTGCCGACGGAACCGAACTATTGGATGAAGCTGAGTGTCAGGCTCTGCACGCTCTGATGCATGAGTTGACAGAGCAGGTGGCGGGTACAGATGTGCCTGGCATACGCAAACTGACTGAAGAGCTCGGCCGGGCAAGCGAGAGTTTTGCTGCCCGCCGGATGGACAAGAGTATCAAGCGTGCTCTGGCTGGTGTCAGCCTTGAGCAGCTCGACGAGGAGGAACAGTAATGACCCGTATCGTGGTCCTGCCCAACGAAAATCTGTGCCCGGAAGGGGCAGTGGTAGAAGCCGAACCCGGTGAGAGTGTTTGTCGTGCATTGCTGCGCAATGATATTCCGTTGGAACATGCCTGCGAGATGTCATGTGCCTGCACCACCTGCCACGTGGTGGTGCGTGAAGGCTATGATTCCATGGAAGAACCCGACGAGCTCGAGGACGACTATCTGGACAAGGCCTGGGGTCTGGAACCCGATTCACGTCTGTCCTGCCAGGCGATCGTCGCCGATGAAGACCTGGTGGTGGAAATACCCAAATATACGATCAATATGGTGTCTGAACGCCACTGAGGTGTCCCGTGCGCTGGACTGATATAACCGACATTGCTATCGAACTCACTGAGGCCCATCCGGACGTAGACCCACTGGCACTGAACTTTGTGGATTTGCGCAACTGGGTGGTCGCACTTCCCGGTTTTGATGACGCTCCGGATCGCTGCGGCGAGAAGATCCTCGAGGCCATTCAGGCAGCCTGGATTGAGGAGATGGACTAGGCATTGTGGGCGCGCTTTCTGTCGCGCCCCAGGCCACATTCCCGGCGGAAATACGCAGTGACTGTTCCGTCCGCAGTGAAAATTCCCCGCTTTTTCTAAGCTATTGTTTTTAAAAGCTTAATTACTTTGCCCTAAAGTCGATTCAGGGTGAAACCCGACCCCGAAACCCGTATAATTGCGCGGTTTTTAACGCACCTGCCTGCAGCGGGGCCCACGAGGCTCTCCGCGAGGTGGGTGTTTATCTTTAAAATACTCATTTGGAGACCTCCCCATGGCAGTAGAACGCACCCTGTCCATCGTTAAGCCCGACGCCGTAGGCAAAAACGTCATCGGTAAAATTTACTCCCGCTTTGAAAGCAACGGCCTGCAGATTGTAGCTGCCAAGATGCTGCGTCTGGACGATGTTGTTGCCGGCGGTTTTTATGCCGAGCACGCTGAGCGCCCGTTCTACAAAGACCTGGTTGCGTTTATGACTTCTGGCCCTGTCTGCGTGCAGGTTCTGGAAGGTGAGAATGCGATCGCCAAGAACCGCGAGTTGATGGGAGCTACTAACCCGCAGGAAGCCGACGAAGGCACTATCCGCGCTGATTTCGCTTCCAGCATCGATGCCAATGCCGTCCACGGTTCTGATTCCCCGGCTTCTGCCGAGCGTGAAATCGCTTACTTCTTCGCCGCCAGCGAGATCTGCGCGCGCTAAGCGGTATTTGATGTGACGTCGGTAATAGCCACTTCAGAAGGGACTGGGCAGCAGGTCGAGAAGACCAATTTGCTGGGCCTGCCCCTGCCTGCGCTGGAGCAATTTTTCCTCGATATTGGGGAAAAGAAGTTCCGCGCGGTGCAGGTAATGAAGTGGATGCATCACCACGGTGTTACCGACTTTGAAGAAATGACGAATCTGGGTAAGGCCCTGCGCGAGAAACTCGCTGGCTGTGCCCAGATCCGTCCCCCCGAAATTGTCAGCCAGCACGACTCCAATGACGGCACGCGTAAGTGGGCTATCAGGGTTGATGGTGGTGGCCTGGTAGAGACCGTGCTGATCCCCGACGGTAACCGGGCAACCCTCTGTGTCTCATCGCAAGTGGGCTGCAGCCTCGATTGCAGTTTCTGCTCTACGGGTAAACAGGGGTTCATGCGCGATTTGAGCGCTGCCGAGATCATCGGCCAGGTATGGTTGGCGATCGATTCCTACGATGCTTTTCAGACAAGTAATAGCCGTGTGGTGACCAATGTTGTGATGATGGGCATGGGTGAACCGCTGCTCAATTTTGACAATGTAGTGGCCTCCATGGACCTGATGATGGAAGACAATGCCTATGGCATCTCCAAGCGCCGGGTCACTCTCAGCACCTCTGGCGTAGTGCCGGCGCTGGACGCCCTTGCCCAGGTGAGTGAGGCGTCGCTGGCGGTATCTCTGCACGCGCCGAATGATGCGCTGCGCAATGAACTGGTTCCCATCAACAAAAAGTACCCGATCAGCGTGCTGCTGGAGAGCGCTCGCAACTACATCGATGCCCAGAGCGACAAAAAGCGCGTGGTCACTATTGAGTACACGCTGATCGCAGGTGTGAATGATCAGCGCGAGCACGCCCACGAGTTGGCGGAACTGCTCAAGGACTTCCCTTGTAAGATCAATCTCATTCCTTTTAACACCTTCGATCAGTCCGATTACCAGCGCCCCAGCGGCAATGCGGTGTCGCGCTTCTGGCAAGTACTGGTGGATGCAGGATATATTGTCACTGTGCGTACCACCCGCGGCGACGATATCGACGCCGCATGCGGCCAATTGGTTGGCCAGGTGGTAGACCGCACCCGCCGCAGCGAGCGCTATCGCCAGGCTGCGGAACAGAATAACGATCAAGCAGCGGGGCAGGCTACGTGACTAAAGGGACTATTAATATTTCAGCGCTCAGGATGATCGCCGTGGCTATGGTTGCCCTGGTTATGAGTGGCTGTATTTCTACCAAAGAGACGGTATTTACCGATAAGGCCGACCCTGAGAAGGCGTTGGAATACCGGGTGGAGCTGGCACGCAAGTACATCGGTGAGGGCAACTGGGACAACGCAAAACGCAATCTGAGCCTGGCCACCGAAATTGACCCCAAGAACGCCGAGGTGCACGAGGCTTTCGCGTTGGTCTACCAGAGTACGGGCGAGTTTGAGCTCGCGGAGCAGAGCTATCAGGAAGCGCTCAGGCTCGACAAGAATTTTTCACGCGCGCGCAATAATTACGCCGCTTATCTCTACTCCCAGGGTCGCTACAAGGACGCCCAGAAAGAGCTGGAGCTTGTTGTGCAAGACACGCTCTACAAGGGCCGCCCGCGCGCATTTGTAAACCTCGGCCTGTGTCGAGTGCAGAACTTTGATCCCCAGGGCGCCGAAGAGGCTTTCCGTCGCGCCCTCACTATGGATCGCACCAACAGTATTGCCCTGCTGGAATTGGCGCAGTTGCGCTACGACGCTGCTGACTATGAAACAGCAGGCCGTTACTACGACACCTACCGTTCGGTGATTCGCCAGCAATCTTCGCGCGGCCTCTGGTTGGGTGTTCGTCTCGCGCGGCAGCAAGGAGACCTGAACGCCGAGGGTAGTTATGCCCTGGCACTGCAGAACCTGTACCCGGATTCGGCCGAATTTGAGGCCTACAAGCGGACCCTGTAAGCGTGACTAGCGACATTTCAGCACAGGCAGAGATATTTATGACTCCGGGCAGCATGCTGCGGTCTGCTCGCCTGAGCCAGGGGCTGGGTGAGCGTGAGGTCGCGGATCGGCTCAACCTGATGCCGGACTATGTCGCGATCCTGGAACGCGATGCCTACCAGGATCTGCGCAGTCCCGCTTTCGCGCGAGGTTATGTGCGCAGCTATGGCCAACTGATGGGCCTGGACGAAGCACGATTACTCAAGGCATTCGATGAGCATTGCCAGGACCTGGGCCAGGAAAAGAAACGTGTTGAAACCAAATCCCTGCAACTCCAGAGCACAGGCTTCGCTGTTGTGGTTGGCCTGGCAACCTTGCTGCTGCTGTTTGCCGGCTTGTGGTTGTGGCGAGGTGAATGATGAAAACTGAATCACCGATCAAGCGACGAGTCTCGCGCAAAATCTGGGTTGGCGATGTGCCGGTAGGCGGCGATGCCCCGATCAGTGTGCAGAGCATGACCAATACCGAGACCTGTGATGTAGCGGCGACCGTAGCCCAGGTGCAGGCGATTGCCGATGCCGGTGCAGATATCGTGCGGGTATCGGTTCCCAGTATGGATGCCGCCGAGGCGTTTCGCGATATCCGCAGTCAGGTGAGCGTGCCACTGGTGGCAGATATTCATTTCGATCACAAAATTGCGCTGAAAGTCGCTGAATACGGCGTGGATTGCCTTCGCATCAACCCGGGCAATATCGGCCGCGACGACAAGGTCAGGGAAGTGATAAGCAGTGCCCGGGATAAAGGCATCCCGATTCGGATCGGCGTCAATGCCGGCTCTCTGGGCAAGGAATTGCAGCGCAAGTACGGCGAGCCTACTGCCGAAGCGCTGGTGGAATCGGCGATGCATCACGTCGACATTCTGGACAAGCATGATTTCCAGGATTTCAAAGTATCTGTGAAGGCCTCGGAAGTCTTTATGGCGGTGGAAGCCTATCGATTGCTGGCCAGGCAAATTGAACAGCCGCTGCATCTGGGAATTACCGAGGCGGGTGGCCTGCGTGGCGGAACCGTCAAATCGGCCGTGGGCCTGGGCATGCTGCTGATGGATGGTATTGGCGATACGATCCGTATTTCCCTTGCCGCCGACCCGGTGGAAGAGGTGAAAGTCGGGTTTGAGATTCTCAAGAGCCTCAAGCTGCGCACCAATGGTATTAATTTTATCGCCTGCCCCAGCTGCTCGCGCCAGAATTTCGATGTGATCGGTACCATGAACGCACTGGAGCAGCGCCTCGAGGATATTCGCACGCCGATGGATGTGGCCGTGATCGGCTGTATCGTCAACGGCCCTGGCGAGGCGCGCGAGGCGGATGTCGGATTGACAGGCGCTTCTCCGAGTAACCTGATTTATGTGGACGGTGAGCCTGACCACAAGATCAATAATGAAGAATTTGTCGATCATCTGGAGAAGGTGATCCGGGACAAGGCAGCACTGCTGGAACAGTCGCGTGCAGAGCAAGAGGAAAAACTGATCCTCAAGAGCTCGGCCTGAACATCGCCCTGAATAAGGAATACGTGTGAGTACGATCAGAGCCGTCCGCGGGATGAATGACATCCTGCCGGATGAGACCCCCTACTGGCAGTACATCGAAACTGTGATCCGGCAGTTGATGTCCGGCTATGGCTATAGCGAGATTCGGATGCCGATCGTGGAGCGGACAGATCTGTTCCGCCGGGGCGTGGGTGAGGTCACTGACATCGTTGAGAAGGAAATGTACACCTTCGAGGATCGCAGTGAAGACAGCCTGACCTTGCGCCCTGAAGGTACCGCAGGCTGCGTGCGTGCGGCGATTCAGCACGGCTTGCTCAATATGGCCCAGCGGCTGTGGTACACAGGCCCGATGTTTCGCTACGAGCGCCCTCAGAAAGGGCGCCAGCGCCAGTTTCACCAGGTAGGTGCCGAGGCATTTGGCATTGCCAGCCCCGATATGGATGCAGAGATGATTCTGCTGACGGCGCGTCTCTGGCGTGACCTGGGTGTGGCCGAGCATGTTGAGCTGCAGCTGAATTCGATCGGCAGTGCTGATGCGCGGCAGGCTTACAAAGATGCACTGGTAGTGTATCTGCGCGAGCGCGCTGAGCAGTTGGATGAAGACAGCCAGCGCCGGCTCGACAGCAATCCACTGCGGATTCTGGATAGTAAGAATCCGGATACCCAGGCGTTGTTGGACGGCGCGCCTGCGCTTGGCGATTTTCTTGACGAGGAGTCGCAGGCAGATTTCGCTCGCCTGTGTGAGCTGCTCGATGCTGCGGGTGTGCCTTACACCGTGAACCAGCGTCTGGTGCGTGGGCTCGATTACTACAACAAGACCGTGTTTGAGTGGGTGACTGACCAGCTTGGAGCCCAGGGCACTGTCTGTGGTGGTGGCCGTTATGATGGCCTTGTTGAGCAACTCGGTGGTAAGGCTGTTCCCGGCGTAGGTTTCGCCATGGGTTTGGAACGGCTGGTGTTATTGCTGGAAGCCTGTGACACTCTGCCGGGCGCCAATGCCCAGGCGGACATATACGTTGTCAGCTTTGGTGATGACGCACAGCGTCAGGCCGTTGCTGCTACCGAGCGCCTGCGCGATAGCGCCAGCGCGCTGAGAATCGTGCAACACACGGGTGGTGGCAGTTTTAAAAGCCAGATGAAAAAGGCCGACAAGTCCGGCGCACGGGTCGCCCTGATCTGGGGTGAGGACGAAGTAGCCGCGGGCACTGTGAGCCTGAAGGCCCTGCGGGCCGAAGACAAAGAGCAAATCACCCAGCAGGCAGTGCCGCTGGACGAACTGGAACAGACCCTGCGCACATTGTTTGCCGGGTGAAATAGGTAGAGGAAGTAACAGAAGTGGATCAGTACCGCACAGAAGAAGAACAGGTTGAAGCGCTGAAAAAGTGGTGGGATGAGAATGGTCGTTCCATCATCGTTTCGGTCATTGTGGCCCTGGGTGTTGGCTTTGGTTGGCAAGGCTGGCAGAAGTACACCGCGGATGAAGCCGCAGCAGCCTCGGAACGTTACCAGGCGCTGCTGCAGGAAATGGCGCAGATCTCGGATGCCGAGGGGCAGCAGACCGCCATCACAATGGCCCGTGAAATCAAGACTGAGCACAGCCGCAGCACGTATGCTGAATTTGCCGGCCTGCATCTGGCGCGCCTGGCGGCAGTGCGGGGAGATATGGCAGAGGCTGAGGCGCAACTGCGCTGGGTGCTTGGCCGCGCTGACAAAGGCAGCGAGGTATACCAGCTTGCCCAGTTGCGCCTGGCACGCGTTCTCGCCTCCAACGGCGACACTGCTCAGGCGAAGTCCATACTTGACGGCACCGATGCAGGCGCCCACGAGGCCTCTTACGCGGTGGCTCGTGGCGATATCGCCATGCTGGAAGGCAACGAGGAAGAAGCGCGCGCTGCCTATACTCAGGCCCTGAGCCTGGCCGCACAGAGTGGGGGCGGCCAAGTGAGTCTCAGTCTGGTGCAGCAGAAACTGCAGAGCCTGAGCCCGGTGATGCCGCGTGATATTGAGGCGGTTGCACCCGTCGCGCCAGTCGCGCAGGACCCCACTGAAACCACGGAAGCTACTGAGGCACAGGAGTAAGCTATGCGAGGCAATAAGCTTTGGATCGCTGCGCTACTGATGTCCGTTGTCCTCAGTGGCTGCAGTACCGTCAAAGGCTGGTTCGAGACTGACGATGACGATCCGCGCGAACCCGCGGAGCTGTTCGACATCGAGCAGTCAGTCAAAATCAAGAAACTCTGGTCGGTGGGTGTCGGCAACGGCCAGGGCAAAGGGCTGTATAAACTCCAGCCCGTCATCGACAGTGGCACCATTTACGCCGCCTCCGCCGACGGTGAGGTCAAGGCTGTTTCATTGTCTAGCGGCAAGCAGCAATGGAAGGCGGATCTTGATACTTCGCTCTCTGGCGGCGTCGGCGTATATGGCGATGCCTTGTTGGTCGGCAGTTCCGATGGCTCTGTACTCAAGCTGAGTGCGAGCAATGGTGAAGTTCTCTGGTCAACGCGCCTGCAGGGCGAGGTTCTGGCGCCGCCCCAGGGTAACGGCAGAGTTGTTGTCGCCCAGACTTACGACGGCAAGTTGCAGGGGCTGGATTTTGCCACTGGCGAGCGTCTCTGGGCCTACGACAGCAACGTACCGGTGCTGACTATTCGCGGCACCAGCACGCCCATTCTCAACAACAATACGGTTTACGCCGGCTTTGCCAGCGGTCGTGTCCTGGCCTTTGATGCCGATACTGGCGCGATCGACTGGGAAGTACGTGTGGCTATTTCCCAGGGTCGTTCCGAGATCGAACGTATCGTCGATGTGGACGGCACCATGGCCTTGATCGGTAGCGAGCTCTACGCGGCCAGTTATCAGGGTCGTGTGGTAGCGATCGATGCTGCTTCCGGGCGCAAGGTCTGGCAGAAAGATGTCTCCTCTTTTGCGGGTGTCTCGCAGGGCTTCGGCAATGTCTATGTCACCGATGACGATGGCACCCTGAGCGCATACCTGCGCAATGGCCAGGGGCTGCGTTGGCAGCAGGATGCACTTTCCTTCCGCGAACTGTCTCGTCCCACGCCGGTCAGCAGTTATGTGGCAGTAACGGATTTTGAAGGGGTGCTGCACCTCGTTTCCCAGGTCGACGGCGAATTCGTCGGTCGCACCAAGTTGGGCGGAGGCGGTGCCCGTGCGGATATGCTGGCAGACGGCAACCGACTATATGTTTACACCAACAAGGGCAAATTGACCGCCCTAGAGGTTCAAGCGAAGAACTGATGATCCCCGTTATCGCCCTCGTGGGGCGCCCCAATGTCGGCAAATCTACCTTGTTCAACCAGCTTACCCGCAGTCGGGATGCGCTGGTGGCCGACTTTCCGGGCCTGACCCGCGATCGCAAGTATGGCGAGGCTCGCCTTGGCGACCAACCCTACGTGGTAATCGATACCGGCGGTATTAGTGGTGATGAAGAGGGAATTGATCATGAGATGGCCGGCCAGTCTCAGGCCGCTATCGAAGAAGCAGACGCTGTTCTTTTCCTGGTGGACGCCAGAGAGGGACTGAACGCGGCAGATGATAGCCTCGCGCGCTACCTGCGTCAGCGAAACAAGCCCTTTCATCTTGTCGTGAACAAGATCGATGGTATTAACGAGGACGTCGCTACCAGCGATTTCTATTCGCTGGGTGTCAGCTCCATGTTCTCAATCGCCGCGAGCCATGGTCGCGGCGTTCGCCAGATGATCGAAGAAGTTCTGGTCGAGTTTCCGCCTGAAGATCCCCGCGAGGAAGACGAGGATTACTACCGCTCAACTCGGGTAGCCGTGGTTGGCCGACCGAATGTCGGCAAATCGACACTGGTGAATCGCCTGCTAGGGGAAGACCGGGTCGTGGTATTTGACCAGCCAGGGACAACCCGCGACAGTATTTATATCGACTACCAGCGCGATGACAAGGATTACACCCTGATTGATACGGCGGGTGTCAGGCGCCGCAAGAACGTTAAGGAAACGGTGGAAAAGTTCTCCATCGTCAAAACGCTCAAGGCTATCGACGATGCTCATGTGGTGATTCTGGTGATGGATGCCCATGAAGGTCTGGTTGAGCAGGATATGCACTTGCTTGGCCACTGTATCGAAAAGGGCAGGGGCCTGGTACTCGCGGTTAACAAGTGGGATGGGGTAGAGCCTGACCAGCGCGATTGGATCAAGTCCGAGTTAAATCGCCGTCTGGTTTTTGCCGAATATGCCGATACCCACTTTATCTCCGCCCTGCACGGCACTGGCGTGGGTCACTTGTACAAGTCGATCAATGCGGCCTTTGAATCGTCCACTCGCAAACTCAGCACTAATGTACTGACGCGTATTCTTGAAGACGCAGTGTTTGACCACAATCCTCCAATGATCAACGGCCGGCGCCCCAAGCTGCGTTACGCTCATGCGGGAGGCCAGAATCCTCCCCTGATCATCATTCATGGCAACCAGACCGGTAAGGTGCCTGCGAGTTACCAGCGCTATCTGGAAAAAATATACCGTCGTGAACTGGAGCTGGTGGGCACCCCGGTACGCATCGAATTTCGCACCTCTGAGAACCCCTACGCTGAGAAGCGTAACAAGCTCACCCAGCGTCAGGTGCAGCGCAAGCGGCGCCTGATGTCACATGTCAAAAAAGCCGAAAAGAAGAAAAAGAAAAAGAAGAAGTAACCTTTTCGGGTGAACGGGCGGACTATGCCGGATCTGGATAGCAGGGAAAATGTAGAACAGTTCGTGGAGCTGTTTTACCAGCAAGTGCTGGCGGACCCTGAACTGGGCCCCATTTTCCTTGATGTCGCCGCTATCGACCTGGATGTGCACTTACCTCATATCAAAGACTATTGGTGCAAGTTGCTGCTGGGAGAGCGTGGTTACCAGCGTCATACTATGAACATTCACCGCCAGCTCCACGGCAAACGCAGCCTGGCGGGCCCTGACTTCGCCCGCTGGCTGGCCCATTTCGAGGCCACGCTGGACACGCATTTTACCGGTCAATACACGGAAAAAGCCCGCCGTATAGCAGGTGCTATAGCAGCTAATATGGAACAAGGGCTCGAATTCTAGCGTTTCTTTTCTTCTTAACTCATTGAATTTATTGCAGTTAGTAATTTTCTGTATAAGTTTTCTTGCGATATACAAAACTAGTGATATAGTTACCTATAACACCAATTCAGTGAGGTAGGGAAAAATGAGCATCAAACCACGGCGACAGGTATTTGCCAGAGGCGATAAGCGCGGCGTTGTGCACGCTGGTCTGCTGATCATCTGCGCCATGCTCAGTATTCTGGGAATGGGCGTTACAGCCTTATGGGCGTTTCTGCCAGCAGCAGTGCTGCTGGAAGTACTGGCAAGGTTCAGTCCTGTGCGCCACGCGCGCCGGATGTAGGAGCAGGACGATGTGGCGTTATCTTTCCGTATTTGTCCTGCTGCTGGCGGCTGTCGTATTCCTTCAGTCACAGGCCGGTCAGGTTGCGCCGGGGCATGTCGCTCTGGTGCAACTGCAGGATTGTCTGGAGCTGAACCTGACCCACCAGATGGCTGGCCAGGGGGAGGGCCTCTCTCTCAGTGGTATAGCTCGCGCTCTGGGTATCGGCATCCTGAGCATTCTATTTTTTGTGCCGGCCGCTTTGCTGGCTGAACTACTCTCTGGTGGCGGTGACGACCGTACCGCTGCCTGATTTCGGAGAACAAGCATGATCAAATATTCAATGATTCCCGCAGCGCTGTTGATAACCTCGATGGCGAGCGCAGACACCATTACCGTTACTGAGCTCATTGCCGACGGCGTGGAGGTGTTGGGCGACGTCGAGGTAGAGATTAGCCAGGGTGATGTCGTCGAGCTGCAAGTCCGTGGCGAACGTGAGGATCTCGAACGTAAGCCGTTCTACCTCGACGGGCGCACACTGATATTGGGCGCTGCCAAGCGTCGCGATAAGCACGACTATGACGATCTTAAATATAAGCTCACCTTGCCGGACCTCGATGAGGTGACGCTGAACGGTAGCGGCGATGTCTATGTGAAGCCCCTGGTCGTTGCCGAAATCGAGTTAAATGTTAATGGTTCGGGCGATATCAAGGCTTTTTCAATCACTGCCGATGATCTCGAGCTGACGGTGGAGGGCTCTGGCGACCTCAAGGTGGCGGAGGTAAAAGCGCCTTCGCTCAGTTTGCTGGTGGCCGGGTCCGGTGATATCGGCCTTGGTGATGTTCAGCTGGATGTTGTCGAGTCGGTCGTCAGCGGTTCGGGTGATATCAAGGTCGGATCTTCTATGGGGAAAGCTTCTACCATAGAGATGAGCATTATCGGCGGCGGTGCTATCAATATGTCACCGGTCGATTTTGATTACGCTGAAATCAATATTGTGGGCTCCGGCGACGCCAGAATTGGTGAAGTGAAAGTAATGGAAGTGAACATTATTGGCAGCGGCGATGTGCACTATAGTGGCGACCCGGAGATCGATAGCAATGTGATCGGCTCTGGCGATCTTAACCGCAGAAACTGATCCGGAGATTTCCCGTGACAGTCGAATGGAATGACAAGCAGCCCATCTACCGCCAGCTCCGCGACCTGGTCGCTGAGCGCATTATGGATGGCAGTTTTCCGGAAGGGGATGCGGTGCCCTCGGTTCGCCAGGTGGCGTCTGACTATCAGATCAATCACCTGACCGTAGGCAAGGCCTATCAGGAACTGGTAGACGCAGGCCTGCTGGAGAAGCGCCGCGGTCTGGGCATGTTTGTAAAGGAAGGTGCCGCCAAGGCGCTTACCAGCAATGAAAAACAACAGTTTATTGACGAGGAGGTGCCCGCGTTTTTGGATCGGGCGCGCGTTCTCGGTCTTGAGTTGCAGGAAGTGGTAGACCTGCTGCTCGCCTCAGGGGGAGAATCACAATGAGTACGATAATCGAGGCCAGGGGGCTGACCCGCCGCTTCGGTGACCTCAGGGCAGTGGACGGCGCAGACTTTAAAGTTGAGTCCGGATCTGTCGTGGGGTTGATTGGGCCTAACGGAGCAGGCAAAACGACTTTATTGCGTTCCTTGTTGGGCCTGTGCAAATACGATGGCGAGTTGGATGTACTCGGCTGTCATCCGCTCCGGGACCGCGCGAAACTGATGGAGCAGGTCTGCTTTATCGCGGACACGGCGGTATTGCCGCGCTGGATGAAGGTCATCCAATTGCTGGACTACGTCTCCGGTATCCATCCGCGTTTTGATCGCAGCCAGGCAGAGGCCTTCCTCAGGGATACCGACGTGGGTCTGAACCGCAGGATTCGCGATCTCTCCAAAGGCATGATGGTGCAACTGCACCTGGCTATGGTGATGGCAATCGACGCGAAGCTGCTGATTCTTGACGAACCAACCTTGGGCCTGGATATCCTGTTTCGCAAGCGCTTCTTCGAGCAGCTGATTTCTGACTACTACGACGGTGAACGCACGATTATTATTTCTACCCACCAGGTGGAAGAGGTGCAGCATATTCTTACGGACGTCAGCTTTATCGACCACGGTAAAATGGTGCTCTCCCGTTCCATGGAGTCCATCGATGAAGACTTCGTGCAACTGGATGCGGTGGGCGAAGATGCTGAGCGCGCTATGGGTATTCCTCACCTGGGGGCTCAGAGCATACTCGGCGGTAAGTCGATTATCTACGAAGACGTTGATCGCGCTTCGCTTGAGCCTCTCGGCAAGCTGCGGACGCCGTCGATTGCAGATCTGTTCGTGGCGATAATGGGGGGAGAAAAGTAATGGCTTCTATTGATTCACAGCGTATTTTTACCCTGGTGCAGCGCGAACTGCAGGAATTTCGCGTTTCAATGATTATCACACCACTAGCGATAGCGGGCGTGCTCTCCGTACTGATGCTGGCCAGTGTTCTGCTCGCTGGCCGAATTACAGCGATGGGTGATGAGGTTTTCAATATATTACTGTCGGCGGATGAAGGCGTCAGCCCTGTGATCACGATCAATCTGGATGATGACGACGATCGTCATTCAGGCCATGTCGACCACGTTGAAATCATGGCCAGCGAAGTCACAGCTGATGACCCCAACAGTGGAGAAGAGTGGAATTTTTCTCGCGAGTGGCGTTTTGAAAGTGGCGCTGAGGACGACCAGGTAGATTGGGATGTTGACGAAGTAGGGAGCCTCAACCCTGCCCTGAATGTTGTGCATGGACTGATGCTGATTGTGCTGATCGTGATTACGGTGAGTTACCTTCTGTGCTGCCTGTATAACGATCGCAAGGACCGGACAATCCTGTTCTGGAAGTCCATGCCAGTGTCTGAGTGGGAAGAGGTGCTTGTACGCATGGGTATGGCCTTACTGCTTGTGCCGGCGATTTACATCGCAGTGTCGCTGCTCCTGCAAATGGTGTTTGTGTTGCTGGCCATGCTGCTCGTGTGGCAAATGGACAAAGATCCTTTCGACGCAGTTCTGGGCAATATTGAGTTTGGCAGTTTGCTTGTGCAGCAGCTGGGCGGCTGGTTACTGACAGCGCTGTGGGTCGCTCCCGTTTATGCCTATTTGATGCTGGCATCTGCCTTTGCCAAGAGGTCACCCTTCCTGACAGCAGTTGCACCGGTCATAGCGCTGATCTTTATCGAAGGCCTGTTGCTGGGTACTGATTACGTCGGCACAGCGGTCAAGAATCACGTGCCTCACTACATCGGCGGTGAAAGTGTCGTGGGGTTTTACTTCCACTCCGGTTTCTGGAACCAGATCAACTACCTCAGCCTGTTTGCGGGGCTGGCGTTCGCGGTCGCCGCTGTTGTAGGATCAGTGTATTTGCGGCGCTATCGATTTGAAATCTGATTTCACGAGTACAGCAAAACCAAGAAGCCCCGGACCGTTTGGCCCGGGGCTTCTTGTTACTGCGGCCTTTATCGGCCCGGGTACGGTCACTACCGCCAGCGTGGCCGGTGCGAGCTTTGGCTACGCTCTTCTCTGGGCGCTGCTGTTCTCCATCATCGCGACTGCTGTGCTCCAGGAGATGTCAGCTCGCCTGGGGCTTGTCACTCGCATGGGCCTCGCGCAGGCACTGCGTGAAACCTTTGCAGGCCACTGGTATGGGACTGCCGCTGTTATTCTCGTTGTCGCCGCTGTTGGCATCGGCAACGCTGCATATGAAGCGGGCAATATCACAGGCGCCGCACTTGGGCTGCAAGGTCTCAGCGGTATAGACGGCTGGGTCTGGTCACTACTGGTGGGTGCTGCTTCAGCTGCACTGCTGTTTAGCGGTCGTTACAAGATGATCGAAGGCGTATTGATCCTGCTCGTGCTGCTGATGAGTACTGTTTTCCTTTTAACGTTCATCATGGTGCGTCCCTCATTGAATGAATTCTTTGGCGGCCTGCTGCGGCCGAGCCTACCAGAGGGCAGCCTGCTCACTGCGATCGCACTGATCGGAACCACCGTGGTCCCCTACAATTTGTTCCTGCACTCCAGTGCCGTGCAGGAAAAGTGGCCCGATTCTGAAGCCCTGGACGATTCCCTGCGCGCTGCGCGGGTGGACACCGGGCTTTCGATTGGCCTCGGTGGCTTGATTACGCTGGCCATACTGACGACAGCGGCGGCGGCGTTTTTCGGCTCGGGTATGGCGATCAGTGCCGCCAACATCGCCGTGCAATTGGAACCTTTGCTCGGCTCCGCTTCGCGCTACTTCTTTGCGCTTGGCCTGTTCGCCGCAGGGCTCAGCAGCGCAGTGGCCGCGCCACTTGCAGCAGCTTACGCGGTGAGCGGGGCCATGGGATGGGACACCAGTCTCGCTTCCTGGAAGTTCCGCAGTATCTGGCTGGCGGTGCTGCTGTGTGGCACCTTCTTCGCTGTGATTGGTACTAAACCCCTTGCAGCTATACTCTTTGCGCAGGCAGCCAATGGCTTTTTGTTGCCGGTGTGTGCGATCTTTCTGTTGTTGATGGTGAATCGCAAGGCCGCTATGGGTGAGTACTGTAATCGCCTGTGGAGTAACTTATTGGGAGCGATAGTTGTTCTGGTTACACTGGGGCTTGGCGGCTTAAAGCTATATCAGGTACTACTATGACGATAAAGATATCGCCGGTCTCCGGGATAACTGGGAAAGCTCATTTTGGTTTTTAGAGAAGCAATAGATAGTGACCTGGCGCTGCTGCGCGAGTTTGAGCAGCGCGTTATTGAGGCTGAAAGACCCTACAACAGTGCCATCAAGAGCGAGCCTACCACGTACTATGACATTGAGAGCTTAATCTCAGATCGCGATTCTCAACTGTTACTCGCCGAAACTGACAATGAAATCGTTGCCACCGGGTATGCTCAAATAAGAAGTTCAAAGGCTTCTCTCAAGCATGCTCAGCACGCTTATCTGGGCTTCATGTACGTCTCACCAAAACATCGCGGTCAGGGTATAAATTCCATGCTGATAGAGCAGCTGATAAGTTGGTGTGAACAGCGGAGTGTGCAGAATTTCTATCTTGATGTTTATGCCCTGAATAGATCGGCCATCAAAGCGTACGAGAAGCTTGGTTTCAGGCCATCGATGGTAGAAATGAGCCTCAGCAGGGAATAATAGGCATCTTGAATTCTATCTGGATGTGTATGAGTGAGCGGTGGCCTCGGGGCCTGGGAAAAATTTTGGCGTTACCAGAGCAGTAGGGCAGGACGTGCTGGAGTTCCTTCAAGCAAGCTTCAAAGTGTATGTTTTCTCCGCGTTTGCCGCTTTCGCGATCGCCGGCAGCGTCGCGCTATATTTATGGTTTGTGGGAAAGAAGCAACAGGCTATTTTTGCAGGGTTGGTGGTATTGATGGTAGGGATAAGTTTTGCCGTTGTCAGGCAGCTTACCATTACTGAGCTTATTCAAGTGGCTGCGCAGCCAGAGACGTTAGTATCGGTAGTGCCCGAATCAGCGGGTAGTGAGCGGGCTATGCTGACTTCTGGTTTGGAAAACATTTTTCAATTCAGAGGGCAGAGCCGTTCGAATCCAACTAATCAAAAGCATGAGTTTGCTATCTGTGACTCAAAGGCAGTTGAGTGTCACACTGTCACCTTCGCTCGAGATTCAGAAGATTCGGATGTCTACTGGGTAAAGTTCTCTCTCAAAAATGGCAATATGTCTCTTGGGTTTTTTAGAGCAACGGCTACTGGGCTTAACTGGGAATGAGAAAATGGTAGCGGCGGTTCGCCAGTACGAAGCTCTCTTCACACGCTACACTTTAATGTTGATGGATATGAAACGTTACCGACTATATTCACTCCCCGGCATTTTGCTGGGGTTTCTCGCAGCTCCAGCTGCAGCAAGCCAGTTTACTGATCCCTTTGACGGCAAATTCGACATGTCTGGCTACCTGTCGGAAAACGCCTTCGGATTTCTACCTGTACCCATCATCATCTCGGAGCCTGCAGTAGATCAGGGGCTTGGCCTGATGGGGATGTTCTTCCACGAGGATGAGGAAGCTGCCGCTGAGCGCAAGAAGATGATGGCGGAGTCGGAAACGCCCACGCGATATCTCTTGCCTCCGAGCGTGTCTGCAGTGGCGGCTGCCTACACAGGCAACGAGTCCTGGATGCTCGGCGGCGGGCATTTTGGCTTTTACCGGGAGGGGCGCATCCGCTACCAGGGCGGCGCTGGCTACGGAGATATCAACCTCGACTATTACAGCATAGGGGATGTGGTGCTGCCTAAGCCCATCTCCCTGAAAACAGAAGCGCTGTTTGTGTCCAACACTCTGAAATTCCGCTTGGGAGAACTGCCTCTGTTTCTTGGTCCTACCCAGACATATATTGAAGCCGAGTTGTCTCCCGGTGGCCTCGCTGATATTTTTCCGCCGAACATACCAGATGATGTTGTCGACGGCTTAACTGATCTGCTGTCCGCCGATGTGACTACCTCCGGTGTTGGTTTCGAGCTGGAATTCGACTTGCGTGACAACATATTTTCCCCAACCAAGGGCTTTGCTTACACGCTGGATTATCTCGCCTACCGCGATAGTATCGGCAGTGATATAGATTATGATCGCTGGGAGTTCGAGGGCCTGAATTACTTCAAGTTCAGTGAGTATTGGCGTGGCGCTGTACGCCTTGGCGGTGAGAGTGTCGACAGTGACGACCCTCTGCCACCTTTTGCGATGCCGGCCCTTGATATGCGCGGTATTCCCGCCGCGCGTTACCAGGCTGAAAATGTCGCTGTGATCGAAGGCGAAGTGACATGGCAATTTACTCCTCGCTGGAGCGCTCTCGCCTTTGCCGGCGCGGGCTGGATTGAAAACGACAGCGACGAGTTGTTCGGCTCGTCCAGCCTGGTCAGTCGCGGGGCGGGTTTCCGATATCAGATTGCACGCCAGTACGGAATGCATGTGGGTATTGACGTCGCGCGTGGCCCGGAAGATACGGTTTGGTATATTCAGGTGGGGTCAGCCTGGTAGCGCGACGTATCAGAACACAGCGGCTCGATGTAGAGTTCACCCTAAGGGATCAGAGAAAACTCGCTTGAGTACAGGTAATCGTCGATATGCACTATGAAAACCTGATGTTTTTCCATCTGGGTACGGTTATACCCTGTTTCTTCATCGGTGCGTTTTTGTTGTTGAGACCAAAAGGCGGGATGGTTCATCGTAGTCTTGGAAAAATCTACATGAGCCTTATGATGATCACTGCAACTACTACCTTGTTCATGGCCAATAAAGTCGGTCCTACTTTCCTGGGTCACTTTGGTTACATCCATCTATTTAGCTTTTTGACTATCTGGTCGGTGCCGACAGCACTCTTCGCCATTAGGCAGGGCAATGTAAAACGACACCAACGGATAATGTGGTCGCTCTATATCGGTGCAATACTAATAGCAGGGGGCTTCACGTTTGTGCCAGGCCGCTACATGTATGGATTGATTTTTGGATAGAGAGCTGAGGTATTCTTGAGCCGTGTTGAAGTACGTAAAGGGCAGAAATCTTGAGTAAATGTCATTTAGCGCAGATCAATATTGCCCACTCACGCGATACTCGCGACAGCGAGACTATGAAGGGGTTCATGGATCGGCTGGATGAAATCAATAGCGTCGCGGATAGATTTCCCGGGTTTGTCTGGAGGCTGCAGACGGAGGAGGGCGATGCTACAGCGATACAGGCATTTGATGATCCACTATTGCTGGTGAATGTGAGCGTTTGGGATGGCCTGGATTCGCTGAAGGCTTTCGTCTACAAATCGCTTCACGTCGAGTTGATTCAGGATAGAGATGCCTGGTTTGAGAAAGTGCGTCAGCCACATCAGGCGTTGTGGTGGGTGCCTGAGGGGCACTTGCCTTCCGTGGAGGAGGGCAGGGAGAAGCTGGAATACCTGCAAGCCAATGGGCCGAGTGAGGTGGCGTTTACCTTTGCCAAATCATTCGGCCCACCGGTTTAGAGGTACCTTGCGCCGTGCTTTCGGTTTAGAAGTGCACACCTTTCATCAGCGCTGCCAGCGCCACTTGCTCGTTCGAGGCTTCAACCTTCTCCGGCTTACTGTCTCCGCGAGCCGCGGCGGAGTCATTGAACATACGGAACACAATGTTCATGATGACTTCAGAAACGCGGGGAGCCAACGCATTCTGAACCTGCAGGAAGATCCCCAGATTGGTAGCAATCCGCTTGGGCTTCTTGACCACTGCTTCCACAACCATATCAGTCGCTTCATCAGGTGTGAGCACGGGCATTGAATCGTAGACGGAGGTTGCCGATATCATTGGCGTGCGTACCAGTGGCATGTTGATGGTGGTGAAGCGGACATTCAGGTCGGAGTATTCAACCGCAGCAGCCTTGGTCCAGGCATCCAATGCGCTCTTCGATGCCACGTAAGCTGAGAAGCGAGGACTGGGCGACAGGGCGGCGATGGACGACATATTGATTACATGGCCGGACTTGCGCTCGGCCATGGAAGGTAGGAGGGCCATCGTCAGGCGTATGGCGCCAAAGTAGTTCACCTGCATGGTGCGCTCGAAGTCGTGGAAGCGGTCGTAGGACAGCTCCAGTGAGCGGCGAATTGAGCGGCCGGCGTTGTTGATCAGGATGTCGACATGGCCATGCGCAGCGAGTACCTCGGCGGCGAGGCGGTCACAATCTTCCAGATTGGAAACGTCTGCCTGGTAAATTGTCGCCAGCCCGCCCAGCTGGGCAATTTCGTCTGCTGTTTCCTGCAGCTTCTCAGCGGTGCGTGCAACCAGCAGCACGTGTGCGCCAGCCTCTGCCAAACGAATGGCCGAGTTTTTTCCGATGCCGGAAGATGCGCCCGTGATCAGTACGATCTTGCCGCCGGCGTTCCCTTCAAGTGAATGATCTACAAACAGATCCGGATCCAGATTGCGTTCCCAGTAGTCCCAGATCACTGGCGCGTAGTCTCGCAATTCCGGGCACTTGATGCCCGTTCCCTTCAGGGCGCGCTCGGTATCCCGGTTGTCGTAGCGTGTCGGGAAGTTGGTGAACATGGTGACGGAATCAGGCAGTCCCATATCTGCCAATACGGTGTTAATGATGCGCTTGATAGGTGGCAGGCTTGCCAGCGTGTCGCGCACGATCCTGGGAATGAAGCCAAACATGCGGGTATCCAGACGCATGTTGAAACGGGGCGTGTGGCCGGCATCGGCAAAGATGTTCAGCATATTGCCCATAGTATGGTGTTCAGGGTCGGTCAGGTGGAAGCAGCGCCCGTCCATATCATCCAGGTGGGCAATGTGATCCATGGCATCTACAACATAGTCCACGGGCACGACATTGAACTTACCGCCTTCAATACCGATTAGCGGGAACCATGGCGGTAAGACGTTGCGGAGTTTCTGCAGGCTCTTGAAGAAATAGTAGGCGCCGTCGATCTTGTCTATTTCACCCGTTTGGGAGTGGCCCACGACCATGGCTGGGCGATAGATACGCCAGGGGATTTTGCATTCGCTGCGTACCAGCCCTTCCGAATCGTGCTTGGTGGCAAAATAAGGGTGTTCCAGTTTTTCCGCTTCTTCAAACATGTCCTCGCGGAAGGTGCCCTCATACATGCCGCCAGCAGCAATTGAGCTGACGTGTTGGAAGCAGCCGCTGTTCAGGGCCTCGGCCAACTGGATCGCGTGGCGTGTACCCTCTATGTTGGTCTTGATCTGGGATTCGGCCGAGGCAGACAGGTCGTAGATCGCCGCAAGGTGGCAGAAGTGCGTGATGCCGCCTTTCAGCTCGGCGATGGTGGCCTCATCCAGGCCTAGCAGCGGCTCGCGCAGGTCGCCTTCTACGGGAATCAGGCGATTGCCGTTTTCGCCGAAGCGCTGCTGGAGTTCCTCGAACTTCTGCCTGGAGCCCGCGCGGGTCAGGACGTAGATGTCGCCTTCGCGCTCAATGAGCTTCTCGATGAAGAACTTGCCAATGAAACCGGTACCGCCAGTAATGAAGTAAGCCATGGGACACGCTCCTGAATATGTGTAAGAGTCAGGTAATTCTAGGCGCTCTGGGAAATCTCACAATTGCGGCTTTTTGCAATCGGTAGGGGCAGGAATTTTCACGCCCCCGGAGGCACTGATCAGCAGTGCTGTGTGCGGTAGTCCTGAGGGGTCAGTCCGGTCCATTTTTTGAAGGCCCGGTGGAAGGTGCTGCTGTCGGAAAAGCCCAGCAGTTCGGCCAGTTCGGCAGTGGTGTACTCACCGCTGGCCAGGAAGTTGATAGCGGCATCGCGTCGACATTGATCCTTTAGTTGCTGAAAGGACGTGCCTTCCTCTTTCAGGCGCCGGTGCAGGGTAGGGGTGGTCATATGGATGCGTTCGGCAACGTCCTGTAGCGTCGGCATAGCGCGCTGGAAATCGCTCCCAATCAGGTGGCGAATACGAATCGCAAGGCTGTGGTCTTCGGGGCTGATTCGAAACAGTTCGGCCGGGTAGGTAGCCAGCATGGTTTCCAGCGACGGCTCTCCCTGGACTATCGGGAAATCGAGATAGCGGCTGTGGAACGCCCAGGCGTCGTGGTGGGTGCCAAATTTCACGGGCTGGCCGAACACCTCGCTGTAGTCCTTGCCATCCTCCGGGGCTTCGCGCATTTCCACTGCGTGCAGATCAATGAAGCTGCCTATGAACCAGCCGCATACCCGGTGCCACATGGCCATGGAGAGGATTCTGCCAGTCATTCCCGGCAGCCAGTGCAGGCTTTCCATGCTGAAGTTCTCGGGGGCGACCAGCGAGCGGTCGGTGGCATCATCGAAAACAAACCGACACCAGACCAGATCACCGTCCTCCTCTATGGCAAAGGTCTCGCCGGTGGATTGCATGCGCCGGAAATAAACGGATGCTCGCTGCAGGGCCTGGCGGAGGTCGCGCGCGTGTAGCATGGCCTGAAACATCATCCGGTAGGCGCTGAACAAGCGCGTATCTTCCGGGTCCATGGCGTTTTCGGGTATGTAGTCCTGTAGTTGGTGCACCAGGTGGATAAACAGGCGGCCGTAGTCTTCCACAGGTATCACCGCCCCAGGTACTGCCTGTGTTTCCAGCAGGGCCAGTGGAAGGTTGGCCGCTGTCAGTTGCGCGCGCAACTGGTCACGGGGCACGGGCGCCAGCCTGAGCAACGACTGGGCATATTTTAGGGGAATGGTGTCCGCCACGGGATGAACTCCTGAACTGAGCCCATTCTACTGTTGTGGGTGGCGTGGGCAAGCGCTCAACTCTGGTGCAAAATCCCGTCTCTGATAATTGCGAATTCTCGCCAATGGCTGAAACCCGGTCGAAGGCTAGACTATGCCTAACTGTAAACCTATCGAGAACACACTGATGTCTGAACTAAAACAGGAATTCGACGCTGCTCTGGCACAGCTCATTGGCCCCGGAGCTCCCTGGGAGATAGCTACAGATGCGCAGGGCCTCAGTTACTATGCCAATGCACCGGTCAATCTGAGAGAGGCTCTCTATGTTGCCCGCGACCATGGTGATCGTGAATTCCTGATCTATGAAGGGGAGCGGCGCACTTTCAACCAATTGCTGGATGAAGCTGATGCGTTGGGCGCGGCGCTACAGGGTGCCGGCGTTGGCAAGGGCGACCGCGTTGCTCTGGCTATGCGGAATTACCCGGAATGGATGTCGGCGTTCATTGCCGTGACCGCCATCGGTGCGGTTGTCGTGCCGATCAATAGCTGGGGGAGCCCTGCCGACGTTCACTTTGCCGTCACAGATGCCGGCGCAAAACTGGCGATTTGCGATCAGCAGCGAGCCGATGCGGCGGGAACCTTGCTGCAAGACGCCGGCGTGCAGGTTTTGATTGCTCGACCAGCCGATGCCAATGATCCCGCTGGACTCCCGAGTTTCGTTGCGGCATATGCGGGTAAACAACCGGCCCATGTGGACATCGACGGCGATGACCTGGCCCTGATAATGTATACCTCTGGTACCAGCGGTAAGCCAAAGGGGGCCGCTTCCACGCACCGAGCCCTGTGCCAGGCGGTGTATAACATTGAATGTTTTGCCATCGCTGCGGCTATGACCAACGGCGATTTGATTACCGCCATGCTGGAGCGCGGGCACGAGCCCACGTCACTGCTGGCGGTACCTCTTTTTCATGTCAGCGGCTGTCACGCTCAGTTCCTGGTTAATCTGCGCGGTGGTCGACGTATCGTGATGATGTACAAGTGGGACGTGGATCGCGCGCTTCAGTATATAGAGCAAGAGCGAGTAACGACCTTGGCCGCCGCGCCTTCCATGGCGCTCGACCTGCTGGAGGCCGAGGGTTTCGATACGACTGATACCAGCAGCCTGTTCTCACTGGGTGTCGGCGGTGCTGCAACTCCGCCGCGCATACGCTCATTGCTGAACGAAAAAATGCCGCAGAATTTCAGTGGAACGGGGTATGGCATGACGGAAACCAATGCGCAGGGCTCCTCACTGACTGGTCGGGCATTTCGCGATAATCCCGGTACCTCAGGCTTTCCCCACCCGGTAATGGAATTCCGTATTCGCGATGAAGCAGGTGCCGACCTGCCTCAGGGTGATGCCGGCGAGATATGGGTACGCGGTGTCACGGTGATCAAGGAATACTGGAACCGCCCGGACGCCAACGCCAGTGATTTTGAAGACGGCTGGATGCGCACCGGGGACATTGGCTACTTCGACGAGGACGGTCTTATTTACCTGGCGGATCGCGCCAAGGACATGATTATCCGCGGGGGTGAGAACATCTACCCTATTGAAATTGAGAACGAGCTGCTCGAGCATCCTGCTGTCAAGGAGGTAGCGGTTGTAGGCTTGCCCCACGAGCGCTGGGGCGAGCGGGTGGTAGCCGTGGCGCATCTGCATCCGAAATCTGCCGCATCAGAGCAGGATTTGATCGATTTTGCCGCGGCGCGACTTGCCGCATTCAAGGCGCCGAGCCAGGTGTTTATCAGTGACCAGCCGCTCCCCCGAAACGCGGCCAACAAATTGCTGAAACGCGAGATCAAGGAAGGCTTGCCGGAGCGCTGAGTGGCCGCCATTTAGAGCGACTTACCTCCGGCCGATCTAGCTAGCCTGGCCCCGGTCCACAATGATTGTCCCGTCCACATGCACATCGCGCTGGGGGTAAGAAATCACTACATTGTTCGCCCTGAACAGGGCGTCTATGCGATAGCGGAGATCGCTTCTGATCAACCGCAAGCCTCTTTCTGCGGTGGCCAGTGCCCACACGTTGAGTTCGAAGATCAAAGAACTGTCGCCAAAGTCATCGAACAGCACTGCATACCCGGGTTCTTTCAAAACGTCGGTATGTTCTTCTGCCGCCTGTTTTAGCAGCTCGGTGACTAAATTAACGTCGGAACCGTACTCCACTCCTACGCGCACCGAAGTGCGCACAAGCTTGTCTATCAGGGTCCAGTTGGTCACCGTGTTTTCTAACAGGTAACTATTGGGTACCAGCAGTCTCACTCCGTCGACGCGTCTTATGCAGGTTGAGCGGGTATTTATAGATTCAACGTTACCGCGGACATCACCTATCTCGAGGAAGTCATCTATACGGATTGGCCGCTCCCACATCAGGATCCAGCCGCTGATGAAATTGTTGATGATGTTCTGGGCACCGAAGCCGACCCCGATCGCTATTGCGCCGGAGACGAACGCAAAAGCAGCGAGCGGAATACCTAGAATGTCCAGTGCGATGGCGCTGAGCACGACGAATCCCAGAATGATGTAGGCCCTTGAGATTACTTGCAGTAGGTCCGCATTTACTTTTTTGCGCCCTAGTTTTTCCCGGATAATTCGACCGCTCCAGACGATGAGGAATGCACCAAGCAATACAAGTGCGGCGACAGATAACAGTTCTCCAATAGTCAGGCCGCTCTCGCCTATGTCGAGGAGTGTGATGTCCATTATTTCTTTCAATTCACTCATCCTTTCTGTTCGAATTTTTCTCGTTGCATGCCTTGGTAAACGCGGGGTTAATCGAGGCAAATGTTCTATCTTATAGAATAGCTAAATATCGGCGTGATTTATCAGAATATCGCTAGGTTTTATCAGTGTCAGGTGTTCTAGTGCCAGTAGCTTATACTTGTTTGATAACCGAACCTGGAGGATAACTATGGATCGCGCGATGCTACTCTCGCAAGCCGGGGAATATGAAACCGGTGGGTTGGAGTTGGTAGAGCAGTGGCGAGATCGCCCTGACTGCTATCTATGGCTCGATCTCGAGAGTGCTCCTTCTGAAGACGTTCGCCAGATATTGAGTTCCATGCAATGTGATGAGCTGGCGATTAACGATAGCTTTCGCGCCCGGCATCCTCCCAAGATAGAGCAGTTCAAAGATAGTACGTTTGTCCTGTTTCGGGGGATTTCCAGCCTCGATGACTCACTCGAACTGGAACCACAGCAGATCGGGCTCTGGATCGGCTCTCGGCACCTCATTACGTATCACCGGGGGACGTCTATCAGCGTATCTCATCACTGGGATATCGAATTGCAGTCAGGGCTGCTGCAACAACCAGGCGTGCTTGCACTCAAGATCATTCACTATGCTTGCGGACGCTATCTGGAGAAGTTGCTGGATTTCGAAGACCAGCTTGCGGATCTTGAAGATGGCTTGCTGTCCGAGCAGTCTGAAGAAGGTATGCGGAAACTGGTGATTTATCGCTCGAGGCTGCGCAGGCTAAAGCGAGTATTCAATTATCACCGAGTGATGGCAGAGCAGATCTATCGAGTGGGCAGCCCTCACCTCGGTGAGGGCGATGAAGGAGAGATTAACCATATTCGGCGCGACCTATACGACCGCTGCGAGAGATTGAGTAGCCTGTGTCAATTGTACTACGAACTATGTGGTGACCTGGTAGAGGGGCACATTTCATTGAGTTCTCACAACCTGAACCGGACCATGAAGATACTGACGATAATTTCCGCATTGTTTGTCCCGCTGACATTTGTGGCAGGTATCTACGGCATGAACTTCGAATATATGCCGGAACTTGGCTGGAAATATGCCTACTTCGTGGTCATCGGCGTGATGGGATTGATCGTGCTGGCCATGTTGGCGGTTTTCAGGCGTTTTCGCTGGTTCTAGGCCATATCTGCCCAATTATTGGCCTGAAGCCTGGCTGGTTTCAGGCTGGCTCCGGTGCTAGGCTTCGCACAATGAACGCAACCCTCGGTAAATTCCTGCTTTGTGCACTGCTTGTTTTGCAGTCCATGGCCTATGCGTCACCGATGGATTGCGCCGATGTAGATGTGGCGCAATTGCCCTGTCACGAGCAGGGGCTTGCGCCAACACCGTCGTCAGTCGATTGCGATCACTGCCAGGATTGTCGAGCGCCTGGTCCTGTTGCCTTGCCGACTGTGTCCCTGCCATTGCAGCATGGGTTTATTGTAAGCGTTACTTCATCGCCGCCGGGTCAGCGGCCCGCCCCCATCGACGATATCTATCATCCCCCCAATTCCCCGAACGCCTGATCTTTCTCGTTAGTGTGTTTTCGCGCGGTGATGTCGCGCTCTGGGAGTTACCAATGAAATATCTGATTCTGGCGCTGGCCCTTGTGGCCGGTGCAGCCAATGCCGCCGTGGTTGAGTACGAGCTCACGATTGGCTACGGCGCCCTCAATAAATCCGGTGAGCCAGTCACCGCCATGTTAGTCAACGACAGCTACCCGGGCCCGGTTTTGCGGTTCAAACAAGACGACACCGCCCGGATACGCGTCACCAATGAGCTTGACGTGGATTCCTCCATCCATTGGCACGGCCTGCTCTTGCCGCCGGCCCAGGACGGCGTGCCCTATATGTCCAGCCTGCCCATCGGCCCCGGCGAGACCTTTGAGTACGAGTTTCCACTTAAACACGCCGGAACCTATTGGTACCACTCGCACACGGACTTGCAGGAGCAGTCCGGCGTGCACGGTGGCATTGTGGTAGAGCCACCCGGCGGATCGAGTGGACAAGCCGAAGCAGTAGTAGTGCTGCAGGACTGGACTGATGAAGACCCACACCAGGTGCTGCACAACCTGAAGAAAGACGGCCACTACTATGCGCTGAAGAAAGACAGTGTTGTCAGCATAGCGGGGTATCTTCAGCGCGGGGCGATGGGCAACTGGTGGGAGAGCCGCTGGACGCGTATGGGCGCCATGGATGTGGCCGACGTCGGCTACGATGCATTTCTGGCCAATGGTGAGCCGGAAATACGCTTGTTTGAGCACGCGCTGCCGGGCGAGCGAGTGCGCTTGCGCCTGATCAATGCCGGCGCCTCGACTTACTTTCTATTGCACTCTGCCGGCCTCGATAGCCGAGTGATTGCGGCAGATGGTCTCGATGTGAAACCGGTGCCAGTGGACGAAGTGCTGCACGCGGTCGCTGAAACCTACGATCTCGAAATCGCTGTACCTGATAGCGGCGCAGCGGAACTGCGAGCAAGCGCACAGGACGGCTCGGGTTATGCCTCTATCCTGATTGGCCGCGGCGCGCCGCGCCACGCCGAGCCGATGACGCCGCCGGATCTGTATGCCAGCCACAGTGGGCACGACATGACAGGAGACGGCGCGCACGACCATCATCACATACACCACGGGGGGCCGCGCAGGCTAGCCTACAGTGATCTGGATACGCTGGAGGCGCAGCGTTACGCCGGTGGCCCCGAGGCACGCACGATCGACCTGCGGCTCACCGGCAATATGGAAACCTACAACTGGTCGTTCAACAATATTCCGCTGTCCAGGGCAGACAAGATTCTGGTGGAGCGGGGAGAAACCGTGCGTTTCAGGTTTATCAATGAAACCATGATGCATCACCCGCTGCATCTTCACGGCCACTTTTTCCGCGTCATTACGGCCGCCGGCAAGGGCCCTATGAAGCACACCGTTGATGTACCCCCGTTGGCGACGGTGGAAATCGAATTCCTGGCCAACGAGGAGCAGGACTGGTTTTTCCACTGTCACAACCTCTATCACGCCAAGACCGGTATGGCGCGAGTTGTTCGCTACAGTGACTACAACGGCAACCCCGAATTCATGGCGGCGAAAAAGAGCAGTCCAGACATTCGCGACACTGATTTCTATTTCGCCGCCGAACTGAAGCTGCATAACCAGCTCGGTATGGCCGAAGGGTGGACTGCAAATGCACGGCATCGATTCGAATTCGAGGCACAGAGCCTGGACTGGGAGGAGGAGCGCGGAGACCTCGCGTATCTGTACCGGTTGAACCGTTGGACCCA
Source organism: Halioglobus maricola (assembly GCF_009388985.1). Classification (NCBI taxonomy): domain Bacteria; kingdom Pseudomonadati; phylum Pseudomonadota; class Gammaproteobacteria; order Cellvibrionales; family Halieaceae; genus Halioglobus; species Halioglobus maricola. The sequence goes on from NZ_CP036422.1 coordinate 1,170,265, forward strand.
GGCCCTTGCGGGGCTGGAGAAAGAGGCTGGCGAAGATGTCGAATACCGGCTTGGGCTGCGCTATGTGCTGCCGATGATGGTCGATATGGATCTTTATCTGACGGACGAAGGGGATGTAGAGGTCGCATTTGACACTCATTTTCAGCTGACCAAGCGTGTCCAGGCCCACTGGGAGTGGGAATCTGAAGGCGAATACCACCTGGGAGTGGAATATCGTTTCAACGAGCGCATTTCGGCGGAGGCCGCCTATACTGACACTGTGGATGCCTCGCTGGGGGTGAAACTCCGCTTCTGACAGCAGGCGTCTCCAGGGGGGATTGTGCATTCATAATATGAATAGCAACAATCCCGACTATCTATTTCAGTTATGCTGATCCCGGGACTACTATTCCCACCACTGACTGGCTGACCTCGGTCGCCCGCCATCCCTAGTCCCCAACCGAACAGAGGTACTCACATGTCTACCCTCCAGAACGACATCAACGACATCACCCAGCTGTGCAGCCAGAATGGCTCTCCCTGGGACGGCATCAGCGCTGAATCTGCCGCTCGCATGCGCGCTCAAAACAAATTCAAAACCGGTCTGGATATTGCCCGGTACACCGCCGGCATTATGCGTAAGGACATGGACGAGTACGATGCGGATCCCGCCAAGTACACTCAGTCTCTGGGTTGCTGGCACGGCTTCATTGGGCAGCAGAAGCTGATTTCCATTAAGAAGCACTTCAACACCACCGACAAGAAGTACCTGTACCTCTCCGGCTGGATGATCGCCGCGCTGCGCAGCGAGTTTGGTCCGCTGCCTGACCAGTCTATGCACGAGAAGACAACTGTATCCGGCCTTATCGAAGAGCTCTACACCTTCCTTCGCCAGGCTGACGCTCGTGAACTAGGCGGTCTGTTCCGTGCCCTGGACGATGCCCGTGAAGCTGGCGACGAAGTTGCCCAGAAAGATCTGCAAAACCAGATCGACAACTTCGAGACACACGTTGTGCCCATCATTGCTGACATCGATGCCGGTTTCGGCAACGCTGAAGCCACCTACCTGCTGGCCAAGAAGATGATCGAGGCCGGTGCCTGTGCTATCCAGCTGGAAAACCAGGTATCTGACGAAAAGCAGTGTGGCCACCAGGACGGTAAAGTAACTGTTCCTCACGAAGACTTTCTCGCCAAGATCCGCGCCGTACGTTATGCCTTCCTTGAACTCGGTGTTGAAGACGGCGTCATCGTTGCCCGTACCGATTCCCTGGGTGCTGGCCTGACCAAGCAAATCGCGGTAACTCACGAAGTGGGTGATCTGGGTGACCAGTACAACAGCTTCCTCGACGTTGATGAGCTCGAGCCCGGTGACATGAATCACGGCGACGTGATCATCAACCACCACGGCAAACTGGTTCGTCCCAAGCGCCTGCCTTCCAACCTTTATCAGTTCCGTAAGGGCACAGGTGAAGATCGCTGCGTACTGGACAGCATCACCTCGCTGCAGAATGGCGCTGACCTGCTGTGGATTGAGACTGAGAAGCCTCACATCGGCCAGATCGGTGGTATGGTAAATCGCATCCGCGAAGTCATCCCCAATGCCAAGCTTGTATACAACAACAGCCCGTCCTTCAACTGGACCCTGAGCTTCCGTCAGCAGGTATTTGATGCCTGGACTGAAGAAGGTAAGGACGTATCTTCATACGACCGTGACCAGCTGATGAGTGCCGACTACGACGACTCTGAACTGGCTGCTGCGGCCGACGACAAGATCCGTACCTTCCAGGCGGACGCTGCTCGCGAAGCGGGTATCTTCCACCACCTGATCACTCTGCCCACCTACCACACTGCGGCCCTGTCTACTGACAACCTGGCCAAAGAGTACTTCGGTGACGCAGGCATGCTGGGCTACGTGGCTGGCGTACAGCGCAAGGAAATCCGTCAGGGTATCGCCTGCGTTAAGCACCAGAACATGGCTGGCTCAGACATGGGCGACGACCACAAAGAATACTTTGCTGGTGACGCTGCCTTGAAGGCCGGTGGTAAAGACAACACCATGAATCAGTTCGGCTGATTCTCGGTGTGACAAAAAAGGCGGGCTGGATAGCCCGCCTTTTTTTTGCCTGAATTTCACTTCGATTTCACCTGTCGCAAATTAGTGTAGGCTTGGTTCCAGCTTATAGATTCCCTGAGTTAGCGTGAAATTACTCCTGATCGAAGACAACAGTACTATCGCCAGCCAACTGGTCACCTTTTTTGAGGGCCTCGGCTGGGCCGTCGACTATGCCGCTGCCGGCCGGCAGGGTGTTGAGTTGGCCCGTGGCGCTGTGTTTGATGTGCTGGTGTTGGACCTCAATTTACCCGATATGGATGGCCTGGAAGTGTGCCAAACGCTCAAGGCCGAGCTCGACTACAACTTGCCAGTCCTGATGCTGACTGCGCGAGATGCTTTCGCCGACAAGGCCTCAGGTTATGGCCAGGGGGCGGATGACTACGTCACAAAACCCTGTGACTTGCGCGAGCTTAAATTGCGCTGCGAGGCCCTCGGGCGGCGCCACCAACTGCACAAGACCTCTGAGATCAGATTGGGAGATCTTACGCTGGCCACCAAAAGTCAGGAAGCCTGGCGTGAAGATGTCCCTCTGAAACTCACCCAGATCGGGTTTCGCATTCTGCTTGAACTGGCCGGGGCCTACCCCGGAGCCGTGACACGCTCGCAACTAATGCACTCCCTGTGGGGTGACGACCCGCCGGATAGTGACGCCTTGAGATCGCATATCTACAGTCTACGCAATGCGCTGGACAAGCCCTTTGCCAAACCCATGCTGAAAACCCTGCCCAATGTGGGCTACCGCCTGGTGTGCGATGAAACCTAGCATCCAAAAGCGCCTGTTCGGCATTCTTGTGCTGTTCGTGCTTGCCCTTACCCTGTTGTGGGCGGGCCTGTCACTGATGCTTGCCTATATCGTGGAAGACGAGATCATTGATCGCGTCTTGATCAGTGAGATCGCCGTGTTACAGCAAGCGTATCTCAGTACGGGCGAATTCTCCCAGCCTATGTTGCCCGAAGTGTCAGTTTACGCAGACCTCGAATCCGCTCCAGAGGCACTACAGACTTTAATCGTGCCCGGTGTGGGCGGGGAAATCTTCACCCCTGATAAAACCCACTATCACTATCGCTGGTTGAAGCTTGCGAACACCGCGCCGGCACTGCTGGTCGCCGAAGTTTCTCCGTGGTTGGTGGTGAGTAGAATGTCTGCGCCGCTGCTGATTCTGTTACTCGCCGGTTTTGCGGTGGCATTGTTGTTCAGTCTGGTTGCGGCATTCTACATCTCACGCATGACCACCCGGCCATTGCGTGAATTGACGCAGGCAATCGAGCAGGAGCCGCGACCGAGCCCGCTGCCTCATGTGGCGCAGGGCGATGAAGTCGGTGTGCTTGCTGCGGCGATGGAGGCCGCACTTGCCAGCCTTCAACTCGCACTTGAGCGAGAGACGACATTCACTCGCGATGTCAGTCATGAACTGCGCACACCACTGACGTCACTGCGCAACGCCATTCTATTATTGCCGGATTCGCTCGCTGAAAATGAACAGGTGGAGCAGTTAGCTACCTCCAGTGCCGCGATCGAGAGCTTGCTGACAACACTGCTGGCCCTGGCGCGAGCAGAGTCTTCAATCACGGCAGCGCTGCCCATACGTGCAATGATCGAGGGGTTGCTGCTGGATCGCGCAACGTTGCTGGAATCTGAAAGCTTCGACATTGAACTACACGTGCCCGACCGCACAATGGTGCAGGGTAACGAACAGATCACACAGCTGTTGCTAGGTAATCTGATCGACAATGCGATTCACTACGCGGCACCAGCGCGATTGTCTATTCGCATTGAAAGCGACGGCCTGACGTTTGCGAACCCGATCAATGCATCCGCCCGTTCGCCGCACGCAGCGAGCCTGGGGCACGGGCTCTCGCTGGTGCGACGGCTCGCTTCGACCCAGGGGTGGACAGTACAGCTCCAGGAATCTGCAGATACGTTCAGCATCCGTTTGAACTGGTAAAAAACTCTTCAAATTTCACGCCCGCTTGACATGTAGAGGCGCATTCTTATCCCATCAAACAGCTCATAAGGAGAGTATGACGATGTGGAAGGGTATTGGAGTTTCAGTTCTTGGAGTAGTGGCAGTGACTGGCGGATTTGTGGCCTGGCTGTTCAGCCTGGTGGATCATACTGTTGCGGCAGATCTGCCTACGAAAGTCCCCGGAGATTTACCTTACTATCAGCAGCGAGTGCCGCAGGATAGAGGCAATATTCTAATTGTCCTGACGAGTGAAACCATCATGGGAGACACCGGCAAGCGCACCGGTTACGAGCACACTGAATTGTCCCGGGCGTATTATGTGTTCACGGTAAATGGTTTCGAAGTCGACATTGCCAGCCCCTTGGGCGGTGAGCCCAGTGCCATTATCGATGATGAAGATATGGGGGCTCTCGACTACGCTTTTCTGAATGACGCAGAGGCGATGGCAAAGGCCCGCAATACATTGCCGCTAGAGTCAGTTGCTGGTGAAAACTACGAGGCGATTTTCTTTGTGGGGGGTAAAGGCACCATGTGGGATTTTCCAGACAACCCGGACATCCACCGTCTGGTGAGACACTTTGCTGATCAGGATAAGGTCGTTGGTGCCGTCTGCCATGGCCCGGCTGCATTGGTGAATGTTGAGCTGGACAATGGAGAAGCGTTTCTTGCGGGCAAGCCGGTGACTGGATTCACGAACGAAGAAGAATTGTTTCTTATTCCCGATGCCGCCGGAGTGTTCCCGTTTCTGTTGGAGGATCGTCTGCGCGAGCGGGGTGCCAAAGTCTCGGTAGGCATGCCGTATCTTGAGAACATCGCTGTCAGCGAGAGGTTGGTGACCGGCCAGAATCCGTGGTCTGTGTATGCGGCCGCCGAGGAAATGGTCACGCAGTTGGGTTATTCACCGGTGTACAGGGATGCAACGCGAATTGAGAATAGCATCGATGTACTTGGGCAGTATTACCTCTTGGGCAAGGTTGGTGCTCGTGAGGCGGTCGATGGACTGGTCGCGCAGGAGAAAGCATTCGATCGCAATCTGATAGTGATGCACAGCATTGTCGCTGGCATGCAGTGGCGCATCAAATCCGCGCTGGAGTTATTGGTGCTAGCCCAACATGCCAAGAAAGTGACAGCGGGATAGCACCAGAGGAGATTTGGGCTTGTCTTACTGGTCGAGGCCGCCCATCAGCATGTATTTGATTTCTACATAGTCTTCAATGCCATACTTCGATCCCTCGCGGCCTGAGCCCGATTCTTTCATGCCGCCAAAGGGCGCCATCTCGTTGGAGATGATGCCCTCGTTGATCCCGACAATACCGTAATCGAGGGCTTCCGCTATGCGCCATACGCGACCGATATCGCGGGTGTAGAAGTAGGACGCCAGGCCGAACTCGGTATCGTTAGCCATGGCGATAACTTCTTCCTCTGTGCTGAAGCGCACCACCGGCGATACCGGGCCGAAGATCTCGTTGCGGAACACAGCCATCTCCGAGGTAACGTCTGTTAGTACGGTGGGCTGGTAGAAAGAGCCGCCCATAGCATGGGCTGCACCACCTGCGGCGACTCTGGCGCCCTGGGCGATGGAATCCTGCACAAGCTTGTCGACATCATTCATTGCCTTCTCGGTCACGAGAGGGCCAATGATCACACCCTCTTCGGCACCATTGCCCACGGTCAGTTCTTCGGTGGCTTTGACAAACTTGGCCACGAACTCGTCGTAGACGCCGTCCTGTACAAACAAGCGGTTGGAGCACACGCAGGTCTGGCCAGCATTACGGTATTTGGAAATCATTGCCCCGGTGATCGCTGAATCGATATCGGCATCATTGAAAACGATAAAGGGTGCATTTCCGCCCAGCTCCATGGAGGTTTTCTTCATGGTGGTGGCACATTGCTGGACCAGCATCTTGCCGATGGGGGTGGAACCAGTGAACGTCACTTTGCGCACGGTGGGATTGGATGTCATCTCGGCGCCGATCTTGCTGGCGCCGCCAGCGACCACGTTCAGTACTCCTGCGGGTACACCCGCTCGTTCAGCGAGCTCCGCCATGGCGAGGGCAGACAGGGGCGTTTCCGAAGCGGGTTTGATCACGATGCTACAACCGGCGGCGAGGGCAGGTGCGGCCTTGCGTGCAATCATGGCATTGGGGAAGTTCCAGGGCGTGATGGCCGCCACTACACCTACAGGCTGCTTGATACAGACAATCCGTTTGTCACTGGAGGGGCCGGGAATAACATCGCCGTCGATGCGCTTGGCTTCTTCGCCGAACCACTCGATAAAAGATGCGCCGTAGCCGATTTCGCCGCGAGACTCAGCGATCACCTTGCCTTGCTCCGCTGTCATCAATTGGGCCAGGTCTTCCTGGTTCTCCATCATCAGGTCGAACCATTTGCGCAGTACCTGGGCGCGGGCCTTGGCCGGTACTTTTTTCCAGGATTGCATTGCAGCGTCAGCCGCCGCTATGGCGCGTGCGGTTTCAGTTGCGCCGACACTGGCCACCTGGGTGATTAACTCGCCGGTGGCGGGGTTTCTCACATCAAAAGTGGCACCATCGTCCGCATCTACCCATTGGCCATCAATGTAGGCTTTGTTCTGCAGCAGGCTTGGATCTGTGAGGGTCAGGGGCATTATTACGTTCCTTTAACAGTCGTTAGATTGATTCTGAGATTAGCACGGGCGACACTGAATGACGCCATAACAAAAAATAGGAGATCACCATGTCTGGATTCGACAACTGCGTTGCCCTCGTCACTGGCGGTGCCAGTGGCATAGGTGAGGCCACTGTGCGGGCTATTGTCGCCCACGGCGGCCGCGCTGTAATCGCCGATCTGCAAACGCAGCGGGGCGAGGCCCTGGCTGATGAGCTCGGCGACGCTGTTCGATTCATCGAGACCGACGTCACCAGTGAAGCAGCAGTCGAAGCCGCGGTTGCCGAAGCGGTGAGTAGCTTCGGCTCTCTCACCGCTCTGGTCAATAACGCCGGAGTGGTAGGTGCGGTGGGTTCTATTGCCGACACCAGTGTGGAGGCGTATCAGCGGACTATGGATATTCACTGCAAAGGCAGTTTTCTCGGTGTTAAACACGCTGCGCGAGTGATGCCGCGTGGGAGCGCCATTGTATCGCTTGCGAGCACGGCGGGCCTTATCGGAGGGCAGGGGCCGCATGTCTATACGATGGCCAAGCACGCGATTATCGGGCTCACCAAGTCGGCCGCTTCTGAGCTGGCGACCAAGGGTATTCGAGTGAATGCAGTCGCCCCCAGTGGCACTGTAACGCCCATGGTGAATGCGCTCGGCCTGGGTGACGCTGAGGCCACGGCAGCGGCTCTCGCGGCAGCATCCCCGCTGGGCATTGCTTGTATGCCCGAGGATATAGCCGATGGAATATTGTTCCTGTTGAGTAATGCATCGCGTCATATTACTGGCCAGACCCTGGCGATTGATGCGGGCCTGACCACGGCAGGAATGACGCCACCGCCGTTTTTCGACGAGGAGCCACAAATGTTGCTGCAGGCTGGTCAACGAGAGCAGGGCTGACGTTGTTCACGGCTTGCGTCTGTTGTCGCGGTGGTAGACAGCGTCATCCTGACGCCCGCCGCGCAGGGTGCCAGGGGCCAGTTCAAAATAGGGGTCGTTAGTGGGTGCACTGCGGCTCCAGTCCACTACTTCGCTGCGGTAAGCGAGTTTCCAGATGCCATTACGACATTCGTAGCGATCCAGGTAACGTCCTGCGATGATCATGTCCTCGAAACCGTCTTCGGCAGGAACCTTGTGGTAGGCCTGAAAATAGATCTCGCCAAAGGCTTGGTTGCCGTCTATGTCGATTAGTGTATTGCCGATGAAATGTTGGTTGGCGACGTGGTCTTTCAGTGCGCCCAAGGCAAAGTCGATAAACTCACCAGGGCTGGCGTTGTAAAAGCCGTACTCACACCAGCCATCGTCCCAGAACTGTGCCAGCAGGAGGTCGCGGTCAAGCCTGTCCAGGCCGCGCATGTACAGACTACTGATTTCCTGAATCGTCTGTTTTGCCAGTAACTGCTGTAGTTGTGCATCCATGCGTTCAGGCCTTCCGGAAAAATTGAATTGAAGGATCGTCGTCTCCAGCCGTGCCTTTGCTGAGTGCGACAAAGCCCTCAGACTGGCGCTCGTCCGTGATCGCTCGAGTGCGGCTCCAGTCCATCACGACATGTCGGTGCACCATGCGCCAATGGCCATCGCGTTTCTCGAGCCTGTCCAGGTAGCGGCCGCTGAAGCACATCTCCTGTTCAGCGCCCCGCAATAGGTGGGCGGCCTCCACATAGCTTTCGCAATGGGCCTGTTCCCCATTTATCTGAATAGTGAAGTTGCTTACACAGTGACGGGTGAGTTCGTAGACAGGGGCGAGGGCGGGGCCTATCAGCTGACAAAATTCAGCGGCGGGCCCAATGAAGTTGCCATAGTTCACTTCCGCTTCTGGCCAGTAGCAACTGGCGAGGAGGGTGCTGTCATTGCGATCGAGGCCACGGCAGTGGGCGTGCAGGATGTCGCTGATGGCCAGCTGGTCTGGGGGTGTCGCTGTCATGGCAGTTTTCCTGATTCTTGCCGCCCAGCCTTGAAAGGTAAGCCGGCTCGGCACATAATTATAAAAACAGTCAATCCTGATTGTATTAGCGTGGGCTATTGCCGTCCAGTCACGCAGGAGAGGATATGTCCGAAGAGACATTGGGAAGCGCCAGGGCCAGTGGCCCTACCGTTGCTGAAACCATTGCCGCTGATGCGGTGCCACCGCCACAGCCCTTGCTCGAACAACGCTATGAATTCCTTGGCGATGCCGATATCGATTGCAGTCGCTATACCTCGAGCGAGTTTGCCAGGCTGGAGGATGAACGCCTGTGGGCGCGGTGCTGGCAGTGGGCTTGCCGCGAGGAACATATCCCAGACGTGGGTGACAACTACGTCCACAATATCGGGCCCTGGTCGGTGATCGTGGTGCGAAGTGCGCCCGATACTGTGCAGGCCTTCGTAAACGCCTGTACCCACCGGGGAACCCGGATACTCGATGGGGAGGGGGCTGGCTACAGTAATCAGTTCACCTGCCCCTTCCACGGTTGGGGTTGGAGCCTCGACGGGGAGTTGGCGCAGTTGCCCGGCCGTTGGGATTTTCCGCACGCCGGGGATAAAAGTCACAGCCTGCGGCCGGTGGCCTGTGAGCTATGGGGTGGCTTTGTATTCATCAATCTCGATTCGAATGCAAAACCGCTCGAGGACTACATGGATGTCCTGCCTGAGCATTTTCAGCATTTTCCGCTCGAGCGAAGGCGCATCAGGGCCCACGTGCAGAAAGTGCTACCGGCCAACTGGAAGGCGGCCCAAGAGGCGTTTTTGGAGGCCTACCACAACTTCGAAACACACGATGCGCCCAATGGCGCTAATACCCAATACGATGTCTTCGGCAAATACGTAACGCGATTTATCCACAATATCGGCTGCTATAGCAGCGAATCACTGGACGACTATCCCGGCGATAAGTGGCGCTCTCCGCCGCTCACAGAGAACGAGATGCTCCAGATCCTTTCGGTATTCGGTCTGGAACACGAGGAAGTGCCCGAAGGTGAAACCGCCCGTAGTGTTGCTGCGGCAGATTTGCGCAAGCGTCTGGGCGAAGCCTGGGGAGTGGATCTCACGGCAGTAAGCGACGCATTGATGCTGGATTCTATCGAGTATCATCTGTTCCCGAATATGTTTTTCTTCCCGGGAATTACAGTACCGATGGTGTACCGCTTTCGCCCCAATGGTGACGACGTGAACACCAGCCTGTTTGACATAATGATCCTGGAACCCCTGGCTGACGGGGCGGAGCACCCGGAGCCTCCGGAGCCCGTGAAACTCGATGTAGAGCAGTCTTATACAGAGGCGGAAGTGCTGTCCTGGCTGGCGCCCGTATACGACGAAGACACCGGGAACCTTCACTTGCAGCAGCAAGGGTTGCGCGGAAGCAAAAAGCGAGGCATCACATTGGGCAATTACCAGGAGGCGCGTATTCGCCGCGTGCATATGACGCTGGATGAGTTTCTGCAGGAGGGCGAGCTATGAGTGATGGCAATTGGATCAAAGTGGCCGCGCTGGATAAAATTCCCGTGGGCAAGAGTTTGTGCGTCGAACTGGAGGGCAAGGAGATTCTGCTCTGCCACACGGCTGACGGTGTATACGCTATAGATAATCTCTGCACGCATGGTGCCGCGCGACTCTGCGAGGGCAAGCTCAAGGGCAACAGAGTGTTGTGTCCGATGCACGGCGCTGCCTTCGATGTGCGCGACGGCACCGCGCTGACGCGGCCTGCGGTCACGCCTCTGGGCAGTTATCAAGTAAGACTAGACGGAAGTGATGTCTTGCTAATCGCGAGATAAGCTACTCAGATCGCCAGTAAGACAAAGTGAGTTTATTGTGTTTCCTGAAGTGTGACCGTGTTTTTCATTAAACCCAGATAGGTGCCGAAGCTCAAAACAACATCGCCTTCGCCCAGGTAAGGCCATGGAAGGAGTAAGTTAGCCAGGCTGAAAATCACGCCGTCGGGCGTCCCGGTCAGAATGGGTGTGCCAGTCGGGATACCGTCGCATGGTGCAAGCCTGATGGTTGTGTTGCCCAATACGTAGTCGGAGTTACAGTCATCCAGGGCATTTGCCAGAATTTGCGGAGGGCTCCAGATCATGTCTCCCGCCGGTGCATGTTGTCTGGGATCCAGGTTTACATAGAGCGATATTACGATCTCGGTGTAGAGTTCCGGGTCCCTTGGAATCAAAAAAAGTGGTCCAATTGGAAAGTGTGTGATGCCGCCCTTGCCAGAGGGAAATCCTGTTTTTCCCATTTCTCCGCGGGTTTTCAGGTCCTTCACCAGCAGCCATCGATCCGTGAAGTCCCCGCAAAGGGTATATCCGAAGCTGATTTCTTTCTGGCCTTTGTAGTCTGACAGAGGGAAGGCACAAAGCTCGACTTCATAGTCCAGACGCGTGCCTTTGTGAACAGCCGCGTTCCATGGCGTCATCGTGGATAGCTTGGGAAATAGAAATGGGCCGTCTTCATGGCCCACTTCTTCAGCGTGTTTGCTGAAATTCGTTCCAGCCGCAATTCCCGGATGCCTGTCGTTCACCGGGGCTCCCAGCGAAGTCCAGGTATACGTACCAGAGGAGCTGTCTTTAACCGCCTGATTGAGACCTGATTCGCCTATCGAGTTATAGGCTTCGATAACGTCGAGGCCTGTGGCTTCAAGCCTGGTGCTCAAATCTATGGCTTCGACATGTTCGAAATCTGCAGACAGAACCAGCAGGATTTCCCCAGTGACTGTTCTGGCCAGCGTGTAGCCTTTGTCAGCTTCAGCGATAGCGAGTTCAGGCTCTCCGATAGAATCGATCTCATCTGCCAATAATATTGAGTCTGCCTTCACGACGCTCATCATTGGCATGAGTGAAACAATCAAAATAGTGAGGCATTTGTGAAAAGGCACTCATCGTCTCCTGAATAATCGTTATCCTCGCCGCTATCAATCAAGCAGGTCGATGAAAGCCGCAGATCTTATGGCCGTCCGGGTCCAGGAAGTAACACAAGTGCACCGGGCCCATCGAGCTGTCGCGCGGTCCCGGGGGCTCTTCGATGGCTATCGCGCCGTTTGCAATGGCGACGTCATGGAATTCCTTGATTTGCGCCGGGGAGTCGCAGGTAAAACCTATGGTGGAGCCATTAGCGACACTCACAGGTTGACCATCGATCGGCTCGGTGATGCAAAAGGTTGATCCATCATGGATGTAGAAAAGGCGTTTCTGCCCGGTGTCATTCACATGTTCAAATGGTGCCCCGGCGCCAAGAACCGCGAGAACGGCATCATAGAACTGCCTTGTTTTCTCAATGTTGTTGGAACCTATCATTACGTGATTTAGCATTACATCAATTCCTCTTCATTTAGCGATGACTCGTGTATGGAAAGCGAACTAGGAGGCCAGCCTCTTTTGTATCTCGCCAAGCCAATCCCCACCTTCAAATTCGATACTCTCTGTTCGGTAGGGCATGACAGCTTCAGAAGGCTGAAGCACGGCATTTTCCAGCGCGTCTTCTCTGAGGTAGCTGAACGCCTGGTATTCCTCAGAGCGGAGCATATCGTAGAACATCTTGCGGTTTGTGTATCTCACGAGAATGACGATATCCCAGTCGCCGGCATCTCCCTGTACCTTCTCCATTAGCTTGCCACAGTAAAGTGCCTCGGCTCCGCGTGCACCAAACGTTTTGAAGAAGCTGGCCGCATAGTCAAGATAACTGTCCTGAGATTCGGCAGACTTGAACTTCAACAAGTTCAAGACAATGACTGGTTCGTCGCTCATCTGTGCTGGTTGGGCCTTGTCCAGGTGGGTCAACGGGTTCATGTCCACGCTATTCTCCTTATGGCTTGTCGAGCAGTGGCTGCTTTCAAATGGTGAGGCCCGGTGAGCCTCCTTAATTAGGATAGCCCCATGTCTGCTTTTGTGCCCAATAGTAATCCCCAGGCATTGCTAACTAATATTCTTCAATTATACTTGAGTAATCAAGTATCTATTGAGTATATGAATATGAGAGAAGCATCTGTTTACGGGGAAGCGGCGAGGGCGGTTTGGCTGAAGAGTGCGATCGTGTCCAAGCAATTGGATAATAGCCTTGGCGCTATTCACGGGATCGGCCTGGCAGAATATATGGTGCTGTTGAACTTGGCGAGTTCGCCTACTCAGAGCCTTCGCCGCGTTGATATTGCAGATGCCATCTCGCGCACGGCTTCTGCTATCACCAGAATGTTGATGCCAATGGAAAAGATTGGCCTCGTTGAAAAGGAATCTAGTGCGCGAGATGCCAGAGTGAGCCTGGTGAAAATCACAAAAGCAGGGTTGGAGGTGTTTGAGCATGCTTCTCTGACGCTCAATGCGAAAGCTGAAGGTGTTCTAGGAGGCCTGTCTCGCAAGCAAGCTAATGACCTGGTTGGACTCTTGGCAAAGGTGTGACCTTTAGTAGACTGCCTTCGCCTGAACGCAGACTTGGGTCTATGATGTAACGATAAGACTAGTAATGGGGCATGTAAGAATGACAGCATACGAGTATGCAGACATTGCAGCGAGCAACTATTCCATTAGTTTCACAATTTTGTCTCTAATGGTGGCGCTGGTCAGCGCCTACTTTGTTGCAGCTTATTTTATGGGGAAATCGATTAACGGCTTTCAAGTTTTTCTATTGAACACAGTATATCTCTTGTGGATGTCAGGCTTGGCCTGGGTCGCCACTCGATTTCTGATAAGAGCGACTCAAGCAGCAACAATTTCGTTGTCACTCGACGAAAGTCAAACAGGCACGGTTTTTGCGAGTGCTTACTTGTTCCCCGCTCTGATGGCGGTTACGACACTATTGATCAGTTACGGTTTTATGTGGAGTCTTCGTCACGGCGAGGAAAAGTGATCGCGTACATAGCTGCTGTTTGTTTTCAGGGCGACTATGAGTAAGCTGGTATTACTAGGCTACGCTGGCCTTATTACCTATGCTTCTGTCCGCCCGATGGACAGTGCGCCACTGGAACCGTGGGATAAGGTTGGCCACCTGGCAATCTATGCGATTTTTGCTCTGCTTGCTCGGCGGGCTGTGCCCCCACTAAAAAAATACACCTATTTGTGCATCGCTATATTTATCTATAGTGGTGTTCTGGAGACCGTTCAGTCTCAGCTTCCAGGCCGGGCAATGTCAGAATACGACCTTCTCGCAAATGGTATTGGCATTGCTATCGGCTTCTACATTTCGAAAAAGATTTTCAATGGCCAACACATATAGAAAGGGCCAGGCCTCGGCCCATTTTCAATCTCGAAATTGGCCGCGTTCGCTTGGGAGCGGATACAGTCAATATGCTATCTTCTTCTGAGTTCGAACCGGTGGAAGTCGTGTACTGTGTCGGTTTGATTGAGTATCTGGTTACAGCCCGGCGGTCAGCCGGTTAACTGAGGAAAACAAGCATGAGTCTTAACGCAAGCCTGTTAGCGTTTGTAATACTGGTGATCTCGGCAGCGCCAAATCTGTCCATTGCGGCCGAGGAAAATAGCGTTAGTAAACCTAGCTTTGTTTTTGTCCACGGTACCTTTCAATGGGGCGGGCAATGGAACGCTCTCTCAAGTCTCCTGCAGAGCGAAGGTCTTACCGTGCACTCACCATCGATGACGGGGCTGGGAGAGAGAGAACACCTGCTGTCCAAGCAAGTAGGGCTATCGACACACATAGCGGATATTTCAAACTACATTACGTGGTTGGATATCCAGAATGTGATCCTGGTTGCTCATAGTTATGGGGGAGCTGTTATTACCGGGGTGGCGGACGAGCTTGGCGATAGAATCGCCCACGTTGTCTACATTGACACTGTGCCTTTGAATCATGGCGAGAATTTGCTCGACGCCTTTGGTCCAGAGGTCAAATCAATCGCCCAGCAGTCTGTTGAGGAAAGTGGTGATGGCTGGCTTATCGCAGCAGACGCATTGCGTGACCCGGCGCCAACAATGAGGAGCCACCCATGGAAAACATATACCGACCGGATTGATCTAACAGGCGTTCCTCCCGAATCTGGAACCATTATTGTTGCGACTGAAAATGCCGAGACTTTCGGCTATATGAGGCAAAAAGAAGCGCCATTGAGGGCGCGAAAGCGTGGATGGAATATTTTCACCATAGAGGGACCCCACCCACTTCAGGAAAGCAGTCCATCAAAGGAGGAGGTGGCGAAAGTTCTCATTGGGGTTGCGAGGGAGTTGGAGCAGGGTTCTGCGGAACCGCTTAAGCTTTAGTTCGCCACAGAGCAGCGTTAGTGTTCCCGAATAAAGGAGAGACGTTCCATTTAGTAACAGCGTGGATACTGCTCGCCAGCTTGCCACCTTCGCGTAATAGCGGACATCGGGTTATTCTTGTTGGAACTCGAGCAACAGGAATAAGAATATGACAGCGGAAGGAATGTTAGAGGTCGCTTTTGTCACTTGGGGAAACGTGGCAACTATGATGGGACTTTTGATTTCAGTTATAAGCGGTTATCTGGTTGTAGCATTTGTTGCTGGAGAGCGTATGACTAGATCGCAGGTTGTACTCGTCAATATTTTCTACGGGTTCATTTCAGGATTTCTTACTTGGGCATTACATGAAATGTCTCACCGGGCGGCCATTATCGAAACTGCTGGTTATAACTTAGCTTCAGGTGAGGTTGCCAAGCTCACCGCGAGAGATGATATTGCTCTGCTTCTCGTCATGGCATTTAGCCTGACAGTGGTTGGCAGTTACAAGTTCATGTGGGATATCAGGCACCCCAAAACCGAATGACCGCTTTGAAGTGTAAGCGGGCATCGTACCCTCCAGTGCTGATTCTTTCCCCAGCAGGTCGCTTCTGGCGGCAGGCTTCGGTGTACCCTTGGATGGGACCTAACAATAAGGACAGGGATGATGAAAGAGAGCAAGACAGGAAGATGGGCACAGGCGCTGGGATTCCTGGGTGTTATTGCTTCGCTGCTATTTGTAGCATACGAGTTGAAGCAATCAAGGGATATTGCAACCGCAGATGTTTATTTGGCAACGCTGCAGTTGGAAATGGAAGCCTATGGATTCCTATTCGCGGAAGACACGATCCGGCCAGTCGTAGACAAATTGTATACCGACGAGGAGCTTCTACCGGGAGAGCGTAGGCTTCTATTAGAATTTACAGATATGTGGACAAGCCTTTCAGATGCTGTGCATTTTCAGTACCAACTAGGGCTGGTGCCAGAGGAAGTGTGGGAGGCAGAGAGAGCCCATCTCACCGATCTTCTTGCCGTTCAATGTTACTCCGAATTCTTTCAGCAGTGGGGTAACAGGAATAGAGCCAGCTTCGTAGCGGACATAGCCGACATTCTGGAAGCTGCGCCAAGGCATGAAGGCTGCTTCGATGGTTGACGGATTCTGCCTAAAGTCTGACATCAGGGTATGGTAAGTGGAGAGCGAATGACCAAGAGATTGAAGCATGAGTGAGTATGAGCTTGCAGACGTAATAGCGAGTTATTCCGTTGCAGCCATGACTGCCATGACTCTATATCTGACTGCAGTTACTGCGTATCTGGTGGCGGCGTTTTCGGCGGGAGCTCGCCTTAGTAGAGCGCAAGTTGTCATCGTCAATGCACTCTTTGTATTTGTTTCTGGATTTTTTCTCTACGGGACTGCAGGTTATTTCTATCGGCAGCTTCAGTATGTGCACGAGCTAAGACTATTAGCGCCTAATCATCATCTGACCCTGAATATCGAGACGATCGGGTTTATTGCATCGGTTGAATTTTTGGGAATCATCGCTTCACTCTATTTCATGTGGAGCATCAGACACCCCAGGTCAGAGTAAGCGCGGTGTGGACTCTCTTCTAGGCTTCGCTAGTGGAACATTCAGTACCCAGCATCTCACAAATGATGCCCGCATCCTCTGCCAGCAAGCCTGTCTTATTTTCAAGTAGTGCCGCTATCAGCAAACGCGTATGAATCAGGTTCTGGAACTCTAGAGATCCCATGAGTTCGCGCGCATACACTGCCGTTTCCTCCTTGGAGTAGTAATCACTCCACTTCTTTCGATGTTGCTCATCACTGAATCCGAAGACCACCAGTGGAACTCTCTCGCCAAGATAGATGGTCAGTTCCTCATTGACGAAAGCGAGACCCCAGCTCTGAGTTCTGTACAAGCTCTCGAGCAGCTTCTGAAACTGAACCAGGTTGGAGCGCAACTCTGCTGGTAGAAGACTGTTTAGATCCCCTGAGCCAATCAACGAGTCAAGAGCACCGGTAGGCGGAAGATAGGTTGTAAACAGGATGGCTGATTGTACTAATTGAATGGCTTCTTCCGCATCTAGATCTGCAGGGCCTTCCCGAGTCAGCTTGAGCAATTGAAGCAACTGTTCCTGCTCCTGCTTGTGATAATCTCTCGTCGACATTGCCCCCGCATAGGTGGCCTGAAATTCTGAGCGCAACGCACTGAGGGCGTGCTCCCTCTTTTTGTTTTCCTGGAACTCTTCC
Source organism: Halioglobus maricola (assembly GCF_009388985.1). Lineage (NCBI taxonomy): Bacteria > Pseudomonadati > Pseudomonadota > Gammaproteobacteria > Cellvibrionales > Halieaceae > Halioglobus > Halioglobus maricola. Next base: position 1,187,356 of record NZ_CP036422.1, read on the forward strand.
CAACTGGAATCTATACCGAAGGCAATAAGTATACTGGCGACGATTGCCACGCCTTCAAGTAGCAGCTTCCGCAGGTTTATTTCTTGATCAGCCATTCTAATTCCTTGGAAATCATTAACACCGCATTCACTCTGAGAGTCGGGGCATGCTAGAACAGTGCCACTCCTTGGATAAAAACGGACGTTCACAGAAGAGTATCAAAAGGAATGCGATTAGGCGAAAGGGGAGGCTTGCTGAGTACGTCGGAATCGTTGAGCTAGCCTGGAGTGGTCAGGCCCAGAACTTCACTGATCTGCCGGTGCATATTCTGCACGCCGGGTTCATTGCGCCCAAATAGCACTTTGCGATCGAGACCGCTGTGTAAGCCGCGTGTGATCTTGTCCACCAGTGAGTAGTCTTCTGCTACAGCAACATCATTGATCAACTGGAAGTATTCTTCGCGCTGCGCTCGCTCTTCGTCACTTTGGGGAGCGTTTGGCAGATACATGCTGTGATACACCACAGACGTGTCTGGGCTCACCGGGTAAACGCGCCAGGTCTGGAAGTGGTCGGCGACGGCGAAGATCACTGTGTTGGGGAAAATATAGTTCACATAGGATGTGTATTCACGTGGGTCCCATTGCGCTTCCGGTATCTGGCGCAATTCATCGATCGTCAATGTTGCCGAGCCCATGGCATGATTGCGGCCGAAGGTGTGAAACGTACTGACATTCGAGTGGGCCATCTGGCCGATACTCTCTGGATGCAGTGACTCGAAGTGATAGAACTCCTGAAAGGTGTCCATGTTCAATTTCCAGTTGAACGCGGTCTCTACCTTCTTCGCTCCCAGGTAGTAGTGGTTTTCGAGGCCGTTGCCTTCCAGTCGAGCTTCCATACCGCTCAGGACATCGTCGATTTCGAAACGCAGGTCAGGATTTGGCATCACGAAAATAAAGCCGTACTTTTCTTCTACCTGCAACTCACGCAAGCCAAGGCTTTCTCGGTCCATTCCTTCGAAACCTTCCTGGAAAGGGATTCCGATAAGCTTGCCGTCCAGGTCATAGCTCCAACCGTGATAGGGGCAGGAGAACATGCGGCCCTTCTTGGCTTGCCCGCTTGCGCACTCATTGATTGGCGCACCACGGTGAGAGCAGCTGTTCACAAAGGCCTTGAGCAGACCTTCGCCGTTGCGCACCACCAGAATGGGGATTCCAGTATCGTCGAAAGCGAAATAGTCACCGGGGTTGGGGAGGGTGCAGCTGGGCCCGACAAACTGTGGGTAGTTGCGAAACAGGGCTTGTCGTTCGAGGTCGAATCGCTCGGGGTCGATATATTCTTGTACATCCAACGACATCACCGCATCGGCCATGGTAGTCGTGTTGTTTGCGACCAGCTCTAGCAGTCGCTTTGTTTCTTTGACGAGTGCATCCCGGTTCATGGTTTTGGCACTCTAGAGCCCAAGCACCAGCTTGGCTACGATGTTGCGTTGCACTTCCTGTGAGCCGCCGAAGATAGACGCTGCGCGATTGTTGAGATAGCGGGGGAGCACTGCGCTCTCGGGGTCGGGGCGGTAGGGGCTGGCGCCAGGCATGGGGTTCAGTTCCAGGCCGCGGTAACCGAGAATATCTACCGACACTTCGTTGATTGCCTGTTCAATGCGAGTGGTGTTTAGTTTGAGAATCGATGATTCTGGCCCCGGGTTTCCGCCACCGCTGACATCTGAGAGGATGCGCAACTCGGTAATCTCCAGCGCTTTCAGGTCGATCTCGATGTTCGCGATGCGGCGCTTGAGTGTCCCTGTGCTGTCGAAATCCACCACTGCGTCGGCCGTATCGCGATAAAGCTTCCAAAGGCGTTCCAGTTCGTGCAGTACCAGCGGTCCGGAAAAGCCACCGCCGCGTTCGAATTCCAGTAGGTATTTGGCGTAGGTCCAGCCCTTGTTTTCTTCGCCAATGCGGTTTGTTTGGGGCACCCGCACGTTATCGAAGAACACCTGATTTACCTCGTGGTCACCGGCCATGGTGATGATGGGTTCGACCGTGATACCGGGCGAGTCCATATCCAGCAGCAGGAAGCTGATGCCTTGTTGTGGCCGGCCCTCATTGCTGGTGCGTACGAGGCAGAAAATATGGTCTGCCAGGTGGGCGTGGGTGGTCCAGATCTTCGAGCCGTTGACGATGTAGTCTTCACCACTGGGCTCAGCCTTGAGTTTGAGGCCCGCAAGGTCAGAGCCCGCGCCTGGCTCGGAGTAGCCCTGGCACCAGTAGTGCTCGCCTGACAGAATCTTCGGCAGATGCTCGGCTTTCTGCTCTTCACTGCCAAAGGCCATGATCACCGGCGCCAGCATTAGCAGGCCCAGAGGAATGAGCATCGGCGCGCCTGCGAGGTAGCACTCGCGACTGAATATGTATTTCTGGGTGGCGGTCCAGCCAGTGCCGCCGTGCTCGGTGGGCCACTGGGGCACGGCCCATCCTTGCTCGACCAGGATGGCTTGCCACTGCAGTGCCAGCTCTTTTTCTACGAATACGCTGGCGTTGCTGGCGGTGGTCTCGACAATTTCTTCGGTGAGGTGGTTGGCCAGGAACTGGCGCACCTCCCGCTGGAACTGCAGATCCTCGGCGGAGAATGTGAGGTCCATGGATGGCTCCTTCTACTATGCACAGGCAAATTAGCAAAGCCCCCTGATAAAAACAATCAGAATTGACTGTTTATTTTTAATTGGCTAATGTGAGGCTCAGATTGCCGCCATTACATAAGTAATAACTCATTCCCGGCGGCCCAGCAGGAGAGCATAAATGGCCAAGTGCCCCGCAGATTTTGACTTCTTTTCCCCGGAGGTCATCGAATCGCCATTCGAGTTTTACAAAGTGGTGCGTGAGCAGGCGCCGGTGTATCAGCTTCCGGGCACGAATATCTTTTTTCTTTCGCGCTGGGAGGATATTCGCACCGTCAATCGCGATACCGCAACTTTCTCCAATGACTTCCAGGATGTTTTGCAGGGGCCTGAACCCTCAGATCAGGTGAAGGCGATCTACGCCACTGGTTACGAGCAACCCCCCACGCTGCTCACGCTAGATCCCCCGGCACACAAGGTCTATCGCTCGCTGATCAACAAGGTGTTCTCGGCCAAGCGTGTTGAGACGATGCGTCCCTATATGGAAACGGTGGTGGATGAATTGCTCGATGATATGCTCGAGAAAGGAGAGTGCGATTTCGTCCATGACTTCGCGACGCCTCTTCCGGTGTATGTAATCGCCGACCAGCTCGGCGTACCGCGCAAGGACCTGCGCCGCATCAAAACCTGGTCTGACGCCTTTGCGTCGCGCCTGGGGGGCATGGCTGATGAGCAGAAGCAGATTGAGGACGCCACGCTGATTGTCGAGTGGCAGCACTACATGGCCGAGATTATCGCCCAGCGTCGGGCTGAGCCCCGGGACGATATTATTTCCGATCTGGCCAATAACACGATCAAACCCGCCGATGGCGAGCGCCTGATGACGGTTGAAGAAATACTCAGCATGGTCGAGCAGTTGTTGGTGGCAGGCAATGAGACAACCACCTCGTCCTTGGCGGGTGGCCTGTTGTCGCTGATTCAATTACAGGATCAGATGCAGGCCCTGCTCGATGATCCCTCTATGATCGATAACGCGGTGGAGGAAATGCTACGTCTGGAATCTCCTTCCGCGGGCCTGTGGCGGGTGGTGACTACAGACACAGAGATTCGTGGTGTGCAGATACCCAAAGATTCTTTGCTGATGCTGCGTTATGCCGCGGCGAACCGGGATGAAGCGGTATTTGATGAGCCGGACAAGATGGACGTGTGCCGCAAGAATGCCGATGAGCACATCGCCTTTGGTTATGGCACGCATTTCTGTCCCGGTGCGTTTCTGGGCCGCAAGGAGATGCAGGTGGCATTCCAGAAGATCCTTGAGCGTATGACCAATATTCAGCTGGTCGAAGGTAAGAACGATCTCATGCACTCGCCCAATATGGTGTTGCGTGGGCTGAAAGAGCTACATATTAGCTATGAAAAGCGCGAGGTGCAGGCATGAAGGCGGCTGTATTCGAGGAAGTTGGCAAGCCACTTTCGATTCAAGAGATCGCTGACCCCACGCCTGAACGCAATGAGCTGGTGATGAAAGTGGGGTATTGCGGGGTGTGCGGCACTGATTTGCACGCCACGCGTGAAGGGCTAACCACGGCGTGCTGCGGTCAGGTGCTTGGCCATGAGTATGTTGGTGAGATCGTCGAGGTTGGTCCGGATGCCATCGGTGACTGGCAGGTCGGTGACAGGGTTTGTTCGCTGCCATTTATTTGCTGTGGTACCTGCCCGGCTTGTGCGACAGGCCGCTTTTACGAGTGCCAGAACAAGAAAGTATCGGGTATTGATGCCCAGGGTGGCTTTGCCGAGTATGTGCCAGCCGGCGCGCAGGAAACACTCAAGCTCCCTGACAGCCTCGACCTGGAAACGGCCACACTGATCGAGCCCCTGGCCGTAGGTATTCACGCTGTACGCGTATCAAAGCTCCAGGCGGGTAGCAGGGTGCTGGTTATTGGTGCCGGGCCGATCGGATTGACGGTTGCCCTCTGGGCGCGCTTCTTCGGTGCTCGCGATGTGGTGGTGAGCGAAATGGCATCCAGCCGCATGGAGCTTGCCAAGCAGATGGGCGCCACTGCCGTCATCCAGCCCGACCCCGCCGCCGGGGCAGAGGCACTGGCTGCGCAATATGCAGACCTGACAGGCGGCGCTCCCGATGTCATATTCGAATGTGTGGGTGCGCCGGGGCTGATTCAGCAGTGTATTGAGATTGCGCCACACGGAGGCCTTATCGTGCCTGTAGGCGTGTGTGAGCAGCCTGATGGCTTCATGCCATTGCTGGGGTTATTCAAGGAATTGCGGATCCAGTTCGCGGTGGCTTATACCCGCGATGATTTTGAAACGTCGCTGGCGATGCTCGCTGAAGGTCGTATCGATGTGCGTCCAATGATTACGGATGTCGTCAGCCTGGACGAATTGCCCGATGCGTTTGAGGCGCTACGCACGCCTAAGGATCAGTGTAAGGTGCTCACCAAAATTGGCTGAGCACCGTTATCTTCGCTAGCGGTAGTAGTCCTTGCCCACCAGCTCCAGCATGCGGTCATCGTGTGCCTCGCCCTGCAGACAGTTGGCTTTGATCCACTCCTCGTCTGACACTTTCGCACGCGCGGCGATCATCTCTTCGGCGTCTGCGCCCACCGGGTAGCGGAAGCGCGGTGTATCTGAATCGATGGCATCTTCGATAGCCGTTGCCACGTCAGCAGGCATGGCGGGCCGTCCAAGATTGAACTCGAACCAGCGTCCTAACCGCATCAGGGTGTTCATGTAGGGTTGCTCAATTGATTCATCCATCGGCTCGGCCTTGCCCCAGATCGGTGTGAGCACGCACCCTGGTTCGATGATGGACACCTTCACATTAAATTCAGCCATTTCGAATGCGAGTGATTCGCTTAGGCCTTCCATTGCAAATTTTGACGCGGAGTAGTGAGCGTGACAGCCCATGGGTACCCGGCCCGCGAGGGAGCCGACGTTGACTATTCGCCCGCTGCCTTGCTTGCGCATAATCGGAGTTACTGCCCGCAGCACATTTACTGTGCCAAAGTAGTTCGTTTCGAAGATCCAGCGCACGTCTTCCATCGATGTCATCTCAACCGCCTGGCCTGCGCCAACGCCAGCGTTATTTACCAGGGCGTCGATGCTGCCGGTCTCCGCCATGATCTGAGCGATGGCGCTGTCGATGGATTCAGGCTGAGTGATATCCATCTGTACCACAGTTACTGGCAGTGACTCCGCGGCAATAGCCTTGCGCAGGTCATCCACGCCGTCCGGGTTGCGCACAGCAGCGTAGACCTGGTTTCCCTTGCGGGCCATGTGGAGGGCAGCTTCCTGGCCGATGCCTGTGCTGGCGCCGGTGACGAGAATAGTGGACATGTTTACTCCTCGGTAGATTGGCCCTGACGGGCCTTGTAGTCGATTCGGTACTCGCAGGTCACACAACGCCGCATTCCATCACGCATGCTGTCGTTCTGTGCCTTGAGTGTTACCAGTTCCTGTTCCAGTTCGCGAATGCGTTTTGCCTGCTGTGCCAGCTTCGCCCTGGGCTCGATAAGATCCTTAAGCTGCACGGCTAGTCGGTGGACCAGGTCATGCGCACGGTGCAAGAGGTTTCGGGTAGGTGCGGATCGAATTCCATTTTGAGGCCGCCGTTCTCCCCTTTAAACATGGCCTCGAACGGCCCTTTACAGATGGCCAGGCATCCCTCTTCGGGCAGGGCATTCGGGTTAGGCAAGTCGGCTTGCCTGCCGCAGGTATGCCATGCGCAGTCGGGTATTTCCATTACTGTGAGGCCGTTGGAAGGGTCAAATTCCGCGATCGTCGCTCGGCCGGTGAGCCAGTGGGCGGGATTGAAGGTCTCGAACATGAACGTGCTGAACCAGCCCGGTTGCGTCGAACCGTCGGATTTCTTCTTGGTCTTCTTGTCTTTGTTCTTGTCCGACATGCTGTTCATCATATCCATGAAGTCGGAGGCGTTTTCGTGTGAAGTCGCTACTGCATTGCCAATAACGATTTCGTCGAATTGTTTCGGGCTGTAATACTTGCGCAATTCAAGTAGTGACCACTCCACCTCGCGGACAAAGTTACCGTAGCGCTTGCGCCATTTTTCGCGCGGTGAGTCAAGGAAGCGCACGACCTCGCGCTTTTCCTTGGTTGCGGCCCAGTCCCGATCGACTTGTTCCTTGTCGCCTGACAGGCGCAGTATCGGCAGGAATGTATGGGTGACCAGCGGCATGGCTTTCTTCACCAGCATGGTGTTCGACATCCACATATCTATCCACGCCTGCGGCCCCCAGTTGTACCAGAGGCCCGGGCGTTGGGCCGGCGAAACCCGGCCAGTGCTGCGGTCGGTTGTGATGAGGTCGTTGTCAGCCATAACGGTAGTCTAGTTCATCATTCGCAGGGTGATCCCGTAGGTGGAGCCCGGGGCTGTGATACCCGCGTAGCCGCCCAGGGTCGGGGCGTCGAGGCCGATGGCGAAGTACTCTTCATCGAGGAGATTCCGGCCCCACAAAATCGCTTCCCAGGTCCTCGCTTGATTGCTCAGGGTAAGGCGAAGGTTGATCAGGTTGACGTCATCATTTTCCAGATTGGGGTCGAGGTCCTGATCCAGGAAATACCCGTCTGTGTAGCTGTGTTCGAGTCGTGCAGTGCCGAGTAGGTCGCTGCCGAGCTCGTGATCGTACTGGAGGTAGGAACTGATAGTCCATTCAGGCGCGTTGTCGATTGGCTGTCCTGCCAGGTCCTGAACGCACACTGATGCAGTGCCAGGCGAGCCGCCCTGGGCACCACCTTCGATGTAGTACTCTTCGAAGGACTGTTCAATCGTGCACTGGCCGTTATCGAAGGACTTGTACTCTGCTTTGTTATAGCCCAGTGCGCTGCCGAACATCATGTTGACTGCCGGCAGATAGGTCAGTTCCAATTCTGCGCCGTAGCTCTCCATGTCGCCGGCATTGGTGACCTTGAGGGAGGCACCGTCGAAGGACTGGGCCTGGAAATCTTCGTAGTCGACAAAGAACAGGGCGCCATTGAACTGCAGGCGGCGGTTATTCCAGGAGGTTTTCCAGCCGATTTCGTAGGACGTCGAGATTTCCTCATCGAACTCGCCGGTTTCTCCCAGCGCCTGGCGACGCTGGTCGTAGCCGCCTGACTTGAAGCCGCGGCTCACCATGGCGTAGCCCATGACGTCGGGGTTAAAGAAATAGCGGAAATTCAATGAAGGTGACAGGGCCGAATCACTGCGATCGTCGTCGTACGCAATGTCGGGGCCTGCAATGGGCGGGGTATCAAAGGGCACCGCCGGGGTTGTGATCTGAGTGCCTTCCCGTTCCTTTGTCTCGTAGGTATAGCGGAGCCCCAGGGTCGAGCTGAACGCTTCAGTAATGTTCCAGACGGCCTGGCCAAACGCAGCGTAACTGGTGGTCGTGTACTTGTTGGTGTCTGTGTTGAGCGAGCCGCCAGGCGAGAAGTCCGCCATGGTGATATCGCCGAACAGAATGATCTTCTCCAGTAAGTCTTCGCGTTGCTCAAACTCGCCGATAGAGTCCATTTCAGACTTGTAAGCGTACAGGCCCGCCTGGTAGTCGATGGTTTCGCCGCCTTCAGATGTGAGGCGTAGCTCGGAGGAATACTGGTCGAGGTCGATTTCGGTGGTGGTCTGGTTGGCATCGTAAGCGGTGAAATCGCCGTCGAACATGCTCATTGACTCATAGAAACGCCAGGCATTGATAAAAGTTACTGTGCTGCCACTCTCGAGGTCTCTATTCCACTCCAGGCCTGCCCCGCCGACATCGACCTCGTTGCCCAGAGGCGCATTGAACCAATAGTCGTCGCCGAAAGGGTCAACCTCTGGCGGAGAATAGCCCTCTATGGTTTCAAAATCGTTGTAGCGCAAAATAGGCTGGCCGAGGGCGTTGTTGCCCAGCATCTCCTGCCATTCGGCAGAGGGCGTGCTGGTTGCGGGTGAATTCAAGGTAGAGAGGCCATCGTAAGCAATAGTCGCAAAGGCGCAGCAGTCCGTATCTTCCTTGGAGTAGTCCACGGAGAGGATGAATTGGCCGAAGCCGTCAGTGGTAGTATCGCCCTCCAAGTCGAACAGGATTCTGGCGCGGCCACCATACTTATTGGTGTCGTTCACGCCCTCGCCATTGAAGCTGTTGCGATACATATGGTCGCCGTCGATGCCGTAGGCGGTAAGACGCATGGCGTGGTCTGAATCACCCAGCGGAATATTCACCATACCCCGGAGTTCCATCCGCTCCTCGCTGTCATACCCCGCTTCCGCCAGGTATTCGAACTCGCTGGTTGGCTGCTTGGTGATAATGCTGATGGCCCCAGCTGCCGTATTCTTGCCGTAGAGGGTGCCCTGGGGGCCTCGCAGCACTTCGATCCGCTCCACATCGACCAGGTCGGTGATGCTCATGCCAGCGCGCCCCTGATAGACACCGTCGATGAACATCCCGACGCTGGGGTCGATGCCCGAGTTTGTGCCCACGGATCCGATACCGCGAATCCGGTAGGATGTGCCGTTGGAATCGTTACTGGGCGTTATCTTCAGGTTAGGGGTGTATTGCTCCAGATCGGTGAGCTGGTTGACCCCCGTGTTTTGCAGGAAATCTGAGCCAAAGGCAGACACAGACATGCCTACCTCCTGCAGCCGCTCGACACGGCGGCTGGCAGTGACCAGAATTTCTTCCAGTACCAGTGTTTCTCCGTCCTGTGCGAGCGCGCCTGGGCTCGCGAGGGGCAGGAGCAGGGCAGCCCCAAGGGTTGATCCAAGCATCCTCATGATCATTACCACTCGTTTTATCGTTATTCTCAGATGACAAAACAGTAACAAATGTCTTTTAAAAAACAAACAGAATTGACTGATTTTATTACTGGCGGTATGTTGGACGCTGCCAAAAAACGATAAGAGAGTGCTGCCATGGCCGAGCCGATGCCCACCGATAACACCTTCCTCAACTTCCCCTGGGCACCAATCCAGATGGAGTGTGAGGCCAGTGACCTTGTGATCGAGGGTGAGATCCCGGCCGATCTCTCAGGGAGCCTCTACCGTGTGGGCCCCAATCAGCGCTGGAAGCCTCGCGGCGACTACCACCTGTTCGCCGGCGACGGCATGGTGCATGCATTCCACATTGACGAGGGGAGAGTGGACTACATAAACCGTTGGGTCCGCACAGCCAAGTTCAACCTGGAAGATGTCGAGGGCAAGGCACTGATAAATGCCCTGAACCCCTTCGATTGTGACCCAGACTGTGCCGAGTTTGCGCTCACCGACAAGGAAGGCCTGGCCAATACCGCAGCAGTGTGGCACGGCGACCGTCTGCTGATCATGGAGGAGGGCCACCAGCCCTATGAGATCGACCCGATCTCACTTGATTCCATAGGGAGTTGGACCTACCGCGGCAAGTTGCACACCGCGATGACGGCGCACCCCAAAGTCGATCCCGACACCGGAGAGATGGTGTTCTTCGCCTATATGGCGACCGGGCCTTTCTCCGAGGATGTCATGGTGCATAAGGTGAATGCCGATGGGATTCTTTGCCAGAGCATTCATATTCCGACACCGTATTCCGCAATGGTGCATGATTTCGCCATTACCGAAAACTATATCGTTGTGCCGATTTTCCCGATTACAGGCAGTCTGGATCGGGCGATGGAAGGTGGGCCGCCCTTTGCGTGGGAGCCTGACAAAGGCGTTCATGTGGCAGTGCTGCCGCGCGACGCAGAAAGCGCTGACGATATTCGCTGGCTGAAAATGGATGCCTGCTTTGTATTTCACTTTATGAATGCGTACGACAGCGATGGTGTGATCACCATCGATGCGGCGCAGTTCCCTCAGGCGCCACTGTTCCCGACGCCGGATGGTGAATCCACCGGCGAAACCAAAAGCAAGTTATGCCGTTGGACGATCGATTTGAACAACCCGGAGGCAGAAGTCGAGTCGGTGCCGATGGCTGAATTTGAGCTCGAGTTTCCGCAGATCGACCCTCGCTATGCCGGAAAGAATTACCGTCACGGCTGGTACACCACCACCGACGGTAAAGTGAAGAGCGGCATGGACGTGAATAGCAATCTCTACAACACGATCGGCTACTGGGATCACGAGAGTAATACCACGGTGCAGTTTTCCTGCGGCAACGGCATGGTGTCTGAAGCACTGTTTGTGCCCAGGTCTGAAGACGCTGCAGAGGGGGAGGGCTACTTGTTGGCGGTAGTGACAGACTTTACTACCCGGCTAAGCGGCCTGTGGATTTTTGATGCGCTGGATATCAGCTCAGGGCCCATGGCCAAGGCGCATTTGTCCCATCGAGTGCCGCCGGGCTTTCATGGCACCTGGAGACCCTCCGCGTAGTTCTCAGCTAATGTTGAACCCGAGGTGGCCGCTAGTGGTCACCTCATCGCAGATCGCCTGATAGGCGTCAGCGCTATCAGTCCGGCAGTGCCACCCGTGCTTCGCCCTCCAGCAACACGCCGCGTTCGGCGTGCTCTAACCAGATGTCGCAATCGGCGATATGCTCGCCGTTCTCAACGCTGACTCTGGTTACCTTGCCGCGCGCAACGACACATTCACCGTCCAGCACCACCTGCGGAAAGCGTGTCACCAGCCGGCGGATACAGGCCGGCCCTGCCCAGGCTTGCAGCATGTTGACCATATAGCTGAGGCCCAGTGGACCCTGGTTGATCGTTCGGTGACCGAGGTTCATAGGTAAGGCTGCAACGGCCTCCCGGTCCCAGTGAAGCGGGTTTGGATCGCGCAGTAGCGCAGCCATGGTGCGCATCCGCTCGGCGGAAACTTCAGGCATCACCCACTCGGGTATGGAGTCTCCCTCGGACCACTTCACAGTGTGTTCCTCGTGTAGTGCCAGGTGATAGTCGAACGCGCGACAGGTCTGCCTTCCTCGCTGACATCGAAGACGAACTGAATCCGATCGTATTCGCGCTCGCCTTCGTTGCAGCGTTCTGCGCTGGCGATGCAACCCTCCACCCGGTAGTCCTGTTCTTCTCGCAGCGGTTCGAAAATTTCCCAATCATAGCTCTCGATCATGATAGAGAGATCCGACTCCGCCTGGCCCAGAGCGAACATTTCCGCGATGCTTGTGCCGCTTCCGGTGATGGGCAGATGGAACAGCGCCACGGGGTGGGCGAGGCCGTCCGGCAGAAGATCCGCGCCGGTACAGCCGGTGAGGAGTACATTCTCCCAGTGTTCCAGTCGGTAATTACCGCCGGCAAACCGGTGGCCCAGCAGGGCATTGATGTCCGCTTCAGCGGGGACGGAATACATTATTGAGAGGCCTTGTTCACAGCGCTTCGGCGAAGAAATCGAGCATGGCGCGCCACGAACGCTGGTCGGCTTTCTCGTTGTACAAAATACCGCGCTCTGGATTGTTTGCTACCTTGCGCGTGAACCCGTGCAGGGTGTGGCCATAGTTCACCAGTTGCCAGTCCGCTCCTCGCGCTGACATCTCCTGCTGGAAGGCGTCGATAGCCTCCAGTGGCACCATGGGGTCATCTGCGCCATTGAGCACCAGCACGGGGGCCGTGATGGTGGAGTCTCCCAGGTCGTTGGCCGCAAGCAGGCCGTGGAATGAGGCAGCAGCTTTGATGGCAGGGCCCCCGGATCGGGCCAGATCAAGAGCGCACATGCCGCCAAAGCAGTAACCCATTGTGCCGATGCGTGCCGTGTCGGCCCGAGGGATGTTTGCCGCGGCGTCGATAGCTGCAGTGAGCCGCGTGAGCAACATGGCTCGATCTTGCATGTAGGGCTGCAACACCTCCTGCACGCTCTCGAAATCTGTGTGGAAGGTGCCATCGCCATGAACGTCCAGTGCGAAGCCGATATAGCCGTCCTCGGTGAGGCGGCGGCACTTGCTGCGTACTTCGTCTCCCAGGCCGTCCCAGGCGTGTACCACCAGCACCACAGGGAAGGGGCCAGCACCCTCAGGGCTGAAGTATTCTCCGCAGCATTGTAGTTCGCCTGCGTAGTATTTTAGTGGGGTTCCTTGTTTACTCACATTCACTGCCTCGTGTTATTCAGCGCTGCTAGTTTGCCAGCTATTCAGGTGCAGGCAATCCTCAAGGGATTTGCGCGGTGCCGGCGAGAACTGCGTGCCCTGGGTGTACGCGATCGGAATCAGGGCCACCTGGGTATAACCCTCAGGAATGGACAGCAGCTGTGCGACTTCTTGTTCGTAGTTTAGATGCAGGGTGGTCCAGCAGGTGCCCAGACCGCGCTCGCGGGCGGCAAGCATGAAACTCCAGGTTGCAGGGATGATAGAACCGTACATGCCGGCGATGATGCCCGCCGGTAATCCAGGCGTATCCGGTCGTCCCTGCATACAGGGGATTAGTACCGCTGGAGCCCGGTGCAGGTTGGCGGCAAGAAACTGGGCTGAGTTGAGCACTCGCGCCTGAGTGGTGGCCATGCCGGGATCATCCAGGTGTTGTTTCATTGGCTGGGCTTCGCTGGCCTCGTAAGTGGCGAAGGCCTGGCGGTAGTATTCAGCGATGGCGCTGATTTTCTCCCGGTCGGTCACCAGCATGAACTGCCAGCCCTGGGAGTTAGAGCCGGAAGGTGCCTGCAAGGCAATCTCCAGGCATTCGCGTAGCAGTGTGTCTTCAACCGGGCGGTCAAAGTTGAGTCGCTTGCGCACGGCGCGGGTGGTGGATAGTACTTCGTCAGCTGTCAGGTTGAGTTTGGTCATGCTTCCTTTCCTTTCTAAGACTCACGCTGAAGTCTAGGCTATCTCAATGGCTCGAAATAAAACAGTAGGGACTGATTGTTTTGGGGAGAGCGCCTTGCTAGCATGGGCCAAAATCCCAGAGTGTGCACACGTGGACTTTTCTCTTACAGACGAACAGGTACTGCTACGCGAGAGCGTAGGGAAATACATTCAGGATGCCGGTGGCGTAGAGCGGCATCGCAAGCTCGCGGTCACTGAAATCGGGTTCGATCCCGCGGCGTGGGCTACCTTCGCGGAACTGGGGTGGCTGGCTTTGCCGTTCTCTGAAGAACAGGGTGGCCTGGGTGGATCGGTAACCGACTTGATGGTGCTGTCCGAGGCTTTGGGGCGGGGGCTCGTGCGAGAGCCCTACCTGCACACGGCGGTCACCTGCGGCGGCCTGTTGGCGGCGTTCGCTTCAGAGGAGCAAAAGCAGCTCTATTTGCCGCCGCTGATTAATGGCGAGGCCCAGTGGGCATTTGCCTTTGCCGAACAGAGCGGCGGTTATGCGTGGGACAAAATCACGACTTCTGCCGGAGGTGAGCTTGCAAGCCTGTTTCTCAATGGCGCCAAGATTACTGCGTTGAACGCCCAGATCGCGGACCATTTCCTGGTGACCGCGATGGTGGATCACGAGTTGGCGCTGCTGTTGGTTGATGGTGATAGTCCAGGCATTACGCGGACCTGTTTCACCGCGGTTGATGGCAGTAAGGGCGCACACCTGGAGTTTGATGCTGTCGCGGCAACACTGGTCTGCAAGCTGACAGTCAACGAGCTCGAGTCGGCGCTTGCCCCCGCGCTGATTGCGATAGGGGGCGAGTCGCTGGGTGCGATGCAGGTGCTACTGGAGGCAACGGTTGAATATTGTAAAACCCGAGAACAGTTCGGCCAGCCCATCGGTAAATTCCAGGCGCTGCAGCACCGCATGGCGGACATGTATCTGAAAATAGAAGAGACACGCTCGCTGCTGTATTACGCCGCGATTCTGACAGATGAAGGCGATGACCAAGCCGCAGCGGCCCGAGCGGGGATGAAGGTCAAGCTGGCTGAAGCGGGGCGCTTCATATCGCATGAAGCGGTGCAGTTGCACGGTGGTATAGGGATGACCGACGAGCTAATTGTCGGTCATCTGTTCAAACGCTTGCTGTTGCTGTCCAAACTGTTTGGTGACGGCGACTACCACATGGAGCGGTATCTGGCGCAGCGCGCCGCGTGAGCGTTAGGGGGTTACTTTTTCCTGGCTGAATGGCGGCCAATAGCCCCTGATTCGCCCTCCTGGAATATCTCTTCCAGACGATCTGTCAGGTAATCGAGCATGCGGTTCACGCGTTGGTCGCGGTTACTCACGATCTGTCCCACCGCCATGCCTTCCATCAGAAATTTGGTGAGGTCCATTGCGATCTGGAAGCGTTCGCCATGACCATTCCATTCGCTGAATAGCTCGGCGTTGGTTTCGGCCACATGTTGGTCAAAGCGACGGGTGGATTCTTCGAGAATGTCTTTCAGCTCCGCATCGGTGCGGCCGGCTACACACAATTCGTGGTAGGCGGTAAACAGGTCACCGGTGAGGTGTTGCCAATACGCTTCTACACCGGCGCGGCGGCGCTTGGCGCCTTTGGCTGAAGCCGGAATTTTGCGTACCCGGGCACTGTAGTCTTCCAGCAATTGCTGGTGCAGGTATTCCACCGCTGCCTGAATAAGCTCGGTCTTGGACGGAAAGTGGTGCAGCATGGCGCCGCGGGACACGCCTGCCTCGCTGGCGACCTTGGCCGTTGTGACGTTGGTATAGCCCAGGGTGATAAAGCAGTTGATCGCTGCGTCGAGAATGCGGTCGCGGGTCATGGCACTTTTTTGTGCCTGCCAGCTGATGTCCTGGCTCGCTCCGGTGGCGTCCGCCTTTGCCTTACTCATGTACTCTCCAAAAATTCAAAACCGGCTCGCCTGTTTTTCCGCTGCGAGCGGCGGGCATTGTAGCGCATTGCACACCGCTTAGGGTGCACGTTTGCAAATAGCCACTGGAATACTGCTCAGACGCGGCATGGCTGAATAGCGCTCGAGCTGATGCAGGTTGTCGATCAGCCGGTTGGTGTTGCTGCCCATCTCGCGGAATTGATCATCAACACCGCGCGACGGGTCGGGGCTGCCGCCCCAGCTGTGGGACATGGAGACAACGCCGGGTTTGATGTCGTCGCTGCGGCGCACAATGCCGGGTATCGCACCGTGACGTGAGGCCACACTGATTTCATCTCCATCAGTCAGTCCCAGCGCAGTCAGATCGTCAGAGTGCATAAACGTTGGGTTGTAGCTGTCCTTGGCGCGCAGCAGGCTCAGTTCTGGACCGGTGGAGTTGTGGGTGTATTTCATGCGGCGGCTGATCAGCAGCAGAGGAAAATCGTCATCCACCGTATGCATATCCGCGAATGCGCTCTCAAGTTCTCCATCCAGACCTTCTGGAAAAAGTTCCAGATAGCCTCTGGTTGCAGGGTCAGCAGCTTGGGCAATGACATCCGGTAAGTCGATAACATGACCTCCCTCGCGGGCCACTATGTCGTCTATCGGCACGCGAGAGCCTCGGGTCATGCTGCGCAGCAAGTCGAGCTTGGGAGGCAGTTGGGACATATCAACTGGTTCACCATTGAGTTCCAGTGCCAACTCCATGCGCTGGCCCAGTTCCCAGAAAACCTGCCACTCTTCTACCTCGTCGCCGCGTGCCGGAACGACCTGCGGGCTGTACTGGCTGTAGGGTTTGTCGTGCCAGATATCGGTGAGCAGGGTGACATCTTCCCGCTCCAGACAAACCTTGGGCGCGAGTATGTAGTCGGCCATCTGTGCGGTGGCGGATTCCTTGATGTCTATGCACACCAGCAGGTCGAGATCTGCCAGGGCTCTATGCATTTTTTCCTGGTCAGGGCAGGCGAGCAATGGATTGCCGCCGACACATATCAGGGCGCGAATCTTGCCCTCTCCCGGGGTGAGAATTTCATCGGCCATCAAGCCAGTGGGCATTTCTTTGAGAGGGCCGTACGGGGAGAGCACGGTGGTTTCGAAGACATCATCGACGACGCGGCTGGCGACACCCTCGGTCAGCCATTGAGGCTGGGGCGGCATGGCCTGGGCGTGCACTGGTGCTTCAGGTGTGAGGACGCCGGTGTTGGGCACGCGCTCCCCTGCGCGTGTGTGGCGACCACATATTGCATTCAGGCACTGTGATAGGTGTTGCATGAGATTGGGATGTGGGCCCATCTCCGGACCAGTGCCGGTGACAGCGGCACCGCGAGGGCCTGCGCCGAAGATACGCGCTGCCGCAAATATTTGTTCTTCCGGGATGCCCGCTGCGCGCGCGACTTCCTCGGGCGTAAATCGGCGAGTCGCTTCGTCGAGCGCCTCGAATCCCTGGGTGTGCTCGGCGCAGAAATCCTTGTCGTACAGCTCTTCGCGGATGATGATTTGAATCATGCAGGCGAGCAGGGCGGCGTCCTGGCCGGGCTTGATCTGTAGATGCAGGTCTGCGCGCTTGGCTACCTCCGATTCACGCGGGTCGATCACGATCAGTTTCAAACCGCGTTTGCGGCCCTCGCGCAGAGCGTTTGCGGGGCTGAAGGAGGGCACGCCACCGGGAACTGAGAAGTGCGAAATCAGGGTGTTGTTGCCGATCACCAGTGAGACGTCGGAATCGTTCCACATATGCGTGCCGGCGGTCCACGCACCCATGCGTGTAGGTGCAATGGCTACTTTGGCAGGCTGATCGATAGTAACGCTGGTATAGAACGACGGTGAGCCTATTGCACCGTGGAAAGCGCGGGCCACCGCGTGAGCGGCCGAATTCTGGAATGAGTAGGTGCCGTTATAGCTGGCAATGGCGCGCGGACCATGCTCGGCCAGAATTTCGCCCAGCTTGGCCGCAATTTCATCCAGTGCCTGTTGGCTGCCGATAGCTTCCAGCGAACCGTCGGGCTGCCGTTTCTGTGATCGCTGCAGGCGCTCTGGCTGGTAGATCTGTTCCAGCATCTGGCGACCCTTGACGCAGGTATAGCCGCCGTAGATCTCATTGTCGGTGTCGGGCGCCAGGGCGGTCAGTCGATCGTTTTCCACCGTCGCAACCATCGGGCAGTACGCGTGACAGAAACGGCAATACGTTTTGACTTCTTTGCGGGTCATTGTGTTGACTAACTCAAGCAGTGAAGAAGTCGCCACGAGGGCGGCCTTCAGGGTCATAGACGGGTTCTTCGAGGTCGGACCTAAACTTCGTGACTTCGGTATTGACGACGTTGTATGTGCCGAGAATGCCGAGCATTTGCAAGTAGTAGGGGCCTGCCAGGTGGGCGTTCAGGGCTTCAGAACTTTCCCAGTTTTCGTAGACGTAGACCCGGGTGTCCGAGGTCGGGTCGGCAGACCAGACATAGTGCCGGCAGCCTTCCTGGTTGCGTGTTTCGTCCATCAGCGCCGCTGAGGCGGCGAGGGCTTTTTCGCGGTCGCCATCGAGAATGTCGATGGTACCTGCTACGAGTACGGTCATAGCGTTCTCCGGTCCGTGATTATGGCGTTATTGTGCGGATAGCAAGAAAGCTAGCAGATGCCCCAGGATAAAACAATCAGAGCTGACTGCTTTTCTCTCCGAGGCTAACCTAGTGCGGTGTAGTCTCCCGGGAGTTCCGCCGGGCCCTGGTAGATGAATTGGTAGCTGCGCCGTTTGAACAGCCAGCGGCCATTTACCCGCACGTATTCATCGTCGTAGCGACTGAGGGCGAACATCGACTGTCCCTCCAGGTCGCGAGTGAACTCTTGCAGATACCAATGGCCTGTGGCCCGATCGCTGTTGATCTCAAACCGATGGGAAGAGGGCATGAGCACGGCAAACTCAAAGCCGGCCAACACCTGGCGCCACAAGGCGAGGATGGCCTCCCGGCCCTCAACCTCCATCCCCATCAGGTTCCAGCAGCCATCCTCAGCCCAGGTGCTCGCCCAGGCGTTGCCGTCGCGGCGGTTGGCTGCGTCCACGTAGGTGGCCATCAGGTCTTGCAGGGTCAGTTCATCTTCGATGTTGTTCATGCCGTTCTCCCGGGTGGCGAATAAGGACTTTAGCTCGCTCTTTTAAAAAAAGAAACAAACGAGACTGTTTTTATATTTTCTGTGCTGCTAGTATCTTCTGCAATCCGCCGAATACCGAGATAGCCATAACAAGGGGTAGCAACATGGATCTGAGTGCCTTTCCCTACCTTCAGGGTAATTACGCTCCTGTCAGCGAAGAGCGAGACTTGTCCGAAGACGAGCTGCGCGTTGAGGGAGAAATCCCCAAAAATCTGCTTGGCGCGTTTATGCGCGACGGTGCGAACGTCGCCTACCAGCCCAACCAATACGTCTATCCATTGGACGGTGACGGCATGATTCACGCTGTGTATTTCAAAGACGGTCACGTCGAATACAAGAATCGCTGGGTAGAAACAAATCATTTGAAAACCGAGCGTAAGTTTGGTCGTACCATCTACGGCAGTGTTGGCAAATTGCTGGAAGTGCCGCAGGAAGTGATTGATGCCGGGGGTGAACCGAGCCCGGTGCGCAATACCGCGAATACCAACGTGATCTATCACGGCGAGAAGTTGCTGGCGATGTGGGAGGGCGGTTTTCCTCATCTGCTCAACAATGATCTCTCTACGGTGGGCTTGTACGATTACGGCGGTGCGCTACAGCCCGGTGATGCGCTCACCGCGCACCCGAAAATCTGCCCTGATACGGGCGACCTGATTTCATGCACTCAACGCTGGGACAGCGCTAATTACACGGTACAGGTGTTCGACAAGCACGCCCGCCACAAGCAGAGCATGCAGGTAGAATTCCCCCGTAAGGGCATCATTCATGATCTACAGATCACTGAAAATTTCATCGTAATTTTCTATGCCCCATCTTTTCACAGTGTGGAAAAGGCCATGCGTGGAGAGGACCCATTCGAGTGGGAGCCGCAACTGGGCACCAAAATTATTGCAATTCCCCGCGACGGTGTAAGCCCACAGATAGTGTTCGAAACGGATGCATTCTTCAGCTGGCACTTCTGCAACGGCTTCGAACGCGATGGCAAGATCGTGATCGACTATATATGGATCAGCTCGATTCCCTTCGCCCAGGCTCAGGGCAGCGGAGCGGAGAAGCAACCGCGGCGCATGCATCGGATGACGCTCGATCCTAAGACCAGAAGCGTGAACGACGAACAGTTCTCCGATGTTTTCTGCGAATTTTCACGCGTGGATGAGCGACGCATGGGTAAGGACTATCGCCTTGGCTTCGCCACCTGCTCCAATCGCGATTGGGGCGATGCGCACGGCTATAACTGCACCGGCAGTTTTGACTTCAAGAGCGGCGAAGTGGCCCTCTGGGAGTATGGTCCGGAAGCCAATGCGGGCGAACCAGTGCACGTTCCGAACCCTGAAAGTGATCGCGAGGAAGACGGTTGGCTCATGTGCTATGTGCACAACCCCGGTGAGGGTCCATTCCTCAGCATTATCAGTGCAGGAGATGTGGCCGCTGGGCCGGTCGCCAAAGTGCACATTCCCGGTCGTGTTCCCAACGGGTTTCACGCCAACTGGATGCAGAATCTAACGCTATGAACAACCGAGTAGCTATAACTGAAGGCCTTTTCACCTGGCCATCGGAACAGCCGGCCCTGCTGGCTAGCCGCTGCAATAACTGCGGCATTGCGAGCTTTCCTGCCGGGCAGTCCTGCATGGCATGCAGCGGACAGGATGTTTCTCTAGAGGAACTGCCGAATCGAGGCACGCTTTGGACATGGACGATTCAGCAGTTCATGCCAAAGCCTCCCTACGCCAGTGGCGAAACCATGGAGACGTTCAAACCCTATGGAGTGGGTTACGTCGAACTGCCAGGTGGTGTTCGGGTTGAGGGGCGCCTCACCGAAAGCGATCCCGCGAAACTGGCGATAGGAATGGAGATGGAAGTGGTTTTTGAAACCTTTCGCACAGAGGAAAACGGCGATGAGGTCGTTAGCTTCTTCTTTAAACCAGTAGCGGGAGCCTGACATGGATATGGATGTAGCCATCGTAGGTATCGGTATTCACCCGTTTGGACGGACCCCGGGGCTTTCAGGCATGCAGCAGGGCGCTGTTGCGGCTCGTGATGCTCTCAAGGACGCGGGAATTGAGTGGAAGGATATTCAGTTTGCCTTTGGGGGCAGTGCCAGTTCGGGCAATGCCGATGCGTTGAGCAATGAGCTCGGCCTTACTGGTATTCCCTTTATGAACGTGGCCAACGGTTGCGCCACCGGCGGAAGTTCGCTGATTTCTGCCTACAACACCATCAAGTCAGGCTTGTTCGATCTCGGCATGGTGACAGGTTTCGACAAGCACGACCGTGGCGCTTTTGACGCCGATCCTGAAGCGCTGGGGCTCGGCCGTTGGTACGGTGAAGTCGGCATGATGCTGACCACACAGTTCTTCGCCATGAAGATCCAGAAATACATGCACCAGTACGGTATCAGTAAAGAAACCCTGGCGAGAGTGGCAGAGAAAGCCTTCCTGAATGGCTCTCTTAACCCCAATGCCTGGCGCCGTCAGCCAGTTTCGGTAGAGGAAATCGCGGGCGCCATGATGGTGAACGATCCACTGACCAAGTACATGTTCTGTGCGCCTGCAGAAGGGGGCGTTGCGTTGGTGCTGTGTCGCGCCGACAAGGCCAGGCAATATACCGACACCCCGATTTACCTGAAGTCCGCCGTCCTGAAATCTCGCCGTTACGGCTCCTTCGAGGTATTCGCGCCCAGTCAGGCACTCGTCGAGGCGGAAGGGCCCACTTACGATGCGGCCAAGGCCGCATTCGAAATGGCGGGAGTTGGCCCTGCAGATATTGATGTTATGCAGCTTCAGGATACCGAGTCTGGTGCCGAGATTATGCACATGGCAGAGAACGGTTTTTGTGAGCATGGCGAGCAGGAGCACTTGATTCAATCGGGCGCGACTCGAATCGACGGCAGTATGCCGGTCAACACCGATGGTGGTTGCCTGGCCAATGGAGAGCCGATCGGTGCGTCGGGCCTGCGTCAGGTGTATGAAACCGTATTGCAGTTGCGTCATGCCGCTGGCGACCACCAGGTGCCGGGAGAGCCCAGGCTGGGGTACACCCATGTTTATGGCGCGCCGGGTATCAGCGCAGTCACTATTTTACAGCGCTAGATCCTGAGTACTAGCTACCAGGTATTGCGCATTAGGTATTAGGTTCAGGGCCTCAGGAGAGACCAATAATGAGCAGAACGATTGAGCTTGAGGATGGCCGCGAGGTGATTCGCTCGGATGGGGAAACTTACCAGGAGATGCTCGACAAAGAGCCTAACCCGGTACCCGATGCGCTGCGAGAAAGCACCGAGACCTTCCTGGGCAGCGACAATATTTCCACTGATCGCTATCTGGCGCGTGACTTTCATGATCTGGAAGTCGAAAAAATGTGGAGCCGCACCTGGCAGGCAGTATGCCGTGAAACGGAGATTGCCAAAACCGGTGACTTTTTTGTCTACGACATTGCCAAGTACTCACTCGTGGTCACGCGGACAGAAAATGGGGATATCAAGGGCTACCACAATGCCTGCCTTCACCGCGGCCGCGCCTTGCGAAGTGTAGAGTCTGGCCGTGCGCGAGAGTTCAAGTGTCCGTTCCACGGGTTTCGTTGGAATCTGGAAGGCGATTTTCTGGGGGCGCCCTGTCAGTGGGATTTCCCCCATATAAACGAGGAAGAATTTTCTTTGCCGCAGGTCCAGGTGGATACCTGGGGTGGTTGGGTCTTCATCAATATGGACCTCGAAGCGGAGTCACTGCAGAGCTATATGGGCATTCTTCCGCAACACTTTGAGCGCTGGAAGCCGGAGAACACCTTCAAGGCCCTTCACGTCGAGAAAATTATCGAGTGCAACTGGAAGCTTGCCTGGGAAGCGTTCATCGAGTCATACCATACCGTTGCCACCCATCCGCAGATCATGTCCTACCTGGGTGACTCGAATTCCCAGTACGATTGTTGGGGCGACAATGTTAGCCGCACCATTTCTCCAATGGGTGTCGTTAGCCCTCATCTGGAAGATGTTCCACCGAACCAGACAGTAAATGAATGGCTGGAACATGCCATGGCCTTGCCAGACGGTGAAAGCATTGACGTCCCCGAAGGTATGTCTGCGAGGGAATATCTGGCCGATTTCTATTATAAAACCTGGAGCGAGCAGTACGGCGTAGACCTTGCCGAATTCTGCACCCAGAGTGAGATCATGGATTCGATTCTTTACTCGCTGTTCCCCAATTTCGCTCCCTGGGCCGGTTTTCATCCGAATCTGACTTATCGCATGAAGCCTTACGGTGATCGTCACGACATGTGCACGATGGAAATTATCTTCCTGATGCGCTACCCGGAAGACCAGCCGCGGCCAGCAGATGCTCCAGTGCAGAAGCTCGACAAGGATCAGTTGTTCTCCGAGGCAGAAGGGTTGGAAGGCGGGCTCGGAAAAGTATTCGACCAGGATTTCTCCAACTTGAAGATGTTGCAGAAGGGCTTACCCAATCTGCGTAGTGGTGAAGTGGTGCTGGCGAACTATCAGGAAGTCCGTATACGTCACTTCCACCAGACCCTGGAAAAGTACATCAATGCCTGAGCTTGATTCGCGGGCACTAGACTTACTGCAACCCTTTCTACTGACGGACAAGGTTGCATTGGTCACTGGCGCGTCCAGTGGCTTTGGTCGCGAATTTGCCGATGCTCTGTCGGCGGCTGGAGCCAAAGTCGTATTGGCAGCGCGTCGCCTGGAACTGATAGAAGCCGCGCGAGACGAGATTATCGCCAGCGGCGGCGAGGCGATGGCAGTGGCCATGGATATTACTGACAGCGCTTCAATCGCCAGGGCACTGGATGCTGTTGAAACGCAGTTCGGTACCGTCACGATTGTCGTAAACAATGCGGGTATCAGCATGCCCCGGCCATTGCTGGAAATGGATGATGATGCCTGGAATCAGGTCGTTGCGACGAATCTCAGTGGAGCGGCCTACGTCACCAGAGAGACCGCGTCGCGGATGGTGGCTGCCGGTGCAAAGGGCAGTGTCGTCAACATCGCATCCATACTCGCAGTGCGCGTACAGAGTTTTCTTACCAGCTATGCCGCCGCGAAAGCGGGCCTGGTGCAGTTCACCAAAAATGCAGCGTTGGAGTTGGCACAGCACGGTATTCGTGTGAACGCTATTTGTCCCGGCTACTTCGCAACTGATATTACCCGGGCCTGGCTGGCGAGTGAGGAGGGTCAGGCATTGCAGGAACGTATTCCCCAGCGACGAGTAGGCGACATTAGCGAGCTCTTTGGGCCGTTGCTGTTGCTGGCCTCCGACGCAGGATCTCATATGACAGGGGCGTCGATAGTGATCGACGGCGGCCATGTGCTCTCAGAGCTATAAACACTAACAGGTAAAAATTATGGCAACTCTGGCCGGTAAAACAGCGGTAATCGTAGGTGCGTCCGGTGAGGACAATATTGGCGTGGCAATTGCTCGCAAGCTTGCCGCGGAGGGTGCGAATGTTGTGGTGTCAGCCCGCAGAGAGGCGCCGCTCGAAGCGCTCGCGGCCGACATTGGCGGCCTCGCGATCGCGTGTGATGTTACCGACGAGGAGCAGGTAGAGGCATTGTTTAGTCGCGCCTCCGAGGCCACCGGCGGCGTTGATATAGCGGTGTACTCAGCAGGTGTGTATTCCTCGGTACTGATATCCGAACTGACAGCAGATGATGTCCGGCCGACCCTGGAGGTCAGCTTTATCGGTGCGCTGCTCTTCTTTAAACATGCGGCCGCGGCGATGCCCGAGGGGGGGTCTGTTATCACCGTGTCTTCCCTCACTGCCAGGCTGCCAGGCCCAACCCTCTCTGTGTATTCAGGCGCTCGCGCCGGGATCGACTACGCCATCAAGGTGGCGGCGCAGGAGTATCAGGGCCAAAAAGTTCGCTTCAATTCCATTGCCGCGGGTTTGATTGAAACTGATATGACGGGCCCCTTGTTCGAGATCGAACCCATTATCGCTGCCCACGTTGCAGAGACACCAGCGGGCCGTATGGGCACGCTGAATGATATGGCCGAGGCCGCACTTTTTCTCGCAGATGAGGCACGTTCCGGGTTTATCAACGGGCAAGTGCTTGACCTCGCCGGTGGTCAGCAAATGGGCCACTTGCCGCGCTTTTAAAGGAGAACACTATGCAAGGTTACGAAGACGTCACACTATACAAGCTCACTGATGAGCGCGAGCAGGAACTGTTAAAGAAACAGATCGAGTGCAATTTCATTTGGACCAACAAGGAAGGTCACGGTATGGGCGTGATCATGAATTACGTGGCCAAGGACGGTTCGATCTGGCTCACCGCGACAAAGCAGCGGCCCCGCATCAAGGCATTGCAGCGTGACCCGCGAGCGTCGGTAGTGATATCCAGTATGGGTACCGATATGGGCCCAGGTAAACAAATCACGTACAAGGGCAGGGTGGTGTTGCACGAGGACCAGGCTACCAAAGATTGGTTCTACCCAGCGATGGCAGACATTATTTCACCGTACCCGGCACCTACACCCGAGGCTGCGATCGAGCATCTCGATACGCCGTTGCGGGTGATTATCCAATTGATTCCGGAGATGGCGCTCAAGTTTGATGGCGACGCGATCTCCAAGGCCTCCTACGACGGCACCGTGCCGGCGGGAGGTGATTCCTAGTTCACACTGCCAGTCCTTCTCAGCGGTAACCAGGGAAGGTTGCGGTGTCTCTTGCTGTACCAGTAGCGTTTTATCCACTTAATAATAAAAGGTAGGGACCATATGAAACAGCGAACTATGCTCAAGACCGTACTTGCTTGTGCCGTTGTCACCAGCAGCGTAAGCACTCCCCAGGCAATAGCCCAGGAGGACAGGGTTGCCCTGGAAGAAGTGATCGTGACTGCGCGAAAACGTGAAGAATCCATGCAGGACGTGCCTGTGGCGGTGACTTCATTGACCGAGGAGTTGAATCGATCCACGGTTAAGTCCATTCGCGATGTGCAGAACTATGCTCCGAACGTGAATATTGATCTTATTGCCGGTAACAACGGTGCCTCGATTTCGATACGCGGTATCAGTTTTCAGGAGACCGACAAGAGTGTAGACCCACCGGCTGGTGTGATCCTCGATGGTGTTTATATGGGGGTAGTGGCTGGCGGTTTGTTGCATAACTTTGACATGGAACGGATCGAAGTGCTGCGTGGCCCGCAGGGTACGCTTTTTGGCAAAAACACCACGGCAGGTGCGCTTAATATCGTGCGTAGCGCTCCCACCCGCGAGTGGGGTGGCAAGGTTCAGTTAACCGGCGGGAGCTGGGACTTAACGGAAGTCCGGGGCCTTCTGAACACGCCGCTGGGTGATGATGGCGGCATCAAGTTATACGGCAGCTCCAGCAAACACGACGGCTATATGGACAGCAACGTTTACGACGGTGATGTAGGCGTACAAGACTATCTCCAGTTCGGTGCCACGGTGTCCTATAACTTCACCGAAAATTTTGATGTGTCATTCACTGCTGAGCGTATCGAAGACGAATCAGACGTGGGCGCCTGGTCGAACTTCAACAGCTTTACAGATCTGGCGTGCCTGATATCCCTTGGGGGTTTTCCTCCCGCGGGAATTCCTCCTGAGGCAAGCGGCGCGCCCTTTGGCAGCGGCTGCCAGGAGCTCGATGTAGATAGCGACGAGGATCACTCGCCCCAGAACGAGCCGAACTCCTCGGATGTAACCAACGATTTCTACAACCTGACTGCGAACTGGGACCTGGGAGACTGGGTGCTCACATCCATTACTGGCTACGTAGAACGCTCGGAGGCATTCCGGGTGGAGTATGATGCGGCGCAGGTTGAGTTTCTCACCGTTACTGCCGAGCAGGAATACGAGCAGTTCAGCCAGGAGCTCCGGATCAATGGTGACCTGACTGATAATATTAATCTTACAGCGGGCCTGTATTACTGGAACTCTGAGTATGATCAGTTCCAGGAGTCCTTTGATATGTGGTACTACCTGGGCATAGGGTTTGGCCCGGAAGGCGGCCTCTGGCCCGGAGCAGTGTCCAGCCAGTTGGATGGTACTGGTGAGAATGAGGCTTACTCTGCTTTCGCTTCCATGGACTGGCAGCTTACTGATCGATTGATGTTAAACCTCGGTGGTCGCATTACCAACGAAGAGCGCAAGCTTACGACCGGTACGCCGAATTTTATGCTTAATCTTCCTGATGGAACTGCCCTGGAGATTGTCCCCGGTGGTGCGGCTCAGGACTTCAAAGAGGATTGGACTGAGTTCTCGCCACGTATTGCATTGCTGTTTGATATTAGCGACGACATGATGGTGTTCGGCTCATTTTCCAGCGGCTTCAAGAGCGGCGGTTTCTTTGCTAGAACCCAGAACGTGGACGACATCAATTCCTATGATCCGGAGTATGTCGATACCTATGAGATTGGCATGAAGAGTGAGTGGTTGGATAATCGCCTGCGCTTCAATGCCACAGCCTTCTACAGCGACTACACCGACAAGCAGGAAGAGGTAATCACCAATCTCGGCAACGGCAATGTAACCACCATCGTGAACAACGCAGCCGACGTAGAGATTTCTGGCCTTGAGCTGGAGTTCACAGCACAGATTACCCGCGGCCTGAGTGGTTTCCTGAATGCTGGGTTTATCGATGCGGAGTTTTCGGAATTCACCGTTTCGGATTCTGACGGTAATCCTGTCGATAACTCCGGCCTGGAGTTGCGCAATGCACCTGAGTCGACGGTGAATGTGGGGCTGGACTATTACCTGCCTGTCGGCTTTGCCGAACTTGGCCTGCATTACAACTATCGCTGGCGCGACGAGTATCACACTATCCTGAACAACGACGAGCGTGGCCTGGTGGAGTCGGCAGGATTCCACAACGCCAGCATCGATATGGAGTTCAGCGAGAATTTCACAGTCAGTGTGTATGGACGTAACCTCGGTGATGAACGCTATGCCCGGGTGATTCCAATCGGCATCAGCACCTTCGGCCAGTACAGCCCGCCGAAACATTATGGTGTTGAATTGAACGTGAATTTCTAGATATACCCAGCTCGAACCGGCCCCTTCTACTTGTAGATGGGGCCTTTTTTTTACTGGCGTTTTGGGCCGGTTGCTGGCCAGTCACTTCATTGCTAGATTACTGTGCGTCATGCAAGTAACTTTGAGGCGTACACCCGTGGATAGCGCATTGAACTGACATGGAATTTCTAGCACAACAGAGTATTAGCTGCCCGTACTGCGGCGAGTCAATAGAAGTGCTTGTCGACCAGCAGGAGGCAGGGCAGGAATACATTGAAGATTGTCAGGTGTGTTGTCGGCCCATAACGTTTCTCATATCGATGTCCATCGAAGGCGAACTTTCCCTGTCGGTGCACGACGAAAACGAGGCTTTCTAGCAAGGGGCTAGCTGTTAGCCATCTTTCCTTTAGACACAGGTACTTTTTATGGATCTCGCGCATACTTACTCAATGGCAATTTCGGCGCTCGGCGCTTTGGCCATTCTGATGTTCTGCCAGCTTCTTGTGGCTGATGTCGTTGGGTTACGGTCCCGGCATATCCCGGGTTCAGCGGTCCCGGCAGACCATGAAAACCCGCTCTTCCGCGCTAGCCGTACCGTCGCCAATACCAATGAAAGTATTGCCATCTTCATACTGGCAATACTGTTCTGCATGCTGTGTGGGGCGCCCGCCAGTGCGACGGCGTATGCTGCCTGGGCGTTTGTTGTCGCACGGTGCTTGTATGCGGTTTGCTACTACCTGAATCTACAAATTCTCAGGTCAGTCATGTTTGGTATCTCCCTGTTGGCACTCACGGCCCTTCTCGTACTCGGTGGTTCGGCTTGGCTCTAGTTCGCGAGGCGGGGCCTGGCGACGCTCTTGTACTTTCTCGTTTTGCGGAGCAGACATTTAGAGACGCATTTGGCGCCAGTAACTCAAGCAGCGATATGAACAGTTATTGCGGAAGAAGTTTTGGCGTCGATATTCAGTTGGCCGAAATTGAGCGTGATTCAATTCGCACCTTACTCTGCCTGGAGGGAGAGCAACTGGCGGGCTATGCCCAAATCTGGAACAGCGTGCCGCCCGACGGGGTTGGCAACGATGATGCGAAGGAGTTGAGGCGTCTTTACGTCGCTGAGGAATGGCACGGTCTTGGACTCGCACAACAGTTGATTGATGCGAGTATTTCAATTGTGAGCGGAGACGGTAGCAAAGCGATATGGTTGGCGGTCTGGGAGAATAATCCAAGGGCAATCGGCTTCTACAACAAGATGGGCTTTGTTGAGGTTGGCGAGCAAGCCTTCTACCTGGGTAGCGACCGCCAGCGGGATATCATTATGGCTCTTTCACTCAATCCCAGCTGTCGCTGACTACTTACTGGTCAGCGCTTCAGTGGTTGCATCTTGCATCACACCACCATCAAAACTGATGGTTTTCTCCGGCACTACTTCAATGATTATCCTCATCGGGGTGTCGAGGAACGCCACGAAAGCTTCCGGCGTAGGGGCCGGGCTGTTGGCATGGCGGGCGAAATCTGGGTAGAACCAATCTTTGGTTTCCTGGTCCTTGTGCAAGATGGCCGTGCCTTTGAAGGTGATGGATTGGCTGATGTTTGCATCAACACCTGCACTTGAAATTACCACGCTGCAACGGGGGTCGCGGGCGAGGGCTTTCATGCGCGCGCGTTGCTCGGTGGCTGTGCACCAGATGCGGCCTTTGCGCCAAATATAGCTCATGGTAACGCCAAGCGGATGGCCGGCTTTGTTGGCCCAGATAAAGGTCAGTTCGTTCTGGGTCAGCAGCAGATTCTCCATCTTGTCGTTGCTGAGGCCGTACATGGTCACATCGTCGTAGTTTTCTACCGAGTCGCTCAAAATTCTCTCCTGTTGCCGCTGCTTGCGGGCTGTTGTTATTCTGAATACTATAAACAGTACGAACTGACTGTTTTTGTGATGTTATCACCCACTGGGGCGAAAGCAAGCAGAGGCTTTCTTAATCCAGAAGGACATAAAAATATGGGACGCGTATCAGGAAAGGTGGCACTGGTCACCGGTGCTGCTTCCGGGCTGGGTCTGGCTATTGCGCAGCGATTGGCTGAAGAAGGTGCCGAGGTTGTGCTCGCCGATGTGGCTCGTGAATCAGGCGAAATGGCAGCACAAGGGCTGGCTAATGCGAGCTTCGCCTATCTCGATGTCACCAGCGAATCTGCATGGCAGGCCTTGATTGGCAGCATGGATCGCTTGGATGTGTTGGTGAATTGTGCCGGTGTGGTTGAACTCGCCAGTATCGAGCACACCACCGAGGACATCTGGCGCAAGATCAATGCGGTAGGTACTGACGGCACTTTCTACGGCTGCAAGCACGCGCTTGCCAGTATGAAGGCACAGGGCAGCGGATCTATTATCAATATGTGTTCCACGGCCAGTATTCAGGGGGGACCCAATATCTTTGCCTATGCCGCTTCCAAGAGCGCCATTCGTGGGATGACCAAGTCCGTAGCATGTCTCTCCACACAGGAGGGTTATGGCATCCGCTGCAACTCGGTGCACCCGGGGAATATGCAGACGCCCATGTTGAGTCGCATGTACGACACCGTTCTGGAGCACGATCCGGAAGCCGCAGCAGACATGGACAAATTGTGGGTGGGAGATCCGGTGGACGTTGCCAACATGGTATTGTTCCTCGCCTCCGATGAAGCGCGCTCGGTCAACGGCGCTGAGATGGTCGTCGACAACACCACCAGCATTACTGAGGGTGCCGTGTTGCGGCACGATAAGTGAGGAGCCTATGCCTGAGTCACCAGTAACCGTTGAAGAACGGGCAGCGGCGATTGATCTGTACAACGCTTACGCTGAGGGAGTAGATACCAAAAACTGGGGGATGGTGCGCAGCTGCTTCGCAGACACGGTATATATCGACTACGCTACCGGTGTTCATGATCGCGACCCCAGCGACCCCTGGCCCGCAGACGAATGGGTGGAGGGGATTAAAGCCGTAATCAATGGCTTTGATCTCACCCGCCACATCATCAGTAACCATCGCTTTCGCCGTGACGGCGATACTGTGGTGTGCCAAGCCTATCTCACGGCGGATCATATTATCTGGGAGAATGGGGTGCCCGAGGCGCCCAATGCAGGCCCGGACGAACTGAGCCGGGTGGTAGGTGAATACACCAACCGCTGCGCACTGCTCGACGGTCGTTGGAGAATTGTCGCCTCGAAGTTGGTGGTGGCTTACTCAACCGGCCCAGATGAACTTTTTGTCACCGCAATGCAGCGAGCGGCTGCTATAGTTGAGTGACCCAAAATAAGGAGCATTAAGATGCGTGTATACGACAAGTTCTATATCAATGGCGAGTGGGTCGACCCGGTGGAACCGAAGTCCCTGGATGTGATTAACCCGGCAACGGAAGAGGTCTGTGCGCAGATATCGATCGGCTCGGCCGCTGATGTCGACAAGGCCGCCAAAGCAGCCGACGCGGCCTTTGCCAGTTTCAGTCGCACCAGCCGCGAGGAACGAGTCGAGCTGTTGGCTTCCATCTGCGAGGTTTACCAGAAGCGTTATAACGATATCGCCGACGCTATCACCGAGGAAATGGGTGCGCCGACACCGCTTTCGGTCCATGCCCAGGCTGCAACAGGCATTGGCCACATCTCCACGGCAATGGAAATTCTCAAGACGTTCGAGTTTGAAGAGACAGCCGGGCACAGCCGTATTTTCAAAGAGCCTATCGGTGTATGCGGCATGATCACGCCATGGAACTGGCCAATCAACCAGATCACCTGCAAGGTGGCGCCGGCGCTCGCAGTAGGCTGTACCGTTGTGCTGAAGCCATCTGAAGTCGCACCGTTGTGCGGCTATATATTCGCCGAAGTGATGCACGAAGCGGGTGTGCCTGCCGGTGTGTTCAATCTGATTAACGGTGACGGCCCAGGTGTGGGTACCGCTATTTCTTCCCACCCGCTGATCGAGATGGTTTCCTTTACTGGTTCCACCCGCGCCGGGTCTCTGGTCGCGCAAAATGCAGCGCCCAGTGTCAAACGCGTCACCCAGGAGCTCGGTGGCAAGTCGCCCAATATCCTGCTGGACGACGTGAACCTGGAAGAGGCAGTCACGCGCGGTGTGATGCACATGTTCCAGAACACCGGTCAGTCCTGTAATGCACCTTCACGCATGCTGGTGCCTCGCGCCAAGCTTGAGGAGGCGACCACAATAGCCGTGAATGCGGCAGCGACCGTGGTTGTCGGTGATCCGAAAGCAGAGGACACCACGATGGGGCCGGTTGTGAGCGAGGTGCAATGGAACAAAATTCAGGGCCTGATCCAGGCCGGTATCGATGAGGGGGCAACCCTGGCCTGTGGTGGTGTCGGCCGCCCTGACGGTATCGATAAAGGCTACTTTGTAAAGCCCACAGTCTTCAGTAATGTTAACAACGGCATGACCATTGCCAGCGAGGAAATCTTCGGTCCGGTTCTTTGCATCATGCCCTACGATTCGCTGGATGAGGCGATTGCCATTGCCAATGACACTCCCTACGGACTGGCGGGTTATGTGCAGGGCGAGGATATGGATCAAGTGATGAAGGTTGCTGGCCAAATCCGCGCGGGTAATATCAACCTGAACGGCCAGTCTGGCGACATGCTGACACCCTTTGGCGGTTACAAGCAGTCAGGCAACGGTCGCGAGTGGGGCGCCCACGGCTTCACAGATTATCTGGAAATCAAGGCCGTGGCCGGGGCAGCCTGACCGCAGAGCTGTCATCCCCCCAGGAAGTCTACGACTTCCTGGGTTTTTTTTTGGCCTTTGCCTTGGCGCGGGGTTTGCGCTGTTTGGCTTGCGCTGCCTTGAGCAATTCTTTGAACGATGCCTCGAGGCAGTCCCGATAGAATCCTGGGTCCGGCATCATCTCTCTGGTTGAAGTGGCGTTGATCGTAATCTTTCCAGCGCCGCTGATCACCGCGTGAAACAGCCCCATCATGTCCAGTAGTACCCCCATTCCCATCATCATATGCACTTTGGCACCGGCGAGATACAGCGGAAACTGCGGCCCGGGTACATTGGAAACAACTGTATGGGTGGGGAGGGGAACACCAGCTCTGGCAGCCGCGCGACTGGTGGCGCGCATACTCCACCCCATTAATTGGGGAACCATGACCTCACTCACATCCATGATCACGCTGGTGCCCAGCGCCTCCGAATATTCTTTCGAATGGACGGAGCTGTGCTGGATCGCTGCAAGGCGCTTGAGTGGGGCTTTTACGTCGGTGCCCAGGCTGATAGTCATCTGGCTAACCTGGTTGCCGTGGGACTCGGAACCCCTGGCGGAACGCATGGAAATAGGTGCACTGCAGGACAGGCTCGTTTCAGGAAGCTCGTCTTTATCCTCCAGATAGCGGCGCATGCCACCGCCGACAATAGCAAGAATGACGTCATTCACTGTCGCGCCGTCCACCGCCTTGCGGATTGTCTTTACGTCATCCAGTTGCATTACCAGCGTATCTGTCACCCGGGTAGAGCTGACCTCACCGTTAAACCGTGTGCGCACCATGGGAGTTCGCCCTTCGGTATCGTCCTCATGAGTCGCCTTGTTGGCCCGGACGACAGCGGGCACCAGCTGGCGCACTTTGCGATAGAAGGTGGCTGGCCGGCGCAGATTGGTCATATAGGCTTCGCGCCAGACTTTCGCCAGGGAGGGGTCTGTCTCACCCTCCCAGTCGTCCACTATGGGTGCGGTGTCCAGTTCGGCACTGAGGCTGTGAATTGCGGTGATTATTTCCGCGCCAGAAACCCCGTCGATGGCGGCGTGATGCACTTTTAGCATGAGCGCAAAACTGTTGTCAGGCAGGCCTTCGACGTCGTTCAGGCCCTCGATAACATAGGCCTCCCACAGCGGGCGTCGCATATCCAGGCCTCGGGATTGCAGGCGTGAAAGTAGAATGCAGAACTGGCGCCAGTCTCCGGGCTTGGGCAGGGCGATATGACGGACGTGGAATTCGAGGTCAAAGTCCGGGTCTTCCACCCAGTAGGGTGTGTCCAGACCCATGGCGCCGCCGGCAAGTTTGCGCCGAAAAATCGAAGACTTGTGCAGGTTGCGGCGGAATACATCGAGGATCTCCTTGAACCGCACTTTGCCATTTTCGCGGGAGGATTGGTCGTAGATCACAACTGGGCTGATATGCATGGGAGTGCGGTTGCTCTCCTGATGCACGAAGCTGGCGTCCATTTCTGACAGTTTTTCCACTCTATTGTCCTCTACTTGTATCGAGCCGACCTTGCAGCGGTCTGCGGGGCACCACAAGTACACAATATCAGCACATTGATTCGGGTCACTGATCTAGCGCAATTTCCCTGGCTGAGATTGTTGCCTAAACTGCTGAGTATGGGCATACAGCATATTCAGCAACTCTGCGACGTCATGGGACTCGGATATATGACCCAGGCGCCGACAGCCGTGGCTGGTGGGTTTCATCACGCAATGTGGTGCGTAGACACGGCCGGCGGTCGCCATGCTATCAAACAATTGGCGGCCGATGTGGACTTGGGAAATCCCACGGTGGTGTCCCGCTACAATGCCAGCGAACGAACCGCCCAGACGTTTGCGGCTCTAGGTGTGCCGGCACTCTCTGCAATCGAGCATGATGGCTATTTTCTGCAGCAATTCGACAACTCTGGTTATCTGGTTTATCCCTGGGCGAGCGCTACTGCCAGGGGCAGAAACCAGATCAAGCCGGGCCATGCTGAAACCGTGGCGACCATTTTGGCGGAGATGCATCAGGCGAATATACAAGTGCCAGAGCTACCTGATGAGCTGCCAAAAATCATTACCGCAGAAGACACTATAGCCCTGATCGAATTTGCGGTATCGCGCAATGTGCACGAGGCCAGATATCTGCAGGAGCGTATTGACGACGTTCTGGCTGTGCTTGCGGCGCTGGATGAAGCGCTGCCGCTTCTGGCCACTCACCATGTAATCAGCCATGGCGACCTCGATCACAAAAATGTTCTATGGAACGACGCAGGGAAGCCGCTACTCATAGATTGGGAGTCTGCAATGCATCTCAATCCTACTTATGAAACACTGCTGGAGGCGCTCGATTGGAGTGGCATTACGGCCCACTTTGATACGCATCCTTTCGCTGACTTCCTTGCAAGTTATGGTGAGGCGGGTGGGGTGCTGGAGGAGAGATTTGTACCTGCAGCCCTGGATACTGTGCTCGCGGCGTGGCTGCACTGGCTGATGTATAACCTGGGCCGGGCTATGGGTTTAGACGACAGTCGGCAGCGTCGCTTGGGCACTGAACAGGTCGATCTTGCATTGGCTGTATTGTTGCGTCTCGAAAAATTCCTGCCTCGGCTACGTGATATCGCAATTACCGCTGCGAACAGGGGGCCCCATGTTTGACCTGTCTCACTGCAGCGTGGAGCGGGACGATGCACAGAATTACTGGTTGCGCTGGGACGGCCCTCATCCTGAGCAGGAAGTCAGCGTGTATATGACGGACGATGCGGAAGCGTTTTATAACAATCCACCTGACGGCGAGCCGTTATTGAGAACCCGCGCGCGTGAGGCCCGGTTGGCGAACCCGCACAAAGACCTGCGCCATTACTTTTACTTGTTGTCGGAACACGGCGAGGGGTTGGTTCTGGCCGAGCGGCGCTTGGCGCTCGCAGGGACGCCAAATTTCCGCGACCTCGGCGGTTACGAGGCCTCGGATGGCGCGAGACTCAAGTGGGGCAAGCTGTTTCGCTCGAGCAAATTGTCGCAACTCACGGAAGAGGATCGGGGGCGGGTGCGTGGCCTCGGGCTGACTCTGGTGTGTGACTTCCGCCAGGCGGTGGAGCAGGAACTGGACCCGACCCACATCGGTGAAGATGCCAGCCATCTGCATGCCAGCCTGCCGGTCGCCCCTGGCAGTGCTCGCAACTTTCTCGACAATTTGCACAACGGCATTATCGCCGTCGATAACGCCAGTGAATTCATGCGCGATATGAACCGCGATTTTGTTGCCAGTCAGCTACCCCAGTACGCGGAGATGTTTCGTTTACTGTTGCAGGGGGATCATGCAACGTTGATTCACTGTGCCTCGGGTAAGGACCGCACGGGTTTTGGGTCGGCATTGATACTCGATGTGTTGGGCGTGCCCGAAGATACAATTGTCGAGGACTACCTGCTTACCAACGAGTATTTATCTGTGGAGCAAGAGTTGGGCCGCCTCGCTACAGGGGTCACTGATGAAGCTGGCGAGCCGCTGGCAGAGGAAGTTTTACGGCCGTTGATCGAAGTTCGCCCGGAATATATCAAGGCCTGTTTTGAGGAGATTGCCCGACGCTACGAATCGAAGGAACACTTCTATGAGGCTGAGTTGAAGCTGGATCCCGAGTCAGTGGGGGCACTTAAGGATCGCTATCTCCAATAAAGGCTTACTGCTGAGGCACCCACAACGATTGTGGATGCTCGTCGGTGAAGGTCATGCGGTCGTTCGCAGGTTGCCACAGGCGTTGCACGGTGTTGATCTGAACGCGAGCCCGCGCTGCACTGTTGTGCCGTATGAGGATGCGGTTTTGCAGGGTCAGTTTCTCGTCCGGCGAGGCATTCACGGTGAAGAAAAGCCAGCTGGCGCGGTAGCTTTCGAGCTCCATTCCCACTAGTGCTATCGGCAATAGGGAGTCGCCAGCATACACCCGAAATTCCTCGCTGAGCCAGGTGTGCACCATGCTTTGTACGGCGGGGGAATCCATCAGGGTGACGGCGCGCCCCTGCTGCAGTGCCAGCACTTCTTCCAGGTCCTCAGGGATAACACGCAGAGCGACCTCCAACTGCTCGCCAGACTCCGCCCAGCCGATCTCTGCGAAGCTGGTGTGAGATGGGTGGGCCTGCGTCTGTGCTGCGAACAGCACGAGCGTCAGGCAGCGCAAGAATGATTGAAAGCAGTGTGTCACTTGTCTTTCTTTTCCCAGTTATCTTTTTCATCGCGGCGCATATGATTAGGCTTCGGCGAATCCTTGTGCAGACGGAAACGGGACGTCTTTACCTTGCGAGGCCAGCTGTTGTTGTAAGTGTCAGCGTCGGCGGTGCTGCGATAGGGATCGAACTCGATACCCGTGATCTCGTTCTCGGTGACGAAGAGTTTGGTGACTTCCTCGGCATTTCTACGCCAGATCTCCGCGGGAATCTGCAGTTCTTCGGTGTCCCCGTTAGCATAGCTTATCCGCAGTGGAAGAGGTGTTACCAGACCGCCCAGATTTGCAAATTTCACGGTGTAGAAATTTTTGTCCTGTGCCAGTAGGGCCTTCTCCTGGTCGTTCAGCGCTTTGAGGGTCTTTTCATACTGGGCGTAATCCCAGGGGGTGACCGTGTATTCATCGTAGTCATTATAGAAATCATTGAGCGCCGGGTATTTTTCCACCAGTAGCGCCAGATCACTGTTGCGCTGCTCGCTCAGAGTGGGTTCCATCTTGTCGTCTTTGGCCTTTTGCCATGCCTTTTCCACCTCTGGATCGCGTGTATCCAGGGTGAACTGAGTGATATCGGTGATAGCGACGTCCACGTAGTCAGTCCCGTAGAACCAACCGCGCCAGAACCAGTCCAGGTCAGTTGCAGACGCATCTTCCATGCTGCGGAAGAAGTCAGCAGGAGTGGGGCGTTTGAACATCCAGCGGTTGGCGAATTCGGCGAAGGCGTAGTCGAACAGCTCGCGCCCCATGATGCTCTCGCGCAGGATGTTCAGAGCGGTAGCGGGCTTGCCATAGGCGTTGTTGCCAAACTGCAGAATGGACTCTGAATTGGTCATGATGGGCACTACTTCGCCGCTGGTCATGTACTCCGTCATGTTTTCAGGCGGCCCGCGGCGAGATGGGTAGCCCTCTTCCCATTCCTGCTCGGCGATGTATTGCAGGAAGGTGTTCATGCCCTCGTCCATCCAGGTCCACTGGCGTTCGTCGGAATTGACGATCATGGGGAAGTAGTTGTGGCCCACTTCGTGGATGATGACAGAGATCAGTCCGTATTTGCTGCGCGACCATGATTTGCTGTGATCTTTCTGTGATTCATCCCAGTAGGTGCCGTCTTCATAGGGGCGCGGCTTGTTGAAGGTAATCATCGGATATTCCATGCCGCCCACAGGACCATTTACCGAAATGGAAACCGGGTAGGGATACTCGAAGGTGTAGCGCGAGTACACATCGATGGTATGGGCGATGGAGGCGGTAGAGTATTGGCTCCAGAGCGGCTCTGCTTCGTTTGGATAGAAGGACATGGCCAGCACGTTTTTGCTGCCTGAGGGGGCTGTCTTCGCGTCCCAGATGAATTTCCGTGAGGAGGCAAAGGCAAAATCGCGCACATTCTCTGCCTTGAAGACCCAGGTGCTTTCGACAGAGGTGCTGCTTTTTTCGCGTTGGGCGGCTTCATCGGGCGTGACAATGAATTGCAGCTCCTGTGACTTCTGCGCTTTTTCGTAGCGTTTCAGTTGTTTGCGTGACAGAACGTCGTCCGCGTTTTGTAGTACACCGGTTGCGGCAACAATGTGGTCAGCGGGCACCGTGATGGCAACTTCGTAGTCGCCGAGTTCGAGGGTGAACTCTCCTTTTCCCAGAAACTGCTTATTGTTCCAGCCTTCATAATCAGTATAGGCAGAGACACGCGGGAACCATTGGGCTATTTCATAGATGTAGTTCCCGTCTTGCTCGAAGTGCTCGTAGCCGCCGCGGCCGAACTTGCTGGCGTCGACAATGGCGTGATCCCACGCCACGTTGAATACGAATTGCTCGCCGGCCCGCAGGGGTTGGGGCAGGTCGATCCGCGCCATGGTCTTGTTCAGCGCGAACGGCAGTTTGTTGCCCTGGGCGTCGGTGATCGCGAGGTTGTTGACGCCGCCAGCGAACTCCATGCGGTAGAGCAGGCTGGCCATGCTCCGATAGGGGTACTTTTCGAAATTGGGCGCCGTTTTGGTGAGCATATCGTCCGAATCCTGGCGGAAGCGGTTCTGGTCCAGCTGCAGCCAGATGTACTTCAGCGAGTGCGGGCTGTTGTTGTAGTAGGTGACGGTCTCCCGCCCGGTCAGATGCTGGCGCGTGTCGTCGATGGTGACATCGATCTTGTAGTCGGCGCGTTGCTGCCAGTAGTCCGGACCGGGGGCGCCGCTGGCAAGCCGAACCTCGGTAGGCGTGTCCAGCAGGTGACCTAGCTGGGCGAATTTTTTGGCGCCAGAGCCGACCTCAGCGAGGGCGAAACAGGGCAGTGTGATGGCGATGACGGCCAGGAATAAGCGGAGTGTCATTGGTCGAAGCTATCTCGAATTATGAAACGGATAGTCGATGTGACGAATAGCGGTGCTAAACCCTCAATTTTAGTTAGGAGGCGGCTTGCGTAGGTCATAGAATCGGAGGTGCCAATTAACAGAGGTTCTTAGATGAGGGTTGCGAGATTTAAAATACTATTCCTGATGCTGATGCTGGCGACTGTTGCCCGGGCAGATGAGCGTTCGCTGGTTTTGGTAACGGGGGCTAGCAGTGGTATCGGTTTGGCGGTTGCCAATCACCTTGCCCAATCCGGGTACCGAGTTCTGGCCGGTGCACGCAGTGCCGAGGACATGAAGCGCTTGAATGCGCTGCCCTATATCGATGCATTTGCTCTTGATGTTACCTCTCAGGAAGACGTCGATAGAATGGTGCAGTATATTCGCGAAGGAGAATTTAAATTGTCCGGTGTCGTCAACAATGCGGGGGTGTTGATTGTCGGGCCGGCAGCCGAAGTGTGGGATTCCGAGCTTGATTATATCTTCGGTGTAAATGTACGCGGCGCCCATCGCGTGATCCGTGCGGTACTCCCATTGCTGATTGAGTCGGGCGGAACAATCGTCAACATGAGCTCTATCTCGAGCTATATGGCACCGCGAATGCTAGGTGCTTATGTCATGAGTAAGAGTGCCCTGGAGAGCTACAGTGAGGTCATGGCAGGGGAGCTGGCACCTCTGGGAGTGCGTGTGGTTTCGGTGCTGCCGGGACAGTACATCTCAAATATTGGTGATTCCGCCGCGGCGAGGGTGGAGGCACAGGAAGCTTCATTTATCGAAAGCCCTTTCAGGGCGGAAGCCGAGTCGACTCTCAAGGCGTTGCAACAGAACAGGCGAGCAGGGAATCCTTTCGAGGTCGCTGTCGTTGTTGAGAGTATTTTTTCGTCCGGCACAGAGGGGCAGAAGTTTGTGGTAGTGCCGCGCCCGCAACAACACAAGGCAATGATGCGCGATGCGATAGGGCGCGTGCTCGAGCTGAACCGGAACAGCTCTCACCCGTTGGGGCGGGAGGAGCTCCAGCGGCTATTTGTAAAAGAACATGAGGACCAATAGCTGGGCTTCTAACCCCCCTCTAGTGAAAACTCTTGGCGCAGGATATTCAGGAACCCGTAGCGACGCACGGCTTCTTCGAGTGAGCCGTGGCCGGCAAAGCCTTTCAAGGGCTTTAGGGTGACCCTGGCGGCGCCTCTGAGAAATTCCGCATGCATGGCGTCAAATTCCTGGTCCGGGCCGTAGTAGATGCTTACGTCTGTGGGTTTTGGGGCCATGTCAATCGCTCTGCGCATGCAGAGGTCGTCCGCGGTGAAGTCACCGAATACTTTGGCGGTTGCCGCTCTGCCGCGAATTTCAGGGCCGTTGAGGGTAAACTCGGCGGTCGTGCCCGGGCTGAAAGCGCAGACTTTGTCTGCCCCCAGCTCGAGCCCGTAGCGGAGCGCTCCGGTGGCGCCCGCGCTGAAACCAAACGTGTAGAGCTTCTCACTCCCTCTTTCCCGTATGATCTCGGCCAGCTTGGCTAAGGTTGAAGGACGATCGTGCCCCAGGGATGTGATGCCTTTGTAGTAGAAAAATTTCGGGGAGTCACGGAGGTAGATTGCGCTGAGGCCGAGACGGGCAAGAAAATAGTCGAAGGCCCGCACGGGGAGTCCGATTCCACCGGTACTGCTGTGAAAAACCAGAATCGTTGCAGAACAATCTCCCTTCGGACTGAAATAACAGTCGTCCAAGGGCGCATGTTCCAGTGGAGGCCGGAGCAGCTCTTCTTGCATAGGGATTTGGAAAACCCACTCTTTGTAGGAAGCCAATTCAGGGATGTCAGGGGAGTCGTGTAGGATGCGCTTCGCGCGCTCTATATTTCCCGCATGCAACTCACTTCTGGCCAGAATAGCATCGTGTTTTGGGTTTTCTCGAAGCGCTGCGGAATCGAGCTCTTTAAGTTTGACGGCGCCTTCGGGGTAGTAGCTATCGCAGAATTTCAGTATTTTTTGGAAGTAATTTATCTTCAGCGCGTCCCAGTTCGACTTCACTACTTCAAGGGCATTTTCATAGTCTGCTACCGATAGGTAGTGGACCAGGCGGCCATAGGCAATACTGGGATTTTCTGGATATCTCTTGTTGAGGGTCTGTAATTGGGTGGCGACCTCGTCTATAGGTTTCTCGAGGTACAGCAACTCCACCAGTTTTTGAAACGACTTGGTTTTGGTGTCTGGGGCCAGTGTCATCAGATCTTCAAAGGCGGCGAGGCCTTCGTTGGGGTTGCGCAGCGCCACTGCATATCCCAGTTTTCTCTGGAGTGCGACAGCGGGGGAATTGTAGTGCTTCGCTTCGAGTCCGCGGGTGACCAGAGACAGGGCCTCCCTGTTGTTGCCTAAGAGGGCAGCTTGTTTCTCCTGCAGTGGTAGTAAAACCTTCGCCGGGGCATCACACGCCACAAGATGTTGTAAAACCCGCGCTGCTTCTTCCCTCTCTTTAGCGTTCAGCGCCTGTTGGCATGCCAGTTGCAAAATCTTGGCGTCTTTTGGAAAGTGATGGACTAGGCTCTTTCGATAGTCTCGAATTGCTCCTTCGTTGCCTTCTTTTTGCAGTAGCTTGAGTTTGTGAGCAGCGGCCTCGGAGTGCTCTGGGTTGGCCTGCAGGTAATGATCCAGTTCAGCCAGCAGGCCGTTGTATTGCGCGGAAGTGTAAGAGTCATCCAGCCGTTTTATCTCGGCCTTAATGGATTTGAATAATTTGGGTTTCGATGCGGTGGTCATGGTCCGTTCTCTTACTGCTTGGGGTGGAAATGAAAGTTCTGAGAATTGCTCATTTGACTTCGGGCGCCTGCAGTCCGAACAACTGATAATACTCTCTGAAATCTACTTCATAGAGTTCTTCGCTTGAGCGAGGAATGGCGCTTTCAACACCTGAGGTGCGACGTGTCCTGCCCGCAGCATATTTGTAGGCAGGGCCCGAGATGGCCTCATCACAGGCGATACATGGACGGAGCCTGCCATCGGCATCGACAGTACGCTTGTCTTCAATACCGAATAGCAGGCGGAAAAATCCGTAGTCCGACAAGCAGATGCCACGGCACTCCGTTCGGGTGTGTTCAGCGTTGTAGGCCCAGACTTCGGCGCAGGGGCGACTGAGTCCGAGGGCTTCGCTGCATCTAGCCATATCTTCCACTTCGGATTCCCGGGTGCATTTTCGTGACGGTGTGGTCATGTCCCGAACGCGTAGAAAAGCCGCTAGGTCGGCTAGCGACGAACAGGCACCGCAGTGGCTGGCATGCGTAACGAGGTAGCCCGACTCGCGAGCCTCTGCGCTACTATTGAAGGTCTTTAACTTGTACTCCTGTTGCCGCTCCGAGGTAAAGCGCAGGGCACAGACTTTGGAGTTTGCGTCGCCGGCATTTATTCTCCGCGTCCACTCATAGATAGATTGCTGATGGTGTATGGCCGGTGCTAGCCCCGGCAATGTAATCTGCATTGGATCGTCTTCGATGGCCATGTAGTGAGGCTGGTAGGGGTTGGGTACGGCGAAGTTGTCCGGCGAGCTTTGGGGGGAGCGTTCCAGCTCGAGTGCAGCAACCACTTCATCCAAGTTGACTGCCCTGGTCTGTTCCATGCGCGAGATGAGTTCTTCAGTAATGTCTGTGTTCTGGGCGCCGGCGAAACTCACAACGAGTATCGGGGTGAATACTGTTAGAAAGCAGAGGGCGCGAAGGCTCATTGCAAGGGTGTGAAAGCACGATGTCATATAGCAAATCTCTTGGGGGCAGGGCGCCACTCAGGTGGTGCCGTTGGCCCTACATTTTCTGTTTGTCAGTACCGCGCGGCCATTTGGTAGAGAACAGGTCCGGGTTCAATTGCAGGTTGCGCGCCACGAAGCTATAGGTGAGGGTGATTTCCTCGCCTTTGCTGGAGGCTGAAATCACCTGCTGGGCGGGCATCCAGGACGCCTGATCAATCCACAGCTGGGCTTTGCCCATTACTGCGCGGGCCTTTTCTTTTTCTGGCGTAAGCTCCAGGCCCAGAGTGCGGTTGCTGTCGATGTCGCGCTCGCCCAGGGAGGTCAGCAGATAGTCGTCTTTCAGGTCCTTGCCGCTGTTGGTGAAGCCCAGGCGGATGTAGGGTTCCATACGGCCTTTGTGCTTGGATAGCTTGTAGGACTCCACTCGCTCCTGTTTGGGGTAGTGAATATAGAGATAGCTCTTGGTCACCATCAGTGTGCGTGGATCATCGCCATCGACGTTCAAGCGGATATTGCCCTTCTTGTCCATAAACACTGTGCCGGTCTCACGGCTGAGTTCACTGCCACCATTGTCGCGTCGCACCACTTCCACGCGCGCCATGGCCGATTGGAAGTCATCGGCCTGACGGTCCACCTGCTTCAGGGCATCGTCCAGGTCCCAGGTGATCTTGGGGCCATCGGCGAGGGCAGGGGTGGCGAGCGCTGCCAGCAGGGTCAGTGGTAACAGGATGTTCTTACTTAGGTTCATCATTTTTCTCCTTGGGGAGCAGGAACTGCTGGAAAAACAACACAGTGGCCTGCTGGTAAATATCGCGATTCTCTTTCTTGCGGTAACCGTGGCCCTCGTTCAGGGCATTCATATACCACACGGGCTGGCCCTGCTCGCGCAAGGCTGCGACAACCTGAATTGCCTCTGTCACCGGTACGCGGGGGTCATTCTCTCCCTGTACCACAAGCATCGGCAACTGGATTTTTTCCACGTTGTTCAGCGGGCTGATCGCTTCGAGGTGGGCACGCATTTGCGGGTCGCGTTCATCGCCATACTCGCCGCGGCGGTGGTCGCGGCGGTAGTCCTGCGTGTTTTCCAGAAAGGTCACGAAGCTGCTGATGCCAACGATATCCACGGCCGCCTTAAGTCTGTCACTATAGTGCGCCGCGCTGGCCAGCACCATGTAGCCACCGTAACTGCCGCCGAGCACTGCGACGCGGTCGGTGTCCAGGTCACCCTGGG
The DNA here is from genome assembly GCF_009388985.1 of Halioglobus maricola. NCBI lineage: Bacteria > Pseudomonadati > Pseudomonadota > Gammaproteobacteria > Cellvibrionales > Halieaceae > Halioglobus > Halioglobus maricola. Next base: position 1,230,959 of record NZ_CP036422.1, read on the forward strand.
TGGCGATCCAGTCGAGCAGAGCGCCAATGTCACGCACCGAATCCTCGCGCTTGAACCCGTTGTCCAGCTCCATGTAGTGCTTGCCGTAGCCGTTGGAACCGCGCACATTCGGTACCAGCACTGCAGCGCCGAGTTTTTCCAGCCAGAGCTGGTAGGTACTGGAAAAGTAGGGGCGCGCCTGAGATTCCGGGCCGCCGTGGATAGAAATTATGACCGGGTGCGGGCCTTTTCCAGCCGGTTTGTAAAACCAGGCGGGAATGGCTTCGGGGCCACCCGAGTCGCTGTCGAAAGTGGGGTATTGGATCAGCTCCGGTTCGACAAAGCCTGCGGTGTCCAGGCCGCCCACCTCGCTGAAGGTCCAGCGTGTCAGGTCGCCATAGCTGGTGGCCTTGCGACCCAGCTCCAGGACGAAAGTGTCCGAGGGTGTGGCGGGGGTGTTTAGTGTCAGGGCCAGATGCTTATTGTCGGGGCTGAAACCCATGCCTATGAGTACGCCGATGGGAATATCCTTAACTGGTTTGTAGCGCTTCTTTGCGCTGTCCAGCAGGTAAAGCTGGGAGAAGCCGTTTTCGTTGGCGGCAAACGCGAGACGGCCGCGGTCCTCGCTGAGGCTAACGCGGTCGATATGCCAGGGGATGTCGGCAGTCACCAGTATCGGTTCGTCACCCAGTTTCACCGATTGCCAGGCCAGCTGGCGGAAATCACCAGCCATGTCGGTGGTGTACCAGAAGCCTTGTCCGGTTTCGTCAAAGCCCACCGCATCGCTGCGGCTCGGTGATGCGGGGTCACCCGCCAGCCGCTGGTGATCGCCGCTTTCAAGATCCAGCAGATGCACCCTCGAATCGCCGTTGCTCACCAGGTTGGAGAACAGCAGGAAGCGGCCGTCGGCGCTGAAGTCCACGGGCAACCAGTAGCTGCCGTCGGGTGACTCAAACACCATTCTCGCTTCGTCGGGTTTGCCTACTTCCATTACCCAGATGTCATTGGAGGAGCCGTTGCGCCGGGTGCTGCGATAGGCGATGCGCTCGCCCGCCTGATCCCACACCAGGCTGGCATTAAGCGACTCGCCATCGGTGAGCATGGCAGGTTCATCGCTTGAGTCCGGTTCCAGTAGGTAGATCTGGGCATTTTCGTTGCCGCCAGTGTCCATGGTGAAAGCCAGCGCTGAACCGCCGGGCTGGTTTCGCACGCTGCGCACAGGCTCATCAAAAAACGTTAGCTGGGTGCGCGCCCCGCCGGGCCTGGTCACTTTGTGTAGCTGGGCGACGTCACCAAAACGGGTGCTTACATAAAGCCCGTCTGCATCGGGTGTCCAGGCGCGGAAGCTCGCCGAACGTACATTCTGGTAGCGCCGCAGATCGGTTTCGATCTGTGCGGGAATGGCTGGAACGTCTTCCATTACCAGTTGCCCGTTATTCGCCGTGGAGTGGGCTACCGTTGCCATGTTGGCCGCAAAGTTGGGCGCGGATATGAGCAGGGCGGCGCAGGCGAGGGTGGCGACGATGTTTTTCACGGTGATCTCCAGCAAAACAAGGGGTCAAGGATACCCCAAAGCCACGCTCCTGCGGAGCCTACTTGCGGGTCGAATTGCGGTAGCCCCGTGGCGATGCGCCGATGGTTTTGCTGAACAAGCGAGAGAAGTACATCTGGTCGTCGTAGCCCACCTGACGAGCGATTTCGCCGATGCCGAGGTCGGTGGCATCTAACAGATGGCAGGCGTGCTCCATTTTCATGTTCAGGAAATGTTTGATGGGCGAATATCCGGTGAGCTGCTTGTAGCGATTACTGAAGTGGTATTTGGACATGTTCGCCACAGCCGCCAGATCTTCCAGAGTGACTTGTTGGTCGATGTGTTCCAGCATGAAGGCCTGAAGCTGCTCGAGCTCAAAGCCCGATTGCAAACGTCCGGCATGCGCACTGATTTCCATGCTGACCTGGGTCATGAGGTGGCGCAGGTGATTGGAGGCATTGATAAATGCTCGGGTTGAGTAACCGGTGCGGCGAACCTCGAGCAAATTGGCGAAGGCGCCGATCAATAGTGGCGATACACCGGCTTCGGCCACAGGTTTGCCGTCGCGGTAGCCAAGGTACTGCATAAATAGCAGTGTGCTGGCACCCTGAAAGTGGATCCAGTAGAGCGTCCAGGGGTCCTTTTCGTCAGCCTGATAGGCGTGGGGTAGCCCCTGGGGCAGCAGCATCAATTGTCCCGGGGTGATTTCGCCGCTCCATTCATCGGTTTCCAGCCTGCCCTTGCCGGTAGTGCAATATAGGAGCAGGTTGTCATCGTGGCGATCGCGCAACATACGGTGGCCTGCGGCCTCTGGGTAGTAACCCATAGCGGTGGGGTAACACTCTTTGGTTAAAGGGTGTCGAGCGAGTTTCTCGACCATGAAGGTGGGGGTGATAAACCGCACGCCGCGGGTCGGAAGGGGCCATTTTGAAGGTGCACTCATAGCGCAATATAGTCCATAAAATTCGCAACTTAGTCAATGTGGCCCCCCTGAGGCCGGTGCTAGAATTCTCCGCACTTTAGAAAAGCCCTTTTTGAGAGGAACAGTCATGTCAGAAGAGAAGAGCCCCGCACAGGAAGTTGCCGAGATGATGGCGCGCGCCCGCGCCGCCCAGGAGCAGATCGCCGACTACACGCAGGAGCAAGTGGACGAGCTGATTACAGCCATGGTCTATGCCGTAGCTCGCGAAGATCGCTCAGAAGAAATCGCCCGCTTTACCGTCGAAGAGACTCAGCTGGGTAACTACGACGGCAAGTATCTTAAAATCCATCGCAAGACCCGCGCGACGCTGCTGGATATCATTAACGACAAATCCGTCGGCGTGATTGAGGAATTGCCTGAGCGTAATATCGTCAAAATCGCCAAGCCCGTAGGTGTGATTGGCGCACTGTCGCCCTCCACCAACCCGGAAGCGACACCGGTGATCAAGGGAATCTCAGCTGTAAAAGGCCGCAACGCAATCATTGTGGCACCGCATCCCCGCGCCAAGCTGACCAACAAGAAAATCTGTGACTACATGCGCGACGCCCTGGAGCGCTGTGGCGCCCCGGCAGATCTGGTGCAGAGCATCGACGTGCCGTCGCTGGACAAGACCAATGAGCTGATGGCCCAGTGCGACCGGGTCCTTGCCACAGGTGGAGAGGCCATGGTGACCGCGGCTTACTCTTCCGGTACCCCGGCTCTTGGCGTGGGTGTGGGTAACGCGGTTATCACCGTCGATGATTCTGCAGACCTCGATGAGGCTGCTGACAAGATCCGCACGTCCAAGACGTTGGATCTGGCTGCATCTTGCTCTTCCGATAACTCTGTACTGGTCTTCGAATCTATTTACGACGAGTTTCTGGAAAAGCTGAAGCACGAGGGCGGCTTTGTTGTTGAAGGCGAGGATAAGGCCAAACTGCAGAGCGTGATCTGGGAAGACGGCCACCTGAATGCCGGCGTTGTTGCCCAGTCGGCAATGAATATTACCGGCAAAGCTGGCATTGACCTGCCCGAGGGCAAGACTTTCCTGATCGTTCCGGAAACGGGTGCCGGCGCCGACTACCCCTTCTCCGGCGAGAAGCTGACTGTCACTATGGCCCTGTATAAGGTCAAGGATATCGATGAGGCTATCGAGCTGACCAACCAGATCCAGGCCTACCAGGGTCAAGGCCACAGCTGTGGTATCTACTCCTACAACGATGAAAACATCATGAAGCTGGCCGGTGCCACTCGCACTTCCCGAGTCATGGTGAATCAGCCCCAGGCGGCCTCTAACTCGGGCAACCTGTGGAACGGCATGCGCCAGACCTTCTCCCTGGGCTGCGGTTCCTGGGGTGGCAATTCCATCAATCACAACATCACCTGGCGCGACCTCGTCAACGAGACCTGGGTATCCAAGCCATTGGCAGAGACCAAGGTGATCCCATCCGACGAAGAGTTGTTTGGTTCCGTGATGGCGAAGTTCGACTAAAACCGGAAGGAGAAGAGCCTTGGATTTTTCCCTGAACGAAGATCAGATTGCCTTCGCCGACAGCGCTCGCGCATTTGCTGAAGGTGTTCTGGCTCCCAATGCCGCGGAGTGGGACGAGAAATCTATCTTCCCCAAGGATGCCCTGGCCCAGGCCGGTGAGCTTGGCTTTATGGGTATGTATACCCCGGAAGAGGCTGGCGGTCTGGGTATGAGTCGCCTCGACGCCAGCCTTATCGTCGAAGAATTGGCCAAGGGATGCACGGCAACCGCCGCGTTCCTCACCATCCACAATATGGCGACCAATATGATCGGCAAGTACTGCTCGGCGTCGACCATAGATGCGTGGTGTCCCGAGCTGGTGATGGGTAGCAAGCTCGCCTCCTACTGCCTCACCGAACCCGGTGCCGGTTCCGATGCGGCCTCCCTGCGCACAACTGCAGAACGGGATGGCGAGGACTATGTGGTGAACGGTGCCAAGGTGTTTATTTCCGGTGCGGGTGATACCGATGTCCTGGTGGTCATGCTGCGTACGGGTGGCCCCGGTCCCAAAGGTATTTCTGCGCTGCTTGTTCCCGCGGACGCCGAGGGCATTACCTACGGCAAAAAGGAAGAGAAAATGGGCTGGAACGCCCAGCCTACCCGTATGGTTACCTTCGACAATGTGCGGGTGCCCGTGGCAAATCGTCTGGGTGAAGAAGGGCAGGGTTTTTCAATCGCGATGGAGGGGCTGGACGGCGGCCGTATCAATATCGCCACCTGTTCCATCGGAACAGCCCAGCAGGCGCTGGAAGAAGCGGTGAACTACGTGCAGGAGCGCAAGCAGTTCGATACTGCGATCGCCGAATTTCAGGCGACCCAATTCAAGTTGGCAGACATGCTCACTGAGCTGGTTGCAGCGCGCCAGATGGTGCGCCTGGCCGCGAGCAAGCTGGACAACAAGGACAGTCAGGCTTCTACCTATTGCGCCATGGCCAAGCGCTTCGCCACTGACGTGGGCTTCAATGTCTGTAATGACGCCCTGCAATTGTATGGTGGTTACGGTTATATCAAGGAGTACCCCATGGAGCGGCATGTGCGCGATACGCGCGTGCACCAGATCCTCGAGGGTACCAACGAAATCATGCGAGTCATCGTTTCCCGCCGCCTGTTGATGGACGGCGCACTGGAGGTCATTAAATGAGCCTGAGCAACACTGAAAAACTAAAAGTAGAGATCGTTGGCCACGTTGCCAAAATCACTGTAGACAACCCCGCCGCTAACACCTGGGACACCGAAAGCCTGCCCGGTCTGGCTGACCTCGTCGAGAAACTGAACGCCGACAAGAACATCTACGCTCTGGTTATTACGGGTGCGGGCGAGAAATTTTTCTCCGCTGGCGCCGACCTGAAAATCTTTGCCGACGGCGATCCCGAGGCGGCTGGCATAATGGCCGCCGATTTTGGTAAGGCCTTCGAAACTCTGGCAGATTTTCGTGGAGTTTCCATCGCAGCTATCAACGGCTTTGCCATGGGCGGCGGCCTGGAAGTGGCCATGGCCTGTGATATCCGTATCGCTGAAGAGCAGGCCCAGATGGCCCTGCCTGAAGCCAAGGTGGGTCTGTTGCCCTGTGCCGGTGGAACTCAGCGCCTGACCCAATTGGTCGGTGAGGGCTGGGCAAAACGCATGATTCTGTGCGGTGAGCGTATCAAGGCTGCCAAGGCAGAGCAGATTGGTCTGGTAGAAGAAGTGGTTGCCACCGGTACCGCTCTGGAGAGTGCGATGGCTCTGGCTGAGCAGGTGGGCGAGCAGAGTCCGATTTCCGTATCCGCCTGTAAGAAACTCATTCATACAGCCCGTGACGTCTGTATCGCTCAGGGCCTTGCCGATGAACGAACCGAATTCGTCGATTTGTTTTCTACCGAAGACCAACGCGAAGGTGTCAATGCCTTCCTCGAGAAGCGCAAACCCGAGTGGAAGAACGCCTGATGAGTGCTCCTGTACTGTTTGAAGAACTTGCTGCGGGTAATGGCAAGCTCGGTCGCATCACACTGAGTGTCGCGGCTACCCTCAATTCACTGACGCTGGAAATGGTAGATCTGCTGCAGGAGAAGCTCGATGCCTGGGCAACCGATGACAGCATATCAGCCGTGTTTATCGAGGGCGCCGGAGAGAAAGCGTTTTGCGCTGGCGGCGATGTGCAGGCACTGCACCAGTCCGCGGTAGAGAAGCCCGGCGGTCCCTGCGATTACGCTGAGGCATTCTTTGCCCGCGAGTATCGCATGAACTATACCCTCCACACTTATGCCAAGCCGATTGTATGTTGGGGCCACGGCATTGTGATGGGTGGCGGTCTGGGGGTGATGGCGGGATGTTCTCACCGGGTCGTCACTGAACGCACCCGCATTGCCATGCCGGAAGTGACTATCGCCCTGTTCCCGGACGTGGGCGGCAGTTGGTTTCTGAACCACGCGCCGGGTAAGACCGGTGAGTTTTTGGCCCTGACTGGTGCGTCGATAAATGCCGCGGACGCTATCTATATCGGTATTGCAGACCGCTTTATTGCCAGTGATCACAAGCAAGCAGTCATCGATGAGTTGCTCGCGCAGCAGTGGAGTGGCGAGCCTGAGCGCAATCACGCGCTTGTGCGTCATGTGCTGCGGCCTTTCGCCGAGCAAAGTATTTCAGCCTCCCCTGCGGGGCAGGTAGAGCCGCATGCGGCGACTATCGCCCAGTTGCTGGATGGTGAAGATATTCACGATATCATTGATCGTATTACCGGACAGGACACCGACGATCCCTGGCTGGCCAAGGCGCGCGAGAGCCTGGGCCACGGTTCCAAACTGGCGGCGCAGTGGATTCATCGCCAGCTGTGGGAAACCCGCCACATGGGGCTGGCCGATATATTCCGTGCCGAAATCCAATTGGTGACCAACATCGTGCGTCATCCTGAATTTACCGAGGGCGTGCGCGCTCTGTTGATAGACAAAGACCGCAACCCTCAGTGGCAGTACAGCGCAAGCCGCGATGTGCCGCAGGATGTTCTGGATAGCTTCTTTACAGCGCCGTGGGCTGAAAACCCGCTGGCGGATTTAGGATAAGGATAGAGACAATGGCAACAATAGCATTCATTGGCCTGGGCAATATGGGTGGCCCCATGGCCAAGAACCTGATTTCGGCCGGCCACGCTGTCACCGTGTTCGACCTGGTGCCTGAGGCCTGTGCTGACCTGAAATCTGCAGGTGCATCCGTCGCGGCTTCGGCCGGAGAGGCAGCTGCCGGCAAGGACTACGTGATTTCCATGCTGCCCGCAGGCAAGCACGTGGCAGCCACTTACCTGGGCGACGATGGCCTGTTGGCCCAGCTCGATAACAGCACAACCTGCCTCGATTGTTCCACGATCGACGCGGCCACTGCGCGTGAGGTGGGCGAAGCTGCCGCGGCTGCCGGTATTGGTTTTATGGATACTCCCGTATCCGGCGGCGTGGCGGCTGCGGCAGCCGGTACACTGGCCTTTATGTGCGGCGGCACTGCTGAGACTTTCCCGAAAGCGGAAGCTGTTCTATCCGCGATGGGCAAGAATATCTTTCACGCTGGACCCGCTGGCGCCGGCCAGGTAGCCAAGGGATGCAACAATATGTTGCTGGCGATCCATATGATTGGCAGTGCCGAGGCCTTGGAAATGGGTGCCCGCAATGGCCTGGACCCGAAGGTGTTGTCTGAGATCATGCTAGCCAGTTCTGGCCGCAACTGGTCGCTGGAAGTCTATAACCCCTACCCGGGGGTGATGGAAACAGCACCGGCAAGCAATGACTACAAGCCCGGTTTCATGACCGATCTGATGGCGAAGGACCTGGGCCTCGCGCTGGAAATTGCCGAACAGAGCGGTGTGGACAACCAGATGGGAAAACTGGCCAAGGCGCTGTACAACAAGCATCAGGATGAAGGCAACGGCCAGCGTGACTTCTCCTCTATTCTGGAACAGCTTCAGGCCTGATGCCGGCCCCTGAGCAAACTCTCGCGGCCCTGCATGCCAGGGCCACTATCCGCACCACCGAACACAGCGAAACCCACATCACCTGGCAGCACTGGGGTGGTGAGGGTGCGCCGTTGTTGCTGGTGCACGGGGGTTTTGGGTCCTGGAGCCATTGGGCTGCAAATGTAGAAGCGCTCAGCCAGTCGCGGAGTGTATGGACCGTTGATTTACCCGGGCTGGGCAGTTCGGGAGAAATGCCACGGCCCTGGACGACGCAGCACTTTGCTCAGTTGGTGTTCGCTGGTTGGTGCGAACTGATAGGTGACGAACCGTTTGAGTTATCCGGTTTTAGTTTTGGCGCGATGGTCGGCGGGCAACTCGCCGCGCTTGCCGAAGAGCAGTGTTTGCGCTGCAGCCTAATCGGCGCGTCTGGCTTCGGCCCCCTGCATCGGCAGGTGGCGCTGCTGGCGCCTCCGGGGCCTGAGGTGCCCGTGGAGAAAGCGACTGCTGTTCACCGCGAGAATCTGGCGCGGCTAATGCTGCATACCCCAGGAGCTATCGACGATTTTGCGGTGTGTATCCACAGTGACAATCTCGCCCGGCACCGGTTTCGAAGCCGCTCGATGGCGAGAAGCAGTGATCTCGCGGATATTTTGCCAGAGATTCAGGCGCAGTTAGTGGGTATCTGGGGCGCTTGTGACGCTACTGCAGGAGGCCGGTCCAACATTGAGGCGCGCCGTGAACTGTTCCTCGCGGCGCAATCCGGGGCGGAGTTTTATGTGGTCGACGGTATCGGCCACTGGGCGATGTACGAGAGCCCTGAACGCATTAACCGCCTAATCCTGGGGGAGTAGGCGCATTACCGATTTGGCAGCGCTGATCTTGCCCTCGTCGAAGTACTCTTCGTGGTTGATCTCGATCTTATCCAGATCGTACAAGTAATTGACCATGATGCTACCTGATTGCTCCAGCCCCTTGCCCGTCAAATCTGCGCCCCAGTGCAAGCGGTGAAGGCGTGCGCCATTGCCGAGATGGAAGCGCGCTACGGGATCTTTCGCTAACGCACCCGATTTTTCCCGTATCAGATAGTGAGCGCAAAGCCGGGTGAGGGCGGCCTGCACCTCGGCCTCGACAACGGTGCGATTGACGGGTGCCTTGACCTTGTCAATCAGTGACGGGTCTACCAGTCCTTCGAGATCGGCATTCTTCAGCCAGCGGCGGAAACCGGGCACCGGCGAAAGGGTGACAAAATTTTTCAGCCCTTCGACTTCTTTCCTCAGGACTTCCACCACATTCTTGATCAGGAAGTTACCAAAGGAGACGCCCGCCAGCCCCGGGTGGCAGTTACTGATGGAATAGAACACGACGGTGCTGAATTCATCGGGATGCATGATCTCGCGGTTGCGATCGATGAGCGGTGCGATGGCACCGGGAATACCATCGGTGAGAGCCACTTCCACAAACACCAGTGGATCGTTGCCCATAGCCGGGTGAAAGAACGCGAAACAGCGACGGTCTTCCCGCAGGCGGCCGCGCAGGTCTTCCCAGCCGTTAATTTCGTGGACCGCTTCGTAGTCGATAAGCTTTTCCAGTACCACTGCGGGAGATGCCCAGTCGATGCTCCTTAACTCGAGGAAGCCCTTGTTGAACCAGGACACGAACAGGTGTTTCAGGTCGGCATCAACCGGCTTGAGTTCTGGGTGCTGACGCAGCAACTTGAGTAATTCACCGCGCAGGGCGACCAGGGTACGGGTGCCATCGGGTGCTGTATTAATGCGGCGGAATAGCTTCTGCCGGGGGGCTTCGGTTGCGCGTGTGATTTCCTGCAGGTTGGCGTATGCAGGGTCCTGTCGATAAAGCTCGGCTGCGGTCAGCAAGGCCTCGCGATCGATGTCGAAATCGGTAGCGAGGCGTTTGAAAAATTCCAGCCGGTCGTCGGTGGAGAGTTGCCGATAGCTTTCGGTGATCTCCTGGGCAAGTGCCAGCCCCGACGCTTCACCCCGATGCTCGATGAGCTCACTGCACAAGTCGACCAGGGCCTGGGTGGACCCGGCTGCGGCCGTGGTGACGGGACGGCGTCGGGCAAGAATTTCCCGACCGGCGGAGAGTACTGAGTTGAGCGCGCGGCCGAGGACGGTCACGCTTTCGTCGCCAGCTTGAGGGGCGATGTTTTCACTGGAGTGGGTCGAAGACATGGGGGCTCGCGAATTGGACAACTGTTCACTGATACAGTCTAGAGCATGCCATAACTCAGGGCGACCTCAACACTACTCCTTGAGGGTAGATTCGCAATGTACGGTCTGTGATCGTGTCCGAGCGTGCAGTTTCAATCACCCGCAATGAGGCGTAGCATGAATTCATATGACCCAGGGCACGTTGATACAAGAAGAGCTTCACACCAGGTTGGTGGCGACGTTTCCCGAGGCGGAAGCCGCTTCTGCCGCGAGGGTGGCACTTGGCCGCCAGTTTAATCTCGATCTCGCCAGGATGAGCTTGCTGACACCGGACCAGGCCGGTCTCATTACTCAGGGGAGCAAGTTTGATCATGGCCCTAGCGGCCGGGTTCTGCAGCGGCGCCAACTCAAATTTACCTTCATTGCGTTCGGCCTGATGCTGGTGGGGATGCTCGTGTTACACATCCTCGCTGAAGTTGGGGTCATTACTGAAGCACAGGTGACGGTGGGGCTCGGGGTTCTGATCACGGCCGCGATTGTGCTAACGGTGCACGGCCTGCTCTCCTGGCAGCACGTCCGTATTCTGGGTAATGCACGGGCCGGGATTGAAGAGGGCGCCTTACTGCTTATCGACCTGCACGACATCAGTGAGTCCTACGAGATCTGTCAGGCCCTCGATGACATGGGGGTGAATGTCTTCACCTCTTCTATAGGCGGACACGAGTGAACGACCTACCTGCCTGAATTGGCTACATGTGATTTCCTCCGGCCTAAATTAATGGCTTGGAGGGGTTGCAATTCAATTTCAAAGCACTGAGTATATATACAGTAGTTTTGCTGTATGGAATTGCGTGGGTAGCAGTCCATAGGGCAGTTTGGAATTAATCGAGCAGTTTTGACTAGTACGTGGGATGAGATGAAAAAAGTGGCTAAAGTAGCTAAAAAGGGTAAAGGGAGCATAAATATGGACGCAAATAAGGAAAAAGCACTCGACGCAGCGCTGTCCCAGATTGAGCGCCAGTTTGGCAAGGGAACCGTTATGCGCATGGGAGAGCAGGAGCATGTTGCTATTCCTGCAATCTCCACTGGTTCACTGGGGCTGGACGTCGCCCTGGGTATAGGTGGCCTCCCCAAGGGGCGGATCTGTGAAATCTACGGCCCTGAATCCTCCGGTAAGACAACCCTTACGCTGCAGGTGATCGCCGAGGCCCAGAAGGCCGGTGGCACCGCCGCATTTATTGATGCGGAACACGCCCTGGACCCCATTTACGCTGAGAAATTGGGCGTTCAAATGGATGACCTGATCATGTCTCAGCCGGACACCGGTGAGCAGGCATTGGAAGTTGCGGAGATGCTGGTGCGCTCTGGTGCGATCGACGTTCTCGTGGTCGACTCCGTGGCAGCACTCACACCCAAGGCCGAAATTGAAGGTGAGATGGGGGATTCTCATGTGGGTTTGCAGGCGCGCTTGTTGAGTCAGGCGATGCGCAAACTGACGGGCAGTATCAAGCAAACCAATTGCCTGGTGATCTTTATCAACCAGATTCGCATGAAGATCGGCGTGATGTTTGGTTCTCCAGAGACGACCACCGGCGGTAACGCCCTCAAGTTCTACTCTTCAGTACGCCTGGATATCCGTCGCATTGGTGCGGTTAAGGATGGCGATGAAGTGGTCGGGAACGAGACCCGGGTCAAGGTTGTCAAGAACAAGGTTTCGCCGCCGTTCAAGCAGGCTGAATTCCAGATCATGTACGGTAAGGGTATCTACCATATGGGCGAGGTCATCGACTGGGGTGTGAAGCTCAACCTGGTAGACAAATCTGGCGCCTGGTACGCCTACAAGGGTGACAAGATTGGTCAGGGTAAGGCCAATGCTTCCAAGTTCCTTGAAGATAATCCGGCCGTGGCGAACGAGATCGAGACTGCTATACGTGCCCAGACCCTCAGCACAGGTGAGCCGCCTGCAGCCAAAGAGGAGGCTCCTGCAGAAGCAGAAGAAGGCGCGGAGCAGGAATAAACCTGCCGATTTTCCCACGAGGCGCCGGGGCTCCACAGATCCCACTCTCGGCCCCGGCGCCTTTTTTATTGCTTTGTCTTTCGACTCCAGCGCATAGCTAGAGCTATCCATCGCGCCATAGAGCAGCACACCCCGGCAAAAATCAGAAACACGATGGGGAATGCGTCAAGCCAGGCTTTCTTGCGGTGCGCAGTAGTGTTGATGATGTATTTGTCTGGATGTAGAGTTTGTGGATGTCTGACCCTTGGCCCGATAACGACGATGAAGCAGGCGAGTTTGATCAGCTCACTGCTATCAATCCCAATGATGTTCGTATCGCCGCGATGAACTTTCTCGCCCGGCGAGAACACTCCCGCAAAGAACTCCAGCAAAAACTCCATAAGCGCTTCAAGGCGGCAGATTTGGTCGAGGAACAACTCGATCGTCTCGCGGAGGAAAACCTGCAGTCTGATAAGCGGTATACCGAGAGCTTCCTGCGTCAGCGTATCGGCCGCGGCCACGGGCCGTTGCGTATCCGCCAGGAAATGCGCCAGAAGGGCCTTAGCGACGGCGATATTGCGCGAGCCATGGAAGCGGAAGCTCCGGACTGGTTTGCACTTGCCGAGGCCACCTATCAACGCAAGTTCGGCGCGCAAGCGCCCGAGGATATCAAGGAGAAAGCCAGGCGTAGCCGTTTCATGCAGTATCGGGGTTTTAGCCATGATCACTACCAGCATTTGCTGGACTAGAGCCTACGTTTTTGTATTAGCGGGATGTCCATTATTGTCTTACCAATCGGAATGTGGTGTATTACCGCTCTAGACAGATGAATTTTGGGCCGCAGTGATAGCGGCCTCATGGTGGTGTGGCATGGCCGAGACTGAGACAAATAACCGACAGCGTCTTTACCGACAGATCGTTGAGCAAATCCTCCAATCAATAGATGCCGGCGAATTTCCCGCTGGGACACGCCTGCCGGCGGAGCGTGAGCTATCTGAAAAATTTGGCGTGAGCCGGCCGACAGTTCGCGAGGCCGTAATTGCCCTAGAGGCGATGGGGCGGGTGTCAGTCAAAACAGGTTCTGGCGTGTACGTGCTTGAGAGCAAGGGCGTTTCGAATGTCGGCGACAGCGTCAGCCCATTCGAATTACTGGAAACCCGCGTCCTGATAGAGGGCGAAGCGGCAGCGCTCGCTGCCTCAATGATCAGTGATGAGCAAGTCGAAGAATTGAAGCATGCGCTGGATGACATGGCGAGGGAGAACGAGAGCGGCAACCATCAGTCCGACGTCGCTGACAGGGCGTTCCACGCGGTTATCGCCGCTGCAACCAATAACCGGCTGCTCACCGCCATGATCGAGAATCTCTGGGATGTACAGGAGGGGCAGCATCATATTCGGGCGGCCCATCACTCTGTGTGTAAGCGAGATCCCGAGGCACGCTTGCAGGAGCACCAGGATATATATGATGCGCTCTCCTCACGTGACCCGCAGGCCGCGAGAACGGCAATGCGCAATCACTTCGGTCGTGGCATAAATGCATTGCACCAGCGCACGGAGCAGGAAGCGGTAGAAGCGGTGCAGCGTGAATTGTCGAAAACGAGAGAAAGGTTTTCCCTTACAAGGCTCAATCAAACCTCAACCTGAAACCGTTGGAGCGAAAGAAAATGCGCCAGGATCAAATAGATGACCAGGTTTTTGAACTGTATGACGAGTACTGTCACGGCCATATAGATCGGCGCGAGTTTTTCCGGCGAGCAGGGCAGCTGACGATCGCAACTGCTGCGGCGCTGGCGATGGCGCAAGCATTGGTGCCCAATTACGCTCACGCTCAGGAAATTATGTTTACCGACGAACGGATTAAAGCCACGTGGGTAGACTATCCATCTCCCGGTGGCACTTCCGGGCAAATGCGCGGCTATCTGGTCGCGCCCGCGGGTGAGGGGCCGTTTCCGTCCGTGCTCGTGATGCACGAAAATCGCGGTTTGAATCCATATGTGAAAGATGTCGCAAGACGTTTTGCCGTCGCTGGTTTCCTGGCACTGGCGCCAGATGGATTGGCTCCCATTGGCGGATATCCCGGAAACGACGATGACGGCCGCACCATGCAGAAAACCCTGGACCAGGCCAAGCTCAGGCAGGACATGCTTAACAGCGCGCTCTATGTTAAATCGCATGAGCTATCCAACAACAAGTTGGGGGCGACCGGTTTTTGCTGGGGTGGGGGTACTACCAATTTCCTGGCTACCGAGATGGGAGATGCCTTGAACGCAGGCGCTCCCTTCTATGGTAGCGCCGCCGCTTCCGACCAGGTCCCAAAGATCAAGGCTGCGATACAAGTCCACTATGCAGAAGAAGACAAGCGGGTGAATGCAATGCGCCCGGATTTCGAGGCGGCGCTGAAATCTGCCGGAGTCGATTACGAAATGCATATCTATGAGGGGACTCGCCACGGTTTCCACAACTACTCCACGCCGCGCTACCATGCGGAAGCTGCCCAGCTCGCCTGGGAGAGAATGGTTGCCTTCTTCCAGGCCCATCTGGCCTGATTGCCGCTCAATGACAACCGATCTTCGAGTTTGCTGCCCTAAGCACTTGTAAAGACACCTTGTCTGCAACTTTGCCAGACACTTCTACAGGGGTGTCTGACACTTCTTACCGTCATATAGCGCTATTTGATATTTCTCAATGAATTCCTCTTCGGGAAAAACCGTTTAAAAACAGCTATTTGCCCCTTCTGGGGCGCTTTCTGCCACCTTTTTCTTGGGTGTAAGACAATATTGGTCATATCAATTGTGTTGACACTTAGTTGGATATTGGCTAGTTTGTGCCGTATCGCATCACCTCATAATTTTAAAAGATGGAGAATAGAATAATGCGAGCTAAGACCCACACACACTCAAAAACCCGTAATCTCGCAGCACCTTTTCGTCTGTCACTAGCCGCCGCGCTAGTGTCAACCTTCTCAATGGGCCTTCAAGCCCAGGAATCTGAGGAGCAGGTGCTGGAGGAAGTAGTTGTCACCGGTATTCGTGCATCGCTTGCGAATGCCCTGGATCAGAAGCGCGATTCAGCCAACCTGGTGGAGATCATCCAGGCGGAAGATATCGGTAAGCTGCCTGACCAAAACCTGGCGGAAGTGCTGGAAAACATTCCTGGTGTACAGATTACCCGTACTGCAGGTGTAGGTTCCGGTGTCCAGATTCGTGGTACCAACGCGAACCGTACTGAGATCAATGGCGTTTCCACGTCAGGTTCTGGTACCGGTCGTTCAGGTATCGATTTCGAAGACGTTTCAGCCTCCATTATCGCTGGCATTGAAGTTACCAAGGCTTCAGAAGCCAAGACGATTGAAGGCTCCGTCGGCGGCACGATCAACCTGAAGACAATTCGCCCACTGGACATCGATGAGCCGCTGGTTGCTGCCCGCATCCAGGGTGAGAACAGTTCGCTGGCAGAAGACTCCAACGATCTTCAGCCTCGCATTTCAGGTACCTTCGGCAACAACTGGGATACCGACTATGGCAGCTTCGGCGCTGTAGCCAGCATCAGCTGGGCAGAGCAGGATGTCAGAGCGTTCCGCCCTCGTGCAGACCGCGATAACTATGTGGAAGCCGGTGTTAACCCAAGCTCTGACGAGCACTTCCTCCCGGCACAGTTCTTCGTGCAGGATTACGACAACTACCAGCGTGAAACTACAGTGTTCGCCGGTACCCTGGAGTGGGCGCCTAGCGAAGAGCTGAGTTTCTACTTCGATGCCATGTATAGCGAGCAGGATGAAGAGCAGCTCAGCTCACGCGTACAGACTTCCGGTATCAGTACTCTCAAAGACACTGGCATCGTCACTCAGTTTGAAACTGTAAACTTCGGAAGCCTGGACGGTGAGAATGGCCGTCAGAACCTCGGTAGCATCCCTGCCGCGGTCAAGGGCATTCTGCCTGCGCAAAACGATGACCGTTTTGACCCCAACCTGCGTCTTTCTACCGACACCAACTCTCGCGAGACTGAGAACAGCATCTTCAGCCTCGGCGGTACCTGGGATAAAGACAAGTGGCGGGTAAGTGCAGAGATCTCTACTTCCGAGAACGATACAACTACGCCTAACGTTCTTTCCACATTGAACTTCATCAACCCCAACACAGCGGTGGGTGATAACAATGAGAACGGAACGCCCATTCAGTACGACTTGACTGGCGGTTCGCTGGAGTTTGGCATTGCAGAAGGCGAGGCCAATGCGCCTACCAGGGAGCAGTTGCTTGACCCTGCCAACTATCGCCTGCGTGATTTCAACCAGACTCAGGATGAAGCAGAAAACGGCGAAGATGCTTTCCGCATTGACGCGACCTACTTCTTTGAAGACCTTCCCGTGTTGACGTCTGTTGACGCCGGTTATCGTTTCAACAAGACAACCAGTTTCCAGAATCAAATCCGTTCTAACTACGGTCTGAGAAGCATGGCAGATGCGCCTTCCGGTGATATGTTTGCCTCTGTTCTGGCCGCTGGCCCGGACAACTTCGATGACGCCGACGGTCGCGATCTTTACTTCCCGGATTTCCTGGTACTCGATCCCAAGCAGGCAATTAGCAGCCCGCAGGCAGTGCAGGACGTGTTGAACGCCGCTATCGCTGAGCACCAGGCGAACACCGGCTCGGACAAAGGCGGTATCGATTCGCCGACCTCCAGCACTAGCGGTTTCTTCGATATCGAAGAAGAGACTGACGCCTTCTACCTGCAGGCCAACTTCGAGTGGGGCATGTTCCTGGGTAATGTCGGTGTGCGTTATGTCGATACCGACGTAGAGTCCACTGGTAATACAGTTACAAATGATGAAGTAACCAGGACAACCACCAAGGGCAGCTACGACTTCGTATTGCCGCGCATTAACCTGGTGGCGAACGTGACTGACGACGTGCTGATTCGCGGTGGTTGGGGTGAAGATATTCGCCGCCCTGACTTCGATGATCTCTCAACGTCATTTACTTTTGACACAAGCCCCAACCCTGCTGTCGAACTGGGTAACCCAGGTCTTGAGCCGGAAGAAGTTGAATCCTTTGATATCGCTGCTGAGTGGTACTTTGCCCCTCGCGCTGTTGTGAGCATTGGTTATTTCCACAAGGATCGCACCGGCTTGTTCACTCGTCAGGATACGGACCCGGTTGAAGATGAGAACGGCTTCCGCGATACCACGCCTCCTTGTGAAGCGGGTGGCGTGTTCAACCCGATTGCTGACCCCAACGTATTTGCACCTCCCGGCACCCCTCCCGGTGTCTGTGTGCCAACGTCACAGGTCATCAATGGCGCGGGTGAAACCACTCAGAAAGGTTGGGAACTGGTATTCCAGTACGACCTTGGTGATTTCGAAGACTCACTGGGTTGGGCGTCAGGCTTCGGCGTGATCGCGAACTACACGACTCAGGAGTTTGACGGCAGCGAAGAATACTTCAGTGCCTTCAGTCGTCCGACCACTGTATTTAATGCACTGGGCGCAACCGATACTGTGACCATGGAGATTCCTCTCCTGGACCTGTCAGAAGATGCTTACAACATCACTGCGTACTATGAGAAATACGGTCTCTCTGCCCGGATGCGTTACACCTGGCGTGAAGCGTATCGCTCAGAAGACTTTGGTAGTACTTCCAGCTATCCCTGGGGCTTCCCAGTGGTGCAGGAAGATCGCTCCCAGCTCAATGCCAGTATCAGCTATGAGATCAATGACAACTTTGTCGTAGGTGTTGAGGCAATCAACATCACCGAGGAAGAGGTTGAGCAGAGCTGTGTGAACGAAGGTGCGCTCCTGTGTTATCAGGGCCTGACGGATCGTCGCATCACCTTCGGCCTGAGCTACCGTATGTAATTTGAAGTAACCCCTAGCGGTTGGCGGTTGGCCTCGCGGCTCAGGTTGGTTGGAATCTCCGGTCAATTTGGTCACGAGGCCTTTTTTATGAGCGCTGGATCAGGGTTGGAATCAGTAAGATTATGACTACGAGCAGGTTATACAGTCAGGTAGTGGAGCAGGTCTCTCAACTGATCGAGTCAGGTGAGTATGCGATAGGTAGTCGCCTGCCTCCTGAACGCGAGTTGGCAGAGCGCTTCAGTGTAAGTCGACCGACCGTGCGAGAAGCGATTATAGCTTTGGAGGCAGTGGGCAAGATTGCGGTTCGCTCTGGCTCGGGTATGTACGTGGCTTCGAGCGCAGCAATTACCGGCCCTGGTGCGAATATCAGCCCTTTCGAGTTGATGGAGTCCCGGGTCTTGATCGAGGGTGAAGCGGCAGCGCTCGCGGCCTCGCTAATATCGTCGGACCAGCTTGAGCGTCTTGCGGAGGAGCTTGAGGTGATGGCGCAGGAAAATGCTGTCGAAGGCCTGGGTCGCGATTGTGCCGATCGGAGATTTCACCTCATTATTGCCAGGGCGACTAAAAATCAGATGCTCGAAGGACTGATTGAAAAGTTGTGGGATACCCAGCAGGGACTGGCGCACATTCGTACTGCGCATCAGTCGGTGTGTAAGCCCGATCCTGAGATCCGTCTGAATGAGCACCGGGCAATTTATGACGCACTCGCAGCGCACGATTCGCAGGCGGCGCGAGCAGCGATGCGTCAACACTTTGCTCGATCGATTGAGGCTCTTCACGCGGCGACAGAAGAGGAGGCGGTAGCGGAGGTCAGGCGCCGTTTGTCGCAGACCCGTGAGCGGTTTTCATCCGACCGTATTATCGATTCAGGTGCACACAGATAGCCGCGGGCGGTTAAATTTATTTGTATGACCAATTATATCCAAATGTATTAGCCAATTATATTGACAGTTTTGACTGTCAGAACTAACATTATTGCTACTGTAATACCTCTAAAAAAACAGTAGGTCCTCGCCGATCACTAGTGCGGTGAGGCTATCCAAGGAGCTAGACGTTGTTTGAACACCCTCCCAAGCTGGCAGGTCGTGGTGCCAGCATTAACCTGAGATTGACGTGGTGGCCTGTGTTGGCTGCTCTGTTGAGTATTGTCAGTGCAAGCGCGTTTGCTGAAGAGCGGCTGGTCAGTGATCAGCAGGAGTATCGCGAGGCAGTTGCGAAGCTCGAGCCCGGCGATGTGGTGGTTCTGGCCAACGGTATCTGGGAAGACTTCGAAATCGTGTTTGAGGGCAAGGGCACAGAGTCCCGGCCTATCACCCTTACTGCGCAGGACAAGGGCAAGGTCGTTATATCCGGCCAATCCAACTTGCAGCTGGCGGGGGAGTATCTGGTTGTGTCCGGGCTGGTTTTCAAGAATGGTTACACACCGACCGACGCGGTTATTTCGTTTCGCAAGGGAAAGAGCGCATTCGCTAACCACTCACGCGTCACTGAAACTGTTATTGATGGCTTCAGTAACCCGGAGCGATTTGAGACCGACTACTGGGTTGGAATCTACGGGAAGCACAATCGCTTTGACCACAACCATCTGGAAGGGAAAGGCAATAAAGGTGTACTTCTGGCAGTACGCATGAATACGCCCGAGAGTCAGGAAAACCATCACCGCATCGACCACAATTACTTTGGCCCGCGTTCGACCCTGGGCTCCAATGGCGGCGAGACTTTACGTATTGGCACCAGCCATCACTCACTGACCGATTCCTTTACTAGAGTTGAAAACAACTACTTCGATCGCTGCGATGGTGAAGTGGAGATTATCTCGGTCAAGGCCGGGAAGAATCAGGTGCGCGGCAATGTGTTCTTTGAGTCGCGCGGAACACTCACGCTGCGTCATGGCAACGACAATGTAGTCGAGGACAATATATTCTTTGGCAATGGTGTGGATCACACGGGTGGAATTCGGGTAATTAACAAGCGCCAGACGATTCGCAACAACTACCTGGAAGGCCTTACCGGATATCGGTTTGGTGGCGGTCTGGTAGTTATGAATGGCGTGCCGGACTCTCCTATCAATCGCTACCATCAGGTAGACGGGGCGTTGATTGAAAACAATTCTCTGGTCAATGTAGAGCACATTCAGCTTGCTGCCGGCAGCGATAGTGAGCGCAGTGCAGTACCTATTAATAGCGCCTTCAAAGCTAACCTGATCTACAGTGAAAATGGGCGCGATACGTTTACGCTTTACGATGATGTCAGCGGAATCGAGTTTGCCGGGAACGTCTTGAATGAAGTGAAGGACCCGCAGCTGGCTACTGGGTTTGAGAGTCAGAGCGTCAAGATGAAACGGGGAAAGAATGGCCTCTTGTACCCGACATCAAAGGCTTTGGCCAACGTCGGGGCAAAGCGCGATCTGGCCGTACTGGATAAGAGTGATACTGGTGTTAGCTGGTACCCGAAAAATGACTCTCGTATTCGCTTCCGCACCGGCAAAACCATCGATGTCGAGGCGGCACCGGGGGCGCTGAAAAGTGCTGTTGCTCGTGCTGAAGCCGGCGATGTTCTCCGTCTGGCTGCAGGTGAATATCTGGTCGGAAAATCAATTCTTGTAGACAAACCGGTTTCACTGATTGCTAAAGGCAAGGTGGAAATTGATTTTGAGCGAACCACACTGTTCGAGATCGCCGACGGCGGTAGCCTGGAACTCAGTGGCCTCACTATTTCCGGCGCCAGCGCGCCTGACAATGTTGGCAATTCCGTGATTCGCAGCAGCCGTTACTCAATGCTCGTCAATTACCAGATCAGGATCGAGAATTCGCAATTCATCGACCTTGATGTGAATCGGCACTTCAATATTGTGAATGTGTCCAAGAGCACGATGGCCGATAGCATTACGATCTTAAACTCCAGCTTCAGTGATGTCAGTGGCGCGATTCTCAAGTTGGACAAGGAATACGACGACTTCGGTATCTATAACGCGGAGTACGTAGAGATACGCAACTCCAGCTTTACCAATGTGCAAGGCGCGATCGCTGACCTTTATCGCGGCGGTACTGATGAAAGTACCTTCGGGCCTCACTTTTTGTTGAGCGGCTCTGAAGTTCGTAATGTGGGTAAGGGCAGTAAAAACAAACAAGCTTCTTCTGTTTACTTGCACGGTGTTCAAGTGACGAACATCAGCGATAACAACTTTGTTGATAGTGCACCCATCAAATTGTTCCATACCGTGGGAGAGCCTGTGAGCCGAGTTACAGGCAATACATTCGCAGCTACTCCGCCTCCAGAGGTTCTGGAGTTGAACAGTGATAAAGAAAACACCGCGATGATTGAAGACAACATCGTCAAGTAACGCCGTAACTGAGGCAGGAAACAGAATATGCAGACAGAAGCTTTCCTGATGGGGGCCGAAACGCCTACTGAAGATCTGGGGGAGGGGATTACTCGCCAGATTCTCGGGTTTAATGACCAAATCATGATGGTAAAAGTTTGGTTTGAGGAAGGGAGTGAGGGTTACCTGCACGACCACTTTCACTCGCAGGTGACTTACGTGGCTGCGGGCGAGTTCGATGTCACAGTAGGTGATGAAACAAGAACACTGGTCGAAGGGGATTGCTTCTTTATGCAGCCAAATATCCCTCACGGCGCAGTATGTAAGAAAGCTGGCGTCCTGATCGACGTATTCAGCCCGAAACGGGAAGACTTTCTCGGGGAAGAAAAATAATGAAAATGAAGAACCTCCGCTGGTGGGTGATTGCGCTGATTGCTTTGGCCACCATTATTAACTATATCGACAGGCAATCGCTTAACGTACTGTGGCCCGCCATTTCGGCAGATCTTTATCCGGATAAAACCGAAACTGAACGCAAGGAAATCTACGCGTTTATCTCGGTGGTGTTCGTATTCTCCTATGCGTTTGGCCAGGCCATCTTCGGCAAGATATTTGATTGGGTCGGTACCCGTATAGGCTTCGTGCTGTCCATCGGTATCTGGTCCCTTGCCACCGCCGCGCATGCGTTTGCGCGCGGTATCGTAACTTTCAGTATTTTCCGCGCGATTCTCGGCGTTGCAGAGGCGGGAAACTGGCCAGGTGCGACCAAGGGTAATGCTGAGTGGTTTCCAACCAAGGAACGCGCGCTCGCGCAGGGTATCTTTAATTCGGGAGCGGCTATTGGCGGAATTATTTCGATCCCCCTGATTGCTTTTCTCACAGTTTACTTCAGTTGGAAGGCCATTTTCGTGCTCGTCGGCATAGCCGGTCTGTTGTGGTTGATCCCCTGGCTGGTGCTCGTTAAGGCGCCGCCCAAAGAGCACCCGTGGATTACTGATGAAGAGCGTGAGTACATTCTTTCAGGTCAGCAAAATACTGTCGAAGACGACGACACCAGTCACGGTGACGGATACAATCCGAACACCTCGGAATTACTCTCACGGAAGCAGAGCTGGGGCGTGATCATCGCCTCTGCCGCCATCGATCCTATTTGGTGGCTGTTCGTATTCTGGATTCCTATTTACCTGTCCGAAGTGTACGGCATGGATGTCAAAACCATCGGCATCTACGGTTGGGTTCCCTATGTTGGCGCGATGTTTGGCGCCTGGTTTGGAGGCCTTCTTGCGCAGAATAGACTTAAGGCTGGCTGGACCGTAGATCGCACTCGCAAAGTTGTGATCACCCTGGGTTGTTTCATTATGCTGCCCTCACTGTTGGCAATGGCGGACCCGGGTGAGCCGGTGAATGCAGTGCTGTTGATGGCTGTCATCCTGTTTGGTTTCCAGACAGCGATCGGTAATGTACAGACCCTGCCCAGTGACTTCTTTGGCGGCAAAACAGTCGGCACCCTGGCTGGTCTTGCTGGTATGGCCGCGAAACTGGGCGCAGCGGCACTGACTTCACTTGTGCCCTGGTTGACCTCAGGGGGCAACTATACGCCTGCCTTCGTAATCGGCGCCGGGCTGGCCGTCACCGCCTTGCTCGCCATATGGATTTTGTGTCCGAAAATTGAACCGCTCAGGCCGAAAGCCTGAAAGAACACTGGGCCGACGAGTTGAACACGTCGGGCTTACTGAAAACTAATTTATCAAGAGACGAGAAAGCTTATGAAACACGCGAACAAAGTAGCAGTAGTTACAGGTGGTGCAAGAGATATCGGTAAAGCGGTATCCCTGCAGCTGGCTGCGGAAGGTGCAAAGGTAGTGGTTAACTACTATGGCAGTCAGGAAAAGGCCGAGGAAACTCTGGCTGAAATCAAGGCCGCCGGTGGAGAAGCGATTCTTTACAAGGGCGATATGACTTCTCCCGCTGATGTGGATGGCATGATCGCGGCAACCCAGGAAGCCTTTGGCTCCAATATCGATATTCTGGTGAATGTGGCTGGTGGTATGGTTGCTCGCAAGACCCTCGATGAAATGGATCTGGACTTCTTTAACCATGTTATCCAGCTCAACCTGAATTCGACCTTCCTCGCTACCAAGGCTGTGGTTCCGCATATGCCCGAAGGTAGCTCGATCGTGAATTTTGCCTCACAGGCGGGTCGCGATGGTGGTGGCCCAGGGGCAACGGCCTATGCTACTTCCAAAGGTGCGGTAATGACTTTCACCCGGTCACTGGCCAAAGAATTGGGCCCGAAGAACATTCGGGTGAACTCTCTGTGTTGCGGCATGATCAGCACCTTGTTCCACGATACCTTCAGCAAGCCTGAAGGCCGTCAGGCTGTGGCCGGGAACACCCCACTGCGCCGTGAAGGTAATCCTGCGGAGGTTGCCACTACCGTGAGTTTCCTCGCGTCAGATGAGTCTGGTTTCCTGACCGGTACCAACATCGATGTGAACGGCGGTCTCGCGTTCTCCTGATTGCTGCCTAAGTAAATCGCTATGCGACCGACGATCGGTATGATCGGGGAGTGCATGCTGGAACTCAGCACGCAGTCCCCACAACACTCGGGCAGCTCGCTGCCCATGAATCTCTCCTATGGCGGCGACACGCTGAATTCGGCGGTCTATCTTGCCCGCCAGGGTATCGCTGTCGACTATGTAACGGCTCTGGGGGACGATCCCATGAGTGCGTGGATGGTCGCACAGTGGCGTTCCGAAGGCGTGGGTTGTGATCTTATCGCTACCGAGGCGAACGCAGTGCCCGGCATGTATCTGATTGAGACGGACGAAGGCGGTGAGCGCTCTTTCTACTACTGGCGTGATAATGCGCCGGCGCGTCGCTTGCTGGACGATTCGACAAAGGCGTCCGAGCTTTTAGCGAGTTTGGCAGATCACGCGTATGTCTGTCTTTCAGGTATCACACTTGCCATCTACGATGAGGCTTGTCGCGAGCGTCTTTTTGGTCTGCTCGAGCAGTATCGTAGTGGCGGCGGCAAGGTCATTTTTGACGGTAATTATCGTCCAAAGCTTTGGCCGGATATCGGGGTCACGCGCGAGGCGTACAAACGAATGTACGCCCAAACGGATATTGCCCTCCCTACTATCGAAGACGAACAGCAGATTTTCGGCGACGAGGATCAGGGTCAGGTGCTTCAGAGGCTCCAGTCCTGGGGCGTTGATGAAATCGCCCTCAAAATGGGTGAGCAGGGTTGTCTGGTGGTGGCTGGCGATACAATGGAACTGGTGGCGGCCAATAAAGTAACGGTCGTTGATACCACTTCTGCCGGCGATTCTTTCAATGCTGGTTATCTTGCAGCTCGTATGAAGGGGCACTCCGTCTCTGAAGCTGCGAGTGCAGGCCATGCCCTTGCCTCTGTGGTTATCCAACACCGAGGCGCCATTATTCCAGTGTCGGCTATGCCGTAGTGACCCAACCATGAATATGCTTAAGATTGCTTTACCCGCGCTGATACTTCTCCTGCTCGCGGTATTTTTTCGTCCTACTCCCGGTGAATATCCCAGACTTATCCTGACCGCAGAAGGCGTCGGAGAGATAAGAAACGAGTTTGGTTCCGTACCCTTGTTCGATGCCTCTCTGGCGAAGGTCAAGGAAGATGTCGATGCGGAAATGGCCGTTGGCATCGATGTCCCAGTGCCGAAAGATTTTTCCGGTGGCTACACCCATGAACGGCATAAACGCAATTACCTGATGGCGCTGCAAGCCGGGCAGTTGTACCAGATTCTGGGCGAGGAGCGTTACGCCCAATATGTCCGAGATATGCTGTTTGAATATGAAGCGATGTATAGCGGCCTGCCGCTGCATCCGATGGAACGCTCCTATGCGCGCGGCAAGTTATTCTGGCAATGCCTGAACGAGAGTGTCTGGCTGGTTTACATGGCGCAAGCGTATGACACCATCTACACCTGGTTACCGGCTGCAGATCGCGAGCGCCTGGAGAACAACCTCTTTCGCGTGGTTGCAGACTTTATCTCTGTAGAAAATCCACAGTTCTACAATCGCATTCACAATCACAGTACCTGGGGCAACGCTGCAGTTGGCATGATTGCGCTGGCGATGGACGACGACGAGTTGTTGCAGCGTGCGTTGTACGGCCTTACTGATGACGGCCTTGAACTCGGCGTTAAAGACGATGACGGTGGCTTTATCAAGGTGGCGGGGCAGAAAGCTGGTTTTCTCGCCAATCTTGAAGATCCCTTCTCGCCAGACGGTTACTACACAGAGGGGCCGTACTACCAGCGCTATGCCATGTACCCGTTCCTGGTGTTCGGAATTGCACTACACAATGTAAAGCCTGAGCTTAAAGCGCTTCAATACAAGGAAAACGTACTGCTGAAAGCGGTTGATGCCTTGTTGAGCCTGACCGACTCTGATGGAGAATTTTTCCCTCTGAATGACGCTCAGAAGGGCATGTCCTATCACTCTGCGGAGCTGGTCACGGCGGTTAACATCGCTTACCACTACGGTGGCCAGAACCCACAGTTGCTGAGTGTTGCGGAGGCCCAGGGTCAGGTATTGCTTGACCAGGCCGGGCTGTCAGTTGCCATGGGAATTGCTGCCGGAAAAGCTGAACCGTTTATCAAGACATCGGTCAATCTGTCTGATGGCCCTCAGGGCCAGAAAGGCGGCGTGGCAGTGCTGCGCGCGGGCCGCGAGGATCTGACGGTTGTGTTCAAATATGCCGCACAGGGACTTAGTCATGGCCACTATGACAAGTTGTCTTTTTCCATGTTCGATAAAGGAGAGGAGGTGCTGCAGGATTACGGTCTGGTGCGCTTCGTCAATATCGGCCAGAAAGGCGGCGGCAATTATCTACCGGAGAACGCTTCCTGGGCCAAGCAATCGATCGCACACAATACATTGGTCGTGAATGAAACATCGCACTTCGGTGGCGACTACGAGACCGGTAGCCAACATCATTCGGAGCTCCATTTCTTCGATGCTGGCAATGAAAATATTCAGATCGTAAGCGCCTCGGAGAGCAACGCTTATCCCGGCACACGAAAGTTGCGCACGCTTGCGTTGATCAAGAATGAGAAGTTCAGGGAGCCGTTTTTACTGGATCTGTGGAAAGTCGATGCCGATGTGGAGCAACAGTACGACCTGCCCTACTATTATCTGGGGCAGCTGTTGGAGACCAACTTTGCCTACTCAAATCCGCGTGTACTCGAACCCTTGGGAGAGAGCAGTGGCTACCAGCACCTGTATCTTGAAGCCCAGGGCGAATCTGAAACAGGTAATGCCAAGTTCAGTTGGCTCGGCCCTAATGGTTTCTACTCGCTGACCGCGACGACTGAAGCCGACGACCAGTTGCTTATGGCCAGAGTCGGTGCGAATGACCCTGACTTCAACCTGCGCAGAGACCCTGTGCTTATACTGCGCCGACCGGCGACCGCGGGAACAGTATTTGCCACTATCATTGAGCCTCACGGAAGTTACAGCCCGGTCAGTGAGCTGGCGCTGGAATCGCGCACGGCAGTCGAGCAACTGGCGATCGTTTACGACGACGACAATTACACGGCTATTTCAATTGCCGATATCAATGGCTATTCCTCTCTGTTTGTACTCGCCACCCAGAGTTCCTCTGAGGATGAGCAACACAGCGTAGTAATTGATGGTAAGACGTGGTCCTGGCAGGGGCCCTATCGTTACTTTGAACAAGGCGGTTCAATCCAAAAATAACCAGAGACCCACATGAGCCAGAAACTGAGAGTGTTGGTACACGGAACTGGTTTTGCCGGTCAGGGCCATACCGATGCGTTTCGGTTTGGCGGTGCAGAAGTCGTTGGCATGGTAGGCCGCACGGCCGCTGTGGTCAGCGAAGTTACTGAAAAAATGGGCATACCCTACGGTGGTACTGACTGGCAGCAGGCGCTGATCGACTGTAAGCCGGACATCGTATCCATCGCGACTCCCGGTGGCGCGCACGTGGAGCCGATCAAGCAGGCTATCGCACAGGGCTGCCACGTTTTCTGTGACAAGCCTCTTACCGAGAGTGGCGCTACCGCTAAAGAATTAGCCGACCTGGCTGAGGCGAGCGGTGTAAAGACGGCATTCGCTGCGAGCTTTCGCTATATGCCCGAAGTCTTACACGCAAAAAAGCTGGTTGCTGCGGGTGCTATTGGCGAGCCATTGGAGGTGGAGTGTATTTCGCACTTTAATCTGGAGCGTGACATCCCCTTCGGTTGGTCTCATCGAGCCGAGCATGGTGGCGGCCGCTTGAACAATAATTTCACCCATAAGCTTTCAATTGTGACGTCCGTCGTGGGCGAGAAAATTCTCTCCATCATGGGAGAAGTTCGAGATGATCTTGAGCGGGCGCCCATCGTTGAGGGTGTCCACAACTTCAAAACCCGGCGTGAGCATATCCCTGAAAATCTTGATGACCCGGAGTTGAAGTGGGGCGAATCCAACGTCGAGTGGAGCTATACGGTCCTCGCACAATTGGAAAGCCAGTACGCCGGAAAACCCGTGTCGGTCATGTTCAGGCATGGGGGCCTGCAACCCCGCTTCAACGAAGATCACATTGTCTTTTATGGGAGCGAGGGTGCGATCTATATCAAAGGGCACTATGGAGCGGGCCCGTTGTTTCTCTATGGCAAGGATGGCGAGTGGCGTGAACAGCCGCTGCCAGAAGAGATTTCAGCCGACATCCCCCATATTGAAGGTGATACTGAACGCAACTGGAGCTATCTGATTCGCGAGCTGTTGCAAGACGTTCGGGGTGAGCCCGTAGCGCCTTACCAGACCTTCAGGGAGGGCGCACAGTACCAGCAGTTAATCGACATGATTCGGGAGAACAGAAACTGGGTTGACGTCAGCCGGCTGAACTAGCGAATGATCTACGAGTATTTGGTCATCGGGGGCTACTTCCTACTCATCGTGGGGATCGGCTTCACATTCAAGCGCATGGCCAGGCAGTCCACCAGCGACTATTTCCGCGGTGGCGGTCGCATGCTCTGGTGGATGGTGGGCTCCACGGCGTTCATGATGCAATTTTCGGCATGGACTTTCACCGGCGCGGCGGGTAAGGCTTTCTCCGATGGTTTTGCTGTCTGCCTTGTGTTTCTGGCCAATACGTTTTCCTATTTCTGTGGCTGGGCCTATTTTTCCCATCGCTTCCGCCAAATGCGGGTCGATACTCCCACGCAGGCAATCAAGCGCCGGTTCGGCGACCAGAACGAATTGTTTTTCGCCTGGGCATTGATCGTGTTTGCCCTGATCAATGCCGGTGTGTGGCTGAATGCGTTGGGCGTATTCGCCAGCGCGGTGTTTGATGCTGATATCGGGCTTACCATTATCATTACCGGCCTGACCGTGGTCTTTGTATCGGTAATGTCTGGAGCCTGGGGCGTTGTCGCTTCAGACTTTGTCCAGACACTCGTGGTGGCCGTGGTCTCGATAGCTTGTGCGATCGTTGCTTTGGTTAAGGTTGGGGGGCCAGTGGAACTGGTTACCAATTTCCCGTCCGGCTTCATGTTGGGCCCCGATATGAATTATCCGCTGTTGCTCGTAGGCACGTTTGTGTTCTTCCTGGCGAAACAACTCATCACCATCATGAATCTCAATGATTCCTTTCGCTTTCTCAACGCGAAAGACTCGGAAAACGCGCGCAAAGCGTCTTTGCTGGCGATGGGCCTGATGGGCGTGGGGAGCATTATCTGGTTTATTCCGCCCTGGGCATCTGCCATTTTGTATCCCGATGCCGCAGCGGCGTATCCTGAAATGGGGAACAAAGCTGGCGATGCGATCTACCTCGTGTTTACCCGGAACGCCATGCCGCTTGGTACGGTGGGTCTGCTTCTCGCCGGCCTTTTCGCCGCCTCCATGTCGTCGATGGATTCAGCGCTGAACAAAAATGCGGGCATCTTTGTCCGCAGTGTCTACCAGCCCTTTCAGCTCAGAAGAGGCCGAGAGGTCGCCGACGAAAGATTGCTTGGCTGGAGCCGCCTCGTTAGCTTTGGCAGTGGCCTGATCGTCATCGCCATGGCCCTGTTTTTTAAATCACTCAAGGAACTCAGTCTGTTCGACCTGATGATGTCGGTGTCGGCTATGGTGCAGGTGCCATTGCTGATTCCGTTAATCGTCGGGCTCTTTGTCAGAAAGACGCCATCATGGGCACCCTGGGTGACCGTGCTGTTGGGCCTGTCTGTATCGTGGTTTATGAGTGAAGTGTTTGTGCCCCAGACATTCGCGGATATTGCGGGCATGGGTGAACTCACTTCCCGGGAAGCCTCTGACGTTAAGCTCATGCTAACGCTCGCTGCACATGTCTTTGTAACAGCGGGATTTTTCTGCCTGACCTCAATTTTCTATACCGAAGAGCGAGATCGCTATGTCGAGCAGCGTGAGAGCTTCTTTGTCGATTGGGAAACGCCAGTGATTGCCGATGATGCTCAGGACGAATACGACCGTCAGCAGCGCAGCAAACTGGGTACCATGGTCGCTATTATGGCCCTGGGCGTATTGCTGATGACCTTGATACCCAACCCACTGTGGGGAAGGTTCGTATTTTTGTGTTGTGCCATGGCCATAGGGACGGTGGGCGTTCTGCTGAAGAGGAGTGCTCGATGAAGCAACAGTTTTTGCTGCTATTTATGGGTCTATTTACTTTCCAAACTGTATCGGCGCTGGCTCAGGTCGAACTTGACCATGGCACGGATGAGTCGGCGGGCGGTGGTTCTGCCTATATCGTCACCACGCCGGCGGCGACCTACTATCTTGAGAAAGAGGGAGGAGGCCTGTCGAGTGTGCTCGATAGGGACGGCGTGGATTGGTTGGGATTTCACGCCCAGCCCGGGTCCGGCTGGAGAGGCGAATACCGTGGCTTTCCCAACGCGATTCATCGGCAAGATGGTAATTATTTTCATGCGATGAATGCTGGCACCGACCCTTCGAGTTCGGTTGTGGACGTGGAATCCCCAGCGCATGTTCGCATCACATTTACTTCAGACAACGGCAAGTGGCAGGGGCAGTGGGACTTCTATGCCGACCGCTGTGATTTCACCATGAGCAGGGTCAGTCCCGGTTACAGGTACTGGGTGCAGTATGAGGGGGTTCCGGGCGGAGAAATGGATGTAACCGATTACTGGTACGCATCTGTCGATACTGAACGTCACCCCATCGAGGAATCCCATATCGGTGACCTGCCCGCGCCTGAGTGGATGGCCTTCGGTGACGCCAGCTCGCCCCGCATGCTCTATGTGTTACATCATGAGGATGACGACTATCCTGACGACTATGTTAGCCGGCCCTATATGACTGTGCTCGGTTTTGGGCGTAGGGAGAAGGGGAAGTACCTGGATACCGTGGAGACTTTTTCCATTGGCTTTGTTGAATCGACCAAGCACGCTGCATTGGCGCAGGCCATGGAAAAAATACTGGATACCCAATAGCCTATGAAACCATCGATCGGAGAGAAATTCAGCAAGGCCCTGGCACTGTTCCTTCCGGGAATATTCTTACTGGGTTTCAATATAGGTACTGGCAGCGTTACCGCGATGGCGAAGGCCGGGGCGACGTATGGCATGTCGCTGCTCTGGACTATCGTCGCGTCATGTCTCACCACGTTCTTTATGATTTCGCTTTATGGCAAATTCACGCTTGTGACGGGAGAGACTGCGCTGCAAGCGTTCCGCAAGTATATACACCCGGCTGTCGGTATCTTTTTTATCGTTGCACTCACCGCCGGCGTCGCGGGTAGCGTGATGGGCGTGATGGGGATTGTTGCGGACATCTGTTACGAGTGGTCGAAAACTGTTGTCGACGGCGGAGTTGCGCCTGTATGGTTCGCGGCCTTCTTTATTGCCCTGGTTTATTTCATCTTCTGGGGAGGCCGGACTCAGGTTTTCGAGCGCTCCCTGGCAGTCATCGTGGCTGTTATGGCAGGCTGCTTTATCCTGAATTTCTTCATTCTGATGCCGCCGCCTGTCGATATTTTTATGGGTCTTATACCTAACCTCCCGGATGTGCCGGCGGATGCAGGGAAAGGGCCCTTTCTTGTCATAGCCTCAATGGTGGGAACTACGGTATTTGCAGGCCTGTTTATCATTCGCACCACGTTGGTAAAGGAGGCAGGCTGGGGGATAGAACATCTTCGACAGCAACGCAGCGATGCTCTGCTGGCAGTCGTTCTGATGTTTGTGATCAGCGGGTCCATCATGGCGGCTGCCGCCGGGACGCTGTATGCCGAGGGCATCGGGCTCTCGAGTGCGTCCCAGATGATTACCCTGCTGGAGCCGCTCGCCGGGCCGATTGCTGTGAGTATTTTTGCGCTTGGTATCGTGGCGGCGGGAGTGTCATCGCAATTTCCCAATGTGTTGATGCTGCCCTGGTTGTTGTGTGACTACAACAATACGGAGCGGGATATGACACTGCCCCGGTATCGCGTTATTGTTTTGCCGATCTCCCTGCTGGGTCTGGTGGTTCCCATATTTGAAGCCAGGCCGGTGTTGGTCATGATTGTTTCTCAGGCATTCAATGCGACTATCCTGCCTGCGACTGTGGCCTGTATTTTCTATCTAGGCAATCGGAAAGACCTGATGGGCGAGCACAGGAATTCGGCCTTGGATAATGTCTTCCTCACCGCCATTCTCGTGTTTTCGGTTGTCACTTCTTTCCTCGGGATGCGGGGGGTATGGCAGCTAGTGCAGGGCCTGTAGGCCCGCCCGAAATGAATTAAATCCATGTAATGCACTGATGTTAAATGGAGTTTTGGGTATATTTAGTGCCCATAGCCCTCCATCAGGATATGAACATGCTCCCCTCGCGTTTTTCGGCCCTATTAATACTGTTCGCCGTCGTGTTAGCGGTGCCTGCCAGCGCCCAGAGCATGCGCGTGGACGATTTCGTTTTGCTCGACCAGCACGGCCAAGCCCATCGTATGCACTATCATCAGGACGCGTCGGCCATTGTGCTGATTGTGCATGGCAATGGCTGCCAGATAGTGCGTTCAACACTGCCCGACTACAAAGCTTTGCGAGACAAATACGCGGCACAAGGCGTGCAGTTCGCGATGATCAACAGCAATCTGCAGGACAATCGAGAGAGTATTGCAGCTGAGGCAGCGGAGTGGGAGATAGATTTCCCGATTCTGGTGGATGAGACTCAGGATATCGGGCGTTCCCTGGCTCTGACCCGCACGGCTGAGGTGATTGTCGTCGACCCGAAGACATGGCGCATTGTGTATCGCGGCGCGATCAATGACCGCGTGCATTACGAGCGGCAGAAAGACAAGGCCCAGCAGCATTACGTGGCGGACGTTCTCGATGCAATGATCGCAGGCGACGCGCCAGCATTCTCCGAGATGCAGTCTCCCGGCTGTATTGTAAATATTCCAGAGCAGCAGGCCGCGGTCAGTTATAGCGAAACTATCGCGCCTTTGTTGATCGAAAAGTGCGCGTCCTGTCATGTCGAAGGCGGAATTGCGCCTTGGGCGATGTCTGAGTACCGGATGATTCAGGGCTTTGCGCCAATGATTCGCGAAGTATTGCGTACCCGGCGTATGCCACCGTGGCATCTGGATCCTGCCGTGGGGGAGTGGCAGCACGACGGGGGCTTGTCGAATGAAGAGCGCACAACGCTGATGGCCTGGCTGGAAGCGGGTGCCCCCCGTGGTGAAGGTGCCGATC
The DNA here is from genome assembly GCF_009388985.1 of Halioglobus maricola. Taxonomy (NCBI): domain Bacteria; kingdom Pseudomonadati; phylum Pseudomonadota; class Gammaproteobacteria; order Cellvibrionales; family Halieaceae; genus Halioglobus; species Halioglobus maricola. The sequence goes on from NZ_CP036422.1 coordinate 1,263,907, forward strand.
CATTATTAGAAGTTCCGCCTCGGGAAAACGTCTGGACCCTGGGGCAACCGGACCTCGTTATTGAAGTGCCTGCTTTCGCTGTGCCGGCGACCGGCACGGTTGAATACCAGTTCCCGCAGGTGGCCAATCCGCTGAAGGAGGGTGCTTGGGTGGTCGCGGCCACGGTTATACCTGGCGATGCCCAGGCTGTGCACCACGTGTTGCTGGGTACAGTCGATGAGAAGATTGATGGGGAGCGCGCGGATGAAGAGGATATCTTCGAGAACTACATCATGGGCTATGCGCCGGGCAATGAGAGCGCCTTTATGCCTGAGGGCACCGGTGTCTATGTTCCCCCCGGGGCCTACTATACATTTCAGATGCACTACACACCTTACGGCAAGGCCTCAACTGATGTGACTCGAGTGGGGCTCTACTTTGCCAAAGAGGCTCCGGAGCAATTCCTGCGCCAGGAAGTGGTGGTAAACCCTGCGATTCTGATTCCGCCGCACGCGGCTGATCATGAAGAAGTAGCGACGGTGCGCTTTTATCACGATGCGACCCTGTATGCGCTAACCCCTCACTCACACTATCGCGGCAAAAGCTCCACTTTCGAACTGATCTATCCGGACGGGCGCGAAGAGCTGATTCTTTCAGTGCCCAACTACGATTTTAACTGGCAGCGCACCTACAATTTTGTCGAGCCCAAGCAGGTGCCCGCTGGTACGCGTATTGTGCACCGAACGATCTACGATAATTCGGCCAATAATCCGGGTAACCCGGATCCTGAGGCAGAGGTATCCTGGGGCCTGCAGAGTGAAGAAGAGATGCTTTACGGCTCTGTGAGCTACGCCTGGACCGACGAAAAAGTCAGTGCCCCGATTCATGACGATCTGCGCTCAGGCGTCTCCCAGTGGGTGGGATATCTGGATCAGAATCTTGATGGCAAAGTTCAGCGCAGTGAAATGCCGGAGCGACTTCGCAAGAATATTGGGCTCAAGTGGATTTTTCTCGACAAGAACTTCGACGGCGGTCTGGACTACGACGAAATGGAAGCCATGATCAGGCGCCGCCAGGAAAAGAAAGACGGGTAGGTCGCCCCCCGCAAAGCAGGGGGCAGATGGTGTTTAGTCGCGCAGTGGCGGGGTGAGATAGGCGGCCGTGGCACCGAGGTTCTCGCGGCTAGCCTTAATTTCCATGCGCGCAATACCCTGCAGATGGACCTCGTCGGGGCCATCGGCGAAGCGCAGTGCCCGGCCCATGGTGTAGATATCTACCAGCGGAGTATCGGGGCTCAGGCCCATGGCGCCGAACACCTGCATAGCGCGGTCGCTGACTCTGCATAACAGTTGCGCCGCCATCACTTTAATCATGGAAATTTCACGCCTTGCTTCCTTGGCGCCCACGTTGTCCATCATCCATGCCGCCTTCAGGACCAGTAGCCGGGTTGATTCGATTTCCATGCGGGACTGGGCAATGGACTCAGCCACACTGCCGTGCTGGTGCAGGAATTTTCCAAAAGTTTTCCGCTCCTGGGCGCGTTCAGTCATCAACTCCAGACAGAGCTGGGCGGCACCGATGGCGCGCATGCAGTGATGAATGCGGCCGGGCCCAAGGCGGGCCTGGGCCAGGGCAAAGCCCGAGCCTTCTTCACCGAGCAGGTTGCTAACCGGTACGCGCACATCCTTAAACACAATTTCGCAATGGCCTTCACGGGAGTGGTGATTCATTACCGTCGGATTGCGCAGTATTTCCAACCCGGGCGTGCCGTTCGGCACTAGAATCATGCTCTGTTGCTTGTGTACGTTCTCGTTGTCTGGATCGGTCTTGCCCATCACGATAAAAAATTTGCAATCGGGCCGTGCGGCATTGGAGATGAACCACTTGCGGCCATTGATGACATACTCATCACCCTCGCGACGCATTAGCGTGGTGATGTTGGTCGCATCGGAGGAGGCCACGTCCGGCTCAGTCATGGCAAATGCTGAGTGAAATTCACCATTGAGCATTGGGTTCAGCCACTGCTCACGCTGTTCCTCCGTGGCGAACATGTGTAGCAGTTCCATATTGCCGGTATCAGGGGCGTTGCAGTTGAACACTTCAGGTGCCCAACCGATACGGCCGGTGAGCTCGGCGACAGGAGCGTATTCAAGGTTGGTGAGGCGAGTGCCGGGCTCATCGTCTTTCAGGTGCGGCAGGAACATATTCCAAAGCCCTTCTGACTTGGCGAGCTCGCGCAGGTCTTTGAGGAAAGAGATTTCGTAGCCCTGGTGCGCTTCCTCGTTGAACTGACGGATGCGGGGTACGACGTGCTCTTCCATAAACGCGTTGACGCGCGCCACCATTTCCTGGGTTTTCGGGGAGTATGAAAAATCCATGATTGTTCCTCTTGTTTAGAAGGCCGAGACACCGCCGTCCACGGCGATAGTCTGGCCAGTCATATAAGTGTTTTTGGGGTCGATCAGGGTCAGCATGACATCGACCATTTCTTCAGGAGTGCCCAGGCGTTTCATCGGGCAGCGTTTTGCCAGTACGTCCCGCGTGCCCTGGTCAGCCACATTGGTCACCATGGGTGTAGGGCTGAAGAAGGGGCAGATCGCGTTTACACGCACGTTTTTGTCAGCGTACTCCGCCGCGGCGGTTTTGGTCAGGCCGACAACGGCGTGTTTGGCGGCGCAGTAGGCACCCAGCAGAGGTGCAGCGCCTAGCCCTGCCATGGAGGCGACATTGAGCACGGTGCCGCCGCCCTGCGTGAGCATCTGTCTGATCTGGTGCTTCAGGCCAAAGAATACACCCTTGGCATTGACCGCGAGGTTGAGGTCGTACTCATCCTCTTCCACGTCGATCAGTGCTTTGAAGCTGCCGCTGATGCCGGCATTGTTGACGGCAATGTCCAATCGTCCGAACGTTTCGACAGCCAGGTTAACCAGCCCGGAAACCTCCGCTTCACTACTGACGTCGCAGCGCACGGTGACGACTTCAGTCCCTGCTGATCGCAGTGTTTCAGCCTGCGCCTGCAGTGCTTCTGTGTCGAGATCGCCAAGTACCAGTTTGGCGCCTGCCGCGCCGAGCTTCTGCGCGAGTAGTTGGCCAAAGCCACCGGCTGCGCCGGTAATCAGAACGACCTTGTTGTCAAAGTTATCAGCCATATTGGGGGTCCTTACAGGGTGAGTCCGCCGTCTACCACGATACATTCACCCGTGGTGTAGCTGGACGCATCGGACACCAGGTAGAGCACCGTGCCAGCCATCTCCTCAGGTTCTGCATGGCGTCCCATTGGAATGCTTTTGATCGCATGGTCGTAAATGTCATCATTGGTAAACAGTGCGCCGGCGAACTTGGTCTTGGTCAGGCCAGGCAGCAGGGCGTTGCAGCGGATGCCCAGCGGGGCGCATTCCTTGGCAAAGGACTTGGTCATGTTTATCACGGCCGCTTTGGTGATGCTGTAGATGCCCTGCATGGGCCCTGGTTGCAGGCCGTTTACAGATGCGGTGTTGACGATAGCGCCGCCGCCCTGTTCGCGCATCAATTTCCCTGCCTCTATGGACATGAAGAAGTAACCGCGAACGTTGACGTCAACGGTCTTGTTGTAGGCACCCAGGTCGGTGTCGAGGATGTGGCCAAAGTAGGGGTTTGTAGCGGCATTGTTGACCAGAATGTCGAGCCTGCCGTGGGTATCTTTGATGGTTGCGAAGGTAGCTGTGATGGCTTCCATATCGCCGACATGACACGCCAGGGCCTCGGCGGCTCCCCCCTTGGCAGTAATGGCATCTGCCACTGTCTGGCAATCGTCGATTTTGCGGCTGGAAACAATGACATGGGCGCCATGGCTGGCTAGCAGGTGGGCAATGGCTTCGCCGATGCCACGACTGGCGCCGGTGACCAGTGCGATTTTGCCGGAGAGATCGAAAATGTCGCTGCTCATGATGAGGTCCTCGAGTAGTGGCTTGTTGATAGTGTCTTGTTCATAGCAGCAGAGAGCATAGCCAACGCTCAAGTATTATTGAAATTTATTGGGTTAATGCTACTGTATAAGATCTATCAATAACGAAGTTTGCCCTGTTGTCATGCGCCTTAATCGCGTTGATCTCAATCTTTTTGTGGTACTCGATACGATCTATACCGAGCGCAACCTTACTCGTTCGGCTGAAGTGTTGTGCGTAACCCAGCCCACCGTCAGTAATGCCCTGGCGCGCCTGCGCAAGAGCTTCAATGACGAACTGTTTATCCGTTCGCCCAAAGGTATGGTGCCAACCCCCCTGACTGAAAATATTATCGGCCGGGTTCGGGAGTCATTGCAGATGCTGGAGACGTCGGTGTTGGAAGGCGATGTATTTGCCCCCGCGTCCTGTGATCGCACGTTTCAGCTGAGTATGAATGACGATACGGCGGCCACGCTGCTGCCGGAACTGATGGAGACGCTCGCCCAGCAAGCGCCAGCGATGTCACTGCAGAATTACCTGATTCGCAGGCGGGACCTGTTTTCGGCCCTGGCTTCCGGGCAGCTTGATCTGGCGATCGATGTGATCGGCCGGGCTGACCCCCAGCTGTGTCACGAGCCGCTATTCAAGGAACGTTATGTCTGCTTGGTCCGTCATGATCACCCAGAGTTGGGCGACAGTATCAGCCTGGAGAAATATCTCTCGATGGGGCACGTGCACGTTAGTAGTCGACCTTCCGGGCTAGGGGTCGTGGACGCCGAGCTCAATCGCCTGGGTTATCAGCGCGATATTAGGCTGCGCATGCAAAATCACTACACGGCGCCGGAGGTGGTGAGCCGTACCGATCTACTGCTGACCGCTCCCAGCCACTGGGCACACCGGACATCGCTAAAAGCACTGGAGTTGCCGCTGGTGCTCCCGGGTCTTCAACTGAACCTGATCTGGCATCGCAGCGCCGACAATGATCAGGCGAGTCGCTGGCTGCGGGAGAGGGTGATAGAAGTGTACAAAAACCTTAGTCGGTAAATCTTTAGTTCAAAAATCTGGGAGAGAACAACATGACTTGGCTCGTATATCTATCGGGGGAAATCCATAGTGACTGGCGTGAACAAATTATTGCCGGGAGCAACTCGCTAGGCCTGCCGGTGAACTTCGTGTCACCGGTGACCGATCATGCGGCAAGTGATGCTGCCGGCGACGTGTTGGGCGGCGAAGAAAAGAGTTTCTGGCGCGACCACAAGTCTTCCAAGGTAAATGCTATTCGTACCAAGACGCTGATCGAGAAAAGCGATCTGGCGGTCATTCGTTTCGGAGACAAGTACAAGCAGTGGAATGCTGCCTTTGATGCGGGCTATTGCGCTGCCCTGGGTAAACCCTACATCACGCTGCACGACGAAAGCATCATACACCCGCTTAAAGAGGTAGATGCCGCGGCAATGGCCTGGGCGGAGGAGCCCGCCCAGGTGGTGGAGATACTGCAATATGTGGTCAGTTCAGGCGGCTCCGACCGATGATCAGTTTCATGACCTCACTGGTGCCGCCATAGATGCGCTGTACCCGCGAATCAGCGTAGGCTCGAGCGATGGGGTATTCCCACATAAAACCATAGCCGCCGTGCAACTGCAGGCACTGATCCAGCACCCGGCCCTGTAACTCGGTGGCGTGAAGCTTGGCTTTGGCGGCGGTAACCGGGTCAAGCTTTCCATCGAGATGCAGTTCGAGGCAGCGGTCAATAAATACCCTGCAGACGCTGATTTCAGTGTCCATTTCTGCGAGTTTGAACTGGGTATTCTGGAAGTCAGCAATGCTTTTTCCAAAGGCCTTGCGCTCTGAGACATACTCAGTCGTGTAGTCCAGGGCAGTTTCTGCGCTGGCGATACCGACTTCGGCAATCTGCAGCCGCTCCTGCGGTAATTCCTGCATCAGATAGACAAAACCCTTGCCTTCTTCGCCGAGCAAGGCGTTGCCAGGCACACGTACATCATTGAAAAAGAGTTCCGATGTGTCCTGGGCTTTCATGCCCAGCTTGTCCAGATTGGTCCCTTTCTCGAAACCGGGTGTGTTGGCTTCGACCAGGAAAAGGCTGGTGCCCGCTGCGCCTTTGCTTGGGTCGGTTTTTGCGACAACCACCACCAAATCAGCATGTTGACCATTGGTAATAAAGGTCTTCGAGCCGTTGATGATGAAGTCATCGCCATCGCGAATGGCCGTCGTCTTTATGCCTTGCAGGTCGGATCCTGCGCCGGGCTCAGTCATTGCGATTGCCGTGACTATCTCCCCTGAGATACAGCCAGGAATATACTTCTCCTTTTGTTCCTCGCTGCCAAAGTTCAGGATATAGGGTACCGAGATGTCGCTGTGCAGAGACCAGCCGATTCCCGTGTGGCCTCCCCGGGCGACCTCTTCATTGATAATGGAGTTATAGCGATAGTCCACGCCTACACCGCCGTATTGCTCCGGAGCGCCGGGGACGAGGAAACCCTGTGCGCCGGCCTTTTGCCATAGTGCCTTGTCTACCTGGCCGGCCTTTTCCCACGCCTGGTGATAGGGTTCTACTTCGGTTTCGAGAAACTTACGTACGCTCTCGCGAAAGAGTTCGTGTTCTGGTTCGTAAACGGTTCTGGGTATCATGGTTCTTCCTGAAATAGCTGTGTTTTAATTGTTGGGCGCGGCCGACGCGCTGTGCTGCAGAGAAAAATGTTGCAAGCTGCAGCCGCCATTAGCTTGCATTTTCGACAGCAAGTGACGATTGCAGCTCCCGCTTCATGAATTTGCCAGTAGCGTTGCGCGGCAGTGGTGTGTCGGTGATCCAGATATATTTGGGAATCTTGAACGGGGAGAGATGATCTTTGCAGAACGCTCGCAGTTCACCTGCGCTAAAACTGGCTCCGGTTTCAGGCACAATTGCTGCGCCTACTTCCTCACCCAGGCGTTCATCGGGCACTGAAAATACCGCGCACTCGGCAACACCGGGAAACTTGAACAGCACTGTTTCTACCTCGGAGCAGTAGATGTTTTCGCCGCCGCGCAAGACCATGTCTTTGGCGCGATCTACCAGATAAACGAAGTCGTCTGCATCAACATAGCCAATGTCGCCAGTGCGTAGCCAGCCATCGACAATAGTTTCTGCGGTGGCGTCCGGGCGATTGAGGTAGCCCTTGATGACCTGGATGCTGCGCAGACAGATTTCACCTATTTCACCGGCAGGTAATGCGTTGCCCTCGCTATCGATAGCGCAGACTTCACAGGTTGGGACGATGCGCCCTGCTGCACCGGGTTTGTCGCTCAAAAAGACACCCAGGCTGCTTGCGACCAGGCCGCAGGTTTCGGTGAGCCCGTAGCCCTGGGCTGGCAGCGCGCCTCGTCCTCGTTCAGAGACTTTGTCTACGAGGTCGGCCTGAACCGGTGCTCCGCCACCGCCAAACATTGCCATACTGGACGTGTCGCGGGTGGCGAAATCGGGGTGGGCAATCATTTCTCTGGTCATGACGGGCACACTGCTAAACGTTGTGATCTTCTCTTCCTCAATAATTCGCAGCGCTTCGCCCGCATCCCATTTGTACATGTGCACCAGCTTGCCGCCGAGGAAGGTCTGCGCCTGGGCCGCGCAGTTGTTGGTTGTGACGTGGAATAGCGGTGCGGCGATGATTGTCGCCGGGCTGGTCGCGGCAGGTGGCATAGGATCATTGCCTTCTTTCTCGCTCAGTTTTCCTACGGCGTTGAGCTGGCTCAGGTTGCTGAACAGTGTGCTCAGCACATTGTTCGTGCACCCTTGGTGAGTTAGCTGGGCGCCCTTGGGTTTGCCTGTTGTTCCCGACGTATAGAAAATGCATGCGTCGTCATCGGGATCGATCTCGACTTCAGGCAACTCCGCGGGCGCAGACAGGAGTGTTTCCCACGGAGTGGCCCAGGCCGGTGTTTCACAGCGCGTAGTGACGACTTTCATGTCGGGAAACGCGTCACGTATTTCCTCGAATCTTTCGAGGCGCTCCTGGTCACAGATGAGCAAGGAGGTTTGGCTGTCGGCGAGGCCATACTTGAGTTCTTCCGGCACCCACCACGCGTTCACGCCCACAGAAGTGGCGCCTGCGCAGGCGATAGCCCAGTAGCTGAGCATCCATTCCGGATAGTTGCGCATAGCGATAGCGACCTTGTCGCCTGGGCCCACGCCATTGGTGTGTAGCCAATTGGCTATACGGGCGACTTGCTCGTGGGCCTGCGCGTAGGTCAGTCGTTCGTTCTGGTAAACCAGGTAGTCTTTGTCGCCGTGCCCGGCAGACGACAGCCAGAAGTCACGCAGATTTGCCGGCGCGTGGGTCCATGCTTTCAGGGTCTGTCCGCGCACTTCCGTTTCTGTGATAGCGAACATCTGGTCGGGCGCGGTGAGTTCATCGATGGTCTGCTGCAGTATGTCGTACATGGTTTCTTAGTTTCCTTTGGGGTCCAGCTGTTGCCACAGCATAGTGGCAGTTGAGTCACACAGCTTTTTCAGTGAGGTGTTGTCGGTGAATACGCCGTCCAATGATAGACGGCTAATGCCATGCAGGGTGCCCCAATACATCTGGGAAAACTGTACGGTATCGAGATCTTGTGCAATCAGGCCGCGCTGTTGTCCGCGCTTGAGGCGCTCGATGTCCTGTCGCAAAACGCTCCTGGCCTTGGTTTTGAGTGCGGGTGTCAGATCTTCCGAGCGCCAAAATTCGCCGGCGAACATCAAGTCGTAGTATTCGCGGTGGCTGCGAGCAAAATCGAGATATGCCTTCACCATGGCGCGGGTGATGGCTTCGCCTCCCTTGTCGCGACTGAGGTCGCGCGCATTCTTCATGCTCTGGTTAAAGCGGGTGAAGCCATCCTCAGCGACGGCGCAGAGCAACGATTGCTTGTTCTTGAAATGATTGTAGGGGGCCGTGCGGGAAACGCCCAGCTTGGCGGCGAGAGTCCGCAGGGAGAGGGCTTCTTCACCTTCCTCGCGAAGAATGCGGGCGGTCTCGTCCAGCAGCGCCTGTTTCAGGTCGCCGTGGTGGTAGTTTCTTTTGCTCGCGGCTTGCGCACTCACGATGCAGGCGTCTCCATCTCTGGGGGATTGGGCAAACTATCATTCAATATTGACACCGTCAATATATGAAGCTATGGTCTGTCTCGGAATATTGACACTGTCTATATTGAGGCCGATATGAGTAACAAAATACCCCGTAACAGCGAGAATGATTTCAGCGCCGAGATCATTGCCGAGCGTCAGAACTTTCTCGAGGAGAAGACTGGTGCAGAATTGAATCACACGAAGCAATTCTCCTTTGATCCTGCCAGCATGGATGGCAACTGTGAGCATTTGTTTGGCGTGGCACAGGTGCCAATTGGTGTCGCTGGGCCATTGCTGGTAAATGGCGAGCATGCCCAGGGTGAGTTCTACGTGCCTATGGCAACGATTGAAGGCACCCTGATTGCCAGCTACAACCGCGGCATGCGGGTCATTCGCGAGAGCGGCGGTGTGACAACGACGGTTTGTGGTGAGGCGATGCAGCGTGCGCCGGCATTCCTGTTTCGCAATGCGCGCGAGGCGCGCGATTTCTCGCTCTGGCTGAAAGACAACTTCGATCAGGTCAAGGCTCAGGCGGAGGCCACAACCTCAGTGGGTAAGCTGGTCGAGATCGAAAGTTATGTGTTCCATAATTGGGTTAATACGCGTTTCAATTACACTACGGGCGATGCTGCGGGTCAGAACATGACGGGTCGTGCCACCTATATGGCGTGTGAGTGGATTCAGCAGCAATATCCCACCCTGCGCCACTACATGCTTTCGTCTAACTTTGATACTGAGAAGAAACCCTCTGCAGTCAATTCCCTTGGCGGGCGGGGCAGGCGGGTCACGGCCGAGCTGACGATTCCACGCGAGGTGCTGCAAAATCTGCTGCGAATTACGCCTGAGCAAATGGCGTACGGCCAGCAGATCAGCCTGATGAGTTCGTATATCGCCGGTTCGTCCAGCAATGCCGCTCACCCGGTAAACGGCCTCGCGGCAATGTATATCGCCACGGGCCAGGATGCCGCCTGCGTCGGCGAGGCGGCGCAGAGCACCGTTTATTGCTATGTGACTCGCAGCGGTGATCTGAGTTTCTCGATAACCATGCCGGCACTCGTCATGGCGAGCTACGGTGGCGGTACCAGTCTCGGTACCCAGCGGGAGTGTCTGGAATTAATGGGTTGTTATGGCAAGGGTAAGGCCTACAAATTGCTCGAGATTGCCGCCGGCACTGTGGTCGCTGGAGAGCTGTCACTAGGTGCAGCTACCAGGAGAGATAAGGATACGGGTAAAAACGAGTGGGTGGATGCCCATGAAACGCTGGGTCGGAATCGCTAAGGGGCTTCCGAAACAGAGCCGCGGCGGAGCTGGGTCAGCTCCGCCATTATCGCCACCGCAATTTCCAGTGGCGTTTTGCTGCCTATGGCGAGCCCCACCGGTGCATGCAGTTTGGCAATGGCACTCTCATCGAGCTCAAGTGCCCGCAGTCTCCGTAAACGCTTCTCTGTGGTTCTTTCCGAGCCCAGCGCGCCGACATACCATGCGTCGGTATTCAGTGCTTCCATCAGCGCCATGTCGTCGATGCGGGGATCGTGGGTAAGTGTGATGACGATTGAAAAACTGTCGGCGGCGTGGGCGCGCACAATGTCGTCGGGCATGCCTTGCAGCAGTGGTACTTCAGGGCCCATCCATTGGTTTAGTGTGGCCTGGCGCGTGTCGGTCACCAGCACCTCGTAGTCCATGGCCAGGGCGAGTTCGGCCAGAGATTGAGCCAACTGGCCCGCCCCCACCAACAGCATGCGCATTTTGGGGCCAAAACATTGACGCAAACTGTCAGTGTCCTGCATCAAGTGGGTAAAGTGTTCAACGTGGGCGGTTTCTGTAGCCCCCGTCTCGAGATTAAGGCGCCGTTCGATGCAGTGCCTTTGTTGGATAGCGGCCACAGCTTTCTCGATCCAGGATATATCCGTCTGGTCAAGCTGCTGCACCAATACGAATAATCTGCCGCCGCAGGGCAGGCCCAGTTTTTCGTTGTCCTCGGGGCTAACACCGTATTCGACGATTTGCGGTTTTTTCCGGTCGATTTTTCCCTGCTGTATGCGCTCGAGCAGGTCTTCCTCCACGCATCCGCCTGACAGGGATCCCACCTGTTCTCCACTGGCAAGGCAGCAGAGCATTGAGCCCACCGGGCGCGGGGAGGAGCCAACGGCCCGCACAATCGTGCACAACCAGGGTGACAGATCCTCGCCGCACCAGTGACGGCTGCGCTCGAGGATGTCCAACTCCATTGTCCGCATCGTTCAGACGCTGAAGGTTTTGTTAAACGGAAACTCGCGGATGCGCTGGCCGGTTGCGGCAAATATGGCATTGGCAATACTCGGCGCTACCGGCGGTACGCCGGGTTCACCTACCCCGGCCGGCAGTGCATCGCTGGGTAGTATGTGGGTTTTTATTATCTGTGGTGTCTGATTGATGCGCGCTACCGGATAGTCGTGGAAGTTGGACTGCACTGCCTGGCCGTTCTCGAACGTGATTTCTCCCATCAGTGCGAGACTCAGGCCAAATATCATGGCGCCTTCCATCTGGGAGTGTACCCGGTCTGGATTGACCACGGTGCCGGCATCGATAGCGGTGTGCATCTCCAGTACGGATAGACGACCGTCTTTCACTTCCACCTTGCAGACCACTGCCACATAGGCAAGGAAACTGCGTGCCGCGGCAAGCCCCCAGCCCTGACCTGCGGGCAATTTTTCGTCCCAGGCCAGAGTGTTGGTGAGGCGGGTAATCACGTTTTTGAAGCGCCCGGTGTCGTAAGGGTAGTCGTCGAGGCTGCGGCCGTAGTTGCTGAACTCCAGGCCTTCCTGTTCGAATGTGAGATGGCGGTCCTCGCCAATACTCTCCAGCCAGAAGTCACGCGGGTTTTTTCCGGCGGCATGCGCCAGTTCATCCATGAAGGAGCCGACACCGAAGGCATAGGGAATGTTGTAGACCGAGCGCAGCCAGCCGATGCGCATATGTGCCGGCGCTTTGTGGCTTTCGATGCGCAGGTTGGGAACGGCGAAGGGGATAGTGCCGAAACTCTGGCCCAGGGAACCAGCCCCCTGGATATCGGCATCGGCGTTGAATATTGACGCGATAGGTGGAGTGGCTTCTCGCGCCAGCCAAGCGGATAGCGCACCGTCGCGATCGAGACCGCCCTTGAAGTACTGGGCCGAGCAGGAGTGAAAGTAATCCTGATGGATGTCATCTTCACGTGTCCATATGACCTGTACTGGCTTGCCGGCGGCTTTGGCAAGTAGAGCCGCTTCCACACTGAAATCTGGTTTGGATTTGCGGCCAAAACCGCCGCCCAACAGGGTGACGTGAACTTTTACCTGGTCTTGGTCCAGCCCTAGCGCGGCGGCGACGGTGCGCTGCGTAGACTGCGGTGTCTGGGTGCAGGCCCAGATTTCACAAATGCCATCATGGATATGGGCGGTGGCCATCGGTGGCTCCATGGGGGCGTGGGCGAGGTAGGGTGCCTTATAGGTTGCTTCGATCGACTTGTCCGCTGCGGCCAGTGCTTTGTCGGTATCGCCGCGCTCGCGTTGGACCACCCCGGGGCCGCTGCTCACTTTTTTCGCCAGGCCATCGATGTAGCTAGCGGAGTCGTAGGAGGCGTGATCGCCGAGGTCCCACTGCACGTCCAGCTGCTCCCGACCGTGCATTGCCGAGTAAGTATCCCGGGCTAAAACAGCCACGCCCTCGAGGGCATTATAGGCTGATGGAAGCGGGCTGCCGTCGATCTTGACCACATCCACCACTCCAGCCACTTTTTTTGCCGCCGCTTCATTGAAGCTTTTGGCTTTGCCTTGCAGTGCCGGCGTTCGCTCAATACTGGCAAAGAGCATATCGGGTATGCGCACATCCACGCCGTAGGTGGTGCGGCCAGTGCACATGTCGTCCAGGTCAACTATGGGTACGCTTTTGCCGATATATTGGAAGTCCTGCTTATCCTTGAGATTGAGACTGTCCAGTTCGGGCATGTCTTGTTGTGCTGCAGCCACCGCCAATTCACCGAAGCTGAGCGAGCGTCCATCCCGGTGGTAGACCTTGTGTTCTTTCGCTGAAACGTCACTGGAATCGGCGGACCAGCGCTCTGCGGCGGCCTGCTCCAGCATGTGTTTCGCCGCTGCGCCCATCTGCCGCATGATGTGGTAGAAGTCGCGGATCGAGCGAGATCCGTCGGTATTCTGGCTGCCGTAATCGGCATTGGCGAGTCCCTGGATGACTTTCACCTGGTTCCAGTCAGCCTCCATTTCGTCGGCGACGACCTGGGGCAGGCTGGTGCGGATACCGGTGCCCATCTCCGAGCGGTGAGCGATGATCTCAACGACACCGTCAGTCCCAATGCTCACGAACAGGTTTAAGGGCTTACCTGCAGGCTCGTCGAGTACGCTGGCCAGGGCGGTGCCAGTCAGGCTGCCCATGAGTACCACGCCTGAACTGGCGAGCCCGGTGAGTTCGAGGAAGCGACGGCGTGTAATAGTCTGGATGTTGTTCATGATTTGTCCCCCTTCAGTTCGCCCGCTGCTTGCTTGATCGCCGCGCGGATACGGGGGTAAGTGCCACAGCGGCAGATATTGCCGGACATGGCGGCGTCGATGTCGCCGTCGGAAGGCGCGGCATTGCTTGCCAGCAGGGCGGCAGCGGACATGATCTGCCCCGACTGGCAGTAACCACACTGGGGCACATTGTTGTCTTTCCAGGCTCTCTGCACGGGGTGAGAGGCGTCTACCGCGAGGCCCTCAATGGTTACTACGCGTTTGCCTTGCGCGGCTGAGACCGGGGTTGAGCAACTGCGAATGGGATTGCCATCCAAGTGGACAGTGCAGGCACCGCACAGGCCCTTACCGCAACCAAATTTAGTGCCGGTGAGGCCTGCGTGGTCGCGCAAAGCCCATAGCAGTGGCATGTCGGGGGAGACGTCCAGGGTGTGAAGCTGGCCATTGATGTTGAGTTGCATGGCGTATATCCGTAGGTGAGGGTTACTGTGGGCTTTGCTGTGGTGCGAATTATAGTACTTTGCGCCTGTTAAGCGATGCTGATTGTGGTGATTTGGTTGCGTGCAGGTGGTGTTGTGCCTAACGTGTAGTCAGACACTAAATAAAGATAAAGAGGTAGTCGCAATGTACGACCTGATTATTCGCAATGGCCGTATTGTAGATGGCACCGGCCAGGATGCCTTCATGGGTGATGTGGCGGTAAAAGATGGCGTGATCGCCGCCATCGGTCGAGTAGAGGGCGATGCGGCCCGTACTATCGATGCAGCTGGCAAAATCGTCACGCCGGGCTGGGTGGATGTGCACTCCCATATGGATGGTCAGGCCACCTGGGATCCCCTGTGCAGCCCGGCAGCCAATCACGGTATTACAACTCTGGTGATGGGAAACTGCGGTATCGGTTTTGCGCCCTGTAAACCCAATGATCAAGCGCGCGACCAACTGGTCTCGGTAGTGGAAGACGTTGAGGATATTCCAGGCTCGGCCCTGCATGAGGGTATTGAGTGGAACTGGGAAACCTTCCCTGAGTATCTCGATGAACTGGAAAAGTTTCCCCGCGCCGTGGATGTGGCGGCCCAGGTGCCGCACTGTGCGGTGCGCACCTACGTCATGGGTGATCGCGGTACACACAATGAACAGGCGACCCCCGAAGATGTGACGCAAATGGCGGACATCGTTAGAGAGGGCATTGAGGCTGGCGCACTCGGTTTCACTACTTCGCGTACCGAACTACACACCACGCGGCTGGACGAGGTGATGCCAGGCACTTACGCCGACGAGAACGAATTGCTGGGCATTGGCAAATCCATTGGGGAAATCGGCAAGGGCATCTATGGCCTTGTGTCCGACTTTGCCAACTGGGAAGAGGAGATGGACTGGATGAAGCGTTTGTCCATCGAGAACAACTGCAAGGTGAACTTTGTACTGTTCTTCCGGGAAGAGGAAGACTGGCCGCGAGTGCAAAAGCAGCTGGCTTATGTGCGCGAAGCGCGCAAAGAGGGTGCTCAGCTCATTCCACATGTAGGCGCCCGGCCCGTGAATATCCTGTTGAGCTGGGAGGGCACGATCAATCCCTTCAGTTTTAATCCCAGCTACGCCGAGCTCTCCATCCTGCCGGATGATGAGCGCTTGCAGCGCTTGCAGGATCCGGCTGTGCGCGCCGCTATTCTGGCGGACGAGCCGCCGCTTATGGGCGACGAGTTCATGGATACCATTATTGCCGGTTGGGACAAGCTCTATGAGCTGGGTACGCCGCCAAATTACGAACCCGCTCCCGAAGAGTCTATCGCTGTTCGAGCGAAGCAAGCCGGTGTTGAGCCGGCGGCTTACGCCTTTGATGTGATGATGAAACGAGGCGGCAAGAACGTCCTGTTCTTCCCCTGTTTCGGCTACAGTGCCAACGACCTCAGTCGACAGGTTGAGATGCTGGAAGACCAGGACTCGGTAATCAGCCTGGCGGATACCGGCGCTCACTGCGGCGTCCTGTCAGACGCCAGTGTGCCAACCTACCTGCTGTCCTATCTCACTCGCGATCGCACGCGAGGTAAACGCTTCGATCTTGAGTGGGCAGTGAAACTGCATACACACGACACAGCTCGCTGTGTCGGCCTCGAGGATAGAGGCACACTGGAAGAGGGGATGAAGGCCGATATCAATGTGATCGATTTCGATGCTCTACAAGTGCATGCCCCCGAGATTGTGCACGACCTGCCCGCCGGCGGGCGTCGCGTGTTCCAGGGCGCGGATGGCTATGAGGCCACAATTGTCAGCGGCCAGGTCATTATGGAAAAAGGTGTGGCGACCAGTGCCCGTCCGGGCAAGCTGATCCGCGGCACCCAGCCTAGCCCTGTTGCAGCCTGAAGATTGGCTGCTGGAGTACCAGCGATGACGATAAAAACGGAATCCCGCGCTGCGTTGCGCGAGTTGATTGACACCCTGGAAGAAATTGACTCGCGTTGGGCGAGTGAAGAATGGAACCTGTTCTCACAGGACGATGTGGTGGGAGCTCACCGAAACCTCATGCATTTGCTCGAAGGTGGCCTGGTTGGCCATTTCGAATACGATGCCATGAACCCTCAGTTTCGGCGCATTGTGACACCCTCGCGCAAGTTCACTGGCGACAATGCCGATGCCTTGTACTTCGATGCCCCTGTCAGCGAAGAGGGTCAGTACCGCGTTGTGGGTGAGATGGACGGTGCCGTTTATGTTTCCATCACGATCGAAACCGGGACTGAAACTGGTTGTATGGGTACCGGGACTGCCGGTGTTATCAATAGTGAAATGTTCGACATCGTCGATGGCCGCTTCGAACTTTTTCTGGGCGGTGAACCGCGAGGGAAAAACTGGTTAGGGCTTGAAGATGCGTCGCGGATCACTGTCCGCTACTACTGGGAAGAGCTGCAATCCGTCGCCGCCGACCTCAGCCGTGAACCCAGGATATTCATTGAGCCGTTACACGAGGTGCCGCCGGCACCAGCCCCCAGTGATAAGAGTGTTGCCGCAGGTATGCGCCGAGTGAGCGAATTTGTGCGAGCACGCACGCTTGGTATTGTGCCTATGGCGCAGCGCGAACAACCTGCCTTTGTCAGCATTGTCCCCAATGATTTTCCTCCGCCGGTCAAGCCCGGTGACTTTGCTCTGGCAGCGTTTGATGCGGCTTATTCTATGGCCCCCTATTATCTGGATGACGACCAGGCGTTGGTTATCAGTGGGCGTTGGCCCGAGTGTAAATTCGCTAACGTTGTCCTGTGGAACCGTTTCCAGCAAAGCTACGATTTCACTACGCGCCAGATATCTCGAAATCGCAAGCAGACCCAACTGGAGGCCGATGGCAGTTTTCGTTTGGTAATTGCCCACCGCGACCCGGGGGTGCCGAACTGGATTGACACCCAGGGAGTATCGCTAGGGCTGGTCTTTTGGCGCTTCATGTTGCCCGCAGGCGACATCGAAACACCCCGTGCAGAGGTCGTAAGTTTTGCCGAAATTGCCGCAGCGGGACCCGCCTGATGGCAGACCCGGTTCGAATTACCGATCTTGGCCAGCCAGACCAAACAAAATTTTGTCAGGAAGTGATCGCAGCCACTAGCGAGGTTGTAGCAGATATCACGGTAGAGGCGGTATATCGTGAGGCCGGATCACAGCTGGGCGACACGCCTGTCTACCGTGACGCTGGTGTGTTGGAGCGCCTGAATATTATTTGCACCGCGATGGATGCCGATGCTGATTTGTCTTCTCTCGGACGCATCACCAACCAGGCAATACTCGTGCGATACCTGGTGCAGCGCAGTCGTCTCGAAGCGCTGTATTTCCAGCATCCGGAGATAGATGATGTGGTTATTGAAAAGCCCATCGTTATTGCCGGGCTGCCCCGCAGTGGCACAACCCACCTGTTGAATCTGATTTCATGTGACCAGCGTCTTCGCAGTTTGGCTTACTGGGAGTCACTGGAACCCATACCCACTGAGCAAGATCGAGCCGTCGTCGGTGAAGATCCGCGCGTCCAGCGCTGCCGCGACACACAGCTGTTGCAAGATCAGATGATTCCTTTATTCAAGAATATGCACGAGATGACACCCGAGCATATTCATGAGGAAATTGAGCTGATGGGCATGGACTTCTCGATGGTCTTGTTTGAGAACTACGCTCTTGTGCCGGCCTGGCGAGATCACTATCTCGCCCACGACCAGACTCCGCATTACGAATTTCTCAAGCGCGCCTTGAAAGCTTTGCAGTGGCTGCGAGGCCCGCAGCGCTGGATTCTCAAGTCGCCTCAGCATATGGAGCAGTTGGGCCCGCTCAGTAAAGTATTCCCGGATGCGACATTCGTGTTGCCACACCGCGATCCAGTTTCTGTGATCGCCTCTATGCTGACTATGCAAACCTATGTCAGCAGAATTAGCCGTGACCCGGTTAGCCCCGAAGAGATCGGCCACTACTGGCAAGATCGATTGCTGCGGATGCTGCGGCAGTGCGTGCAGGATCGCGATTTACTGCCGTCCGCACAAGCGCTGGATCTTTACTTTGACGACATCACCAGCGATGCCCTGGGTGCCGTAGAGCGTATCTACAGCTTGGCAGATATTCCCCTCGATGAGGAAACACGCGCTGCAATGCTCAGCTATATCCGGAAAAATCCACGAGGCAAGCACGGGCAGATCCAGTATGACCTCAAGGATGATTTCGGCATTGATGAGCATGAACTTGGACAAAAGTTGGAGTTCTACTACCAACGATTCCCAGTACGCAGGGATAAGTAATAAATGATCAAGCTGGGCGTTGACAGAAATGGCCCGGCCCTTTAAAACAAAATAATCAAATAAAAATAAAAGTGGGTGGGTTATGTCGAGTCGTGTGTTCAAGCAGAGTGTCATGGTGGCGGCTATCGCTGCATACTCCTTTCCAATGGTTGTATCCGCCCAGGGGATGGCGCTTGAAGAGGTGATTGTGACCGCGGAGAAGCGCGCTCAGTCGCTGCAGGATGTGCCCATTTCGATTGTCGCCCTAAACGCGGAAGCCCTTGCGGCGCAGGGTATTGATGAGCTCGATGATCTCGCAACCAGTATACCCAATCTGTATGTCAACAACTTCAATAACGACCCGGTAGCGGTTCGCCTGTTTATTCGGGGTATTGGCCAGAACGATCTTCAACTCACTCAGGATCCCTCGGTCGCCCTGTATCTCGACGGTGTATATATAGGCACGACCTTCGGCGCCGGGTTTGAAGGCGTTGATCTGGAACGCATTGAAGTATTGCGGGGGCCACAGGGAACCTTGTATGGACGCAATGCTACCGGCGGTGCCGTGAATCTGATCACCCGCCGCGCCAGCCCCGACCAGTTCGAGTTTCATCAGACCCTGACCGCGGGCAATCTGGATCTTTTCAAGAGCCGCACCTTTATCAATGTGCCGATAGGCGACAGTTTTGCAGCCAAGGTCGGTTACATCATGACTGACCGCGATGGATATGTGGAAAACACGGGGGTGGGGGAGGACTTTGGTACGGAGGATCGCGAGAGTGCAGTAGTAGACTTGCACTGGGATGCAACAGATACCCTGGTTTTTGATTATCGCTATGAAACCGCAGAGATAGCAGATTCGGGGCGGATGGAACAATCCATTATTGCCGGGCAGGAGCAGGAGCTTCCTCCCGGGGTGCCCAACCTGAGTTTCCTGACCACGCCAGGTACGGTCTCAGAAGATCGTCAGGACAAGGTCAATTCCCTGTGGCAAAACGGCCCGACCGATCTCCAGATAGACGCACACACGCTGCATGCCGATTGGGAGATCGGTGACGTGTTCACCCTTCGCTCAATTACTGCGCAGCGCGACATGGACTCGTTTGTACACGCGATCGTGCTACCGGACTGGCAGATGAACCTGATCCCTGGGGGTGGGTCGGTCAGTACCATGATCAACGATGTAGAGTTTGAACAGTTGTCCCAGGAAATTCAGTTCCTCGGTAGCTGGGACAGTGTCGAACTGGTCACAGGTTTTTACTATTACGAGGATGAAGGCACTCACGATTCCAGTGCCAGTTCTACCCTTGGCTTACCGGGGCCGGAATATGACATCACCTTCACCGACAACACGTCGATGGCCGCTTTTGCCCAGGCCACCTGGAGCCCCGCTGCATTAGATCAGCGGTGGCACTTTACTCTCGGCGGACGTTACTCGCAGGATGAGCGCAAAGCTTTTCGTCGCAATACTCGCTCTGCAGACTTCGCTGCCAGCGCGCCCGAAGGTGCTTACTACGACGAAGATTTCAGCAATTTCAATCCATCGTTTACCGTGGCGTGGGATATTTCTGATGATGCCAACCTCTACGGCAAAGTGGTTAGCGGTTACAAATCCGGCGGTACCTCTACACGCTCAGCAAATGCAGACTTGTTTCGCGGTGGTTTTGAAGAAGAGGACGTTCTGTCCTACGAGCTGGGCCTGAAGGCTGATTTTCTTGATAGTCGGCTGCGCTTTAACGGGGCGCTGTTCTACATGGATATCGATGGCTCCCAGACGAGTATCCAGACAGGCACCACTGCAGGAGAGCGTGATTTTCTTCCGGTGGATGGAAATGTTATCCAGGGTCTGGAGGTCGAGCTGACTGCTGCGCTGACCCAGAATCTGGTGGGCTCACTGAATTACGGTTACCTTGATACCGAAGTGGGCGAAGATTTTGTCGACAGCCCCGTGGGTACCTTCTACCTTGCCGACAGGTATTCCTACGCTCCAGAGAACAGCGTGTCTGCTTCGCTGGACTATCGACGTGACCTGGACAACGGCTCGCTCCATGGGCGCATTGCTTATTCTTACCAGGACGAGACTATCAGCTCGGTGAATCTGCTGGATCTAACAGATCAGGACGATCGCAGTCTGTGGGATGCCAGCTTCAGTTGGTCCGGTATTAGTTTGGGCGACGTGGCTGGTGAGGCGAGCGTCATGGTGTGGGGCAAGAATCTAACCGATGAGGAGTACATTATTGTCTCCGCTGCTTCCTGGGGTTTTGTCGGCTCGAACTACACAGGGACTTTCGGTGATCCGCGAACCTATGGTGTGACTCTGACCTGGGACTACTAGGCGCGCTTGAACCTGCGCTGCTGCTCTGCTAATTTGCCCGAGCGCCCGCCGAGGAAGACAGCATGAGTCACGACCAGCCCGCCCAAAGTAAAATTCACGAAGAGTTTCCCGAGGAGCATCCGGATCCTTTGATTCGCAGCCTCCATGGGGTGATTCGCGTCGCGGTGAAATTCCTCTCGATTTTGATGGCGCTGGTGATTTTGTGGGGCGTCGCCGATGTGATCTGGGTGCTCTATTCGCGGCTGAGCTCACCGCCCTATGGGCTGCTGCAGGTAGCCGATATTTTTCAGGTTTTCGGTGCCTTTATGGTCGTACTCATTGCCATAGAAATTTTCATCAACATACGCCTCTACCTCGGGACCAACACCTTGCCGATCAAGCTGGTGCTGGCGACGGCACTGATGGCGATTGCCCGAAAAGTCATTGTCCTTGATATCAACACGGTAGATGCGATTTACGTGTTCGCGATTGCAGCTGTGGTGCTGGCACTCGGTGTTTCCTACTGGCTTGTGGGCAAAACCAGCCAGTTCTTTGCCTCTACGTCACAAGTGTCTTCCGACTAGCGGGCTATATCGGTCGGCGGTAACTGGCCAGTGCCACCAACATTACCCCAATGGGTACCAGGCACAGCAATAGCAGCGATTGCCAGCTCAATAGTGTTATGGCGAGCCCGGCGGACAGCGAAGCAGCAGCCTGTATCGAAAATACGACAGAATCATTCAGGGCCTGGGCCCGGTACTGTTCTCCCTCCCGATAGGTGGTAGGCAGCAGTGCGGTGCCGGCTACGAACAGGAAATTCCATCCCACGCCCAGCAAGACGAGCTGGCCCCAGAACCCAAGTACGGATACATCGAACAAACCGATAACAATCATCGCGCCGTAGCACACCAGGCCCATGGCCATCAGGCCGCGAATGCTGAGTGCCTTGAACAACCAGGCAGTGAGGAGAGAGGGGAGAAACATTGCCGCAATGTGTGACTGGATGACCCACTTTGTGTCTTCCAGGCTATGGCCATGGTGCACGTGCATGCTGATCGGCGTGGCGGTCATTATGAAAGACATCACCACATAGGCGATAGCGCCACTGGCGACGGCCAGAATCAAGGCGGGGTTGGCCAACATGGCTGTCCAGGGGCGTGCCTCTCCCTGGTGTTGGTGAGCAAATTGTCGTGGTGGACGGTAAAAACTGAGGAGTAGGCCGGCGCAGACGAAGCAGCCGATGGCCAGCATGAATGAGCCAGCGTAGGGCACCGAGGTCAGGTTCTGGCCTAGCAGCGCCAGCTCGGGTCCCAGGAAGGCGGCGACGATACCAGCACACATGATGATAGACGCAGCGGTGGGGCCCTTCTCCAGTGGTACGCACTCCATCGCCGCAAAGCGCGCCTGCTGTAGCGCTGCATTAGTTACTCCCAGAATGAGCGCTCCGAGGCAGAACAGTGAAAAGCTTTGTTGGTAGAGTGCGGTGCTTGCTACTGCGCAGGCACCTATGCCGATAAGCAGGAATATTAGAAAGGTCCACTTCCGGCCCAGCCTGGCCATGCCGCGAGCGGCGGGGATGACGCCCAATGCGGTTCCGATCACCATCAGGGCAATAGGTAGCGTAGCCCAGCGGGCACTCGGCGCTAGCTCAGTACCGATAATGGCGCCGATCAGCATCATCATCGGCGTTCCGCTCATTGCCACTGCATTGGCAAGAGCCAGCAGCCAGACTGTTTTGAATCCATTGTCCATGACGAAAGGATAACGGAATCCTCGAAAGGCTGCCGTGAGATGCGTAAAATACCAGTTTTATTCGACGCGGAGTCATCATGCGCTATCTCAAACATCTGTCTGTGCTCACTCTTGGCTTGATTCTCGCCGGTCATGCGCTGGCGCAGGGCCCCACCGAGGCCCAGTTAGCGAAATCCGAGGAACTGGCGCGCTGGGCGTTAGAGCAGAATCTTGGATACGAGATTGTGGAGTCCTTGACCACCGAGGTGGGGGCTCGCCTGGCGGGCACGGAAGCGGAGGAGCGCGCCCGGCAATGGGCGGTGACCAAGCTTAAGAAACTGGGATTCAAGAATGTGCGTGTAGAGCACTTCGACTTACCTGTGTGGGAGAGAGGGCTGGAACGGGCCGAGATCCTCGCGCCTTATCCCCAGGCCCTTGTTATCACCAGTCTTGGCGGCAGTACCTCCACCGGCCATCAGGGCGTGGAGGGTGATGTTGTTGGTTTCTCAAGCCTGGCCGCATTGAAGGCCGCTGACGCGGACACGCTAAAAGGAAAGATCGCGTACATCGGTGAAGTCATGACCCGCACTCAGGACGGCTCCGGCTATGGTGTGGCGGGTGCCAAGCGTCGCGAGGCGGCGTATGTGGCGAAAGAGAAAGGCGCGCTGGCAGTACTCATCCGCTCGGTGGGTACCAGCAGCCATCGCTTTGCCCATACCGGCCAGATGCGCCGGGTAACCAGCCAACCCATTCCTGACGGCGTGCCAGCGGCAGCGTTGGCGGCGCCAGATGCCGATCAGCTCGAGCGTATTCTCGCCAGCGGTAAAACAGTCACATTGCACCTACTGCTCACGCCCGAGACACGGCCGGCGGGTCGCTCCGGCAATGTAATTGCCGAGATCCCCGGCAAGAAAAAGCCCGAGGAAATTGTGTTGCTGGGCGCCCACCTGGACTCCTGGGATATGGCCACGGGCGCGGTGGATGACGGTGCAGGCGTGGGGATTGTTGTCGCCGCGGCCAAGCACTTGATGGATGAGACCAAGCGGCCGGAGCGCACTGTGCGAGTCGTACTTTTCGGCGCGGAAGAAGTGGGCCTGGTAGGTGGCAAGGCCTATGTCGAGATGCACAAGGATGAATTAAAGAATCACGTTATCGCTTCGGAATCTGACTTCGGCGCCGGCCGGATCTGGCGCTTTGAAACTCGCGCTGGAGAGGGTCGCGTGGCGGCAGCCCAGGCACTGGGTCACGGGGTGCGCATGCTTGGCGCTGCTCCAGGCGGCAATGCAGCGAGTGGTGGTCCGGACTTGCTGTTTATGCGCGGTGAAGGTGTGCCGGTGGTTACCCTGAAGCAGAACGGCTGGGACTATTTTGATCTGCATCACACGCCGAATGACACGCTGGACAAAATCCACCCGGCCGACCTGGCGCATAACGTGGCTGCATGGTTGAGCTTTGTGTACCTCGCTGCGAATACCGGCGAGTACTATCGCTAAAGGTAAACCCGGCCGCGTGTAGTGCAATCTGTTGGACCGGTCTGGATTGAGCCGGCGCGTATAATCTCCCGCTCTTAAGGCAGGAGTAAAATCAATGCAGCGTTTAGCAGGTAAGGTCGCCATCATCACCGGTGGCGCTAATGGTATGGGTGAGGCCACCGTGCGCGCCTTTGTTGAACAAGGTGCCAGGGTCGTGATCGGCGATATCGCCGAAGAACAGGGCCAGGCGCTTGCTGCGGAGTTGGGTGATGCCGCAGTTTTTTTGCGCATGGACGTCACGTCTGAAGACGATTGGGCCTCAGCCGTCGCTGCCGCGCAGAAGCTGGGTACGCTCAATGTGCTGGTGAACAATGCCGCCATTCTGCATATTGCTTCCATCACCGACACAACTCCCGAAGACTATATGCGCGTTGTAAAAGTGAATCAGCTCAGCGCATTCCTCGGTATTCGTGCGGTGATTCCGGCGATGAAAGAGGCCGGTGTCGGATCAATTATTAATATCTCTTCTATCGATGGCCTGCATTCCCAGGCGGGGATAAGCGCCTATTCCTCGACCAAGTGGGCCCTGCGTGGCCTGACCCGGTCTGCAGCGATCGAACTTGGCCAATATAATATTCGTGTGAATACGGTACATCCCGGCGGCATCTTCACGCAGATGGGCGGCAAGGGCATGATTGAAGAAGAGGACATCAACAAAACGATATACAGCAAACTGCCTATTCCGCGGGTGGGTCAGCCTGAGGAAGTTGCGGCGGTCACTCTATTTCTCGCCACGGACGAGGCGAGTTACAGTACAGGGTCTGAATTTGTCGCCGATGGCGGTTGGTTTGCAGGCCAACGCGGCAATGGTATGCCTACTTCATAAGCGATAGCTTACTTTTATCCCGTACGTCCGCGGCACTCCCCAGAGGGAGTCGTCGCGGTAGTTTTCATCCGTAATGTTCTTCGCAAAACCGGTCACACTCCATAATCCGTAATGGGCTCCGAGCTGTGCGTCCCAGCGATCGTAGCGCTTCACCAGGTGGGGATTCTCGATACCTAGCGGAGTGACATACTGTTCATCGACAAACAGGTAGCTAAGGCTGGAGTTCATGCGTGCCCATGACCATGTCCAGTCTGCTACAACGTACAGACTGAGTTCGTGCTCGGGCGAGAGCGGGAAGTTGTCGCCTTCCAGCTCCGATGCTGCAGTTTTCTGATAGCGAGTGTGGTTGTAGGAGTAGCTGCCACCGGTAGCGATTTTTTCTGTGAGCGGCAAGGAAAACTCGATCTCAGCTCCCCATCCATCGCCTTCGCCAGCTATGCCTCGGCTGTACAGGTTTAAACCGTCAGCCTGACTCCGATAGGTCAACCGCATGTCCTGGTAGTCGTAGTAGTAGACGGCGGTCGCCAACTGCAGGCGTTCGAACAGGGCGCCTTTGTAGCCTAGCTCAATGGCCAGGACATCTTCTGGCGCCAGTTCCTCGACGGAGGGTGTAGCCGAAGACTGGCCCAGATTGAAGCCGCCGCTGCGATAGCCAGTTGCCAGTGAGGTGTACAGCAGCTCGCCCTCGTCACTGCGGTAATCCAGTCCCAATCGCCAGTCCAGTCGGTCCCAGGTTTGATCGGTCTCACGCCGGGTCTCGTCATCGTCAAACCACTGCGCCCAGGTGATATCGTCGGCTTCTTTGTCATCAAGGGAGTAGCGCAGTCCCAGCGTAAGACGATAGTCGTCAGCGAAGTCCCACTCTCCCTGGCCATAGCCCGCCCAGGAGCTTGTTACCATGCCCGTCTCTGCGCGATAGACGCTGGGGCCATCGCTGTTTGCGCGAATCGTCTGGTGCTGGTCCTCATCGCTGCGCCGGTAATAGAGCCCGGAAACAAAGTTGAATTCGCCGCTGAGTGCCGAGTAGAACTGCAAATCCTGTGAGGTTGTGCTTGATTCGCGCAAGGTCTGGTCGCTGTTTGCGAAGCTTGGGTTGTTGGCGCCACCGCGCTCGAATTCGTACTCGTTCCATGCGGCGATGTGCTTGATGCGGTAGTCACCTAATGCGATTTCGTTTAACAGGTAGCTGGCGCGTGTTTCTGTTTCCTGGTCTGGCCATTCCTCTGCATTGACGCCCGCAAACTGGATTCTGGAATACCAGTTGTGGGTCCAGTGGTACTTGAAAGACAAACGCAGGTAGTCGCTGCCCAGTGTATTTCCATGGCTTTCGCTGCGCTCGATCGAGGAGGCTGCGATTGCCATTGAAAACTGATCTGTAATCGGGCCCGTCATCAAACCCTGCAAGGCCTGGTAGTCGTTGTTGCCTAACTCTGCATTGACGCGGGTTTTCCAGGTGACGCCGGGGGAAATACTGATCGTATTAATCGCTCCCCCGGCGGCATTGCGCCCGTAAAGTGTTCCCTGGGGGCCGCGCACTACCTCTACACGTGCGGTGTCGAACAGGTTGGTGTGGTTGAGTATGCTGCTGTCCGCGATATAGACGCCATCGCTGTAAATGGCGACGCCGGGGTCGGACCCGAAAGAGTCGTTACTGTGGCCAATACCACGAATACTTGCGCTGTGTACTGCTTGGCCAATGGTCAGAGAGGGAGTGTGCAGCGCCAGGTCCTGTGCATTTTCAACAACTAATGCAAGCACCTGCTCCCTACTGAAGGCGCTGATGGCCAGTGCTGTGTTCTGCAGTTGGGTGTTTCTATAGGTTGCGCTGACGACCTGTTCTTCAAGTTGCAGGGCAAGGGCGGGCGTACAGCAAAACAACGCCAGGCTAACGAGGGCGTTTTTGCTGTAGGGGCCGACGCTCATCTGCCGCGATACCTCGCCAGTGCTGGCTGCATCAAATCAAAGCCCTTGTAGATACTTATCTCGGGCGATGCGGCATCAATGGCGGCAAGGAGCGAAGGTATTGCACCTTTGGTGCTGGCCAGCATGTCCAGAGGGTGCACGTAAACGCGAATGGAAAACGCAATTGCGCCGGTCTCTGGCAGACGGACCAGCGACTGCCGCTCGACGCGGTAGAACAGCGGGGTATCAGCTGTGACTGTGGCTTCTTCGCCGGGCAGTTGCGCGAGATTGTCCTCCGCCAACACCGACCAGTTGAAGCGTACCACCGGATGATTGGGGCGCAGATGTTCGAAGAATCGGTCAATACGCGGAGTCAGTTTTTCATGAAACCCGGGGATCGGGTCGTGGATATCGCGCATGGCCAGGCCCACTTTTTCTGCCAGTAGCCAGTGGCTGGGGCTGCACAGGCTGGCGGCAGTGAGATGATACTGGCTACTGCGCTTCTCCATGATTGCCAGGTCGTCGGCCACCGCCAGAGAGATGTCCCACAGGCATTCTTCGCCAGCAAGCGGTATCTGAAAATCACCGGGGCGACAGTTGAGCGAGTCTGCCTCGCGCGAGTAGCAATCTGCGTGGGCATCGAGGAGGTGTGTTGTCAGTGCAGCTCGAAGTTCGCGTTGGGCCGGGATGGATTCATCATCGCCGCGATAGACTGCGTCGCCGCGTATTTTTCGCTGCTGAAGTTTGTGCTCATGATAGCGGCCAATGTCGTTATCGGGCTCAATCCAGGGCGCGTCGCCCTTTGGGCTGAGGCCCATTAGCAGCACCTCGGGATGAGGTATGTGCGGAAGATAACGGGGCGTGCTGTTGTCGTACAACATCGTGTGAGGTCACGATCCTTGTCGGTTGACGGTCTGGCCATCGCGCAGTCGTTCCAGCCCTCTGATGGCCACCCAGTCGCCGGGGCTTAGATCACCATTCACGCTGACCCAGTCTGCTGCGCCCTCGCCGACAGTTACGACGACCTTGTGGGCAGTGTCGTCGTCACCAATGCGGAACACGAATTTTCCCTCGCCGCGCAGGACGATCGCATCACGTGGAACCTGCAGACTAGTGTCTGCGCTGGCCATTGAGAGCTGCAAGTTCACAAGTTGCCCTGTGAGTACTGCCCCGGTATCCGCTGTATCGATATCCGCGCGTACCTGGAAGGTTTGGGAGTTCGCGTTTGCTGTCGGGATGATGGTGCGAATTCGAGCCTGAAAGCTTTGAGGCGTATCTCCGAGCAACTGGCTGCCCTGAGCGGCGAAGTTCACTAGCTGGCCGCGGCTAATCCGCTTCTGATACACCACGGGAATCTCGAAGCGCAGTTCAAGATGGGTTGGATCTACCACCCGTGCAATGACGTCTCCAGGCCGAGCGTACTCACCGGCTTCCTTGTGGCGCTCTGCGATAACACCAGCATAGGGCGCCACGAGTTGAGAGCGACGTAATTCGTCATTCACCTGGTCGATGCGTGCTTCCAGCGAGCGGATGTCCATCCGTGAGGCGTCTCGCTGCATGGATCCTTCGTCCAGCATGCGTTCTGAAGCATTGTTGTCTTCCCGCAGCTGACGCAGCCGCTGCAGTTCCTTGTCGAGATAGTTTACGTTGATACGCTCTCGCTCCACCAGATGCTCGAGCTCGAGTTTACGTAGCTCGATGGGTAGCTGGTCCAACTCTGCGATGACATCGCCTGCGGCAACCTCGGTGCCGGGTTCCAGCACCCATTTGAGCTCGCCCGCCAGTGTCATGCTCATGTCCGCATCATTGCGCGAGTGCACTCGGCCCGACAGGGGGAGGTTGCGTGCAAGTGCTGCTGAACGTACCTGCTCCACCTGCACCAGCGCAGGTGGAGCCTGGCCAGAGGCCATCGGAGCACTAACTGCTGCCACCAGTCCGAGGCTCAATAGAAGTGTCTTTCTCAAGGCGTGTTCTCCGGTTTTACATTGCCCAGGCGCAACAGGCTGGGGAGCAGTAACAGGGTAAACAAGGCACATATAGTCATACCTCCCACGATCACCGTGGCGAGGCCGCGATAAATTTCAGAGCCCACTCCGGGAATGACCATTAGCGGTAGCATACCGAAGATACTGGTAAGTGTGCTCATGAAAATCGGCCGTGCGCGATAGAGAACGGCCTGATGGACAGCGTCTGCTTCAGACATGCCATTGCGCTGGGCAGTGCGCGTCTGATCTACCAGCAGAATGGCGTTGTTTACCACCAGCCCCAGGAGAATGATAAAGCCGATCATCGTCAGCAGATCCAGTGATTGGTAAGTGACGAGATTCAGGAGCTTGAGCCCGATCAGGCCGCCGGCGATGGCCATGGGCATCACCAACAACACGAGCATGGCATCGCGGGCAGAGCGGAATAGCGCTGCCATGATCAGAAACAGTATTAGTACAGCTAGCAGGAAATTGATCGCAACGGTGTTCAGTGCTTCGCTGAGGCGATCGGCGCTACCGCGGTAGCTCAAGCGGGCGCCTGCAGGAAGCAGCGGTTTGACTTCGGGCTCTATCTGCTCGCGGATAGTCTGCAGTGCTTCTTCCATTGGCACGTTGTCGGGAGGCATAACGAAGACCGTGATTGTGCGCTGGCCATCGACGCGCTGTAGCTGCGCCGGCCCAACGCCGCGCTGGATTTCGGCAAGCTCGCCGATCGTCTGGATGCCTGCGAGCGGTGTTGCCAGTGGCATTGCGGCGAGTTCCTCTGGCGATTCCCACGGGGGGCTCTTGAGTATCATGTCGTAGCGATGGTTGCCGTCAAAGTATTCCCCCGTCCACAGGCCGTCTGTGTAGGTGCGAACAACATCGCCCACCGCGCGTCGGTCGAGGCCCGCCAGACTCAGGCGCTGTTCTCTTGGGTAGATCCGCAATTCTGCCTCACCCGCTGCCAGGTCGGGTTGCGAGAACGACACAGTCTCTTCCCACAAGCCATTGGCCAGTTCCATGGTTTTTTCTGCGGCCGCCTTGAGGCCCTGCATGTCCGCCCCCTGCAGGTCGATACTGATCGCGTCTGGCCCGCCATCACTGAGATTGAGCATCGACGCCTGGTTGACGTAGGCCTCGGTGTCACTGAGGCCGGTGAAGAGCTCGGTGCGCATTAACGTGAGCATGCGCGGCATGTCTTCAGCGTTTTCTGGATAGAGAAATGACATTGTGTTCTCGGCGCCAAAGCTCGACAGGTTGTAGCCTCGTATATACGGCTCTTTTTCCTGGTCGTAGTAGGGTTTCAGGCGTCGAGCAA
Source organism: Halioglobus maricola (assembly GCF_009388985.1). Classification (NCBI taxonomy): domain Bacteria; kingdom Pseudomonadati; phylum Pseudomonadota; class Gammaproteobacteria; order Cellvibrionales; family Halieaceae; genus Halioglobus; species Halioglobus maricola. The sequence continues at coordinate 1,293,714 of NZ_CP036422.1, forward strand.
TTTCCTGCATGATCTCCTTATCGAGTGTCTTGAGATTGATCCCTGGTGGTACCGCGAAGTAGGTCATGACCGTATCGATTCGAGCTTTGGGCAAAAAATCGATCTTGGGCATAAACAGCCAGCTGCTAAGCAGAGACGCGCCGAGAATTGCGCCGGTCCAGAACAGGCGCAGCTGCTTCGAGCGTGTCAGGTGGATGACCTTGTCGGCGAGTTCACGCCAGCGATGTGCCAGCCTATCCGGTGTGTATTCAGCCGACGCCAGCCGGCTGGCGGCTGCGGGGAGTATGGTCATAGCGGTGATGAGCGAAAAGCTCACGGCAGTGGTGAGGGTGATAGCCAGGTCCTTGAACAATTGGCCTTCCACGCCTTCCATGAACAGGATCGGCAGGAAAATCGCCACGCTGGTAAGCGTAGAGGAGAAGAGGGCGCCGGCGACTTCGCGCACGCCCTGTATGGTCGCCGCGTATATCTCCATGCCTGACGCGCGCAAGCGCACAATGTTCTCCTGCACGATGATCGCCGCATCCATCACCAGGCCAACGGCAAAGGCCAGGCCCGCAAGCGAGATGACGTTGAGAGTCTTTCCTGTGAGATTGAGGACCACAAAGGCAACCAGCAGCGAGATCGGTATGGTGGCTGCAATCACCAGGGTGGCTCGCAGGTCGCGGAGGAAAAACAGCAGCACCAGGCTCGCCAGAACCAGTCCCAGAATAAGATTTTGCTGGACCAGGGTGATGGCCCGTCGGATGTGTAGCGAGGCGTCGTAGCTCAGCTCGATGCGCAAGCCTTCGGCGGTCAGAACCTCATCGTTGATTTCATCGATGCTTTTATTAAGCGCGTCCAGTAGCTCGACAGTATTGGCATCGTAAGAAGGAACCATGCTGATGTAGTAAGCAGGAAAGCCATTGCGGTAGGTGACATTGGTTTGCTTGCGCAAGCCGCGCTCGACGGTAGCCACGTCGCGCAATCTGACCGGCTCGCCATTTTGCCAGGTGATGACCAGGTCATGCAGATCATCGAGCTTGCGCTGGCCGAGGTAGCGCACGGTATAACGACGTCTGCCTACATCGGCAAAACCGCCCGACACATCCACGGCGCGGCGCAGCGTATTGGCTACGTCCGGGATGGAAATGTTCCGTGCGGCCATCTGGTGGGGGTCGAGAGTGATATGAACCTCGGGCTCTCGCTCACCGCCGAGGCGCACTCTGGCTACACCCGGTACGCGCGCCAGACGTGGCTCTACCTCTCTGTCGATCAGGTCCTGATAACGGCTTGCGATATCTTCCACCGGATTGTCAGGCAAAGTGTAAATGAGCAGGGAAGCAGCCTGGCCGCGGCTGCTACTGGCTCCGGAGATGACTCGCGGTTCATCGGCGTCGGAGGGTAGATCAATCGCCTGGTTGAGTTGGGTGATAACGTCGATCATCGCACGCTGCATATCCCAACCCACCCGGAAGTCGAGCCGGATATTGCCCTGGCCGCGATAGATCTCGCTGACCATGCTTTCTAGGCCTTCGATATTGCGCAGGACTTTTTCCTGAGGCTGAACAATGGATTCTTCGATTTCTTCCGGCGCAGCAGAGCGCCACTGGGTAGCGATGGAAATCGAGGGTCTTTCCACATCCGGTAACAACTGGATGGGGAGTTCCCTGATACTGATCAGGCCGAAGACGGCGATGAGTATGACCACCACGGCAATCGCGGCGGGGTTGTTGATTGAGAGCCTTGTCATTGGCTACGCCAGTTGCCTCTTGTGAGCTATTTTTATTGTTCGGCCCGCGCAGCCGCTCGATAGTAGTGAGACGGATGAATAAGCATACCCCTCAGCCCAAAAGCGGGACTAGAGATATTCGGGTGTTTTATTTACTATACGGTCGTACAGTGACCGTCTGAAGCCATAGAAAAGGGAGGCATCATGCTATCCAAATTCGACGATTATCCTATTCACCAGACTGCCGAGCCTGTTATTCGGACCGCCAGCAGTGATCGCTTTCATTATGACCGATACTGGTATAACGCCCACGCCCGCGACGGCAGTTTCTATTTTGGGGTCGGCCTTTGCCGCTATCCCAATCTGGGTATCCTCGATGGCAGCCTGAGCCTTGCCATCGACGGCAAGCAGTACGCGTTTCACGGCTCACGTCGCGCGCCTCAAGAGCCTACCGACCTGAGCATCGGTCCTATGGAGCTGCAAATTCTTGAGCCGATGGGGCGGCATCGCCTTGTGATCGCCGAAAACGAGACTGGCATAAGCTGTGATCTCACTTTCACTCCGCGTACAGCCTGTATCGAAGAGGGGCGCCAGACTTTGCGCAATGAGCGCCACATTGTGATGGACGCTACTCGTCTAGACCAATTCGGTGCGTGGTCTGGCTGGATCAGGTTTGACGGCAAGGAGCTGCGGGTGGATGGCGCGACCACATTCGGGCTCAAGGATCGTTCCTGGGGAATTCGTCCTGTGGGCGATGCTTACAGTGGTGGCGCGCCTCTGGCCGATTTTCAGGCAGTGCACTTTAACTGGCTGCCTATTTACTGGGAGGATCACTGCAGCCTGGCGGGTTGGTTCGAGGATGGCGAGGGACATCAGTGGCATACCGATCAGGGCTTTTTGCCACTGTATTCGGGACCCGATGAGATTCCCGGTACTACAGATCCGGGCGCGACCATGTGGCATGGCAAGGTGCAGCACAAGTTGGACTTTATCCCGGGTACCCGGCGCGCCAGGTCCGGGGTGATCACTATGAACGACCAATCGGGCCAGAGCCTCGAGATTTCAATTGAGCCGGTCATCGTGCATCGCATGAAGGGCCTGGGTTACCAGCACCCGGAATGGGGCCACGGCAAATGGCACGGTGAGTTGGCTATTGGCGGCGAAAGCTGGACTGACAGTGAGCTCGATCCGTTGGCATTGGAAAATCTTCACGTCCAGCAAATTGTTGTCGCGCGTTGCGGTGATAAGGTGGGGCACGGTGTACTCGAGCAGATGCACATCGGCCCGTCACCGACCCACGGCTTTGACGATTGGTTTGACGGTGCGAAGTAGACGCCGCTAATTTTTCCGCCAGGGCACGGTTGTAGAACGCTGTCCGTTGAGAACTTGGCCGATCCAGCTGTTGCGTACGAACAGCTGGTAGCTCGCCAGGCATATTGCCGAGGTCGCGGTGCAGATGACCAGAAACTTCCACTCAGCTGCGACCTCCCAGCCGTGCAGCGGTATGGCCAGCATGACCATCGGGATCGAGTGGAAAATGAATATCCAGTACGCACTGTCGGAGAGGTATCGCGTCCAGGGATTGTAGGAAGCGCAATGCCTGCTGAACAAGCCGACGAACGCCAGCATGTAGTAGCCCACAGAAAATCCTGTTACCAGGGACAATAATGCGTGCATGGGCAGGTAGCGCGCGTCGTCGGGAGTGCCCTTGGCTAATAGTGTCACGAGCGCAACAGCGCACATCACCGATGCGAATATCATGTATGGTTTCCACTTCTCCGCCAGGGTATCGAGATCGTCGATCCGCCGGTAGAGCAGCCAACCAAAACCGAAGCATATGCCATAGACAAGATAGACATCGAGTGCGGGGATGAAATTCAGCTCAGCCCGCGCTCGCCCCGGCCAGTTCAGGCTGCCCAGCAGGGCCAGCGTCAAGCACAATGGCACCATGGTAGCGAGCGATTGAATGGGGCGACGAGTGAGTGCGTTGTTGCCGTGACTGCACTTCGGCCGAACTTTTAATGCAAGCCACACGGTACCCAGGTAGAGCATGAGGTAGTAGAGGAACCAGAGGTTATGCGTGTTGTTCCAAAGTTTAGCCGGGTTCTCGATATAGCTGAGATCGAAGCCCGTTTCCCCCGTTGCCATGACATTGCGCGCGACGATGCGCAAGGTAGTCATGATGATAGCCAGCGGTGGCAGGAAAATAATAAATGGAACCACAATGCGCCGGTAGCGGTTCTCAAACATGGCCTTGGGGCCATGTCGCTCCAGCAGCATGGCGGTGAAAAACCCTGACAAGAGAAAGAACACAGGCATGCGATAGGTGTTTATCCAGAACAACAACACATCCATGCTCAGCGATCGCGCAGGATCCCAGTAGTAGTCCAACACCGGGTTTACCATATACAGCTGGCAGGCGTGCAGCACGACTCCGAGTAACATCATCAGGGCCCTCAGAAAATCGAGGCCGTGTAATCGCTGTGATGCTGGCATGGAAATACCTGTGAGTATGTGTGCGTCAGCCTACAGTATTCCGGCTTCCTGAACGTATTCTGAATGTAGGATCATCTGGAAAGCATTCTCCCTGCAGGTGTTTTCGAGCGGTGGTCTATACTGCAGGCACAACTATAAAGCCCAGTCTGTTAGCGGGTGTATGCCCGCGAGGATCTTAGCCATGAAACGACGTGCTTTTTTGCAGTCCGCCGGTCTCACTCTGTCCGCCGTTACCGCTAGCTTCGGGGCAGCTCGACAGGCACAAGCCGTCGAGAAGTTCGATCCGAATAGCTGGTCTTCGCTGCGGGAACTGTTTCCTCTCACGCCCGACTACATTCATCTCGCCACGTTCCTGCTCGCATCGCACCCACGTCCTGTGGCGAGGGAAATCGAAAAGCATCGTGATGCCCTTGATGTTAACCCTGCCGCCTACTGGCATGAACATTTCCAAACTATCGATGGTGAGGTGTCCGCTGCTGCCGCGCGCTATATGGGCGGTAAGGGTGCCGATATTGCCCTGACTGACAGCACAACCATGGGGCTGGCTATGGTCTACAGTGGTTTGTTACTCCGGCCAGGAGATGAAATTCTGCAGACCACGCACGATCATTATTCAACCGATCTGTCGATTGCGCAGCGGGCGAAGCGCACCGGTGTCAGTGTGCGTAAAACGGCGCTTTACAGCGATCCAGCTAGCGTCACTGTGGACAGCATTTGCGCCAGGGTAAAGCGGTCATTGAAGCCCGAAACCCGTGTTTTCGCCTGTACATGGGTGCATTCTTCAACCGGTGTGAAGCTCCCGATTGCCGCGATCTCGGATGTCATTCGAGAGGAGAACGACCGGCGTGATGCGACCGAGCAGATACTGTTTTGTGTAGATGGTGTACACGGCTTCGGTATTGAAGATGTAGACGTTAGCACCCTGGGATGCGACTTCTTCGTGGCAGGCACACACAAGTGGATATTCGGACCCAGGGGAACAGGGGTGATCTGGGGCAATGATCGGGCCTGGGGTATGAGCGAGTCCGTTATTCCCAGTTTCAGTGCCAGCTACGATGTCTGGCTGGGTAAGACTACTCCCGACAATGTTCCTATCGGTGAGCACATGTCACCTGGCGGGTTTCACTCTTTTGAGCACCGCTGGGCATTGCCAGCGGCATTTGACCTGCATCTGGCCATGGGCAAGAAGCGCGTCCAGAAGCGTATACATGAACTTAATACACAGACGAAGGAGGGGCTCGCTGCGATCGACGGCGTTAAGCTCTACACACCGATGTCCCCGGAGTTATCCTCGGGTCTGGTCTGCTTTGATGTGGATGGCAAAAAGCCGGCAGAGGTTGTGATGGAACTCTACGGTAAAGGTATCATTGCGAGTGATACGCCTTACCGGGAGTCCTATGCGAGATTTGCGCCTAGCCTTATCAATAACTCGGGGGAGATCGATTCAGCTGTCGCTGCTGTTGCCGCTATGGTCTAGAAGGCAAGCTGGTAGAAATAGCCCGCGCTGATGGCCATGCCCAGAATCACAACCAGGAAGGCAGCAACCAGTGGATTTCGGAACAGCGATTTCAGTAGGATCACTTCTGTCAGGCTGGCGCCAGCGCTGCCAATGATCAGTGCCATCACCGCGCCCAATCCCATGCCTTTGGCCGCCAGTGCCGCGCTCAATGGAATAACAGCCTCTGCGCGGATATAGAGCGGAATACCGATGACAGCGGCGACCGGTATAGCGAAGGGATTATCTTCACTCGCGACGCTTGCGACGATGTCAGAGGGCATAAAGCCGTAGATCATTGAGCCGACGGCGATGCCCGCTGCAAGATAGGGCAGCACTTTCTTGAAATCTATCCATGTGTCGTTCCAGATCACGCGCCACTTGCTGGGTTGGGTTTGATGTGCCCCGCAGCTCTGTCCGCAACCAGAGGCCTTGGGTTCGATATAGGCTTCCGGTTTAATGAAGCGCTCAAATCCAAGTTTCTCCAGCACGAAGCCTGCGATTACTGACGAGGTCATTGCAATCACGAAGTACGTGGCTGCCACTTTCACACCGAAGGTAACGACGAACAGGCCGATAATGATCGGATTGAGCAGTGGCGACGCAAACAGAAACACCATCATGGTGCCGAAGCCTGCTTTTGCCCTCAGTAGTCCTTTGAGGAAGGGAATAGTTGAGCAGGAGCAAAACGGAGTGACGGCGCCGAGGAGGGCGGCGATCACATAGCCACTCCCGCCTCGAGCCGCCAGGATCGACTGTATTTTTTCCGGGCCAAGGTACGACTGCAGTACCCCAACGCCGTAGCTGATAACAAGGTAGAGAAGAGTCAGCTCCACACTCAGGAAGACGAACATGTTCAGGGCGTCCAGCGCCATTTGTGTATCGATGTGCATTGCGATTAACCTATAATACTAGAAAAGTCGAAATATAAAGCGGGAGTATTGGCTTGTCAATATAATTCTAGTAATATCGAAATATGAAAAAGCAGCAGACACTACCGCTGGAAGTAGCGGCGAAAGCATTAAAGGAATTAGGGCATCCCATGCGCCTGGCGATTTATCGTCAGTTGGTCAAGGCCGGCGCCGAGGGTTTGCCAGTGGGTAGTCTCCAGTCGGTGCTGGAAGTACCCGGTTCTACATTGACCCACCATATCTCCGGGCTGGTATCCGCCGGCCTGGTGAGCCAGAGACGAGAAGGGAGGGTGTTGTATTGTGTCGCCCAGTACGGCCAGCTGGATGCGCTGATCGCCTATCTGCAGGATGAGTGTTGTGCTGGTGGCGACTAGTCTTGCGGAGAGAGATGTCCCGGCCTAGTGATCGACTCTGCCACGCAGGGACTTGACCCGCCCGCGTTTTGTTTTGCTGTCCATGCGCTTGCGCTTTGAGGAGCGGGTGGGTTTGGTAGGGCGGCGTTTTTTCTGCACCACACCCACTGAGTGGATCAGCGCCTGCAGGCGCTCCAGCGCATCTGCACGATTTTTTTCCTGAGTGCGAAATCGCTGCGCTTTCAGCACCAGTATGCCGTCACTGGTAATCCGCTTGTCGCGCAGTGCGAGCAGGCGCTCCTTGTAAAAATCGGGCAGTGAAGAGCCTCTTATATCGAAGCGAAGATGAATGGCTGAAGACACCTTGTTCACGTTCTGGCCGCCGGCGCCCTGGGCGCGAATTGCCTGCATGTCGATCTCTTCCAGAGGCAGATGCACCTGATTGGAGATTGCCAGGCTGTTGTCGCTGGGCGGGGTGCTGCTCATGGTCTCGCCTTATGGGATGGGTTTAAGAAACTACGCCGAAGCGACGATTGGGTCAATGTATGAACGACAAGTAATACGCGGGTATTAGGACTTGTGGCATAGTTCAGCCTTGCTTCCCGTTACCGAGGTAATTCAAGGTGCGTATTCTAATAACATTGCTCTTAACGTCACTTCTTATTGCAGGTGCAACCGCTGCCGAACGCCCCAATATCATCATCATGGTGGCCGATGACCTGGGCTGGGCTGATGTGGGCTTCCACGGTGGTGAAATAGATACACCATCGCTCGATAGACTCGCGGCCGAGGGTGTCGAACTGAGTCGCTTCTATACCACTCCAATTTGCTCGCCGACCCGGGCGGCGCTGATGACAGGCCGGGATCCTATTCGCCTGGGTGTAGCCTATGCGGTGATCTGGCCCTGGACTAATGCGGGTATTCATCCTGAAGAGCACTTCATGCCGCAGAGTTTTCAGGCGGTGGGTTACCAGACCGCTATGGTTGGAAAGTGGCACCTCGGGCATGCACTGCAGGCTTACCACCCGAATGAGCGGGGTTTCGATCACTTCTACGGCCATCTGCACACCGAAGTAGGATACTTCCCTCCCTTTGCCAATCAGGGCGGCAAGGATTTTCAGCAGAATGGCGTGTCTATAGAGCAGGATGGCTATGAGTCCTACATTCTCGCTGACGAGGTATCGCGCTATATTCGCGAGCGAGAGGAGGACAAGCCGTTCTTTATCTATATGCCGTTTATTGCTCCACACACGCCACTCGAAGCACCCGATGACCTGGTCGCCAAGTACGCTGACATGGAGGACAAGCGGGCGCCGGCGCGCAGTCGCAACACCGACGAGTCGCGCAAAATCAGCCGCCTCACTGGCCAGCCAAGCGCCCGGCCGATGTTCGCAGCAGTCGTCGATGGTATGGATCAGGCGATTGGTCGGGTGCTCGACACCCTGGACGAGGAGGGCATCGCTGACGATACGATCGTCCTGTTCTTCAGCGACAATGGCGGTGCGGCATATGCGTCTGGCGGAGCGGACAATGCGCCATTGCGCGGCGGTAAAGGTGAAACCTGGGAGGGCGGTATTCGGGTGGTCTCTCTGTTGCGTTGGCCGGAAGCACTGCCTGCCGGCCAGAAGATGGGGCAAATCATGAGCGCAATGGATGTATTCCCGACGCTAGCCGAGGCCGCTGGCGTGGAGCCGGGCAATACATCTTTCGAGCTGGATGGGCGCAGCATGTGGCCCGCAATTGCGCAGGGTAAAAAGATACCGCGTGAAGATTTGTTGTTCTTCACTTCTGAAACACCCATTCGCGGGCGATTCATGTTTACCGCTTTCAATGATCACTGGAAGCTGGTGCAGGAAGTGGATCAGGGCCTGCTCTCAGCAACTGTCACCAATCATCTGTTCCGTATCTCCGACGATCCGAATGAGTACAATAATCTGGCAAGTGAGTATCCGCAGGTCGTGGAGGAGCTCGCCGGAGAGATTCACTACTGGCGCACACTGTACCCTGTAGCCGGTACCCGCTCTGAGCTTGTGCCTCCGCCGGGTTGGCGTGCGCCGCTTGACTGGGCGACTTACCCGCGGCCCATCGACGAAACCCAGAGCGACTCAGCGCCGGGTATGCCACCGCCCTATGCGCTCAAACCATTGGATTGGCAGCACGGCGAGGCGGGGCGTTTGATCTACAACTGTGAACCTTACAAATTGATTGGTGGAGGCCTGTGTAAGTAGTGTTGAGGGCGCGGCGGCGGGCTATCCGAGGTGAGCGTCAATCACCGCGATAAACAGTTCGCCATACTTTTCCAGCTTGCGCTCACCGACACCGCTGAGGCGGCCGAAGGCGGTTTTATTGCGGGGCAGGGCGGCACACATTTCCTGCAGGGTGCGATCGTGAAAGATGACATAGGGCGGTACCCCTTGTTCCTCGGCCAGGCCGCGACGACACTCACGCAGCGCCTCCCAAAGCGCGACATCGATATCATCCGGCAAAGAGGTGCGGGTTGTGCGCTTTGCAGACTTTTGCTTTACGTCGCGCCGCAGATCAATTTGTTCCTCTCCCTTCAGCAGTGGCCGGCACTGCTCTTCCAGCTTCAAGGCGCCGAATCGCTCCAGGTCTACGCTTAGATAGCCGCGCGCGACCAGTTGGCGGAATACCGAGCGCCATTGATTGTTGTCCAGGTCCTTGCCCACACCATAGGTGGGTAATTGGTGGTGGTCATACTGGTAGATTCTTTCGCCTTCGCTGCCGCGCAATACGTCAATCAGATGGTTGACGCCAAAGCGCTGACCAGTGCGGTATACCGCCGACAGGGCTTTGCGCGCAGCTTCCGTGCCATCCCAGGTATCGACAGGCTCCAGACAGGTGTCGCAGTTGCCACAGGGCTCTGAAAGGCCTTCGCCGAAATAGGCCAGCAAGCTCTGCCGTCGACAGCTGGTGATCTCGCACAGGCCGAGCATGGCATTGAGGCGGTGCTGTTCGGCGCGTTTATGCTCCTCGCTGCCCTCGGAGTTGTCGAGCATCTGGCGCAGCTTGATCACATCCTGCAGGCCATACACCATCCAGGCATTGGCCGGTTCTCCATCGCGGCCGGCGCGGCCTGTCTCCTGGTAATAGGCCTCCACCGTTTTGGGCATATCCAGATGCGCGACAAAGCGAACGTCGGGTTTGTCGATGCCCATGCCGAAGGCGATGGTCGCTACCATAATGACCTTGTCCTCGCGCAGAAAGCGAGATTGATAGTCAGCGCGTATCGAGGCGTCTAGCCCGGCATGATAGGGCAATGCCTTGAACCCCTGTTCCTGCAGCCAGAAGGCGGTGTCTTCGACCTTTTTGCGTGAGAGGCAATAAACGATGCCAGCATCCTCCGGGTGCTCTTCCTTGAGGAAGCGCAGTAATTGCTGGCGAGCATTGTGCTTGAGCGAGATCCGATAGCGAATATTCGGGCGATCGAATCCGGCAATGAACTGGCGCGCTTCTTCGAGGTTCAGGCGCTGGATGATTTCCGCTCGGGTGCGTTCGTCTGCAGTTGCGGTGAGGGCAATGCGCGGTATTTGTGGAAAGCGTTCGTGCAGGAGGCTTAGTTGCAGATAGTCGGCCCGGAAGTCGTGTCCCCATTGTGATACGCAGTGCGCTTCATCAATGGCAAAGAGGGCGATCGGGGCGCGCTCTAGCAGCGCGAGACAGCGTTGCTGATTCAGGCGCTCAGGTGCGATATAGAGCAGGTCTAATTTGCCTTGTACCAGATCTTCCTCGACCTGCATCGCTTGATCTGGTGGCAGTGTGGAATTGAGGAAGGCTGCGCTCACACCCAGCTGGCGCAGGGCGCTCACCTGGTCCTGCATCAGGGCGATGAGTGGGGAGATCACCACTGCGCAGCCCGGTCGCGCCAGCGCCGGAATCTGGTAGCAGAGGGATTTCCCTCCACCGGTGGGCATTAGTACAAGCGCGTCGCCGCCATTGATTACCGTATCGATAATCTGGTCCTGGGGCGGGCGGAAGTTGTCGTAGCCGAAGGTGGCGCGGAGGATATTCTGGGCTGATTTCATCGTCCGGCATTATACCCCGGCAGCGGAATCTGGGGGCATCAATGCCGCTCAATTATTGAAGTTGTTGCTCGAGTGTCAGGCGGGTGGTTCGGTGAGGTCCTGGGGTGGGTCCACTTGCAGGCTTGCCAGTGCCAGCACGGCCTGAGTCCGCGAATGTACGCCCAATTTGCGGAAAATTTCGGTCATGTGCGCTTTGATGGTGGCTTCTTTGACATCGAGCTCGTAAGCGATCTGTTTGTTCAGCAGGCCTTCCACCAGCATTGAGGCCACCCGAAACTGCTGTGGAGTCAGGGTCGCGAGGGCGTCTGCCACATCCAGTGACTGCAGACTGGCGCCGTTGGCATTGGCGTCGAGGCCTGGGTGCAAACCGCGTTCGCCGGCGGTGACCCGGTTGATGCAGTCCTGCATGTCAGAGATATCGGCAGACTTCGACATAAAGCCTGCAGCGCCGTGATCGATTGCGCGACGCACGGTTTCGGGGTGTGAATTGGCGGAGACCATGACGACAGGCGTATCCGTCTTGTGGCCCACAAACCATGATAGAGCTGAGAATCCCAGCGCCCCCGGCATATGCAGATCCAGTAGCAGCAGGTCCAGGTTCGGGTGTCGCTCTACTTCTGTCTGCAGCTCAGCAACACTCGCCGCCTGATAGAGGGTGGCTTCGGGGAACAGTTGTCCGAGTACCTGCTGTAGCGCGTTGCGGAACAGGGGGTGGTCATCTGCGATGAGGATCGATTGCGGTGTGTCACTCAATGGGAAGTCACCATGTTTTTATTGTGGCTATTGTTACGGGGAAATACGGCCTCTGTAAAGAAAAAAACCGGGCGTGAGCCCGGTTAAACACTAAGACCCCAAAGGGTCCGTGGGGGTGAGAAACACGTTTGCCAGTGTAAGCAACCGGGCGCCGATGCCCATTGGACCTTAGTCCAAAGGCCTGCTGGTACCGCTCTGACTATACTCTGTCGGTATAAATCTAAACCTGGATGCTGATCATGAAATTCTCACGAGTAACCTTACCTGCGGCGTTAGCGCTAGCGTCTGCGCAGCTGATGGCAGGCGAGCTTCACATCCCCATGGCATTTGAATTTCTGGCCGTCGATGGCCAGAAAGTGAAGCGTAGTGTCGTTATGCGCACATCTGAACTGGAACTCGATTCAGGACAGCGTGAAATCGCATTGCGCTACTCAGATATGGTGGATTCCGACTTACACGATGCACAGGATTCAGTCAGGTCCGATGCCTTTATTGTCAGTCTGGATGTGGAACAAGGCGTCGACTACTACCTGAAGCCCGCCGGTGGCGTGATACGCAAGCCATTGGAATTCGCTGAGGCCCCCCAGGTTGAGATCGAGCGCAAGGATGGCGGTGCGGTGAGTTACACGCTTACAAACACCAATATCGGCCAGAAAGAATTTGAGACGCTGCTGTATAGCGCTAATCAGACCGGCACTTATGCGGCGCCCTCCGAACCCAGGCCTGAAGCCTACTCGTGGGCGGCGGACAGTGGCGGTCAGATTGCTGCGCCGGCTGCGGTTACGTCAGCAGCTGCATCAGCCCCTGAATCAGCGGCTAAGCCAGCATTAGCATCGACGCCCGCAGCTGCGGTGACAGTGATAGAGGAAGATCTCTCTCCCAGGGCCTCAGCTGAAGGTGAGCCTGCAGACATGCTGAAGCAATGGTGGCAGCAGGCTGATCAAAAGACCCGCAAGGAATTTCTCAGTTGGGCGGTGCAGCAGCTGTAAAGCGGTTATAAAAAAAGGGGCAGCTCAATGAGCTGCCCCTTTTTTTTGCGTGCTTGGATTAGATGCCGAACTTAAACGAGAGCTGGAAGTAGCTGGAGTCGCCATTTTCGCCCAGGTCGTCGTCCACTGAATACTGGCCAATTTCCCCGCCTACGGAAAGCGCCGGGGTCAACTGTTTGATCAGGTTAACACCCCAGTGTGAACGGTCGTATTCCAGAACATCAGTGGTCGCTTCACCATAGTACGCTGTGCTGCGCCAGCTATCGCTCCACAGGTGCCGGTAGGCCACGGTGAAGGCGGTGGTGTCTTCTACTTCCTTCTCACCTGTGACTGGGTCGATGACGACGTCCTGCACCATGCCGGCGCCGACATAGCGTCCGGATTCACCGACATTGAGTTGGAACCGAATATCGTCTTTCCCGATATTGATCTTGCCGCCGATGTTACCGGCGACAGCGGTTTCGTCGATACCGCCCTGTTCCAGTGCTCGGCCAAGAACGCCGACCTGTACTTCACCCCAGTCGCCCTTGAAGCCGTAGGTAGCGATCAGGTCAGGTGTATCCTCATCTGCGTCGATATTGTTTGAGCCACCGCCGGCGCTATTGCCTCCGGTGGGTGTGTCGCCGCCCCAGGTCTCGGGGTTTTCAACCGAGATGGTGAAACCGCCGCCGGACCAGCGAACGCCGGGTTGACGTACGAACACTTCACCGACGATGGGGCCGCCGAAGTCCAGAGAATCCGGAAACGCTTTTAGCGGAGTGAAGGCTGTCCAGAATTGTCCAGCCATCCAACCCTTGTACTTGACGAAGGCGTGACGCAGACGCGGGTTGGTGGAGTTGGTTGCGACTTCATTGCCGTCGCCGCCATAGAAGTCCATCTCGATAAAGGCAGTGACATCACCGTGGGTGTACTTGGTGTTGAAGCGGGTCTCCTTGACGTTGAAGTGGGTGTGGGATGTGTCTTCAAAGCCGGGGTTGTTGCCGCGCCAATAATCCTGATACTTGAGGTCGCCGTCTACGTAGCGGGCGTCTGCCTTGATGTAGCCGCCGAAGCTGAGTTTGTTGCCGTCGCCGAGATCGAATTCATAGCCGGCGAATGCCTGCGGCGCTGTAGCGAGGACGACTGCTGCGGTGAGTGCCTTCGTTTTTATGTTTAACATAACCTTCTCCGTGTAGGTGGTCGATTGACACGGCTAGGTTCTTCTCTTTGCTTTGTAAAACCAATTGGACCTTGGTCGATAAAAACGAAACTATCAGTTTTTTTCGTTGTCGCGTTTTCTTTTTCTTCAATTATGTTCTTTATATATAGCTTTTTATCGGCCTGTGATTTTCTCTGCGTAGACCAAGGTCTAATTTCTTTAAGGCATTGGTAGGCAGAGTATAGGTTGCGCGTTACCTCAGATACCTTGTCTTGATAGACCAAGGTCTAAGGGTATGAATTTTTCGCCAGGAGTAGAATCCGGGTGGCAATAATCGATAACAACACCGAAGGAGGTGTGTGATGTCCTCACTAAACGAAGATCAGGCGAAGGAGTACTGGCGCCGCAACGTGTCCTTAATGGTCAAGTTGATGGTGATCTGGTTTGTCGTCAGCTACGGCTGCGGCATTATCCTTGTTGATGTCCTGAACAGCATCCAGATCGGCGGCTACAAGTTAGGCTTCTGGTTCGCCCAGCAAGGTTCTATCTACGTATTCGTAGGTTTGATTTTCTATTACGCCAAAAAAATGGGCGACCTGGACCGTGAGTTCGGCGTCGACGAAGACGAATAGGAGATATCGAGATGGAACTTCAAGCATTAACTTATATCGTAGTCGGCTTTACGTTTGCCCTCTACATCGGTATCGCTATCTGGGCACGCGCGGGTTCTACCAAGGACTTCTACGTTGCGGGCGGTGGTATCAACCCTATACAAAACGGTATGGCTACAGCGGCTGACTGGATGTCAGCGGCATCGTTTATTTCTATGGCCGGCCTTATTGCCTTGAGCTACGGCGGTTACGGTGGCTCGGTTTTCCTGATGGGCTGGACCGGCGGGTATGTAATTCTGGCCATGCTGCTTGCGCCTTACTTGCGCAAGTACGGTAAGTTCACCGTACCCGAGTTTATTGGGGATCGCTTCTACTCCAAATCGGCGCGGGCCGTGGCGGTTGTCTGCTTGATTATCTGTTCTGTTACTTACGTAATCGGCCAGATGAAAGGTGTTGGCGTTGCCTTCTCCCGCTTCCTGGAAGTGGACTACGACACCGGCCTGTATGTGGGTATGACAATCGTGTTCTTCTACGCCGTACTCGGTGGTATGAAAGGAATTACCTACACGCAGATTGCTCAGTACTGTGTACTGATTCTGGCTTACACCATTCCGGCTATCTTTATCAGCTTGCAACTTACCGGTAACCCGCTGCCTCAATTGGGCCTGGGAAGCACGCTGATAGGCACTGATGTGTATCTGTTGGACAAGCTCGACATGGTGGTGACGGACCTTGGATTTAAGGAGTACACGACGAACGTGCGCTTGAGTGGCATTAATATGTTCGCCTATACCCTGTCACTGATGATCGGTACGGCAGGTCTGCCACACGTGATCATTCGTTTCTTCACCGTACCCAAGGTTAAAGACGCGCGCTCCTCTGCGGGTTGGGCTCTGGTATTCATTGCGATCCTGTACACCACAGCACCTGCTGTTGCTGGTATGGCTCGTCTGAACCTGATGCAGACTATCGAACCCACACCTGGTGAGTATCTCGCAATTGATGAACGTCCCCAGTGGTTCAAGAACTGGGAAAAGACCGGTCTGCTGGCTTTCGAAGACAAGAATGGCGACGGCCGTATTCAGTACAGCGCCGATCCTGAAGTTAACGAAATGACCAAGGTCGATAACGATATTATCGTTCTGGCTAACCCGGAAATCGCCAAGCTGCCTAACTGGGTCATTGCTCTGGTGGCCGCCGGTGGTCTTGCAGCGGCACTGTCGACTGCGGCGGGTCTACTGCTGGCGATCTCTTCGGCGATATCGCATGACTTACTCAAAGGCATGCTCACGCCGAATATCAGTGAGAAAACCGAGCTCAATGCTTCGCGAGCCGCAATGGCGGTGGCGATTGCCGGCGCCGGTTATCTCGGCCTTAATCCACCGGGATTTGCGGCGGGCACGGTGGCACTGGCCTTTGGCCTGGCAGCGTCTTCAATCTTCCCGGCACTGATGATGGGTATCTTCTCCAAGGGTATCACCAAGGAAGGCGCCATCGCTGGCATGGTTGGCGGTATTGGTGTCACCCTGTTCTACGTGTTCCAGCACAAGGGCATCATGTTCATCCCGGGCACTGCCTGGATTGAGCCCGGTGGCGCGAACTGGTTCTTCGGTATCGAGCCAAACGCCTTCGGTTGTGTTGGTGCGGTCGTGAACTTCGCTATCGCCTTTGCGGTATCCAAGGTAACCGCTGCTCCACCCAAGGAAGTGCAGGAGCTGGTGGAACATATCCGCGTACCGGCGGGAGCCGGAGAGGCCACTGGCCACTAATTTATCCAATGTCCATGTTGAAGGAGGTGCCGTTTGGCGCCTCCTTTTTTTAATAGTAGATATGATTCTTGTCACTTTTGCCCAATCTGCATTTGATGATGTTCCAACCGAGTGTGGATCGTGCAACAGTGAGAGCGAGTGACGCTTGAGAGATAACACAAACAATGTTCACCAATAAGCACGTAATTATCGCCATGATTGTGGCACCTATACTCGCCGTACTGGCTTGGTTTGCCGTCGGTCAGTTTACCGGCGAGCAGCCGCAAGCCGCGCAGGCGGGAAAGTCCTACCCACTGGTCGAGAAAAGTAATTGTCGCTACGAAAGTGGTGCATGTGATCTCGAGAACGAAAATTTCAAATTGCGCCTGTCTCTCCAGGATGGCCTGGCCGGGCCTGAATTTTTGCTAAGTGCCTCACATCCCCTGGAAGGTGTGGTGCTGGCAGTGGGTCCAACCGGGGACGAATTGACCCCGATGCCCATGCGAGCCGTCGACGGTCAGGGTCTGACCTGGCTCATTCCCCTGGATGGCATTCCGGGTCCGGAAGAAAAAATCC
Organism: Halioglobus maricola; assembly: GCF_009388985.1. Taxonomy (NCBI): domain Bacteria; kingdom Pseudomonadati; phylum Pseudomonadota; class Gammaproteobacteria; order Cellvibrionales; family Halieaceae; genus Halioglobus; species Halioglobus maricola. Next base: position 1,310,538 of record NZ_CP036422.1, read on the forward strand.
GGGTCGTTGCCAACGCAGAGAGCAGCAGCTTTTTTGCAGAGGCATCAACAACATTTCTCCAGCCAGAAAGTTGAGAGGTTGATTAATGGCGAGTGAGAGTAAAGAGCGCAAAGCCCGGGAAGCGGACGTCGGGGTCGATCACCCTGGGCTGGATACGCCGGAGCTCATTTCTCTCGCCGAGTTTATTCAGCAAACACTGCCATTCAACGAACTCGCCGAAGAAATACTTTACCCCATTGTTGGCAAGATCCTGGTGCAGTATCACTGCCAGGGAGACATGTTCGATGCAGCGACTCCGGAGAAGGGCCTGCGAATTCTGCGCAGCGGAGCGGTAGAGCTCCGCGATAGCGACAATAAACTACTTGATCGTTTGGGGGAGGGGGAGAGCTTCCATATTGCCGGCTTGAACGCCGGGCGTGGCGAGGTGATTGCGACGGTCATCGAGGACGCGCTGTTCTACTTTGTGCCGCATGATGTCTACCTGCAGCTGCGCGAAAGCGATCGCGATTTTGATCGGTATTTTTCCGGCCAGCGAAATCGACGGTTACGCCGTGCCGCGCGCTACCAGCCTGAGCCGAATACGATGATGCAGGAGGTGAGCACTGTGATGAGCACCCGGCTGCTCATCGTAAAGCCTACCGATACTGTGCAGCATACGGCGCAAGTCATGACTGAGCGGCGAGTCTCTTCCGCATTTGTGGTCGAGAATGACCTCTTGCTCGGCATCGTTACCGATCGCGATCTTCGGGTGCGTTTCGTGGCCGAGGGATTGCCCGCTACCTTGCCGGTGAGTGAAATCATGACTCCGGATATTGAGTGCGTGGACGGCTCTACTACGATTTTTGCGACCACGCTATTGATGACCCAGCGGCGCTTTCATCACCTGCCCGTGAAGATAGATGGCGAAACCAAAGGTATTGTAACTACATCGGACCTTATTCTTGCCAAGCAAGACGACCCGGTCTACATGGTGCAGCATATCTCGCGCCAGAATGATGTGCAGAGTATTAAAGAGTTGGTTTCGGGCATGGCCAATCTGATGGTGCAGTGGGTTAACTCCGGGATGCGCGCCCAGCAGGTGAGCCAGGTACTTACCGCTATTTCCGACGCCATTACTGTTCGCCTGATTCAATTAGCCGAGGAAACCTTCGGTCCCGCGCCGGTGCCCTGGTGTTGGACGGGGTTTGGTTCTCAGGCGAGAGCAGAGCAATTGCTTGGGGCTGATCAGGATAATGGCCTGGTGATTTCGGACGGGGTCAGGGCGGATCAGCTGCCCTGGTTTAAAGATGTGGCCAATTTTGTCTGTGATGGACTCAACGAAGTAGGCTATGTGTACTGCCCGGGTGGAATCATGGCCACCACCGATGAGTGGCGTCAGCCTCTGGGCGTGTGGCAGGACACAGTACGCAAATGGACCCGATCCCCGACGCCTGATGCAGTGATGCGGGTGAGTATTTTCTTCGACATTCGTTGTATCTATGGCGACAGCCGTCTGGCGGCGCAGTTGCAGGAAACCATGTTGGATCTCACTTCACGCAACTCTATTTTCCTGGCGGCGCTCGCTGCCAATGCGCTGGATAGCCGGCCACCGCTGGGAATCTTCCGCCGCTTTGTGGTTGACCGTGACGGTGAGCACCGTTCTGAGCTCGATTTAAAGAAACGGGGAATTCTGCCCGTGACAGAAATTGTCAGGTTGCACGCATTGGCTCACAAAATTGAAGCTGTGAATACCGATGAGCGACTCAAGGCCCTGGCCAATGGCAAGCACATGACAATTGCCACCAGCAGGAACCTGGCGGACGCACTGCACTTTGTCCAACAGATGCGGATCAAGCATCAGTGCGAACAAATACTCAGAGGCGAAAAAGTCTCGAACTTCCTCAACCCCCGTGATTTGCCCAAGATGGCGAAGGAGCAGTTGCGCGATGCATTCACTATCATCGATGAAGCCCAGTCCTCAATCCGCCAGACCTATCGGGCGGGAATGGGATAATGTGGCAACTGCGGTTGCGACGGCTGGCTTATCGCAGCCGGATTTCGGGCACAGCGCTGCAAAACTGCTGGCAAGCGCCCTTGCCATCCACTTCGAGCGACTGGCAGAAGGTGTCATATCTCGTGGTGGACGCGGAGATGTCTTCGCTGGACGTCAACACAGGTGAGCTGCTCAGCGTTGGCTGGGTGGTGGTTGAGAATGGCGCTATCAATCTGGGTACGGCCGAGCACCACTTGATTCGCGCTGAGAAATCAGTTGGCCAGAGTGCAGCTATCCATAATCTGCGTGACTACGACCTTATCGATGCGGACAGGGTAGATCGGGTATTGACGCAATTCCTCCAGATTGCCCGAAGCAAGGTGCTGGTGTTCCACAACGCAGTGCTGGATCTCGCTTTCCTGAACAAGATCAGCCGCCGCTACTTCAATGCCCCTATTCTGATGCCGGTTGTCGACACCATGATGCAGGAGGAGGGGCTGCTGAGGCGCAATGATACCCCGATCAAACCCGGCGATTTACGCCTGCAATCCTGCCGTGACCGCTACAACTTGCCTCACTTTCACGGTCACAATGCCTTGCTCGACGCGATTGCCACGGCAGAGTTACTGATCGCATTGGCTTCCCATCGGAGCCGGGGTGCTGCCCTGAGTCTGGACAGGCTGCTCTAAGCCGATACAGCGGATTTACAATTCTTTATCATTTTTCAATCTGTATGACGTTGTTCTCGCGTAAAATAGGCACCCGTCTTTAGGCGAGCCCGTTTGTGGGCGAGCGTCCTCTGAGAGTCTGGAATGCCGAAATTAGTCAAAAACCTGCTTGTACCCATAGCCGTCGTTGCCCTGGCGGCGCTTATTGCATATGTGATGTTGAATAGCCGCGGTGATTTGCCAAGAAGAGATAGAGCTGTCGTCGCACCGCATGTCGATACGCTCACAGTAGAGCCCGGGCCAGTCAGCGTGCAGATTCACTCCCGGGGGATTGTTACGCCGCAGTACACGATCGAGTTGGTGAGCGAGGTTAATGGCCGGGTAGTCTGGGTAGATCCCGGGTTCCTTCAGGGGGAAGAGGTGTCTGAGGGGCAGGTGCTGCTGCGAGTTGATCCGATCGACTATGAGGTAGCTGTATCTGAGGCCAGATCTGCGGTCGCTACAGCAGAACTTTCCTTGCGAGAGGCAACAGTGTTGGTGCAGAAAGCGTCCATGGCTGAGGCTGAGGCGCGAGTAGCCGCTGCCAAAGAGCGTCTGCGTCAGGCTCAGGTGGACCTGGAGAATACAGAAATCCGAGCGCCTTTTAACGCCGTGGTTGACATCAAGCGAGCCGATCTCGGTCAGTATGTGACCATGGGCACTGCTCTGATGAAACTTCTCAGCACGGATATTGCGGAAGTACGGCTGCCTATTCTGACCTCGGATATAGCGTTTGTTCGCGCTGGGCAGAACCAGGCTATTACGCTCACCGCGTCCTTCGGTAAGCAGGATTTAAGTTGGGAAGCGAGCCTGACCAGAGTAGAGAGACGGGTCGATGAAGAAACGCGCGTGTTCTACGGGGTAGCCCAAATAGAGAATCCCTATGATGTCCAGCTGCATGACCAGATTCTCGCTCATGGTCTGTTTGTGGAGGCGGTTTTCCCGGGCACTGCAGTGGAGGATGCCGTTCGTCTGCCGCGTTCTGCTGTGCATAACAGTGCTCATGTGTACCTCGTGGAAAACGATCAGTTAGTGCGTCGGTCTGTGACGGTCCTGCGCCGCGAGGGCGATGCGGTGGTAATCAGTGATGGCCTGGCTTACGGCGATCAGGTCGTGCTTAGCCGATTCGACCTGATGGTCGAGGGCATGGTTGTTGAGGCGGGCGAATAAAGTGGTGAGTTCGCAAGAGACAGGGCCTATCGCCTGGATGGCCAATAACCCGGTGGCCGCCAACCTGTTTATGTTGGTGGTGTTTCTCGGGGGGCTGGGTTCCATCAATAATCTCACCAAGGAAGTCTTCCCGACCTTTCCCACTGAGATGATTACCGTGACTGTGCCATACCCCGGTAGCGCGCCGGAAGAGGTGGAGTCGGGTATCGTGCGGGTTCTCGAGGAAGAGTTGCAGGAGCTCGTTGGCGTGGAGGAAATCTCCTCAGTCGCCCGGGAAGGGGCGGGGGTCGTTACCATTGAGATGGAAGCGGGGTCTGATATGGCGCAGGCCCTGGTGCAGATTAAAACCAAAGTGGATGGTATCGCCTCTTTCCCAGTGGATGCGGAAGAGGCGATAGTGGACGAGGTGCTTGCTCGAACACGGGCGATGAATCTGACTCTCTACGGCAATTTGGACGAATACCAGCTGAAAGAGCTGGCCGACGACACGCGTGATGAAATTCTTGGGCTCGATGGCATCAGCCAGGTAACCGTCGTCGGTACCCGCGACTACGAAATTGTCATCGAAGTATCAGATGAGGCTCTGCGCCGCTACGGACTCAGTTTTGACGATGTTGTGGCGGCGATTACCATGCGCTCTCGTGACCTGCCCGGCGGAAAATTGCGCACCAGTGGGGGTGCGATAACACTGCGTTCGGTTGGGCAAGCCTACAGTGCAGAGGAGTTTGAACGGCTCAGTCTGATCACTCGCACCGATGGCACCGTTCTGCAAGTGGGTGATGTTGCTACTGTTGTAGATGGTTTTGAAGACCAACCCATTCTCAATCGGCTGAATGGCCAGCCATCAATTACCCTGCAGGTAGATCGGGTGGGCGACCAGGATGTGCTGGCGATGACTGATAATCTGCGCAAATTTGTTGAAAGAAAACGAGCAGAACTGCCACCGGGTGTAGAGTTTACGGCCTGGGCTGACCGCAGTGAGATCCTCAAGGGGCGTATTAATCTCATGCTCAAAAGTGCCTTTCAGGGCGCAATTCTGGTGATGATCACGCTGGCTCTTTTTCTCAACGTGCAATTGGCCTTTTGGGTGATCCTGGGAGTACCTTTCTCTTTCCTCGGGGCCTTGATGGCGATCGATATTCTCGGTATCGGTGTTTCGATCAATGTGATGTCGGTATTCGGTTTTATCCTGGTATTGGGTATGTTGGTTGACGACGGCATCGTCACCGCCGAGAGCGCTTATGCTCAGCTGGAGGAAGAGCAGAAGGGTGTGGAGAGTGTGGTGCGCGGTGTGCGCCGGGTCACAGTAGCTACGGTATTCGGGGCCTTGACCACGATGATTGCTTTTTCGCCTGCATACGGGCTCACCGAAGGCATCGGTAGACTGGTGTCAGTGATCACGCCGATCGTAGTATTCAGTTTGCTGTTCTCTCTACTTGAAACGAAATTGATCCTTCCAGCGCATCTTCGGCACATCAAGATTGACCATGAAAGTGATCCGGGGCGAGGCCCGCTGGGCTGGCTTAAACGGGTCCAGCGCAGCTGTACTCAAGGCATGGTGACATTCAGCGAGAAGGTCTACCGTCCCCTGCTGGAGCGCGCGGTGGAGTTTCGCTATATCACACTCGCGATTTTTATCGGATCCCTGTTCATTACCCTGGCCTTGATTCCCTCAGGTTTCGTGAGATTTGTATTCTTTCCCAATGTCCCATCGAACAGCGTAAACGTTGACCTGCAGATGCCCAATGGCACGCCCTGGCAAACCACTCACGAATACGCCATGCGCATTGAACAGGCGGCCATGGCGATGAACAATCGTTACCGCCAGGAGACAGGACTGGAGGACGGCGTGATCGTGGAACTGCTCACCACCTCCAGTGCCGATACCGAGGCTCGAGTGCAAGTGGAATTGCTGCCAAGCACCGAGCGCAACATCACGTCGATGAGTCTCGCCGGCTGGATGCGTGAAGCACTGGGTGAGTTGAGCGGCGTGCAGGCGCTCACTTTCGATTCCAATGCCGGTCCAGGTGGCTCACCGGTGGACGTTGAACTGTCTGGCGACGACCTGGATGAGATGCGAGCGGCAGCACAGGAATTGAAGCTGGCCCTGGTTGATTTCGTGGGCGTTTCAGATGTCAGAGATACTTTCGATGCGGGTGGGCCCGAGCTGGATATTCGGGTAACACCGGAGGGTGAGGCGCTGGGGCTGGGGCAGGTGGAGCTGGCCCGCCAGGTGCGGCAGGCTTTCTTCGGTGCAGAAGTGCAGCGCATCCAGCGCGGACGTCACGAGGTACGGGTGTATGTCAGGCTGCCGGCGCAGGAGCGTGAATCGCTGGATGCGCTTCACTCGCTTTGGATCGACGTGCCGGGCCATGGCAAGGTGCCCTTTGATGTCGTGGGCGAGGCGGTGGAACATACCGGAATTAGCGTGATCAATCGCTTCAATCGACAGCGCGTGGTCAATGTTCGCGCTGATGTGGAGCGCGCACTGGTAGAGCCGGGCAAGGTCAACGCAGAAATCGTCAATAATATTCTCCCCGATATTCTTGAGCGCCACCCCGGGGTGCAACACAGGCTCACCGGTGAGGCCGAGCAGCAGGAGAAAACGACCAGTGCTCTCGAGCTCGGTTTCGTGGCTATCCTGTTAGTCATCTACGCGGCTCTGGCGGTGCCACTGCGCAGCTATGGTCTGCCCTTGATTATCATGGCGGTGATTCCTTTCGGTATCACCGGTGCGGTGCTGGGGCATCTTATCCTGGGTGCGGCCGTCAGTATGTTGTCAGCCATTGGTATATTGGGCCTGACCGGGATCGTTGTGAATGACAGCCTGGTATTGGTTGATCACGTGAATCACCGCCTGAAAGATCGGGGGGAGTACTGGAAGGATGCGGTGATCACCGGAGCGGTGCGACGATTCCGGCCGGTTGTGCTCACATCCATGACCACTTTCGTTGGCCTGCTTCCGATTCAGCTGGAAACGGCCATCCAGGCCCAGTTCGTCAAACCCATGGCGATATCGGTTGGTTTTGGCGTGTTGTTTGCGACTGGGGTGACCCTGTTGCTGGTGCCGGTGCTGTACTTCGTGGGCCGCGACATTCAGACCCTGTTCGGTGTGGCGGAGGTCGAGCACGAGGTGACACCCACATGACACTGACACCCTTTCACCTGGCAGTGCAGGTTCGGGATATCGCTGAGGCCCGGGCATTTTATGGTGAAGGGCTCGGCTTTGCAGAAGGCCGCAGCGCGGAGCATTGGGTGGACTTCGATATGTTCGGCCACCAGTTTGTGGTGCATCTCAATCAGGCGCTGGGAGTCGATGGCAAGCTATCCCAGATCAGTAATCCTGTGGATGGGCACGGTGTGCCAGTGCCACACTTTGGCGTGGTGCTGGAGTTGCCCCAGTGGCAGTCGCTTGCCGTGCGCGCCCGAGGTCTGGTCGATGAATTTATTATCGAACCCTATGTGCGTTTCGAGGGGCAACCGGGAGAGCAGGCGACGATGTTCTTTGCCGACCCATCGGGCAATGCACTTGAATTCAAGGCCTTTCGCGATATTGAGCAAGCGTTGTTCGCTCGCTGATGGCGTCATTCGCTGGCGATAAAGGGAGCCATTTGCACATAGTTACCGCGCTCGATTTCATCCACGATGAACCTTGCAAGTTCACCTGCTCGCAACAGTGTACCGGGGGGTGTCTCTAGAGAAGCCGTGGCTGAACCCTCGCCATCGGTAGCGTTTATGAGCGGGCATCGAATCAAGGTCCAGGGAACGTCGCTCTGCGCCAGTAAACCGTATTCCAGCTGCCTGTCGCGGACGAGATTCGGGTAGCGGATGAGCGCCAGTTGACGCACCCACCAGCCAGTCATAGTGCGATGGTCCTGTTCCAATTCAACAGCCGCTCCCGTCACGACAAGGTAAGGTCTGGCTGTGGTTATGCTCATCGCGGCAATGACATTCGCGGTTGTTTGGCTGTTCAGGTCGGTCGGCGCCCTGGCCGATGGGCCGATAGCACTCACAATGACGTCACTCCCAGCCAGCAGGGTGGCGATCGTACCTGGGTCGCGCGCATCACCCACAACGACCTCGATACGGTTTGAGAGATATGCCAGTTTTTCGGGGGAGCGCGAAAGCGCGCGCACGCGATAACCTCGTGCAAGGGCCTCGCGCAGAATGTAGCCGCCAGACATCCCTGTGGCGCCTAGCAGAGCGATGGTGGTGTTACGTGATGGAGGTGTAGTGGCAGCTTCAATTGAGCTGGCCGGCAGTTTCTGCTGTGACAGGGCACAGCCAGCCAGGATGGCGGTGAATAGCAGTAGGGCAAATGCCCGAAGAGAGTTATGGCGTCGGATTGAGTTCATGCCAGAACATGGCCGCGGCCTGGTCGCAGGCCGGGCCCATGGCTTCCCGGTCCAGATAGACTCCGTCGATGAGCAGGCGACTCATGCCGTGCAGCGTGCTCCAACTAACCTGGGCGTAGCGCAGGGGGTCCAGGTCGGCCGACACAGCACCATCGGCCTGCCATTTCCGCACTTGATCGAGATAGAGCCTGAAAGAACTGTGCGCCTCCTGTTTGAGCGTGGCGGTAATCCCTTCCGATTTCCACAAGCGGCTGCCGAACATCAGGTCGTAGTACTCAACGTTGTCCAGGGCATAGTCGAGGTAGCCCCGAACGAAGGCGCGTAATCTCGCTTCTGACAAGTTTGCGCTGTCTAGGGTCAGCACCTCAATGTAGCGCTTGAATCCCTCTTCAGCGATGGCGCATAACAATTCCTGCTTATCCTTGAAGTGGTGATAGGGCGCTGTGCGAGAGACGCCGACGCGCGCGGCCAGCTGGCGCATGGACAATCCCGCTTCGCCTTCCTCCCGGAGCAGGGTGGCAGCGGTGTCCAGCAGGCTGCGGCGCAGGTCGCCGTGGTGGTAGCTTGTCTTCTCGCTCATGTGGGCATCATACATTTAATCTTGACAGTGTCCAAATTGACGTTAGAATCGATGCTCTAAACTTGACGTCGTCCAGATGGGCGCAGCTGCCTGCTCGGAGAGAACACCATGACCGCTTATCCCAAAATGCTCGAACCCCTGGACCTGGGCTTCACGACCCTGCGCAATCGCGTCTTGATGGGCTCCATGCACACTGGCCTGGAAGAGGCCCCCAATGGTCACGAGCGCATGGCTGCGTTTTTTGCTGAACGTGCCCGGGGTGGAGTGGGCCTAATCGTCACTGGCGGCTTTGGTCCCAACAAGCGCGCGGCCACGCATGAACACACCAAGATATTGGCCACAGAAGCCGACTGCGACGATCACAGGATCATTACTGACGCGGTCCATGCTGAGGGCGGTAAGATCTGCATGCAGATCCTCCACACTGGCCGCTACGCATTTAACGAAAATCCGATAGCTCCCTCTGCGGTGCAGGCGCCGATCAATGTGTTCAAGCCCAAAGCGGCCACCGAGGACGAAATCGACCAACAGATAGAGGACTTTGTCCGGATGTCCGTACTGGCCCAGAAGGCGGGTTATGACGGGGTCGAGATCATGGGCTCTGAAGGCTACTTTCTGAATCAGTTCCTGGCCGCGCGCACCAATCATCGCGACGATGAGTGGGGTGGCAGCTACGAGAATCGCATGCGCCTGCCGGTGGAGGTAGTGCGTCGAGTGCGCGAGGCTGTCGGCGAAAAATTCATCATTATCTATCGCCTGTCGATGCTGGACCTGGTGGAAGGCGGCAGTACCACCGAGGAAATTATTCAGTTGGGCAAGGCGGTAGAGCGCGCCGGAGCAACCATCATCAACACGGGTATCGGTTGGCACGAAGCGCGCATTCCGACGATCGCCACCAAAGTGCCCCGGGCAGCATTTACCTGGGTGACAGCGCACTTTCGCAAGGAACTCTCTGTCCCTGTTGTGACCTCCAATCGTATCAACACGCCAGAAGTCGCCGAGGAGGTTTTGGAGAGAGGTGATGCGGACATGGTGTCACTGGCGCGACCTTTCCTGGCTGACGCCGACTTTGTCATCAAGGCAGCGGAAAATCGCGCAGACGAAATCAATACCTGCATCGGTTGTAATCAGGCCTGCCTCGATCATGTATTTATCGGCAGGATGACGAGCTGTCTGGTAAACCCCCGTGCATGTCATGAAACCGAACTGGTGATCGAACCGGCGCTGGAGAAGAAGACCTTCGCCGTTGTTGGCGCTGGCCCCGCAGGACTCGCATTTGCGACCACCGCCGCAGCTCGCGGCCACGCCGTGACCTTGTTTGACGCGGCCGAGGAGATCGGTGGCCAGTTCAATATCGCCAAACAGATCCCCGGTAAAGAAGAGTTCTACGAAACCCTGCGCTACTACAAGCGCCAGCTGGAGATTACCGGCGTGTCTGTAAAACTGGGCGCCAGGGTCAGCGCTGAGGACCTGGTCGGCGACGAGTTTGATGAAGTTGTACTCGCGACCGGTATCACTCCTCGCGTCCCCGGCATCGAGGGCGTTGATCATCCCAAGGTGCTGAGCTATCTGGATGTGCTCAGGGACAAGAAGCCAGTCGGTGATAAGGTCGCTGTGATCGGTGCTGGCGGTATCGGTTTTGATGTTTCCGAATACCTGACCCACGGCGAGGAGTCTCCCTCCACAGACATCGAGCAATTCATGCAGCAGTGGGGCGTGGATATGGCCTTGGCTGCGCGCGGTGGTATCGAAGGCATACAGGCGATCGTGCCTCCTTCGCCCCGCGAGTTGAGCCTGTTACAACGCAAAGCCAGTAAGGTTGGCGGTGCTCTGGGCAAGACTACCGGATGGATCCATCGGTCGGGTCTGGAACGCAAGGGTGTGCGGATGATGCCGGGTTGCGAGTATCGCAAGATCGATGACGCGGGCCTGCACATTACTGTCGGCGGAGAGGAAAAGATTCTAGACGTGGACAATATCGTGCTGTGTGCAGGACAGGAGCCAAACCGCGAGCTGGTGGCGGGCTTAAACGGCAAAACGGTCCACCTGATCGGCGGGGCGGATGTCGCCGCGGAACTGGATGCCAAACGCGCGATCGATCAGGGAACGCGTCTCGCGGCTTCAATTTGATGCAATTTTTTGCACTCTAACGGCGAGCGTCTATGCTTACTGAGAAATAACGCATACGCGACCGCCGCTGGAGATTTGCCATGGCACTTGCCCAGGCAATCATGACATCACTGTTAGACGCCGACCTATCCGGCTCTGAATTAGCCCGGGATTTTGAGAAATCCATGGGCTTTTTCTGGCAGGCATCTCATCAACAGATATATCAGGAATTGCGCAAGCTGGCTGAGAAGGGTTGGCTGAACAAGCGTGAAGTTAACCAGAGCGGCAGGCCCAATAAGATCGTTTACGGTTTGACCATGTCCGGAAGAGAGGCATTGGCGGACTGGGTCTTCGGACCAACCAAAGTCCAGGCGACCAAAGATGAACTGCTGCTGAAGTTGTACAACCTGACCGAGAACAACGTCGAACACATGGTGGGAGAAATCAGCCGTCGGCGAGAAGAAGTAATGCAGCGGCTTTACCTGTATGAAGCGATCCGCCGTCGGCACTACGCAGCGCCCGAAGACCTTCCGGTGCGACACAAAGGCGTTTTTCTGGCTCTGCAGTCAGGAATTCACCAGGGTGAACAGTTCCTGACTTGGTGTGATGAAGCTATGCAGTTATTGGGCACAGTAGAAAAGGTCGACTCTACTCCAGCCACTTGAGCTTCTCGATCGGGTAGCCCAGGTAAAACTTGGGGCGATCAACCACAATCCGCGTAACGACTTTGCTGATACCCAATTCTGCATTGCTGCTTAGCTCGTCGCATAGTCGATTCAGCTCAGCGATACTGCTGCTGCAGGTAAACGAGATGTAGTCTATGTCGCCACTGAGGCGGAGACAGTCCATAAACTCAGGGATGAGTTCTATTGCGTGCTCAAATTTGCGCCGCTGGGCCAAACTGTTATTGCTCAGGGTGAACTCGACATAGGCAATAACGTGTTCGCAAATGCGGTCGAGATCGACCTCACTATGGCAGTTGAAATAGTAGCCAGCGTCCCGCAGAGCTTTGGTACGCTGTGAGCAGGCCGCAGGTGAGAGGTTGACCAATTCTGCCAATCGGGCGTTGGTGATGTCAGACTCCAGGTGGATGGTCGCCAGGATCTTGCGATTGATAGCGTCCAGCTTGACGGGCTTCTTTTCCTGCATAACGAAATATTCTTCAGTATTTCCTCTAGTATTCAATAGAGTCTAAAGCAAACCAGCTGCACTTCAATAAGCTATTTGTCTGTCCCCTAGGCATAATTTAGTGAAAAGAGAAGATAGGGTTAGCAATGGAAGCGCAGACCACTGAATACGCCACCGAGCCGGTGCCAGACGACAGCACCGTCGCGTGGTTCAGGGTGGCTATGGTCGCGGCCATGGTTTCCTTCTCCCTGCCTACCTTCCTCACAGGGCTCGAGTTGTCCGCAGTTACATCGCCTCGGGAAACTGCCAACATCCTTCTTGCGGGTTCCCTGATTCTCACGGTGCTTGGCAGCCTGACAGCAGCTATCGGCTCAAGTACCCGCCTCAGCTCGTATATGCTCAATCGAATCGCGTTTGGTTCGAAAGGCGCCGCTATCGTGAACCTTGCGTTCGCGGTCTCTTTGCTGGGATGGTTTGGGGTCAATATCGACCTGTTTTCTGGCGCGGCAGTGCGGCTGGCCATGGACCTGTTTGGATACGAGTTGCCCGTGTGGCTGGTCGAGTTGTTCGCCGGCCTGATTATGACTGTCACTACCTTCTACGGTTTCAGGGCTATCAATATGCTCTCGGCACTGCTGGTACCAGTGTTAATGGTAGTGACTGTGATGCTAATCAGCGGCTCTTTAGCTGAGGTGTCCCTTGCTGATCTGTTGGCAAGAGAAGGCGAATCCGCCATCAGTTTCGGTGATGGGGTGTCGTCAGTCGTTGGCGCGATAATTGTAGGTGCCGTCATCTTACCCGATATCACTCGCTTTATTCGTCACTGGAGGGGTGCTGTTTACACCATTGTCATTTCTTATCTAGTGGTAAATCTGACTGTTATGGCTGCCGGTGCTATAGCAGGTGCCGCGCTGGGAGACAGTGATCTGCTCAATATTATGATTATCCTGGGAATAGGTTGGGCAGCCTTCGCGGTGGTAATACTCGGGAGCTGGGTGCTTAATTCCCTTAATCTCTACAGCACGATGCTGAGTGTGGAGTCCACCGCTCCAGGGCTCAATTACCATGTGTTGATCATGGTGTCCGGGGCACTGGGGACGTTCGCCGCGTTTTTCAATATTCTCGATGTGTTCCTTTCATTCCTATTCTACCTGTCTATCGTTTTCGTTCCGGTGGCTGGGGTGATCGCAGTTGATTACTTGCTGATGCGTAGATCGGCATACCACGAAGCCCGTGTAGATATGGAATGCGAGTACCGGGGGACCGCGTTAGCCAGCTGGGCGGTAGGTGCCTGTGTGGCGCTGGCGGGAGATCTCGGTTTGGTCACGCTCTCAGGCATGGCTGCCGTGGATGCCATGCTGATTGCGGCATTGGCGTACTACCTGATATGCAAAATTCTGGCTCGGCGTGGTCCCGCGCCGATTAAGCAGGGGAACTAAGATTGCGCATTGGAATTGATGTTGGCGGTACGCATACGGATGCCGTTCTTTTGGAAGGCCGTAGCGTTCGCTCGGCCGTTAAAACGCTAACAACAGCGGATGTGAGTACAGGCGTATTCAACGCCCTGGAGCATGTTCTCAGTGACAGCGGCGTTCTCGAGTCTGCTGTTGATGCCGTGATGCTGGGGACGACTCAATTCACCAACGCGGTTGTGGAGCGAAGACAGCTTTCTGAAGTAGCGGCCATCCGTATCGGCCTGCCCTCAGGAAATGGCCTGCCACCGATGATTGCCTGGCCGGAAGATATCGCGGAATCACTGGGCGGTCATACTTATATGCTCAAGGGTGGTACCTTGTATGACGGGCGTCCGGTTGCTGAGCTCGATCACGATGAAATTCAGTCCACCATCGAAGATATCAAGTCGAAGGGTATCGACACGATAGCTATCTCAGCCGTGTTTTCTCCGATGAGCGCTGAGCCTGAGTTGTTGGTCGCGGAGCAATTACGTCGTGCGATTCCCGGTGCCAACATTACCTGTTCTCACCAGATCGGGCGCCTCGGCTTACTGGAGCGCGAAAATGCAGCGCTACTTAATGCATCGCTATTGAAATTTTCCGACCAGGTGGTCAGCTCTTTTGGCGAGGCGTTGCGTGACCGCGGATTGGAGTGTCCGTTTTATATCAGCCAGAACGACGGCACATTGATGGACGCGGAGTTTGTGCGCCAGTTTCCAGCGCTTACCTTTGCCTCTGGCCCCACCAATTCGCTGCGGGGAGCATGTGAACTCACGGGCCTGAATGATGCCATTGTGATCGACATCGGCGGGACGACTTCTGATATAGGTATTCTTCAGGGAGGTTTCCCGCGAGAGTCAAATATCGTTATCGATGTTGGCGGTGTGCGTACCAATTTCCGTATGCCCGACATTCTGGCCCTGGGTCTGGGGGGAGGAAGCATCGTCAGTGAAGACGGCCTTAGTATCGGGCCACGTTCTGTTGGTCATGATCTGGTGCGAGAGGGTCTTGCTTTCGGCGGCAATACATTTACGGCAACTGATTTGTTAGTCGCGGCCAACAAGCTTGACCTTGGCGAGGCAGGGCAAGCGGTTGAGCTGAACCCCGAGGTTCTCGCCAGTGGCCTGGCGACGATAAAAAAGATGCTGAACGAGGGCATCGAGAAGATGATGCCCAGCAGCGATCCACTACCGGTTGTGCTGGTGGGCGGCGGTGCGGTGTTGGTCGCAGATAAACTCGAGGCAGCCTCAGAAATGCACTGCCCGGAGCATTCGGGCGTGGCAAATGCTATCGGTGCGGCGATTGCCCAGATCGGTGGTGAGGTAGAGCGTATGGTGTCCTATAGGGAGATCCCCCGCGCTGAAGCTATCGAACAAATATCTGCTGAGGCTAGAACGACGGCCATCGCGGCGGGTGCAGATCCTGCCACGGTAAGAATCGCTGATATCGAAGAAACCACCATTTCTTATATGGCCGAAGGCTCGACCCGCGTCCGGGTCAAGGCGGTCGGAGATTTGGCGTCGAGCAACAGGGAGGAACCAGCGTGAAAAAATTTGGCAGAGAGAGCCTTGCTGATCTATCGGCAGGAGCTGTCTTTCTTGCGACTGGTGGTGGCGGCGATCCATATGTGGCTGAGCTGGTTGCTCAACAAGCGCTGGAAAAATACGGTTCGGTAGATTTGATCGATCCCGAGAATTTGGACGACGATGCCTACGTTGTTGCGATAGGCGGAGTAGGTGCTCCTACAGTTAGTCTGGAATTGCTGCCTTCTATCGACGAGGCAGTTAATACGTTGAGAGCATTCGAAGATCGCGTAGGTCGCAAAGTCGACGCCGTTGTCTCTTTCGAAATTGGCGGAGGCAATTCGCTGATTCCCATTGTTGCTGGGGCTGTGATGGGCATTCCAGTGGTAGACGGGGACGGCATGGGGCGTGCGCTACCGGAAGCACAGATGATGACTTACCCTATTTCGGGAGTGTCACCCACCCCCGCGGTAGCAACCGATTATCAAGGGACTGTCACCGAATTTCATACCAAAGATATTATGGAATTCGAAAAAGAGATACGACAGTGCGCCCTGAGCTCCGGGGGCATGATTACTTCCGCAGAACATCCCATGACAGGTAAGCAGCTCAAAGCCGCGATTGTGCCCGGAACGGTAAGTTTTTCTATTGAGCTCGGGCGGCTACTGAGAAAGTACCGAGGCAATGCCCATCGTATATATGAGCCCCTCGCTGAACTCTTCAGCGGCTCTATTTACGGCGATTTGTTTCATCTCTATACGGGAAAGGTGATCGACAGCTCTACCCGGATAGTTGGCGGTTATGACATTGGCGCGGCAACTATTGCCCCCTTTGACGGCAGTGGCGCGGAGCTCACGATCAGTATCAAGAATGAGTATCTGGCTGCCGAAGCTAACGGCAAGGTGATCGCATCGGTGCCTGATCTCATCACTATTGTGGACTACGAAACATCGACACCGATCAATGCCGAAAGGCTCCGTTACGGCCAGCGCGTCACGGTATTTGGTGTAGGTTGCCCAAGTTTTTACCGAACTCAACGTGCGCTGGAGTTCGTCGCGCCGTCCTGTTTCGGGTTTCCATTTGAATACAAAACGATTGAAGAATTGAACCTATCAAATTGAGGTATACACGATGAAGATGCCGTACAAGAAAACGATTCTCTCAGGCGCAATAGTTAGCGCAACACTGGGTGGTGTTCCCGCTGTAGTTATCGCTCAGGAGTCTGCGCTTGAGGAAGTGATGGTGACGGCGACTCGTCGCAGTGTCTCTGTACTCGACGTACCTTATAATATTTCTGCGCTGACAGGCGATGACCTGCGTGAGCAGGGTGTGAGTTCAGCTGCTGACCTGTTTCGCATTACTACGGGGGTCAGTTTCGTGGATCAGGGGCCGCGCAGTGGGGTGAATAACTCCAATCTCATTATTCGCGGCGTCAACTCAGAAACCTTATCGCGAAATCAGGGTCCGCTGGCGACAGCACCTGTAGTTTCTACATATATCAACGAGACGCCTGTGTTCGTAAACCTCCGTCTGACCGACCTTGAGCGGGTGGAAGTGCTCCGGGGGCCCCAGGGCACGCTTTACGGCTCCGGTTCGCTCGGCGGGTCGGTTCGTTACATCTACAATAAGCCACAGTTTGATGAATTCGCAGGCGAGATCAGCGGTGGTGTCAGCCAGACCAAGCGTGGCGATGGAGTGAACTACGAAACTGATTTGATGCTCAACATACCCCTGGGCGACTCGTTGGGCATTCGCCTGAATGCCGGTTATGAGGACAGAGCCGGGTTTATTGATCAGCCCGCTCGCTACGTTCGCAATGGAGATGGCTCTCCGGTGCTGGACAATGGTGCCACGGACCCATTCGGCGACTCGGCCAATTTCTTCGCGGGGCAGCCGGTCTATGAGTATGTCGAGGGCGTGAACGATTCAGAAACTGAAAGCTTTCGCGGTGCGCTCGCATGGGCGCCGGGAGACAGGTTTGAAGCTAACTTGAATTATCACCACCAGACTAACGACGTGGGTGGCACGCAGATGACGTCACCGGCCCAGTACGGTGAGGACACATTGAAGAACGCCTCGCTCATTGCAGAGCCCTTTGAGCGCGACGTCGATATTGTGGCGCTCGATATTGACTTTGATATGGGCTTTGCCAGTTTTACGGCTTCGGCTTCAAGCTACAAGTCAGAGGGAGAGGGGTCTCGTGATCTAACAGGATTCTACGAGCTGTTCAGCTTCTACGAGTCTTACTATGGGACCAGCCCCAGACCACTGATCGAAGACGTTTCTCGGTTCGAGGACAAGGGCGACGTATTTGAGGCGCGGCTTGTGTCTCAGACCGATGGTGCGTTTGATTGGGTAGCCGGTGTCTTCTATATGGAGCAGGACACTGATTTGTCTGCGCGCCAGTACTACTATGGTTACGACGACTACGCCAATTCCTGCTTTATTGAGACCGACACTTTTGGCGGTGCGCCGTGTGGCTTTGGAACGCTGTTTGGCTTTGAGGATTTCAATGGCCCCGTGCCGGTGGTGAAAGATGAGGCTTATCTGGTTGACCAGCAGAACGAGTTCACCGATAGCGCCATATTTGGTGAGTTAACCTGGCACATTACCGACGCGTGGCAGATCACGGGAGGCGTGCGCTATTACGACCAGGACTTTGAGACCACCCAGGTCGGCGGGCTTGAATTTGTTCCCGGGGGTGTGGAATCCCGCAGCCTGGATACCAGCGATAGCGACTCGCTGTTCAAGTTGAACACGTCTTAC
The DNA here is from genome assembly GCF_009388985.1 of Halioglobus maricola. Taxonomy (NCBI): domain Bacteria; kingdom Pseudomonadati; phylum Pseudomonadota; class Gammaproteobacteria; order Cellvibrionales; family Halieaceae; genus Halioglobus; species Halioglobus maricola. The sequence continues at coordinate 1,328,302 of NZ_CP036422.1, forward strand.
CAGTTGAACGAGAATATGAATCTCTACGCGGTGTGGTCAGAGGGTTTCCGTCGCGGTGGTGCGAATGGCCTTCCCAATGAGGCGTTTGGAGCCCCGATCAACGACAAGGCATTCCTCTATGCACCCGATACCACGGAGAACATTGAGATTGGTATAAAGGGCACACTGGCAGCCCGCTACCAGTATACGTTGGCCTACTATGACATCGACTGGCAGGACATGCAGTCCAACCTCTCGTGTACTGGCCTGGCATTGTTATGCGTGGTCAACGTCGGTGAAGCCTACTCCCGTGGTATTGAGGCTGAGATTACCGGTAATCTCACCGACAATATCGATGTCCGTGCCTCCTATACCTACAACGATTCGGAGTTGGAGTCTCTGTCAGATACGCTGCAGGAGTTTGTGGTGGATGGCACATCGTTCGCAGAAGTCGAGCCCGGTATAAGTCTGCCAGGTGCGAGTGAAAATACGCTATATCTGGCGGCCAATTACAATCAGAACCTGTCAAATGGCAATAGCCTGGTGTGGAGCGCGAACGCTTCCTATCGCAGCGACGCGGAGTCTGCTTTGGACGTCTACAGTGTGAAACTTGAGAGTTTCTGGCTATGGAACGCGGCTGTTTCCATGGAGGCAAGCGAATGGACTGTCCGCGGTTTTGTGAATAATATTGCCGATGAACGTGGCTTCACCGCGGCCGATCCCGTAGAACTCTGGGGTATCGGTGCGAATGCGATTATCACTACGCCGCGAACCTATGGCGTGAGCGCAAGCTACCGCTTCTAACGGGAGAACAACGCCAATTCAAAGCGAAGAGAAGCTGTACGAGGTCGCATGGAGCGCCTATCGGGCTGGCCGATTGCAAGAAGCATGGCAGGCGTGCACTGCTTTACAATCTGACCATAAAGGGTCTGGGCGGGCCTGGGATGTCTCCAGTCGGGTTGCCCTGGCAATGGGTGGGCGCCAGGCAGCACTGCAGTGCTCAGAGCGTGCCGTTCATCTAAAGCCAGACAGTTTCGCCTTTCTTTCCCAGCAGGCTCAGTGCCTGCTGGTGCTCAATCGCCAGGCTGATTCAGCTGCAATTACCGACAAGTTGTCAGGCGTGACACTCGATCATGCCGTCCAGTTCGATACTTTGGGCAACCTCTACAGCCAGTTAAACTCGCATGCAAAGGCCCTCGGTTGTTTTGAACAGGCTGTAGCACTGGAGCCCGCAAACCCTCACTTTCATTTCAATCGCGCACTGATTCTACAGTCCATGGGGGAGCTAACCGAGGCCGAGCAGGCCTTCGATCGCGTTATCGATCTTGAGCCAGATTTGGCAGAGGCCTGGCTGCATCGCTCACGTCTGCGAACTCAGCGGCAGGAAAGTAATCATGTAAATGAACTGGCTGTGGCATTGGGCCGCCCAGAGCTGAGCTGGCGAGAGGAGATGAATCTGCGTTATGCGCTGGCTAAAGAGCATGAGGATCTTGGTCAGTACGATGAATCGTTTGCTGAGTTGGGACGTGCTTCACGGTTGCGTAGAGGACATATGAAGCACGATGCTGTGGCTGATCTCCGCGCGATTGACGGGATAATCGATGCATTCGGCGCGTCCTATTTTTCGGTCGAACATATTGGCGCTAACACCCGCGCGCCTATTTTCATCGTCGGCTTGCCAAGGACAGGAACTACGCTTGTAGAAAGAATCATCGGTGCCCACAGCGAGGTGATCGCCGCTGGTGAACTCAATAATTTCGCAGAGTGTCTGGGTGTTCAACTGGCGGCCCAGAAGCCGACCGATAGATTGGATTTCATACGCAGGGCGGCGGGCGTGGATCATGCGAGCCTGGGCGAGGCCTATATCGAAAGTACTCGCCACCTGGCAGGCAACAGTGCGCGCTTTATCGACAAACTGCCGTTGAATTTTCTGTACTGTGGGTTGATTCATCGAGCCATGCCCAATGCAAAAATCGTGCATTTGAGTCGGCATCCTATGGACACTTGTTATGCCATCTACAAAACTTTGTTCAAGCAGGCCTATCCTTTCTCGTACGAATTGTTGGAGCTTGGAAACTACTACCTGAGCTATTGCAAGTTAATGGCTCACTGGCGGCAGATGATGCCGGGCGCAATCTACGACGTGAGTTATGAGCGCTTGGTTAGCAACCCTGAATATGAAACCCGGCAGCTAATACAAGCATGTGGGCTCGAGTGGGAGGATCGGTGCCTGCAGTTTCACAAGAGCTCAGCGCCCTCCATGACAGCGAGTCTGGCTCAGGTGCGCAAGCCTATGTATACATCCTCTGTCGGGCGTTGGCAGCAGTATCGTGACGGACTGAGGCCTCTTGAAGATTTGTTTCTAAGCGAAGGTCTCAATCTTTAGACCGCCAGAAAATCCAGGGACTGGTCTTGCATGTCCCTGACCGGCGGGCAGTTTCGTGAGATTCCCCAGAGTAATCTTGGCAGCGCCAACATGTGGCTTCCAAGCACCGGCTTGCCACTGTTGAGGATCGCTACGGAGATGTCTCGCTCTGGGTCGGCCCAGCAGAAAACATTGGAAAGGCCCAGGTGGCCGTAGGCGTAGTGGCTGCCCTTGCCGTAAATCCCCGCCGGGCTGCCGCCCAGCATGAAGCCAGGGCTGTAGCGCATCGGGAGTTTCAGCGAGGCGTCCATCTCGGCTTTGCCGGCTTCCTGTATCGCCCGGTGTACCGTGAGCGGCTGCATAATTCGCTGGCCATTGTACTCGCCGTAATCCAGCATCATTTGAAAGAAGCGACTGGCCTCTTCGGCGGTGGCATACATGTTCCCCGATGGCAGGACGGCGCCCATGAACTCATCGGTATTGGTGAGCTCCATCACTTCCATGTAATCGAGGCCCAGGACATTCTTTAAAGTTTCACCGATCTGGTTGCCCAGTGGCAGGCCGGTGAATCGATTTTCTGCCGCGCTGGGCATATCCCGTTTAGTGAGGCCGTAGCGAAAATAACGCATGTCCAGCGGTTTGCGGATGTGAGTATTGAGGAATTGGGAGACTGTCTTGCCAGTAGTTCTGCGGATCAGCTCGTCCAGCAGGAATCCCCCCGTTATTGCGTGGTAGGCCGAAGTACGCCCCAGATGATCGATGGGATCAGCTTCGCAGATTGCCGCTACGGCAGCCTCGCGGTCGAACAGCAGAGAGGAATCTACATTCTCGCCCAGCCCAGGGACTCCGGCCCGATGTGCCAGCAGCTGGTAGATTGTGATATAGCCCTTGCCGTTTTCGGCGAATTCAGGAATGTAGTAACTGAGGGGGTCCATTAGGTGGATCTTGCCTTGCTCTTCCAGCAGGTGCACCAGCATCGCACTGATCGACTTTGACGCGGAGAAAAGGCAGACCGGCGTGTTGATGCTGGCCACAACCGCATCCTCGCTGTGGGCATCGCCGCGCTGATAGCCGATACTTCGGTTGAGCACAATCTTGCCGCGGCGGCGCACACAGATGCTGAGCATGGGGTGCATGCCGGTGCGGAATAATTTGAGTGTGTCAGCCCAGATATTGTCGACACCGGCCTGGGTCAGGTCGGTGTCCTCAGGGGCTGACTCATTAGCGGTGTCGATATCGATCAGCGATTCGATGTCGCGAGGTAGGGGAGTTGCGTTAAAACGTGATGCCAGTTTCTTGCGGAGCAAGCGCATAGTTATCTCCTGTGCGTCTAGCTCCAGCTTACTCCCCTTGTGCCTTGCATAAAAGACGCATTACAGCATGAGCAGCGATTCATCCAGGTCCATGATTGAATCAGCGCCAGCAACGGCCGCTCTGGCATGCGCTTCCGCCCGGGGCAGGATGCGCTGGAAATAAAAGCGCGCAGTGGCTACTTTTGCGGCGTAGAAATCGCCTTCCTTGGCCAGGCTGATCTCCGCCATCTGCGCCCACATGTAGGCCAGGGCTACGTAGCCGCCGAACAAGGTGTAGTCGACACTCGCCGCGCCAATCTCATCGGCGTTTTCAACTGCTTTTTCGCCCACTTTCATGGTGATCTCGCCCCACTGGGCATTCACTGCGGCAAGCGGTTCGATAAATTCAGTCATCGCGTTATTGTCGTTGTGAGCTTCGCAGAACTTGTGGATGCGCTTGGTAAAGCCGCGCAGCAGTTTGCCGCCGGACCCCATCACTTTACGCCCGAGCAAATCCAGCGACTGGATGCCGGTTGTGCCCTCGTAAATCGTGGCGATGCGCATGTCGCGCAGCAGTTGTTCCATGCCGTGTTCGCGTATATAGCCGTGGCCACCAAACACCTGTACGCCGATGTTGGTCACCTCCACGCCGGTTTCAGTGCAGAACGCCTTGGCTATGGGAGTCAGCAGCGAAAGCAGGTCGTCGGCCTCGGCTATCTGCTCTTCATTGCCATGTTGGGTCAGGTCGTTCAGCCTTGCCAGCCAGTAGATAAACGCTCGAGAGCCTTCTACCAGCGCTTTCTGGGTCATCAGCATGCGCCGCACATCGGGGTGAACCACTATCGGGTCGGCGGGGCCATCGGGGTTTTGGGCGCCGGTGAGAGAGCGCATTTGCAAGCGCTCGCGAGCGTAGGCGAGGGCGCCCTGGAATGAAGCTTCACCGAGGCAGACCCCCTGCAGTGCCGTGCCGAGACGAGCGGTGTTCATGATTTTGAACATTACCTCAAGGCCGCGATTCTCTTCGCCCAGCAGAAAGCCCTTGGCATTGTCAAAGTTCATTACGCAGGTTGCGCTGCCCTTGATACCCATTTTCTTTTCGATGGAACCACAGTGCACCGTATTGCGCTCACCAAGGCTGCCATCGTCATTGACCATGACCTTGGGTACCAGAAATAGGGAGATTCCCGAGGTGCCTTCCGGTGCGCCTTCCACACGCGCGAGCACTGCGTGGATAATGTTCTCGGTCATGTCCTGCTCGCCGCCAGAGATGAAAATCTTCGTTCCACTGATGCTGTAGCTGCCATCGCCGTGCGGAGTCGCCTTGGTACGCAACAAACCCACATCTGAGCCACAGTGCGACTCGGTGAGACACATGGTGCCAGCCCATTCGAGGGAGAAGAGCTTGGGGAGGTAGGTCGCTTTTTGCTCTTCTGTACCACCGGCGCGAATGCAGGTGATGGGTGCGTGGGCCAGGCCCGGATACATGCTCCAGGCGTAGTTGGCAGCCGCGGTCATCTCGGTGAGGAGGGTGCTCATTGATCCGGGCAGCCCCTGGCCGCCTTCAGCTTCAGGGATGGAGAGAGTCTGCCAGCCGGCGTCGCCGTATTGCCTGAGCGCTTCTGCGAATCCGCTGGGGGTGCTCACCTGGCCATTTTCAAAGCCACAGCCCTCTTCATCGCCCGCGCGATTGAGTGGTGCTAGCACGTTTTCGGCAAATTTGGCTCCGCCGTCGAGGATAGCGTCCCACAAGTCCTCACTGAGGCTCTCGCAGCCATTGAGCTGCTGATAGTGGTCCAGCCCCAGTAGTTCTTTGTTGACGAAGGCCATGTCGGTAAGAGGTGCGCGGTAGTCAGGCATATCAGGTTCCGTAGTGTTTTCGGGGGTCGTACTACAACAGCGCGCGGGGTATGCCACAATGCTCCCTTCGGCCAATAAAAAATGTCACAATGCTCACTGATAATTGGTGTTTTCCGTTTAGTTTTCTAGGGAGTTCCCCCGAATGAATGTTGTCATGATTGGTGCCGGCTATGTTGGTCTGGTATCTGGAGCCTGCTTTTCTGAATTCGGCGCCAATGTGATTTGTGTGGATGTAGACCCGGCGCGCATCGATCGCCTGAGTGCGGGAGAGATGCCGATCTATGAGCCCGGTCTCAAGAGCCTGGTGCAGCGCAATTTTGACGCCGGTCGCCTTGCCTTCACGACCGAGCTTGCGGACGCCGTGTCCGCAGCAGACCTGGTCTTTATCGCTGTGGGAACACCCACCCGCAGAGGTGAGGGCTACGCCGACCTGGGCTATGTCTATCAGGCGGCGAAAGATATCGCCGGCCATCTCAGTGGCTATACCGTGGTGGTCGACAAATCTACAGTGCCTGTGGGAACCGCTGCCGAGGTAAAGCGTATTATCTCCGAGGCGAATCCTGAGGCGGATTTCGATGTGGCGTCCAATCCTGAGTTCCTGCGTGAGGGCGCTGCGATCAGCGATTTTATGCGGCCGGATCGCGTCGTGCTGGGGGTGGAGTCGGAGCGGGCTGAGAAGTCCCTGCGCGAGCTTTACCGGCCGCTCAATCTCATTGAGGCGCCGATCGTGGTCACGGACCTGGAGAGTGCAGAGCTGATCAAGTATGCGGCCAACGCCTTTCTCGCAACCAAAATCAGCTTCATCAATGAAATATCCCAGTTATGTGAGGCGGTCGGTGCCGACGTGCATTCCGTGGCGAAAGGTATGGGGCTCGACGGACGTATCGGCAAGAAATTTCTCCATGCGGGCCCCGGCTATGGTGGTTCCTGTTTTCCGAAAGATACGTTGGCGCTCGTGCGCACCGCTCAGGAGCACGGCGTGTCTTCGCGCATTGTGGAGGCTGTGGTCGAGGTCAACGCGGCTCAGAAAGCGCGCATGGTGAAGAAGATCCGCGGAGCGCTTGACGAGTCGCTGTCCGGCAAGCGCATTGCCGTTCTCGGCCTTACTTTCAAGCCGGAGACTGATGATATGCGCGATTCACCGGCGCTGACTATCTTGCCCCAGCTGATTGACCGGGGTGCGGACATAGTCGCTCACGATCCTCAGGGGATCGAGGAGGCGAAACCGCTGCTACCTCAACAAGTCAGTTACAGTGACGACATCTACGCCACGATCGAGGGTGCCGATGCAGTTGTGTTGATGACCGAGTGGAACGCCTATCGGGGTTTGCATTTTGACCGGGTGAAAACCTTGATGCGCGGCGATGTGTTTGTCGACCTGCGCAACGTCTATGAGCCGGAAACCATGCGCGCGCTCGGTTTCAAGTACTCGTGTGTGGGGCGCTGAGCCGCGACGGGCCGAGGGGTGCCTGAATCAGGCGTTAATCTGGTAGTCGGTGAGTTCGATGCCGTGGCTACCCGGCGGCAAACTGGTGGCGATCGCCACTGTTTCCCCGCGACTGCGGTTGGCTACTTCTTGTAAATCTACCATCTTGGGCGAACCGTACTCGCGTTTGCGCGGGTCCAGCACCAAAATGACTTTCGGCAGCAGTCTGCGTGTGCGGCTGTCCGCCACGACGATGCCCACTTCGCCGCTGGTGAGTTCAACCAGCGTGCCTGCGGGGTAGATGCCTATGGCCTGGATAAATGCTTCCACCAATTCTGTCTGGAACAAGCGGTCGCGCTCCTGATACATCTCGCGCAATGCATCGGCCGGGGCCTTGGCGGGTGCGTACGGTCGTTCCGAGGTCATGGCGTCGTAGACGTCAACAATGGCGGCGATTCGGGCAAACGGTGGAATCCGGTCGCCGCTGAGACCGCGCGGATAACCGCTGCCGTCCCAGCGCTCGTGGTGAAAACCCACCATGTCGAGCACGTCCTGATTCTGGATGCCGCTCTTTTTCACTAAATGCACGCCGTGCGCCACATGGTGGCGGACCTCCCGCATTTCTTCGTCGGTCAACGGCCGGTCTGCTTTCAGCAGTTCAGGATCGACCAGTAATTTGCCTACATCCATCAACATGCCGCCCACGGCCAGCGAGCGCAGATCGTGCCGTTGCATGCCCAGTTGCCTGCCCAGTGCGATGGCCCAGATGGTGGTGCTGATGGAGTGATGGTAGCTGTATTCGTCGTGTTGCTTCAGGCGGCCTAACCAGAGACAGGCATCCGGATTGCGGCTGATACTGTCGATCAGCGGGTTGGCAATTTTCTTGATGCGGACGGCATCGAGCTTGCCGCGTTTGGCTGCCTGCTCGTAGATACCTGTGATATCGAAGACCAGGGTGTCCAGGGCGGCTCGCGCCCGGGGGTGTTCCTCGCGCCATTCGTTGACATCGTTGTAGGGGGTGAGGTTGCGGCCAGTGAAGATGCTATCCAGTGGAATGCGCTGGCGATCCACCTGGCTCTGGCGAGCGACCTTGGGGGTGATATAGCGGCTTTTGCGCGTGTCGATATAGACGAAGTGACACAGCTCGCGGACCTGGTTGATATCAGTCTCGGATTCGAGCAGAAAACCCTGGGTATAGAACGGCGTTCCCAGCCACGGCCGGTCCAGTCCACTGATGAACATGCCGATGGCGAGATCCGAAACTTCTACTTTCAGGGTTTGGAGCATAGCGCCCAGCCCAAATCACAACTTATCCATTGTTCAACATATCCCATGCCCCATGGACTGTCCGGCAAAAACTCCACTTTTATGCAATTACTGTGACGCAGGTCCAGATCGCACTATTGGGGTTATTTGTGGCCAAAAAGGTGGTGTCAGCTGGAATTCGCTGCTTGCTGGCTGCGCGCCAGGAATATGGTGAGGAGTCCGCCACTGATCACCAGAGCGCTGCCGAGCAGTGACCAGGTGTCCGGGACCTGATCCCAGATCAGCCAACCCCAGAATCCACCCAGCACCACGGCCAGATAATTGATCGGGGCAATCGCGTGGGCGGGCGCCAGAGCATAGGCGCGTGTATAAAGGCGTAGCGTGTAGTAGATCGCAATGCCCACGTAGAGCATCGCGGCCCAGACCTGCCAGTCCAGCCCGGTGAAATCACCGAGACTGAAAGGCGCAACGCAGGCCAGGGACAGCACGAAGTAGTACAGAAGTATCCGCGAGGCGGGTTCGGTAGACGCGAGTTTGTGGGTAGCCACCATGGAGATGGCCAGGCACAGGGCGGATAGAAAACCACCCGCGTGCCACCAGCTCAGGCCCTCAGGGCTGGGCCGGAGAATCACGCCAACGCCAATGAAACCGATTAACAGTGGTACCCAGGCGCTCGGCGCAATCCGCTCGCGGCTCCAGAGCCAGATCACCAGCGGTACGGTCAGCGGTGCGCTCTGGCGCAGCAGCATGGCATCTACCATGGGTATGTTGTCGAGAGCGGCATAAAAAAGGTAAAAACCGAGAACACCCACCGCGCCGCGAAACAGGTGCAGACCGGCGCGCTCGGTGCGCAGGTTGACGAGGCCTGGGCGCAATGTGATGGGCAGGCACAAGATCAGGCACACCAGATATTGCACAGTGACGATGGCCTCGGTGCTGGCCTGACGCGAGGCGAACTTGGTGGCCACCGCCGCGGTACTCGCAATGATGATCATCAGTAGGGAAAGTGAGATCGCCTGGCGTATCTGCGGGGCAGACGCCGGCATTACTGACCCTGGTAGCGTTCTTCGCGGGCGTATTTGAGCACTTCACCGGTGCCGGTGTGGTCTTCCTCGAGGCCATTCATGGAGGCACTGAATTTCGGCCCCCAGCGGCTGTCCAGACGTTCGGTCCAGGATTCCAGTGTTTCGCCGGGGCCTATTGTCGCTGTGCGCAGACGTATTCCGGTCACACTAGCGCGCTCCGCTGACGTCAGTGGGCGCATGCTCATGACCGCTTCGCGCATTTGTGGACGGAATTGATCAAGCCCCAGCGCCATCATGGTGTAGCTGCCGCGAGGAGTGGCAAGGAAAACATAGTGCATACTCACCGGCTCCTCGCCACTGGCGTCGGTGTAGGTCACCAGGTGTGCCGGCCACTCGCCGATTTTCAATGGGCGGGTCTGGTCCGGTTCGATACCGCCGCGCTCGCGCATGCGGGTAATGAGCGCCGCAGCATAGCCGTCGGGGGTGAACTCCCCTGGGTTGGCACCAAGCGCCATGTAGGCGCCTTCTTTCTCGGTTTCGGTAGCGCCGACAAAGCGGGGGGTGTTGATGGTCTCCCAGCCGCTGGGGAAGGCAATGGTGAAGTCCATGTCAGTACTCAGGAACCGGTCTTCCAGAAAAATACCCTGCTGCGGGTTCTGGGGCCCCCACCAGATACCGTCCAGGTGCTGGTATAGCTGTGTGCGGGTCGCGATAGGGGCGGTGGTGGTGTAAGTCAGCTTGGCGATCGTGGTTTCAATGTCAGCCACGCGTTGTGGCGTGGTGGGGTGGGTGTCCATGTAGTTGGCTTCGTGATGCTCGCCCGTGAGCAGGAATAAGGTGCGCTCGATGCCTTCCAGTGCGCCCGCGAGCGCTTCTGGATCGTAGCCGGTTTTGGCTGCAAGGCGCAGGCCGTATTCATCAGCTTCGGTCTCCTGGTCGCGGCTGTAGCCGGACAGATACACCTTGCCGGCGTGTTCGATGGGTGAGTTGATCATGTTGCCCAGGTCGTCGCTGACCACGCCCACGGCGCGGCCGGGCAGGGTGAGCAGGCCAGTTCCGAGGGAGCGACCCATCTGGCGCACGTGATGTCGCTGGGTGACGTGGCTGATCTCGTGGGCGAGTACGCATGCGAGTTCGTCTTCGCTGTTCATCTGTGAGAGCAGGCCGCGCGAGATGTAGATGAAACCGCCAGGGCTGGCGAAGGCGTTGGGTTCAAACTGGTCCACGACAGCAAACTGGAATTTATAAGGACTATCGACCAGTCCAGCGGTGAGGCGCTCGCCAACACTTCTTACATATGCTGTTAATTCCGGATCGTCGTAGAGACCGATTTGCTCGCTGACCTGCTGCGACATGGCCTGGCCCGCTGAGGTTTCTGCTTCCGGTGTTACTACCGTGGTGATGCAGCCTCCCAGGGAGAGCAGGCCGAAGGCAGTGAGCGCACGGGCGAAGTGACGCGAGGTAGTGACAGCAGATGACAGCATGGTGAGAGGCTCGTTCAAATCCGGGAAAGTGACTGCCATTATCCCAGTACAACACGAGGGGGTCTATCTTTGCATCCGGCTTCCCCCACGGCGGTGTGATCTCGGCGTTGATCGTGCATAATGCCTCGCATGTATCACCAGTACTTTGGCCTCAACGAGGCGCCTTTCTCCATTGCCGTGAACCCGCGCTACCTGTTTATGAGTGCGCGGCATCGGGACGCTTTGGCGCATCTGCTTTACGGCGTGGGTGCCGGCGGAGGGTTCATCCTGCTCACGGGCGAAGTGGGCACCGGCAAAACCACGATTAATCGCTGTCTGTTGGAGCAGTTGCCCCAGGACACCGATGTAGCGATTATTCTGAATCCAGCCCTGAACGCGATGGAGTTGCTGGCGACGGTCTGTGATGAGTTGGGCATTGAGTACGATCGGCAGGGACATACCCTCAAGAGCCTGACCGATGCCCTGCACAGCTATCTGCTGGAGAATCATCGCAAGGGTCGTAAGACGGTGTTGATGATCGATGAAGCGCAGCACCTTGATTTTGAAGTGCTGGAGCAGATTCGCCTGCTTACGAACCTCGAGACCAACAGCGAGAAATTGCTGCAAATCATTCTGATCGGCCAACCCGAGCTGGCGCAGCTATTGGCGCGCCCGGAATTACGTCAGCTCAATCAGCGGATTACCGCTCGCTATAATCTCGAGCCACTGAATCTGGCCGAGACCGGTGCGTACATACAGCACCGATTGCAGGTGGCCGGTATGACTGCAGACCGGCAAATTTTTCCACCGGCGGTAGTGAAAGGCATTTACCGTCAAACCCGCGGTATTCCACGGCTGATCAATGTGCTGTGTGACCGAATCATGCTCGGCGCCTACGGCCGCGGCAAGAGTCGCGCCGACATGGCCATGTTGCGGCTCGCCACCCGCGAGGTTATGGGAGAAGAGTTGACGCCAGTCTCATCTGCGGCCTGGCTGCCCTGGGTGGGTGCCGCCGCCGTGCTGGCGTTGCTTGCCGGGGGCGGCTGGTGGTATATGCAGCAGGCACCCATTGCCTCGAACCCGGTTGCTCAGGAGCCGGTAGCACAGGAGCCAGTAGCACAAGAGCCAGTAGCACAAGAGCCAATCGTTGCTCAGTCAATGGAGGCTGCAGAGAACTTCCCCGAGCCGGAAGCCGCAGTAGCGCAGACAGCGACTGCAGCAGTGCCGGCGCCTACAGACAACTGGTTGCTGTCGCCCGCCGATGCCGAGGCGTTGCTGTGGTCGTTCCATTCGCCGCAGGTTTTTGGCGGTGAACTGTGCAGTATCGAAATTGAACCAGCTCTCGTATGCAGTGACGGCCAGGTGACCACCTGGGATGAGTTGACCGTGTTTGACCGTCCGCTGTTAGTACCACTCGTCACGCCTGAGCGTTTCGCAGCCGCGGCCATATTGTTGGGCGTGGAGGGACGCAATGCCTGGGTAGTGGACGCCAATGGTTCCGCGCAACGACTCGCATTGGCTGAGTTAGCCCCGCTTTGGAATGGCGGCTATCGCTTTTTGTGGCGTGCTCCCACGGCGTTCGAACGCCCAATCGCTGAAGGTGACGCGAGCGATGCGGTCGCTGAGGTCGCGCTACTGTTCGCCCGCCTCGATGGGCAGGCGCGCCCGTTAACTGAGCGTCGATTTAATGCCGCGTTGAAGCAGCGGGTGGTGATGTTTCAGCGGGCGCAGGGGCTGGAGGCAGATGGTGTCGTGGGCGTACAGACTCTGCAACAGTTAAATTCTGCGCTGGGCATCGACCCGTCAGCGAGCACGCTGCGACAGCAACTGGCGGACATGTCCGCCGCGCAATGAGGTAAACCGCTTGTCTCTGATTCTGGATGCACTGAACCGCTCTCGCACGGAGCAGGGCGATGTGCCAAGCATCGCAACCCAGCACAGCGGTGAACTGGAGCACGATGCTGGCCAGCGTTGGGCGCTGTGGGTAGCGCTGGCGGTGGCGCTGCTCATCATCGTGGTATTGCTATTGGATCGTATTGGTGAGGACGCTCCAGTAGCGGTGCACGACATAAGCGAAGCGCCAATGGCGGCAAAGCCCGCACCCGTGTCGGAACCTAAGCCCGAACCTAAGCCCGAGCCCGGAGCACAGCCCAAATCCGAGCCTCAGCCTAAAACCTTGCCCAGGCCTGAGCTGCGTCTGCCAACTGCTCCCGCGCGAACCGGGCCCGCAGTGCCAGCCCTGGCACAACAACCGCAGGCGGAGGTCAGTGCGCTCTACGCCCAGCGGGAATCCGCCCCCAACGCGCCGACTGTCGCGGCCGCAGCTGAGCCAGCGCCAGCAGTCGACCCCGTCGTGTCTGACAGTGTACGTGAGGATGTTATCGATCTAGAGGCGATGCTGGAGCTGGCGGAAGATGAGTTAGAGAATGCGCGCCTGGAGGAGCATCCGGCGCCTTTTCTGGAAGCCCTGTCCCAACAGGTCAAGGACGACATACCTACGCTCTATTATCATCGCCACGATTATTCCGGCAAGCCGGCCCAGTCGCGGGTAACGCTTAATGGCAAATCAATAGCCACCGGGGGTAAGACTAACGGTTTTAAAGTTGAAGAGATTCTTGCCGATTCGGTGGTGCTCACCTATGGCGGCACCACCTTTCGCCTGAGGGCGCTCAATAGCTGGGTCAATCTCTGATCAGAGACCCAGATAGGCTTTCATGATGCCGAAGATTTCTGGCTGGCGCAGATAGGGCGGCACCAAACCTTCTCCCTCCTCGTTTGCATACAGGGGTACAGCCGCTCCAGTGTGTTCTTCCATTATAAAATTGCTGGTGGCGTAGTTCACCATCATGGCACCGCCTTCGGGTGTCTCGATCACTGACACGTGGCCGGGGCTGTAGATGGGGATGGGATACTTGGCGAACATGCTCGGAAAGGCCAGTAACTGCGCCGCTTGGGAATGATCCGCCGTGACAATGATGAGGGTGCGCGGGTTTTTGTCAGCAAATGCCAAGGCGCTGGCCAGTGCTTCGTCCAATTGCTCCACTTCTCCGATCGAACCACAGGGCTTGCGCTCGTGTGACTGTTTGTCGATCGAGGCGGATTCGATGGTGAGGAAGAAACCTCTGTCGTTATCCTGTGCGAGGTGGGTCAGAGCGGCATCTGTCATCTGCTTGAGCGTGGGAACAGCGGCGAACTCCGGGTTGGGCTCGCACTCCATGCTCTCGGGCAAGGTCACGTCTCCCAGGTAGTCGTGAACGTAGTTAAGCAGGCTGGGCTCTGGCTGTTCTGATATCCGGCCGCCTTCGCCCTGGAGGCGCACCGGCATGGTGCTGGGAGAGAACAGGCCAAGCAATGGCTTTCCGGGGCGGGCGGCAGTGAGCTCATCCGCATTTTGCAGGATCTGGTATCCCTCGTCCTGGGCAACTTCCAGCACGGTTTTGTTCTGGCCTTCGGCCATTGGCGTGAAGTGCTGGCTGCCACCGCCGAGCAGAACGTCCACACCAGAAACCGCAAGCTGCTCTGAGATTGAGCCTGGCCCACCATTCTTTTTCATGTCCTGTGGGCAGCCGCCAAGATCAATACCTTTGTATTCGACTTTCTCGATCTGGTCCGGGTTTTCACAGAATCGCAGAGCGACATGAGCCGCGAAGGACGAAGGTGTTGCGTCGGTAATACTGGCCGTGGACACAATGCCAGTGCGATAGCCTGCCGTCTGTGCCAATTCGATAATGGTGGGAATATCCTGATCACTTCCGGCGGTGGTGCCAATCCGCGCCGGGCTGGTTACAACCCCGGTTGCCATGCTGGTGGCGGTGTTGGCGGAGTCGGCGACATAGAGCGGCTTGCCGTTAACCTTGTCCTCCACGGTCAGGATCTGGGAGGCCCCCCTAACGGGCATTTTATCCAGCAGCAGTTCGCCGGTTGCACCCTTGAGATAGTTGCGTGCGATGGTGACCTGCTGCTCGTCCATGCCATCGCCTATGATCAGAATGACGTGGCGCGGCTCGCTGACGGCCGGAGCATCCTGGGCGAGACTGAGGGTGGAGCTAAGGGCCAGGGCGGCCGCAGTGGCAAAGACAGTTTTGTGCATGTTCGATCCTTAGAAGGCAGCGACATTTACTCGGTTAGCAGAGTGATATCAGGCGGAGGCTATTGATACCACAAAGTCTGTGTTACTGCCTCATTATGGCACTGGAAACGGGCCGTGGTCGCGATATCCAACCGCTGATGCCTGATAGTGGTGCCTGTGCACCAAAATGCATGCAGTGACGCTTAAATTTCGCCCTGTTATGTGGCAGGATCAGACCTCCGCTGGAACGGCCGCCGCAGGCCAGGTGGATGGAGAGGCGCGCAGCGCCGCAACAAAAATAAAGCAAAGGTGATTTTCATGAAGATGATGACTGCCATCATCAAGCCCTTCAAGCTGGATGATGTTCGCGAGGCACTACACCAGATCGGCATAGCCGGAATGACGGTGGAAGAAGTTAAAGGTTACGGCCGCCAGAAAGGCCATACAGAACTCTATCGAGGCGCCGAGTAC
This sequence comes from Halioglobus maricola, assembly GCF_009388985.1. Classification (NCBI taxonomy): domain Bacteria; kingdom Pseudomonadati; phylum Pseudomonadota; class Gammaproteobacteria; order Cellvibrionales; family Halieaceae; genus Halioglobus; species Halioglobus maricola. The sequence continues at coordinate 1,343,515 of NZ_CP036422.1, forward strand.
CTGGTGGAATTTCAGCCCAAGGTCAAAATCCAGATTGCGATTGCTGATGCTCAGGTCGATGCGGCTATCGATGCAGTTTGTGAGGCCGCTAGCACCGGTAAAATTGGCGACGGCAAGATATTTGTCGCACCGCTGGAACAAAGTATTCGTATTCGTACCGGTGAAACCGGCGAAGAAGCACTCTGAGGACAATAACAATGCGTACCATGAACAAGCTGGCGTTGCTCGCTGGCACTGCGCTGTTCGCCAATGCGGCCAGCGCCAGTGAAATCAACCAGGCTGACACCGCCTGGATTTTGACCGCCACCGCCCTGGTCCTCTTTATGACCATTCCGGGCCTTTCGCTGTTTTACGGCGGCCTTGTGCGGGTCAAGAACGTTTTGTCGGTGCTCATGCAGTGTTTTGCACTAACTTGCCTGATGTCGCTGCTCTGGTTTGCTTTGGGCTATACCATCGCTTTCGGCTCTGATGGGGTAGAGCAGGGCGCCTTTATCGGCGACTTCGGCAATATTTTCCTGATGGGCATATCAATCGACAGTGTGAATGGCAGCATTCCATCAACCCTGTTTGCCACCTTCCAGATGACGTTTGCCATCATTACCCCAGCGTTGATTGTGGGCGCGTTCGCTGAGCGCATGCGTTTTTCCGCGATGCTGATTTTCAGCTCTATCTGGCTGCTGGTAGTTTACGCTCCCGTGTGTCACTGGGTGTGGGGTGGCGGCTGGCTCGGCAATATGGGCCTGCAGGATTTCGCTGGCGGCACTGTGGTGCATATCACCGCGGCCGTGGCAGCTTTGGTGGCAGCGATGATGATGGGGCCACGCAAGGGCTATGGCAAAGTGGCCATGCCTCCGCATAACCTGACTCTGACAGTCGCCGGTGCCGGCATGCTGTGGGTGGGCTGGTTCGGCTTTAACGCCGGCTCCGCCGTTGCAGCAGATAATAGCGCAGCCATGGCCATGCTCGTCACTCACCTTTCTGCGTCAGCCGGAGCGCTGGCCTGGATGGCGATGGAGTGGATCCGTCATGGTAAGCCTTCTGTGCTGGGTATTGTCACCGGTATGGTCGCAGGCCTGGGTACAATCACCCCGGCATCCGGTTCTGTCGGTCCTGCTGCGGCTGTAGTCATCGGCCTTTCTGCGGGCGTTGTGTGTTATTTCGCTACTAACTGGATCAAGAACACTCTCAAAATCGACGACAGCCTCGATGTGTTCCCGGTCCACGGTGTCGGTGGCATCCTCGGTACACTGTTGGCCGGTGTGTTTGCTTCACAGCAACTGGGCATTTTCAGTGGCAACGGTTTCTCCGATGGTATCGAAAGCATCGGTGGCCAGATGATGGTGCAGGCCACTGGCGTGGTCGCGACCTTTGTGTATACCGCTGTCGCCTCCTGGATCATCCTCAAGTTTGTAGATGTGATCGTTGGTTTGCGCATCGATGAGGAAGAGGAGACCCAGGGTCTCGACCTGGTGCTTCACGATGAGCGCGGCTACGACTTGTAGTCCGCAGCCATGTTGCAAAGTAGGGCGGCCCCAGGGTCGCCCTTTTTTATGTCACACAGTATGCCGGACGATAAAGCTCCATAGCACCATGGTGGTAGATATATAGAGCGCAGCACCGAGGTCGTACCAGCGTTTGCAAACGAAGACTCCAACCAAGGCCACAAGGGCGTAGTGGCCCACGAAGACGAGGTAGAAGGTGTCTGGCAAGCGGCCATCTCTGAGTCCACTGATGAGCATGTCCAGCAGGCACATGACCACGAAGCTGATCAGGAACCAGCTTCGGTTTTGCTCGAAAACATCGCGATAATTGGCATCATCCGGTAGATTGGGTGGGTACAAGATAATGGTGAGCATGTACATCGCGGTGGTCCAGATCACGACCAGGAAGAAGGTGGCGAAATTCCAGTTGTCGAACTCGCGCCACAGCAGGAACACCCACCAGTTCAGTACCAGAATAAAAAAGATGGTCACTGTCCACGCTATGTGTGCGGCGTCCATTCTGTTCAGCGTTTTGCTGTAGAAGGCGCTCCCAAAGCTGGCAAGCAGGTGAGTGAGCCCGAGACCGATAACAATGGACACGAGCACCGACAAGAATTCGAAGTCAGACACGACAAGAGGCCCCCTATTTCACGTTCAGTAAGTATAGACACGATCAAAAGCTGTGCTGCAGCGGTTCTCACTATCATGGCAATGCTTGCCGCCGGCGGATGTCATCGTGTGGAAGATCCGACGCTCTCGTTTGCCGATGTCGAGTTGTCTCCGCCGATGCCGTCAGATGCGGTGTCTGCTGATCCCTTGCGGCAGGTGTTTTTCGGTGATCTTCATATCCATTCCAGCTATTCCTTCGACGCATATACCATGGGTGTGCGGGCCTATCCGAAAGATGCTTATGTCTACGCCCGCGGTGGCAAGATACTTCATGGGGTGGGTTACCCGGTGCAGATAGACAGGCCACTGGATTTTGCAGCGGTCAGTGATCACGCTGAGTATCTGGGTATTGCACGCCGTAAAGCCGAACTCGAAGAACCGGCAAAGGCAACGGAATCTCACGACACAGCTCTGCGCGCGGCGCTGCAAGGTTATGCCTACGAGTACCTCTGGCGTTTTATGAGAGAAGGTATGCGATCTTCATCGGGTGAAGCGCGTGCACGTAATTTCGGGGTGCCAGAACTTGCCGGTGCAAGTCGAGACGCGTGGGAGGATATTGCCCGTGCTGCATCAGAACACAATGTGCCGGGTAGCTTTTCGACGTTCATCGCTTACGAGTGGTCGTCGATGCCGGAGGATCAGCACCTGCACAGGGTGGTGTTATATGGTGACGAGAAAGTGCTTGCAATGCCGTGGTCGTCGCTGGAGTCTGAAAACCCGGAGGACCTCTGGCGAGAGCTTGAACGGCAGCGAGGTTCTGGTCACTCGGTGATCGCGATACCCCACAACAGTAATCTCAGTAATGGGCTTATGTTTTCCGATCGAAAGTATGACGGTACACCCTTGAGTCGTGAGCTTGCCGAACTCCGCTCTCGGATAGAGCCAGTAAGCGAAATATTTCAGGTGAAGGGGCAGTCCGAGACTCACCCTGATCTGAGCCCCTCCGACGAATTCGCTGACTTTGAGCTGGTAGAGCAACCTGTAATGGCGGACGCGCCACAACGCGAAGTTAAAGGTAGCTATGTTCGCGATGCCCTGCGACTGGGAATGGAGTTGCAGCACGCACAAGGCTTTAACCCCTACCGCTTCGGTGTCATTGGCAGCACCGACAGCCATAATGCTACCAGCCCGGCCAATGAAGCGGATTACCATGGCAAGTTGCCGCTACTCGACGGAACGCCCGGCCTTCGGTTGGGGGCGTACTCCCCTCAGGTGCATGAGCGCACCACGATGCATCGCTGGAGTGCAATGGGGTTGGCGGCGGTATGGGCGCAAGAGAATACCCGCGCTTCACTGTTTGCAGCGATTCTTCGTAAAGAGACTTACGCTACGAGCGGATCGCGTCTTCGTCTGCGGTTCTTCGCGGGCTGGGACTATCCAGAGGGGATGGCGCAAAGTGCGAGGGCTATCGATGTGGCTTATGCTCAGGGTGTCCCGATGGGCGGGGTACTAAATGGAGGTACGGGCCAATCACCGGATTTTTTCATCTGGGCAGCAAAAGATCCCGAGGGTGCGAACCTGGACCGGGTTCAAGTGATCAAGGGATGGGTAGATTCAAGCGGCAACAGTCATGAGAAAGTGTATGACGTTGCCGCGTCAGGTTTACGCGAGCGGGATGCCAGCGGGGGGCGGCTCGCCGCTGTCGGAAATACAGTCGACGTGGTGCGCGGCCGTTATACTAATAGTATTGGCGATGCCGAATTGCGCACAATCTGGCGGGACCCGGACTACAGGCCAGAGCAGCAGGCATTCTACTATGCACGTGCGTTGGAAATTCCGACGCCTCGCTGGTCGACATATGACGCGGTAAAGTTGGGGATGCCTGTGCCTGATCCGGCCTGGATACAAGAGCGGGCCGTCAGTTCCGCCATTTGGATTAAGTCATTGCAGTAAGCATGCGATTTTTAGAGGACTCGTCGCGTTGGTTTTATCGTTGAAAGTGCAGGCAGGCCCTTACGGCACGATTCTAGAGGAAGGTCTGTCGCCTAGTTATACTTCGGAAGAAGGTCTCGAGAAAATGATCGGTGGCAATAAGATGCGCGCTCTCCAGCAACTCTGGGATGGTGTACCGGAAAGTCAGCGGGAAAGGCAGTACGCAGAGCGGATGCAACGGCTCAAGAAGTTACTTGAGCGGTGCCCGTCGTGATGAACTGGAACCACCACCATGCCGAGATCAACGGCATTCGAATGCACTATGTGGATCAGGGTGAGGGCCCGCCTGTAGTGCTTTGCCACGGCTTCCCGCACATCTGGTTCAGCTGGCATCGGCAGATGGAGGCCTTGGTGGCGGCAGGTCACCGGGTCATCGCACCGGATATGCGGGGCATGGGGCAGACGGACGCGCCCGCTGCGCCCGACGCCTACGACGTGGATACGATCACGGCTGACCTGGTTTGCTTGTTGGACCATTTAGGGATACCGAGCGCAGTGTTCGCGGGGCTGGATTTCGGGGCTTTTGCGATTTACGACCTGGCTTTGCGCCATCCTGAACGAGTCACAGCTGTTATTGGTCTGGAAAATCCTGCAGCGCCGCACAATCCTGATGAACCGCCGTTGGCCGAGTACAAGCGCATGGGTCAACAACACTTTCTGCACATCGAATACTTCCGGGAGCCACCTCGGGCCGATGAAGAGCTCGCAGCCCAGCCACGGCGTTTTCTGCACAAGGTATTTCATACCTTGAGTGGCGCCGGAAATTACTTTGACTGCTTTAAGCATCCACCCGGCACATCCTATATTGATGCGATGGCGGAGCCGCCACCCTTGCCCTGGCCGTGGCTCTCCGAGCAGGAAATGGATGTGTTTGTGAGTGAGTACAGCCGCTCAGGTTTTACCGGCGGGCTGAACTGGTATCGCTCGATGGATTTGAAATGGGAGCAGCGCAGACCTTACGAAGGCGTGCAGAGTGCAGTTCCAGCCTATTTCATTGGCAGCGAGCACGACGTTGACCTGGAAGGATTCCATGGCGACGACCCCATTTCCTTGATGCGGGCGATCTTTCCTCACTTGCGCCGGGTGGAGATGATTCCTGGTGCCGGGCACATGGTGCAATTGGAAGCGTCCAGCGAGGTCAACGCGTTCTTGCTGTCGTTTCTTGGGGATATTGGGGAAGAGAGTTGAAACTCAGCTCAGTGAGAGGCTGAACTCCAGCTTCCCCAGGGCTGAGCACTCCTGCTCCAATTCGCTGGCGGTAAGCGGGTGGCTTTCCAGCCAACCTTCTGGAAAACCAAGTGCCAATGTCATCTTTTCTGCAACGATACCGAACGCGGGTAGTTCTTCCAGAAATTCTACGTGCTTTAGACGCATTGCCAGGCGCAGTATTACCAGCAAGTACAGTGCCCTGCGGCGTTCCTGTTTGGGAAGTTCATCGATCAACTCCGTGGGTACTTTGCCACGTTGGCCCTGGGTTAGCACCGCAAGGCTTTCCTGTTCCTCCTGTGAGAAACCCGGCAAGTCGGCATTGCGCAGCAGGTAGGCGGTGTGTCGATTGAAGTGCTTGTGTGAGATCGCCATGCCAATCTCGTGGGTGCGCGCGGCCCAAAGGAGTAGCTCCCAATCTTCATCGGCCAACTTCCATGGGCCGCGGCACGCTGCAAACAGGATCTGGCAACGTCTTTCCACAAGTTCGGCCACGTCTTGATCGACACTGTAGCGCTGCATCAGGGCGTTGACTGTCCGTTCGCGCACATCCTCATGGCTGAGCCGGCCCATCAGGTCGTAGATTACCCCTTCGCGCAAGGCGCCTTTAGAGGTGCGCATGTGCTCGACGCCGAGAATGTCGAACAGTGCAGTGGTAATGGCTACACCGGCTACGATCACGTTGCGACGATTGTCTGTGAGACCGTCCAGTTTGATCTCATCAAATTGTTCGAACTTGAGTAGTTTTTTCTCGAGTTTATCGAGAGATTTACGGGTGATTCCTCCTTCGCTCCAGCCGTGTTCGGCGACGATCGCATTGATAGCATTGAGCGTGCCGGATGATCCCACTGCTTCGGCCCAGTGTTTTGAGCGATAGTGGCGGCGAATATGGGAGACTTCCACCCGCGCCTGGTCGTAGGCCTTGCGGTAGTTTTTCGCGCTGATATGGCCGTTGGGGAAAAAGTCTCGGCTGTATGACACGCAGCCCATCTGCAGGCTTTCGAGTCGCTTGGGTTCGAAGCGTTCGCCGATGATAAATTCGGTGCTGCCACCGCCGATGTCCACCACTAACCTCGATTGAGCGTCGTCAGCCAGTGTATGGGCGACTCCGAGGTACACGAGTCGCGCCTCCTCGTGGCCGTAAATCACATCTATTCGGCAGCCTAGAATGTCTGCGGCGGGGAGGGTAAAGTCCAGGCGATTCCGCGCCTGGCGCAGCGCGTTAGTGCCGACGGCGCGGATACGGGTCGGTTCGACACTCGAGAGCAACTGAGCAAAGCGTGCGAGACAGGCGAGGCCGCGTTCGACGGCTTCCTCGGAGAGTTGGTGATTTTCCAGGCCGGCGCCCAGCTGTACTTTCTCTGCCAGCACTTCCTGGGTGCGAATCTCACCGTGCTCAATCTTGGCGATAATCAGATGAAAGGAGTTGCTGCCAATATCGATTGCGGCCAGCAGGCTGCCATCGGGAACGGTGTCTTTATGTTCTTCAGCCAAGTGGGTTCGGCCCTTGCTTGCGGTCCATCCCACTATGGTAATGGATTAGGGCGCTATGATCACCCGTGGTGTGCGCTCGGGCATGCGGGTAGTCAGTTCGTAGCCGATGGTCTGGGCATGTGTGGCCACCTCGCCTGCGGTCAGCTCAGGGCCCCAGAGCACAACCTCATCACCGATGCTCACGTCGTCGAGGTCTGTAACATCGATGGTAATCATATCCATGGAGACGCGACCTGCCAGCGGTGCGCGTCGCCCATTCACCAGCACGGGAGTGCCATTGGTCGCCAGACGCGGATAGCCATCGCCGTAGCCGATACACACCGTGGCGATTTTTGAGGGCCGCTCCGCGGTCCAGGAGGCGGCGTAGCCCACCGCTTCTCCCGCTTCCACATCGCGTATCGAGATGACTGCAGAGGCGAGTGTCATCACTGGGAGCAGAGCCTCGGTATTGGGGTGCGGTTTGGGAAAGGGGGAGTTGCCGTAGAGCATATAGCCGGGGCGAATCCACTCGTAGTGAGCATCTGGCCAGCCCAGTACGCCTGGTGAGTTCGCGGCGCTGCGGGGGCCGGAAAAATCGGCAGTAATTTTATTGAACAAGCTTATCTGTCTTTCAGTCTGGTTGTTGTCGAGTTCGTCTGCGGAGGCAAAGTGGGTGCAGGTGACCAATTCGCCGGTGCGGTTGGCGCATGCCATGAGGCGCTCGTGAAACTCAGCGGCATCTTCTGCTACCACGCCCAGCCGGTGCATACCGGTGTCGATCTTCAGCCAGCATGTTACCGGCGTCGCCAGCTCGGCCTGCTCCAGCCATTCGAGCTGCTGTCGATTGTCGATCATCAGCCAGAAGTTCTGCTCTGATGCCAGTGGCAACTCATTGGCCTCGAACACGCCTTCCAATAGCAGAATGGGGCATGTGATACCGCCGCTGCGCAGTTCCAGTGCTTCTTCGATGCAGGCGACGGCCAGTGCATCGGTGAGCGGCTCAAGCGCGCGGGCAATCGTGAGAGCGCCGTGGCCATAGCCATTGGCTTTGACCACGCACATGGCTTTTGCTGCAGGCGCCAGTGAACGCGCGTGGGCCAGATTGTGGCGCAACGCGTCCAGGTCCAGCCTGGCCTGGTTAGCCCGCATCAGAAATCAAATTTCTGCGCGGAGTAAAGGCTCTGGGCTGCAAGCCAAACATCGCCCACCTGGCCGTCGGCAACCGGCTTGCCATCAATTTCAATTACGGGTGCGATCTCCTTGGAAGAGCTGGTGATCCATACCTCGTCAGCGTCTTCCAGTTCTTCCCGGTTAATGACACGCTCCTGCACCGGGATGCTGCCGTCTTTGCGCAAAATCGCTAGTAGCATAAGGCGCGTAATTCCCGGTAGTTTCTGGTGATCCAGCAATGGCGTTGAGACAATGCCGTTCTTGATGACGAACACATTGCAGGCAGCGGCCTCGGTAAGCTCACCGTGTTGGTTGAAAAGGATGGTTTCGGAGTGGCCTGCGGCGTGGCTCTGCTGGTAGTGCATCACGTTGCCCAACAGGGCCGTAGACTTGATGTTGCAGCGTTTCCAGCGCAGGTCCTCTGCGGTGGTAACCGTGTAGGGTGTCGCGGCACTCTTGTTCGCGATCGGAGCCGGTGGTATCTCGAATGCGAAGGCGAACAGAGTCGGTTCAATATCTTCCGGGTAGGCGTGCGAACGCTTTGTATCTGCGCCTCGGCTCACGTGAAAGTATATCCCCAGATTGCCGCTACCGTTGCGCTTGATCAGCTGGTCGGCTATTTCGCGCCATTGGTCCTGATCGACCGTCAGTTTGATCTCGATGGCGTCCAGGCCATCCTGCATTCGCTCCAGGTGCGGTTTGAAACCCACGAGCTTGCCGCTATAGGAGGGCACCACTTCGTAGATGCCATCGCCAAACAGGAAGCCGCGATCCATGGGCGAGATGCGGGCTTCGTCCATCGGCATGTAACTGCCATCCAGGTAAACAATGCTCATTTAAATTACTCCTACGCAAATCCACTGAGTTCGCGTAATTCGCGAATTATATTTTGACCTTCTTCGGCCTCGAGGCCGTCCTCGGTAAGCGTATTTTCGCGGGTGACCCCGTCTACGCTGCCATGGCCGGACAAGTAATTGAGAATGGCCAACGGCGAAATTTCAGCGAGCAGGTCGCGTTCACTCCAGCGCCCAAGCAGGGCAATAATGCCGTAGGCACCCCAGTTTGAAACGTCGGCCACCAGTAGTTCATCACAGGTGGTGGCAGAGGCCTTGATATCCAATGTAGCGATGGCTTCGCGGATATTGCCCATGCCGATCTCATTACCGCCGTCGCCAATCGCGATGGTGGGGCAGTCTGAGAGGTCCATGTAGGCATCAAAGAATGCGCTGCGAGGCGTGATGTCTTCGCCGCGCATATTGTAGTAGCGGCCGTCATCGCTAAGGCCGGGGCGCTCTATTGAAACTATTGCTGCGGGCGCGAGTTCTTGCAGGCGTTCGCGTGCCTCTTGGCGGGACGAGGGTACGTCACGCGCATTCAGTTCTAACACGGTGTAGTCATTTTTCAGGCAGTGCGCCAGAGGGTTGCCGCAAGCAAAGACCGGCGTTGCTCCCAGAGCGAGCAACGCGTTGTAAAGTGCGATAGCGCCGACCGGGCCGTCTGTCTCGAAGGTGTCGGTGACTGGAAAACCGGTGCCAATTATCACCGTCCCATCGATGCCCTGCAGTCGCCGTGCGGCGCGCAGGTAGTAGCCCGGCTCCAGCGCCGCCTGGGCCGTTTTCATATTGCGAAGGTTGCGTGCCACCAGTGCGTTTTCGATGGCGATGCTGAGTTCGAGATCGCTCACTGGCGGCGCTCCTTGAAGGTGAGGCGCTGCTGAAAGCTTTGCGCAAGATGCAGGGCATTGTGCGCCGCGTGAGGCGTAATAGCTGCGAAATGTACATCGCCACCAGGGCGCAGTTGTGCCAGGTGGGCGCAGTCCAGTGACAAGGCAGAACCAATTTTCGGATAGCCGCCGATTGTCTGGCGGTCGTTCAACAGGACGATAGGCTGACCGTCAGCTGGAATCTGAATTGCGCCGAAGCAAATGCCCTCGGAGAGTATGCCCTCAATGTCGCATTCGATAGCGGGGCCTTCAAGCCGGTAGCCCATGCGGTCGCAGCGGTCGCTCACGGTGAAGCCATGCGAAAAGAAGCGGCGCTGCTGGTAGCGGTCGAAGTTATGCTGCTGATAGCCGGGAATAACGCGCACGGTCGCTGTATCTTGATAGCGAGGCTGCTGTGTTTCGTTCAGGTACAGGCGCTCACGCTCGCGTACTTCTGCGCAGGGCAAGGCGTCGCCAGCGCCTAATTTTTCTCCGTTCAGGCCGCCGATATGCTCGCGCACCACGGTGGCAGTGCTGCCGAAGCTGGGCGTGATTTGGAAGCCCCCGGCCACGCCGAGATAGGCGCGGCAGCCGCGTTCGGCAAACTCTAGATTGATACTGTCACCTGCCTTTATCTGCAGGACTTCCCAGCGGGGCTGTTCGATATTATTGATACGAAGATTCATCACAGCGCCTGTCAGGCAAATGAAAGTGTCGACCTCACTTTCAAGCTGTAAGCCACCAAAACTCACCTCAATTGCGGTGCTGCCCGGAGAATTACCGAGCAGGCGATTGCAGGTGTTAAACGCGTCGGGATCCAGCGGGCCGCCATTGGTGAGGCCGATTCGATGCTGACCCATACGACCGCTATCCTGGAGCAGGCTGAGAATGCCGGGCTGGATGACTCGCAAGCTCACAGCTCGCCACCTAGCGCCAGAAAACGTGCGCGTTCGATGGGCTCGAAGCGAACCCGGTCGCCAACGCTGACCGGCATGGTAGGTGTTGCCGTCGGGTCGAACATGCGTTGCGGGCAGCGACCAATGAGGTTCCAGCCACCGGGGGATACGGCGGGGTAGACTGCGGTTTGGCGGTCGGCGATGGCCACAGCACCGCGCGGAACCTTCAATCGTGGTGTTGCCAGCCGTGGCGCGGCGATACGCTCGTCCACCTGGCCCAGATAGGCGAACCCGGGGGCGAAACCGATAGCGTAAACACGGTAATCGGTGCCACTGTGGATATTGATGATTTCGTCCGTACTCAGGCCTGTGCTGTCTGCGAGGTGCTCCAGATCTTCACCTGCCTCGGGATGATAGTAAGTGGGGAGCACCACAGTAGTGCCCCCGTTTTCAACCGCTTCTGAAAGTTGTTCAAGGCAAGCCCACACACGATGGCTCACGCTCATGTGATCGGTGGTGTATGCATTGTAGATGATCAGCAGCGACGCGTAGGAGGGCACCAGATCAATCAGGTCTTCGCCAAGAATAGCTTCAACCGCGCTAGCGGCGGCTTGTACGCGCGCCGAAACGCCCGGACTGGTTTCGGTGCCGAGATAGAGCATCAGGGCGTTCTCGCCGGCGTTGTGCAGTTCCACGGTGCGTTACTCTCCGGCAACCAAGGCGCGAATATCCTGTATCGCCTTGACACCCTCGATGTTGTCGCCGTGCACGCAGAGAGTGTCTGCATGTAATGGCAGAGTGTGACCGCTCACGGTGGTGAGTGTGCCCTGCGTCTTCAGTTGTTTCACCTGGGCCAGCATCTTGTCGCGAGAGTGGACAGCGCCAGACTTGCGTCGGGACAAGAGCTTGCCATCGTCGTCATAACAGCGGTCGGCGAAAGCTTCGAACAGCAGGCTCAACCCAAATTCTTCGGCTTCCCTGCGATGCTCCGCGGCGTCCGGCGTTGCCTGCAGCATCAACTTAAGAGGTCTGTGGTAAGAAGAAACCGCCTGCATAATAGCCGCTCGTACTTCTCGCTTGGCCATCATGTCGTTGTACAAGGCGCCGTGGGGCTTTACATACGCCAGATTTAGCTCAGCGCTTGCTGCCATTCCGTCGATTGCCGCCACCTGATAGTGCACGCTGGCGATGATTTCCTCGGCGGAGAGTGCCATCGAACGACGGCCGAAACCCGCTAGGTCAGGGTAGGCAGGGTGAGCGCCAATGGTTACGCCATGCGCAGCGGCCAGCGCCAGCGTTTTTTGCATTGTGAGAGGATCGCCGCCGTGAAAACCACAGGCAATATTGGCCTGGTCGATATGTGGCATGACCTCGGCATCCAGACCCATGGTCCAGCTCCCGTAGCTCTCGCCCAGATCACAGTTCAGCAGCATCGTTCCTTCCTCAGAGCACAGCCAGTTGGCTGTTGCGTAAATCGGTTACCAGCATGTGTCCCGGGCTGTGGGTGATCGCCAGGGGCGGTCTGGCCGCTTCCAGCGCGACCTGTGGGGTGACTCCGCAGGCCCAGAATACAGGTAGTTCGTCATCGGCAATGGAGACCGCTTCGCCGTAGTCAGGCACCCCAAGATCGTCGATACCTATCAGCCCGGGGTCTCCAAGGTGAATTGGAGCGCCGTGAACCGACGGAAATCGAGTGCAGATCTGCACGGCGCGGATCGCATCAGCCGCCTTAAATGGACGCATACTCACTACCATCTTGCCTTTGAAAGGGCCGGCCGGGGTGCAGTCAATGTCAGTGCGATACATGGGGACGTTGACACCTTGGCTGATATTGCGCACCTCAAGACCATCGGCCAGCAGTGCCTCTTCGAAAGAGAAGGAGCAGCCCAGGGCGAACACCACGAGATCGTCGCGCCACAGCGCGGAGAGATCCGTTCTTTCCTCGCTAAATTCGCCATCGCGAAAGACGCGATAGCTTGGCACATCAGTCCGTATGTCAATATCCCCCAAAGGTGGTAAAGCGGTGTCCCCCGGGCTGTTCGACATGCCGACCAGCGGGCAGGGCTTGGGATTTGCCTGGCAGAAGCGGAGGAAATCCGATGCCCAGTCTGCCGGTAGAATCGCCAGGTTGCACTGCACGAAGCCGGGGGCGAATCCAGAGGTGTGACCGGTGAATTCGCCGCAGCGTATTGCCTGACGCAGATCGTAGGGGCTGATGTCCTGGCGCATTAAGTTCACTCGATATAAAAATAGCGGCATAAGTTTGGCACAGAATCGAATTTCTGGATAATGGCTCTTCTTTTCTTACCCATCTCAAGCCGGAATCAAACATGCTGCAACAGCTACTCCATGTACTCGAACCAGAATCCCTTGGGGACGACCGCTACCTGGGCCAGAACATGCACCCTAAAGGCTTTCGCATTTACGGTGGCCAGGTACTTGCTCAGGCGGTAAGTGCAGCACAGCAGACAGTCGCAGACGATCGCGCCATCCATTCCCAGCACGCTTATTTCCTGCGTCAGGGCAATTGCAGCAAACCTGTTCACTATGAAGTGGAACGGGCTCGCGATGGCGGCAGTTTCAGTTCGCGCCGCGTGGTGGCATTGCAGGACGAGAAACCGATTCTTGTATCTTCAATGTCGTTCCAGTTGCCCGATGATAGTTTCGATTACCAGCCCGAGATGCCGGCAGATCTCATTCCCCCTGAAGAGCTGCCTTCAGAGCGCCAGCGGGCACTGGAGAATGACGCCCTCAACGAAGATTTTATGATTACCGATGGAGAAGACCTCGACGTGCGCATGGGCGTGCCCATTAACTGGCGCGAACCTCAGCAGATACCCGGGCGCCTGTACAACTGGATGAAAACGACAGGCCCGGTCTCAGACGATCCTGCGGTTCATCGCACGCTGTTGACCTATTTTTCCGACACCATGCTCTTGGACGCGGGCCTGATTCAACACGGGCGCTCTTACAGGGATCGCGGTTTGCAAGTGGCCAGCCTTGATCACGCTATCTGGTACCACGCAGATTGCCGTGCGGATGAATGGCTGCTCCACACGGCGGATCTTGAGCGCAACAGTGGCGGCCGTACACTTGTTCGCGGCCGTTTTTATACCCGCGAGGGCCACCATGTGGCCACGGTGATGCAGCAGGGGCTTATGCGACAAAAGTAGCCTCTGCATCTGAGCCAAAAGGCCTATACTTAAATAAGAACCAAGTCAGATAAGGATTAGAGAGACGCCATGCCACATCCACGTCACACCGCCGAGTTATATCCGCACAAGCCCGCCTATATCATGGGTGATTCCGGGGAAATGGTGACCTATCGCCAGCTGGACCAGCGCTCCAACCAGGGTGCGCAGCTGTTTCGCAGCCTCGGCCTCAAGGCCGGCGATCACATTGCCCTCATGATGGAAAACAATGCTCGCTTTCTTGAAATCTGCTGGGCCGCCCAGCGTTCCGGACTGATTTATACGCCGATCTCCAGTCATCTGAAACGTGATGAGACGGCCTATATACTGGAAAATTGTGGTGCGAAACTGTTCATCGGTTCCCATAAGCTGATAGACGTGGTTCTTGAAGTGAGCAAGGTGGCTTCCGGGGTAGAGAGCTTTTATATGGTGGGTGGTATCGCCGACGGTTATGAGTCCTGGGAAGAAGCGGTGGACTTACAGCCAGTGACCGAGATCGATGACCAGCAGAATGGCGTGCCCATGCTTTATTCCTCCGGCACGACAGGGAAGCCAAAGGGGATATTTGTGGCACCGGCAGAGACTGATGTTGATGCGACACCGGGGCTGGCGAAAACCCTTGGTCAGGCTTTTGGTTTTGGTGAGGAAACCGTATACCTTTCTCCCGCGCCGCTCTATCACGCTGCGCCGTTGCACTACAACATGATGAGCATTTTCCAGGGTGGCACATCGGTGCTGATGGAGAAATTCGAGCCGGAACAGGCACTGCGTCTGATTGAGGAACATCGCGTTACCCATAGCCAATGGGTGCCCATTATGTTCGTGCGCATGCTCAAGTTGCCGCAGGAAGTACGAACCCGTTACGACGTCAGTTCCATGCAGTTTGCTATTCACGCTGCAGCGCCTTGCCCAATAGAGGTGAAGGAAAAAATGATAGATTGGTGGGGGCCGGTCATCGTTGAGTACTACGCTGCCAGTGAGGGCATAGGTGCCACTATTATCGATTCTGATGGCTGGTTAAGTCACAAGGGTTCCGTGGGGCCGGCGTTTGTGGGCGAGTTACATATCGTTGATGACGATGGCAATGAGCTGCCCGTTGGTGAGATCGGCACAATTTATTTCGGCGGTGATGCCGCCGTATTCAAGTATCACGGCGAGCCGGAAAAAACGGCAGGTGCCTACGACGCCAGAGGTTGGGCTACGACCGGCGATGTCGGCTACGTCGATGACGACGGATTTCTCTATCTCACCGATCGCAAGAATTTCATGATCATTTCCGGCGGGGTGAATATCTATCCTCAAGAAATTGAAAACATGCTGATCAATCACGAAAAAGTGGCTGATGTTGCGGTGTTTGGCGTTCCCTGCGACGAGTTTGGCGAGAAGGTGCAGGCGGTTGTCGAACCCATGAACTGGGTAGATGCGACTGACGAAACAGCGATCGAAATTATGGAGTGGCTGCGCGAGCGTATCTCACATATCAAGTTGCCCAAAGCGCTCGATTTCCACCGCGAGCTGCCGCGTCTGGATAACGGTAAGCTCTACAAACGGCACCTGATGGAAGAGTACAAGGGCGCAGCCCGCGCTGAAGATAAGCCAGACTAACTCGAAGCAGGCGCGGCGATTACCGCACTATCATTTTCAGCGGCTCGTCGAAATGGCAGGTAGAACACCGGCACAATAAACAGCGTAAACAATGTGCCGACGAGCATGCCGGCAGTGATGACCAGGCCGATGCTGAAGCGGCTTTCTGCGCCTGCACCTGAGGCCATCACCAGTGGCCAGACACCTAGCACGGTAGCGAATGTCGTCATCAGGATAGGGCGCAGTCGCTGGCTGGCCGCGACCAACACCGCCTCGCGTTTGTCGACACCCTGATCTGCCAGTTTGTTGGCAAACTCAACAATCAGAATACCGTGCTTGCTGATCAAGCCGATCAGTGTCAGCAGACCAACCTGGGTGTATATGTTGAGCGTGGCAAAGCCCAGCGCTATCGGTACGATCGCCCCGAAGATCGAAAGTGGCACTGTGACCAGGACAACGACAGGATCCCGAAAACTGTTGAACTGGGCGGCGAGGACCAGGAATATCAGCATCATCGACAGGCTGAACAGAATGGGAAAGGACGCCGCTTCCTGAACGAACCTGCGGGATGCGCCTGTATAGCCGGCGCGGAAACTGGGCGGGGCGATCTCCGCAAGTTTCTCCTCGAGAAATTCCAGCCCGGCCCCCAGTGAGTTGGGGGGCATGACAATACCTTGTACCGTCGTGCTGTTGAGCTGCTGGTACTGGTCGAGCGAATTGGGTTCTACCTGGCTCTCCAGCCTTACTACGGCAGACATCGGCACCAGGTCGCTGCTGCTCGTGCGAACATAGTATTTTTCCAGCTCTTCCCGGGTCATGCGGAAATTGCGGCTTGCCTGCGGTATGACCTTGTAGCTGCGGCCCTCCTGGGTGAATCGATTCACTTCCGCTTCACCCAGCATCACTGCGAGTGTCTCGCCGATTGATTGCATTGAGATGCCCAGGCGCGCAGCGCGTTCCCTATCCACATGCAAGACAATTTCCGGGCGATCGAAGTCGAGGCTCTGGGTTACAAAGGCAAACAGACCCGATTCGCGTGCCGCCTGCAGCAACTCGTCGCCGATGCGCTTCACCTCTGTATAGTCGGCTGTTGACGCGACCACAAAGCTCACTGGCAGGCCAGCGTCTGCGCCGGGGAGTGATGGTGATGGAAAGGCAAATAATTCCATGCCTGCCACAGTGGAGAGCTTGCCCTGTAGTTCGGTGATCGCTTCTTTCTGCTTGCGCTCGCGTTCGCTCCAGGGGAACAGAGTGATGCCGCCAAAGTTACTGCCGGGCTGTATCACCTGCCAGGAGTGGCTGAACTCCGGGATTTCTTTCCAGATATCGACGACCTGATCGAGATAGTAGTCGGAGTATTCAAGGTTGGCGTAGCGCGGCGCATTACCCACCATGAAAATGCCCCCGGTATCTTCCTCAGGCGCCAGTTCCTCCTGGGCTAGCGTGAACAGAATGGGAAGGCTGGCGAGCAGGCAGAACGCGAGTAGTAGTACCGCGCCGCGATTCCCCAGGCAGGCAGTCAGCACCCTGCGATATAGGGCAATCAATTGCTCGAAGCGATGATCCAGCCAGTCGGCGAATCGGCCCTGGTGTTCAGCGTCTTTGAGGACTCGAGAGCACATCATCGGGCTGAGGGTGAGTGCCACCACTCCAGAGATTACGACGGCACCGGCAAGGGTAAGCGCGAATTCGCTGAACAGGGCGCCGGTGAGGCCGCCAATAAAGCTGATTGGCGCATAGACCGCTACGAGTGTCAGGGTCATTGCGATGACGGGTAGCGCCACTTCCCTGGCACCAGCCAGAGCAGCGTCCAACGGTGTGGCGCCATTTTCGATGTGCCGATGTACATTTTCGACAACCACAATGGCGTCGTCTACCACCAGGCCGATGGCAATCACCATCGCGAGCAGAGTGAGAAGATTCAGGGAAAAGCCCATAATCCAGATAAAGAATACGACACCGATCAGCGATAGTGGAATTGCGACTAGCGGAATCAGCACCACTCTGAATGAGCCTAAGAACAGGAAGATAACCAGGATCACGATGGCGACAGCTTCCAGCAGTGTTGCGGTGACCTCGGCCAGGGCCTCGTCGATGACGACTGAGCCGTCCCAGTCCAGCAGCATCTCCATGTCAGCTGGCAACATGGCCTCGAGGCGGGGCAGCAGTTCGTGTACGCCGCGTGAGACTTCCAGGGGGTTGGCATCCGGGGCTGGTGTGATCGACATAAACACCGCATCGCGGCCGCTGGACAGGGATTTGAATTGATTGGATTCGGCATCCAACTCCACGGTGGCAACATCACCCAGCCGGACCCGCTCATCGTCGACCTGGCGTACCACCAGGTTGGCGAAATCTTCAGAGGATTGAAGATCGGTACGCGCATCTACCGTTACACGCACGTACTCGCCTTCAGTGGCGCCCGCTGCGGAGATGAAATTGTCGCGGCGGATCGCATTGTTAATGTCGGTCGCAGTAATGCCAAAGGCGGCCATACGCACCGGGTCGAGCCAGACTCGCATGGCCAAGCGGCGGGAAAATATCCCGGCTTTGCCGACACCAGGCAAGGTGGCCAACTCCGGCTGCACGTTGCGCGAAAGAAAATCCGTTACCTGATAGGCCGACATTTGCTCGCTGTAAAAGCCAATATAAATCATGGCATCTTCGCCTGCGGCATTGGATATCACCGGGTCCTCGATGTCGCGGGGTAGCTCGCCGCGTGCCTCGTTTACCTTCGCGATGACCTCGTTGAGCACGTCGGTGCTGTTTTCGCCAAGGCGGACGTGTACGGTAATGGATGACACGCCGGAGGTGCTCTCGGATGCCATATACTCAATGCCTCTGGCCCCTGCAATGCTGACCTGTAGCGGATTGGTAACAAAGCCCTGAACGGTGCGAGCGCTTGCGCCCGGGTACACTGTTTGGATGTAGATTACGCTGCGTTCCAGTTCCGGGAACTCACGCAAGCCGACTTTCGAGAGCGACGCGCCACCCAGCAGGAGCAACAGGCTGCTGACCACGATGGCCAGCACTGGGCGCTGTATAAATCGATCGGTGAACCTCATTGGGTGAAGGCCGCCGGGTTCTCTTCGAGAACGACAGGGGCGCCTCGATAGAGTTTGTTCTGGCCTGCGCTCACTATGCGTTCACCGAGTTCGACGCCGCTGCGAATCGCGATCCGCCCATCGCGGACTTCGCCGCTAGCGACAACTCTCGGCATAACCTGTAAGCCTTCGCCCTGGTCACTAACGACGTAGACCGTATCCCCCTGTAGAGAATAGGTAACCGCGGTTTCCGGCAAGGTGATGACCTCGCGCGGCTGACCAAGGTCGATTTCAAGCTGAGCGAACATTCCCGGCAATATCCCTTCGCTCTCGTTCAGCGCGGCCTTCAGTGCGAGGTTACGCGTGCCTGTGTCGACAGCTGAGTCGACAGCCTTGAGGGTTGCTGAGAAGGCGCGTTCGGACGACGCGGTGCGCACTGAGATTACCAGGCCAGGGCGAAGGTCCGGAAAGTGGCGCGCTGGCACTGAAAAGTCTATCTCCAGTGCCGACAAATCCTGCAGGGTAGTGATCGATGTACCGGAGCTAATGTAGTCGCCTGTCTTCACCTCGATGATGCCGACTCTCCCGGCAAAGGGCGCCACAATGCGTTTGTTGTCTAGTTGGGCCTCAATTTCCGCGATGCTGGCAATAGCGATATCAAGGTCTGCCTTGGAGCGATCGAATTGGCTTTGGGGAATGGATTTTTGTTTGATCAGGCTTTCGTCGCGCTCATACAGCTGCTGTGCGAGAACCAGGTTTGCCTCTGCGCGGCCTCGACTCGCCTGTTCCAGGCTGTCGTTGAGGGTAAGCAACAGTTGCCCCGCCGCAACTTCCTGGCCAGAGACCACACTGATGTCGGTGACTTCCCCGCTCGTTTCAGCAGCTAGATTGGCACCGCGCACGGCGCGGATAGTGCCCACGGCCTCAAGCAGCGAAGGCCAGGTGTCAGCGCGAGCGGTGGCGACGGCGACAGTCGCGGGAGGAGGGCTGAAGTCCATACTCGCGAAGGCACTGAACTTGTTGTACAGATAGCCTGAAATGCCACCGAAGATGACCAGCAGGATGACCGCGACGTACAGGTAGGCGCGCAAATTGGACCCCTAGTTTTGTTTATTGATGATAACTATTTGTATTTTATGCGTTTTTGGCAGTTTTAACACGCCTCCAGGTGTTGTACGTGAATACCGGTGCAATTGGATTGATCGTGATCAAGGTGGCGAGAGCCCACAGCCCACAAACTGGTATGACAGAGCGGGGGAATGTTTTATGCTTGGAGCCCCACCTGGTGTCATTTTTATCGCAATAGAGGTATCCCGTGCGCAAATCCCGAAAGCTGAAAAAGCTCGAAAAGCAGATGTACCAAGCCGAGAGCTACGAGCAGTGGTGTGAAGCCGCTTCGGAGCACGACGAACTGAGTGGCGCCAAGCGCTGGCGCGAGGTTGACCAGACGACACAGTACGATTTCGCCCAGATTCGCCTGCGTCTGGACCGTTTGCGCAGTTTGCGTGCGCGCCATGATTATCATGGTCTCCTGTACACCCTGAACGAGGGAATTCACGGCAATATGGGTGGCATGGGCCGCGCCAGCCTGTACCGCCGGGCCAATTTCGGTACCAAACGCCTTGTCGAACAATACATTGATGAAATTGATGAATGCATGCGTCTGTTGGCAGAGTTGCCCGGCGACGTCATTGACGTACAGGAGAAGCTCGATTTCTTCTACCGCGCCAATATTTGCTTCGGTCGTTCCGCGCTTATGCTTTCGGGAGGAGGGGTTCTCGGTTTTTATCATCTGGGCGTTGTAAAAACCCTGATGGACCAGGGCCTGCTGCCGCGGGTGATCTCAGGTTCCAGCGCTGGCTCGATAATGGCCGGCGTTGTAGGTACCCATACAGACAAGGAACTGGAACACTTTTTCCTGCCTGCCAATGTGCATTTTGAGGCGGAACGTGAAGCGAGCGCTTTCACCAGCATGTTCTTTGGCTCGAACCCTCAGATCGATGTGGGTGACCTGGAGCGCCTGATCGCTCGCATGGTGCCGGACCTGACATTCCAGGAAGCCTATGAGAAAACAGGTCGCCAGATTAGCATTACCGTGGCGCCTTCAGAGCCGCATCAGCGCTCGCGCCTGTTGAATGCAATCACGTCGCCCAATGTGTTGATCCGCTCTGCCGTTATGGCTTCTTGCGCCGTACCCGGAGTGTTTCCGCCTGTTACGCTTATGGCCAAGAACATGCATGGCGAAGCTCAGACGTATCTCCCTACACGCAAGTGGGTGGATGGATCTATCGCGGACGATTTGCCGGCCAAACGCCTGTCCCGTTTGTACAGCACTAACCACTATATCGTCAGTATGGTTAACCCTATTGCCACCCCTTTCCTTGATCGCGATCAGGATCGCAGCGCTCTTGCGCGCGCTCTCGGTTCACTCGGCGCGGGGGTGGGTCGCGAGCTTTTGAATTTCTATCGAGGCATTGCCCAGAAACAGGGCGACACCTGGCCGCGCTTCAACTATATGCTCAATACCGTGCACGCTTTAATGGATCAGGACTACAGCGGGGATATCAATATCGTACCCAGCTTCAAGTGGTATAACCCCACCAAGTTGCTAGCGCACATCTCCGAAAACGATCTGATTGAGCTGATGGAAGGTGGTCAGCATTCTGCTTACCCGCAGGTGGAGCAGATTCGCCTGTGCACCCGGATTAGCCGTACCATGGAAGAGATCCTGCTGCGTTTCGAATCAGGCGACCTGCGCCCGGATGAGAAAGAATTTCATCGCCCCCGTGCATCTCGTCGACGCCCGCCGCCCAAACGTGCTGATCGCTCGGCACTGCGGGAACAGAGTGCCAGCGCAGAAAGCGAGAAGCCTGCACCGAAAAAGAAAAAGGCGGCTGCCAAACGAAAGGCTGTTCCCCGCAAGAAGGCCTCCGGAAAGCCGGCCTCCGGGAAGCCGGCCTCCGGGAAGCCGGCCTCCACAAAAAAGCCTGAGCCACCCGCTGAAGCGGCGTAAGCCTGCTATAGTAGGGTGAAAGGCTCATAACACCGGAGTATACCTATGCCAGGACCTAGCGTTATAAGTGATTGCATGCGCCGCAATCCCCTGACGATTGGCAGTGATGCCCACCTTGTCGAGGCAATAGAAACCATTGTTGAGTACAAGCTCACTGGTCTTACTGTGACTGACGCCCAGGGCAATGCCGTGGGTATTCTCTCTGAACTCGATTGCATTAAAGCTGTGCTGACTGCGGTGTATAACGATGGCGATCCCGAGCACTCTCTGGTCAAAGATGCGATGAGTACGGATCTATCTACCTGCTCACCCCAGGACGGGATTGTTGAAGTTGCCCAGTCAATGCTGGACACACGACAGCGTCGCAGGCCTGTGCTGGACAATGGCAAACTGGTCGGTCAGGTCAGCTCCAGCAACATTCTATGGGCGCTGATGGAGCATTCGCGGCGCAAGGTTCATCTCACGCCCAAATGATGGGATGTCTGGGGCAGGTTTGCCCGGCTTCAGCCAATCCCTCTTCCGGCATCTGCCCAGTAGGGCTCTCTGAGGATCTTCTTCAGAATTTTGCCCGAGGGATTGCGCGGTAATTCTTCGACGATTTCCAGTTTTCGCGGGATCTTGTAACCGGCAATGTGCTCCCGGCAGAATGCCACCATCTCCTCGGCCTCGAGACTCGCATCCTCTGCCAGCACTACGAAAGCAAGTAGTGCCTCGCCAAACTTTTCATCCGGTACGCCGATCACGGCGACGTCCTGTACTGCCTCGTGTTTCGCGAGCGCATTTTCTACC
Source organism: Halioglobus maricola (assembly GCF_009388985.1). Lineage (NCBI taxonomy): Bacteria > Pseudomonadati > Pseudomonadota > Gammaproteobacteria > Cellvibrionales > Halieaceae > Halioglobus > Halioglobus maricola. The sequence continues at coordinate 1,365,665 of NZ_CP036422.1, forward strand.
TCCACTGGATAGATATTCTCGCCGCCACTGACCACCATGTCTTTCATGCGGTCTTTTAGGTACAAATAGCCTTCCTCGTCCATATAGCCCGCGTCACCCGTGTGCACCCAGCCGTCGGTGAGATTGGCCGCAGTGGCCTCGGGAAGATTGTAGTAGGAGAGCATGTTTGTATCGGAGTGAAGCCAGATCTCCCCGATGTCCCCCGTCGGTACTTCTGCGCCTGCCGAGTCGACAACCTTGGCCTTACCTCCCACTGAGGGGCGACCGCAGGAACGCAGTAGTTCGGGGCGACCATCCAGCGCTTTGCGATGGTCGTCGGCGGTGAGGTTCACCACGGTGCCGGTGGTTTCGGTCATGCCGTACATCTGGATGAAGTCGCACTGGAAAATGTCCAGCGCGCGGCGCAGGACAGATTCCGAAATAGGCGATGCTCCGTAAAAAACCTGCTTCAGTTTGCTGAAGTCACGTTGTTCAATGTTGGGCAACTGCAGTACCGCCATAATCATAGCGGGCACCATAAAAATGTTGTTAACGCCGTGTGTTTCGATGTCGTCCACGATGCGTGCTGGGTCGAACACCCGGTGCATCAGGGTGTGCATGCCGTGGCTGACGTTGTAGACGATCGAGCCTGTGCCGCCAATATGGAACATAGGAGCACATAGAATGGTGGAGTATCCGGGGCTGGGCCGATGCGGCGTTGCCGCGGTATTCATTGCGGCCAGAGACAGCATATTGAAGTGTGAGCTGACCACACCTTTGGGGTTGCCTGTGGTGCCGCTGGTATAGAGCTGGACAAAGGCAGAGTTTGGGCTGATTTCCCGCTCGGGATTGGTCGCGGGGAAATTGGCACTCCATGTATCGAGTATGAGCGTGTTCTCAAAACCCTGGGAAATCACGCTTATGTTGCTATCGACCTGGCTGCGAAGTTCGCCAAGAGTGTCACCCATGCCGTCGAGCGCGAGCAGTGCGCGACAATTCGCATCATCAATGATATAGGCGAGTTCGGCTGGCGCCAGGCGGTAGTTGAGAGAGACGCTTACGGCGCCGATTTTACTGGTCGCCATATACAGTAACAGGTGCGCGAGATCGTTTTCACCGAGAATACCCACGCGTTCGCCCGCATCTACCCCAAGGCTGAGCAAGCCATGTGCCAGGCGATTGGCGCGCGCGTTCACCTCGCCGTAGCTATAAGTGGCACCCTCAGAAGATAGGCAGTGAAGGTCAGGCATATTGCGCCCGTAGTACTCGAGGTAGTGATGTACCAGCATGGTCGTTATCGGGCCTGTTATTAGCGAATTTTGTGGCTCAAGAGTTTGGTGGTGCGGGCCCCAAGTGTCAATCCATCTGGCGTTACATTTGTAGTGCCAGAAGTTGCCGAAGCGCGCTACACTAACGATAAATAATGCAGACTGCTTCAGCCCGCGGCTAGCAATTTTCAATAATAGAGGAATAAACATGAGTGATAGCGACAAGCTTGGTCACGCTATGACCGTTCAGGAATTTACCGATGCCTTGATCCGTGTGAGTCTCATCGCATTGATGGTCATCTTGTCGTTTCAGGTTTTCAGCCCCTTTATGAGCCTTATGATCTGGGCCCTTATTCTGGCGGTGACGATCTACCCTCTGCACCAGAGCCTCGCTCAAAAGCTGGGCGGTAATCAGGGTCGGGCTTCGACAATTATTGTGTTGATTGGATTGTTTGGCATTGGTATCCCCATGGTCTTACTGGGGAGTTCAATCGCCGAGCACGCCACCTCAGTTGCAGACCGTTATCAGGCGGGAACGCTTCATCTGAAACCGCCGAAAGAAACAGTGGCGGACTGGCCGGTGGTCGGAGAGGATGTCTATAAGGCATGGTCAGCCGCGTCTGCTAACCTTCCCGCGTTTATTGAAGCGAACAAGACCTCCATCGAATCGCTGGTCAGTAGCGGAATGGCCGCTGCCAAGAGCACCGTTGGCACGGTTTTCCTGTTCCTCGGAGCGCTTATTGTCGCCGGTATTATGATGGCCTTCGGCGAGAGTGGCAGTGCTGCCATGGACAGCATTATCGTCCGCATCGTGGGACCAAAACACGGTAGTGAGGTGCATACCCTGGCAACCATGACAACCCGCTCAGTGGCAGCGGGCGTGCTCGGTGTGGCCTTTATTCAGGCCGTGTTGGTTGGCGTGGGTTTCCTGGCTGCAGGAGTCCCGGTTGCCGGGCTACTGGCCCTGGTGGTGTTGCTGCTGGCGATCATGCAGCTGCCGGCTACCCTGGTGATTATTCCAGTGATTATCTGGTTATTTAAGGCCAGTGATCACTCTCAAGTGATGAATATTATCTGGTCAATATACCTGCTGGCTGCCGGCCTTTCGGATAACTTCCTCAAGCCTATGCTCCTCGGTCGCGGTGTTGATGCGCCCATGCCGGTGATATTGCTGGGCGCCCTGGGTGGCATGATGTCCATGGGCTTTGTCGGCCTGTTCGTTGGCGCCGTGGTGCTGGCGGTGGGTTATCAGCTGTTCATGAAGTGGGTTGCCATGCACGAGGCAGAAGAGGCGGCGGAAGCGGCAGCGGCTACCGAGGCTGAGGCGACTGAATGAGCCGAACGGCGAAAGCGCTGGCCACGGGATGTGCCCTGCTGGCGCTGCAGGCCTGCACCACACTGGGGCCAGACTATGAAGAGCCCACAGTAGATTGGCTGCAGACCTGGGAAACAGATCTATACGGTCAGACATTGTCCACCTCGGGCGAGAGCGACGACCTCAGTTTCTGGTGGTCGGCTCTTAACGATCCGGTTCTCAATGAGTTAATTGCGACCGCGAGGACTGAAAACCCCACGCTGCGTCTTGCCGGCTTGTCCGTACTGGAAAGTAGGGCAGTGCTCGGTGTCGCCAGCGGCTTGCAATATCCTCAGGTGCAACGCGCCAGTGGTTCCTGGGCTCGATCTGATAGCTGGCCTACGGAGGGAGATAACTCTGGTGATCGCTCTGACCTCAATGCCTACAACGCCGGCTTTGACGTTGCCTGGGAAGCCGATTTCTGGGGTAAGTATCGCCGCGGCGTAGAATCCGCCGATGCCGCTTTCTTCGCTTCAGTTACTAATCAGCAGAATGCCCAGGTACTTCTGGCAGCGCAGGTAGCCCAGGCGTACTTTGCCTGGCGCACCACAGCACGGTTGATCGATATCGCCAAGGAAAACGCGGCGTTGCAAGAGCGCAGCCTGGATATCACCACCAAACTGTATGAGAGTGGCCAGTCGGCTGAGCTGGATGTGCAGCAGGCTCGCACTCAGTATCTGGCGACACTTTCTTCTATTCCGAATTTCGAGATCAGCCTGCAACAGATTGCTAATGCGCTGGCCATTTTGTTGGGCCGCGAGCCCGGCAATATTCCCGAGTTGGAGGGTGTGCCGGCGACGCTGCCAAGTCTGAACCCGATCTTCATTGATGCTTACCCGGCGGCCTTGTTGATGCGCCGACCCGACGTGCGCACTGCTGCCTGGACTGTCGCCGCCCAATCTGCACAGATTGGCGTTGCCAAGGCTGACTTGTACCCTTCAATTTCGCTGTTTGGCACCATCGGTTGGTCGGGTAACTCCTTGGACGCAACGAACGATACTCTGACCACGGGCTTTGGCCCCAGTTTTACCTGGAACCTGTTTAACTACGATCGTATCGAGAATCAGGTAAGGATCCAGGACGTGCGTTTACAGCAGACTATTGAGGCATACCAACTCACGGTGCTGGCAGCCGCATCGGAGATCGATAACGCAGCCATCAGTGTCGTCAAAACCCGCGACCAGCAAGAGCTTCTAGCTACAGCGCTGGAAGCCGCAGAACGCTCCCTGGTGCTTTCTACCAAGCGTTATCAGGAAGGCTATTCAGATTTCCAGCGTGTGCTCACGGCCCAGCAGTCTCGCGCTGCTCGCTCTTCTGCTTACGTTGCCAACCAGGGCGAGCACATCAGCTCTGTGATTGATTTTTATAAAGCTCTCGGTGGTGGATGGAAGCCGGCAACTGCGGATGACCTTGTCCCGGCTGAGCTACGTCAGATCATGGAAGAGCGAACAGATTGGGACGGGATGTTGGATGATCCTGCGCCCGTGCCCGCGCAATAAGACAACTAGGTTAGGTGAAGAATGAGTGAAACCAAGGGCAAACCAGAGCAGCAGCCGAGCGACGAGAGTGCTGGCGAAGGTGTAAAGAAAGGCGGCATCGCGATTGTCGTTGTGATTTTGCTTAGTCTCAGCTGGTACCTCTCCTCGGATCGTTACACACCTTATACAACGCAGGCGCGTGTGCAGGGTTACGTGATTGGAGTTGCTCCGCAGGTGTCGGGTGTGGTCACCGAAGTACTGGTGGAAGGTAACCAGCGCGTTGAAGCAGGAGAGCCGCTATTTCAGATTGATACTTCCCAATATGAAATAGCGCTGACCAAAGCTCGTTCGGACTACCAGAATGCGCTGAGTCAAGTAGATGCGGGCGATGCCGCGGTTGAGGCAGCGAGGGCGAACCTGAGTGCAGCGCAGGCCAATCTCGAGAAGGCCCAGAAAGATACAGACCGGCTCCAGCGTCTCTATGATGAGGATCCGGGGACGATTTCAACCCGGCGTCTGGAGGTCTCCCAGGCGACGTTAGACCAGTCCAAGGCGGCGGTGGTTGCTGCCAGAGCAACAATACAGCAGGCAATTAACGCCAAGGGCGGGGACTCCTCAGAGGAGATGAATACCATTCTGGCCATCGCCCGCACGGGCGTGGAGAAGGCCGAATTGGATTTGGCCTACACCACAGTAACGGCTACCGATCGCGGTGAGATTACCGATTTGAAAGTTGATGTGGGTGTATTTGCCGGCGCAGGTCACCCAGTGATGACCCTGATATCACTCAGCGATGTCTGGATCCAGGCTGAATTTACCGAGAACAACCTGGGTCATATGACCCAGGGAACTCCAGTGGAAATTGTATTTGATTCCCTACCTGGCCAGGTATTTCATGGCCAGGTCAGCAATATCGGTCTGGGTATAGCTTCCAGTCAGCCCACCCAGCCCGGTACATTGCCCAGTATCGACAATAATCGAGACTGGTTGCGCCAATCCCAGCGCTTCCCGGTAAATGTGAAGTTCGACCCCCGACAGAACGAGGCGTTGCTGGGCCAGTTACGTATTGGTGGCCAGGCCGCAGTGATAGCCTACAGTGAGGGCGCCTGGCTGACTAAAATGCTCGGCCATATTTACATCCGATTTATGAGCATCATGTCCTACGCCTACTAGGGCGGGGTGATCACCATGCATATCGGCGCAAGGCGCGTATTCCGGCTCAGCTTCAATGTTTCGCTGGCCCTTGTGGCAGGGTACTCACTGGCCCTGAGTATGCCGTTTATGGCGCCCTTGTTCGCCTTTATGCTGGCAGCTCAACCCAAGCCACCGCCTGGCTTTAAAGGCCTGATAGTGACACCGCTGTTGGTGGCAATATTTCTCGGCGTAGGCCTGTTGATTACCCCGATGCTGACGCATTACCCGTTTGTAGGTCTGTTGCTGGTGTTTCTGGGTTTATTGGTCGCGAACTACGCAACGCTCAATCTAGGCAAGGGGCCGGTAGGTGCATTGCTTGTTGTCGGGCTTACGCTGATCACGATGATGGGCCAGCTAAGTTATGCGCTCGCGATGTTGCTGATTCAGGAAATGATGATCTGCATCGCGATTGCCATTGTCTGCCAGTGGGGGGTTTATCCCTTTTTCCCGGAAACAGATGCCGCAGCTCCTGAGCCACCGACGCCTGAGCCTCAGGAATCCGCTTGGCTTGCCGCCCGGGCGACGCTGATCGTCTTTCCCGCCTATCTTCTGGGCTTGACGAATCCCACGTTCTACGCGCCGATAATTATGAAGTCAGTTGCCCTCGGACAGCAGGCTGAAGAGACGTCGGTAAAAGGTGCTGGTGCAGAACTACTCGGCTCCACGATGATGGCGGGGTTTTTGGCAGTAATTTTTTGGGGTTGCCTGAAGCTCACGCCCAATTTGTGGATGTTCTTTTTGTGGATGCTGATATTTAGTGTGTTCATTGTTTCGCGGCTGTATGGAGTGGTGCCAACTCGGCGTGCACCTTCCTACTGGCAAAACGTGTTAATTACGCTGTTAATCTTTGTCGGGCCAGCAGTGGCGGACAGTGCGAATGGCAAGGATCCAACCACGGCCTTTTTGGTTCGGTTTGGCCTGTTCCTGTTAGTGACCCTATACGCCTGGGGTGCTCTTGTTTTTCTGGATAATCTCAAACGGCGTCAACAACAGAAAAAACTGTTAATGGAGGCACCCTAATGCTCAATCTGATTATTGGAATGGGGGTCATGGTTATTTGCCTGTTCGTTCAGGCTTTACTGGTCGTTTTGTCGATTGGTTTTTACGCTAGACACCGGGATCCGGAAAGCGGCCCATCGTTTTTCAGCACGCTTGGCGTGATTAGCGGTGTCATGCTGGTCTTGGTGATGGGGAATTTTATTCAGATCGCTATTTGGGCAGCGCTGTTCATTCAACTCGACGAGTTCACCGACTTTTACACCGCGTTCTATCATTCTGCAGTGAACTTCGCCACGTTGGGCTACGGTGATATCGTGATGAGTGAGGAGCATCGTATTCTCGGACCGTTGCAGTCGGTGAATGGTGTGCTGATGGTGGGCGTGTCTACGGCAGTGATGATGTCGTCGCTGCAGGATGCATTGCGGCGCATCCGTGAGTCACGTGAGGGCGTTGAAGGCTGAGTAGTGAGGCTGGTCTATTGCCAGTTGTCCGGCTACGGTTTGCCTCAGGTGCTCGGCTAAGCCCGGCGTTTCCAGCGGTAGTTTCTCGCGCAGTTTGTTGACTAATTCCCAGCGCAGCGCTCCCAGTTCGCCGTCCCCCAGTAAGGTTTCCAAGCGCTTGTGTTCAGACAGCGCCAGTGCCTGGCCGTGGAGTAGCTCTCGCTGGGCAATGCCTAGAGAGTTCGCAGCAACCTTGGCCAGAAAGGCAGTGCGGCCGGTCTGATTTTCGGCCACGTCTTCCCTCAGAAATTTGCGTACGCCTTCCAGCAATTCAGCCGGCATCGGCAGCTGATCTCCGTGGTCTGTCATCATTTTGCCGGGGAGGTCGAATTCCCCCGGGCACAACAGGTTCACACAATCCATTTGGCCCTCAGAGGAGCGCCTGCCGATGACCGGACGTTCGAGGCTAGGCGTCTCGCCAGAGCGCCAGGTAGCGGCCATCGCCAGCGTGGTAATCGACCACCAGAAGGAGCCGAATACTTGCCAAAAGGTCAGGTCGGCGCGGCTGATCTCTTCACCAGAGACGGCATGGTAGCCCTCGAGAAGGTCTTCGATAGTGCCGAATCCTCCTACCGTAAGATCCGTCTGTCCGAAGCGCCAGGAGTTGACGCAAAGCCAGCCAAGATCGCGTACAGGGTCGCCTATCTGGGTGAGTTCCCAATCCAGCACGGCCCGTATGCCGTTCTCGTCAATCATCAGATTGCCATTGCGGAAATCGCCGTGCACCAAAGCGTTGCGCGTGTTCGCAGGCAGGTTGTCCAACAACCAGCGTGCGCTGAAGTCGATCATCGGCTCGGGTACGTTGAGTGCTTTGTAAATATCCCAGGTATCGTTAATCAGGGCTTCGGGGCTGATCGTGGGCAGCAAGGCGGTCAGTTGTTCATCTACCTCGATCGCGTGTATGCGGGCGAGCGCTTCGCCACACTGTCGTGCGAGTCGTGGGCGAACCGCGGCGTAAGCCTCCGAGCGCACGATGCGCTGGCCGAGTGTTTCGCCCTCGAGCCACTCCATCAGGTAACCGTCACCGAGACAGTCCTCGGCCTGGAGGAGATAGACCAACTCAGGAACCGGAATCTCGGCACTGGCTGCCAGTCGCAGCAGGTGAGCTTCCGTGCTCAGCGCTAACTGTCCAGGAACAGATTTGCCAGCGAGCGTCGGTGGGCAGCGGCGCAGGGCGAGTAGACGCTCTCCATCGTCAGTTTCCAGTTGGATCCGGAACGTCTCCTGACTGGCGCCGGCGGTGAGTTGTTTGCAGGAAAGCAGCGATTTGAAACCGGCGACTTCCCTGGCCAGAACCAATTCAAGCTGTTCGTGCATTGACCCGTCGCCCGGCATCAACTAACCCCTTTGGGTTTTCGCTGGTTCATAAATCCGAACAGGTATCCAGCCACACGGCGCATCTGAATCTCATCAGCGCCTTCGGTGATTCGATAGCGGCGGTGGTGGCGATAAATGTGCTCAAAGGGTTTATAGCGTGAGTAGCCCATGCCGCCGTGCACTTGCATGGCAGTATCTGCGGCTTCACAGACCAGGCGATTGGCCTGGTAGTTGCAGATGGATACCTTGTCGGAGACGGAGAAGGCACCGTCGCGGTCCATCAGCCAGGCGGTTTTGTGGATCAGTGCCCTGAGCATTTCGCAGCGGGCCTGGAGATCTACCAGCGGGAACTGGATGCCCTGATTGGTCGCCAGCGCTTTGCCGAAAGGCTTTCGTTCCCGCGCATACTGGACCGCCTCATTCACGCAGTATTGTGCAGCGCCGAGGCTGGAAGCAGCCTGGCGAATACGATTTTCGTTGAAGAAGTGCTGCACGATCTGCAGGCCGCGGCCCTCACCGCCGAAAATAGATGATGCGGGGACCCGCACGTCGGTAAAGCTGACATGGGCGTGATCCGTGGGCATGTTGAAGGTCCACAGATACTCCTCAACCTTTACACCGGGTGCATCCATCGGAACCATGAAGGCGGTGATCCCCTGCGCACTGCCAGGCTCACCGGAGGTGCGTGCCATTACCATGTCGCACTGCGCAATGTGCACACCGGTATTCCAGGTTTTCTCGCCGTTGATCACCCAGTGATCGCCGTCCTTCACCGCGCCGGTTTCCATCCAGGTGGCGTCAGAGCCGTGGGCGGGCTCGGTAATACCAAAGGCAAAGGCCGATGTGGCGTTCTTGAGACCATCCAGCCATTCGGACTTTTGTTCTTCAGTGCCGTACTCGAGCATCAGAAGCAGGCCGATATTATTGCCCACTACAGAGTGTTCGTTCTGCAGGTCGTTGTGCAGCCCCAGGCCTTTGGCTGCAAGGTGCTCGCGAATAATCGCCATGCCCAGGTTGCTGCCGTTGCGCCCGCCGTGCTCCTCAGGGAAGGGATAGCTGAAGATGCCTGCTTCAATCGCCAGCGCTTTGGCCTTGGCCATCAGCGCTTCCCATTGTTCATTGGGTAGGCCTTCTCTGTCCCAATCTGTCCGAGCGTCCTCGCGTCGATGGTCAAAGAAGCGGATGTTGTCGTCAGTCTGCTCGAGAGGCGTGATCTTGGTGTGAATGAAGTCGTCAACTTCCTTCAAAAAGTCGACTATGTCCTCTGGAATATCGAAGTTCATCTTCCACCTTCCTCTCTATTTTTTAGAAAATCAGGCGGCCGGGACGGCCGCCTTTCATCGGATGGAGCTTACGCGAAGGTCTCGCCAGATGCGATTTTCTCGGCCACGATAGCGGGACAGGTGAACCGCTCGCCATATTGTTCGGCAAGTTCAGCACAGCGCTGCTGGAAGTTCTCCAGACCGTAGGTGTTGACGAATTGCAGGAAACCGCCAGTCCATACTGGTGCACCGATGCCCATGATAGAGCCGATATTGCCGTCGGCGACTGTGCGTAGCACATTGGTTTCGAGGCACTTCAGGGACTCGATCACCTGGCGGAACAACAGACGGTCCTTGATTTCATCGTCGGCTATCTCGTAGCTTTCATCGTAGAACTTGTCGACGACGCCGGGCCAGATAGTTTTGCCTTCATCCGTGTACTCGTAGAATCCACCACCGTGATAGCGACCACCGCGACCATTCTGGGTAATCATGAAATCAATCATGGTTTCCTGTGTGGTCATGTCGCCGAAGAAACCGTACACACCCATTTCTTTGTGGGTTTCAGCGGCTTTGCGCCCCAGCTCGAGACTCACTTCGTCTTGAATGGTCAGAGGGCCCACGGGCATGCCCACGGCTTTGCCAAGGTTGTCGATGCGTACTGGATACACACCATCATTCAGGAGCTCCATACCTTCGCTCAGGTAGGTGCCGAATGTGCGCGAGGTGAAGAAGCCCAGTGAGTCGTTAACGACGATAGGGGTCTTCTTGATCTGGCGGGTGTAGTCAAATGCCTTGGCGAGAGCCAGGTCACTGGTTTTCTCACCACAGATGATTTCGACAAGCGGCATTTTATCGACAGGAGAGAAGAAGTGGATACCGATAAAGTTATCTGGCTTCTCGGAAGCCTTGGCCAGCTCTGTGATAGGCAGGGTAGAGGTATTTGAGCCCCATACGCCGCCTTCAGCGAGGTACTTCTCGGTGCTGGCAGTGATCTTGTTCTTCAGCTCGATGTTCTCGAACACAGCTTCGATGATCAGATCGCAGCCCTGTAGATCGGCATCGTCCGCGGTCGGCTTGATCAATCCCAGAACAGCAGCTTTCTTCTCTTCTGTCATACGGCCGCGAGCAATACGCTTGTCGAGCAGCGCCTCGGTGTAGGCCTTGCCTTTTTCCGCACCTTCAATCGATATGTCCTTGAGAACAACTTCGATACCTGCCATGGCCGAGACGTAGGCGATACCCTGGCCCATCATGCCGGCACCGAGAATGCCTACTTTCTGGGTGGGCTGTGGTGGAATGTCTTTCGGGCGTGATGCGCCACCGTTTATCTTGTTCATCTGGAAGAAGAACGCGGTGATCATATTCTTCGCCTGAGGTGTGGTGGCCAGGTAGGCGAGGCCACGGCTTTCAACGCGCAGGGCAGTGTCGAAGTCGACCCGCGCTGCTGCAACGGCGCAATCGAGAATCTGTTCGGGCGCAGGGAGCAGGCCGCGGGTTGTCTTGGACAGCATTGCTGGGGCCGCGGAAAGCATCTGCGCCAGCTTGGGTGAGCTGGCATTGCCGCCGGGAATACGGAAGCCTTTGCGGTCCCATGGTTGCACGGCGACTTCTTCGTTTTCCTTGTTTTCCAGGATCCAGGCTTTCGCGCGGGGAACCAGCTCATCGATGGACGCGACGGTCTCGTTGATCATGCCGGCTTCCAGTGCCTGCTCGGGTGCAACCTTCTTGCCTTCCAGCAAATAGGGCAGGGCGGCCTGCAGGCCCAGCAGGTTGACCATGCGCACGACACCACCGCCTCCAGGCAGCAGGCCCAGGCCCACTTCAGGCAGGCCCAGCTGTACAGACTTGTGGTTGTATGCAATCCGATAGTTGGTGGAAAGGCAGATTTCGAAACCACCACCGAGAGCCGCGCCATTGATAGCGGCAACAACGGGTACGGGTAGTTTTTCAAGGCGGCGCAGGCGATCTTTGGTGACCTCCAGCACTTCCATGAATTCGGCCTCGTCGCCCTTCTTGGCCTGAACGAGGTCGTTCAGGTCGCCGCCGGCGAAGAAGGTCTTCTTCGCAGAAGCGAATACGACGCCACTCAAGCCGTTTTCAGCTTCAAGCTTGTCAACGGTGGCGTTCATGGCTTCGCGATACTCATCGTTCATCGCGTTTACCGGGCCAGTCATATCCATGGTGACGGTTACGATGCCATCGGCGTCTTTTTCGTAATTGAATGTGCTCATTTTCTTAATCCTGTTGTGATCCGACGTGGCGTTAAACGCGCTCAATGATGGTGGAGATGCCCATGCCGCCGCCTACGCAGAGCGAGAGCATGGCGCGGTTCAGGTTGCGGCGCTCCAGTTCGTCGAGCATGGTGCTGACCAGCATGGCACCGGTGGCCCCAAGAGGGTGGCCCATGGCGATGGCGCCGCCATTTACATTGGTAATCTCATGGTCAATGCCCAGGTCTTTCATGTAGCGCATCGCGACGGAGGCGAAGGCTTCATTGATTTCCCAAAGATCGATATCGGAGGGTTTCAGGCCGGCTTTGTCCAGGCACTTCTTGGCAGCGGGCCCGGGGCCAGCCAGCATGATGACGGGACAGGTGGCGAGAACGGCGGTGGCCAGAATGCGGCCGCGTGGGGTCAGTCCCAGGTCTTTGCCTGCTTTTTCACTGCCGATGAGGACGGCAGAGGCGCCGTCCACGATGCCGGAGGAGTTGCCGGGAGTGTGCACATGCTCGACTTTCTCCAATGTGTTGTACTTGCGCAGAATCACGTCGTCGAAGCCGATCGATCCCATCATTTCGAATGAGGCTCGGAGTCCGGCCAGGCCTTCCATGGTGGTGTTGGGCTTGATGAAGTCGTCTTTCTCAAGAATGGTCAGGCCGTTCTTGTCCAGCACGGGCATTACCGACTTGTCGAAGTAGCCGTTGTCGCGGGCGTGAGCGGCACGCTTTTGAGACTCCATGGCGTAGGCATCGACATCTTCGCGGCTGTAGCCGTCGAGGTTGGCGATGACATCTGCACCGATGCCCTGGGGGACGAAATCGGTTTTGAATTGGAAGGCGGGGTCAGAACCCATGGCGCCACCATTGGAACCCATGGGCACGCGGGACATGCTCTCCACACCGCCTGCAACAACCAGGTCTTCCCAGCCGGAGGCGACCTTCTGGGCCGCGATGTTTACGGCCTCGAGACCGGAGGCGCAAAAGCGGTCCAGCTGTACGCCGGCGACAGATTCATCCCAGTCAGCATTCTGCACAATCATCTTGGCAACGTCAGAGCCCTGCTCTCCCACAGGAGCGACACAGCCCATGACCACATCATCAACATAGGCGGTATCGAGGTCGTGGCGTTGTTGCAGGCCGCGGAGCAGGCCGGCGCCGAGATCGATGGGCTTGACCTCGTGCAGGGTGCCATCCTTCTTGCCTTTGCTTCGCGGGGTGCGCACCGCATCGTATATGTATGCGTGATTGGTCATGCTGATACCTTCTTGGCTGATGTTTGAATACAGGGATTTGTTGTGGCGCATATTCTGGGGGTAAGCAGGGCATGGCACCATGACATGCGGCATCATCGAAATAGGCATTACCAGACAATTGGCGTATAGTTCCGGAAAATTTGAATCAGGTTCCCTACTGCCATGCAGGCTGCGTCGGTTTCCAACGAATACGTAAAGTCATTGCTAAAAGGCGCAATAAAGCGAGGCTACGACCCCGGTGAGATTCTGGCGAACCAGGGGCTCCCCAGGAGTATTCTTACGAATCCGCGATTCCGGATATCGACATTGCAGTTCGCGGAACTCAATCAAGCACTAACTGAGCTTATGGACGATGAGTTGGTCGGGTTGGCAGCCAAACCCAGCCCTGTCGGCACCCTGGCGTTAATGAGCCGCGCCTCGTTGAGCTGTGACACCTTTTGGGAATCGCTCCAGGTCTGGCGGGAATGCTTGAATCTGATGGACAACAGCATGTCTGCCGAGACAATGACCACGGCCAAGGGCGGTCTGATAGCGATGCAGTGTGAAAAAGCCGCGGACATCAATGACAATTATCTCATCGAATCCCAGCTGTCGGGTTGCCATCGCTTTCACTGCTGGCTGGCGAACGATTTTGTCCCGATTGAACGCGTTGATCTGGCTTTTGCCGAACCTGCCTTTAGTGCGGAGCACCGCTACGTGTTTTACGGTGCTCCCGTGTATTATTCCCAGCCGCACAATGCCATGTATTTCGGGCGGGAGTCGCTCGAGATAAAGAACCTGCGAGATCGCGATGCGCTGGAGGAACTGCTGTCCAGTCCGCTGGCGCATATGATGCGTCTGCCACGGCAGAGTAGCTCGCTCTCCATCAAGGTGCGGCTATGGATGGAGAAGAGCTTTCGGGAAGGGCGTGGAACGGCCCAGATGGATTTGGCCTGTTCGGATCTGGCCATGACCGAACAGACCATGCGCAGGCACTTAAGAGCGGAAGGAAACACGTTCCAGCAGCTTAAAGAAGATACCCGCAGGGACATGGCAATCCATTTTATCAAGCACTCCGACCTGAGCATTGAGAAAATCGCTTTTCGGCTCGGGTTCGCGGAAGCCAGTACTTTTATTCGCTCGTTCAAAAGATGGATGGGTGTTACGCCGCTGGCTTATCGCAAACTCTGACAGGGGTTTGTTCTATAGAGCAGGAATCACCCAAATTCTTGTGCAAAAATAATGGCGAAGGCAACGCCGAAAATTTCCCTTGGAGGGACGATGACGATCCTGCGTAACGTAATCTTCGCTTTGGTTTTTATTTTATTGGTAACGATCGCCGCGCTGAATCTCTGGGGTATGTTGACCCTCGGCACCCTGAACCCATCTGAGACCGCCGAACGCGATCCAGCAGCCAATCGTGTGGTGATGGTGTTTGGTGCTACCGGGTCTGTGGGTGATGGCTTGCTCAAGGCCGCTATGCTCGCCCCGGAAGTCGAGACAATCTACGCGGTAACGCGACGTATGTCGCCGCGCCTCGAAGAGGGGGCCGCAAGCGGTCGGGTCAAGGTCATCATGCATAAGGATTTTACTGACTACTCCACGCTGACAGAACAGCTGGCCGAGGTGAATACTGTCCTTTGGGGCCTGGGCACCACGTCTGTGGGTGCAGACCCGGAAACTTATCGTTGGATTCATGTGGATTTCCCCGTCTCATTTGTCGAAGCCTGGCTGGCAACCCGCACCGCGGGGCCGATGGCCTTCCACAATGTCACCGGTATGGGTACGGGTGAAGCAGAGGATGCCCAATGGGCTAAAGACAAGGGATTCGCTGAGCGTCGAGTTTCCGAACTCGCTGAAGGTACAGGCCTTCGCACCTTTGGCCATCACTCCGGGCTAGTCCGGCCCACCAGCGAGAATGCCAACTGGCTTACCTACATCCTTGAATGGCTGGCGACGCCGGGCCACCTGGTCATTCGCGGTGTCGATCTGGGCAGGGCGATGTTCGAGATCAGCGCAAGGGTGGAAGAGGTTCCCAATGGGGCTGTGATAGATAACCTGGACGCGATTCGCTACGCAAAAATCTACAACGCTCGAGTTGAGTAGGCGCGGGGCTTGTTACTTTCCCAGCGCCTTTGCAATATGCTCTGCGACCAGAGCGGGATCTTGCATGGGGATAAAGTGATTCATCTCCGGGAGGTAAACCTCTTCACAGTTGGCCAAGC
This sequence comes from Halioglobus maricola, assembly GCF_009388985.1. Taxonomy (NCBI): domain Bacteria; kingdom Pseudomonadati; phylum Pseudomonadota; class Gammaproteobacteria; order Cellvibrionales; family Halieaceae; genus Halioglobus; species Halioglobus maricola. Next base: position 1,380,694 of record NZ_CP036422.1, read on the forward strand.
TCTGTGCCAATTCTGGCCAGGTCGGGGAGCCGGCAAGATCGGTAAGATCTATACCCTTGTATTCAGCACGTAACAGGGTGATCGGCAACCGCAGCTTTGGCAGGTCTTCGAGCACTGCATCGCTGTAGGCCTGGCTGACGTAGACCGAGGCCTCATTCAGTGGGTCGCAGGCTAACTGGCGGTATTCCTCCTCCGATTCAGGATGCAGGGCATAGTCGCAGTAGTCGCGCAATACATCTCTGTCCCAGGTTGAAAACGGCTCTTTGTTGGCGAAGCGAGAGAACATTTCATTCGCATCCTGCCATTGGTTTTTACGCCGGCTTACCGGGTGATCCTTGGCACTGAAACTGGCGGAAAATTCCTGTGCGACTTTATAAGTTTCTGGCGCTGTGATTACGGGGTCAATCAGCAGAATTTCCCGAAAGTGGTCAGGTAGCGCCGCCGCCGCGCGTGCGATGAGATAACCGCCAATCGAGTGGCCAACCCCGATGACATTGCTCAGGTCGAGGCGTCGAACCAGTTTAATGATGTCTTCGCTGAGTACGTTCCAGTCTACCTCGCCAATACTGCCACTGCGGCCGTGATGGCGAAGGTCAACTGCGTAGATGTGCTGGCCTGGCAGTCGGCTGACCACCTGGTTCCAGCAGCGGCTGTGAAAGCCTGTGGCGTGGAGGAGCAATACCGGATGGCCGGAACCCGGCCATTCGGTCACTGCAAGTTCTACATCACCAATATCGAGGTGATATTCCCTTGTTTCCATCACCGAGCGGATCAGATCCGCTCGATGATAATGGCCGGAGCCATGCCGCCGGCTGCACACATGGTCACCAGGCCGAACTGTTTGCCCTGGCGCTCCAGTTCGTCCAGCGCGGTGTTGATCAGCAGGGATCCGGTGGCGCCGATCGGATGGCCCAGAGCCATGGCACCGCCATTGATGTTGACCTTGTCGCGGTCCAGGTTCAGGTCGCGCATGAATTTCTCGGATACCACGGAGAAGGCTTCATTGATTTCCCAGACGTCGATGTCGTCGACCGTGAGGCCGGCCTTGGCCAGCACACGCTTGGCGGCAGGTACCGGGGCGTTCAGCATCAATGTGGGGCAGTCGCCCTGGTTGGCCATAGCGACGATCCGTGCACGAGGCTTCCAGTCCTGCGCTTTGGCATAGTCAGGCGAGGCCAGCAGCAGTGCACCGGCGCCATCGACAACACCGGAGGAATTGCCTGCGTGGTGGAAGTGCTGGATATCGATATCGGGGTAGCGGGAGTTGACCAGCTGGCGATAGGTGAGACCTGATTCATCCAGCGGGTAGTCGGCAATCGGCGCGAAGGATGCCTGCAGTTCTCCTAGGCCTTCCAGAGTGGTCTGGGGGCGGGGAAACTCTTCCTTGTCCAGCACCAGTTCGCCATCGATGTTGTACACAGGTACCAGGCTCTTGGCGAAGCGGTCTTCTGCTATTGCGCGAGCGGCTTTCTGTTGGCTGTCGTAGGCGTTTTGGTCCAGTGCTTCGCGGGTGATGCCTTCCATTGTGGCAATGGCATCCGCGCAAACACCCTGGTGGGGCTGGGGGTGCATGGCGCGCAGCTTCATATTGCCGTTGTCCATAAACATGGATGGCGTAGCGCCTTCCTCGCCGTAGGTGGACATCATCTCGGCGCCGCCGCCAATTACCACATCTTCACTGCCTGACATGATGTTCATTGCGGCGAGATTCACAGACGTGATACCAGAGCCGCAGAAGCGGTCCAGGGTGACACCGGAAGAGGTGATATCGTAGCCGGCTTCCAACGCAGCCATGCGCGCGAGGTCGCCGGACTGGCGTCCGCGCTGGGAACTGGTGCCGAAAATGATGTCGCCGACATCGGCCGTGTTCAAGTTGGTGCGGTCACGCAGTGCTTCCAGTACGATGGCACCCAGATGTTGCGGGTGCTCGTTGGCCAGGGAGCCTTTACCTTTCTTGCCAATACCGCGAGGTGTGCGGCAGGCGTCAATAATCCATGCTTCGGTCATCTGTCTGATTCCTTATTTGCCTTTCCAGTTAGGGGCGCGTTTTTCGGCGAAAGCGGTGGCGCCCTCGATGGCGTCTTCGCTGGTGAAGACGGGGTTAACAATATCCTGCTGGTTTGCCCACATATTGTCAGCGGTCCAATCGCCCGACTCGACGATAACCTGTTTGCTCAGTTTGACAGCCAGCGGTCCGTTGGCACTGATCGTAGCGGCCAACGCTTTGGCGCCTTCCAGAGCGGTGCCTGCCGGAACCACGCGATTGATCAGGCCTATTTCGGACGCTTTCGCTGAATCGATGAAGTCACCGGTCAGAGCCATCTCCATAGCCAGTCGCGGGGGCACTTGCTTCGGTAGGCGGACGAGGCCGCCTGCGGCGGCTGCCAGGCCACGTTTGACTTCAGGAATACCAAATTTAGCGTTGTCGGCGGCAACAATCAGGTCGCAGCTAATCATCACTTCCAGGCCGCCGGCGAGCGCAAAACCCTCAACGGCAGCGATCAGTGGCTTCTTCGGGGGCGCTTCTACAAAACCGCAGAAACCGCGACCAGGCAGCATGGGCAGCTCACCGGTCACGAATGCCTTGAGGTCCATGCCCGCACAGAAAGTGTTGTCTGCGCCAGTAATGATGCCGACGCGAATGTCGTCGTTGCTGTCCAGTTCATCCATGGCAGCGGCAACGCCCTCAGCCATGGCTTTGTTGACGGCGTTTTTTGCTTTGCCGCGGTTCAGGGTGATGGTCATTACGCCATCGGCGACGTCTACGAGTACTGCTTGTTCTTCAGACATTGGTTTTCTCCTTTGCGGTGTAAATCAGTCGATTAATGCGGCTGTGAGTTCGGCCAGTGGTTTAACCATGGCGCCTCTTGCCTTGGCCTCTTTGCTGGATGCATTGCCCTGGTGCGCGCGCATGGCGACACCTTGCAGAATGGCTGCCAGACGAAATAGCGAGAAAACAATGTAGAAGTTCCAGTTCTCGATCTTGCCGCGGCCGGTGCGTTCGCAATATTTGGCGATGTACTCTTCGTCCGAGGGAATGCCCAGCGCGGCCCGGTCGGCCCCCTGCAGACCCTGGATGCCGCCCATGCCGGGTAGCTTCCAGGCTGCGCACTGGTTGGCGAGGTCCGCCAAAGGGTTGCCTAGGGTAGAGAGTTCCCAGTCGAGCACTGCGATGGCGTGGTTCTGTGAAGCGTGGAACATCAGGTTGTCCAGGCGATAGTCGCCGTGGACGATTCCCAGGCGACCATCGTCTTCGGGCATGTTTTGCGCCAGATAATCGATCAGGCGGTCCATGTCAGGAATCTTTTCCAACTCGGAGGCGCGATACTGTTTGGTCCAGCGGTTGAGTTGGCGTTCGAAATAGTTGCCGGGGCGACCGTAGTCGCTAAGGCCGACTGCATCGATATCGACGTTGTGCAGGGCCGCCATGGCGGCATTCATGCTGTCGAAGATTTCAGCCCTGTCGCTATTGCTGGCGTCAGGCAGCGCGGGATCCCAGAGAATCCGGCCATCCAGATACTCCATAACGTAGAACATGGAGCCGATGACTGATTCGTCCTCGCACAGGGTGTAAGTGCGAGGTACCGGTACATCAGTGTCATAGAGAGCGCTGATGACGCGGAATTCCCGGTCTACAGCGTGGGCGGATTTCAATAGCTCGCCCGGTGGCTTGCGGCGCAGCACATAGTGCTTGTCACCGGATGTCAGTTTGAACGTGGGGTTGGATTGGCCGCCAGCAAATTTTTCGGCGGTCAACGGGCCTTCCATGTCGGGAATGTGGTCAGTCAGGTATTCCCTGAGCTTGGAGATATCGAGATCTTGTGTGCTCATATTTTGCTCTTTGTCGCTAGGAATTGGCCGAGAAAGCCGTCACGAAGTCTGTGGTCTGACGGGGCAGGTGCCAATGACGCAGTGAGACAATAAAATAGACCACAGGTGACAGCTTCGCGAGACCGGCTCTGTTAAGCTGGTCGTATAGTTTGAGCGATATCTAATTAGTGATTGATCCTATCGACCCAGAACAGCGCGAGCGGGTACTCGAGCGCACCGAATATTTCATTGCCTCTGCAGAGGAGGTGCTGGAACGACCGTTTGACCGTATCCCGGTGCATTTTGACCTCCGCGGCACCACAGCAGGCATGTTTCGTGCCGATGGTCGTAAGCGGGAGATCCGTTACAACCCGTGGATATTTGCCAAGTACTGGGATCTCAACTTCGAGGGCACAGTGCCCCATGAGGTAGCCCATTATATTGTGCACGAGGTTTACGGGCCGCGCCGTGTGAAGCCCCACGGTCAGGAGTGGCGGGCGTTAATGGATTATTTTGGCGCCGACCCGGAGGTGACTTTCAAGCTGGACGTGGATGATATCCCACAGCGGCGCCAGCGTACTCACCCCTATCGATGTGATTGCCGCGAGCACCAGGTTTCTACCACGCGGCATAATAGGATGCTGAAAGGTACCGGGCAGTACGTCTGTCGATATTGCAGTACCCGGTTGGTGTATGCCCCCGACGATACTTTGCCTGAATTTTCGCTGGCAGGGTCGCCCTAGTTTACAAGATCCATCAGTACACCACTGAATGCTTCTTCGTTGTCCAGGTTGTCAGCGACCTCTACAACTGCGCGATCGGCCGGCAGTCCCTGCTGGTTAACCAGGTATTCTTTGGTGGCTGCGGCCCTGTCTGTGGCGAGGTCCCTCAGCGTGCCGGGGTCGATCTGGATGCTGGCGAGTACCCGTCGATACTGGTCGGTGAGGGTCATATCCTCTGGCGGCGAGCCGTACAAGGTGACGTAGCGCGCCTTGACCGTATCGATCACCTCGGGTGCACGCCGGTCGATGTCTGCCTGCGTGAAGCCCTCGTCTATAAGTTCCTGCACGAGTACCGCCAGTTGTAGTTTTTCGGTGTCGGCGTCGGGATGAACCGAGCCAATCACGACCAGCGTAAGCCCGGGACGTTGCCGCAGCGCTTCTGCCAGCGTGTCCAGCTTGGCCTGGCCCCCCTCGTTGAGTTCGCGCTCGCCAGGCGCGAAGCCGAGCCGCTGCAGGTCTTGCTCGCTGCCGACCAGATTGGCGAGCAGCGAGAATGGAGCTGTTACTGCTTTGGTAATCAGGTTCATGAAGGCCTTGGCGATCACGCCGCCGATAGCGAATTCAGGATCGTCGATATCGCCCTCCACCGGCACTTGCAGGTCGATTACGCCATTGATGTCTGTCAGCAGAGCCAGTGCCAGTTCCAGTGGTAGGTCGACTGCCTTGTCACTGTCCACCTTCTCGCCCAGCTTGAGCTGGTCTATCAGCACCTCGTTGTCGCCCTCGATGTGCCCCTTCTGCAGGCTGTACTCGAGTTTAAGGTTGAGCAGGCCGCGCTCAATGGCGTATCCGGCATAGGTGCCGGAGTAGGGGGTGAGCAGCACCAGGTCAACGCCATCAAAGGTGAGGACCAGGTCGAGGTCCGGTGGCGTATTGAATGGGCTTGCCGTGCCCACCAGTTCGACAGGCGCGTAGCCGTCCACGGAGCCTTTTATGTCGACGTGCGTTTCTGCATCTGGTGCTGAGTTGATGTTCAGAACCTGGCCATTTACATCGCCGATAATGGTCCGGAAGGGAATCGGCAGCGACTCGTCCATAAAATCGACCGCACTGTCGGATATCAGGATTTCCGGAACACTGAAATCCCAGGGTTTGTCCAGATCGAGTTCATCTGCGATTTCCTGGGCCTGTTCGCCCACTTCTTCTTGCCAGACTTTGGAGGCATTCACACTGCCGTCTTCAGCAATGTGTACCCGTCCGGCGTAGTTGTGGATGAACAACTGTTGCAAGCTGGCTTCGCGGCCGGGGAGGTCTATGGCCAGGTCAACAAAGCGAACTTCGTCCCAGCGAGTTATTGCCTCTTCTGCGCCTGCGATTTTGCCCGAGAAATTCTCGATTTTGCTGCCCAGTTTGAGCTGGGTCGGGGCGAAATCATGAAGTTCTACATTGCCTTCGACACTGATAGCACCACTGGTGATCTGTGCTTTCAATGCTGCTGGAAGCGTCGGGTTGAACCAGCTCAGTGGCAGTGATGACAGCTTGTAATCTATCTGGGCACCGCCATCGGCGAGGGTGAGGTCACCGTTAACTGCCAGCGAGGCGGTATCGTTCAGTGTCAGATCCAGGCCGGCGGGGGAGGCGCCGGAGAAAGGCCAGTTCAGGTTGGCAAGGCTTGCAGAAAGAGGGGTTATTTTCAGAGTAGGGGGAGAGGTATATTCCGAGCGCCAGTTCGCGCCACTGTCGGTCAGGTCCAGCGTGGCAACAGAAACCTGCAGCGGGCTGGCGTCAGCGTCTTGTTCAGATTCTGCTGCATCGGTTTCCGTTTCCGGAAAATTGGTGGCGAACATGTCAGCCAGACTGAGCTGTTCACCTTCACTCCAGCCATCTATCTGAAGCTTGTCTGCGGTGATGGACTCGATGTCGAGGGTATTCGGGGCGCTGTCCAGTGTCACGCCCGTGATGTCCAGCCGCGCTAGTTGCACACCGGTGTCGGGCAGGGCAGTAGGATCGCGTGGGCGCAATTCCAGCGCTACCAATTCAGCCTTCGTATCGTTTACCCGATAACTCAGCTCATCCCGCCAGGAAACGTAATAATTTCCCTCCATACCAGCGCGACCGTCAATCAGGTCAAAATTGAGCCAGGGGCGCGCGAAACGCCACGCCGGCGCCAGGCTGAGGTCGCGGATTGCAAGCCAGCCCTCGCTCTCGGCAAGGGGTACCGAAATAGAGCCCTTCCAGTGCAGGGAGCCACCGGCTTCTGCATAGACATCGATCTGGTAGGGTTTGCCTTCCTCAGCGATAGTGGAGAGGTCTTTCACCGCGATCGACAGCCCGTCGTAGTGCGTTTGGAAGGGTTGCTCTCTCGCCTCGTCAATCAGGGTGATGCGTTCAGCTGTGAAGGACAGCTTGCGCACTGTGATCCCCATTAATTCCGCGTCACTTTCTGAAGGAGAACTGTCGTCACTGGCTAGCAGGTCGGAGAAATTGAATACTCCCGGCTCGACCTGACGCACTTCCAGATTCAGGCCTCGCAAGGCCACTTCGTCCAATACCAGCCCCTCGCTGATCAGTGTGCGCAGGGACAGGTTCACCAGTGCCTGGTCCAGTGTGGCAAATTCACCGCCGTCTGGCTGCCGTAGTTCAGCGTTGCGCATCTCAATGCTGAGGGTGAAGGGGTTGAAGAGGGTGATGTCGCTACTCAGGGTTCGACCGTATTGCTCTTTTACAAACCAGGGCGGAATGAAATTGACGGCTGGCAGGATTATCAGCACTGACAGTGCTATCCAGGCGATATATGCCCCGACCAATACTCTTACCACTTTGTTTCCCACGTTCTAGCCCCTCGCCCGATTCGCTACTAAATATAGCTGAAAATTGGCTGGCGAATATCTAATTTGTGCTGCTTTTTGCTGTGGCTACAACCCCTTGCGGTAGGTGTAGGGTGTGACTCCGGTCCAGCCCTTGAAGGCGCGGATAAAAGCAGAGGATTCAGAGAAGCCTGCGCGATGGGCGATTTCCTCGATGGAAAGTCCCTGTTTGCCAAGCAGGTGCAGGGCCGTATCGCGGCGCACCTGGCTTTTGATTTCCTTGAAGGTCGTGCCCTCTGCCGACAGGCGCCTGCGCAGCGTCTGCGGGTGAACTTCCAGCATTGCGGCGACGTCGTTCAGCTCAGGCATGTCGGTCAGGTTGTGGTGAACCAGCTCGCGCACTCGCGCTGTCCAGCTGCTCTGACTATAGGTCTCTGTCATCAGCATGAGCACCGGGTGGCGCAGGAAGCGACTGAGGCTCTGCTCGGTCTGGGTGACACGGCGTTCCAGCAGGCTTGATGAGAAGACAATTTCTGCTACTTCCTGCTCATAGGCCATGGGAGCTCCGAGGAACATGGCTCGATAGTCTTTCTCTTGAGCAGCGGGTGGATAGGGAAGGTTGACCTGTTGTATTGGTAGATGTTCCTGGATCAGCCAGCTGGCAAAGCGGTGCGCGTTGAACAGCACTAACTCAGTCATGTAGGGGGCTGCATCGGCATCGTTTTCAGTCTGGTGCACCTGTACTTGCAGCCTGACTTGATCCCCCTCAATAACAAGGTGGGGATTCGCGCCGAATTCGAACAGCTGGTAGAAGCGACAATAGCGGGCGATGGCCTGGCCCAGTGTTTCACAATTGATGACGGCGTGGCACATCATGGTCCAGGTGCCTATGGGCATTCGTCTGGAGGAGTAGCCCAGACCCTCGTCGCCCATAGCCAGCATGGTGTTCACCTGCAGGTCTGCGTGGCGCTCGATTGAGATCAACGCGTCTTCTTCCAGGAGCAGACGTGGGGAAATACGCGATTTGCGCAGCAGGCTGATCGGGTCCAGGCCCCGGGCGACTGCGTTTTTGAGCACGGCGCGGGCAAAATAGACAGAGATGGATAGGTCGCGCACGTTCTACGCCTGTTCCTTTATAACGGTACTTCTTATTCGCACAGGTTTGTTTTCCACTGATGCCACCCGATTTCGCCCGCCCTGTTTGGCCAGGTACATCGCCTGATCGGCCTCCTGGATCAAATGGTCAAGGTCGATATCACCTTCTATGCAGGCGACGCCGAGACTAATGGTTATTGCAATGCGCTGGCCATCCAGGTGCAGCGGCTGCTCGCCAATCATGGCGCGGATGCGCTCGGCAAGTATACGTGCGGCGTCGAGATCTGTCTCGGGGAGCACCAGCAAAAACTCTTCACCGCCAGTACGGGCGACGACATCACTGCCGCGACACAGGTGCTGGATGCTGTTGGCGACAAAGCGAATGACCTGATCGCCGGTGTCGTGTCCGAAATTGTCGTTCACCTTTTTAAAGTGATCGATGTCGGCGACGATAGCCGCGGTGGGGTGGCCGTGACGCGTGGCGTGGGCGAAACTCACCTGCAATGCATCTTCCAACCCGCGGCGGTTCAACAAGCGCGTAAGTGGGTCTTCCGTGGCCAGATGCGACAAGTGTTGCTGGTACTCAATCAGCACACTGGCGAGAAAGCCGATAGTGATTAGCGCGAAAGACCAACTGTAAATGCCGAAGATGACAGTTTGGGACATAGATGGATTGTTTTCGACGGCCAGGTAATAAAGCGCCACTGGCAGGCCGACCACGGTGAGCAATGCCGCGTAGGCGATAATGGCGTCTCCGACATTGCGCGTGCGAATGCTGCGGATGGCACAAAGGGCGCCTGCTGCGCCGACAAACAGCGTTACTGCGGCACAATGGGCATAGACCATATGTTCGCTGGGCAGGAAAAACATGCTCAGGGTCGCGAGCAGGCAGATCACGCCCAGAATAATCCGGCCCTGATGAATACCGGCCCGCTGCCCGGCGGCTGCAAAGAGGATATAGCTGTTGATCATTGCTGTGACAGAGGGGAGGTTGGCCCCGATCGGGGCGCTGGTGCTTTGTTGCAGGGTCACAGTGATCCAGCCGATCAACGCGGTCATAAAGTAGACCGTGTAGAGGCCCAACCCTGCTGGAGGGCTGTAGGAGTCACTGAGCACATAGACCACCAACATCTGTGCCAACGTCAGGGAAAAGATAAGCCCCAGGTGCATCGTGGCCCAATTTTCCGTAAAAATCTGCTCCATGCCTTTGAGTTCAGCTCGCTGTCAGTTCCAGTCAATAATTTTGTAGGGGGGGGTCATTGTTGCCCTCTTGGGGCCTCCCCATACTGTGCGCCGATCTATCAATTGAATTATAGGGGTTCCCAGCCAATGTTGCCGAGAGACTTTACCGAAGAACAAAACATGTTTCGCGATGCCTATCGTAAATTCCTTGCAGCGGAGATCGTGCCGCATATGGAAGAGTGGCGTGAGGCAGGTATTGTAGATAGAGAGGCCTTTCGCAAGGCGGGAGAGCAGGGCTTTCTGATGTTCTGGCCTGATGAGAAATACGGCGGAATCGGTGACCACGATATCCGCTATGACCAGATTATTATCGAGGAAACGACATACGCTCGCTGTGGCGACTGGTTTGCGAACCTGCATAGCCGCCTGGTAGGTCCTTACCTAACGCGATTCGGCAACGAGGAGCAGTGTGATCGGTTTCTGCCCAAGTGCATCTCAGGTGAAACCATCCTCGCCATTGCGATGACGGAACCTGACGCAGGTTCCGACCTCGCGGGCATGCGCGCAAATGCAGTCGAGCAGGATGATCACTGGGTATTGAATGGTTCCAAGACGTTTATTTCCAACGGTATCAATGCCGACCTTGTGGTTGTCGCGGCGAAGACAGACCCGGAGAACAACCCCCATCACATGACGCTGTTCCTGGTGGAGCGCGGCATGGAAGGCTTCGAGCGGGGACGCAACCTCAAAAAAATGGGTCTCAAAGGGCAGGATACTGCAGAGCTGTTTTTCAATGATGTACGGGTGCCCAAGGCCAATGTGCTTGGAGAGCCAGGCAAGGGCTTTATCTATTTGATGCAGGGGCTCGCAGAGGAGCGTCTGTTGGGCATGATGGGTTACCAGGCGAGTGCACAGCTGTCATGGGATCTGACTGCAGACTATGTCAAAGAGCGCAAGATTTTCGGCAAGCCGCTCAGTGCGTTCCAGAATACCCAGTTCAAATTGGCTGAGCTTAGAACCGAGCTCGATTTGACCCAGGTCTATGTCGATCGCTGCGTGGCGGCGTTCAATGCCGGCCAGCTCACCGCTGTCGATGCTGCCAAGGGCAAGCTTGTCACCAGCGAGCTACAGGTCAAAGTCGCTGCAGAAGGCGTTCAGTTGCACGGCGGTCACGGCTATATGGATGAGTATCCCATTAGCCGCCAGTTGACCGACTCGATCATTTCACCGATCTATGCCGGTAGCTCCGAGGTGATGAAGCTGATCGTCAGTCGCGACTGCCTCGGCGACGACTACGTACCTTTCAATACACGAAATTTCTAAATCGCGAATACAAAGAAGGAGAAACAATATGGATCTGAATGGAAAAGTTGCCATTGTAACTGGTGGCGCGTCTGGTCTTGGTCAGGGCACTGTCGAGGCTTACGTCGCCAAAGGCGCCAAGGTCGCCATCTTCGACCTCAACGCTGAGCGCGCCCAGGCAGTTATCGATAACCTCGGTGCCGACAACGTGGCATTTTGGAGTGTGAATGTCGCTGACGAAGAGAGCGTGAAGAACGCTGTTGCTGAAGTCGTCGAGAAATTCGGTGCCTTGCACATCGTCAATAACTTTGCCGGTATTGGCAGCGCTGCCAAGACCTACGGCAAGAAAGGTGTGTTCCCGATCGAGCAGTGGGATCCGGTTATCGCTATTAACCTTACCGGTACCTTTAACGTCTCCCGTTACGCCGCCGAGCAGATGTCGAAAAATGAACCGATCAATGACGATGGTGGCCGTGGTGTGATCATCAACACGGCTTCTGTAGCCGGCTATGAAGGCCAGATTGGGCAGGTCGCCTATTCTGCAACCAAGGGTGGTGTTATTGGTATGACTGTGCCCATGGCTCGCGACCTTTCCAGCTACGGTATCCGGGTTAACACGATTGTGCCCGGCCTGATCCATACGCCGTTGTTCGAATCCCTGCCTGAGCCCGCATACCAGTCATTGGAAGCCTCGGTGTGCTATCCCAAGCGTTTGGGTAAGGCCTCAGAAATTGCTCACCTGGCGGTGTTCATCGCTGAAAATGATTACCTGAACGCTGAGTGTATCCGCCTGGACGGCGCGATCCGCATGCAGCCTCGCTAAGGAGAACGACATGGGACCACTGAACGGCTATACCGTATTGGAATTGGCGGGCATTGGTCCCGCGCCAATGGGCGGCATGATTCTCGCAGACATGGGCGCCGAAGTTATTCGAATCGACCGTGCTGGCTTAGCGCCCGAAATGCAAATGAAGGACGTCAGCACACGCGGCAAGAAGTCCGTGGCGCTGAACCTGAAAGATCCAGAGGGCATTGAAACCCTGCTGCGGATGGTTGAAAACGCCGATGTGATCATCGATCCCATGCGCCCCGGGGTGTGTGAAAAGCTCGGCATAGGTCCGGATGTCTGCCTCGAACGAAATCCCAAGATTATTTTTGCGCGAATGACTGGTTGGGGGCAGGAAGGACCCTACGCCCAGGCGGCTGGCCACGACATCAATTACATTTCTATCACCGGTGCGCTGTATGCCATGGGGCGAAAAGGTGAAAAGCCGGTTCCTCCACTTAACCTTATTGGCGATATGGGCGGTGGCGGCATGCTACTGGTCAATGGCGTTCTTGCTGCTCTGTTGGAAACGGCGAGCTCCGGCAAGGGGCAGGTTATCGATGCGGCTATGGTCGATGGTGCAGCTCAGTTGATGTGGATGTTCCACAGTTTACAGGCGTTCGGTATGTGGAATGAGAAAGAGCGCGAATCCAACTTGCTTGATGGCGGTGCTCATTTCTACGACACCTATGAGTGTGCCGATGGCGAGTATATATCCATTGGCTCAATTGAGCCCCAGTTCTATGCACTGCTGAAAGAGAAGGCAGGCTTGTCCGAGGAAGAATTTGGCGACCAGAATAATCCGGCCAAATGGCCCGAGTTGAAGGCGCGATTGGAGGAGGTGTTCAAAAGCAAGACACAGGCGCAATGGTGCGATTTGATGGAGGCAACCGACGTCTGCTTTGCCCCGGTGCTGAACTTTGTCGATGCGCCCAAGCACCCCGCTAATGCTTCTCGTAATACTTACATCGAAGTCGATGGAATAACTCAACCTGCGCCCGCACCGCGCTTCTCACGTACACCATCGGAGGTGCGCGATGGCGGATCAGGTGCTGGAGCGGACACCGAAGCGATTCTCACTGCGATGGGTTTTGCTGAGGACGAGTTGGTAGCGCTTAAGAACAACGGTTCGATTGGTTGAGGAAAGTATATGAGTAATTATGAAGCGGTAACCGTAGAGCGAATGGGTGAAGTGGCAGTTGTCTCCTTCAGCCGCCCCGAAGCACTCAACTCTTTCAATGCGGCTCAACGACGGGATATTCTTCTCGCTGCTCGCGAAGTGAATAATGATGACAGCATTCGCGTGGTTGTGCTGGCTGGTGCAGGCCGCGGTTTTGGGGCAGGTGCGGACCTTTCCGAAATCCCTGACGACCCAAACTGGCGAGTAGACGACCAACTAAACCTTGAGTACCGGCCGGTTATGTTGGAGATCTATCGCGCGCCCAAACCCTGGATTAGTGCAGTGCAAGGCCCCGCAGCCGGCGTTTCCAGTGCCTTTGCCATGGTGTGCGACCTCACGGTGATGGCAGAGAATGCTTATATTTATCAGGCATTCACTGCGATCAGCCTGGTCCCGGATGGCGGTGCGACCTGGCATCTGGTGCGAACGCTTGGGCGTAAACGAGCCTACGAGCTTATCGCCACCGGTGAAAAGCTCGGCGCCGAGAGGTGTCTGGAATGGGGTCTGTGTAATCGTGTGGTTCCGACCGATGAACTTATGGACAGTGCTATCGCCTGGGCTCAGGAACTGGCTGCGAAGGCGCCGCTGTCGCTGCGCTATGCCAAGCAGGCTGTTGTGCAGGCCACGGAAGCGAATCTTGGTCAGACAATTTCTGACGAAGCGGAGCTTCAGCTCATTTGCCTGGCGAGCGAAGACGCCAAGGAAGGCACCATGGCCTTTTTTGAAAAGCGTACTCCTGAGTGGAAGGGCAAATAGCCCTTGCACCTTGGCAGCGGCCTCGGGTCGCTGCCTGAACAAAGCGTGTTAATATCTCGCTCGGGACAATAATGAGAGCGAGCTATGCGCCAACTACTTCCTGCCGTCGCCTTGATAGCGGCAACATCTGTTTCTGCCAGTGACAAGCAATTGCTGTGGGGCGATACGCACCTGCATACCCACAACTCCTTTGACGCGATAACGATAGGCAATCGTACTATCGGTCCCGCCGAGGCCTATCGCTATGCCAAAGGTGAGCCAGTGGTGCATCCGTATCATCGTGCGCGAGTTCAAATCGGTGAACCTCTGGATTTTCTGGTCGTGTCCGACCACGCTGAGTATCTGGGCACTATCCGCTACGTGTATGAAAATGGAGTTCCCACTGATGATCTGGGGATCGTCGACACACTTTATGCCTGGCTGTCGTCAGCAGTGGTTAACTTTGGAATCAGTACGAAGTACGGCCCCCTTGTGTTTGGCTCGCGCCTGCCCAAGTCCGAGGATCCCAAGATTGCCGGAGAGCGCGTTATTGAGGAGGGCATGCCGATGGGAGGGCTACCTCCCATGCCGGATGTCGAACGCTCGGTGTGGAAAGAAATTACCGATGCCGCAGATGAAGCCAACGCCCCGGGCGACTTTACGGCTCTGATCGGATGGGAATGGAGCTCCAATGCCGGTGGCGTGAACATGCATCGCATTGTCATCACTGATTCAGGCGCCCCAGAGGCCCAGCAATACCAGCCCTTCAGTTTTCTCAACAGCCCGTTCCCGGAGGACCTGTGGGCGTGGTTGAATGACACCAGCGCCAGTACTGGCGCCGACTTTATCGCGATTCCTCATAATTCGAACATTTCCAAGGGCTATATGTTCGATAAGAAAACGCTGCGCGGCGAAGACTTTACACCAGAATACATCGCACTCCGTGCGAAATGGGAGACTGTCACAGAGACAACCCAGATCAAGGGCGATTCCGAGACCCATCCGGAACTGTCACCTGACGATGAGTTTGCCGATTTCGAAACCTTCGATTTCTATATCCAGCAGGACGAGAGCCCTTACGTGGTGTCGCCTGGAGACTATGTGCGCTCTGCCTTGCGCGCTGGGCTGGAATTGCAGCAGGAGTTCGGCAGTAATCCCTTCCAGTTTGGCATGATTGGTTCTTCCGATGCACATTCCGGTCTTGCCGGCGCTGAGGAAGACAATTTTCATGGCAAGTTTGCCGCAGACAGTACACCTGAGTCCAAGCAGGGGCTGGTCGATGCGGGCGAGCGAAGAACACCGACAGGCTGGGATATGTCCGCGTCGGGTCTGGCGGCGGTGTGGGCTGAGGATAATACTCGTGAATCCATTATGCGGGCGCTCAAGCGTCGCGAGGTGTATGCGACCAGCGGCCCTCGCATTGCTGTGCGATTCTTTGCGGGATATGACTATGCCGAGGATATCTTTGAAAGCGCCGAGTTTTATTCGACTGCCGCAGCGAGCGGTGTCCCTATGGGTAGCGAACTGGCATCACAGGCAGAGACCTCGCCAGAGTTTCTGTTAGTTGCAGAAAAAGAGGCTGATGGCGCCAACCTCGATCGGATGCAGATTGTCAAAGGCTGGGTAGATTCCGATGGACGCAGCCATGAGCAGGTTTACAACGTTGCCTGGTCAGGGGAGCGCACACTTGAGGAAAACGGTCAACTGGCCCCCGTGGGCGATACAGTTAACCTTAGTAATGCCACTTACAGTAATACCATCGGCACCGAGCGCCTGCAGGTACGATGGCAGGACCCGGACTTTGAAGCGGGGCAGGAAGCATTCTATTATGCGCGAGTCCTGCAAATACCAACTCCCCGGCATGCCTTGTTTGATGCAGTTGCGATGGGTAAACCGTTGCCAGAGGGTACCGAGGCGACGCTGCAGGACCGAGCTTATACCTCGCCAATCTGGTATCGCCCAGAATAGTCTTGCACTGCTGATAGACCTGAGAGCCCCATTGCGCGAGAATCAAGACTGAGCTTGTGGGAGAGGGCCCTATGACAGCATCACTGGTCGCCGAGCTTGGCGACGGGATTTCCAGCATTGATGCGCTATATCTGCGCCCAGGCCTGGTGAGTTTTTATCTGTTGGAGCACAACGGTGAGTGTGCAGTTATCGATACTGGCACTGTGCACAGCGTACCCATACTCGAGAGTCACCTGGCTGCACGGGGTATAGCTGCAGAGCAAGTCCGTTACATCATTCCCACCCATGTACATCTTGATCACGCCGGCGGTGCCGGTGCCATGATGCAGCGTTTTCCTGACGCCACCTTGTTGGTTCATCCACAGGGTGCTCGACACCTTATCGATCCGGCAAAGCTGATCGCCGGTTCTATTGCTGTGTATGGCGAGGAGCTTTTTGCCGAACTATACGGTGATGTGATACCGGTGTCTGCCGAGAGAGTGATAGCCGTGGAGGACGGGCAAAGCTTCAGCGTTGGCGGACGGCCGCTGCTGTTTCGCCATACACCAGGACACGCTGATCACCATTTTTGCGTTTGGGATGAGCAAACTCGAGGTTGGTTTGCCGGTGATATGTTCGGAATCTGCTATCGTGAGTTTCGTTTACCCGGTGGCAATTTCTGCATGCTGTCCACAACACCCACCCAGTTTCGGCCGGATGCCATGCGCGACTCGCTGCGGCTTCTCGGGGCAGCCCAGCCCAAGCGGATTTTCCTCAATCACTATGGTGGTATCGATTACAGCGATGCTCAGCTAGCAACACTGCTCGATCAAGTTGATGGCTATGTCGATATCGCGGCGCGTTGCGAGGGCGACGCGACGGCCATGGAAGAAGCCATCATGGACTTTTCTCTCGCGACAGTGCTGGCGCAAAATCCACAATTGGACCCAGAGGCAGTGCGCGAGGGTTTTCGTTTCGACGCCCAGTTGAATGCCCAGGGCCTGGCAGTATGGCGGGCGCGCCAATGAGCGTACTTACGTGTAAAGACGGCGCCACCATCGCCTATGAACATAGTGCCGGGGGTGGCCCGGGTGTTGTGTTCCTCAGTGGTTTCAATTCGAATATGCAGGGCGACAAGGCACTGTTCCTCGATGAATGGTGCCGAAATCAGGGAAGACAGTTCACGCGCTTTGATTATTTCGGCCACGGCCAATCCAGCGGTGATTTTGTTGATGGAACGATCGGGCGCTGGATAGATGATGCATTAGCCGTAATCGACGAGGTTACTGAAGGCCCACAGCTATTGGTCGGTTCATCGATGGGGGGCTGGCTGATGCTGCAGGTGGCACTGGCCAGGTCTGAGAGAGTGCTGGCGTTGGTCGGTATCGCTGCCGCACCCGATTTTACTGATGCACTGGCGCAGGGCGGGCTCTCGCCAGACCAGATGTTGCAGATGGAGCTATCCGGCCAGTGCGCAATCGAAAATTGTTATGACGATGGTGAGCCATATCACATTAGTAAACAACTACTGGAGGAGGGAGCCGAGCACTGCCTGTTGACCCGATCAGAGATAGCTATCGATGTGCCTGTTCGGCTCATTCACGGCCAGTGCGATGACGATGTGCCCTGGGAACGCTCGCTGACACTTGCCAGCAGCCTGGTTTCTCAAGACGTGGAAGTGCAGTTGGTGAAGTGTGGCGACCACCGCCTCTCGCGGCCAGAAGATCTGGCTCGCTTGCAGCGTACCCTGGCAGCCCTGCTAGAGCAGGTGTCCTGATATGGCTGAGCTCGGCTACCTTGTGCACGACTCCACCCTCGATGAACGCGCTGAGACCTGGGCCGCCGGGCTTGAATTTGTTCCCTGGAGTGATCGCGAATCGGTGCCTGCGGGGGCGACGCTATTGTTGTGGCTCGGGGACGAGCAAATTCGGGATCTGGCGCACCTCGCGCTGGAGCGAGAGTGGACGGTGGCAGCGCTACCTCACCCCGATGCTCACGAAGCCTGTGTCACGATGGGTGTGAAAGGTGAGCCAGCGGATCTGGTGAAGCATTATCACGCGGTGGAACCAGTTCTTGCTGACGCGCTTACCTGTAATGGTGAATTGGTGTTTTCTTCCGTCGTAATAGGGCGGGTGTTGTCCCTTCGGCCCTGGGATATTAACAGCAAGCAGACAGCCTGGAGTTTCTTTCGCGGTGCGATTAAAGGCCTGGGGCAGCTTTCTCTCAATTCTTTCAAACTCATAACAGCCAAGGAGCAGGAAATTAGTCTGGCCGCGCTGGGAATGGTAGCGGTTACCCAGACCCGAAGCTCTATGGTGGGCAAGCGCTTCGACGAGAGTCCGGGTATGAATGATGGCCGGGCTTCTCTGGTGGTGCTGGCGCCACGCAGTATCTTGAGCTATCTGTGGTTTTTACTGAGATTGGTCCTGCCCGGTAGAATCCAGTTTTCGAACCTGCCTTCGTTTCTCGGTCTAATCCAGAGCACGTCAGTGCATTTGGAGGCACAGGGCGGTATTGAATATCTTCTGGATGGTAAGCCTGTGCACGGTGCGGCGATTGAGCTCTGTGTTCATGAGAACAAGATGAGAGTGTTGCCTGGCCCATCCGTGACACCGAGGGAAGATCAGCCATCCAAAGCTTCGCGAGAAACCCTGCGCCTGAACCACGTGCCTGTGGACGATGCCGCCAGAGCCATGCTCGGCAAAAACCTGCCGCTATTCAATCATGCCAGCGAGAGCGAGTATCGCGATCTCTTTGTATCATTGCGGGAGAACGCGAGCGCGAGTTCATCCTTCCAGGTGCTGATGATTCTCAGCGTCATGTTGGCGCTCACTGGTCTTTACGCAAATTCGGCGCCCGTCATTATTGGCGCAATGATTCTCGCGCCGTTGATGGCACCTATCATTTCCCTCGCCATGGGGCTGGCTCGCTCCGAAGCCACGCTGATTCGGGGGCCTCTCAAGACACTCGCTATAGGTGTGGCCTGGGGGCTTGGCTGTGGCGTGCTCCTCGCGTGGATAATGCCCTTCGATATCGCCACGCCCGAGATGAAGGCGCGGATGTCGCCGACGCTATTGGATTTGATGATTGCGGTGATATCGGGTGTGGCCGGCGCCTATGCGCACGCCAAGGAAGAGATTGCAAAGAGTCTCGCAGGTGTGGCGATTGCCGTGGCATTGGTGCCTCCGCTCAGTGTTGCCGGTATTGGTCTCGGCTGGGGTGACTGGCACATGGCCACCGGCGCACTGCTGTTGCTCACGACTAACCTTGTAGGCATTGCTGTGGCGGCGAGTATTACCTTCCTCGTGCTTGGCTTCGCGCCTTTTCAGCGCGCCCAAAAGGGGCTTGTGGCATCGCTGTTTCTGATCGCCTTGATAAGTGCTCCGCTATATATTGCCTACGACCATCTGGTAGAGCGGAGTCGCATTGAAGAAAGAGTGCCAGTGGGCGAATTGCAATTGTTGGAGCGGAGGGTATTCGTGGCGCGCGATCGGGTTGTGCTCGGCGATCCTCCTGTGATTTCTGTCGTTGTCAGTTCGCGTGAACCACTCCAGAGTCGGCACGTTGACGCGCTCAAGGAGATTGTTTCTCGCAGTGTAGAGCGGGACATAGAGTTGGAGGCGCAGCTGCATATTCGCCGCTAATACGATGCGTTATCTGTTTCTGTCACTGATCTTGTTGCTTTCTGGCTGTGGCAGCTACGACGTCAAAAATCTGGCGAAGTCAGATATCGACCTCGTTGCTGACGAGTTTATCGACGAGACACGGCGGCTGGTGCGAGAGCTCACGGTCAAGCTCTACAAACGTAATCCCGCCGAGTTGCGCAAGACACCCGGTATGACGGCCGAGCAGCGTTTGGCGCAGTTACTCAGCCAGCCTGGAGAGTTGAAATTTATCGAGTTGGGCGAGCGTCAGGGCATTGATGCCATGGAACTTGTGTTCAATCCACACTTCGATGGCGACCGGGTCTTTGCCTTGATTGTCGGCTTGGGAGGGATGCTGCGCCATGCCTATGGTTACAACGACGAGCTATTTCTGTTCGATTCACTGGACGCTGAGCTTCTCTGGACAAGCGCCCACAATGTGGAAGTGCTGGCCTGGAAGTTGCGCGAAAACCGCCGTGCCAATGGCGAGCCCTGGCTGATTACTAGTGAATACAAGGGTGAGATTGACAATCTCAGTTTTGAACGCCTGTTTGGAAAGCTGATTGTGCTACAGGAAATGATGGCGCGTATTGATAGCGATGCCAATGATCGGCGTGTCACCAAGGTGGTACACACGGCCGGTTCGGTGTTTATACCACTGCCTATCTAGCTGCCTGCTTAACTGCGCGGGTAAACCCTGAAGTCTCCAATCGCCAGGCGGCGATGGTCCTTCATAAATGTGCTGGCACTGTAGGGGTATAGCGTATCGTTCTCTCCTTGTTCGTTAACATACCAGCTGCTGCAGGATCCGCCTCCCCACACGGTTTCGTCGAGTGCACTGCGAATGTCATCGACATATTTTTGGCAGGCACTTTCACTCGGTTCGATCAGCTGGTCCTGCCCCGTTAATTCTATGGCCTCGAGGATCAGCTGGAGTTGTGCTTCGATAACACCGACGACCGATGTGGTCCCAAAGCCGGTGTTGGGGCCGGTGGTCATATAGAAATTGGGTAGGCCGGGAACAAACCCGCCTTTGTATGCGCTTGGACGGCCGCTCTGCCATCGTTCTGCCAGCGATTTTCCTGCAGTGTCGATGACTTCCACTGCCACCAAGTGCTTCTCCATATCAAACCCCGTGGCGTAGACGATGATATCTACTGCCTGTTTCTCGCCATTGGCTGTGACAATGCCGTCCGCTTCAATACGATCTATGCCGTCGGTGATTAACGTCACATTGTCGCGATTAATGGCGTTATAGAAGTTGTCTGCAATAAGAATCCGCTTACAACCCATCGGGTAGTCCGGGACCATGCGTTCCGAGAGTTCCTGGTCGTTCACACTTGTGCGGATATGCGTTTTTATTTTTCCTTCCAGCAGGTTTCGCCAGCGGCTTTCCCGCTTTGTTTTTACCACCGGAAAGAGCAAGTAGTCACCTCGTAAGAAGATGATCTTGCGGTAGAGCCAGTTGGTGAGAGGGAGCGCTGAAAACAATTTTTTCACCCATTCCGGGTACTCGATGTCATTGCGCGGTGCTATGTAGTTCGGCGTCCGTTGGTAGACGTTTACCTTGGCTGAAATTTTCGCCAGTTCCGGGACTAACTGGATCGCACTCGCGGCTGAGCCTATAACCGCAACCTTCTTGTCTGCAAAGTCTACACTGTGGTTCCACTCGGCGGAGTGCATGGTGGGGCCATTGAATGTGTCTCGCCCTGCGATATCCGGAAAAGACGGAACATGGAGTCCTCCGGTGGCGAAGATAACGTGCCGTGACCACTCGATCTCTCCATCCGTGAAAGTCGTGCGCCACAGCCCGTCGACGAAAGCATGCTGCTGAATTTCCCGCTCCAGATGGATGTTACCCATGATGGCGTATTTTTCTGCACAGCGCTCTATGTAGGCCTGAATTTCCTTTTGTGGTGAAAATTTTCGCGACCAGTTCGGGTTGGGCTCGAAGGAATAGCAATAAAGATGTGACTGAATATCACAGGCAGCACCAGGGTAGGTGTTGTGCCACCACGTGCCACCGATGCCGGCAGCCTTGTCGAATATCTTGAAATTCTCGATGCCAGCCTGACGCAATTTGATTCCGGCGCAAATTCCGCCGAAACCTGCTCCTACGATCAATACGTCAAGAATTTGAAGTGGGCTGTCTGCCTGACTCATTGTCGGCTCCTGTCATGGTAGCCGACATTCTAGCTGGGGTCCGATGTGACTTTAAACCCTGTCAGGGGTTAAGTTTCGGTAACGCTGCTGATTTCCTTGTCGATCGCCTTTGCTGCGCTGCGCGTGACCGCGCCCAGCACGATCATCGTCCAGCCCGCAAGCAGCAGGCGAATACCGACCATCAGGCCCACCAGCCACGCAGCCGAACTGGGAAACTGGTTGTAGATCATGACCCCAAGAATGATACCTACGCCGCCATTGACGATCATCCAGCCGGCTCCAGGTGCGGGGCGCCAGCGAATCCCATGCACAATGGCGAAGACGCCGTCGATAAAAAACCAGACCGCCAGAAACAGGGTGATCGTCGCTAATCCAGCACCGGGCTGACTAATCAGCGTCGTGCCACAGATACCAGCCAACAGGCCGAACACGAAGCGCAATACACCACTGCCGAACGAGTCAGATTGGAAGGCGAATACAATCTGTGCAATTGCTGTGATGATCAGGACCAGGCCCAGGGTGATTGTGATGGCTACGCCAGTTGCCAGCGGCATCGCGATGGCAATTAGCCCCATGATTACGACGGCGATACCCATCCAGGTGGCTGTTCTTGTTCCCGTTTTTGACGCTTCTGTTGCTATGCCCATAAACCTTTGCTCCAAGTGAAACGATTAGTCGTGCATGCTGATACTGTCAATCGATCCAGCATACCTAAACGGTGTTAAGCTTGATACAGATTTAAAAGAGTAGTGATAGAGCAGAAGTAGAGCTCACGTGAGGGTGAAGCACAAGATGACAACGAAAAAGCACTTGCAGCTGTTGGCCTACAGCTTTTTCACCTGGCTTACGTTCTATCTGATTGGCTTGCCCGAGTATTATCAGCAGTGGTGGGACTGGGCCAAGGTGCTGGTCGTGATTCTGGCAACTCTCGTTTACTTTCCCGTTAGCCGCTACACGCTGTGTAAATTCTGGGACGATGGCCGACATCTGGCGAATGCTCGATGGCTGGCGCTGTACCTGACCCTGCCCTTATTCGTGTACGACTATCTTTTGTTGGCCGTTTACAAGGATCTGGGTATCGGCTTCGTCGTACCCTACTGGTACCTGACGTTTTTCTATTTTTCGTTCTGGGTACAGATCCCCTATGTCGGCTGGAAGCTGCAGCAGGAAACTCGATAAAGAGACGGCCTACACCCGGAAGCGCCTTGCATACGCGGCGGCTTTGATACCCAGCCAATAGCCTGCGTAGCCCACGAACAGCATCATCCAGGCGTCGCGCGATTCGGACAGCCAGTAGGCGGGCCACGCGATAGCCCAAACGAAATTCATGATAGATTCGATGAACAATTCGAGGATCAGCTGGAACAGGCCGCTGGGGCTGAAATCAAATACAATGTTTGCAAGCCCCTGCAGGAAGTTGACGACATCGTCGAACTCAATATAGAGCCAGGTATACAGCGCCACCACGCCATAGAAACCACCGCCAAAACGAAACCACCGCTCCATTACCGGGTCCAACTCGGTTCGCTGCTTTTTGTCTTTCCGGGCTTTGCTCAGGGCATCAATATTGAGTTGCAGTTCCTTCACTGAATTGCCGCTCAGCCAACCCCGATGCATTGCCCAGGAAATAAGTCCAAAACTCAAGAGGAAGAGCGGCAGGCCGGCCGTAAGGATAGCTGTCAGAAAATTGGAAAGACTCATACGGGCAGTGTAATCGGCATTGTGCGTGAGGGTATAGTGTATGCTAACTTGGGCTTTCGTAAACGTGCCGTAAAACCACTGTGAGATGTCTTGATGTCCTGCCTGTATGCTCGCCTCGCGCTGCCACTCTTATTGCTGATCATTGGTTTGCCCGCCTTCGCGGGTGGGGCCAACAATGTCCTCGATGCATTCCATCGCGCGGCCGCGGAAGCTGACCTCGATACATATTTTTCGTTGCTGACGGAGGAGGTTGTTTTTCTCGGCACAGACGGCACTGAACGCTGGCAGGGGGATGAGTTTCGTGAGTTTGCCCGGCCGCATTTTGAATCGGGGCGGGGTTGGGAATACCGGCCACTGTCGCGCAATGTGGCATATTCCGAAGATGGCGATATTGCCTGGTTCGACGAGGCTCTGGAACATGACAAACTGGGGCATTGTCGCAGCAGTGGTGTGCTGCAACGAGTCGATGGGCAGTGGAAAGTTGCCCAGTACAACCTCAGCGTGCCGGTGCCAAATGGACTGGTGCTCTCAGTGGTAGAGCAGATTCAGGCGGTAGATACAGACGCAGTTGCCGCACCAGAGCCGGCTGCAATAGCGGAGGAGCCAGCGGAGAAGCGCGCCTCGTGCCGCAAGAAGCGGCACAAGACGAACAAGCCTGCAGGCTGCTAGGTGGTAATGATCAGTCGCAGGGCCTGCAGCTGCAGGTTGGCGTGCGCGATGTGGATTGCGCACTCTTCAATACGATAACGCAGGTTCTCCAGTTCTTCCTCACGAATCGAGGGATTGACCTCACGCAGCGCTTCCAATCGCGCCAGTTCCGCGCCGAGTTCACTGCGCATCAGATTTTCAGCGTCCGTTAAAACTTCCTTGAGTCGCACCTCGGCCTGCGCTTTGGCCAGGCTCATCTTCGCATCCACTTCGCGGTGTACCTGCTTGATGATGGCGAGCGCGGTCGGCTTCTTCACTTTTTCTACCAGCGAGTTCAGACGCTCGTGGGGTACCAGGTTCGCTAACTCCTTGCCACGCGCATCCACCAGCAAGCGCATGGGCGTCAACGGTAAGAAACGCTCAACCTGCAACGATTTCGGGGCGACACAGTTCACGGTAAACAGGGCTTCCAGCAGCATGGTGCCGGCTGCCACGCCCTTGAGTTTGATTGTGCCCAGAGCGGCATTGCCCAATTCGGTTGAATGCACCATGTCCATTGCTTCATGGATCATGGGGTGTTCCCAGGTGACGAACTCCATGTCTTCCCGCGCCAGTGCTTTATCTCGGCTGAAGGTCACGGTCGTTCCCTCGTCGCCTACATAGGGAAAGTGGCCGGTGAGCATGTGTTCCGATGGGCGCAGGATCAGGGTTTGCTCTGAGTGGAATTCCTGGTCGACGCCAAAGGCCTCGCACAGTGCTTCCAGGTAGTTCTCGAGAGTGTCGCCACTTTCCAGCCCTTCGATTTCGTTGATCAGGGCGTCCGCCACATCCCGGCGACAGGAGTTGCGTTCAATCAGTCGGTCGCGACCTTCTCGCAGCTCTTCGCGGGTGCGATGGGTGAAGTCTGCTGAGTCGACCAGAAGCGTATCAAACGCCTCTGTGCGCGTCTTGAGTTGCTCCACAAGCCGGTCGCGGAACGTTTCGAGAATCATAGTGCCGGCGCTGCAGCTGTCGCGGAACAAATCCAGCCCGCGGTCATACCAGTCCAGCAGCGTTTCCTGGGGTGTGCCCTCAAGGTAGGGTACGTGGATTTCCACATCGTGTTGCTGGCCAATCCGGTCCAGGCGACCGATGCGCTGTTCCAACAGGTCGGGGTTCATTGGCAGGTCAAACAGGATGAGATGGCGGGAGAACTGAAAGTTCCGACCTTCACTGCCGATCTCGGAACATACCAGAGTCTGCGCGCCATTGGTTTCGTCCGCGAAATAGGCAGCGGCGCGATCTCGCTCAATGATAGAGAGGCCTTCATAAAACGCAGAGGAGCGAATGCCTGCTCGCATATGCAGATAATGCTCCAGGGCTACTGCTGTGGTGGCATGGGCGCAGATCACCAGCACTTTTTCGGGGCGAAGTTCTTTCAGTGTCTTGACCAGCCACTCGACGCGCGGGTCGAAATCCAACCAGCTATCATCGTAGTAGGGCAGCTCTGGGTGCAGGCGCTCGATGAGGTCGACCTGCGCATGTGCATATTCCTCGGGCACAGGCAGTGGGTGGCGATGCAGTATGCGTTGGGGGAAGCCCTCAACTGCGGCACGCGTATTTCTGAACAGGACCCTGCCAGTGCCGTGACGGTCGAGCAATTGGTTGACCAGTTCTCCTGCCGGGAGAGAACGGTCGAGGTCGGCGGGCAAGTCCTCGGGTACAGTGCCGGCTTCCAGAGCGTCTGCCATCGCGCTCATCTGCCGATACTCCAGCTCCTGTTCCTTGAATGCTTCGAGATCGTGGAAACGCGATGGATCCAGCAGCCTGAGGCGGGCAAAGTGGCTCGCCTGGCCGATCTGTTCGGGCGTTGCGGTGAGCAGCAGCAGGCCGGGTGAGACCTGCGACAGCGATTCGACAAAGCGATAGTCTTCGCCGGGCTCGTCCTCTGACCAGTGCAGGTGATGGGCTTCATCGACCACGACCAGGTCCCAGCCCGCGTCCAGCGCCAGTTGTTGCAGGTGATCGTTCGCTTCGAACATCTCCATCGAGCACAGCACGAGCTGCTCTGCCTCGAAGGGATTTCCCTCGTCCATTTGCGCCAATCGATCGATATCGAACAGGGCAAAGTGGAGGTTGAAGCGGCGCAGCATTTCGACCAGCCACTGGTGCATCAGACTGGGGGGCAGAAGCACGAGGACGCGGCTGGCACGCCCGGTGAGCAACTGCTGATGAATGATCATGCCTGCTTCGATGGTTTTACCCAGGCCCACCTCGTCGGCGAGCAGTACACGCGGGGCGTGGCGCTGGCCCACTTCATTGGCAATGTACAGCTGGTGATGGAGTAAGCTGGTACGCGATCCCATGAGGCCGCTGGCCGGGCTTCTCTGCAGACGGTCAGTGTGCTCCAACGTCGCGACGCGCAGGGCGAAGTCGCTGTTCTTGTCGAAGTGACCGTTGAGCAAGCGCTGCTGTGGTGTGGTGAGCTGGACGAAGGCGTCCAGTTCCAGTTCAGATACCGCGATCTGTTCCTCGTGGTGATCGGTACCGGTATACATGAGCAGGCCATGCTGTTCATGTACGTCGGTTACCACGAGTTCCACACCTTCGACGGTATTAATGTGGTCGCCGACCTTGAATCGCAGCCTTGTCAGGGGCGCGTTCTCGATCGCGTAAGTGCGCTCCTCGCCGACGGCGGGAAAGCTGAGGGTGATGCGGCGCGGTTCAACTTCGACCACCACGCCAAGGCCGAGCTGGGCGTCAGCATGACTGACCCAGCGCTGTCCAATGAGGTATTCCATCAACTACTCTTGAAGGCCATCAATTACGAGTGAAAAAAAGTGCCTCACTATTACGGTAGACCTGTCTCAGCAGTTCTTCCACCTCGATCTGCATTGTGGCAGCCACCTGTTCGGCGATAAAGGGGAGGTAGAAGGGTGCATTTGGCCTGCCGCGGTAGGGCACAGGGGTTAAATAGGGGGCGTCAGTTTCCAGTAGGGCCTGTTCGACAGGCGTGGCAGCGATGACGTCGCGAACATTGTCGGCGCGATTGAACGTGGCGATACCATTAAAACCCAGCATGAAGCCTTCGCCCAGACAGTACTCCGCCAGGGCCATGCCGGAGGTGAAGCTGTGGATCACCCCTTTGCGTGGCAGACAGTCACTGAAGTTGGCCAGGATCGCTTGAGTATCCTCGTCTGCCTCGCGGGTGTGAATCACCACGGGCAGGTCGGTATCGGCGGCGATCTGGAGCTGCTGCTCAAAGACTTTGCGCTGGGTCGCGCGGTCGGCGTGGTCATAGTGATAGTCGAGGCCAATTTCGCCCACGGCCAGGATGCGGTCGTCGGCGACATGCTCGCGAACTTCGGCCTCGACCTCAGCGTTGTAGTGCTCGGCTTCGTGCGGATGAATACCCTGAGTGCCCCAGATGTCGGGGGCATGACGGGTCAGCGTGCGGACCTTGGCCAGATTGTCTGGGGAGACTGCGATGGTGATGATTCTTTCGACGCCTACCTGACGGGCTTTTTCGAGGGTGCTGTCGAGCTCCTCGCCCTCCAGATAGTCAAGGTGGCAGTGGGTCTCGATAATCGGCGTCTGAAAAAGTGGGATTTCCCGGCGCTTCTTTTTGCTCATAATTTCGCTGTCTGGTGCTATCAGGTACTGCCTGCGGCCACGCGTTGACGAAGCTTCTGAGGCTGGGTTGGGCGCAGGTCGCGGATGGTACAGGTGATCTGTTCCCATAGCCAGTTGTGCATGAGAGAGTTTGCGGTGCGGTTGTGGCTGACCAGCACATAATCCACCGAAAGGTCGCCGGCATCGGGGAACGGCTGGGCAGCAATCCCCTGGCTTACGCTCTCATTCTGCAGCAAGAATGCGGGGCCCGGCATCAGGTAGTCTGTGTTGCGCAGTACCTCCATCGCGGTCATCAGGTGAGAGATCTCCAGCGATCCGCGGGAACGCTGGCGAGCCTCCTCAAGGCTCGATGTGATCGGCGCAACATCCAACTGCTCCCGGTCCGAGATATAGAGTCGAATGGTGGGGTATTGCTGAATGTCCTGAGTGCTGACCGGGCCACTGGAAAGGGGGTGGTCGGACCGCATCAGCAAAACTGGCGGGCTCCCACCCAGATCGGCAAGGCGAAAGTCAGAACCGTACTGGCTCTGGCGAATGTGGATGGCGAAGTCGAGATTGCCCAGGGCCAGCTGTTCCAGCTGGTTTTCAACGCGGGTGACGATTCGCAGGTGGAGCAACGGTGCCTGGGCCTGCAAGCGTGCCGCCAGGATCGGAAGCAGGGTCACGCCGATGTACTCAGAGACGGCGAGGGTAACTTCGGTATCGCAATCGGCAGGATTGAAATGGGTGTTACTCACCAGATTGCTGATGCCGGCGAGAACCTCGGTGAGCCCCTGGTTCAGTTCTATCGCCCTGGGTGTTGGCTGCATGCCGTGGCTAGTGCGGGTGAAAAGAGGGTCGTCAAACAGGTTTCTTAGCCGGGAAAGCGTTTTACTCATGGCCGGCTGGGTAATGTGGAGTCGCTCAGCCGCTCGCGAAACATTCTTCTCCTCCATTAAAACTTGCAAGGATATCAATAGGTTAAGATCAATTTTGGCGAGCTCGCGAGTATCCATAGCGCCTGATATAATTTCAATTCATGTTATTCATAATAATAATACATTGGATACATATCACAAGCAGGTCTAATCTGGGTGCAACTCGAAACACAGAGCCCCAAATGCCGGGGCTGACAGCGGCAAGTCCGCTGCCGATGGCAACCCATCCAGGTCCAACAAGAGTTATTTTCGAACCCGCCGCTTGGCGGGTTTTTTTATGCCCCGGCGAGGCGCTGGGCTTCCTGCAGCGAATCTTCGGGAATGTCGCCCATCACCACAATATGTAATCCGCGTGGGCCGTGGGCACCATACACCAGTGTGGCTTCGACATCGGCGGTACTAGAGGGGCCGGCGATGCAATTGATGCCTCTGGGTCGCGTGCCCTGCTCCAACTCGGGAGAAAGCTCTTTCCAGAGTGCATCCAGGTCGGGAATGATATTCCCCGCATCCAGTAACAGCACATGCTGTTCCGGTAAAAAACTATTGGGCGCCGGATTCTGCTTGCCCGTGAGGGTGACAACCGCGCCTGTCTCAGCGACGCCCCAGCGGCCATAACCCAGTGCAACAGGCTCGCCGGGTTCCAGTTCACCGAAGCGCGGCAGAACACCGCCGTCTCGCCATGGCATAGCGGCCAGTTGCGGTGCATTGCTGGCGACCAACCGGTGGCTGCGGTGATGTTCATAGAGATACTGGCCCACAGCCTTTACCGCCGCGGTTCGGTCCGCCGCCAGAGCGACAGTTGCCTGATTCTTGAGCAGGCGCGCCATAAAGGCCACGGCAAGGTTTTCGTGCAGGAGGGGCGCGGTGGGCGCCGTGCCAAAACTGGCTAGCTCGCGCTCGATGTCGACGCCTTTGCTCCCGGCACTCGCACCGCGTACCCGGGCCATGATTCTGGAGCGGCTTTCACTACTCATCACCACGACTCCTGGCTTTGTACTGTTTCATGAAGGTGTCGCCCTGTGGCGCGGGGAAATCGCGCACTTGGGTCCAGCCGCTGGCCAGTGGCAAGCGTTTGAAGACTCCCTTTTTCTTTCCCAGCCTGGCCATGACGCCAACGCCAAGGTCCACGAAAAATCGATACAGCGTGGGACGTGCCGCAAGGAAAGCGTGCAGGCGCAGGCCGCCGCGCCAACTGCGTGGGGTGATTTTTTGTTGACTCTGTTCGTGACGCAGGTCGCGCAATAGGTCCGGCAGTGGAATGTCAGAGGGACACACTTCAGCACAGCGGCCGCAACTGGTGCAGGCGTTGGGCAGCGCTTCTGCCTCCTCCAGGGAAGATAGCAGTGGAGTGAGTACCGAACCCATCGGCCCTGTATAGACAGCGCCGTAGCTGTGCCCCCCAACAGAGGTGAAAATCGGGCAGTGATTGAGGCATGCGCCACAACGGATGCACTGCAGCATTTCCTTGTAGTCACTGGCGAGGATGTCGGAACGTTTGTTGTCCAGGAGGACAAAGTGGGTTTCCAGTGGCCCGTCGGTGTCTCCTTCGCGCCGTGGTCCTGAGTAGAAACTGGTATAGCAGGTCTGAGGTTGACCGGTTGCGGAGCGCACTAGCAAGCGTTGCACAGCTGCGGCGTCTTCTCCGCGAGGCAGGATTCGGTCCAGGGTGGTGCACACGATCAGTATGGACGGCAGGTTGGCACACAGATCGCCATTGCCCTCGTTGGTGACGAGCATGGAATAGCCGGTTTCGGCAATAAGGGCATTGGAACCAATAATACCCACGTCCGCCTTTAAAAAGGTCTCGCGCAGCATCTGGCGGGCTTCGCTTACGAGGGCCGGGATGTCCTCCAGTTCGCGCTCACCCAGCGGGTGCTTGTCGAAGAACAAGTCGCGAATATCGCTTTGCGACTTGTGCAGTGCCGGGCCGACGATATGGCTGGGTGTTTCGCCCGCCAGCTGGATGATGTACTCGCCGAGGTCGGTTTCGACAACATCGAGGCCTCCCCGCTGCAGATAGTCATTCAGCCCGGTTTCTTCGGTCACCATCGACTTGCCTTTGGCGACCAGGCGCGCGCTGTGCTGCTGGCAGATATCCAGCACGATCGAATTCAGCTCGGCGCCGGTGTCGGCGAAATGCACCTGGTTGCCGTTGTTAGTGGCTTCCAATTCAAAACGCGCGAGATAGTAGTCCAGGTTGTCGAGGGTGTGCTGGCGAATGCGTTTGTTGTGTTGGCGCAGTGCCTCAAATTCACCCAGTTCGTCCATCGCCGCATCGCGTAGCAGTGGCATGAAAAGGCCCAGCATATCGCGACGCTTTACTTGCTCCGTCTTTTCCAGCGCGTCTTCAGACAAGGCATAGAACTGATCGCTGTGCTGTTCCATTTAGCCTTCCCGCTCGCCGATGGCGGGTCCGTATAGATCCCCGCTGAGAATTTCAGCGACGTGGCGCACTTCAATATCAAGGCCTTCGCGGCGCGCACGACCGGCGATGTTGAGCAGGCAGCCTAGATCACCGCCCGTGAGAATTGCCGCGTTTGTTGCGCTCGCGTTGCGCAATTTGTCGTCGGCCATCTTGGCCGAAATGTCGGGCATTTTGGCGCAAAAAGTACCACCGAAGCCGCAGCAGACATCGCTCTGCTGCATTTCAGTGACATCAACCCCACACAGTGATTTGAGGAGCTGGCGCGGTTGCTCCTTTATGCCCAGTTCGCGCAGACCAGCACAGCTGTCGTGATAGGTGAGGGGGGGGAGTTGAGTGGGGTGAGCAGGTGGCGTATCCAGTTTAACTACATCGGTTAGAAAGCTGGTCAGCTCCCAGGTTTTCTCTGCGAGCGCCAGGGCCCGCTCGCGCCATTCGCCTGTAAGTAATTTGGGATAGTGGTGGACGATCATGCCTGCGCAGGAGCCGGAGGGGGCTACCACGTACTCAGCGTGCTCGAATAATTCGATGGTTCTTTTGGCCACGGGTATCGTGCTTTCGTACTCGCCGCTGTTGTAGCCGGGTTGGCCACAGCAGGTTTGCTCGACGGGCACGGAGACCTCGCAACCGGCGTGCTCGAGCAGACGAATAGTGGCGAAGGCAACGGACGGCCGCATCAGGTCTGCGAGGCAGGTGACAAACAGGGAAACTTGCGGCGCGGTACTGTGGTTCATGTGTTGGCCTGGTGCCCCCCAAAGATTAGCGACCAGTATATCTGATTAACACGCAGTGGGTAGCGTCGGACAGTCTAGAAACTGCCGGCGACCAGGACCACCAGGGCCGCCAGCAGGGAAACAGCGCAGGCGACGCCCCCGACGGCGAGCGGATGGCGAACCTCGAGCAACTTGATCAGCGCAGTTTTGCGGTCGACCCGCGCGCCGTGGCGGGCCAGTGGGTAAATCAGTTCGCGTACCTGCTCCGGGTTCAGATTGGGCACGAGTGCCGTGCCGGTGAACACCACCACGTCATCTATCATCAGGAAGGGGCCGCGGTAGTGGATGCGAGCCCCGTGAGCAAGGTGATACATATCCCGGTGGTCAACGAGTGCCAGGGTGTCCTCCACACGACCGGCATGGCCGCTCTCGCCACGCCCATATAGCAGTAGGCCAATAGCGGGACCGGACAGTGCGAGGATGGCCGCCAGAGCCTGGTGCGCGCTAGCGTCGAGCCCAGCGATCAGCAGCAGCACCGCGATACAGATTAAACCGTAGCCTAGCCCAGTGCGAAGCAGGTCTCGTCGGCGGTCTTCCACCGGATCTACCCAGACAATATGCTCGCTGTATTGGTCGAGTGGTTCTGCGCCGCTAGCAGGGCGATTGACATAAACCAAACTGCGTAGGTACTGATGGCAGGTGTACGTCAACGCACCGACTACCGCAACCAGGCACAACGAGAAGACAGTCGCCCAGATCGCACCGCTGATCGTCTCACTGCGATGCTGTTCGGCGATGAATTCAGTCAGCAGGTCTGATTCGTAATTTACCTCGGCCAGGCCTGTACTGCTGAAGCGCAACACCTCGGTGGTCCCTGGGTGGAATAGCAGTATTTTCTGCCCCCAGCGAGTGAGATGGCCGGAAGTCAGTGTTGCTGGTACTGCAAGTTCCCGCAGGTATTTCCAGTCGCTATCGAACAGGTAGAGCCCGCCACTGGCCGTTTCCGGATTGCGCAGGCTGACCCACCAGTATTCACCGGAGCGAATGAAGTCGTGAACCTGGGTCTGAGATTCTTCCAGTGCACGGGGCGGGAGGAGTAAAACTTCATCCAGCTGCCTGCCAAAGGCGTCATCTTCATAGCGAAGCACGCTCACTGCCGGGCCCTCGGCGCTGCCTGCGAAGAGCAAGCCCATCTCCAGCCGCAGTGCTGGCGAGGGCGCAAAGGCGCGTTCTGTGCGCGACAGAATCTCACCAGTGGGATCAAGTTTGAGCAATTCACCGGTGCCGGCCGTCGCGACAAACATCTGACCGCTGAGATCGTGGATGACCACGTTATCCGGTGCGCTGGCCAATACTCCTTTGGGGAGTGCTTTGCATTTCTCTGTCGCTAGGTCGCAGGACCAAAGGCCAGCTCCCGTGGTGTCCTCGCTGGCCGTCTTCGTCTCGATTGCCGAGCCCCAAACCAGCAGCTTGCCATCGGGACCAAAGCCGAGGCTGCGGGTGTCTGCAGCGAGCCCCAGGTCGAGGAAGGACAGCGTATTTTTGCCTGTGCCTGAGCGGTCGTGAATAAGCAGTTGTCCCGCTGCCTCCACGAGCAGTGTGCCGGTGGGAGCGGCGACAATCCGCGACGGTCCGGAAACTGTTTCGGTGGGGTCGAGACTGATATAACGGCCAGTAAGCAGCAGGGTAGCTGCAAGTATTGTCGCGGCGATTGCGAGTGTCCGCTTAAGGCTGTCGCGAGCTACGGTTGCGCGGCTGCGCACTTCGGCGCTGTTGCGAAAAGGATGGGTGCGGTAGTCGTTGGGTGCGCCAGACTGGCGTTTGCGGGAGGGCCCGCTGCCGAGTTTTTCACGGCGGGGTAGTTCCATCGCGGAGCGTACGGCGGCCGATTTTACTTTCAGGCCTTTTTGGGTGGACAGCTCTGCTGCACCTCGGGCCAGCGCCTGCTCCTCAAGGCGCTTGCGCTCAGCTTCGCGCTCTTGCTCCAGTGCCAATTCTCTGGCTTTGTGCGCTTCCTGTTCTTCTTTGAGGCGCGCTTTCTCAGCTTCTCGAGCTACACGCTCAGCTTCCTGTGCCGCTCGCCGCGCTGCGGCCTCGCGCTGTCTGCGGGCGGATTCTTCAGCGCGCTTGCGCTCGATTCTCTCCTGTTCCTGTCGCTTGATTTCCGCCGCTTTGGCGGCGGCCTCGGCCTCTGCTTCTTGCCGCAGGCGTAGCTCGGCAGCATCCTTTTCTCGCTGCAGGGCAAGTTGCCTGGCGCGCTCTCTTTCTGCCGCTTCCCGCTCTGCTTTTTTCTTCGCAGCGAGTTCCTGCTCATTCTTTTTCTGAGCCTCTCGCTCAGCGCGCTGCCTCGCGGCTTTGGCTTCCCGATCTGCTTTCTCTTGCCGACGCTGTGATTCTTCTTGCGCGCGGCGCTCTGCAGCCTCCGCCTTGCGTTTCGCCTCCGCTTCAGCCTTGGTTTTGCGTGCGGCTTCCCGAGCAGCCTTCTTGCGTGCCGATTCCTCGGCTTTCAGCCTAGCGCGCTCTTCGGCCTCTGCCTGTTTGCGTTGTACTTCTTCGGCTTTACGCTGAGCGGTCGCCTCGGCCTCAGCGCGGCGGCGAGCGGTTTCCTCCGCGTCTTTTTGGGCGCGTGCCTCGGCTTGCTCTTGCCTGCGGCGTTCTTCTTCCGTCCGCAGAATCGCCTGTTTTTCGCGTTCTTTCTGTCGGCGGGCTGCCTGCGCCAGTTGCTCGCGCTCGCGCTCCAGCTGACGCGCTTTCCACTCGCTTTCCTGTGCTTCGCGGCGTTCCCGCTGCTGGCGTTGACGACTGCTCTCGAGTTTGCGTTCGCGTTCTTTGGTGGCCCTTAGCTGGGCTTCTTGCTCAGCCTCCTGCCGGGCCTGTTCCCACTTTGCTCGCTTAGCCAGTTTTTCTTTTTCGGCTTGCTCTTGATGGGCGCGCTGGGTCTCGGTTTCGGTGGCAATGCCGGTAGCATCGATTTTGCGGAGTTCGGCCTCAACACCGAGCTTACGCAGTTTGGCGTAGTACTCGGCGGCAACCTTGCGCTCGATATTGCGGCGAAGAACGATCGTTTCGCCGGAGAAAAAGCGCTCGAGTTGCTCCGGTTCCCGGATGTCGAACATTTTGGCGAAGCGAGCCTTGACCGTCTCCGGATCGCGGCCCGGCAGAATCTCGCCCCAGAACGTGAGGTTGAATTTATTCACCTCGCGTCGCCCACTCCTGTGTTATGTCTGGATAAAGGGGCAATGTACGGCGTGCAGTGCCCCTTTGCCAAGCGCGAAGTTACGTTTAGTGCACTCCGTGCATCAGGCGCCTGAGGATAGGGGAGGCGAGGAACAGCAGCAGGGCGACGCCAAGGCCCACCCACAGCAGATCGTTAAACAGGCTGGAGTAGCTGGCCAGGGCAGCGCCGATGTCAGTCACACCGCCATCGACGGTCTCTATTGCGGCCAGTTTGGCCAATTGAGCCGCTACGAATTCTGAGTAGGCTGTGGCGAGGAACCACGCTCCCATCATCACGCCCACTACACTGGGCACAGACAGCTTGGTCACGGCCGATAGCCCTACCGGCGACAGGCATAGTTCTCCGGTGGTGTGCAGCAGGTAGGCCAGCACCATCCACCAGGCGGCCACAAGGCCCGCGTCATCCGGATTGGCAGCGCCCCAGACCAGTGCGCCGAAACCCAGCCCGGCCTGCGCGATACCCAGGGCAAATTTGACCGGCGTTGACGGTTCCAGGCCGCGCCTGTCCAGTGCCGTCCAAAGCCAGGCGAAGAAGGGGGCCAGCGTCATGATGAAGAAGGCATTAAGAGCGCCGAATTGTGAGGCGGTGAATTCGATGCCGAACAGGGTGCGATCCATTACCCGGTCTGCAAAGAGAGTCATGGACGCAGCGGCCTGCTCGAACAGTGCCCAGAACACAACGGTCGACATCGTCAGCACAATCAGGGCAATCATTCTGCCGCGTTCAACGCTGTTACAGCGGGTGGTGATGAACCAGGCCAGGCCAGCCAGCACAGCAATTGAGAGCACGTTCAGCGTAATACCGACAGCGCCATGAAATTGCAGCATCTGCCAGGCGGCGAAAACGCCGAGCAGGGAGATCAGGTAGATGCTCCATTCCTTGCTGATGCCGATGGGAGATTTTTCCTGAAGCGCGTCAGGGTTGGCGGGTTCGGCGTGGCCGTGGAGGTGTTTCTGGCCAGTGATAAACGTCACCAGGCCGACCAGCATGCCGATGCCTGCAGCGCCGAAGCCATAGGCCCAGCCATAAGTCTCACCGAGATAGCCACACAGCAGGGTGGCGGCAAATGAACCGATGTTGATGCCCATGTAGAAGATGGTGAAACCGGAATCCCGTCGATGGTCATCTTCGCTGTAGAGGCGGCCGACGATAGTGGATATGTTGGGCTTGAGGAAACCCACGCCCATGACGATTAAGGCCAGGGAGAAATAGAACACTTGCAGCGCGCCTTCGTCGCGCACCACCACGCCTTCCACGTAGCGGGCCTGTTCGCCCTCTACGGCCATACCCAGGTGGCCCGCGACCAGCAGTAGCCCGCCGAAAATAACGGCTTTACGCATCCCGAGATAACGGTCGGCCAGCAGGCCGCCGATGACTGGCATTGCATACACCAGGGCTGCGTAGCTACCGAGTACTTCCAGGCCATTTGCGTCTGAGAAAAGGTGATATTTTGTGAGGTAAAGCAACAGCAGGTATTTCATGCCATAGAAGGAGAAACGCTCCCACAGCTCGGTGGCGAAGCATACAAACAGGCCTCGGGGGTGGCCGAAAAATCCTGTGTCCTGAGCCGAAGCCGCGGCGCTGTCGCTGGTCATTGAGTGTCCTTGTTGTGGGTGGCCTTCGCAGGCGTTGGCTAATAGACGAATGAGGGCGGCAATACCGCAACAGCCTGTGCGCGCTCACGGAATTGTCAGTATGATAACTCTCCGCCGCACACAATGGAGAATTCCCTTGCGCAAATTAATCGCTATGTTGGGCGCCGCACTGCTGGTTGCCGCCTGTGATTCCGGCAGCGATGCCTCAGTGACACCGCCGCCCGAAGGTAAGCAAGGTGTATCTCAATTGGCCGTCGCGCTCAGCCCCGACGCCACAATTGATGCGGAACTGCATCAGCACATTGCCGAGCTGGCATCTGATGCCTATATGGGGCGTGAGCCCGGCACCGAAGGTGAGGAATTGACCGTTGCCTACCTGGTAAAGCACTTTGAAGCGCTGGGGCTTGAACCGGGGAATGATGGCGACTGGTTTCAGCAGGTACCGATTACCGCCGTAACTTCCTCGCCCGAGGCCGTTTTGTCTATTCGCGGGGCCGACTACAGCGCCGAGCTGAACTACGGCGACCAGATGATGGCGATGACAACCCGGCAGCTTGACCAGGTCTCGATAGAAGATTCCGAGCTGGTATTTGTCGGCTACGGCATCAATGCGCCAGAGCGAGGCTGGAATGATTACGCCGGAATCGACGTGACGGGTAAAACGGTCGTGGTGCTCGTCAATGATCCGGGTTTCGCCACTCGGGATCCAGCGTTATTCAATGGCAATGCGATGACCTACTACGGCCGCTGGATCTACAAATATGAGGAAGCGGCTCGCCAGGGTGCTGCGGGTGTGCTGATTGTGCACGAGACTGCGCCGGCAGCATACGGCTGGGGCGTAGTGCGCAACAGCTGGTCCGGTCCCCAGATCCGTCTGACCGATGCCAATGCCAATGCCCACAGGGTGGCGATAGAAGCCTGGTTGCCTCTGGAACAGGCCGAGGCCCTGTTCTCTGCAGCGGGTCTGGACTATGGCGAACAGAAAGCGGCAGCAGCAAGCGGCGATTTTACGCCGGTGCCATTGGGCGACCTGCGCGCTTCAATGACACTTGAGAATACGCTTACCAGTGCCAGTAGCCACAATGTCGCAGCTCTTATTCCCGGTACCAGGTATCCCGATGAGGTCGTGATCTATACCTCTCACTGGGATCACCTTGGTGTGCGGGAAGGCGAGGGAGATGACAATATTTACAACGGGGCCAGCGATAATGCATCCGGCACCGCCGCGTTGCTTTCATTAGCGCGCATGTATATGGAACTGCCCCAGCGACCCGAGCGCTCTATCCTATTCCTGGCTGTCACCGCCGAGGAGTCGGGCCTGCTAGGTTCCCAATGGTACGGTGAAAACCCTATTTTCCCGCTGGCAAAGACCGTCGCCAATTTCAATATGGACAATATAGCCTCAGGCACGGTGGGTTTAACCCAGTCCGTCGCCGTGGTTGGGTATGGCAACAGTGAATTGGAGAGTTACCTGGAAGAGGCCGCTGCAGAGCAGGGCAGGGCCGTGGTCCAGGAGCCGTTTCCAGAGAAGGGCTACTATTATCGCTCCGATCACTTTTCCCTGGCGCGCGTCGGCGTGCCCGCCCTGTACCTCACACGCGCTACCGACAGTATCGAGCACGGTCATGAGTGGGGGGCGAAGCGTCTTGCCGATTATCGTAAACACCACTACCACAAGCCTTCTGACGAATACGACCCGTCCTGGGATCTCAGCGGTTCGGTACAGGAAGTGCAACTGCTGTTTGCGATGGGCCGGCGCCTGGCTGCCAACCGTGAGTTCCCGCGTTGGAACGAAGGCGTTGAGTTCAAGGCGGCGCGCGATGCCAGCCTGAGCGAATCTGCAAACAAGTGAACAAAGGAATACCCGCATGAATGGTGCTGAAAGCCTGCTGACAACCCTGACCAATAACGGCGTGAATGTTTGTTTCACTAACCCCGGTACATCGGAGATGCATTTCGTCGCCGCGCTGGATGAAGTAGCAGAGATGCGCTGTGTATTGTGCCTTTTTGAGGGGGTTCTCAGTGGCGCTGCCGATGGTTACGCACGTATGACCGGTAAGCCCGCTTCGACCCTGCTGCATCTTGGACCAGGGCTCGGCAATGCGCTGGCCAATATCCACAATGCGAAGAAAGGCCATTCTCCAATGGTGAATATCGTAGGTGACCACGCCACGTATCACCTGGAGTACGACGCGCCGCTGACATCAGATATCGAAGCTATCGCCGGTCCCGTCTCGCACTGGGTGCACACCTCCCGATCGCCGGAGGACATTGCGCGCGACGGTGCCGAGGCGGTTCGCCAGGCTGGGTTCTCACAAATTGCGACCCTGATGCTGCCGGCGGATGTGTCCTGGAGCGACAATCCTAACGGTGCCGAGGCAGCAGTCCAGATCGTCGGTCCCTTAGCGGTGCCTGCCGAGCGTATTGATGACGCTGCAGCGCGTCTTTCATCGGGTGCGAACACGCTGCTTCTGCTTGGTGGCCGCGAAGTCAGCAAAGAGCATGGTCTGCTGGCGGACCAGATCGCCCAGGCCACCGGTGCCCGGGTGCTTATCGAAGTTTTGCCTGGCAAGGTAGCGCGGGGCGAGGGCACCGCGACAATCGAGCGCCTCGCTTATCTCGCGGAGCTGGCTATCGACAGTTTGAAAGACGTCGAGCAATTGATACTCGTTGGTGCAACCGACCCGGTCTCGTTTTTCGCCTACCCGGGGGTGCCCAGTGCGATCGCCCCCGATGCGGCCGAGCGTTTTGTGCTGGCGGGACCGAATGACGATATCGATGGTGCCCTGACAGCGCTTGCGGGCGCTGTCGGGGGCACCGCAAT
This sequence comes from Halioglobus maricola, assembly GCF_009388985.1. Classification (NCBI taxonomy): domain Bacteria; kingdom Pseudomonadati; phylum Pseudomonadota; class Gammaproteobacteria; order Cellvibrionales; family Halieaceae; genus Halioglobus; species Halioglobus maricola. Next base: position 1,419,777 of record NZ_CP036422.1, read on the forward strand.
CGAGCCGAGGGTTCACGCGCTGGACCTTCCGGACCTTGCGCAAGGAGAACTCGATGCGGGCATGGTGGGTATGGCGATAGCCCATCACCTGCCAGAGGACGCGATTCTTGTTGACGAAGGCATCACCAGCGGAATGATGGTGAATATGTTCACCGGCGCCGCGCGCCGGCATACACAGCTCAACCAGACAGGTGGCAGTATTGGGTGGGGCCTGCCTGCGGCGCTAGGTGCTTCGATCGCCTGTCCCGATCGTAAAGTTGTCTGTATCGAGGGCGACGGCAGTGCAATGTATACGATCCAGGCGCTCTGGAGTATGGCGAGGGAAAATGCGGATGTGACGATCGTTATATTTAACAACCGCAAATACTCCATTCTGGAAATGGAGTACGGCCGTACCGGCGCCCGTGACGGCGTGCCTGGTCCAAGTGCGGCCAGCACCCTGGATATCGGCAACCCGGATATGGATTTTGTCGCCATGGCTCAGGGTATGGGTGTGCAGGCAGCTCGCGCCACAACTGCGGAAGAGTTTAACGCGTTGTTTTCAGAGGCTATGTCTCAGCAGGGTCCGCGGCTGATAGACGCAATTGTCCCAACGGTGTTCTAGAGAGACTCGGCGTTGAAGAATAACGCTCTGCGAGATTCGACCTGGTGGTTTGTACTGGGCTTTAGTCTGTGTCTTCTGGCAGGCGCTGTGTTGAGATTTGGCTACAACGAAGCCACCGTTAACGCCACTGCGATACAGGCTGACGCGGCCAGCTACGTTCGCTACGCAAATAATTTGTTACATCACGGCGTATTCTCCAAACAACGCGCTGAGAACCCACAGCCGGATTCATATTGGGCGCCCGGCTACCCTGCGTTTCTTGCTGCCTTGATGATCGGTGGTGAATCTCTTGGATTGGAGAGCTATCGCCTTATTCTTGCGGTACAGGCGCTGTTAGGCGTATTTACTATTTATTTTACCGGGCTGATAGCAGCCCGCTTACTCCCCTTCGGATTGGCGCTGCTGCCGCCTGCTCTGGTGGCCTTGTCCCCTCATCTCGTGGCGGTGGGTCAGAATCTTCTGACTGAGACACTGTTCGGATTCCTTATTGTCGCTGGCTTGTACTTTTTGATTGAGGGCATTTATCGACAGGAAAGGGGCAGGCTGCTCGCGGGCGGTGTTGTTCTGGCGTTAGCCTGGTGGGTGAATCCAGTGTCACTCTTGTTGGCCCCTGCGCTGGCGCTGGCGATAGTGTGGTATTGGTTCAGGAAGGGGGAGGCGCCGCAACATGCCCCAGTCATATTGGCCGGAGTTATACTGCCTGTCGTTCTGACTGCGGGTGCCTGGTCAATGCGCAACCAAATCCAGGTGTCAGCGAGTGAGCTGACCTCCGCAGATCGACTGTTAACAAATCTGATTATTGGCATGCACAGTGATTTTCACGCTATCTGGCGTGTCAACAAGCGCGATCCTTCAAACCCCGCGGATATCGACAGGAAGGAGATTGATGGGGACTACGCTAAGTTCGCTGAGAGGTGGGCCGCCAAAGTGACAGCGGACCCACTGGGTATGCTGAACTGGTATCTACTGGAAAAACCGCGGGTATTATGGGGCTGGGAGGTTCAGATAGGTTTTCGGGATATATACATCTATCCCATTCAGTACTCTCTCTACGATGTCTCCCCTGTCGCCGGGGCTACGTACTCTGTAATGCGCACGCTACACCTGCCTTTGTTGGTACTGGGCCTGTTGGGTGTGCTTGTTGCGCTCGGCGACAGGTCTTCGATTACCCCCATGATATTGTGCATCACGCTGTTGTATATCACGTTTGTTTATTTGGCGACCCAGTCCGATCCGCGCTATTCGTTCCCGCTCAGGGGCCCGCTGTATATTCTGGCGATCTATTTCCCCTACAGGGCCTGGAATTTGCTCCTCAGGCGTTGATTGGCGCCGAAACCCATGTGTCTGTCGCTCACGGCAATGCTCTTTGTCAGTCCCCTGCGCTGAAATAGCCAGCATGGAAAACATGCTCGAAAGAGGAGACAGACGTGATGACAATCTTTAGCCGCATTTTTGGCCGCCGTGGCGCCAGCGAAAATCAACTGGGCTATGTCGAGGCACAGCGCAAGGTGTTGGATTACGCCAGATATCTCGAAGACTCGCCGGTCATGCCGGGCCGCGTAGTGGATGAAAGTGATTTGCCCCATTCCAAGCGCGAACTGAAAGCCTCGCTGCTCAAGTGCATAGGTAACAGCGATGACGCACGTCTGAGTGAACACCTCAAAAGTGGCTACTTGATGCTGTCAGCCTTCCAGTCGGGGGTGGGGGTGAAGGCCCTGGGTACCGATTTTGCGAACCTCGATTTGGAACGGGATCCCATGGACATCGCGACAGAGATTGAGGAGAGCCAGGAGATTGCCAATTTCTGGAAGGCCTGGGTTCAATCTGAGCTGGAGCAATTACAGCAGGACATATACGCACTGGAGCTGGAACTCGCCCAGCCCATGCAAGCCTCCGCCTGAGTCAGTTCAGGCCACACTGCGTCCGACTGCGGGCGCAGCTTTCACTTCTGCTGCTAACTGAGCACGCAAGGCTTCGGGATCTCTGAGGCGTTTTATGTTCTCGAACAAGATCGCAGCCTGCGGGTAGTAGCTTCTGAGATATACCAGCCACTGTTTAATGGGGTTGCCCACGCAATGAGCGTCGTAGGCGTCGATAGTCGCCTCGAGGTAGGTCTGCACCAGTAACAGTACTTCTTCCCAGCGCAAGGGCGCCCGGTCTTCAGCCATGTCATCGGCGCGGATGAGGTCTGGCAGGTCCGGGCGGCAAAGGGCGCCGCGCCCCAGCATCAGATCCTCGCAGCCACTCACTTCCCGACAGCGCCGGGCATCATCCGGGCTCCAGATTTCACCGTTGGCGATGACGGGAATGTCCAGAAGCTCGCGGGCGATGGCAATTTCCTCCCAGTAGGCTGGTGGTCGATAGCCATGGCGCTTGGTGCGAGCGTGTACGGTGAGTTCATCTGCACCTGTCTCGCCAATACCACGCACAATATCTTCAAACAGCGCGCCGTCTTCGTAACCCAGACGCGTTTTGACGGTAACGGGAACGGAAGAGGGCACAGCGGCGCGCGCAGCACTGGCAATAGCTGCCACGTGTTCCGGATTGCGCAGCAGTATGGAGCCACCGTTGGAATTGTTGACGGTTTTCGCGGGGCAGCCAAAGTTCAGGTCAATTCCCGCGGCTCCCAGTTCTGCTGCACGAGCAGCGTTTTCCGCGACCACCTGGGGATCGCCGCCAAGAATCTGGACGAACACGGGCACGCCGGAGGGGGTTACGCCGCCTTGTTTTAATTCGGGACAATAGCGGTGAAACACGCGCGGAGGTAGTAGCTGGTCGTTTACGCGCACGAACTCGGTGACACAGCGATCCACCTTGCTGACAGATGTGAGCAAGGTGCGCATGGTGTGGTCAACGACGCCCTCCATGGGGGCGATCATCAGTCGCATGGTGTTTTCTCGAGATTGGAGTGCTTGGGTGTCGCAGGCCGCGAATTATACGCCCGGCCACCTTCCAGGGGAATATCGAGCATAGCTACAACTAATGGCGCAATAATGGCACTACCAGGCCAGCTGTTTTATGATTGAGGTCTTCCGTCCGGAGTCAGGGCAGGCTTTGGCTCCTCCTTTTTTGTAACGGTACTGAGATGACAGACGATATTGTTAGCCAGGGTGTCGAGTTGATGCTTTATGGCATGGGCACCGTAGTCGTGTTTCTGGCGCTGCTGGTGGTGATCACGACGTTTATGTCTACCGTGATAACGCGCTACTTTCCCGAGGCTCCCGCACCTGCGCCGGTGCCACGTAAACCTGTCGCGTCGGCGGCCGCGCAGGGTGAGGTAATCGCGGCTATATCCGCGGCCGTTCATCAGCACCGCAGCAACAAACAGTAAATAGAGGTCACCCATGGATGAGAATAGGCGCCCTCTGGGCATTACCGATGTCGTTTTACGCGACGCCTCCCAATCGCTGCTGGCCACGCGGGTCCGTATCGAAGACATGCTGCCCATTGCTGCCAAACTGGATCAGGTGGGATTCTGGTCACTGGAAACCTGGGGTGGGGCGACTTTCGATGCGTGCATCCGCTATCTGGGTGAAGATCCCTGGGAGCGCATTCGCGAGCTGAAAAAGGCTATGCCGAATACGCCGCAGCAGATGTTGTTTCGCGGCCAGAATATCCTCGGCTATCGTCACTATGCTGATGACGTTGTCGAAAAATTTGTTGAGCGCGCCGCCCATAACGGCGTGGATGTGTTCCGCGTGTTCGATGCCATGAACGATATGCGCAATATCGAAGTGGCCTTGCAGGCGGTCAAAAAAGTGGGCAAGCACGCCCAGGGCACGATTTCCTATACCTCCAGCCCGGTGCACAATATTGACTCCTGGGTTGCCCAGGGGAAGTTAATCGAGGACATGGGCGCGGACTCCATCGCGATCAAGGATATGGCGGGCCTGCTTCACCCCTATGAGGGCTATGAGCTGGTCAAACGCCTTAAAGCCTCCTGCGATATTCCCATCGGCCTGCATTGTCATGCAACCACAGGCCTCTCCACGTCCACTATCCTCAAGTGTGTCGAGGCGGGTATCGACAATGTCGACACGTCCATTTCTTCCATGTCCATGACCTATGGTCATTCGCCGACGGAATCGGTGGTCGCCATGCTGCAGGGCACTGACCGCGACCCAGGCCTGGATATACATCTGCTGGAAGAGATTGCGGCGTACTTCCGCGATGTGCGGAAGAAGTACGCTAAAAACGAAGGCTCGCTACGCGGGGTCGATTCCCGCATTCTCGTGGCCCAGGTGCCCGGTGGCATGCTCACTAATATGGAAAGCCAGCTCAAGGAGCAGGGCGCTGCTGATAAGCTCGACGAGGTGCTCGAGGAGATTCCCCGGGTGCGCGAGGACCTTGGATACATTCCCCTGGTGACACCCACTTCCCAGATTGTGGGCACCCAGGCAGTGATTAACGTGCTCACAGGTGAACGCTACAAGTCTATCTCCAAGGAGACCGCTGGTATTCTCAAGGGTGAGTACGGTGCGGCGCCGGCGCCGGTTAATGCAGAATTACAGGCGCGTGTGCTCGAAGGCAAGGAGGCGATCAGCTGTCGCCCTGCAGACCTGCTCGAGCCTGAACTCGATGTTTTGAGCACCGAGCTTCGTAAGCTGGCAGCGGAGAAGAATGTCGCCCTGACCGCCGGTGAGGGCGAAATCGACGATGTCCTCACCTATGCGCTGTTTCCCCAGATTGGCCTTAAGTTCCTGGAAAACCGCGGCAATCCCGATGCCTTTGAACCGCGCCCTGGTAGTGAGCCCGAGCCCCCGGCGGTAGCCGCGCCTGTGGCTGCGGCCAGCGCTGCAGAGGTCTACACCGTCAAGGTCAATGGCACCGCCTACGTGGTCGAAGTCAGTGATGGGGGCGACATTTCCAGTATTGCACCGGTGGCTGCCCCTGCCACCGTTGCGCCCGTCGCCAGCAGTGAGGCAGAGCCACTGCCGGCCCCGCTTGCGGGGAATATTTTCAAGGTCAACGTCGCACCGGGCGACAGTGTTGCCGCGGGGGACGTCATTATCATCCTCGAGGCGATGAAAATGGAAACCGAGGTACGCGCCAGCCGCGATGGCACTGTTGCCAGTGTTGATGTCAAGGTGGGGGATTCCGTCGCTGTCGGCGAAACCCTGATTACGCTGGGCTAACTGGCGATGGAAAATTTGCTCATTCTCTGGAATTCCTCCGGCCTCGCCCAGGTGCAGCTCGGTCAGGTAGTCATGATGGCTATCGGCCTTTTGCTATTGTTCCTGGCCATTCGCAAGAATTTCGAACCGTTACTCCTGGTCCCGATTGGCTTTGGTGGCATTCTGGCGAACATTCCCGGTGCTGGCCTGGCCTATTCGGCGGTGGAGAATGCACTGCAGGCGGCAGACCCTGCGCTGCTGGGCGAGTTCGCCAGCACGCTGGGCCTGGCGACCTTTGAAAGCACCAAGGATCTGCTGATTGCTTACGACAACGCAGGCGCATCAGCTCACCTTGCTGCCGAGCAACTGGCCCGGGATGCCGGCCATGGCAACGGTATGTTGTATACCTTTTACTCTGTGGCCATCGCCTCAGGTATCGCGCCGCTGGTGATTTTTATGGGAGTAGGGGCGATGACAGACTTCGGCCCGCTGCTCGCCAATCCCAAGACCCTGTTTCTGGGTGCGGCTGCCCAGTTCGGTATCTTTGCCACTGTGCTCGGCGCTGTGGGACTGACCTCCGTCGGCGTGATGGATTTCAGCGTGGCCGATGCGGCGGCTATCGGTATCATCGGTGGCGCAGATGGCCCCACTGCGATCTATGTGTCCAGCGTACTGGCGCCCGACCTGCTCGGCGCTATTGCGGTAGCTGCTTATTCCTATATGGCGCTGGTGCCACTGATTCAGCCGCCGATCATGCGTGCGCTGACCACCGAGGACGAGCGCAAGATTGAAATGGTGCAACTGCGGCCGGTCTCCCAACGGGAGAAAATTGTCTTTCCGCTGGCGTTACTTATATTGGTGGCGCTGTTACTGCCCGACGCAGCACCGCTGCTGGGCATGTTTTGTTTCGGCAACCTGATGAAAGAATGCGGTGTGGTCGATCGACTGTCTGACACGGTCCAGAATGCTTTGATCAATATCACAACCATCTTCCTGGGTTTGTCTGTGGGCTCAAAGCTGGTCGCTGATAAATTCCTCGATGTGAACACGCTTGGGATTCTCGGCCTGGGTATTGTTGCTTTTGGTATCGGCACTGCGTCGGGCGTGTTGATCGCCAAGGCAATGAATCGCTTCGGTTCCACTCCGATCAATCCGTTAATAGGATCGGCTGGGGTTTCCGCTGTGCCTATGGCCGCGCGCGTAAGTAACAAGCTCGGCCTCGAGGCCAACCCGCACAACTTCCTGTTGATGCATGCCATGGGCCCGAATGTGGCGGGAGTGATTGGTTCTGCCGTTGCTGCAGGTGTCATGATCAGTCTCGTTGGAGGTTGATCACATGAGCATTCCGATTACGCGGATCAAGCCGCGCTTTAATGAGACCGACGCCCTGGGGCATATCAACAACGCGGCGATGTCAGTCTGGTTCGAGGTGGCCCGGATTGACGCCTTGGATTATCTGCGGGGTGGCCCCAGGTCCGAAGGTCGCTGGCTGGTAGCTTCAGTGACCATCGACTATCTGAGAGAGACCTTTCACGGCACAGATGTGTTAATCCAGATGACTGCCGTGACCGCAGGCAATACTTCGCTGACCATGAAGTGTGAGATGCAGCAGGGCGACACGCTGGTCGCCCGGGGCAGTGCAGTATTGGTGCATGTGGATATGAAAACCAAGCAGACGATACCTGTGCCGGATGTTATCCGTGAGGCTCTCGCCCGCCTGTAGCGCCAGTTCAGGCCTAGCCCTGGTAGCCGAGCACCGCCTGGAAACCCTTATCCATGATGTTCCTGATCAGGCCCTGAATCGCTTCGGTGTCGTTGACGTGGGGGAAGGTTTCTTCCGGGGCAGGTAACTCCAAAAATTGACACAGTGGTTCCCAGCCGTCAGCTACCTCAAATACCAGGAGTCGTTCAGGGTCAATGTACTCGCGAACAGCGGCGGTATGTTCGTTGAACCGCCGGACAAGGTGCTCGCGTTCGTGCATACGACCGTCAAAGTAGTCGTTAATCGTCGCCTTCATATAGGCGCCTGCCTCAGTATCCGGCAGAAAGGCGATCCACTCTTCACCAAAGATCGTGTCCTGAACTGATCGGAACCATTTTTCCGGGTCGCGGACAGTGTGAATCACTTTTGCTTCAGGGTAGAAGTCCGCCAGGGCAGCAAAACTTGTCGAGGCGGGGAAGTCCACCGTAGCAGTGAACCCCCTGAAGATTGCCTCCCAGTCCGGCGTTTCGGTGCCCACCGCTTCCCAAAGCTTCCAGTGCGATGGCCCCTGCGGAAAGCACTCCACCATGTGGTAGCAGGGGAACCCCAGCTGCTCGAGAGCGGCCTTTAGCGACATGGTGCCGGTTCTGCCGAAGCCTGCGCCTATAATATCCAATGCCATGGTGAACTCCCTGGGAGTAGCGTTTACTCAGACGGTGTGGAAATAGCTTCCTTCACCTTGTCCATGTCTACCGACTCGCTGGCTTTCTGCTTGTCCACTGAGTCATAGGCTTTCTTGTAGTCGACGCTATCGCCACTGACGGCTTCGGTCATTTTATCGGTGTCCACCGATTGCACGGCCTTATCCGTGTCCACGGCCTCAACCAGTTTGCCGAGATCTTGCGCGGATGCCGTACCGGCAATAGGCAGTAAGCTGAGGATGAGGGTCTGAAGAATACGTTTGTTCATAGATGTAGATCCTGTCGTTGTCATTGTTTACCGAGTGCGTGCTGGTAGGCGCGTATGCTGTTGGCGAGCCCCTGATGGATGGCATCCACTGTCAGGGCATGGCCGATAGAGACTTCGAGTAGCCCCGGCACTTCTGTAGTAAAGCGGGGCAAGTTGTGTAGGTCAAGGTCGTGGCCTGCATTGAGTCCCAGGCCTTCCTCTGCCGCGACTTCCGCGGCGCGGATGAACTCTCCCAGTACCTTGTCGACATCTGTATTGGTTTTAAAGGCATGGGCATAACGTTCAGTATAGAGCTCGATCCGATCGGTGCCGGTCTGGGCGGCGAGACGAATTTGTTCTGGATCGGGGTCCATGAACAGGCTGGTCCTCATGCCCAGTGATTTGAGCTCTGCTACCAGCGGCGCAACCCGATCGCCATCGCGCTTAAGGTCGAAGCCATGATCGGAGGTGAGCTGGCCGTCGCCATCGGGGACCAGAGTGACCTGGGCAGGGCGGATGTCCTTTACTAATTCCATGAAACCGGGGTAGTCGGTCACTCCCTCTCGCTCGCTTTTGCGAGCGCGGGTGAAGGGGTTGCCCTCGATATTGAATTCAACGTCCAGCATGGCTGCCAGGTCGTAACAATCCTGGGCGCGGATATGACGCTGATCCGGCCGAGGGTGGACCGTAATGCCATCGGCTCCCGCGTCTATGCACATCTGTGCATGGCCCGGCACACTGGGGTTGGTGGTGTCCCTGGAATTACGGATCAAGGCAATCTTGTTGAGGTTGACCGACAGGGCGATCACAGCAGGGATTTCCGTTTCACCTCAATAATAGTGACGGTGTCTGTCGGTACGTCGCTGTGCCCACCTGCATTGCCCGTGGGGACGGTGGCGATGAAGTCCACGACTTTCATGCCTTCGATGACTTCGCCAAACACAGTGTAGCCCTCGCGCCCTGGCGCCCAGTCCAGACGCAGATTATTGCGCAGGTTGACGAAGAACTGGGAGGTTGCGGAATCCGGGTCATTGGTCCGCGCCATGGCAATCGTGCCGCGGGTATTGTGCAGGCGGTTTTTCGATTCATTCACAATCGGGTCATTCGGCGGTTTTTCGCTCATATCCGCCAGGAAACCACCGCCCTGGATCATGAAGTCAGGAATCACGCGGTGGAAGATTGTGCCGTTGTAGTAACCCTCATCGACGTATTTGAGAAAGTTTTCCACGCTGATGGGCGCCTTGTCGCGGAACAGGCGCAGGGTGAAACTGCCATCGGAAGTTTTGACGGTTACCAACGGGTTGGGCAGTGGGGTTTCTTCTCGCTCGGCTGCGCTTGTTAAAGGCGCAAGTACCAGGGCCAGGGCGAGCGTGAAAATTCTGAGCATTGTGTATCTCCTTACCAGCTGGATCCCCAGCTTGAGGGTTTGCGGCGCTTGGGCCAGAGGCGGGGGACTACCAGAGTAATAATCACACCCAGCAGTACAGCGAGCGCGCCATTCATGAAGGCCTCGCTCTTTAGCTTGTCAGTCAGGCGCAGGTTTTCTGCTTCGAGCGTATCTACTTCGGCGCGCAGGTTTTCTGCTTCCTCTACGAGCCGCCGGTTGTCGATATCAAGTTGTACCGCGTTACCGGAAATAGTTTTGAGTTCAGCCAGTTCCTCAGACACAGAAACCAGATCGGCCTCGGTGCTGGTAATGCGGTTTAGCAACTCGACTTTCTCGCCCTGCAGCGTGCCCAGATCGTTGCTGAGATTGGCGTTTTCATCAGACAGTTGATCCGCTCGCGCTACGGCCTGGGGAAGTTTGACCTGGGCGGGGCTGTCGGCGGTGAGAAATTCGGTGCGAACCCAGCCGGGGGTGCCGCGGGCAGTTGTGACTTCGGTCCAGTCGCCCTGGGAGCGGCCAGCGCTGAGGCGAGTGCCCGGAGTCAGTTTGGCTGCCCAGCGATACTCTGCGCCGGGCCCCTTGTGCAGGACAATAAAGACCTTGTCGCTGACATAGCGTGTTTCCTGAGCCTGGAGGGTAGTGGCCAGCAATAGCGAAAGCAGCAGGACGGGCAGGGAGCGCAGCAAAATGGGAACCTCGATGATTCTTTGGTGATTCTTTGAATGGGGGCGCTAGTTTAACGCCCCTGCGGGGGTATTTGTAGGCGTGGAGTGGTTTAGGGCAGGACCTTTTTGTAGGGCTTTACCGTGACCTTGGAGAATACGCCGGCGTCTACATAGGGATCGGAGTCCGCCCAGGCGGTGGCTGCTTCCAGACTGTCGAACTCGGCGATGATCAGGCTGCCAGTGAAGCCCGCTTCACCGGGATCTTCAGTGTCGAGCGCAGGGTGGGGGCCTGCGACCAGCAGTCGCCCGGCATCCACCAGTTCCTGAATACGTTCCAGGTGGGCGGGGCGCGCGCCAGCGCGCAGCGAAAGGCTGTTTTCTACGTCTTCGCAGAGAATGGCATACAACATGATGTCAGGCTTCCTGATTGTCGGTGAGCGGTGCTTCTTCTTTAATATGGGGGCTGACGATAATCGCGGTCAGCACAGTCAGTACCAGCGTGAAACCAATGGCAGAGTAAAGTTTGTAGCTGACCCAGGTGGCTTCAGAGTAGCCGTAGGCGACGACCAGATTGAGTGCGCCGACGATGGTGAAGTTGCTCACCCACAGCAAGTTCAGTTTGGTCCATATGGGCCTTGGCAGAACGATCTGGCTGCCCAGAGTACGCTCCATCAGGTTTTTGTCGCCGATGAATTGGGAGCCGCCGAAGGCGAGCGCGAGCACCCAATTGAAAATAGTGGGCTTCCACTGGATAAAGAGCTCGTTGCGCAGCACCAGGGTGGCACCACCGAAAACAAGAATAGCCGCGGCCATCCACAGGGCGCGCTTCTCCAATCGTCCACTGAAGGCGAAAGTCAGGCCGACCTGAGCGACGGTGGCGACCATCAACACGGCTGTCGCGCTGAAAATGCCATCAAAAGTGTAGGCCCAGCTGCCCAGGGCCATGGTCTCGCCGTCGAGTTGGTAGACGACGAAAAAGAGGGCGATGGGGATAAATTCTGCCAATTGCTTCATGGTGTGCCCTGTACCTCGGCTGTTACTATGGGTTTTCCCCATGATTATTGTTCGCTCGGCACCCCGTGCCGCAGCGCCTAAGTGTAAAGATTGTGCTGATCGACTTCCATACCCATACGACAGCTTCTGATGGTGCCCTGACGCCCAGGGAGCTCCTGCAGCGCGCCAGTGAGGCGGGCATCGACCTGTTTGCTATCACCGATCACGATACGATGGCAGGCTATCTCGAGGCCAGTCAATTCCAGTTGGACTATCCCACGGTGAAACTGGTTCCCGGGGTAGAGGTGTCCTGTCGCTGGTCTGCCACGACTATTCATGTAGTGGGCCTTGGGGTGGATTGCCAGCATCCGGCCATGTGCGAAGGGCTTGCAGAACTTGATACGGCGCGCACGGCCAGGGGGATCAAGATTGCTGAGCGCCTGGCTAGCCGAGGCTTCCCCGGCGCGCTCGAAGGGGCTCAGATCGAGGCTGGGGGCGGCCAGCTGGGCCGGCCACACTTTGCCAGCTGGATGGTGGCGCAGGGGCATGTGCCTGACCACAACACCGCCTTTGACAAGTATCTGGGGCAGGGTAAGCCGGGGGATGTGAAGGCATTCTGGCCAGAGCTCGCCCGGGCGGTGGCCTGGATCGTCGATGCGGGTGGTATCGCAGTGCTGGCGCATCCACTCAAGTACAAGTACACCCGGATGAAGCTCAGGCGCCTTGTGCAAGACTTTGCCGAAGCCGGGGGCACAGCGGTTGAGGCCCTCAGCGGTCGCCAGACGCCGGACCAGACTGCCCAGCTCCTGCGGCTGGCGGAGGATTTTGAACTGGACGTATCCGCCGGCAGTGATTTTCACAGGGATGGGCCCTATAGCCCCCGCTTGGGTGTAGAATTGCTCCGGCTTGAGGCCCGGTCGGGAGTGTGGCGACACTTCGAGTCGGCGCAAGAGAACCCAGAGGAGGCCCGGTGACCCAGTTTTTACAAATCCATCCAGAGAACCCGCAGGCGCGCCTGGTGCGCCAGGCCGTGGATATTATCCGTGACGGCGGCGTGGTGGCCTACCCCACAGACTCCGCCTATGCCCTGGGTTGCCATATTGGTGACAAGAATGCCCTGGATCGAATTCGCAGGATTCGTCAACTGGATGATCGTCACAATTTCACCCTGGTGTGTCGCGATCTCTCCGAGATCGCCACTTACGCCCGGGTCGACAACGCCGCTTACCGGCTGCTCAAGCACTGTACGCCCGGCCCCTATACGTTCATCCTGCGGGCCACTTCCGAGGTCCCCCGGCGCCTGATGCACCCCAAGCGGAAAACGGTTGGCCTCAGGGTTCCGGACAACGCGATTGCCCAGGCCCTGCTCGCGGATCTCGGCGAACCCATGATGAGCGTTACCCTGATCATGCCGGGTGACGAGTATCCCCTGATCGACCCCTACGACATTCGCGAGACCTTGCAGCACCACGCTGATTTAGTGATCGATGGCGGCTACTGTGGGATGGAAGCGACCACGGTTGTGGATATGGTGGAAGACACTCCTCTGGTGATGCGCGCCGGTAAGGGTGATATTGCCCCATTCGAGGACTGATCCTGTATACTGGTCTCAGACAATTACAGGTAATCCCGTGTCAGCCAACGAACCCGAATCCGAAGTACCCGTAGAAGCCCCAGAGGCTTCCGCTGAGGCGCCTGAATCGGCTGTGCCCACCGGTCCGGAATTCCCCCAACAGGGAGAGATGCCCTTCGCTGTGGTGATGGGGCAGGCAGTCACGGAACTGCCCAAGGATTTGTACATTCCGCCGCAGGCGCTTGAAGTCTTTCTCGAGGCATTCGAGGGGCCGCTGGATCTGCTGCTGTACCTGATTAAGCGTCAGAATCTCGATATTCTCGAGGTCGATGTGTCCAAGATCACCCAGCAGTACATGCACTACGTCGATCTTATGGACGCCATGCAGTTTGAACTCGCGGCGGAGTACTTGCTGATGGCGGCAATGCTCGCCGAGATCAAGTCACGGATGTTGCTGCCGCGCTCTACCGATATTGACGAGGACGAGGAAGATCCGCGCGCCCAGTTGATCCGGCGCCTGCAGGAATACGAGCGTTTCAAAAAGGCTGCCGAAGACATCGAGGAAATGCCCCGCATGGAGCGGGACACCTGGGTGGGTAGTGCCAACCCTCCGGACATTAATCGTGTGCGGCCTGACCCTGACGTCGACATGCGCGAGCTTCTGGTTGCGCTGTCTGAGGTGTTGCGCCGTGCTGATATGTATGAGAGCCACCACATCCAGCGAGAAGCCCTGTCTACCCGGGAACGGATGTCGGATGTGCTGGAACAACTGGCAGGGCAGCAGTTCGTGCCGTTTGTGTCACTGTTTTCGGCAGAAGAAGGACGTCTGGGCGTGGTGGTCACGTTCCTGGCGGTAATGGAATTGATCAAGGAATCACTCGTGGAAATTGTTCAGACCGACTCTTTCGGTCCTATCCACGTCAAGGCAAGGTCTGAATAACATGGCGGAAACAGGTCTGGTACAGATCCTCGAAGGCGCACTACTGGCTGCGGGCAAGCCGCTCACTGTGGCGCAGCTGGCTGAGCTGTTTGAAGAACACGAGCGGCCCGAAAACGCTGCTATCCGCGAGGCCATGAAAGAAGTTGCCGAGCGCTGCGACGATCGCGGCTTTGAGCTGGTGGAAGTGGCGAGTGGGTTTCGTTTTCAGGTGCGCCAGAATCTGAGCCCCTGGGTGGCACGTCTGTGGCAGGAGCGCCCGGCCAAGTACTCCCGCGCTCTGCTCGAGACCCTGGCACTCATTGCCTATCGCCAACCTATCACCCGTGGTGAGATCGAAGAGATTCGCGGTGTGGCGGTGAGTTCGAATATTATCAAAACGCTGCACGAGCGTGAGTGGATCCGGGTTGTCGGGCATCGCGATGTGCCTGGCCGTCCCGCCATGTATGCCACTACACGCCAGTTCCTCGATTACTTTAACCTCAAGAACCTCGATCAGTTGCCCGCGCTCGCCGAGATCCGCGATCTGGAAACACTCAATGCCGAGCTCGGCTTTACTGAGCCGCTGCCCGAGAGTGCAGCGCCCGCGGCTGATGAGGGGTCCGAGCCCGCCGCATCCGAGGCTGAAGGTGATGGCCCGGGACTCACTGTCGTAGGCGGAACGGACCACGTCGAAGCAGACGAACCTTACGCTGAGTTTATCGTGGCCGAGGAACTTGCTGAGGCCATGACGGACCTCACCGAAGCTGCTGAACCCGAAGCTGCTGAAGAAGAACCTGAAGCCTCCGCCAACCCCGAACAGCAGGTCTGATAGCGATTCATGTCATCCCCCTATACAGAGGAGCCTGCCGACGACGCCAAGCCCGCTCCCTCGGTCCCTGGCGAAAAACTGCAGAAGGTTCTTGCGCGCACTGGCATTGGTTCGCGTCGGGAAATGGAGCGCTGGATTGAAGCAGGACGGATTCTCGTTAACGGCAAGGTGGCCAGGCTAGGCGATCGAGTTATCGATCGCGATCGCATCAGCGTTGACGGACGGCCACTTGATCGCGCGCCAGCACAGGAAACCCGCTGCATTCTGTATCACAAGCCAACTGGTGAGGTTTCCTCACGCAAGGATCCCCAGGGTCGGCGCACCGTTTTCGAGCGCCTGCCCAAGCTAAAAGCCGGGCGCTGGATTTCGATAGGCCGGCTCGATTACAACACCTCTGGCCTGTTGTTGTTCACCACCGACGGCGATCTCGCCAATTCCCTGATGCATCCCTCGTCTAATATCGAGCGCGAATACATGGTGCGGGTCATGGGTGAGTGGGACGAGGCAATGCTCAGTCGCTTGCTTGAAGGGGTGATGCTCGATGATGGTGTTGCCCGCTTCACTGACATCCAGGACGGCGGCGGTGACGGCATAAATCACTGGTTTTACGTGGTTATCATGGAGGGTCGTAACCGCGAGGTGCGCCGTCTGTGGGAATCTCAGGGGCTGACCGTGTCGCGCCTCAAGCGAGTGCGCTACGGCGACGTGTTTATTCCGTCCAAGGTCAAGCAGGGCCAGTGGGTGGAGCTCCACTCGAAAGAAGTCAAAAGCCTGTACCGCCTGGCCGGCATGGAACTCAAAGACCAGAAACGCTCCAGCGTAAAAGAGCGCGAGGTCATGGAGCGCCAGTTCAATAAGCGCCGTGGGCGCCCGCCTGCCCGCAAAAAGCGCTAGTGATAACTGAAGGACTACTGCGCGTCGAATGAGACGCCAGTAGTGCCTGCGCTATCCTCTCCCATCAAATACAGATAAGTCCCCATAATCTCCTCGGGTGAGGGGTTCTTCTCGGGGTGCTCCGCCGGGTAGGCAGTGCGCCGCATCGTGGTATTGGTGGCGCCGGGATTGATGCAGTTCACACGGATATTTGACGTCTCCACCAATTCCTCTGACAACACCTGCATGAGCCCCTCGGTGGCAAATTTGGACGCGGCGTAGGCGCCCCAGAATGCGCGACCCGTGCGGCCCACTCCAGAAGACGTGAACACGATAGATGCGCTGGGTGAAGCCTGTAGCAACGGCAGCAGGTGGCGGGTCAGGAGAAATGCCGCATTTACATTCACCTGCATGACTTCCTGCCAGGCGGTATAAGTAGCGCTCTGGATAGGGCGGCGTTCGCCAAGCACGCTCGCGTTGTGCAGCAGGCCGTCTATCTGGCCGAATTCATCGGCCAGTCCGGCCACCAGTTGCATGCACTGCTCTTCGGTCACGGTGAGCAGGTCCATGGGCACGATGGCCGGTTTAGCATGGCCTGCCGCTTCGATCTGGTCATAGAGAGCGTCCAGTTTGCCTTCGGTGCGCCCCAGCAAAATCACAGTGGCACCATGAGCCGCGTAGGCGAGGCTTGCGGCGCGCCCGATGCCGTCGCCGGCGCCGGTGACAAGAATGGTTTTACCCTCCAGTAGATTTTCGGCAGGCTGGTAGTCGGCGGGTGCAGTTGCAATGTTCATTAACGGAGCTCGTCAGTCGGTGAGTATCAGGTTTATCAGGTCTTCGCTGCGAGGGGCAATTATGTCCGCGCCCCAGGATTCAGCGCTGTCGTCTGGCTCGATATAGCCATAGGCGGCGGCAATCGTATACATGCCCGCGCGCTTGCCCGCTTCGATGTCGCGCACGTGGTCGCCCACGTAGATCGCCTGGTGCGGTGTGCAGCCCAGTTCACGACAGTTGAGGTACAGGGATTCCGGGTGTGGTTTGCGATCTTTGACGTCGTCCGGGCAAACCAGGCTGGGGCAGTACAGGCCGATCCGGGGTAGCAGCGGTTCGGCGTAGGCACGTGGTTTGTTGGTCGCCACGCCCCAGGATATGCCGCGCTCGGCAAGTTCATCGAGCAACTCGGTAATCCCGGGGTAAGGCGTCGCCTCGGTCCCCAGTACCTCGGTGTACAGTTCGAGCAGGCGCAGCCGCTTGCTCTCAAATTCGGGTGCCTCGAAATCGATGTCCAGGCCCAGCTTCACCAGTGCTCTTGCGCCATTGGAAACCGATGCGCGGATGCGTTGCGGGTCCATCTCTGGTAGCCCGTGTTCAGCGCGTAGCTTCTGCACCACGACGACAAATTCCGCTGCCGTATCGACGAGGGTGCCATCCAGGTCAAACAATACTGCCTGCAGGTCCCTGGGCATCATGCGGGTTTCACCGCGTGCACCATGTAGTTCACGCTGACATCGCTCGGGTTGAGGCGATAGATCCGGGTGAGCGGATTGTAGGTCAGGCCGGTCTGATCTTTTAGCAGCAGGCCGGCATCGCGAATCCAGCCCGCCATTTCAGAGGGCTTGATGAACTTGTCGTATTCGTGCGTGCCCGCTGGCAGCAACTGCAGAATATGTTCGGCGCCGACGATGGCGAAGGCGTAGGCCTTCAGATTGCGGTTAATGGTGGAAAAATAGAGGTTGCCGCCGGGTTTGGCCATGTCGGCACAAGCCTGGATGATCGCTCCGGGATCGGGCACGTGTTCCAGCATTTCCAGACAGCACACGACGTCGAATGCGCCTGGCTCGCGCTCGGCCAGTTCCTCGGCGGTGCTCTGTTGGTAATCCACTTCGACACCGGATTCCAGGCCGTGCAGTTTGGCCACGGACAGTGGCGCCTCGCCCATGTCGATGCCGGTGACAGTCGCGCCGCGCTGGGCCATGGCTTCTGCCAGTATCCCGCCGCCACAGCCAACGTCCACCAGGCGTTTGCCTGCAACGGGTGAAATGCCGTCGATGTAGTTGGCACGCAATGGATTGATGTCGTGCAGTGGTTTGAATTCGCTATTGCGGTCCCACCAGCGCGAAGCCAGCGCTTCGAACTTGGCGATTTCTGCGGGATCTACGTTGGATTCTGTGCTCATGCCTTGTTTGTCATCTCAATTTTTTGGCGCCATTGATCTGCTCGCGCGAGCAGGTCTGGCAGGTCGATACGGATAAGTTCGCGGTCTTGGAGCAGTTGTTGGCCGGCTATCCAGCTATGCCGGACCTGGCTGCCGTTACAGCTGTATACGAGCTGCGATAGCGGGTGGAACAGGGGTTGGCATTCCGGGCCGGTGAGGTCGACTGCAATGAGGTCTGCCTGCTTGCCAACTTCCAGGCTGCCAACCAGCTCATCGAGGCCGAGTGTGCGGGCGCCACCCAGGGTCGCCATGTACAAGGCGTCGGCAGCGGGAAGCGCGGTGGCGTCTTCGCTGTGCAACTTGGCGAGGAAAGAGGCGCTCTGCATCTCGCCAAACATATTGAGGTCGTTGTTACTGGCCGCGCTGTCCGTGCCCAGAGCGAGGTTGACACCGGCCTCCAATAATTTTTTGACCGGAGCGATCCCCGAGGCAAGCTTCATGTTGGATTGAGGGCAGTGCACCACGGATGCACCGGTCTTGACCAGGGTTTCAATGTCCTGGTCACCCAGATCGGTCATGTGCACGCACTGGGTGCGGGGCCCTAGCAGGCCGATGGCGTTCAGTGTGTCGATTGGGCGCTCGCCATTCGCTTCAACCGCTTGCAGGACTTCGCCGGCGGTCTCGTGCAGGTGGATCTGGATGCCCGCATCCAGTTCCGCTGCCAGCGTGGCCACTTTTTGGAGATTCTCTCGCGACACGGTGTAGGGGGCGTGCGGCCCAAAGGCGATGTTTACAAGGTCCAGATGCTTGGTCTCGTCCCGCAGGCGCAGACCCTTGCTGATGTATTCGTCGGCGTTGCGGGCCCAGTTGCTGGGGAAGTCCAGGACCGGGAAGCTGAGCTGGCAACGCATACCCAGGCGTTGGGCCGTCTGGGCGCAGGTGTCCGGGAAGAAATACATGTCAGAAAATGTCGTGGTGCCGGAGCGGATCATCTCTGCGATAGCGAGTTCGGTGCCGTCGGCGACAAATTCAGCGCTCACATGGGCGCCTTCTGCGGGCCAGATATGATTTTCCAGCCAGGGCATGAGGGGCAGGTCATCGGCATAGCCGCGCAGCAAACTCATCGCGGCGTGCCCGTGTGCATTGATCAGGCCGGGGGTCAATGCGTGGCCTGGCAGCTCGATAACCCTGCCGGCCTCAATGCCAGCGGTTTCATCCCGCGGCAGGATAGCGCTGATGCGCTGGCCAGTTATGGCCAGGCTGTAGTTTTCCAGCACTGTCCCTCGGGGCACAACCGGTACCAGCCACTCGGGGTGAATCAGGGTGTCGACGCTGCTTGGAATCTGGCTCATTACGGCCCTTCTTTGGTCAATTTTCCACCAGCTTTGGCGCTGCTTGGAGAGCGCGTCACCAGTGGGCGGAGAGTATACCCCTAGAGAGCCGTAATTGTCGGTGAAATTCAGTAAAAACGTGGTAGTTACGCGGTCAATTCCGTATAATCGGCGGTTGGTATTCAGGGGCGTTCCGGCACTTTTCCAAAGTGCGTTGCACCCCGTTTAACACAGCATAATTAATTCAAGACGAGGCCTGTAAAAATGGCCGTGGGATACAGTCGTACATGGGTGATTTAGCGAAAGAAATTCTTCCCGTCAATATTGAAGACGAGATGAAACAATCCTACCTCGATTACGCAATGAGCGTGATCGTGGGCCGCGCGCTGCCAGACGTGCGCGACGGGCTCAAGCCAGTTCACCGGCGTGTGCTTTTCGCTATGAACGAGCTCAACAACGATTGGAATAAAGCCTACAAAAAGTCCGCCCGTGTGGTCGGTGATGTTATCGGTAAATATCACCCTCACGGTGACTCCGCTGTGTACGACACTATCGTGCGCATGGCCCAGCCGTTCTCTATGCGCTACATGCTGGTAGACGGGCAGGGTAACTTCGGCTCCATCGACGGCGACAATGCCGCCGCGATGCGTTACACCGAAATCCGGATGCAGAAAATCTCCCACCAGATGCTCGCTGACCTGGATAAGGAGACTGTGGATTTCGTCGATAACTACGACGGCACAGAGCAGATTCCCGCGGTGCTGCCGACCCGCGTCCCCAGCTTGCTGGTTAACGGTTCCTCCGGTATTGCCGTGGGCATGGCCACCAATATTCCGCCGCATAACCTCACCGAGGTCATCAGTGGCTGCCTGGCCCTGCTGAGCGATCCCGAACTCACCGTCGACGAGCTCATGGAGCATATTCCGGGCCCTGATTTCCCTACCGGTGCGATCATCAATGGCCGCGCAGGTATTATCCAGGCCTATCGCACTGGCCGCGGTCGCATATACGTGCGTGCGCGGGCCGAAGTCATTACCGACGAGAAGCGCGGCAAAGACATCATCCTGATCCACGAAATTCCCTACCAGCTGAACAAGGCGCGCCTGATCGAGCGTATTGCCGAGTTGGTAAAAGAGAAGAAGCTTGAGGGCATTACTGAACTCAGGGACGAATCTGACAAGGACGGCCTGCGGGTTGTGATCGAGCTTCGCCGGGGTGAAGTGGGCGATGTTGTGCTCAACAATCTCTATTCGCAGACGCAGCTGCAGTCAGTATTCGGTATCAATATGGTGGCCCTGGTGGATGGCCAGCCCAAGATACTGAACCTCAAGGAAATACTCGAAGCGTTTATCCGTCACCGTCGCGAGGTTGTGACGCGTCGTACCGTGTACCTGCTGCGCAAGGCGCGTGAGCGAGGCCATATTCTCGAAGGTCTCGCCATAGCGCTGGCCAATATTGACCCAGTGATCGAGTTGATCAAGGCGTCACCTAGCTCTACTGAAGCTAAGGAAAAACTGCTGGCACGTGCCTGGGAACCAGGTGATGTCAGCGGCATGCTGGAGCGCGCCGGTGCCGATGCCTGCCGCCCGGATGAGCTGGACCCGATGTACGGTGTTCGCGAAGGCAAATACCACCTGTCTCCTGCGCAGGCTCAGGCCATTCTCGAGTTGCGCCTGCATCGCCTGACTGGCCTCGAGCACGAGAAGCTGCTCAACGAATTCGAGGAGAGACTGCGCGAAATCGGCGAGTACCTGGAAATCCTGTTTGATCCTGAGCGCCTCAAAGTTGTTATTCGTGAGGAGCTGGAAGAAATTGTTGCCGAGTATGGCGACGAGCGTAAAACTGAAATCACCGCCAGCCAGCACGACCTCACAGTGGAAGATCTGATCACTGAAGAGGACCGGGTGGTTACTATTTCTCACGGGGGTTATGCCAAGACCCAGCCTCTGACCGACTATCAGGCGCAGCGCCGTGGCGGTATGGGCAAGTCTGCCACCTCAGTGAAAGACGAGGATTTTGTAGAGCATCTGCTGATTGCCAGCACCCATGCCACTATTCTCTGCTTCTCCAACCTGGGCAAAGTCTATTGGCTCAAGGTTTACCAGATTCCTCTGGCCGGGCGCAATTCTCGCGGCCGCCCGATGGTCAACCTGTTGCCATTGGAAGACGGCGAACGTGTCACTTCCATTCTGCCGGTGGAAGAGTATACCGAGGGCCATTACATCTTTATGGCCACCGCCAACGGCACTGTTAAGAAGACTGCACTGACCGATTTCTCGCGTCAGCGCAGCGTCGGCTTGCGTGCACTGGACCTGGTCGAGGGCGATGTGCTGGTTGGCACCGCTATCACCACCGGCGAACAGGACGTGATGTTGCTGTCCAGTGAGGGCAAAGCCGTTCGATTCAAAGAGGGTGATGTGCGCCAGATGGGCCGCACCGCCAAGGGCGTACGGGGTATCAAGCTGGGCGAGGGCCACGAGATGATTTCCCTGATCGTGCCCCGTGAGGGTGGTCGCGTATTGACCGTGTCTGAACACGGCTACGGCAAGCGCACTGAAATCACGGGTTTCCCCACGAAGGGACGCGGCAATAAGGGTGTGATCGCCATGGCGACTACCGAGCGCAACGGCAAGTTGGTCGGCGCGGTTCAGGTTTTCGATGGCGACGAACTGATGCTGATATCCAACCAGGGCACGCTCGTGCGTACCCGTGCGGATGAGATCTCTATTCTTGGTCGAAATACGCAGGGTGTGCGCGTTATCCGCACCAAGGAAGGCGAAGCGCTGGTGAGTGTAGAGCGTATCGATGAGCCAGAGGAGGAAGTGCTGCTCGAGGGCGAGGGATCCAGCGAGAGTGCAGAATCTGCTTCGGATGAAGCATCCAGCGAAATGACAGAATCCGTCGAAGGTGAAGCATCCAGCCAGGATGAAGAGCCCGGCGAGGAGACATGATAGTTCGCGACGACTGTTCGCGCCTACCTATTATTCAGGAATAAACACCCCCATTTGATCGTTCTTTCTCATGGGGGGCGGCCGACGGTCGCGATTTAAACCACAATTTGAGAACCAGACCATGACCCGCAAATACAATTTCTGCGCCGGCCCGGCGGCTCTGCCCGAGGCGGTACTGGAAACAGCCCGAGACGAAATCCTCGACTGGCATGGCGCCGGCCTGTCCATTATGGAAATGAGCCATCGTAGCCCGGAAGTCGTGAGCGTTGCCGAACATGCCGAGGCCACGCTGCGTGAGCTTATGGGTATTTCGGACGACTACGCGGTGCTGTTTTTGCAAGGTGGTGCCAGCACCCAGTTCGCCGCCGTCCCCCTCAATTTGATGGGCGAGAATGGCACGGCTGACTACGTCAACACCGGGCAGTGGTCCAAAAAAGCGATCGCAGAGGCAAAGCGCTATGGCAATGTAAACGTGGCAGCGACCTCCGAGGACACCAACTTTTCCACTATCCCGCCGCGGGATAGCTGGCAGCTGAGCGACGGCGCCGCGTATTTGCACTACACGCCCAATGAAACAATTGGTGGTGTGGAGTACTTCTGGGTGCCCCAGGCCGATGTCCCGTTGGTGGTGGATATGTCTTCTACTATTCTATCTCGTCCGGTGAATGTCGATGACTACGGCGTGATATACGCTGGCGCCCAGAAAAACATCGGCCCCGCCGGCCTGACTATTGCGATCGTGCGCAGGGATCTACTGGGCAAGGCTGTGCCAAGCTGCCCGGCGATGCTCAACTGGCAGACCGCCGCGGACAATGACTCCATGTACAACACTCCGCCCACGTACGCGATGTACCTGGCTGGCCTGGTGTTCGATTGGCTCAAAGCGCAGGGTGGCCTGACGGCGATGGAGACTGTCAACCGCCGCAAGGCTGAAAAGCTCTATGGCGCCATCGATGGCTCGGATTTCTATGCCAATCCGGTGGAAGTGCAGAGCCGCTCGCTGATGAACGTGCCATTCACCCTGGCGGATGCTGGTCTGGACAAGCAGTTCCTCGCCGAGGCCGATGAGGCCGGTCTGCTTAACCTGAAAGGGCATCGCTCTGTCGGGGGCATGCGCGCGAGCATATACAACGCAGTGGGCGAAGATGCTGTAGACGCACTCATCGCTTTCATGCAGGACTTCGAACAACGCAACGGGTAAGCCCATGGCGGATAACGGTGACAATCGCACCCTGGACGAGGTTCGTGTCGATATCGACTCGATCGACCGGGAAATACAGCAGCTTATCAGCCGCCGGGCGAAGTGTGCCCAGCGGGTAGCAGATATCAAACTCGCCGAAGTGCAGGCCGCCCTGGAAGCGGGCGACACGGAAGCCGAGGTAGTTTACTACCGGCCCGAGCGCGAGGCTCAGGTGCTGCAGAATATTATCGATCGCGAAGAAGGGCCGCTGCAGGGCGAGACAGTGGCGCATATTTTTCGCGAGGTCATGTCCGCCTGTCTGGCACTGGAGAAACCGCTGCAGGTGGCGTATCTGGGCCCGGAGGGCACGTTTACCCAGGCGGCCGCGATTAAGC
Organism: Halioglobus maricola; assembly: GCF_009388985.1. NCBI lineage: Bacteria > Pseudomonadati > Pseudomonadota > Gammaproteobacteria > Cellvibrionales > Halieaceae > Halioglobus > Halioglobus maricola. The sequence goes on from NZ_CP036422.1 coordinate 1,443,396, forward strand.
ACTTTGGTCATGCTGCCGTGTGTGTGCCCCGCGGGACCATCGCCTCAGTATTTGCGCAGGTTGAGTCTGGTGAGTGTAATTATGGCGTTGTGCCAGTGGAAAATTCCACCGAAGGCATGGTCAGTCACACGCTGGACAACTTTATGGATTCCTCGCTGAAGATTTCCGGTGAGGTGGAAATGGGTATCGGTCACCATCTGTTGGTGGCGAGCCACACGGGTAAGGGCGATATCCAGCGAATTTGTGCACACCAGCAAGCCCTGGCGCAGTGCCGTAACTGGCTGGACCGCAACTGGCCCGATATCGAGCGGGTAGCTGTGAGCAGTAATGGTGAAGCAGCGCGCATGGCGGTAGACATGCCAGGTGTCGCGGCCATCGCTGGCGATATGGCTGCAGAGCTTTACGGTCTCGAAAAGCTCGCAGAGCACATCGAAGACTATGCCGATAACACGACGCGCTTCCTGATAATTGGCCGCGAGGAAGTACCGGCCTCGGGTCGCGACAAAACCTCTATTATTGTCTCCAGCCGCAACAAGCCAGGCGCTCTGTTTACCCTGCTGGACCCGTTCCGGAAAGCTGGTGTGAGTTTGACCCGAATCGACACCCGGCCTTCGCGCACCGAGAAATGGGCCTATGTTTTCTTTATCGAATTCGAGGGACATCTGCAGGACGAAAATATCGCCGGCATTGTTGGCGAGTTGGAGGAACAGTCCATCCTGCTTAAGCCGCTCGGCTCCTACCCCCGTGCGGTGCTCTGATCGAGTATGGCTACGCGAGTAAGCACAGTTGCCATTCTCGGCCTTGGCTTGATCGGCGGTTCGCTGGCCCGTGCTCTCAAGGCCAATGCATTTTGTGAGCGAGTCATCGGTTACGGCCACCGCGCGCCGTCGCTGGAAAAAGGCGTTGCGCTGGGGGTGATTGATAGCTTCACCCTTGATTTGGACGAGGTCATCGAGAGCGCTGACATTCTCGTGATCTGCACGCCGACCCTGATTGCCGAGCAGGTGCTGGAACAGATTCTGCCGCGCATTGCTGGCCGACAGGATGCGCCGGTGGTGACCGATGCGGCGAGCGTCAAAGGAAATCTTGAAAGCGCCGCCCGGCGCATCTGCGATGGCCGCTACCCCGCCAACTTTGTGCTGGGCCACCCCATTGCGGGTTCTGAGCAGAGTGGCGTGGCCGCCTCAAAGGCGGATCTTTACGTTAATCACCGGGTGATCATCACGCCGGTGGCAGAAAACGATGCTGCTGCGTTGGACCTGGTGCGCGATATGTGGGCTGCCACGGGCGCAGAGGTTGTCGATATGAGCGTCGCGCAGCATGATGCTGTGCTGGCCGCGACCAGCCACTTACCGCATGTGCTTGCGTATTCCCTGGTGGATGCATTGGCCCAGTCCGACGCCAGCGACGAGATTTTCCGCTGCGCTGCCGGTGGCTTTCGCGACTTTACCCGTATAGCATCCTCCGACCCGGTCATGTGGCGAGATATCGCCATAGCCAACAAGGGGGCGCTGCTCGACTCGATCGATCTGTTCAGTGAGCATCTGGCCAGCCTGCGGGCTGCGGTGGAAGCCCAGGACAGTGATGGCATGCATGCAACGTTTACCCGGGCCAAGGCGGCGCGGGATGAATTCGCCGCGATCCTGGCAGAGCGCCAGGGCGACAAGGCAGAGAGTTAGAGAAAGAGACTATGGAATTTTTGTTAAAACCCGGCGGTACCATCTCTGGTGAGGCGCGCGTGCCCGGCGACAAGTCGATGTCGCACCGCTCGATTATGCTGGGCGCACTCGCCGAAGGCACGACCCATGTTAAGGGTTTTCTTGAGGGAGAAGACGCCCTGGCCACCCTGGGGGCTTTTCAAGCCATGGGCGTTGAAATCGAGCGTCGCGGCGAGGGTGAGGTTGTTGTTCACGGCGTTGGGCTGCACGGCCTGAAAGCGCCGACTGAGCCACTTGATCTGGGTAATGCCGGCACCGGTATGCGCCTGATGGCGGGTTTGATGGCAGGTCAACCCTTCGATACCGTACTGACGGGTGACGCTTCCCTTTGCAGTCGTCCCATGGGCCGGGTGATCACCCCACTGCAAAAAATGGGTGCCGAGATCGAATCCGAAGAGGGTGGTCGTCCGCCTCTGCGCATAAAAGGCGGCAGGAGCCTCCGCGGTATTCACTACGATCTGCCGATGGCCAGCGCCCAGGTTAAATCCTGCACCCTGCTGGCGGGGCTCTATGCCGAGGGTCGCACCTCCGTGACTGAGCCTGCGCCCACTCGCGACCACACCGAGCGCATGTTGCGCGGTTTCGGCTATCAGGTGAAATGTGAGAATGAGGTCATCAGTCTTGAATCCGGTGGCCGCCTCGTCGCCGGTGACATCGATGTGCCCGCGGATATATCCTCCGCTGCTTTTTTCCTGGTGGCCGCGGCCATCGCGCCGGGTTCGGACCTGCTGCTGACGCACGTAGGCATTAATCCCACCCGGGTAGGGGTATTGAATATCCTGACCCTGATGGGCGCTGATATCACCCTCAAGAATGAACGTGAAGTTGGTGGTGAGCCCGTAGCTGATATCTACATACGCTATGCGCCCCTTAAGGGTATCGAAATTCCTGAAGACCAGGTGCCGCTGGCCATCGATGAGTTCCCGGTGCTGTTTATTGCTGCCGCCTGTGCCGAGGGCCGCACCGTGCTGCGCGGCGCAGAAGAACTGCGGGTGAAAGAGAGCGACCGTCTCGCCGCAATGGCCGAGGGCCTGGACACCCTGGGCGTGAAAAGCGAGCTGCTCGACGACGGCATTGTGATCGACGGTGGAACCATGGGTGGCGGAAAAATTCGCACGCACATGGATCATCGTATCGCCATGGCGTTCAGTATTGCAGCGCTGCGCGCAGAAGAAGAAATTCATGTTCTGGATTGCGATCACGTGGCTACGTCCTTCCCCGGCTTCGATGCACTGGCCCGTGGCCTGGGGCTGCAGATCACCGCACAGGCTGATTAAGCAGTGCAAGATGCCCCGGTAATAGCTGTCGACGGGCCCTCAGGGGCCGGCAAGGGCACTATCAGTCATCTTCTCGCAGACAGGCTCGGCTGGCACTTTCTGGACAGTGGGGCGCTTTACCGTGTCACTGGCCAGGCCTGCCTGATAGAGGGTGTCAGTTGGGATGATCATCCCGCTGTCACCGAGGTGGCTCGCCACCTGGATGTGTCCTTTACCTATGCCGAGTCAGGCGAAGTACTGGTGGCCTATAAGGGCGCTGATGTTTCCGCCGTTATTCGCACGGAGGAGGGCGGGCGCGGCGCTTCGACCGTTGCAGCTATCCCTGCCGTTCGCGATGCCTTGCTCGCTCGTCAGCGTGAATTCTGCCGGCCTCCGGGCCTGGTCGCAGATGGCCGCGACATGGGCACGGTGGTTTTCCCTGCAGCGGACCTCAAGTTTTTCCTCACTGCATCGGCTGAGGAGCGCGCTGAGCGGCGCTTCAAACAGTTGATATCAAAGGGTGAAAGTGTTAGTCTCCCGCGCCTTCTGGAGGACATCCAGGAGAGAGATGCGCGCGATTCGACGCGATCTGTCTCTCCCCTGGTGCCCGCCGAGGACGCCATAGTCATCGATAGCACCACCACTACGATCGAGCAGGTTTTTGATCAGGTGATGTTAGAAGTGGCACGAAAAGGTCTCTATTAGCGGATAAAATCCGCGATCTCCTTTTAAATGGCATACACTGTTGAGGTGGCTGAATCCAGTCATAGCTTCCTTGTACAGTGCTTTTAAACAACCCCGTACCCGGCTGGAGGGACGGATGACTAAACCTATAGGTAATGTGTAATGAGCGAATCTTTCGCCGAACTATTTGAAGAGAGCCTGAAAACAGTCGACATGCAGCCCGGTGCAATCGTAACCGGCGTAGTGATCGACATCGACAGCGACTGGGTCACCGTACATGCGGGCCTCAAGTCTGAAGGTATTATCCCCCGTTCCCAGTTCACCGACGCCGCAGGCGAATGCTCACTGAGCATCGGTGACGAAGTACAGGTAGCCCTGGAATCCGTAGAAGATGGCTTTGGTGAAACCAAACTGTCTCGCGAGAAAGCCAAGCGTGCTGAAGCCTGGAAAGAGCTGGAAGCCGCCCACGAGGCCGAAGAAGTGGTCAAGGGCGTCATCAACGGCAAGGTCAAGGGTGGTTTCACCGTCGACATCAACACAATCCGCGCGTTCCTGCCGGGCTCCCTGGTAGACGTACGTCCCGTTCGCGAGACCGTCCATCTGGAAGGCAAGGAACTCGAATTCAAGGTCATCAAGCTCGACCAGAAGCGCAACAATGTCGTGGTATCACGTCGCGCAGTCATGGAAGCGGCTAACAGCGAAGAGCGCGAAGCGCTGCTGGAGACCCTGCAAGAAGGCATGTCCGTCAAGGGTATCGTCAAGAACCTGACCGACTACGGTGCTTTCGTAGATCTGGGCGGCGTAGACGGCCTGCTGCACATTACCGACATGGCCTGGAAGCGCATCAAGCATCCTTCCGAGATCGTGGAAGTTGGTCAGGAAATCGACGTCAAGATCCTCAAGTTCGATCGCGAGCGCAACCGCGTTTCTCTGGGTCTCAAGCAACTGGGTGAAGATCCCTGGGTCGAGATCACTGGTCGCTACCCCGAGGGCAGCCGCGTCAAGGCCAAGATCACCAACCTCACCGACTACGGCTGTTTTGCCGAGCTCGAAGAGGGTGTGGAAGGTCTGGTGCACGTATCCGAAATGGATTGGACCAACAAGAACGTACACCCTTCCAAGATCGTCCAGCTGGGCGACGAAGTGGAAGTTATGGTTCTGGACATCGACGAGGAGCGTCGTCGCATCTCCCTGGGTATCAAGCAGTGCATGCAGAACCCCTGGGATGCATTCGCTTCCAAGTGCCAGAAAGGCGACAAGATTGCCGGCTCCATCAAATCCATCACCGACTTCGGTATCTTCATCGGTCTGGAAGGCAACATCGATGGCCTGGTGCACCTGTCCGACATCAGCTGGAACGAAACTGGCGAAGAAGCGGTTCGCAACTACAAGAAGGGCGACGAGATTGAGACAGTTATCCTGTCCGTCGATCCTGAGCGCGAGCGCATCTCTCTCGGTATCAAGCAGCTGGAAGACGATCCGTTCGGCAACTACATCGCAGTCAATGACCGTGGCGCTATCGTCACCGGTGAAGTGATTGAAGTAGAAGCCAAAGAAGTGATCATCAAACTGGCTGACGAAGTTGAAGGCATCCTGAAGGCGTCCGACATTTCCCGCGACCGTGTGGAAGATGCGCGTAACTCCTTCAAGGTTGGCGACTCCGTTGAAGCCAAAATCGTCTCTGTGGATCGCAAGAACCGCGGCGTAGTTCTGTCCATTAAGGCCAAGGATTACGACGACGAGCAGGAAGCTGTGAAGTCACTGAAAGACGCCGAGCAGGAAACAGCGTCTCCAGGTACTATCGGCGACCTGATCAAGGCGCAGATGACCGAGAAGTAATTCTCGATCTGATCCAAACAAAAAAGGCCCGCTTATGCGGGCCTTTTTTTATGTCTGAAAAAAATGTGATCTTTTCGCACTTTTCCTATATAAAATAAGCACTTGCGCAATATAGAATCAGGGTCCACAATAATTCCCGGTGAAATAACGCCCGAATAAGAGCTATGACCAAGAGTGAATTGATCGAAACAATTGCGGCCAAGCAGAACCAGCTGTCCTCGAAGGACGTTGAACTGGCCGTAAAAACTATTCTCGAGCACATGTCCCAGTCCCTCTCGACCGGTGACCGTATCGAGATCCGTGGCTTTGGCAGCTTCTCGTTGCACTACCGTGAGCCGCGCAGGGGCCGCAACCCCAAGACCGGTGATGCGGTAGAGCTCACTGGCAAGTATGTACCTCATTTCAAACCCGGCAAAGAATTGCGAGAGCGGGTCAATCTGGGGCTGCAACAGGGCCTTTAAGCTTGCCCTGAATATCACAGGCGGTATGATCGCACCGGTCATACCGCTTTTTTATATCTGCCATTCTGGATACTCGCATGAAGCTGTTTCGCAACCTCATTTCCATTGCCCTGGTCCTGGCGTTTGCCGCTGTGGGTGTGCTGTTCGCATTGCAAAACAAAGAGCTGGTGCCGCTGGATATGCTGTTCTACACCTTTGAACCGCACAGCCTGGCGCTGTGGGTTCTGGGAGCGTTTGCAATTGGTGGATTGCTGGGTCTGCTGCTCTCATCCGGCATGATCGTACGTCAGCGGACGTCGCTTGCCAGCGCCAACCGCCAGTTGGCCAAGGCGCGGGCAGAGGTGGACAAACTGCGCACGGCGGGCCTGAAAGACGGTGAATGATTACCTCGTCTTCCTTCTTCTTTTTGTAGCAATCGCCATAGGCTGGCTCCTTGGCCGGCGCTCCCAGCGGCAGGTCGTCGCGAGCCCGGATCTTCCCGGGCAGTACTACAAAGGCCTCAATTATTTGCTGGACGGCCGCCCCGATGGCGCTATCGATGCGTTTATCGATGCACTGGAAGTCAACTCCGAGACCATGGAGACGCATATCGCTCTTGGCAACCTGTTGCGCAAGAAGGGAGAGGTAGACCGGGCAATTCGTATCCACCAGAACCTGCTGGCGCGACCCAGCTTGCCGCGAGCACAGGTGCACGCCGCTCACCTTGAACTGGCCCGGGATTACATCAGTGCCGGCTTGCTCGATCGAGCCGAACGCCTACTGTTGGACTTGGTGGCGGAGTCGCCGCTGCAGCGGCGGGCAAGCCAGCGTCATTTGCTCGACATCTTTCAGAGTGAACGTGAATGGCAGCGCGCCATCGATGTCGCGAACGACCTGATACCGCGCAAGACCCTGCTTGGCGGAGCACCCCAGGAATCGGCAGAGCCAGGTCAGAATGTGGCCACGGTGATCCCCCACTATTTTTGTGAGCTCGCGGCAGAAAAGCGCGAGCAGGGCGATATCCAGGGCGCCCGCAATTTGCTGCAGGGAGCATTGGATCAGGACAAGGAGTGTGTGCGAGCCTCGATTATGCTCGGTGAAGTTGAGTGCGAGGCGGGCCGCTACAAACAGTCCATCAAGGCCTTGCGCCGGGTGCGACAGCAGGATCCGGCCTACATCAGCGAGACCATTCCTGTGCTGCGGCGCTGCTACCGGGAACTGGGCGATGAAAAGTCGCTGCGAGCGTATTTGCGTGAATGCCTTGAGGCTCACCCCTCGCCACCACTGGTGATCGCCGCGGCGGAAGATATCCTGGTCTCACAAGGCAGTGACGAGGCGGAGGCGTTTCTTGCCAAACAGCTGGAACAACGCCCCTCTATGCGCGGCCTGGAACAACTGATCGGTTTGCAGATCAAGGCTACCGAGGGCAAGGCCCAGGATAACCTTGGCTTGCTGCAGGTGTTGGTGAAGCGGCTGATTGAAGAGCGGCCGGCCTATCGCTGCAGTCACTGTGGATTTGCCGGGCGTCATATGCACTGGTTCTGCCCTGGTTGCAAATACTGGGGCACGATCAAAACAATTCGCGGCACCAGTCTGGAATGATTGAGGAAATTTGATGAACGACAAACCCGTACTGGTTGCCCTGGATTACCCCGACGCGGAAACGGCGCTGGCATTTGCCGACAAACTCTCGCCGCAGCTTTGCCGCGTGAAAGTGGGCAAGGAACTCTATACTCGCAGCGGCGCCTCGCTGGTCGAATCGCTGCAGGCGCGGGGTTTCGATGTGTTTCTGGACCTCAAGTTTCACGATATACCCAACACGGTTGCTGGCGCGGTGCGTTCTGCCGCCGAGCTCGGCGTGTGGATGGTCAACGTCCATGCCAGTGGTGGGCGGCGCATGATGGAGGCCGCCGCCAATGCCTTGCAGGCCTACCAGCAACCGCCGATTCTGATTGCAGTGACTGTGCTCACCAGTATGTCTGACGATGATCTGCGAGAGCTGGGTTACACCGAATCAGCTGCCGAGCGTGTGTCGCGCCTGGCTGCGCTCACCCAGTCCAGTGGTCTGGACGGTGTAGTGTGTTCTGCGATGGAGGCTCCCGGATTGCGCGCCGATCGCGGCGATGACTTCTGCCTTGTCACGCCGGGGATACGTCTTGCAGGTGATGATGCCGGCGACCAGCGTAGAGTGCTGACCCCCGCGGATGCTGTCGCCAACGGGGCTGACTACCTGGTGATTGGCCGCTCTATAACTGCAGCGGCAGACCCTATTGCGGCGCTGGAGCGAGTGCACCGTGAACTGGAAATCATCGGCTGAGGCCAGTTCCCATCAATTGCGCGCGCACACGCCTTGCAGCGCGTATTTGTTGCTAGACTCACCTCTCGATACGGATGCCTGCACGGATGCAGAGTTTAGAGAGCAAGGAGACTAGCTATGAAAAACATCATCAATCCCAATGTGTTTGCCACCTGCCTGATGGCACTGTTGCTTGCCATCGGCGCGGGACATGCCGCCGCCGAAGATTTGCCGCCGGGCAGTGTGAACATCAATACCGCTGATGCGACGGCGCTCGCCGGCGGGCTCAGTGGTGTAGGTGCCAGCAGGGCCGAGGATATTGTGCGCTATCGAGAGGAGTTCGGGCCGTTTACGACGCTTGAGCAGCTCACGGAAGTAAAGGGTATCGGCCAGGCCACGGTTGATCGCAACCGTTCGGTAATAACTCTGGATTAAGCCGGGCGCATCCGTATCATGAGGGGGCTTATGTCCCCTTATTTTTTTCACATTCCGCGATGAAGTGTCTGGTCACTGGCGCTACCGGATTTATTGGCCGTGCGTTATGCCCCGAGCTGGCAAGCCGTGGCCATGAGGTGCTCGCGATCAGCCGCGGCGTCAACGCGCCGGCTTGCGCTGATGTTCTGGTGATGGATCTTGCCCGAGGAGTGCCGGACTCTGTCCGCCTCGAGGGTGTCGACGCCGTTATTCATCTCGCCGGTATTGCTCACCAAAAGGCAGCAGCGCAGCAGTATCAGCAAGTCAACCGCGATGCGACTCTTGCGCTGGCCCGAGCCGCTCAGGCGGCGGGCGTTCGCCACTTCATTTTCGTGTCCAGCGTGAAAGCGATGGGCCCGGCTCAGGACGGACACGCGCGCGGTGAGGACGATGTCTTTCCCACAACTGACCCCTACGGCCAGAGTAAATGGCAGGCGGAGCTTGGTCTGCAGGAATTGGCCGCGGGCGGCGAGATGGCGGTGACGATTTTGCGCCCTGCACTGGTCTATGGCGCTGCGCCGAAGGGCAATCTGGCCTTGCTGGACCGCGGGGTCGATTTCGGCTTGCCGCGACCACCGGAGGAGGGCGGCCGCTCAATGATTGGGCTGCCGGACCTGGTTGATCTATTGTGCCAATTGGCGACATCTCCGGGCAGCGGTACCCACACCTGGATTGTCAGTGACGGGGAGAGCTATTCGAGCCGGACGGTTCACGATGCGCTGCGCGCAAGGCGCGGTGCGCCCGTCGCGAGTAGCTGGTGCCCGCGCTGGGTTTGGATGGCTGGCGCCCGCATGCTGGGCGCGCGCGACAAGCTGTTTGGTTTCGAGCACTACGATAACAGCGCGCTGCTGGCGGCAACCGATTGGCGACCGCAGTCGCGGCTGCAAGACGTGCTGGCGAGGAAGACCTGATGCCCGCCTTGCTGATCACCCTGGCAATATCGATTGTCCTCTGCGGCCTGTATCTGAAGCTGGCGCGTCGCCTGCAGATAATGGACTTGCCTAACGAGCGCAGCTCTCACACCTTGCCCACCCCACATGGCGGGGGTACTGCGATGTTGGTTGCTTTCAGCCTCGGACTGGCAGCGGCAGCGTGGATGGGCATGGCGTGGCATTCGCAGTATCTCGCGCTCGCCGGCGGCGCATTGTTACTGATGTTGGTGGGGGTGGTGGATGACCTGCGGGGGTTGCCGGTGCGTCTGCGTTTCTCCTTCTACGCTCTGTGTTCCGTCGTGCTGGTGAGCGTTCTGCTAAAGCCCCATGGGGGCCAGTGGCTGGTGGCACTTGTGGCCGCCTTCGCCTTGCTGTGGATGCTCAATCTCTACAATTTCATGGATGGCATAGACGGTATCGCTGCGCTGCAGGCGACGATAGCCTGTGTCGGGGCAGCCATAATCAGCTGGTTCTATGCGGCAGATTTGCAGTACTTCTTTTTCTGCCTCCTTCTGGCTGCAGCCCAGTTGGGATTCCTCTGCTGGAACTGGCCCCCAGCGCGCATGTTCATGGGGGATGCGGGCAGCGTTCCTACGGGGTTCCTGGTGGGTGGCCTGGCACTGCTCGGTGCGGTGGAAGGCACACTACCACTGGCCTGCTGGCTGATTCTGCTGGCTGTTTTTGTGACCGACGCGAGCTACACACTGGTCGCCCGGATGTTCGCCGGCGAGCGATTCACCCAGCCTCACAGGACGCACGCCTACCAGCGGCTGAGCCGCCATTGGGGCGGTCATTTACCCGTTGATATGCTGCTGTTGGCTATCAATGCTCTGTGGCTCTTTCCTTTAGCCCTGACCACAAGTTTGTGCCCCAAGTTCTCATTTTTATTGGTAATTTTGGCATATATACCCTTGCTCTACGGCATGGCTAAAGCCCGGAAAGTGGGCTAGTATCCTTTACTCGCTGCATCAACAAAAACACCAGCAGTGATACGACCAATCAAGGATTGAGGGAAGGAATTGCTGAAATTTCTGGGCAGCATATGTTCGCGCGCGTCTTCAACGGTAGTTGGCGGCCTGCGGGATGCCCTTGAAAGGCTCATCGAGCTTCCTCGCAATATCAAACAAGCCTGCCTGCTGGCGTTGGACATGTTCTATGTCACCGTGGCCATGTGGGCGGCGGTGGCTTTTCGCTATGGTCACACTGACTTCACGCTCGGTTCTGTTGAAATTTTCTGCGGTGTCTTCACCGTGCTGGTCAGCGCCGTCATCTTCTTGCGACTCGGCCTCTATCGCGCTGTCATCCGCTTCATGGGTCAACAGGCCATTTGGGCGATTATCACGGCAGTTAGTTATTCAACCCTGATTCTCGGGGCTGCGGTTTTCTTCACTCAGGCCGAGGTGCCCCGTTCCATGCCCTTTATCTACTGGGGCCTGGCCATGCTTGGGATCGGTGGAACGCGTTTGAGTGTGCGCGCCTATTACCAGGCGAAGCTGCGTTCCATGTCTGAGAACGTGATCATCTATGGTGCTGGCGCTTCTGGACGGCAGCTGCTCACCGCGCTCAATCACGGCGACCAATACCGCGCAGTCTTCTTTGTCGATGACGATATTCGCCTGCAGCATGCTGTGATCAATGGCCTGCAGGTGGCCCATCCCGACCATATTGAGCAATTGATCGCGGCACACGATATCACCCAGGTGCTGCTTGCAGTGCCCTCTGCTTCGCCGGAGCGACGCAAGGAAATTATCAATTCCCTCGTGGGTCTGCCGGTATATGTGCGTACCGTGCCGCGCATCGCCGAATTGGTTGCCGGAGAAGCCAGCGTTAACCAGATTCAGGACATTGATCTGGATGACTTGTTGGGCCGTGAACCGGTCCCGGCCAAGCCGGAACTGATCGACCGCTGTATCACCGGTAAAGTGGTGATGGTGACGGGCGCAGGTGGCTCCATTGGCTCTGAGCTATGCCGCCAGATCCTGGCCGCATCGCCCCGCGAACTGATTCTGCTGGATAATTCTGAATACGCGCTCTACAACATCGAGCGCGAGTTGCGTGCGACGCTCGAACACACCGCTTACGATTTCAATATCGTACCGCTGCTGGGTTCGGTGCAGGACCAGCGACGATTGGAAAGTGTTTATCGCACGTTCTCCGTGAATACGGTCTACCACGCCGCGGCCTACAAACATGTGCCGATGGTCGAGTACAACGTGGCCGAGGGTGTAGCCAACAATGTCTTCGGCACCTGGTACGCCGCTGAAGCAGCACGCAAGGCCGGTGTTGATACCTTTGTTCTGGTGTCGACGGACAAGGCAGTGCGACCTACCAATGTTATGGGTGCGTCCAAGCGCTTCGCCGAGATGATCCTCCAGGGCCTGGCCCAGAGAGATACCCACACCCGTTTTTGTATGGTCCGGTTCGGTAATGTCCTTGGTTCCTCTGGCTCGGTAGTCCCCCTGTTTCGTGAGCAGATTGAAAGCGGCGGCCCAGTCACCGTGACGCACCCGGAAGTTACCCGCTATTTTATGAGTATTACCGAGGCTGCCCAGTTAGTACTGCAGGCCGGCGCCATGGGCACTGGTGGTGATGTATTTGTGCTGGATATGGGAGAGCCGGTGCGTATCGTTGACCTCGCCCGACGCATGATTCGCTTGAGCGGTTACGAGATGGATCACGATACGCATGTGGGTGAGCATATCGATATTGAGTTTATTGGCCTGCGCCCCGGTGAAAAACTGTATGAAGAGTTGTTGCTGGGCAGCAATGTGACCGGCACCGGTCACGCGATGATCATGCGGGCTGAAGAGGAGTGCCTCACCTACGGCCAGATGCACCACTATGTTTCAGAGCTCATTCGCTACTGTGACGCTCTGGATTGCGACGGTATTACCAAAGTGTTGCGCGCCGCTGTCAGTGGCTTCATGGAGCACGAAGTGCGCCATGACTATCTGTGGACCAAGCAGGGTCAGGTCGGCGAACAGCCGCGTGCACCTGTGGTCGTATCCAACGTGAAAGAACTCTTCCCCGAAAAATCGCCCTGATTAGTCCTCGACGTCGTCCACATCCACCTGGCCCGTGAGGCGACGGCGGATGTGAGACCAGGACATTCCTACCGCCAGAATCAGCGACAGCACCGTCAGCGCCAGCCATGTGATCGCGCCAGTAGAATCCAGGCTCAACCAGCCGATATCCACGAATAGCCAGATAATGCAGGCAAACAGTGCGGCTCCCAGAATGATGCCCAGCCAGCCCAGAGACAGGAACGTAGCGCGCAGGAAGACAATCCAGGCAATCAGCAGGGATATGCCGATGATGGCCGTGACCGGGCCGAACTCATGGCCCTCGGCCATCACATAACTGACGTAAGACAAGTCGCTGGGGTTATAAGTGCCGAACACCAGCGCTGCGGCAAAGACTACTCGCAGCGCAAAACCCAGTGCGTCAAAATTGCTGGCCATATCTGTTTTCCTTCGAAATTTTTATCAGCTTAGTCGAGTCATGCGGCTTCGAGCAAGCCGCGCACAATGCCGGATATTTCTGCTTCGGACATATAGCGCGGAACCGGGTAGATACTGCCAGCCTCAGCGATAGCCTCTTCGACAATACCGGGTACGTCGGCCTGGGTCAGGCCCCTGGGTTTCAGTGGCAGCTCCATCTCGGCGCGCATATCAACGATTGCCTGAATAAACTGACGAGCCAGGGTGGCATCGTCATCGCTCTCGCTGCCAATGTTCACATCCCTGGCCAACTGCGCCAGACGCTCGTGTACACAGGCACCGTAATTGCTCAGTACTTCCGGTAGTACCATGGCGTTGGCGTTGCCGTGGGGGGTATGGCAAACGCGGCCCAGCTGGTGAGCGATGCCGTGCACATAACCTACTGAGGTGCGCCCGAAGGCGGAGCCGGCGTAGAACGCAGCCAGTGCCATGCCATCGCGGGCCTCGAGATCATCGCCTTTGTGCCATGCGCGGGTCAGGTTTTTGAATATCAGTTTCACGGCGGCAACGGCCTGCACTTCGGTCGCCGGGGTGGAGGAGGTGGCGATATAGGATTCCACCGCATGCGTGAGTGCGTCCATGCCAGTAGCTGCGGTGATGCCGGGAGGCATACCCTTCATGATGTCCGCGTCCAGCGCGACGTAGCCGGGCATCAGCTTGTTGTCGATCACCGGGACTTTTGCGTGGGTGTCGGGGTCTGAAATGACTGAAACATACGTGATTTCTGAGCCTGTACCTGCGGTGGTGGGTACGGCAAAAATAGGTACGGCGAGATTCTTTGATTTCTGGATGCCGTCGAAATCATCCAGAGTGCCCGGATTGGTATGCAGCAGGGCGATCAATTTACCGGCATCGAGTACCGATCCGCCACCGACGGCGAGCACGGCATCACAGGATTCAGTGCGCAGCAGGGCTTCGCCGGCCTGGATTTGGTCAAAGGCCGGATCCGGTAGCACACCGTCAAAGATTGCATAGCGGGTGTTGTTTTCGTCAAGAGTCGCTTTAATACCGTCAAGGATGCCTGAGCTTGCGAGAAAGCTGTCAGTGACGATCAATATCTTGCTGTGACCGAGCACGGCGAACTGCTTGGCCAGTGTGTTGGCGGAGCCTGCGCCGGAAAATATCACAGGAGCAGGGCGTGGAATCAGGCGCAAGAGCCAGGTGACGGTAAAGGCGCGAAATTTGTAGTACAACGTTTTCATTGGGTCTTCTTATCCGGTGGCATAGAAAGACCATGATACGAGAGCTGAAGCGCTCAAGCCACCTTCTCAAGCTACCTTGTCAGCCCACTTTGTGCCGGCGTCGATGTTGTGCGCGTTTCTGCTTCTTGAGCCAGCGATCGACGCTGGCGAGCCGGGTTATGCGGCCTTCGTCCGCTGCTTTGGCGAGGTTCTCATTGACGAACCGGGTCATCGCTGAGGTGATCTGTCTGACCATCCGATTCCCCTCGTTGTTGGTGGCCATGACCAGCAGGTGGGGGTTGAGCATATCAATGGGGAGGTCCTGTTCGCTGCGCTCGATAAGCACGTAGCGCAGTGTGGCTTTCAGGTCGTCCACCTTGTTGACACCCTCTATAGCCAGTCGTTTCTCTACGAGATATTCGAATTCTTCCCGGTGACGCCGGGCAGATACCAGAAAGTCATCCTGGTGCACGATGCTGATCCAGGGGATGTCATAGGCGAGCAGGATCTCCAGCGCCTGTAGATGTCGCTGCTGGTATTCGGCGGGGTTGCACAGTGCCGCCTCAATTTCTTTCGTGAGGCCATAGAGTGAAACAGTGCGCAGCAGACGGCTGCCTACCAGTCGCAATACGTAGGGGATGTCGGCATTGAGCAGGCGGTGTTGCACCGTGCTGTTGTTTAGCAGTCTGCGGACAGCCAGGTTGAGGCTGTTAATCATCGGTCGGGCGATTTTGCGCTGAAGAAAACGCTCCAGCCCGGCAATATCCTCGTTGCTTGTGGCAATGGCCTCAGCGTGGACCGGATGCAGTTTTCCCTGATCTTCGCGATCATAGATCTGCTCGAATCCGCCGTAGTCGAGTTGTGTCTGGTGGCGCAGGTGGGCGACCAGCGATTTAATATTTTGCCCGGTGTTGGGGCCATCGGCAGGTGACCAGGTGGCAAGGTGAATCATACCGCCGGCGCGCAGGGCGTCGACCAGGTCTCTGTCTTCACGGCGCAGACGCTCGTAGGGCAGGGGGGCTGCGCCGGGCTCCGGCAAGAGGGAAAGTAGCAGGTGATCCATGATGACGCCCGCGATACTGTGGCCTGCCACCGGGGTGGGGCGATTGCGGCGCCAGTTGCGCAGGATGGCTTTGCGCAGCGCCAGGGCGTAGTGGGGGAATATTTCATCTTGTGGGAGAAACTTGGCTCTGCTGCCCCGGTGCAGCGCTGACACGGTCCACGAGCTAGGCAGGCGAATCAGCAGGCTGGCGAAACTGAACAGGCCAAGAAAACCGTGCATGAGCAGGATATGTACGCCGTCCTGTTCATCTCCGGCGCGCGTCTCGGCTTTGTTCTGAACAAGCTGGCCCCGCTCTTTATACTCGAATACGGTCTCGTCAAAGTGGAGCGCCTGTTCGTCGGCGAAGATATAGACCTTGTTGGCGATGTCCCAGGTCTCCCGCAACAGGCGCAATGGTGTTTCCATCACTGTTTGCTCGAAGTCAGTGACTTCGTCCATTTCCAGCCGACCGAGCGCTTTTAGCTTGAGCGTGCCAGCCACCAGCAGGGATACAGTTTCAGCGTTGGTAAAGACGCCGCGATTGAGGGCGACGCGCAGGGCGTTATTCTCCTGTGCTAGCAGCACGACCGCAGGCTCTTTCTCGGCGAGGTCGGGAGAATAGGGGGGGAACGACCCAAGCGTACCGTCTTTGCCGATACCACTGATGAGATAGTGGAAAGACATGCTGGCACCGACGCGGCGACAGATTTCCTGCTGGTAGCGTTCCCGCTCTGCCCGGGCCAATTGCAAGGCGCGACGTTTGTTTCCCGCTTGTAAGGCACGATGGGCCGGGGCGAGGTTGATGGGATTGCACAGGCGCTTCACCACAGCATCCACAATATCCTCACGGTCGGCGCTGCGCTCCAGGTCCAGTTTGCGGCGTATCGCATTCAGGCCCCGGATGCGGCAGAGTTTTTCCGCCAGCGGCTGGAGGAAGTTTAGTCGCAGCGACTGCTCAGCACTCTCCCAGTGCTTTTCCCCGGTAGATTCCTCGAGAAAAAAGAAGCGCACATGGCCTAGCCAGTCGATCTTGCTGTGATGCAATTCCAGCCACGCATGATATTGGGCCTTGATGGTATTGCCACCGCCGATGGCGATGGTGAAGTGGTTGCGCTTGTACGGCCCCCATGCCCGGAGCCGATCGCGCTCAAGCCAGTCCGAATAGCGCTCATACATGAGGTTTGCAGCCTGGCGGGCGGCGGCGGGCAGATCAGGCGAGATGCCCACGTGGATGCCGGAGTCTTCCTGAACGAGTGAGGTCGAGGTGGATTGGCGTTTGCCCAGCTTGAACGATCGCATCAAATTGCCCGCAGCAGATATGAGGTTATTCTGCCACAGGTCGGCTTCGATGAGCTGACAGCGCGATGCGAAAGTGAGTACTGATCGGGATATTGGACCGGAAAAAGAAAAGGGCCGCACAATATGCAGCCCTTTTCAGAATTTGGCTCCGCCTGCTGGGCTCGAACCAGCGACCCAATGATTAACAGTCATTTGCTCCCCTAAGTCCCTGAATTCCAACTGAAACCCTGCGGTTTCCCGTGTTGGGTGGCCTTAAGAATATCACCTGCGGTATCGAGAAAGGAACTAATTTGTCTCAAACTGGGTCTTACGGGAAACCTTGGGAGAACGTAGGGATGCGTGATTGGTGGGATGAATTTGTGATTGTGCTGTCGCACTCAGGGAGAGCCCAGGTCGCGATTTTGTTGGGCCTATTCTTTTTTGTAGGAGTGCTAACTCTGGGCCATTGGGTTACGCACGATTTTGAACTTCAGATACTGGGACCTGAGGGTAGTGCCTCCATTGCCGAGGCATTCAGAGGCAGGTATGAAAAAGTGGCATTAGCTTCTTTGATTGGATTCCTATCGGTAGCGATTCAGGCTTATCGGAAAGACAGAAAAAGGCTGTTCGGCTGATTTCTCGCTGTATCTAATTTTTCTGGAGCCGATCAATGTTCATGTAGAGCTTCTCTACTCTAACGTCTCGATCTGCTGCGAAGTGCAGGGCGCGGTGGCAGTCGGGGCACACTGCGACAGTGTTTGACACCGTGTCTGGACCTCCTTGTGCAAGAGTGACAACGTGGTGTACTTCTAAGTACGCGGTGCCGTCGTCTTTTACAAATGGAGCGGGCTTCTCGCAGCACTCACAGCTTCCGTCAGCTTCTTGTAGTACCCATGCTTTCACTTCGGGAGATCGGTTGTAGACAGTGCTGTTTCCGTCGCGTTTGGTTGGGCTTTTCAAGCCAGAGGGAGGGAGAATACGAGCATCTGATTGTCCCCAATTGTCCAAGAGCATGGATACCTTCCTGTCCATGTCGACGGGATTAGATGCCTCTGTAGTGGGAGGGTGTATATCATGCATTGCATTCAGAATTTGTGACTGTCTCACGAGCTTTTCAAGGACCGGGCGGACAGTTGGACCAATATTTGGAGCAGGAAGTAGGCCTTTCACGTGCTTGCCACCCAACGAGACCACAACATGTGAAATGTTCATCATTCTGCGCTCAAAAGCTTTGTTCTTTCTGCCGAACTGTGCCTCGAGGTCTCGGTAGATTTGAGCTTTGTTCACTTTCCTACCCTCGGCATCTGCACGAAGCATAAGTGCGTACGCGTCTACTGAGGCTTTCAATTCTTCTTCTGACCAAGCGTCTTCAGCCATTTGGACTTCCTTGTAATGAAATGTGGGATTTGTTCGTTCACCTAGTCACGCGCGAGAGAGGGTAATCGCGTGGGGGTGACAGTAATATGGATAAACGGTTGAAAAATCAATGCTCTATGAGAGGGGAGGGTAAAAATTTGTCCGTATTGTTTGCGAGTTTTCTGGCCTTCATTGTTCCAGACTTATGTACTTCGCTGTATTAATTTTCTCCTCCCTGCAGGAGTTTCGCGAGTGTCTGAGAAGTGCCTCGCGGTCTACAGTTTCTGAACTACTTTTCCGCCAGTATTTTCTCCAGTTGCTTTGCCACTGATTTGGGAATCTTGAAGGGGTAGGCTCTCCAAAACTTATAAAACTCTTCCTCGTTATCAAACGCTCCTCTTCCTGCGCGAAGATCTTCGAGATTTGTGACGGCACCAATGTATTCTCGGGTTGTTGAAGAACGCTCCCTTGAAGCGATTCTCCAGGATGGCTGTATAACGAGTTCGAGTTCAGTGACACGAGTGAGCGAATCTTCGTCCAGGGTGTAAATGACAATCAGGTCAATGTGGGATTTGTAGTTCGCAAATGGGCGAAGTATCGAGGGCCAATCTACCTCAGGAAACTTGAAATAGGTGTTTCCTGTGTAGAGTGTAATCCGGCTCTGGGTTTGTTTTCCGGAGGCGCTCCTACGGGCGACCTTTATATCCACCGCATGGTATTCGTCCGCAAGCAGGCTTCCAGTTAGTTCCAGGTCCGGGTAACCGCGCTCGGTCCCTGGATTCATGCTTATCCCGTCGATCTCACTTATCTTGTTTGTCAGGTAATCAGATATGGATACTTCTACGATGTTTGCGAGCGCGGCAGACTCTTTTGGTAGCGGCTGAAATTGCCCTGATTTTCTGAGCTTCTCTCGCAGCTCTGCTTCGCTGTTGGCTGTTAAAGGCCAGTCGATGGATTCGTTATCGGCTTCTGAATGGGCAATTCCGGTCTTTCGGTATACAGCGTAGGGCTGAAACTCGTATTCTGAGCATATGTCACGTAGCCATTCAGAAAGGTCATTGATCATTCTTATATTCCAGTAGTTCTTCTGGCGTGCATTGGAGGGCTTTGCAAATTTTATCTACGGTTTTGAGGCTCGTATTGTAAGCATTTCGAGTGCCAAGGGATTCAAGAGTTGCTTTGGACAACCCTGTTCGCTGAGCGAGACGTTCGTATGTCATTCGCTCGTTCGATTGCTCACTGTAGGCGGCCATTACGGCTTTGAGGCGTAGACTAATCAATTTAAATCTTGTATTGTGAATACAACAAATGTAACATGACTTATATTGTCTCTGAAATTTGAAAGAATCCCAAGAAATGTACTCCACATTGAGCTTATTCACCGGTGCCGGTGGACTTGACCTTGGACTCCACGCAGCTGGATTCCGCACCAAAGTTGCAGTGGAGTGCGACCCTGTCAGCATTGAGACACTCCGATTTACAGAGAACCGTAAGTGGTGGAAGTCGACAGAAATCTGTAGTGAAGCCATTGAGGATGTATCGAGTGAGCGTTTATTGGAAATGGCTAACTTGGGCGTTGGTGAAGCGCGTCTTTTGGTCGGAGGTCCTCCCTGTCAGCCTTTTTCGAAGTCAGGATACTGGCACAGCGGGGATGCGCAGAGGTTAGACGACCCCAGAGCCAACACCCTGTCGGAGTACTTACGGGTCCTCGAAGACTCCCTTCCCGAAGTTTTTCTTCTCGAGAATGTGCCTGGGTTGGCATTCAGTGAGAAAGATGATGGCCTCAAGCTGTTGAAGAGCGAGGTTGCTGCAATAAACAAGAGACAGGGGACGAATTATAGTCTTAAGGCTGCTCAATTGAATGCGGCTAGTTATGGGGTGCCGCAAACTCGTGAGCGCGTGTTTGTTATCGGCCACCGAGACGGAAAGGAATTCGAATTTCCCGAAGCAAGTCATCAGCTCCCGCCTCGAGTCGATATGTCGGCAGGTATTACTGATATGCCACCGAGGAGAGTAGTGGGAGGGCTTCAGCCCTGGAGCACAGCTTGGGACGCGTTGGCGAAGATTAAAACACCTGATGACCCTGATTTGCATGTGCGTGGCAAGTGGGCTGACCTTTTGCCTTCTATTCCAGAGGGGCACAATTACCTCTATCACACAGAGCGAGGTAAGGGGGTGCCACTCTTTGGGTGGCGTCGTCGGTATTGGAGTATGCTTCTAAAGCTGGCAAAGAATCGCCCCTCTTGGACTCTAACGGCACAACCAGGTCCAGCGATCGGTCCGTTTCATTGGGAGAATCGGCGCTTATCCTCAAGAGAATTGTGCGCGCTCCAAACATTCCCTGCTGATTATCAGATAGTTGGAAACTGTATGATGTCTCACAGACAAGTAGGTAATGCGGTGCCAAGTGCGTTAGCGGAGGTGTTGGGGAGAGAGATTCGGCGGCAGTTCTTTGAAGAAACCCAGGTGTCGACAATTCCTACGCTTCTGCCACAGAGGCAGAAAAGGACACCTTCAGTGTCGCCGGTAGCACCAGTGGCCAAAAAGTATGAGCATCTAATTGGTGACTACGAAGAGCACCCCGGGACTGGGAGGGGGCCTGGAGCTTCCCGAAGGGCCTCTAACCAGTAAGACTAACAACTGGCCTCCTTCTTGTAGCTCCAGGCTCAGCACGCTTCATGGGCTTTCTTCGAGTGCTGTTCTGTAGACAATTGTTGATGGGCTCAAGCAGCCAATTGTAGTTTTCTCCTCTTTACATGAATGTGCGGGCTCAAATCATAACTCTGCCTGAAAGCTGTCTCCATGGCGTGATGGACTTTCTCCCAGTCACGGTCACGGCACACAGCCCCGTCATGGATGGGCAGAAGCGGTATGGAGTGCTCCACACAAAAGGCGATAACGGACATCATTATTTCGCTTTCACGGAAGTACAGGCTTTCCCAGGTGTTGTCGTAGAACATATGTGAGATGCGCCAGTGCTTTGTGGCGATGGCGTCCCGGAGTTCACGCGCTTCTTTGAACAAGCCCATACCCTCTTTCTTAACGATGGCCTGAACGGCACCTTGAGGAGACTTTGAGTTCAGCATAACCTGGAAGGCCACCTTCACATGTTCCCGCTCGAAGCCGGGGATGTTGTAGGCGTCTCCGTCGATTTGAAGTGGCGTGTGGGCTGAGGATTGTAGCCCTGTCTCGGCATAGGCCAGTGTCGGCATCATGGCTCTAAAGTCCAGTTCTGCCACAGGTTCACCACCGATGGTCATGGCCTTGCGGTCTTCCTTCGAGAGGTTCTGTAGGCCGCAGTGAAACCTGCCGTAGCACCTGAAGGAGCCTTGCTTGAATTTTCGCGTCAATGCGAGTGACCGTAGGTTCGACACGACAGGTCTTCCAGCGTTGTCTGGGTGTACCCAATCCACGGAGGCATTCACCGCCCTCAAGCCGTTTATGTTCTTCCGCATCCAAATGGTCCTGGGGTTGTCTGCGTAATCCTGGAGTCGGTCATTCCTACCTTGGAGAATCACCACCTCGGAGCCAGTGGGGTCAACAGAGCCCTCGAAGGAGTAGCTGGCCTCAAGAATTACTTCATTATAAAGATGTCTTATCTTCTCTGTAGGTACGGCCAGGGAGGTTAGTCCACCAATACCAGCGCTGCCGCTCTTGCCACCCCTGTAGAACTCGATATATCCGTGTTCCTGTAGGACGTCGGCTGCGTCTCGTCTGCGGGCTTCCGGGAATAGGCGACCATTGAAGTATCTATTCTTCGGTGTCGCATCCGTCCCCGTCTTCCACAGTACGCCAATAGGAGAGTTGTCTCTGCGTGAGTGGTATGCCTCGAAGCAGGCGTTAATGAGGCTGTGTATTGCCTTCTCTGTACCTCTACGCAGGTCAGCCCGCCAGGAATACGCGCTGGTAATTTCAGTGACCTCCTGGCGTAGACGCGGCGAAGTAATCATTCTGTTCTGATCTGCTATGAAGCTTCTCAATATCTCATCTTCTTCAAGGTAGCCTTGGTTCCTCAACGGGCCGGTCCAGCGCTCGTTCTTCCATAGGAATCGTTCAATCAGGGGTTCAATCATTGTTGCGTCCTCGTTTATGTTCCCTTGGTTACAGGGAGCTTTGGTTGGGGTGGGTGGGGCTGGTGGGGGATAGTTCTTGCCAGGGCACTTGCCGGGCTACTTAAGGATTACCTTCTGCATAGAAATAGACTTTTGCCCCCCCACAGTTCTCAGGGGCGAGTGTTGTAGCGAGGCTGTATTCCAGGGTTGAGGGTTTTTGTATCCCGCGTGTAACGCTCACCACGCGATGTGATGGACGCACGGCATGGAGTGGGCGAGTTTTCGCCAGCGGGCTGAGTGTGCTATTCAGGCGCGCTCAGCCGGTGGGGGAGCAAATGATTCTAAGCGGCGTGGAATAGGTCGGCGTCTAGTTGCTCTATTCCAGAGTTCGGGGTTTTCGGCTGTTCCTTCCGAGGTTGTGTGTTTTTGGCGTTCGTACTCACCGTGCTGCATCACACAAGCGATTTGAACTACACATGAATCTCTAAGAAAACCGCCAGTGATTGACGGTAAGACCCCATATCGGAGCGGAGGGCGGCAACAGGTGCGCCTGCAGATATCCTGGCAGGATTACCCGAGGAGGGCTGTAGTGTACCGTTCTGCGCCTTGGGGGTGGCTACTCACCGCAGCATCCAGTTGGGTGATTTGTATTAGTCTGGATTTGATCTGACAGACATTGTCAGACTGCTGAGGTTTGCTTTCGTCTACTAGCAGCTATAGGAAAAAGCTCGGAGAAATCGAATCTAGCGGCTACCACATCCAGCAATTTGGTTCTCATCTATTCTATCTCTGTCGCTCAAGATCATGTTGTTGGCAGGTCCCGCCATCTCATTCTAAGGACGACTCTCATAGGATTCTGCAGCAAGGTCAGGAGGACTAAGAGATGGCTAGACTTATCAAATGCCCAGACTGCGGACAAAAGGTGTCTAAGCGGGCACAGGCTTGCCCAAGTTGCGGCTACCACGTTGCTAAATACCGCGGCCAGAATCAAGCCTTTAAGGTCTTGATGTGGCTCATTCTAATAGGCATATTTGCCAGCTATTTACAGGGCGGCTGATGGCACCAAGCCGCCGTTGAATCTATCCGTCTACTACTTCTTACGGGAGCCCTTGGTGGGAACCTTCTGCGCCCCCGTCTGCCCCGATGTGTCCACTCCGGCCTTCTTGAGTATCCGGTGAACGGTAGTCTTCGTGGACTCCAGGGCCTTGGCGGTGGCACCAATGCTGCTGTGTTCCATGTAGGCGCCTACCACTGCCTCAGTCTCCAATGATTGCTTCCTGCCGAACTGGACACCTTTGGCCTTGGCTGCTTCGATACCTGCCATCTGTCGTTCATACCTTAGGTCCGTCTCGAACTGAGCGAACACAGCAAGCATCCCGAACATGGCCCGTCCGGTACTGGTAGTGGTATCAATCCCTTGGTCCAACACCACGAAGCCCACCCCCGAGCTGCGGAAGTCCTCTACGATGTTCGATAGGTCATTGAGGGACCGGCCCAGTCGGTCCAACTTCGTGATGTACACAGTGTCACCCTTGCGAACAAACCGCTGTAGTTCCTTCAGCTTGGGCCTGTCTGCTGTGGTGCCGCTTTGCTTCTCTGAGAAGATGTTCTCCGGGTCACACCCTGCCGCCTGAAGTGCTTCCATTTGCACCTCCAGCGATTGCCCTGTCGTGGACACCCTCGCGTAACCTACCTTGACGCCCGTTCCCATGATGTATCGTTCCGTTACCCCTAAAGAATATGGAATGCATGTTATCGGAACGAAAACGGAACGGCAATACTCAGGGGGCAGAAAGTGTTCCTAAAGGTATACCCAGTGGAATGCTGCTCCAAGGCCGTTTGAACTTAGGAGTAGTAGATTACCTGTTCAACTCGAAAGTGAACTTATTGGATACCCCATGACGCTCCACAGGAACGTCATCGAGCATTTTGGGGCGGTATCGGAACTGCTTCGCTGCTGCTAACGCTGCTGCGTCAAACACTCCCGTGGGCACGGAGTGCGTGATGTGGAAATTCGTGGTTCGGCCTTCTTTGTCGATGCAGTATTCGACAATTACATAGCCCTCTAACCCAGCGTACTGAGCTATCCGGGGGTAAATCGGCGCTATCTTCCATGCGCCATGTTCTTCTATTTGTTGCTTAATCTCGTCTTCAGTCAAGCGACTCACTGGGGGCGGGTTGTCCTCAGGGTTGCTGAATACCTCCTTCGCCTGTTCATTCCCTAGTTCCGAAGCCCTGTCCAAATACATGAACGCGGTCTGGTAATCGACGTCAGTCCCTTGCCCGGTGAAGTACATGAAGTACAGCGAGTAGGCCGCGTGAGCCATCCGGCGATTGGCGGCGAGCGTGAACCAGTAGAGCGCGTCCTTGTAACTCCGCTCTGTGCCATATCCGTTGTAGTAGAGTCCCCCTAAAATGGATTGCCCTACGGGGTGCCCCTGCTCTGCTGCGGCAACACACCATTGAAATGCCTTGTCATAATCTTGGGGGTAGCCCTCCCTCCCATACCGATAGCCATCGCACCGTGCGATAGTCTCCTCTGCGTCACCCAAGCTCCCCGCTGGTGCGTCAGAAGCTTTCGCAGATAGCTCCGCTGTTTCCTCAAACGGATTCTCAGGCGTGTCGGTCTCAGCTAAGTCTACTTCTACCGAAACTGGGTCTGGGTCCTGCGCTTCGTCTTCCACCGCTGGTGTGGCACAGCCGAGCAGCGTCCCGGTTGCCACGAACAAGCTCAGGAATCGAAGTTTGGTAGTAGATGCTTTGAATTGAAGTGGCGAGTTCATGAGGTAGTTGTCCACCGTCCTTGTGGTGACTGCTTTCGATGGAGTCTATCTGGACGCTGGCAGAAATTCGAGAGAGGGCCAAGTGATTGGCGAAGAATCTATCGAAAGCCCAAACGCTTCCCCAGAGACACCTTGCGAATCCTACAGGCTCCAGGCACCCCCACCCCCTTATATAGAAGGCCCCCCGTTGCGCTGTGGGAGTAGGCCCTCAGATATTTTTCCTGATTTTTCGCTGAGGGGGTTGAAAGTTCGTGTAGTGAATCAATATTCAAATAATTGCAGAGTCAACTATTGAGGACTTATGAAGATTCGATTGCCTGAGCTTGAGATACCTGAGGATGCTGGTTTCTCTCGTGACTTCGACATGTTTGAGCGGAAAGCGTACGGAGTGCGCCTGCTGGATATAATTCAACGCGCGGACGACAATTTGGTTATTGGTCTCGATGCAGCATGGGGTGAAGGAAAAAGCACGTTCATTAGTATGTGGTCAGGTCATCTTCGGCAGAATGATGTCCCGCTCGTTGTCTACGATGCCTTTACGAACGACTATCAAGAGAGTGCGTTTATTGCACTGGCAAGCTGTGTATACGATGCCATACCCGAGAAAGAAACGGAGAGGCGGGAAGAATTCCTGTCTAAGGCCACGAGTTTGGGAAAAATTCTTCTTCGGTCTAGTGCGAGAATAGCCACACGAGCCGCGCTGGGCGTGGCTATCGACGACTCTGCTTTTGAATCTGCTTCTGTTGAGTCTGAGGGAGCCGCGCTTGTAGATCAGCTTATTGCTTCTAAGATTGCCGGCGCACAGCAAGAGAAGGAAGAACGTGCGGCTTTTCGCGCCGCATTGAGCGAGTTAGCGGGTTCCGGGAACGATGGCAGCAAGCTTGTATTTGTAATTGATGAACTGGACCGTTGTCGGCCTGCATTTGCTCTGGAGATAATTGAATGTGTGAAACATTTCTTTGCTGTGCCCGGTGTTTCATTTGTTCTGGTGATGAATCGTACACAGGTGGAAGAGTCGGTTCGTTGCACCTATGGTCAAGGCATTGATGCGCACACATATCTACAAAAGTTTGTGAATCTCTGGACGGCCCTTCCCAGCAAGGGCAATGGAGTCTTATCTGGCGCACAGCTTTACATGCGGAACTGTTTGGGGCGTATGGGCTTTGAGGTCCAAACGCAAGAGCAAAATGTAGTTGTGGAACAGTTTGACCAGCTAATCGGTCACTACAGGATGACGCTGAGGGAGATTGAAAAAGCTCTTACCAATTTTGCGATTGTAAGTAACGCCATCAATTCTCGCATGTATAGCCACTACTACATTCTCACTGTGTTCCTGGCGGTTCTGAAGGTTGTCCGTCCAGGTGTGTATGCAGACTTGGCAAAGGAACTTCTGGACTACAAGTCGCTCTCGGAGAGGGCTGGTTTGGTGTCTTTGGTAGATGAATACTGGAGTCGCGAAGAGGGTTGTTACCTCCGCTTCTTGCTG
The DNA here is from genome assembly GCF_009388985.1 of Halioglobus maricola. Classification (NCBI taxonomy): domain Bacteria; kingdom Pseudomonadati; phylum Pseudomonadota; class Gammaproteobacteria; order Cellvibrionales; family Halieaceae; genus Halioglobus; species Halioglobus maricola. The sequence continues at coordinate 1,469,713 of NZ_CP036422.1, forward strand.
TGTGGGTATCTTGGCACTGATGCACAGCGTGAGAGCCTTTCCGATTTTAGTAGCCTTATGGAGTTCCGCAGGAGCGAGAACCCGGTAGCAAATATCATTAAATGGATGGAAACGCTTGAATACACATAGCCCGATCAGTCGTGCGGCAGTTTTTTCCATCCCATTCGAGAGAGATATGAGGGTATGTGTGGCGGCTGGTAGCTTGCCATGCTCTGATTGAGGGTTTCCATTCTGAACCTGCCAGTTGCATAGCGACGAGACTCGCCCATTCCTTCCAGGGTATGACCAGCCAAGGATTGAACTACCATCGTGTCGATACCTTGTTCCTTTATGGCTCGGTTAATGAACGTGTGCCGGAAGGAGTGATAGACAAGATTCTTTAGCGACCAGCCGGCAGGCAACTCGTTGGCTCGGTAGGTCCCGCCGAACCATTTACTGCAACGCTGTGCGGGGTCTTCAGTGTTCTCATTTGGGTACGGGAGTATGTGGTTGTGCCCCCTCTGTTTGAGGTGCAGAAGGTACTCTTCGAAGCCGAGGCGTAGTAGCTCTGGATGCACAGGTACCAGTCGTATCCCTGCAGGCGTCTTAACCGACTTGTCGCCTTCGTCGTTGATAGACAGGCACATGACGCCATCCACGGTTTGAACATCCTCAAGTCGTAGTTGTGCCAGTTCTCCGACACGAGCCCCTGTGTACAAGCCCAGGATAATCAGCCACCACCACGACTTCCGGCCACCAGGGCCACGGCGGTACTCCTTACAGGCAAACAACGGGCTGGAGAACAGCACCTTCAGGTCCTCCTCGGTATACCTTCCGCGCTCCCTCGGCTTCTCAGGTAGTCGTAGTGTCTTGCTTCGGAATGGATTAGGCCCACTGTAAGCCTCTGCCTCTGTCGCCCACTCCCACAATTTTCCCAGGCGCTTCATTCGCTCATTGATGCTCGTGGCACTCAATAGCTGGTCCGGTGGTGTGTCTAACTCCAATACGGCGTCGATTGGCATGCTCTTGTATGGCTTCCTGTCGGTCCGTCTTCGTGGCAATCGTAGGAGCGCTTCAAGATGCTCTCGGGCCTCAGCGAACCGGAACTCGTGGAAGTAGGCTCCTGGGTTCAACAGCGACAGTTCGGTGAACGCTTCCCGGTACTTCCTGCGATGCTCCTTTCCGCCAGTTCGGCATAGGTCACGCAGCGCATCCTCCAGGGCCTCTTTCAGCAGCAATGGTCGGGGCACAGGGGAGGGCGGCAGGGTGTCCGAGAGTGTCCGGACGTGTCCGCTTGTGTCCACGGTAGGTGCCTCAATGGCCCCCTTGGGTGCTACCACAAACTCAGTCAGCCCCTCCTCGTAGAGTTGCTGTGCCCTGATGCGTGTCAGTCGGGAGACCTCAGGGAACTGGAGCCCCGCGCGGTGGAGTTGGCTGCTGTAGGTGTAGAGGACGCCGGCCCGCTGTCTGGCGGTGTATTCGTCCTGGGTTCGTAAAGTGGTCCTAAGCAGGCTGCCTCCCAGTCGGCGCTGGAAGTGGTAGTAGCCCTGGAGGAGATGGTAGTAGGTTGGTGTCCGGCCCATATCTGAAGTCTCGTGTTTGTATCAAGAAAATCTCGAACCAACACGGGGCAGGTTTCATTCAGGCAAAAAAAATCCCCGAAAACATTGGCTTTCAGGGATTCTTCAGTATTTGGCTCCGCCTGCTGGGCTCGAACCAGCGACCCAATGATTAACAGTCATTTGCTCTACCAACTGAGCTAAGGCGGAATTGATCTCGTGAGAGGCCGCGTATATTAATGATGGAGCGGGGTTGGGTCAACACCCGTAATGCAATTATTTCTGATTCCTGACAGGTCTTCGAAACAGGCTGCATTTCATGCCTATGTGGATGATAATTAACGGCTAATTGATGATCCTGAGAGCCGCCCCGCGATGTCCCGCCCATTCAAGGTAGAGTCCAAATTTGAGCCCGCCGGCGACCAGCCGGAGGCGATTCGCCAGTTGGTAGAGGGACTTCAGGCCGGGCTGGCCTCGCAGACGCTGCTCGGGGTCACGGGCTCGGGCAAGACGTTCACCATGGCCCACGTGGTGGAGAAGCTGCAGCGGCCCACGATTGTGATGGCTCATAACAAGACCCTGGCGGCCCAGCTCTACGGCGAGTTCAAGGAGTTCTTCCCCAACAATGCTGTCGAGTACTTCGTTTCCTATTACGACTATTACCAGCCCGAGGCTTATGTGCCTTCGTCCGATACCTTCATCGAGAAGGACGCCTCGGTTAACGATCACATTGAGCAGATGCGCCTATCGGCGACGAAAGCACTGATGGAGCGGGACGACTGCCTGGTGGTCGCCACTGTCTCGGCCATCTACGGCCTGGGTAATCCCGATTCCTATTACAAGATGCGCATGCACGTGTCACGCGGCGAGATCATCGATCAACGCCAGATTTTGCGCCATCTCGCCGAGTTGCAGTACACCCGCAACGATGTGGACTTTGCCCGCGCGACTTACAGGGTGCGCGGCGATGTGATTGACATCTTCCCGGCCGATTCTGAGCGCGAGGCGGTGCGGCTCGAGTTGTTCGATGAGGAAATCGAGAATATCTACATCTTCGATCCCCTTACCGGCGCCGTCGAAGCCAAGATTCCCAGGGTGACGATCTTCCCGAAAAGCCACTATGTGACGCCACGGGAAGTGATGCTGCAGGCGGTGGACCAGATTGAGGCGGAACTTGAGGTGCGCCTGGATCAGCTGCAGGATCTGGAAAAGAGGGTGGAAGCCCAGCGCCTGGGGCAACGCACCAAGTACGATCTCGAGATGATTCGCGAACTGGGTTACTGCCAGGGGGTGGAAAACTACTCTCGTTACCTCTCGGGCCGCGCGCCGGGCGAACCACCTCCCACCCTTTTCGAGTACCTGCCTGACAACGCCCTGGTGATCGTGGATGAATCGCATGTCACCATTCCGCAGATTGGCGCCATGTATAAAGGTGACCGCTCGCGCAAGGAAACGCTGGTGGAATACGGATTCCGACTCCCCTCAGCACTGGACAACAGGCCTCTGCGCTTTGAGGAGTGGGAGCGGCTGGTGCCGCAGGCGATTTTTGTCTCTGCCACGCCAGGCAAGTACGAGGACGAGCACGCAGGCCGGGTTGTTGAGCAGGTGGTGCGCCCAACAGGGTTGTTGGACCCGGAACTGGAAGTGCGCCCGGCGACGACCCAGGTGGACGATTTACTGGGCGAAATTCGGACAACGGTAGAGCTGGGGGAGCGGGTATTGGTTACGACTCTCACCAAGCGTATGGCCGAAGACCTGACAGAATATCTTAGCGATCATGGGGTGCGGGTGCGTTACTTACACTCCGATATCGACACGGTGGAGCGGGTTGAAATTATTCGCGATCTGCGTCTCGGAGAGTTCGATGTGCTGGTGGGTATCAACCTGTTGCGGGAGGGCCTGGATATGCCAGAGGTCTCGCTGGTGGCGATACTCGATGCGGATAAAGAGGGCTTTTTGCGCTCAGACCGGTCTCTTATTCAGACCATTGGCCGGGCAGCGCGTAACCTCAACGGCCGCGCGATTCTCTATGCCGACCGGATCACTGGCTCGATGGAGCGAGCGATGGCTGAAACCGAGCGGCGCCGGGAGTTGCAGATGAAGCACAACCTCGAGCACGACATCACGCCGCGGGGGGTGGAAAAATCAGTTCAGGACATTATGGAAGGTGCCCGGCGTATGCCCACCAAGGGCAAGGCCAAGGCGAAAAACGTGGCAGAGCCGAAGCTGGCATTTGGTGCCGAGATCGCCAACCTCTCACCTGCCGCGCTGTCCCGTAAGCTCAAGCAGCTGGAGAACCAGATGCAGGAACACGCCAAGAACCTGGAGTTCGAGGAAGCTGCCGCGCTCCGCGACCAGGTCGCGGAGATCAAGCAGAAGGCCTTTATGGGGAACGGTTAGTTCCCCTCGCCGTGCGCTGCCTAGTAGAAACGCTCTTTAGCCATCACCTCTTTGAAGTAGGCCTTGGCCTCGCGCGTAGCGGTCATTTCCAGAGTCTCGATTTCACCTTCACTATTGCGCCAGCTGACGAAACTCAGTTCTCCGTTAGCTGACTCCACTGGCGCTGTCTTGGTCACCCGCGCAGCATACTCGTCACGTATCTCTTGACGGACCGATTCGGCGCCGTGAAGGTCTCCCCGGGCGATCCGTTCGATTAACCTTTGCTTCCTGCCATCCTGGCCGTTTTTCTTGTCCAACGGTTGATGGGGGCGCGGATTTCTTGGAATTGCGACACTTGCCATTTGGGTCTCCTCCTGTGGTATTGACTCCATCCTAGGGAGGGTTGGCCAGCGGGCACATGGCGTGTGACGACAGCGACATGACCCCCAGCGACAATCAAGGGTGATTATTATTGCGTGCTGGCGAGAGTGGTCTATATTCACCATGGGAAGGTCATTCCCGCCAGTTATCTGAAGGAGCTTTAAATGCTGAAATACACCAAATCGTTGGTGGCCGGAACTCTCGCGTGTCTCGCGCTAGGAACCCAGGCCGCTGACAAACCCAATATCCTTGTGGTGTGGGGCGATGATGTGGGCCAGTCCAACATCAGTGCCTACACTCGGGGCGTCATGGGGTACACCACGCCAAATATCGACCGCATCGCCAATGAAGGCATGCTGTTTACTGACTACTACGGTGAGCAGAGCTGTACCGCCGGTCGATCCTCCTTCATCATGGGACAGTCAGTGTTCCGTACCGGGCTCAGTAAAGTGGGCCTGCCCGGCGCTGACCTGGGCATGCGGGAAGAAGACCCTTCCATTGCGGGCCTGCTGAAGAATCACGGCTATGCCACGGGCCAGTTTGGCAAGAATCACCTCGGTGATCGCGACGAGCACCTTCCCACCAACCACGGTTTTGATGAGTTTTACGGCAACCTCTATCACTTGAATGCAGAGGAAGAACCCGAAAACGAAGACTATCCCACCAATCCTGAGTTTCGTAAGAAGTTCGGCCCTCGCGGTGTGATTCGCTCCTCCGCCGATGGCAAGATTGAAGACACTGGCCCGCTGACCAAGAAGCGCATGGAAATTGTCGATGACGATACCTCCGCCGAGGCGATCAAGTTCATCGAGAAGGCCCACGCCGAAGGCAAACCCTTCTTCGTCTGGTGGAGCGGGACCCGGATGCATTTCCGCACTCACGTTTCCGACGAGAAGATGAAGTGGTGTAAAGAGCAGTATCCACGCGCCGATATGTATACCTGCGGCATGCTGGAACACGATGCTCACATTGGACTGTTCCTGGATAAACTCGATGAACTTGGCATTGCCGACAACACCATCGTGTTTTACTCAACGGATAATGGTCCGCACTACAACACCTGGCCAGACGCGGCCGCTACGCCGTTCCGTGGTGAGAAAAACACCAACTGGGAAGGCGGTTGGCGTGTGCCGTCCATGGTGCGCTGGCCCGGCAATATCGAAGCCGGTTCTGTCTCTAACGAGATCATGCACCACATGGATTGGATGCCGACATTTCTTGCCGCCGCGGGCGAAGCTGATGTCAAGGACAAGCTGCTGAAAGGCCACCGCGCCATAGGCCGCCGCTACAAAGTGCACCTGGACGGCTATAACTTCCTCCCACATCTGACGGGTCAGGAAGCTGGCGGGCCTCGCAATGAGATCTTCTACTTCTCCGACGACGGTGACCTGACAGCCTTGCGCTACCAGGACTGGAAAATGATCTTCATGGAGCAGAAGACAGAGGGAACGTTCCGCGTTTGGATGGAGCCGTTCGTGCCACTGCGCGTGCCCTTGATTCTGAATCTGCGTCGTGACCCTTACGAGCGCGCGCCGATCACCTCGAACACTTACTACGACTGGCTGCTGGATCGCGCATTCCTGCTGGTACCAGCGCAAGCCTATGTGGGTCAGTTCCTGGAGACATTCAAGAAGTATCCGCCGCGCCAGAAGGCCGCGAGCTTCTCGCTGGATCAGGTGATGGATAAGTTGACCACGCCGAGTGGCCCGCAGTAAGACTGCAGTCACTGATACGAAAAGGGCCTCTTTAGAGGCCCTTTTTTATTGCTGCGCGTGTTTTGGTAACAAGATCGAGAAACGCACACCGCCAGCAATGTTCTCCGCCCTTACATAGCCGCCATGGTAGTCGCTGATCAAGCGCACCACGTGCAGCCCCAGCCCCAGGTGCACATTGTCGCTTTCACGCTCGCGCAGGGAGACCATGGGCTCGAACAAGCGATCGCGCAAATTGTGGGGCAGGGCGGGGCCCTCGTTGCTCATTGCAATAACCCAGTGCGCAGGCTGCTCCGAAAGGTCTAACTGGATCGTTGAGCCGGCGGGCGCGAATGAGGCCGCATTGTCGAGTATTTTGTCCAGTGCCTGGGCTAGTAATTCTGGGGCGGTCTCGGCTTCAGCGCTTTCAACCTCGAGGTTGAGTGTGATCTTGTGCTCGGCGTAGACATCCCCGTAGGCATCACTGATTTCCTCAAGCAAAGGCGCAAGGTCCATTGCGTGCAGGGGGTTGGTGCGGACACTCTCTTCCAGTCGATTTGCTTCGCTCATGGCGGTGAGGATGGACTTCAATCGGTCCAGACCTTCCCGTGCACGGGCCAGATATACCGTGCCCTGCTGTGGGCCGCCCGCGCTGTGTTCGAGGTTTTCCAGTGAGGTCTGGATGACGGCGATCGGAGTGCGCAGCTCGTGTGCGAGCTTGCGACTGAGGGTGCGCAGATAGTCGTTGTACTCCCGCAGTCGTTCGAGCAGGTCGGCATAGGCCCGGGACAGTTCGCCGATTTCGTCGGGAGCCCGACTGCGTGGGAATTGTCCCTGAATAGCGCCGTCCGAGGCGATCACTTTGTGCGCCGCCTCATTCAGGCGCCTTATTCGCCAGGACAGCAAGCTGGCGTAGGCGAGCAGGCCCAGGATGCCTGTGCCCAGGGCCAGCAGGCTATAGCCCAGCAGGCGGCTGAACGCCTGGTCGGTCAGAGAGAGGTACTGTTCGCCGCTCTGGGTGATGATGATGGCGCCGATGATGCCATCCTCGTTCTTCACTGGTGCGGTTGCGACCAACTGGCTACGGGTGGTACTGCCCGGTTCACGAAACCTGAGATTGCCAGGCCCGCCGGAAAGAGCATCTTCCACCAGCGTTTGTGCCGCCTTTCCTGCCTGGTCAGTGACTGGGGGCGGAGGCAATGTTTCTTCAGCGAGAATGCTGCGGTACAGCAGGCGCAGCAACCAGAATGTGTTGTCGTCAGCCTTGTGGCGGGCTGACCCTGTACTCGCCAGCAGCCATCGACTGTTATCAGCCACCTGGATTTCAAGGCGCTGGTTGTCAAACAGCGCAAGGGCTTGCTGCAGTGCATCCGAGGTGTAGATCAACCACGGGGGTGAGGTCGTTTTCAGCGGCGCGATATTCCCCAGGGTGGTTACCGGACTGCCTTCGCCGTGACTCACGTTATTGATGTAGAGCCCCAGCCTCCCGCCAGTCATTTTCAGGGGCATTTCCAGTTCAATACTGTATCCGTTCATGGCGTCTTGCCAGTAGCCGCGAATTCGCCCTGGGTCCATTCCGCGAGTGCGGCGGCTGGCGGCACGGCCGCGCATACTGCCTGGCGCCGCGGTGGCCATGACATAGTCCTGACGCCTGCCGTCCTGCCAGGTGCGAATCATCAAGCGGTCGCCATTCGGCTCTCGCGACAAGCCGGGGTTGTGGTAAATCACGTCGCTGTCTTGCACCTGTACCAGCAGGAATAGGCTGTCGCCCCGGGTCTGGGCCTTGATGTGCATGGCGAGGTCGCCCGCGTCGCTGCGCAGCTGTAGGCCGGGAATGTCTTCCCAGCCCTCGGCATAGCCGTCCACAGGAATGCGTATTTCGGCGGGGTGGGCGTGGATGTTGGGGCGTTGTTCCGGTGGCGCGTCGATGCGCTCGGGTGCAGGGTATATCGAGCGGCTATCGGCCCCGACCACCGCAGCCACGGCCTGGGCCGTGGCCTGCAGTGTCTGCTCCTGGCCGTGGCGCAGCGCGCCTTCCATTTCACGAATGAACTGGCAACCTGCCCAGGGCAAAGTTAGCAGCAGCAGCGCGACAATAATCAGTTGTCTGCGCAGGCTGAAGGTCAGCCTTTCCATCGATAACCCACGCCGTAGGCCGTTTCGATGTGCTGGAACCGATCGTCCACACCCTGGAATTTTCGTCTGATCCGCTTGATATGCGAGGTAATGGTGTTGTCATCCAGCACCACATCCGCGCTGTTCATGAGCTGCTGTCTGGATTTCACATGACCGGGGTGCAGTGCCAGAGCGTGCACCATCCAGAATTCTGTCACCGTGAGATCCAGCGCCTGTGCTTTCCAGAGCACGGTCATACGCTCTCTATTCAGTTCCAGCTCGCCCTGACGCACGATGTCATCTTTTTTCTCCGGGCTTGCCAGCGCGCGGACCCGGCGCAGCAGGGCGTGTATCCGTGCAAGGAGTTGGGCCTGGCTGATGTCCTTGGTGAGGTATTCGTCCGCTCCCAGGCGGAGTCCGGAAATAATGTCCAGCTCGGAGTCGCGCGCGGTGAGGAACACGATGGGAAGTTCCGCGGAGCGCGCCCGCAGTTCACGGCAAAGCTCGAAGCCGCCCTCCATTTCGTCACCCAGGCCGATATCTATGATCGCCAGGTCTGGCAGGTTCATGGCAAATGCGGTGGCTGCCTGCTGGCGGTCCGGATACAGGCGCACATTGAACCCCTGACGTTCCAGGTGATCGCGGTAATTGGCGGCTATGGCCGCCTCGTCTTCGACGATGGCAATGTGTTGCGGCATCCATGGATGGTTTCAAATATCCCGCGATAGCTCAAGCGCTCGCCACAATTCATCATAATTGATCAGGGCAATGCCACATCGGGGCGCGGCTTTGCCACCTCGGGTGATTTAAATACAGGGACTCAAATATGGAGAACCTGTTATGAAAGCGTATCAATCAGCGGCACCCCTGCGGCGGGATGTTTCAAGTTTCGGTGGTCCACTACTCTGGCTTTGCTTTCGCTGCCTGCCCATGGTGGTTGTAGCTTCTGTAGTGCTGTTGATGCTGTCTAGTCTAAGCGTCAAGGCAAGCCCGATCGAGGAGGTCTCGCCTAATGATGCCCAGGCGGGTCAGCTCTACCTGCGCGGCGGTTCATCTGCTTACCAGCCGGCAGTGCTGCATGGCAGCAGCGCATCAGTAGCGGTGTCGGGGATGATTGCCGTGGTGACTTTAAAACAGGTATTCAGCAATCCCACGACGCAATGGCAAGAGGGTGTATACGCCTTTCCTTTGCCTGAAACCGCAGCTGTACGAGCCATGGAGATGCGTATTGGCGAACGGCGCATTGTGGGCGAGATTCGTGAGCGTGAGGCTGCGCGCAAGGCCTACACCCAGGCGAAGCAGGTCGGTAAGAAAGCGTCGCTGGTCGAGCAGCATCGGCCCAACCTGTTCAGCAATCGCGTGGCGAACATCGCCCCGGGCGAAGAATTGGAGGTGACGCTGGAGTATGTGCAATCAATCAGCTATCGCGATGGTGTGTTCTCCCTGCGCCTGCCCACCACAATCACCACGCGCTACATCCCGGGCGTGCCGCAGCAGGACGAGACGTTCACAGCCGAGGCCACGCTGGATGTGTTACCCGATCACGGCTGGGCGATGCCCACGGATCAGGTGCCTGATGCGCCGGCGATTACGCCACTGCAACATGCTGCACCTGGTAGCGACAGCGCGCCGCATAATCCGATTGTGATCACCGTGCGCCTCGATCCTGGCATGCCGCTGGCGGGCGTAGAGTCGCCCTTTCACGATATCGCGCTGAGTCGTCGCGCGGGGGTTTACGATGTGAGTCTGGCGGCGGGCAAGGCAGAGATGGATCGTGACTACGTGCTGGAGTGGCGTCCAGTGACAGGCAGTGAACCGGCCGCGGCGCTGTTTACGGAGAAGGTAGGGCAGGAGTATTTCGGTCTGTTGATGGTCGTGCCACCCGCGGTTGAGCAAGCCCAACCAGCACCTGCGAGGGAGATGATATTTGTCGTCGATACATCAGGCTCAATGGGTGGTGTCTCAATTCGGCAGGCGCGCGAAAGCCTGCAGCAGGCTCTGCGTATGTTGCGGCCGGAGGACAGTTTCAATGTGATCGCCTTCAACAGCAATTATCGCAAGCTGTTCCCCAGAGCGGTTGCTGCGAGCGCACACAATGTGCAGCGAGCATCAGAGTTTGTGCGTCATCTCAGCGCCAGCGGCGGCACCGAAATGATGCCGGCAATGCAGGCGGCGTTGTTGCATGAGGCCGAAGGGGATGAACTCAGCCCCCATGCGGCGTTGCGCCAGGTTGTCTTTATCACCGATGGCGCGGTTGGCAACGAAGAGGCGTTGTTTGCAGAAATTCAGCACACGCTTGGCCCCAGTCGCCTGTTTACGGTAGGTATAGGATCGGCTCCCAACAACTGGTTTATGCGCAAGGCGGCGGAGTTTGGCCGAGGCACATTTACCTATATAGGCGATGTCCAGCAGGTCGGTGACAAGATGACGCACCTGTTCCGACAGTTGTCCAGCCCGGTGGCGGTCGGTTTGGCGGTGGATTTACCTGCGGGTGCGCAGATGTGGCCGCAGCGGGTACCCGACCTCTATGCGGGCGAACCCTTGTTGCTCGCGGTGAACTTCGGTGAGCAATTGCCGCTGCAAGAGATTGGCATCCAGGGCGCGATAGCCGGACAGGCGTGGCAGCGCGAATTGAGCTTTGCCGGTGCAGACCCGCAGCGTGTAGCCAGTCACGACGGTGTCGCTTCTATATGGGCGCGCCGGAAAATCGCCGGATTGCTCGATGAGAAAACACGGGGGGCGAATGAGGCCACGGTGAAAGCCAAGGTATTGCCGCTGGCGTTGGAACACAGTCTACTAAGCCCTTACACCAGCTTTGTGGCGCTGGAGCAGCAGGTTTCCCGCCCGCAGAAAGATGACTTGCACAGCGGTCCTGTCGCCAACTCCCGGCCGCAAGGGCAGGCCGGTGCAACATACGCATACCCGCAAACCGCTACTACCGGCCCGGCGAAACTCTGGTTGGGAACGTTGCTGCTTTTTGCCGCCCTCGTGCTGCGGGCGACCCGCCAGGAGGAGCACGATGCCTGATGTACTTTTGCGAGCGGTGTGGCCACTCTTGCTGCTGGTGGCGTTGCAACAATTGGGCGGTGCAGCGGTGATAAATTTCAAGGCATGGCTGGCACCGGTGTTATTGGAGCGGGCCTTTGTGCAGAGTCAGGCGCAGGGCGGCGCGGCAGTTCGCCCCTGGCCCTGGGCGGACACCTGGCCAGTCGCCCGCTTGCGAGTGCCCGCGATGGCGGTAAGCCGTATGGTGCTCGCAGGTGACAGTGGCAATGCGCTAGCGTTCGGGCCTGGTCACAGTGCTGCTTCCGCTCCTCTGGGCGGGCCCGGGGAAGTGGTGCTTGGTGGTCACCGGGATACACACTTCCGCTTTCTCGAGCGCGTCGAACCGGGAACCGAGCTGGAAGTGATGTTGGGTGATGGCCGCATGCTGCACTATCGGGTGACTTCTATGGAGGTGGTGAATGCCCGTGAAGAGCCGCTGCGTGTAGGCGAACAGGCCGACAGGTTGTTGCTCGTTACGTGCTTCCCTTTTGACAGCCTGGAAAGCGATGGCCCTCTGCGCTACGTCGTCAGTGCCGAGCGCTCTGGCCGTGTGCATTTATAGCCGGGGAGGTAAATGTCTGGTGGCTCTAACGCTGCTATAATAGGCGGCCAATTTTGGTGCAAGAGCCCTGACATATGTCTGCAAGCAAGCTGAAGCCGCTGGACGCGGTATGGCTTATGATGGAAACCCCGGACACACCGATGCATGTCGGCGTCCTGGCAACCTTCCAGAAACCAGCCAGAGCAACTGCAAGTTACTTTGCCGATCTGGCCGACGAACTGCGAGCGACTGAAGCCGTTGCGCCCTGGAATTGTCGCGTAAGCCGCGGTGTGGTCCGTAAGCTGAGTGAAGATCCTGATTTCGAGCTGGACTATCATTTCCGTCGCTCTGCGCTACCCGAACCTGGTGGTGAGCGCGAACTGGGCCGCATGATTTCGCGCCTCCACAGCAACGCTCTGGATCGTGCCCGCCCATTGTGGGAATTCCACCTCATCGAGGGGCTGGAAAATAATCGTTTCGCGTTTTACATCAAGATTCATCACGCGCTGGTGGAGGCGGTCAATGGTGTCCCTGCGCTGCTCTCTACCCTGGCCAGCAGTGCTCGCGCACGCAATGTTTCCCCGTTGTGGACAGTGCCGCTGTCTGCTGTTGAATCGGGTGACCTTATGGATGACCTGGGTTCCAGTGGCCTGGAAGGTACCCTGGATTCCGCCGGCGCACTCGGGCGTGCAGTAGTGGACATGGCCCGGGCAGCGGTGCAACCAAGCGAACGTAACAGCTTTATCTTCCCGCGCGGAACCCCTCGCTCCACCTTGAATCGGCATATCAATGCCCAGCGCCGCTTCGCTACTCAGGAGATTGAGCAGGCGCGGATCGAAGCACTGGCAGAGGCCACCGATAGCACTGTCAATGAGATGCTCACCTATTTGATGGGCAGTTCCCTGCGTCGATTTTTCAAGGAATACAACGCGCTACCAGACGAGTCGCTGGTGGGCATCATGCCCGTCTCGCTGCAAGAGCGGAGCCAGCACCTGGCCGGCAATGCGATTGCCGGTTTGCGGGTATCCCTGGGGACCAACTTTGGCGATCCGCTGGCGCGCCTGGATGCGGTTAAGGCCTCTATGCAGGAGGTGCGCGAGGACCGTGCATCCTTGCCAGAGGAGGCCGTGACCTCCTATGTTTTGTTGCGAGCTGCTCCCCTGTACGCGAGTCAGTTGGGCGTGCTGGGCCGGTTTGTGCCACCCCTTTACAATCTGGCGGTCTCCAACACTGCCGGTTCCGACAAGCCCCTGTATTTCAACGGAGCCCGTCTTGAATCGATTTATCCACTGGCCCCGTTGATGCAACACAGTGCGCTTAGCGTGGATTGCGTGAGCTACAACGGCAACTTCAATATCGGATTTACGGGTGCCCGCGACACGCTGCCACATCTGCAGCGTATGGCTGTCTATCTCGGCAAGGCCATGACGGATCTGGAAGAATTGCTGGCGGCGGGGGAGGTGGCCTGATGAACAAGATCACAGCAACATTTCTCAAGAAAGGCCTTGAGCTGAACCATCGCATGGCTTCATCGACAGCAAACAGCGTCGATTGGCTATTCAAGCGCGATACCCTGATCAAGTCTGGCCGTACCTGGTACGAGTTGGTGCATGACGGCGATCTGATGGCGGTGCGTTATTACGATCTACCTGAAGATGACGAGATCGAGCTTGTTGATGGCTCCACCATGGCCATCGAGCGCAATCAGCACGCTGTGCCATTGGTGCTAATCCCACCGCTGGGCGTGACTACCGAAACGTTCGATCTGATGCCGCAGCGTAGTCTGGTGCGCTATCTGGTGGCGCGTGGTTTCAAAGTATACCTGGTGGACTGGGGCAAACCGCAGAAGGAGCACGCCCATCTGGGGATGCTCGACTATTGCAACGACATGATGGGGACAGCGCTGGACAAGATTCGCCGGCACTCTGGCAGCGAAGACCTGTCACTGATGGGCTGGTGTATGGGTGGTTTATTCTGCCTGATGTATCAGGGCGTCAATCAGGACCCCCGGATTCGCAACATGATCACCGTGGCCAGCCCGATTGATCTGGAGAGTGGCAAGGGCGTGGTGGGCATGGTTGCCGGCGCAGCCCAGGCACTTGATGGCCCCGCCCAGCTGGTGAGCAACTACACCAATTTGCGGCTGAATACGCTGGATCCCGCGAGGCTGTCGATGCCCGACTGGGCCACGACGATCGTGTTCAAGATGACGGACCCCGTGGGTAGCGTCACCACTTACTGGGATCTGATGACGCGACTATCTGATCGTGAGTTTGTTGAATCGCATTCCACCACATCCGATTACCTGAACCACATGCTGCGCTATCCGGGCGGGGTGGTGAAGGACCTCGCCGGCAGTGTCAGTGAGAACCAGATGGCCAAGGGCCAGGTTGTCATCCGGGATGTTGTCGTATCGCTGAACAAGATCAAGTGTAATTTGCTGGCCTTTGCCGGTGAGACGGACGCCCTGGTGCACCCGGAAGTCGCAGGTGCAGTTGTTGACGTGGTCGGTTCTGAGGACAAGGAGTTTCGCATTGCTCCGGGCGGTCACATGGGTGTGATCATCGGTAGTAAGGCGCAGGCGGCCGTTTGGCAGGAATCGGCGGACTGGTTAGTCAGCCGTTCAGCGGTGAAACCGCCGAAGAAAAAGCGCAAGACGCCTGCGAGAAAAACCAAGGCTAAAGCCAGGGTCAAACCCAAGCTGCGCAAATGATCCCCCGGGGGGTGACCGCCCCCGCTCTTCCTATGTTAGAATGCGCGCCCTCTATTTCACGTGGCCTTTAGTAGGGGCCACCACTGACCCAAGGAAAGCTCATGCCTGTTGTTACCCTGCCTGATGGCTCCCAACGTTCTTTCGATAACGCGGTTTCTGTGCACGATGTCGCCGCTGATATCGGTCCGGGGCTGGCCAAGGCTGCCCTCGCGGGCGTTGTTGATGGTAGCGAAGTAGATACCTCTCACCTGATTGAACAGGATGCGTCACTGGCGATTATCACTGAGCGCGATGACGCCGCTCTGGAAATTATCCGCCACTCGACGGCGCACTTGCTTGCTCAGGCAACCCAGCAATTGTTCCCCGGTGTACAAGTCACGATCGGTCCTGTTATCGAGGACGGTTTCTATTACGACTTCCACACAGGTAACAACTTCACGCCAGAGGATCTGGAAAAGATCGAAAAGCGGATGGAGGAAATCGCTGCACAGGATCTCACCATCGAGCGCATTGAGTGCAGCCGCGAGAAGGCGATCGAAATTTTCCGCAACATGGGTGAACGCTACAAGGTCAAAATCATTGAAGACCTGCCCGAGAGCGAGCAAATCAGCCTGTACCGGCAGGGCGCCTGGATGGACCTGTGCCGCGGCCCTCACGTCCCCAGCACCGGCAAGCTCAAGGCCTTTAAACTGACCAAGGTTGCAGGCGCCTACTGGCGTGGCGATTCCAATAATGAAATGTTGCAACGGGTCTATGGCACTGCCTGGACCAATAAGAAAGCGCTCAAAGCGTATCTGAACCGTATAGAAGAAGCGGAAAAGCGCGACCATCGCAAGATCGGCAAGAAACTGGGGCTGTTCCACACCCAGGAAGAGGCCCCGGGAATGGTGTTCTGGCATCCTCCAGGCTGGAGCGTTTACCAGACCATCGAGCAATATATGCGCGAGCAACAGCGGCTCAACGGCTACGAGGAGATCAAGACCCCGCAGCTGGTAGACATGTCCCTTTGGGAGCGCTCCGGGCACGCCGACAAATTTGGCGACGACATGTTCATGTTGAACACTGAAGATAAGGCGTTCGCCGTCAAGCCTATGAACTGCCCCTGCCATGTTCAGGTGTTTAACCAGGGCCTCAAATCCTACCGCGACTTGCCTCTGCGGCTGGCAGAGTTTGGCTCATGTCATCGCAACGAACCATCCGGCTCACTGCATGGCATTATGCGTGTCCGCGGCTTTACCCAGGACGATGCGCACATATTCTGTACCGAGGACCAGATTCAGGACGAAGTGTCCGTCTTTATCGACTTCCTCCACTCAGTGTATGAGGACTTCGGCTTCACCGATGTGATCTACCGTCTGTCCACGCGCCCTGAGCAGCGGGTGGGTTCCGACACCGACTGGGATCGAGCAGAAAAAGCACTGGCCGATGCCCTCGATGCCCAGAATCTGCCCTGGGAAGAACTCCCCGGGGAGGGCGCGTTTTACGGGCCCAAGATCGAATTCTCACTCAAGGACTGTATCGGCCGGGTGTGGCAGCTGGGGACGGTTCAGGTGGATTTCTCCATGCCGGGGCGCCTGGATGCGCAATATGTGGCCGAAGATGGCACCCGCCAGGTGCCGGTGATGCTGCATCGGGCCATTTTGGGGTCATTTGAGCGATTTATCGGTATTTTGATCGAGCATTACGAGGGAATTTTCCCCACCTGGCTGGCGCCAACACAGGCTGCGGTGATAAATATCACCGACAAACACGCCGAATATGCCAAATCTGTGGAAGATTCCTTAAAAAACAAGGGTTTCAGGGTCATTTCGGACTTGAGAAATGAAAAGATCGGCTTTAAAATCCGCGAGCTTACGATTCAGAAGGTCCCTTACCTACTCGTAGTAGGGGATAAAGAAGTCGAATCGAACCAAGTGGCCGTGCGCGCGCGTCGCGGTAAGGACCTGGGATCCATGGATCTCGATGCGTTTGAAACGCTCCTTACCGAGGATGTTGCGCAGCGTGGCCGTATTGCAATGGAATAATGGAGAATCAGCATTAAGAGAGACAGCAAAGGTGCCGCCAAGAAGGCGCTGACGAACGACCAGATAACCGCGGACCCGGTCCGCCTTGTAGGTGCCGAAGGCGAGCAGGTGGGCATTGTGTCCCTGGCTGAAGCCAAGGCGGCGGCAGAAGCTGCCAGCATGGATCTGGTTTTGATTGCTGATTCCGACCCCGCAGTCTGTAAAGTGATGGACTACGGTAAGCACATCTTTGAAGCGAAGAAGCAGAAAGCGGCCCAGAAGAAAAAGGCCAAGCGGACTCAAATCAAAGAAATGAAGTTTCGTCCAGGGACGGAAGAGGGAGATTATCAGGTAAAACTACGCAACCTGACACGTTTCCTTGAAAACGGCGATAAGGCCAAAGTCACCCTGCGTTTTCGCGGGCGTGAAATGGCTCACCAGGAAATTGGCATGGAGCTACTCAAACGAGTAGAAGCTGATCTGGCCGAGTTGGGTGGTGTCGAGCAATTCCCGAAAATGGAAGGCCGACAGCTCACTATGGTTATTGCCCCTAAGAAGAAGAACTGAAGGCTTGTGACGCCCCAGTTTCTTTAATTTTATTATTTGCGAATGCGGAGTATTTGATTATGCCAAAAGCAAAAGTTCACAGTGGTGCGGCCAAGCGGTTTAAAAAGACTGCTGGCGGCTACAAGCGCAAGAGCGCACACAAGAGTCACATCCTGACTAAAATGACCACCAAACGTAAGCGTCAGCTTCGCGGAACCTCCATGATTCATAAGAATGATGAAGTTCTGATCGATCGCATGATGAAAACGAAGTAACGGTAAATAGGAAAGGAGTAGACTTATGCCTCGCGTAAAACGTGGTGTGGTGGCTCATCGCCGTCACAAGAAAATCTTGAAGCAGGCCAAGGGTTACTATGGTGCCCGTAGCCGTGTCTTCCGTGTTGCCAAGCAAGCCGTTACCAAGGCTGGCCAATATGCATACCGTGACCGCCGTCAGCGCAAGCGTCAGTTCCGCGCGCTGTGGATCACTCGCATCAATGCCCAGTCTCGTGCCAATGGCCTGAGCTATAGCCGCTTGATCAATGGCCTTAAGAAGGCTGACATTGCCCTGGACCGTCGCGTATTGGCGGACCTGGCTGTGCATGACAAGCAGGCGTTTACAGCGATCGTGGAGCAAGCGAAGGCCCAACTGGCCTAAGCCCACCCCCGCTGCGGTGAAACTTGCCGCGGCATCGCTGGCTACACTGGAAAACCAAAAGGGAAAGGGTTCTGCTCTTTCCCTTTTCTTTTATTTAACGAGACCGATTTAATGGAAAACCTCGAGACTCTGGCAGCAGAAGCAAAAGCCGCCATTGAAGCCGCCTCAGACGGCCCTGCACTGGAACAGCTGCGTGTTGACTACCTGGGTAAGAAAGGCCAGATCACCGGCCTGCTGAAAGGCCTGGGCAAGCTGTCGCCAGAGGACCGGCCCAAGGCCGGCGCCCAGATCAATGTGGTCAAGCAGGAACTGCAGGACCTGATCGGTGAACGCAAAAGTGGGATGGAAGCCGCTGCGGTGGAGGCCAAGCTGGCTGCTGAAACCATCGACGTGACCCTGCCTGGCCGCGGCCAGACCACCGGCGGTATTCACCCGGTGACGCACACGATGGAGCGGATGGAAGCCTTCTTTGCGGCGATTGGTTTCGAGGTTGTCGAAGGCCCTGAAGTAGAGGACGACTACCACAACTTTGAGGCGCTCAATATTCCCGCCCACCACCCAGCACGTGCCATGCACGACACCTTCTACGTGGACGAACACACTGTGCTGCGCACTCACACCTCGCCGGTCCAGGTGCGGGTGATGGAAAGCCAGCAACCGCCCCTGAAAATCATCTGCCCGGGCCGCGTCTACCGCTGCGACTCGGACCTGACCCATTCGCCGATGTTCCACCAGGTGGAAGGGCTGCTGATCGACGAGCAATCGAGTTTCGCAGACCTTAAAGGCCTTATTGAGCGCTTCCTGCAGGTGTTCTTCGAGAAGGACCTGGAAGTGCGCTTCCGCCCGTCTTTCTTCCCCTTCACTGAACCGTCGGCTGAAGTGGACATTCAATGCGTGAATTGCGGCGGCGAAGGCTGCCGCGTGTGCAGCCACACCGGCTGGCTGGAAGTGCTGGGCTGCGGCATGGTGCATCCCAAGGTACTGGAATACTCTAATATCGATCCGGAGAAATACTCTGGCTTTGCCTTCGGTATGGGGGTGGAGCGTCTGGCCATGCTGCGCTATGGGGTAAATGACCTGCGCCTGTTCTTCGACAATGACCTGCGTTTCCTCGAGCAGTTCTAAGCCACCGTATTCTGGAGTAAGTAAAAAGTGATTATCAGTGAACAGTGGCTGCGCGAATGGGTAAGCCCTGAAATCAATACCGAAGACCTCGCCCACCAGATCACCATGGCGGGCCTCGAAGTCGATGCAATCGACCCTGTAGCCGGGGAATTCACCGGTGTGGTCGTGGCCGAGATCGTTTCTGCTGAACAACACCCCGACGCAGACAAGTTGCGCGTCTGTGAGGTGAACACCGGCAGTGAAACAGTGCAGATCGTGTGCGGAGCGCCGAACGCGCGCGCTGGGCTGAAGGCGCCGCTGGCGACCGTCGGTGGTGTGCTGCCCGGCAACTTCAAAATCAAGAAAGCGAAGCTGCGAGGTGTTGAGTCTTTCGGCATGCTCTGCGCCGAACAAGAATTGGGCCTGTCTGAAGAAAGCGACGGGCTTATGGAGCTGGCGGCGGATGCACCTGTTGGCAGCGATATTCGCGACTACCTGGGCCTCGACGATCGGGTCATTGAGATTGGCCTTACTCCGAACCGCGCCGATTGCCTCGGCGTGGCTGGTATCGCCCGTGAAGTAGGCCTGCTGAATGATGTGGCAGTAAGTGCCCCGGTAATCACTGCCATAGAACCCAGCCATCAGGAGAGCTTCCCGGTAGAGCTGGTCGAACCTGAGCGTTGTTCCCGTTTCGTCAGCCGTGTCATTCGCGGTATCGATGTCAGCAAACCGAGCCCACTGTGGATGCAGGAGAAGCTGCGCCGAGTGGGGCTGCGCTCTATCGACGCGGTGGTGGATGTCACCAACTACGTGATGATGGAACTGGGCCAGCCCATGCACGCCTTCGACTACAACAAGCTGTCGGGCGGCATTCGCGTGCGCCTGGCAGAGCAGGGCGAAGCGCTGGAACTGCTGGATGGCCAGACCCTGGAGCTCAACAGCGACACCCTGGTGATCGCGGATCACGACAAAGCCGTGGCCATGGCTGGCATTATGGGCGGGCAGGGCACTGCCGTGTCCGAAACCACCACTGACCTGTTCCTGGAGATGGCGTTCTTTACGCCGGAACTGATGGCTGGCAAGGCTCGCTCTTACGGCCTGCATACCGATGCGTCGCATCGCTTTGAGCGCGGTGTGGACTTTACCCTGCAAACCAGAGCGATGGAGCGCGCGACTCAATTGCTCCTCGATACCGTCGGTGGCGACGCAGGCCCCTTGTGTGAAACCGTGAGCGAAGAACACTTGCCGGTGCGCCCGGATGTCACCCTTCGTGCGGCGCGTATCCAGAAAGTACTCGGCTTCGAAATGGATGCAGCAGAAGTAGAACGCATTCTCGCTGGCCTCGGCCTGGGTGTGACCATCACCGAAGATGGCTGGCGCTGTACAGTGCCCAGCTGGCGCTTTGATATTGCTATCGAGGCGGACTTGCTGGAAGAACTGGCGCGTGTCTATGGCTACAATCGCTTGCCTGTTAGCCATATCAAGGCAGACCTGATTCTGCCTGAGAGGCGTGAGACGCAGCTGGGTATTCGCAGCTTGCGCCAACATCTCGCCGCGGCGGGATATCAGGAAGCTATCACCTACAGTTTCGTCGATCCCTCTCTACAGAAACTCTTTGATCCTGCACTGGAGCCGGTGGCACTGGCCAACCCTATTTCTGCCGATATGGCGGTGATGCGCACAAGCCTGCTGCCAGGCCTGCTCACCGCGCTGACTCGCAACACCAAGCGGCAGCAGCCGCGCGTGCGCCTGTTCGAAACCGGCTTGCGCTTCCTGCCCGGCGATGAGGGGCTTGTTCAGGTTCCCACCCTGGCCATGGTGGTCACAGGCGACAAGTTGGAAGAGGGCTGGGCTGAGGCCTCGCGTCCGGTCGACTTCTTCGACCTGAAGGGCGATGTACAGGGCCTGCTGGCGTTGACGCGTGCCATGGACACCTTCGGCTTCGTACCCGGTAAACGCGATGCCCTCCACCCTGGGCAGACAGCGATGATTACCCGGGATGAGGAAACGGTCGGCTATATCGGCGCTTTGCACCCTTCTGTAGCCAAAGAGCTGGGTGTGAGTGGCGCGGTTTATGTTGCTGAGATTACCTTGTCTGCCGTGCTACAGGCGGAGCTGCCGGTCTTCGCGGAACTCTCGAAATTCCCTGAAGTTCGCCGCGATCTGGCGGTACTCGTGGACAAGGCGGTGCCCGCAGGAGAGCTCATGGCAAATGTTCGAGCCTCAGCGGGTACTTACCTCACAGACTTAACCCTCTTTGATGTCTATGAGGGCAAAGGTATTGATCCTAAACGGAAAAGTCTGGCTTTAGGTTTGACATTCCGGGATTCTTCACGCACTCTTAGCGACCATGACGTGAATCTGGCTGTTGACCAAGTGGTTGATTCGCTGGAGAAAAACTATAAAGCCGAGCTTAGGAACTAGGTAAGGGAACGTGACTGCGCTGACAAAATCTGAGATGGCCGAACGCCTGTTTGAAGAGCTTGGGCTCAACAAACGCGAAGCCAAAGAGATTGTTGAGCTCTTCTTCGAGGAGATCCGTGGCTGCCTCGAAAACAACGAACAGGTGAAGTTGTCGGGTTTTGGCAACTTCGACCTGCGCGACAAGAGCCAGCGCCCCGGACGCAATCCCAAAACCGGCGAGGAGATTCCCATCTCTGCTCGCCGTGTTGTTACCTTCCGCCCTGGGCAAAAGCTAAAAGCCCGAGTAGAAGAATATGTTGGAACCGAGCCACAACAATGAACTTCCCGCAATTCCGGGCAAACGCTACTTCACGATCGGTGAGGTAAGCGAGCTCTGCGCGGTTAAGCCCCATGTGCTGCGCTATTGGGAGCAAGAATTTCCCCAGCTGAAACCTGTCAAGCGCCGCGGCAACCGCCGTTATTATCAGCGCGAGGACGTCCTTACCATTCGCCAGATTCGCAGCCTGTTGTACGACCAGGGCTACACCATTGGCGGTGCTCGCCAGCGTATGACCGACGAAGATGAAGGCGCCGCAAACCCTGCCATCGAAGCAGTCATTCAGGAAACAATTGAGGAGCTGGAAGAGCTGCTCAAAACCCTGTCGCCCAGTAAATAACTATTTGTAAGCAGGGTGGTTTTCAGTATAATGCCGCCCTCGCAAACATTGCGATTTTCGGGGCGTAGCGCAGTCTGGTAGCGCACCACACTGGGGGTGTGGTGGTCGTAGGTTCAAATCCTGCCGTCCCGACCAAATTTTCGGTTTATATAAGAAGGGCTTACTTTGTAAGCCTTTTTTTGTTGTGGCCAGCCTGGGTCGGCACGGTGTTTTCCGGCCCGGCGTATTCATTTATCAATCACTTCTCGACTGCTCTCAGATTGGCAGCATCTTGCTGTTGAAAGTCTGGCGTATTCTGTATTTCCCAATGCCTCTGTCAGAGGATATGCCTGGAGACTGGAGGCATTTCTCGATCTGAAATTGTCTTTGTTTCGCCTCATACAATCTGATCCCCAAACTTTCCTGATGACTGATCAAGAGCTTTGTAATACATCATATCTATAGATCGACGGCTGGAAATAAAATTAGCAAGCCCGGCGAATTGGGCTGGGAATCAAGGCACTCGGCAGTTGCAGTGGGTTAGGGGGATCACAGTTTCATTGATAGCTTGGCCAAAAATACTAACCGGCATCGGATGCAAGCATTAAAGGGCGATTCTCCATATGAGGAAAATCCACTTGCACTCTCATCTTATTGTATTACAATTTAACAAGTTGCATGTTTTATAAGTCTAATAATTGGAGACGTCAGATGCATTACTCTCGCTCAAAACTAGCTACCGCTATCACCGGCCTCGTGCTCGCTTCGGTAATTGCTCCCAGTCACGCCCAACAACTGGAAGAAGTAGTTGTAACCGCGCAGAAAAGGAGTGAAAGCGTACAAGATGTACCTATCGCCATCACCGCTTTGTCTGGAGAGCAGATCACGAAAACCGGCGCAGTGGACTTCGAGTCACTGTCAGATTCATTGCCCAACGTTGAAATTGCCAAGGCTCCGGGCATTAAGGCGATTGGCATCCGTGGTATCGCTAGTGGCGCAGGCAATACGGGCTTCGAACAATCTGTGGGTCTGTATGTAGATGGCATCTACGCTTCGCGGGTCGAGCTATTCCAGGAACCCTTTATGGACATTGAGCGCCTGGAAGTGCTGAAAGGCCCACAAGGGGTGCTTTTCGGTAAGAATAGTATCGCTGGCGCTCTGGCATCACATTCAGCCAGGCCCACCGATACGTTTGAAGCCAGTATCTCCGCCACTTACGAATTTGAATACGACGGCTATGAGGTGACCGGTATAGTGTCCGGCCCCCTCACTGATAATCTTTTTGGACGACTGGCTGTGCGAGACCAATCGCAGGGTGCATACGTAGATAACGGATCCACGGGACCTGACGCAGGTGAGGACGAATCAACAACGATTCGCGGGTCTTTCATCTGGAACCCGTCTGAAGAGACGGAAGTCTACCTGAAAGTTGAAACCGCTGATTATGAGGCAACTGGCTACCCCTGGGAAACTGTTGCAGATGATGCTCCCGGCTCTACGGCGTGGGCTCTTGACACATTCGGCCCGGGAACTGTGAATGGCGAGGTGCTAGGTGCAGTACAGGGCATTCGAGCAGCTATACCCATTCCTGGTGTGACCGTTGCGGATCCACATCCCGTAGTAGACACAGTACCAATCCCAGGAGCGGATTTCTCATTAGGCGGCCTGCTCGGCATTTTAACTAGTCGGGAAGATCAATACTTTGGTTCTAGAGCAGGTGGTGATGATTTCGTTGAAGACGGCAAGCAATTTCTCAATGCAAATACCTATACCGACCACAGTTCTGACAATGTCACCTTGCAGCTGACGCACTACATGGGTGAATTCGAGTTGGTCTACCTCGGTGGCTACGGCCAATTTGAGCGCGAGTCAAATAACGACAACGACTTCTCTGCGGTGGACACCCTCACCACCTTTAACGACAGGGATTTTGACCAGACCAGCCATGAAATACGATTGGTTTCACCCCAGGGTGAAACCATCGACTATATCGTGGGCGCTTATTACCTGGATCGCACGTTCGAGATTTTTGATTCCAACAGACTCTTTGGTTCTACGGCCCAATATGCAGAGACGGAGTTTTATCAGAATTTCTCTTGGGGTGGTCAGGGAAATTATAAAGAGGACGCGGAATCTCTAGCGTTTTTTGCACAGGTCACCTGGAATATCACCGATACTCTCAGAGCCTCTTTCGGTGGCCGCTATTCGGAAGAAGAGAAGACCGCAAGGAATTCATCTGAAGGGCGGACTGTGCTTGGTTCTAGCGAACTATTGGAGGACGCAGACCCCGTTAGAGCTGACTATCTCGCCACTAACTTCGGCTCAGGTGTTTATGATTATAGCGATACGATAAATGAGTACGCGTTTGATCCTTCCGTTGTTGTTCAGTGGGACTTCAATGATTCTTCCATGGCCTACGTGAGTTGGACCCAGGCCACAAAAGCTGGCGGCTTCGACGCAAATACGGGAGAGGGTGATGAGGGCAATTTTACATTCGAACCTGAAGAAGCTGAGAGCATTGAAATCGGTGTGAAAACGGAATTCTATGATGGAAGAGCTCGTTTAAACGCGGCCATCTTTTTCACCGATTTCTCGGATCTTCAGGTCAGCGCATTTGACCCCAATGCGGGCACAGTTGGCGCCTTTGTTACTACGAACGCCGCTGAGGCAACTACCGACGGTGTCGAGATAGATGGTCTGTTCGCTGTATCCGAGAACCTGACCCTCGGTGGCAGCGTGGCGTTTTTGGAGGCGGAATACGATGAGTATGAGGCGGCCTGCCCGAACAGTGCCCCGGCTGCAGCCGCACTTGACTGTTTCACTAACTCAGGCGGCGCCCTTGTACAGGACCTGAGCGGGGTCCGACTGGCACAAGCACCTGAGTGGTCGGGTAACTTGTTTGCAGACTATTCAATCCCTGTTGGCGAACTGTACCTGGGGTTTAGGGCAGATGTGATCTATAAAGATGAAGTAAACCTGGACTATTCTCAGGACTACAACCTCTTTGTGGATGACTACTGGAAAATTAATCTCCTCGCGACCCTGGATTCAGCTGATGATGACTGGTCTCTGGCCCTGGGCGTGTTTAACCTGGAAGACGAGCAGCCGGTAACCTTTGGCGGACAAGCCTTCGGGGTAGACGGGCTCTATTGGAAAAACATCACTCGTGGTCGTGAAATCAAAGCAACTGCAACATACAGGTTCTAGTAAGTTTCAGAGTAGACAATTCAATTCCAGCCTAGCTCACGTTTGGCAAGGCTGGAATTGATTCACCA
Source organism: Halioglobus maricola (assembly GCF_009388985.1). Lineage (NCBI taxonomy): Bacteria > Pseudomonadati > Pseudomonadota > Gammaproteobacteria > Cellvibrionales > Halieaceae > Halioglobus > Halioglobus maricola. The sequence continues at coordinate 1,494,760 of NZ_CP036422.1, forward strand.
TCTCAACTTCTGACAGGTCAGAAGTCACACCTCTCCGAGCATAGAATGTTCGCCACCGTCCCCACTGTTCTCGCAGTCGTTCTGAAATGAGGGCTCGAATCATTAAGAAAAACCTGGAAACTTTTCGAAAGATGATCAGTTGGTTCAGGGTATTATTGTCATTGTCCCTGCCTGGAGCGATCTGATATGAACCTTAGAGTTGTTTTAGCCACTCTGCTTGTCCCTATATGTGCGGCCCTTGTGTTTCTGTGGCTGGCGGCCACCGGCTACCTGGGCCGTGAGGCGGGTACGGGAACCCACGCCGACATACCGGTTCCCGCAGATGAGGTGGCTTTGAGAAACCGGCGCCAGGCACCCGTTCGGCCAAGCCATACCGATAGCCAGATACTGTTCGGCGATTTTCATGTGCACACTACCCTGTCTGGCGATGCCGCCAGTATGAGCATGCCGTTGTTGGGTGGGGAAGGGAGCCGGCCTCCCGGGGCTGCCTGTGACTTCGCCCGCTACTGCTCTGCGCTGGATTTCTGGTCGGTGAACGATCACGCAGAGCAACTGACACCGCGCCTGTGGCGAGAGACGGCGGAGGCTATACGCAGCTGCAATGCGGTTAATTCGGATCCGGAAAACCCGGATACGGTCGCCTTCCTGGGATGGGAGTGGAGCCAGATGGGGGATACGCCGCAAAACCACTACGGCCATCGCAATGTAATATTTGCCAGTACTGAAGACCACGAACTACCAGCGCGGCCCATCGCATCGCGGGCGCCTGCGGGCATTGAATTCGGAGAGTTGCCCAAACTCACTCGCGCGATCGGTTTTTTGTTGGCACCCGATCGACATGTGCTGGATCTCAGCAACTATTTTGAAGAGGTCAGTGCCGCGCACAGTGATGTCTGTGCCGATGGTATTCCAGTTCGCGACCTGCCGCTCGATTGCCTGGAGGAGGCCGCTACACCGGGTGAGCTTTTTGCCAAGCTGGATGACTGGGGGCACGACTCTCTGGTGATTCCCCATGGCACTACCTGGGGTAACTATACGCCGCCCCTGTCGTCCTGGGAGAAGCAACTGGGGCCAGTGGGTCACAATCCGGCCAGGCAAACGCTGGTTGAAGTGTATTCCGGCCATGGCACAGGCGAAGTCTATCGTCCCTGGCGCGCGATCACGATGGGGGAGAACGGAGAGCTCGAGTGCCCCCAGCCCACAGCGGAATACCTTCCTTCCTGCTGGCGGGCCGGAGAGATCATTCGCAACCGCTGTCTCACCGAAGGTGAAGGCCAACAAGAGTGCGACGCTCGCGCTGTACTTACCCGGCAGCTTTATCTGGAGCGAGGTATGGCGGGACACCTTGTTGTACCGGGCGCACAGGTCGAAGATTGGCTGGATGCCGGGCAGTGTGAGGACTGTTTCCTGCCGTCGTTCAATTATCGGCCCATGGGGTCGCTACAATATATGCTCGCTCTCAGCGGTTTCGAAGAGGGCAGACCGCCTAGGCGCTTCCGTTTTGGTGTGATCGGCTCCAGTGATAACCATTCGGCGCGCCCAGGCACCGGCTACAAGGAGATCAACCGGCGGGGGATGACCGATGCGGTTGGATTGAAAAAGGGCTGGTTTAACCGAGCCAGGCCGCAGCCTGGCCCGGCAATGCCAGATCCGGTTGATATCAGTACGCTCGATATTGTCGCCCGGGCGGAACAGGATCGGATCAATTCGTTTATGAGCAGTGGCGGACTGGTGGCTGTACATGCCGGCGGGCGTGCGCGTGAAGATATTTGGGATGCGGTAGAGCGCAAGCGGGTTTACGGTACCAGTGGCGACAGAATCCTGCTCTGGTTTGATGCGGAGCGTGGGGGAGAGCACTACCCTATGGGTTCAGAAATGAGGGCGGAAAAAAGTCCCCAGTTTACTGTGAAGGCGGTAGGCGCGTGGGAGCAGAACCCGGGCTGCCCGGAATCCAGCAGGCTGGGCCTTGGGGCTGATCGTCTGTCGGCCCTGTGTCGCAACGAGTGTTACAACCCATCAGAGACGCGCAAACTTATTGAGCGACTGGAGGTGGTAAAGGTAACTCCCCAGATCGAACCTGGCGAGCCGGTTGAGCCATTGATACAGGACCCATGGCTGGTCCACGAGTGCCCGGCAGATCAATTGGGTTGCAGCTTTAGCTTTAGTGATCCTGAATATAGTGCCGGGGCGCGGGATGCCGTTTATTATGTAAGGGCTATACAAGCCGTTTCAGATGCGATCAACGGCGACAACCTGCGCTGTGAATATGACGATGAAGGGCAGTGTATTGCGGTCAAGCCTTGTCACGGGAACGAAGCTCTCACCGAGTATGAAGATGACTGTCTGGCGCCAGTGTATGAGCGCGCGTGGTCATCACCAATATTTGTCGATTACAAAGCGGAATCAGGAAGGCCCCTATGAGTGAAATATCCACCAGCGCCAGCAACTCGATTATTCTGAGATTACGTATTCAGAATATACCGGGCATTCTTGCCAGTGTTGTTGCTGAAATAGGCAAAGCCGGAGGCAATATTGGAGCGATCGATATCGTCCAGTATGAGCAGGAGTGCGTCGTTCGTGACGTCACGGTGGAAACAACGGGCTCTGAACAGATCGATTCAATTGAAAAGAAACTGTCTGGGCTGGAGGGCATTGAGGTCTTGCATGTCTCCGACCGGGTTTTTGTGATGCACCTGGGCGGCAAGATTGAGGTGACAAGTAAAGCACCCCTGAAGTCACGTGATGACCTTTCCATGGCATATACGCCCGGGGTGGCCAGAGTGTGCCAGGCCATTCACAACGATGTCAGGAAAGCGCATAACCTGACCATCAAGAAGAACACCGTGGCTATCGTCAGCGATGGAACGGCAGTGCTGGGGCTGGGCGATATCGGACCAGAAGCGGCTATGCCGGTGATGGAAGGCAAAGCCATGCTTTTCAAGGAGTTTGGTGGTGTGGATGGTTTCCCCATCTGCCTGGACACAAAAGACACTGAAGAGATCATTCGAACCGTCAAAGCTATTGCTCCCGGATTCGGCGGTGTCAACCTGGAAGATATATCAGCACCCCGTTGTTTCGAAATTGAGCAGCGTCTGATTCAGGAGCTGGATATTCCGGTTTTTCACGACGACCAGCATGGTACGGCTGTGGTGATGATTGCCGGGCTTATCAATGCGCTGAAGGTAGTCGACAAGTCCCCGGCCGAAATAAAGGCAGTTGTCGCAGGGGTAGGGGCAGCTGGCACCGCCTGCACGCGAATGATGTTGGATCTCGGCATTAAGAATATCATTGGTCTGGATAGGGCGGGAGTGCTACATGCTGGACGCACGGATCTGAATTCGGCCAAGCAGGCCTATTGCGAAATGACCAACCCAGAGAACATCATTGGTGGCATGGAAGAGGCCATTGAGGGCGCAGACCTGTTCGTGGGGCTTTCGGGGCCGGGTATTTTAACCGTGGCGCATGTGAAGACAATGGCCGATAAGCCTATTGTTTTCGCAATGAGTAACCCGGAGCCAGAAATAATGCCCGAACTCGCCTGGCCGCATGTTGCTGTTATGGCCACAGGCCGCAGTGATTACCCCAACCAGCTAAACAATGTTCTGTGTTTTCCGGGACTGTTCCGCGGGGCGCTCGATGCCAGTGCGACTGATATCACGGAAGAAATGAAGATGGCAGCTGCACGGGCGATTGCAGAAACCATTGCTGAGGAAAAAATATCTTCGGACTACATCATACCGAGCGTATTCGATAAGAATGTTGCCCCCAATGTGGCAGAGGCCGTCAAGAAGGCTTTCTACGAATCCGTATAACTTGAGCTGAATTTTTTGAGGAGACAGTATTAGTGGCTTTGCCAGACGTATTAAAACAAAATTTGCGACTGCCTTTGGTAGCTTCGCCCATGTTTATTGTGTCTACCAGGGAGCTGGTAGTTGAGCAGTGTAAAGCCGGCATAGTGGGCTCATTCCCTTCGCTAAACGCACGCACCGTTGACGAATTTGAGCAGTGGTTGCAATACATTGTTGCCGAGCTGGCCGCTTATGATGCTGAGAATCCCGATGCACCTTCAGCGCCCTATGCTGTGAATATGATGGTTCACAAAACCAATCCTCGCGTAGAAGAGGATTTGGCGCTGTGTGTGAAATACAAGGTGCCGATAGTTATTACGTCTCTGGGTGCGCGGGAGGATGTCAACGAAGCCGTGCATAGCTACGGCGGGATTACATTACATGATGTCATCAACAACAGGTTTGCCAGGAAGGCTATTCAAAAAGGTGCCGATGGCATCATTGCCGTAGCCACAGGTGCTGGTGGGCATGCGGGTACGATTTCCCCGTTTGCGTTGGTGCAGGAAATTCGCGAATGGTTTGATGGCCCTCTCTTGCTCAGCGGCTGTATGTCCACCGGGCCTGCAATCCTTGGGGCGTTAGCGATGGGAGCTGATTTGGCCTATATGGGCTCAGCGTTCATTGCTACCGAAGAAGCGAATGCAGTTGATGATTACAAGCAGATGGTCATCGATAGCGGCGCTGACGATATCTTGTACACCAGTGCTTTTTCAGGCGTTCACGGCAATTATTTGCGCCCATCCATCGTTGCGTCCGGGTTAGATCCGGAGGCCTTGGGTAATGGTGATGCTTCCCAGCTGGCGAAGCTGAGCGATCAGGGAAAGGAAGTGAAGGCCTGGAAGAATATCTGGGGAGCAGGGCAGGGCATTGGTCCGGTCAAGAATATTGTCAAGGCTGGTGACCTGGTCGCCACATTAGCGGCTGAGTTTGAGCAGGCCAGGCAATCGCTGCAATCCAAAACGGGCTAAATTGAGAGGGTTGTAGAATGAGTCAGAATCCGAGTTTTATTGATACCTGGCATGACTATGTAAAAAGTGGCGATTCCCAGCAGTTGAGAGATCTCATTCATGATGATGCGATCTTTTGGTCTCCGGTTGTGCATACCCCTCAAAAGGGAAAGGAGATTGTTTGCCAGTATCTGCAGGCTGCGGGCAAGGTTTTGGGTGACGACAACTTTGCCTATGTTCGTGAAATCGTAGGTGAGCGTGACGCAGTATTGGAATTTACCAATGAGGTTGATGGCATTACGGTTAATGGCGTGGATATGATTCGCTGGAATGATGACGGGAAAATTGTTGATTTCAAGGTAATGCTAAGACCCTTAAAGGCGATACAAATTATCCACCAACAAATGGGTGCCGCGCTGGCCAGTAATGACGGTTAAAAGACCTGGGGGCATGCATTCCCCGTGGCATTCGTAGAGCGCACCGAGGATTGAGAACAGTGTAGCCATTGTTACAGGTGCCGCTAGCAGAATGGTACCGCGAAAACGAACAGTACTATCTTGAGAAATAAATATGGCTGACATAGAAGTTAAACACCGGGGCGCAATTACCTGGGTGTTCTTGAATCGGCCTGAAGCTCTCAATGCGTTAACGCCCGATATGCACTACGCACTGCAAGATGTCTTTGACGCCTATGCAAAGGATGACAAGCAACGAATATGCGTCATTACCGGTGCTGGCGAAAAGGCATTTTGTGCCGGCTCGGACCTCAAAGCCTTCGGTGGCTCTTATCCCCCCGATGGCTATGCAGGGCTGATAGAGCGCTTTGATTTGACCAAGCCAGTTATCGCTGCGGTCAACGGCTTTGCTCTGGGCGGCGGGTTCGAAATAGCACTGGCATCAGACATTGTTATTGCTACCGAAAATGCCCGGTTTGGTCTGCCAGAGCCTCTTATCGGTGCGGTAGCCCTTGGCGGCGGCATTCACCGGTTGGTGAGAGAAGTTGGCAACAAACAGGCTATGGGCTTGTTACTCACGGGAAGGCAGATTGACGCAGAGGAATCGTATCGCCTTGGGCTGGTGAATGAAATTGTCCCGGCCGAGGAGCTCGAGCAGGCAGTAAACCGTTGGTGTGAGGAGATTTTGCGCTGCGCGCCATTATCGATTGATGCAACAAAGCAGTGTGTCACTTTAGGTTTGGCAGAACCCAGCCTTGAAGCCGCGATGAAAAACCAGAATAAGTATCCAGCGTTCGCCCGCTGGGAGAGCAGTGAGGACTGGGAGGAGGGCCGCAAAGCCTTCGCTGAGAAACGCTCTGCCAAATGGAGAGGCCGCTAACAAGGCGCTGGCCAACTCGCGATATCGGTTAAGAAATAGGAACATAATATGAATAGTTCTGGATTCGCTCGATTCTCCGCGATTGCAGCGCTGGTACTGCCATCGTTGGCTCTCGCAATACCGCCACTGGTGCTCGCAGATAGCTACTCTCCCTACCCGGCACAGAAATTCCCGCGTCAGGTCTATTGGGGGGATACCCATCTGCACACAGCCTTGTCTGGAGATTCAATTTCTACCGGCAATCGTCTGATGCCGGAAGACGCCTATCGCTTTGCCCGGGGCGAGACAGTGACCACTACCACCGGAGTGCAAGCCCGTCTTAGTCGGCCACTGGACTTTGTCGTGGTGGCGGACCACTCGGAATATCTGGGTGTAATTGCAGACCTTGTAAGCGGTGCTCGCACGGCCGAGAACGAGTTTGAGAAACGTTGGCTGCAGGGTATACGTGAACGCAAAGTGAGGGAGCTTACGCGCGAATATCACAGCTATCTGAATACCAATGCGCCCTGGCGGCCCGATGAAAAACAGGAGCGCTCGGCATGGGAGCGCAGCGTATATTATGCAGAAAAAAACAATATACCGGGCCAGTTAACAGCGTTCATTGGCTATGAATGGTCTACGACATTAGGTGATCAACACATGCACCGCAATGTGATTTTCCGGGATGGCGCAGACCGCACGAAGAAGATTGTTCCCTTCTCAAGTCTGGATTCTACCAATCCAGAGGACCTTTGGGATTTTCTAGCAAGCTACGAAAGCAGTACTGGCGGCCGAGTACTCGCTATCCCTCATAACCCGAACTTGAGTATAGGCGGGGCTTTTCCTTCAGATGCGAAGGTACTCACACCGGAGTATGTAGCCAAGAAAAGACGCTTTGAGCCTCTAGTTGAGGTGACGCAAACTAAGGGTGATTCAGAAACACATCCCGTGCTAAGTGCGGATGATGCTTTCGCTGACTTTGAAAGACACTCTGTGCCGGGGCCAGAACTTTCTGTTGAGAAAGAGCGGGCGTTGCGCAAAAAAGAGTACGCTCGAAGTGCACTACAAACAGGTCTCAAGGCCGAAAAACGTGTCGGCGAAAATCCTTATGGCTTTGGCATGATTGGAAGTACGGATTCGCATATTGCCATTTCGGGCGTAGAAGAAAACAGCTTTTTTGGCAGCTTTACTCTCCTGGAGCCACCAATGCGCGCCAAAGGTGGCCCAATGGCTGCACGTTTTGCGAGCACTAGTGCGGCGGGCTATGCAGCGGTCTGGGCTACCGAAAATACCCGAGAGGCTATTTTTGACGCGATGATTCGTAAAGAGACTTACGCCTCCACAGGGCCGCGCATGACAGTACGCTTTTTTGCGGGGTGGGAGTTTGAGACGGCGCACGGTGTTAGTCCGGATGTTGCTGCTGTGGGTTACGCGTTAGGCGTCCCCATGGGAGGAGAGTTGCACAAGTCTGTCAATGTTGCTGCGCCATCGTTCCTGGTCTCCGCCAGCAAAGATCCGCTGGGTGCCAACCTGGACAGGATACAGATTATCAAGGGCTGGCTGGATGCCGATGGCAGTACCCGTGAGAAGGTCTACGATGTAGCCCTGTCCGATGCACGCCAGGTTGGCAGTGATGGCAGCGGGGTATCACCGGTGGGCTCAACAGTTGATGTCGACTCCGCCACCTATACCAACGCTATTGGCGATTCCCAACTCGCCACGGTGTGGCGGGATCCTGATTTTGACGCGTCCCAGCCAGCATTCTACTACGCCAGGGTACTGGAAATCCCCACTCCCCGCTGGACTACTTACGACACAGTGCGTCTAGGCACAGATTTACCGAAGCATGTTCCGGCTGAGATACAGGAGCGCGCGTACACATCTCCGATCTGGTATAGCACGGAGGAAGATTAGAAGGCTTTGGTCATGCTTTATATTCGGCTATAGAACTTGCCTACGCGCCCGTTGGTACATCAGAAAACGCCATACCCTTGTCCATTCTCGGTTCCTGGGGCAGCTGAAGTACCCGCTCTGCAATGATATTCGCCATGATCTCATCGGTGCCGCCTGCGATCCGCAAGCCCGGAATGCCCATGTAGGTCTGTTGGAAAAGCTGGCTTACAAACTCGTCTTTTGCCTCGTCCCATTCAACACCCTGTTGCTCAAGCAGGTCGATGGCAAATGCAGCCATGTCCTGTGTTTTTCGAGCGCCTACCAGTTTGCCGATTGAGTTCTCGGGGCCCGGAAGGTCGCCTTTTGACAAGGCTGACAAGCTGCGCTGCGCAGTGAACTTCAGACCCGCTTCCTCTACATACCAAGAGGCGAGCTTGGCGCGCACGGCCGAGTCTTCGATGGCCGGTTTTCCATTGATAGTGACGCGTTGTGCCAGCGCCTTCAGCGAATCGAAGTTTACGGCGCTATTGCCGGATCCGATATTCGCGCGTTCGTTCATCAGGGTCGTCAAGGAAACCTGCCAGCCCTGCCCAACCTCACCCAGTCGCTGGCTGTCAGGAATACGAACGTTAGTGAAATAGACTTCGTTGAATTCAGATGTGCCTGAGATCTGCTTGATGGGCTTAATCTCTATGCCCGCACTTTTCATGTCGACGTAGAAATATGTCAGGCCCTTGTGTTTTGCAACAGTAGGATCGGTGCGTAAAACCAGAATACCCCAGTCGGAATAGTGTGCGCCTGAAGTCCAGATCTTCTGCCCATTAACAATCCAGTCGTCGCCATCAGGTTCTGCCTTGGTTCTCAAGGCTGCAAGATCCGAACCCCCAGCGGGTTCGCTGAACAACTGGCACCAAATTTTTGCACCGCTGGCGAGGTCCGGTAGGAACCGTTCCTTGTCCGCATCATTGGCCCAGGTCATCAGGGTAGGGCCGGCCATACCTTGCCCAATATGCAGATATTGGTGTGCGTTGGGTGTGTCCAACTTAGCTTCTTCCTGCTGGAAAATGACATGCTGCATTTCCGTGGCGTCACGGCCGCCATAGACTTTCGGCCAGCGAATACAAGCCCAGCCGGCATCGGCTTTTTTCTTCTGCCAAAACATTCCCCGTTGAAACTCATCCAGGCCAGCGAGCTCCTCCTCAGTGGGGTTGTTGGAGATTAGCCAATCACGCGCTTCGGCTCTAAATGCTGCTTCTTCTTTACTGTCTTCAAAGTCCATTCAGTACTTCCTATGCCGCTGCTATATCAGACGCGTTGATCAATTTATCCTGCCAGGATCGTTCGCTACCCACCGCAATTGCAAGAGCCTTGGAGCGACGGTAAAAGAACTGGCAATCGAACTCCCAGGTGTAGCCCATGCCGCCGTGCGTCTGGATGTTTTCTTTGGATGCGTAGTAGTAGGCCTGACTACTGCCAATTCTGGCGGTTGCCGCGGCGAGTGGCAGCTCTTTCGCATTGGTGCTCAAGGCCCACGCGCCGTAATAGGCGTTCGAGCGTGCCAGCGTATTTTTGACGAACATCTCAGCCAGTTTATGCTTGATGGCCTGAAAAGAGCCGATCGGCCGACCAAAGGCATAGCGTTCCAACGAATAGTTGCGAGCCATTTCAAGGCTGCTTTCGGCGCCGCCCAACTGCTCCCAGGCATAAAGCACTGCCGCACGATCCAGCACCTGTTGCAGTATTTCCCAACCGTTGCCGTCTTCACCCAGCAGTTCACAATGGGCGTTCTCAAAACTGATATCTGCGTAGTTCAAACTCGGATCGATAGTTTTGATCGTGTTGGTGGTCACCCTGTCACTTTCGGTGGAGACCAGGTACATCGATGTACCGTTGCCTTGCAAACTCTGGCCGAGCACGCAGATCACAGATGCGATGTCTCCGCCCGGGACGGCGCGTTTGACACCACTGAGTGACCCATTGCTAACGGTGGTGTTGATTTTTTCTGGGCGGGCTTCACCGGGGCCTTCCGAGTAGGCCAGCGTTCCAATAACTTCACCAGCCGCCAATTTTGGAAGCCACTCCAGCTTTTGTGCTTCTGATCCAACGCTAAGAATCGCTTCTGTCGCCAGGTACACGGAGCTCGCGAAGGGCAGGGGGGCGCAGGCGCGGCCTAGCTCCTCGGCGATTAAAGCCAACTCAAAGTATGAGAGGCCTATCCCGCCATATTCTTCCGGAATCGTGGTTGCGGTCCAGCCCAGTTCAGCGATCTGCTTCCACAGGTCTTGCGCATAGAGTTCATTACCTTCCAATACTCGTCGAACGACGGAGGTTTGGCAGTTGGTATTGAGAAAGCCCCGTGCCTGATCTCGCACTAATTGTTGTTCTTCGTTAAATTCGAAATTCATAGTGATTTAGTGCCTACCGAATCGTTGATAAAAGTCTGCCAATTCCAGATTAAAGTTGTCGGCTTCAATAAATTCCTCATCGCTAACTAATTTTATTCGTCTCATCTTGCCTATCCACTTTGTGCTTGCCGAGGGCGACTGGTGTCCACAATTTGGCGCCCTGAGTTCTATACGCGCTCAATAATGATCGCGGGCGCCATACCTCCCGCAGCGCACATGGTCACCAGGCCGCGCTTCAGGTTACGACGTTCAAGTTCATCCAGAAGGGTACCAACCAGGATTGAACCGGTGGCGCCAATTGGATGACCCAGCGCCATAGCGCCGCCGTTAACGTTCACTTTTTCGCGGTCCAGATCCAGGTCGCGAATGAACTTCTCCGCGACCACTGCAAAGGCTTCATTGATTTCCCACAGGTCGATGTCGTCAACTGTGAGGCCAGCTTTAGCGAGAACTTTTTTCGCTGCTGGCACTGGTGCGTTCAGCATCAGCGTTGGCGAGTCACCCATGTTAGCCATGGCAACGATTTTCGCGCGTGGTTTCCAGCCTTGCTTTTCGGCATATTCGGGTGATGCCAGCAGCAGTGCCGCGGCACCATCGACAACACCTGAAGAGTTACCTGCATGGTGCACATTCACCACGTCTAAATCCGGGTAGACTTGCGCAACCAGGCCGCGGAAGCTTGTACCGGCTTCATCCAGCGGCATGTCCATGAATCTTACAAAGGAAGGGTTTAGCTCGCTTAAGGACTCCGCCGTTGTACCCGGGCGGGGGAACTCTTCTTTATCAAGCGCAAGACTACCATCGTCGTTGTATACGGGTACCAGGCTCTTGTCGAAGTGGCCATTGGCGATGGCGTTTGCGGCGCGCGCCTGGCTCTCGGCCGCAAGCGCATCAAGCGCTTCGCGGGGAATGCCTTCCAGCGTCGCGATGGCATCGGCGCAAACACCCTGGTGAGGTTGCGGGTGTAAATCGCGCAAATGCAGGTTTCCCTTGTCCAAAAATGGCGATGCTGGCGGTGTGTCGGGCTTACCTGCCGCTGACATCATTTCACAACCGCCAGCAATCACGACATCTTCCATACCGGCCATAATGGAGGCAGCGGCAATATTGACTGTGGTAATGCCTGAACCACAAAACCTGTCCAGCGTTACAGCACTGGAGCGGATATCGTAACCGGCGTCCAGAGCGCTCATACGGCCTATGTCGCCAGCGGCATCGCCTACCTGTGCGTTGCAGCCCCAGATAATGTCGTCAACATCGGCGGTGTTCAAATCATTCCGCTCTGCCAGTGCGCGCAAAACAGTAGCGCCCAGGCGCTGTGGGTGTATATGGGTCAATGCCCCCTTGCCGTATTTGCCGCCACCGCGTGGGGTTCTGCATGCGTCTATAATATAGGCTTCTGTCATAGCTGAATTCTCTTTAACTTTTTTGCTAGTAGTGGGCAATACCTTTCCGGCTTATTCCGTCAGGCCTCTCTCATCAGTCGAAGTGCTCTATCGATCAGCCTGAGTGACGAGGCGTGTAGCCGTTCCGCCACATCCTTGGGAGCCTTGCCTGCGCAGTACCGGGCGTAGGTTCCCTCCAGGATGATTGCCAATTTGAAACACCCCACCACGCCATACCATGAGATGTGGCTGAGATCGCGGTGTGAGTGCTCGCCGTAATGTTTGATGAGTTCTTCGATAGTGGGGTAGGCGCCCCATTCGGCTCCTTCTAACAATAAGGTCTGGGTGCCATCAGCATCGGGCCAGGTGGCGATAATCCAGCCGAGGTCGATCAGGGGATCACCAATGGTGGCGAGCTCCCAGTCAATCAAAGCAGCCACTTCGGCACTGTCGAGGCTGAACATCACATTGGCAATGTGCGCATCCCCGTGCAGTACGCCGGGGTCGAAAGAGGAGGGGCAATTATCATCGAGCCACTTGGCGATAGCGCTGATACTATTGGCCTCGCCGAGACCCGGCCATTCTTCATAGATTTTGTAGCGTTCCAACTGGTCAAGCCAGCGGGGTGCCTGTCTTGTAAGGTAGCCGTCTATTTTGCCGAAGCCTTCCAGGCCTACGGCCTTGTAATCTATCTCTCCAAGCGCCGTGAGCGCTTCCATATGTGACAGCCCCATCCGGTGCTGAACACTCTCGCTTGACTTGTGCAGGTCCGGCAGGCCATTGAGCATGTTGAAGCCTTTGACAGGTTCCATCAGGTAGAAACTGGCACCCAGCACCTCGGTGTCGTCACAGGAGGCGATAAAGCCCGGGTGGGGCACATCGGAACCGGACAGGGCGGCAAGCACCGTTGCCTCTCGCTGCATCGTTTTGTTGGAGTATTTGCGAACGTGGATTGGTGGACGGCGTAGTACATAGGAACGGCCGGCCCTGTCGAACTGCATCAGTATATTTTGAGTGCCACCGGTGAGCAGGTTGGTGTTAGTGATTGCCCCGTTGCCAAGTTGCTGGGTGTCCATCCATTCGGTTAATGCGTCGAGGTCTACTAATTCGGTAACGGTGTTCACTAACCCTACTCCTGGATTGCAACCTGGTGGTTGGGCAATACGTGTGCGCTAGCCACTCAAGTTTATTGTATTACAATAATACTCCACAAGTGCACAATGTAAAGTTTTTGTTCCGAATAGAAAGCCGCTAGCCTGCGCCCATCAGCAGAAGTCCCGTGATAAAAATTGCGCCCGTAACAAAGAAGATCATCACGGTATATCCCATGATTTGTCGCAGCTGCAGGCCGGCAATCGCGAGTAGGGGAATGGTCCAGAAGGGCTGGACCATATTGGTCCATTGGTCGCCGTACGCAATTGCGAGGACAATCACAGAGTGATCTACTTGTAATTGGTTTGCCGCCTCGATAAAGATCGGGCCCTGCACGGCCCACTGACCGCCGCCGGAGGGGATGAACATGTTTACCAGACCTGCGGACAGGAATGCGCCGACACTGAGTGTTTCTGCGGTGGTTACAGACGCAAACCAGTCTGAAATCACTGTCACCAGGCCTGTGGCGATCATCATGCCGAGTATCCCTGCGTAGAAGGGATATTGCAGAATGATAGGCCCTACGGTGGAGCTTGCGTTTTCGATCAAACGTACATAGTGCAGCGGTGAGCGGGCCAGCAAGAGCCCGGCGCCGACGAATGACCAGTTGACGATATCCAGGGTGAGGTAAAAGCCCTTTTGGTAAAAGCTGTATGCGATATAGGCCACCAGCGCCAACCCCAGGGCTGAAGACAGTGATCGCATATTTTCCAGGCGCTGAGCGGGTGTTTCCGGTATGACGGTCGGTACATCCAGTGTTTCTGATTCTTCCAGGAGGGCGGGGTCAATTTCCAGGATCTCCTCTTCCGACGGGCGCATCATGGGGCAGAGCACAGCAACCGCTACCAGGGTGACCAGCGCGAGAAAGCCGTTCTGGATTGTGAAGATTGTCTCGGTAATTGGCAGGATGCCCATTTCAGCTTCCAGCGAGTGCCCCGGGGTAGCTACAAACAGTGCGGCGGAGGCGGAGTACCCCATATGCCAGACAACGAAGCCCCCGTAGGCGGAGGCAACCAGCAAAGGATAGTGGACGCGAATACCCCGCTTGCTGCACTGGATGGCAACTTGCCTGGCGATAGTGGCTCCGGCCACCAGGCCGAGGGACCAGGCTATCAGCGAGCCTACGCCAGCTGTCAGGGCCACCAGGGCGTATGCAGCGTTGGCGCTGCGCGGCAGGGAGCCCACAGCGGCGAGGAATCTTTGTACACGGTCGGTATGTGCAAGGGCATGGGCGCCTAACAGCGTGATGCTCAACTGCGCGGTAAAGGCTAGCAATTTTGGCAGGCCGTCTCCCCAGGACTGCAGGGCACTGGCGGGTGTGGCATCGGTAGCGATGAGAGCCAGAACAAATGTCAGTAGTGACATAAGAACAGCGAATACAAAAGGATCCGGGTAGTACCGCTCTACAAGCGTGGTGAAGGGTCTGATCAGCCAGCTGGGGATTTTCATTATTATGGTCTCAACAAAAAAAAGGCGTCTTGCGACGCCCAGGGCGCGAATATTCAACTCAGAAATACTACCACTGTGCTGAGACGTTCGCGCTTCGCCGACTGTGTGCTAAGGACTCTCCAGTATTAAGAGTCCGTATAGCGATTGATGATGATTTTGCCCAACGCCATCTGGTGAACCTGATCGGGACCGTCAGCCTGGCGACACCAACGAGCATAGTTGAAGCCCTCGGCCATGCAGAAATCTTCGGTCAGGCCGCCGGCGCCGTGGATCTGCATGCAGCGGTCAATCAGGTTCTGAATCAGCAGTGGCACGGTAGTCTTGCTGGCGGCAATCAGATCGATAGCGCCCTTGGGGCCGACCTCGTCCATTCTGCTACAGGTCTTCAATACCAGCAGGCGGGCCATTTCCAGCTCCGAATAGCACTTCGAAATATCTTCACGCACGCTCTGGTGCTGGCTCAGTGTCCGGCCAAAGGTCGTGCGTGTTGCGGCGCGTTCACAGGCCAACTCAAGCGAGCGCTGGCCTATGCCGATCAGGCGCATACAGTGGTGAATACGGCCTGGGCCCAGGCGCCCCTGGGCAATCTCGAAACCACGCCCTTCACCCAGTAATACGTTTTCTAAAGGAACGCGGACATTGTTGAAATGAACCTCAGCGTGACCCAGGGGAGCATCGTCGTAGCCCAGAGTGGTCAGTGGGCGGACAATATCCACGCCAGCAGTATCTTTCGGTACCAGTACCTGGGTTTGCTGCTTGTGGCGATTCTCGTTATCCGGGTCAGATTTTCCCATTACGATAAAGATAGCGGTGCGCTCATACATGGCGTTGGTGATGAACCATTTTTTCCCATTGAGCACCCACTCATTGCCTTCTTGAATAATGCTGAGCTCAACATTGGTCGCATCCGAGCATGCCACCTGGGGTTCGGTCATCAGGTAACTGGAGCGAATGTCACCGTTTAGAAGTGGTGTTAACCATTGCTCCTGCTGTTGTTCATTGCCGTACTTCATGAAGACTTCCATGTTTCCGGTATCCGGCGCGTTGCAGTTAAACACTTCTGGCGCCCAGATCACTCGGCCCATGATCTCTGCCAGTGGGGCATATTCAAAGTTGGTCAATCCATCGTGATCAACAAACTCTGAAAGGCTGGGGGGAACAAACAAATTCCAAAGTCCGGCGGCTTTGGCTTTCTCCTTCAGCTCATCCATGAGTGGGACTGGTGCCCAGCGGTTTGCCGTTGTGTGCATATATTCGGCATAAGCTTTCTCGTTCGGGTAGATGTGTTCATCCATAAAGTTGAGAAGCTGTTGTTGCAACTGCTGGGATTTTTCGCTGAATTCGATCACGCGGTCTCTCCTGAGATTTCTGTGCTGATTGTTGTATTGCTGTGTTGGGCTGGCTGTGCGCTCAGGTTTCCCAGGCCATTTCGAGTATCTCCATGATCTGGCTGGTTTCGGTAATTTCTCGAGGGTTGTTCCGCACGAAGTAGCTCGGCAGGGCCGCGGTGGCCATCTGCTCGAATTGTTCCTTCCTGACACCTGCTGCTTTTAGGCTGTCGGGCAGCCCCAGTCGCCTTACCAGAGCGAGAACTGCGTCTGCCGCGCTGCTTTCTGGTTTACCCAGTGCTTCGGCAATCCATCCATCGCGTTCACCGGACACTTCAGCGTTGTAGCGAAGTACAGCAGGTAGCATGACGCAGGAGCAGATACCGTGCTGTACACCGGCTACGGCACCCACCTGATGGCCGATACCATGGCTGGCACCGTAAGGCGCGCGCATCAAGCCAATGGTGGCGCCCCATACCGCGAATTGGCATTCCTGGATAGCTTCCAGGCTCATGGCTTGTTGATCCCCGACTTGCAGGGAGCGGCCAAACAGCCGTAGCGCATGCAGCGCCGGTCCATCGGTATAAGGTGTGGCGCCAACGGATAACACTGTTTCCACTGCGTGATCCACTGCGCGCATGGCGGTGGCTACCCAAAGGTCATTTGGTGTGAGCCGGCACAGCTCGGCATCATAGATGATGCTGTCGGAACACATCTGCGGGTGAGTGTAGATATCCTTGATATTGCGCTGGGTATCCACTGCGCCGCCAATGGTGCCAAATTCTGCTCCGGACAAGGTCGTCGGTATTGCTACCTGGCGGAGTAGGGCATCTGGCTGGAAAGGGGCAACCTGCTCGCCCGCTTCGTTGACGGTGACGCGCAGTGCCGCTATTTCTTCTGTGCTCTTTGCACCTGCCGCATTGGCCAGGGTTGCCACCTTGACGGTATCGATTACGCTGCCGCCACCGATGGAAACAATGAGGTCGGGGCTCTCCTGGGCCACTACATGACGTAGCTGCAGAATACTATCGAGTGGGGCGTGAGGCTTTATGTCATCGTAAACGTCCAGCAAACGTTCGCCCAGATGCTCCTTCAGGCTCTCTGTGGCCCCCAGTCGTCGGTTGATTGAGGGTGAGGAAACGACAAGGACCCGGCTGGCGTTTCGGCGCTCCGCCTCTGTTGCAGCAGCCATTCCGGCTTCCTGCCCGAAAACCACGCGCTGTTGATCGAGGAAAGAGTATTCGCCGCTTTTTATCATTGTCAGACTCCTTATGTCTCGTCTTTTGCGCGCAGTACGTTTCTGCGAATTTTGCCTGTCACTGTCTTGGGCAGGTCGGCGGCGAAGGCTATACGGCGGGGATATTTGTAGGGTGCGGTAGACGCTTTCACGTGGTTTTGAAGCTCAGCGGTGAGTGCATCGTTACCAGTGAAGCCGTCTTTGAGAACGATCCAGGCTTTGACTAGTTCGCCGCGCTCCTCATCTGGAATACCCACCACTGCGCACTCCCTGACAGCGGGGTGGCCGCTCAGGGCGTTTTCAACTTCCTGAGGGCCGATTCGATAGCCGGATGAGTTAATGATGTCGTCGGCGCGGCCGGTGAAGAAAACATAACCTTCGCTGTCTATTTCCACATTGTCGCCGGTGGCGAACCATTCCCTGCCCTGAATTGTGACCTGGGTAGAGGCTGTTCGCTCAGGGTCTTGCCAGTAGCCCAGCATCACTTGTGGGTTGGGCAGCCCGATCAGGAGTTCGCCAGTTGCGCCGCGTGATTGCGCCTCGTCGTCGCCGGTGCGCACGGCACACTCCACGCCGGGAAGAGGGCGGCCCATTGAACCAGCTTTCACTTCACGGCCAGGGCGGTTGGTAATCGTCATCAGTGTCTCGGTCTGGCCGTAGCCATCGAGCACATAAGTTCCGGTCAGTGCTTTCCAGCGTGTCAGGATTTCCGGGTTTACAGACTCACCGGCAGATACCGTCTGGCGCAGCGTTGACAGGTCGTACTGCGATGCATCCTCGAGTACCAGTTGGCGCAGTTCTGTGGCGGCTGCGCAGAAACAAGTGATCTGGTGGCGAGAAAGCAGGTCGAAGCGCTTGGCGGGTTCGAAAGGTCCATCGTAGAACAGCACAGCAGTGCCGCGGCTCCAGGGTCCGAACAGAATGCTGGTGCCGGCCTTGGACCAACCTGTATCCGCCGTGCACCAGATACGATCCCCGGGCCCCAGGTCCAGCCAGTGCTCGGCGGAGTTCTTCCAGGCCCACAAAGCCCGGGAGGCGTGGGTGACACCCTTGGGATTGCCGGTCGATCCTGAGGTGTAATACATGATGGCGGGGTCGTCTATGCCCACCGTTGCGGCTTCGAAGCTCTCAGGTAGTGCGTCGGCCTCGCTGAGCCCGACCCAGCCGGTGGGCGCTTCACCCACGCATATGCGTGTTTGGAGGCTGTCTATGGTGTCAAATTTGGGACACTCAGGCGCAATGGTGATGATGCCCTTGGCGCCGGCGTGCTCGGCACGGTAGGCGAGATCCTTGGTGGTTAACATGGTAATGCAGGGAATGGGGATGGCGCCCATCCGCAATACGGCGGTCATAGCAATCTGCCACTGGGGAATCCGGGGTAGCATGACAATCACCCGGTCTCCCTGTTGGATCCCCTGGTTTACCAGCAGGTTGGCCAGCTGGCAGGAGAGCCTGGAAACCTGGGCATAGGTGAAGCTCTGCTGGTCCCCGGCAGCGTTTTCCGCAAGTAGTGCCAACTTGCTGGGGTCTGCCGCCCAGCGGTCAACCACGTCGGAAGCAAAGTTAAACGCCTCTGGCATTTGCCAGCGAAATTCGGCGTCAATTTGGTCGTCAGGTGTATTGTCTTTATCGTTCATCTTGCGGATGCGGCCGGTAATTGTTGCTGATACCCCGGCAATGTAATATTGTTATACATATTATGCAAGGGCGATCGCGAGCTTAGGAGCACCTGATGATAGCAAAGAAGATTACTATTGTTGGCGGCGGTCACGCCGGCATTGAGCTGGCATAGACGAGTCCTGGATCAGACGGAAGCTGCCAACCTGACACCCTGGTCGATTGCTCGTTTGGCATCGATTTCTACCGCAAGCTCCGCACCGCCTATCAGGTGCACATCATCGCGTTGTTCATTTAGCACGTTGTAAAGTGCATTGTCTGATTCCTGGCCGGCGCAGATAACAACCGAGTCCACCTCCAGCACGCTAGCCTGGTCCTGGGAAAGAATATGCAGGCCCTGGTCATCGATACGTGTGTATTGAACACCTGCCATCATTGTTACGTCTTTGCGCTGCAGGCTGATTTTGTGGGCCCATCCGGTGGTAGTACCGAGGCCTCTTCCCGGCGAGGTATCTTTCCGTTGCAGTAGATAGATCTCCCGGCCACTGGTTTCCACCCGCGGCACAACGCCCTGTATTCCTCCACGGGGGTGATTGTTAAAATCGATACCCCATTCACGAGCAAACACCTCCACATCGAGGCTGGCCGATACACCTGCGTGGGCCAGAAGCTCAGCGACATCAAAGCCGATGCCACCGGCTCCGATAATCGCCACGCGCTTGCCGATACGTTCAGGATGCAAAATCGCTTCCCTGTAATTAAACACCATGGGGTGGTCAATGCCGTCAATTTGGGGTGTGCGCGGCTTGATTCCGGTAGCGATGACCACTTCATCCCACGCTTCCAAGTCCTGGGCATTGGCCCGGGTATTCAGACGTAGATCGATATTGTGCAGCTCGATCTGGCGATTGTAGTAGCGAATTGTCTCGTGGAATTCTTCTTTGCCGGGAATGATCTTGGCCAGGTTGAAGTGGCCGCCAATTTCTCCTGAGGATTCGAACAAGGTCACCTTGTGGCCACGCTCAGCGGCAGTGATTGCGAAAGACAGGCCGGCCGGGCCCGCACCCACCACCGCGATATTCTTAATAGGGTTTGCTGGCGGAAGGTTGATTTCAGTTTCATTGGAGGCGCGCGGGTTCACCAGGCAAGTTGCCAGTTTACCCTCGAAAGTATGATCCAGGCAGGCCTGGTTACAGCCGATGCAGGTGTTGATTTCGTCCTCGCGACCACTGCGTGTCTTGTTGACAAACTCCGGGTCGGCGAGATGCGAGCGTCCCATGGAGACTATATCTGCCCAGCCTTTTTTCAGTACGTCTTCGGCGGTGGCCGGCGTATTAACACGATTGCTGGTAATCAATGGAATGCTCAGTTCCTTGCGCAGGCGGCCTGTTACGCTGGCAAACGCAGCGCGGGGTACCCGCGTGGCAATCGTCGGTACTCGGGCTTCATGCCAGGTAAAGTGGGTGCTGATGATGGTGGCTCCGGCTTGTTCGATCTCCTTGGCCAACGTAACGACTTCATCCCAACTGCTGCCGTCCTCCATCAGTTCCATCGCGGCAATTCGGTAGACGAGGATGAATTCTTCGCCTACGGCCTCGCGCACACGTTTAATGACCTCAATGGCCAGGCGCATACGATTTTCGTAACTGCCACCCCACTGATCGGAGCGTTTGTTGGTTTTTTCCAGCAAAAATGTACTGATCAGGTACCCGGCTGACCCAATAATCTCGACGCCGTCGTAGCCGGCCTGCTGCGCGAGCTTGGCGCAGTTGGCGAAATCGGAAATAGTACGCTCGATATCCTCTTCGGTCATCGCCCTGGGTTTGATGGGGTTGATGCGGGACCGAATGCCCGAGGGCGATACCGCATCTGGATTAGCGGCTATCGCACCAGGGTGCAGTATTTGCATACATATCTTGCAATCGGACGCGGCAGCTTTAACCGCTTCGGTTACCTTGCGATGTAGTGGGACATTGTCTTCCCGATACAGCATTGCGCTGTCGTACGCTGGGTTATTGCTCTCCGGGTTGGGGGATATGCCGCCTGTCATTATCATGCCTACGCCGCCACTGGCGCGTTCGGCAAAGTAAGCGGCCAGTTTCTGATAGCCCTCGTCACCGAAATCTTCGTGACCGGTATGCATGGACCCCATCATGATGCGATTTTTTAGGCGGGTAAATCCCAAGTCCAGGGGGTTGAAAATGTTCGGGTAGGGTTGGGTCATGGTCGGTTTCATTTGAGCAGTTGCTGATTTTACATTAATGTAATATTGTTATACATAACATGCAAGAGCGATTGCGGATTTGAGGAGCACGTGGTGAGCACAAAGAAAATTATTATCGTGGGTGGCGGCCACGCCGGAATTGAACTGGCAAAGCGTCTGGATAACCACGCGCAAGTAACGTTAATCGATGGCAAGGACAGCTTCGTACATACACCTGCTGCCATTCGCGCCGTCACGGATCCTGCGCTATTGGACCAATTGATTATTCCCTACAGTAATCTACTCAAGGAAGGCGAGGTAGTGCAGGGGTGGGTGGAGAGCATAGACTCCGATGGTGTTGTGTTGAGTGATGGCCGTAAGCTCGACTCGGATATCACTGTGGTTGCTACTGGATCCACCTACGCATCGCCTTTCAAGCATACGAGTGCCGGGCTCGATGATTTCCGCGCCGCAAACAGGCAGGCCGCCGCTTCCCTGGTTGAAGCCGGGACGATTGCCATTGTAGGGGCGGGTCCCGTGGGGGCAGAGCTGGCGGGTGAAATCGCCGAGGCCTACCCGGACAAGGAGGTGCACCTGATCACCGACGAGGCCTCCCTGTTTCCCTCGTATACTTCGGGCCTTGCGAAAAAACTACAGGCGGACTATTCCGCGTTGGGTGTGCATGTCCATACCGGCAAACTGGTCAGCAATCTCAAGAGTCTCAGCGAACCCTACGCGGGTGTTGTCGAACTGCCCGGGGGCGAGAGTATTGAAGCGGACCTGGTGTTCCCGGTAATTGGGGCCCGGCCACAGTCTGCATTGCTTGAATCTGTAGACGGCGTTAAAACTGCCGCAGACGGCCGCGTGGAGCACGACGGATGGATGCGCCCGAGTAAGTTTCGCTCCAGTCTGTTCGCTGTTGGTGATGTGCTGGCATCGGGTGACGCCATGACCATAGTCGGCATCTCTCGTCAGCTACCCTGGCTGGAAAAAACGATCAAGGCCGTGCTGGCGGGCAAGTCGGTAGAATCGATGAAGCCCTATTCACCCTGGCCGCTGGCTCCGATTATTCTCCCGCTGGGCCCCAGTCTGGGTGCTACCGTACTGCCGTTTGGCAAGAAAGGGATGGCCGTGGGCCACTGGCTGACGGCCAAGATAAAAGGCAAGGACCTCTTTATTGGCAAATATCGTAAGCAGTTGGGACAGGATTAACGCGTCTCAGAGGGCGATGGAGAGTTGAAAACGAATCGCTCAGCCTGTCAACGGCTACACCTTCAATGGAAGATGTTCGCGGAAACCTAAGATGATGTTCCCTAGAGTAAGCAAAGCTGTCATTTCTCTTTGGGGCATTTGGATGATAGGCGTAGGCATCTATACGATGCTCGAACCGGCGATAATCATTCAGTTCTATGCCATCGAGCCAAAAAATGCCGTTGGCTGGTCTACCCTCAGTGGAAATATCGCACCGCTTTTACTTTTGTTAGGTCTTTGCGCCCTGATGGGAATCTGGTTATCAAACGTCACCTTTCTTTGGGTGATTCTTTTGGCAGAAGCCGTCGTGCTATGCGGACGAGCTGTTGCATTATACCAACACGGCTACCACCAGGACCTAATGGTGACACTCATTGCCGAAATCGCAATGGCCTTATGGCTAGTTATTCACTTGCGAATACACCATACAACACATCAGCACTAGCCTGGGCCATTGGTTTAAGTAAAACCAAAAAATTGCGCCAAAATAAGAAAAAAACGTGAAAACCATTAAGGATAAAGTTGTTGCAATAACGGGGGCAGTTTCCGGTATGGGTCTTCAGCTTGCGATCCAATTCGCGCAAGAAACCAATATCGACGATATCGAATGGATACTTGGTATCAACATGTAGGGCGTGATCAATGGCTCCCGCGCTTTTTTTACCTAAGCTTATTCAATCAGGCGATGGACACGTGGTTAATATCTCGAGCGCGCTAGGTTTGGGCGCGTCGGCTTATGCCGCGTACTACAGCAAAAGCAAATTTGCTGTGCGCGGATTTACAGAAAGCCTGCGCCAGGCTTAGATCTAAAAAATCGCGCACGCATTTTTGTCGGGAGCGACGTAAAAATTTTTGACTGGGTGCAACGACTGCTGCCTGTTAAATACCAAGCCTTCGCAATTAAAGGGTTTAGCCAAAGAATAGAGCTAGCAGAAAGCTAAGTTGAGGTAAGCTCGCTGGTTTAGCGCGAGCGCCCTTGGCTTAATGGCGTATTGCTTATTAACGGGAAGCACAAGGAGCACTATGGCATTTCAACTCTTCGATCTCACAAGTAAGGTGGCGCTGGTCACTGGTGGGTATTGCAGCGACGCATCCAGTTTTCACATGGGTCAGGAGTTCACTATAAGCTGTGGTTACACGGTATTTTGAACATCCAAGAGGCGCCTCCCAGCACTCCCTTAAAGGAAATATGATGCTAGATGTTTTAAACGATGGAGCTGCATCGTGGCGGCTAAAACACTGCTAATCAATGAGGCCCGTAAATTCTTCAGCCATGAACGAAGGCATTGTTATAAGCCTATCTGGCGTAATACCAGATGGGCGAGGTATAGGCCCTTTCCTGATGAACACGAAGGACGTCGTCCGGAAGCTCGAGTCCATATTTGATGGCGTCTAGCGAAGCCCAGGTCGGCGTCGGGATTTCCAGAACGCGCGCGTAATAAAATGCACTCTGTGCAGGGTCAAAGTCAGGGTCTGTCCAGGCTGCCTCCAGAGCTGGGGCGCCGCCGTTGTTGTCCCAGGTGCCAGTACCTAGATCAACCGTATTGGCCACAGCGGGAAGTTTGCCCAGCGCGTCTATTTTCCTGTTCTTCTCATCCGACCAGCCCAGGTTGTATACCTTCTCGTGGGTGCCGCCTTCTGCGTCTATCCAGCCCTTCACTATTTGAATGCGATCCAGGCTGGCGCTTTCAGGGTCCATCAGGGCCGACAACAGAAAGCTAGGTGCTTTGCCGTCAGATTCTGGCAGCTCGCCACCCATAGGTACTCCTCTGGCGTAGCCCTCGGCAACCAGCTTGTCACCGAGGTCAGCGTCAGAAAAATCATACCCGGCAAACATCCTGACCTGTATACGAGGGCCAGTTGTTGCATAAACTTCCCGGCGCATAAAGGCATCAAAAATAGCCTCCCTTGTATTTGAAGTTGCCCAGACCGCTGCGTAACCACTGGATAAATAATGCCAGCCAAACCGGCCTTCACGAGTGCCCAGGTTTTGGGGTGCGAGCGCACGGCCCTCAACATTAATTTCATTGCCGGTATGCTTGCCGAAAAAATTATTTTCATCGGCTGTGGCAAGTGAAGTGTGGCTGTCGGTTGAGCCGATAACACCAAAAGCGTAGGGGTTAACACCGGTTTGAGCTTGCAACTGAAGGCCGCGTTTTAACGCTTCACGCGTGTAGCTTCCGGCGTAATCGTCCTCTGAGGTCTGTTCGGTGCAACTCAAATTGCACGTATCCCAGCCCGTGTTCCCATAATCGGCGAACTCGTCATTGGGTGAAAGAAATGGATGAGTTTCGCTATCGCCCTTTATTTGAGTGATCTCAACAACGGGTTCATATTTTGCTCTGATTTCTGCGTAAGCCTTGTCGATGGGTGAGCCGTCCAGGCGCGTCATCGCAAACATCAAGCCATTGGATACATTGCTGTTATGTGGCATGGCAAGAACCTGGCCGCCAGTGTTTGCTTCGTATTGCGCCATCCATGCCCAGAGTTGTTCAGGATCGGGGTTGGTCAAGGAGGGAATGGGAGTGACAGTATTGGTTTTTTCGGAGCCATCGCGAAACATGACGACGCGATGAAGGTTGTTGCCATTGGGCATTGGTGTGTACTCAAAGCCGACAAAAGCGGTGAATTGACCCGGTTGGTTGTAGTCATCGACGATTTTGTTGTGACTGCGCCACAATTTGCTGATCCGCTTATCGTCTTCGAACAGCGCGGCTTCTTCGGCGCTTGGAGCTTCACCGCTTGCGCCCAAATCTATGATTTCGGCGGTAACTTGCAAGCTGCCTTCTTCACTCTCATGCATCATGTCCCACCAGCGCTTGAGCTGCTTACCCGGAAGCAGCATTCGAGGGGCTTCATACAGGGCGCGAGTTGCCCCTATCGCATCGCTGTGATCAGAAATTACCAGAAAATCCAGTGGGCGGGTTAGTTTGGCCTGCACTCCGCGAGTTGACGTCACTGCCTCGCCTCGGGCGAACCGCAGGGCAGCTTCAGCACCCAGTCGATTGCCAAATCCAAAGGCATCTACGGAATTGGATGTATGCAGGTGCGTATCACCCCAGAATAATTGCGCCGGATAGCTGGCTTGAGCAGCCGGGTCGGCCTGAACGTCGGTACGCTGCTGGTTTTCAGCTTCTTTGTTGCAGCCGGCCAATAACAATGAGCAAAGCAGGACAAGTAGTGGATAACGCTGTTTAGTTTGCATGGTGTTATACCTGTTTATTAGATGAGTCATGCTTAGAGGCAGTATTAATTTTGTCTAAACTAACTTCATAAGTTCAGCTTTTTCATAAGCAGTGAGATCGTCAAATTTCCCAGCTTGTACTTGATTGGCCCAGTCAGGGTTGGCAATTAGTCCACGGCCAACGGCAATCAGATCAAACTCACTCTTGTCCATTCGTTCGGTCAAATTGTCTAAACTAGCAAGCTCCGCGTCGCTAAATAAACCTGAACTTCCACTGCCGATATAATCTTTGTCCAGGCCAACACTGCCAACTGCTATTACCGGCTTGCCTGTTAGTTTTTTAGTCCAACCGGCAAGGGTGAGATCACTGCCTTCGAAAGCTGGTTCCCAGAATCGGCGGGTAGAGCAATGAAAGATGTCGACACCAGCGTCACTCAATGGCTGTAAAAAAGCTTCCAATTCTTCTGGTGTATTGGTTAGGCTGGCAGAGTAATCCTGCTGCTTCCATTGAGACCATCGCAAGATTATTGGGAGGTCTGGGCTAACTGCTTTACGCATGGCTTGTATAATTTCTATGGCAAAGCGTGAGCGAGCGGCTAAATCGCCACCGTATTCGTCGGTACGTTGGTTGGTCCCATCCCAGAAGAATTGGTCAATCAGATAACCATGGGCACCGTGAATTTCTACAGCATCAAAGCCAATGGCTTCGGCATCGGCTGCCCCTTGAGCGAACGCCGCCACCACTTCAGTAATATCATCATGCGTCATGGCATGGCCAGTTATTTTGCCGGGCATTGCCATACCTGAAGGGCTATATCCTGGAATATCCCCTCCTGGGTTTATACCAGGCCTGCGTACGGCGCCACCATGCCAGAGTTGAGGTGCAATTTTTCCACCTTCGGCATGCACTGCGTCTACGACTTTTTTCCAGCCTGCAAGAGCCGCTTCGCCATGGAAGTTTGGCACGTCTTCGGCAATGTGAGCAGCCTTGTGGTTGACACAAGTCCCTTCGGTAACAATGAGGCTAACACCACCAGCAGCTCGACGGCGGTAGTATTCAACGACTTGGTCGTTAGGTGTATTGTTTGGGCTAAAACTTCGAGTCATTGGTGCCATTACAACGCGGTTGCGAAGCGCCAAATTGTTAAGTGAAAATGGCTTAAACAAGCTGTTAATTTCGGTCATGGTAATTCCTAATTTAGAGCGTCACTATCGATGGCACGCCTTTACCCCGCGGGACTTCCGCAACACATTCGCTTATAAATTTCAGGGTTAAGCCCTGATAACGCCCAATTTAACTGAAGAGTAAGCGTGGCCGTTTGTAGCCGCTTCCGGGGATACGATGAGCCCCCTCAAGTCCGGGTAAGCAATAAGTGCGACGTCGTTGCCTTTATCATACGGGCAGGTTCCAGAACGCTGATAATCTGGGTTTGTTCTATAGAGATTTTGGTAAAAATCTTCATCAAAATAGAGTTGAGTGGTTAGCAGTGTTGCGTCGTCCAGTGCGACACGCAAATGTATATGAGGCATTCTCAGTTCATACCAGCTAGGAAATATCGTGGTGAAACTCACAGTTCCGTTGGCGTCTGCTTCCTGTAACCCTCGCAAGTAAGTCTCGTTGTTGCTTGGTTCAACGTGGCCATCCTTTGACGTGATCAGTGATGTAAGGGTGTCAAAGGGCTTTTTAGATGAGCCTGTGGGGTAGCCACTATAGTTTCCTTCGGTATCGCAGTGCCAAATTTCTACTTTTGCTCCCGGAATGGCTTTGCAGCTGCTGACGTCGACGACCTGAATATCCAGGTCATAGTTAAGCCCTGTTCTATCTTCCCGGATGTCGCTGCGTACTGGCGACTGTAAGGCGTAAGGCCCCGCTTCTTGCTCAGGGGTCAATAGGCAGATGTCATCAGCAATGGATGGTGCAAGGCTGTGGGGCGTCTCATCTCCCGACCGCGATCTGGCAATTTTTGCGGTTATTTCATTTCTGTAGAACCCAGCTGCGACCGAGCCTGCTGTGATACCCGCCAGGGTTATTAGCCTCCTTCTTTTCATCATAGTAACTAAGTCCGATCAAATTCTAATTGGAGTTTCTACCAGGGTCTTAAACCCCAATAAGCAAACGGGTTGGTTCAAGAAAGTAAAGAGCGATAAGCAGCATGGGTAGTGCAAATATCACCAGAACGCCTATCGCCATTTTGGCGCCTCGTCCCTCGGATAAAAAGTTTGTTACGGCCGCGCCGAGCATAACGAAAAACATAATGCCTGAAGCTATGCCCGCATAGGCTGGGAACCAGATGCCTGCAATCAATGCCGGGCCGCAAATGATTTCAATGGCACCGGAAAGATAAGCGAGAGAGTAAGGCATCTTCATGCTCTCGAACTCTTCGATAAAGTGTTCGTGTCTGGTCAATTTTAGAATCGAGGCACCCGTGAAGAATGCGCCAAAGAGAACCAGGGCAGTGTCAATTAAGAATGTCATTGATAGATGTTTATCCGTTTGATTTTGTGGGAGGGGTATCGGGAAGATCACCCCATTTATCGGCAAGGCAACTCCGAAGTACTTCTAGTTGCTTTTTGCCCAATCGCTTTTCCAACTCCTGTTCCATTCCAGTGATGATCTCAGCGGCATCTATGCCAATGCTGATGCCAGATTCGGCTGGACACATTAACTTTCTGCGGCCATCCACTGGGTCGGGCTCCAGGGTGATTAAACCTCGCTTAATTAATGGCTTGGAGGCTTGATTGATCGCTTGTGGTGATAGGCCCAGGGCCCGTGCAATCTCAACAGGGCTTCTGGTGCCCTGGGCGATATAGACCATTATCTGTGATTCGGTGCGGGAGAGGGCTTCCCAGCCTCGGGCCGCGAGATTCTTCTGCAGGTGCTGATCCATCCAGGTGAAGGCTCGTAATAACCCCCCCATCAGATCTGCTCGAGAGGCTTCAATAACCTCGGGCTTTATATCTTTAATAAGCTCTGGGTCGATATCTGTGGTCATGCTAGCACTGGGCTTTTGCCTGTTGGGAAAGACTCTTAGTATGCCTGAGTGTATTTTATTGTCAATTAAGTTGATAATCAATTAAGTTGATAATATGATGTGAAACTGAAGCCAAGGGCAAGGTAAATCCATTGGAAGCGCAATGGTGAATGCTTGCTGACGCATTGACTCAGTAATGTCTTGCTGATCAAGGATCTAGTGGCACCTTGGTTGTTATCACCCATAAATAGAAACGTAGGTCGTCTATGTACGAGACTCTCCATTTGGCGCTCGCGCCGTATTACCTCTATATAAAAATGGTTCATGTGCCCGCGGCCTTTCTTTGGTTCATGAGCGTGTTGTCGGGCTATTCCTTTTTTCTGGTCCCGGTCATGCAGGCTTGGCGCCGAAATCAGGATGACCCGGGCCATACCGAAATGCGCAATTGGGTGTTTGAACGTTTTGATGTGTCGGTTTCAGTGGAGCATGTTGCTTATCCGCTGGTGATGATTTCAGGGGCGCTTCTATTTGTTGCCGGTGGGTGGGACGCTCAAGCGGGTTGGCTCATCCTGAAGTTGGCGATAGTATTTATCGTCACCGTACCTATGGAGGCTTTTGATTACTATATTTCCCACCTAAATGGTAATAAGCGCTACCTGCGCGACCGGGATGGCAAGCCTGATTGGGAGCGTTATGAAACCGCGATGCACACGCACTGGTGGTTCTTCCTGGTTACCACTCCCCCCATTGGCTTTATGTTATTTAGTGTTATTTTCCTTGCTTTTACCAAGCCTTTTTAACGGCTTGCCAACGCTTATTCTTAATAGCCCCTAACAGCTTACTATTGGAGAAAACATGGAATCCGATACCACTAGGACACAGCAGAGCGAACCTGCATTCAGTCGACCCTTCGCGGGCAAACCGAAACACTATTTTTGGGTGTCGGTAGCCGTTTCATCCTACTTGAGCGTGGGCATATATCTCTTCTATGCCTTGGTCCGTTACTACTTTGCTGGGGATGCCGATGTTTTTACTTGGCAAGTATTTCGCTATGCATTGCTATTCTGGCTGCTTTATACCGTATTCAGTTACAGGGGCATGATGAAATACGATGGTGCTTATGCAGACCCTGATGAATGGGTGGAGAAAGAAGTGACTGTGAAATTGCTTGAGCCGAAAGAGCATCGCCGCTTTGGCTAAGGGTCTAATGATGATGAACTTTATACGGAAAAACGTTTCAATTTGTATGAACGGTCTGGCCGCCATTGTGGTGATGCTGGTCCCATTCTCTGTTGCCGCTCAAGAGGCCGATGTGAATGCCGGTGCGGCCAGAGCTGCGGTGTGCTTTTCGTGCCATGGTGAAGATGGTGTGTCAAAAAATTCAACTTGGCCCAACCTTGCCGGACAAAACAGTAAGTATTTAGTTAAGCAGATGAAGGACTTTCGCGATGGTCGTCGTCAAGATCCGACAATGGAGGCTATGGCCAGGCCTTTAAGCGACGACGATATTGTTAATATCTCTGCTTATTACTCCAGTTTGGGTCGCGGCGACTCATCTTCTGGTCAGCAGAACAGGCGCAGATGATGTCCGTAATATTTGAGCGATAATGCCTATTTTTCTGTGTGCTGTAGCCATTGTTCGGCGAGCTTTAGGAGTACAATCTAGGTAAGATTTCCCACAGTTCCATGGCTTCTCCCCGGGAGAAATACCGTGACGCTTACTCAATAAAAACTGCCAATCCGAGGTAACTTTCCAGTGCTAATTCACAACCTTACGGAATTCTACGCGCGCTCCTATCCTGATAACACCTGTCTCAGCCTGGGAGACAAGCAACTCACCTTCAGCGAACTCGACGCTCAGGTTAACCAACTGGCCAATGCCATGCTCTCACTTGAGTTCAGTCCCGGACAGAGAGTTGCCATTCTGGGTGAAAACAGTATTGAACACGCTATTTGTTTTCTTGCCGCCAGTAAGGTTGGCGCAGTTGCAGTGCCTCTGAATTATCGTCTGGCGCCAGTGGAACTCGCCTATGTGATCAATGACGCCGAGGCAAGATTACTCTTGGTAATGGACAGCGCCCTGGAGCAACTGACACCGTTACGTGAGCACCTGTCTGCAAAGGTCAATATCGTTAGTTCGTCCTCAGATGACAGCCTGCACTGGCAGGAATGGCTTGAGCAGTTTGACCAGAGCGCACCTCAAATTGAGTTGGGTCGCGATACTCCAATACTACAGCTGTATACCAGTGGTACTACCGGTAACCCCAAGGGCGTTGTACTTTCCCAGTACAACATGATGAGCACCATTATGCTGGGCAACTTGACGGCAGCCTGTCGACCCAATGTAGGTTCTGCCGGCATAGGAATAGCGCCACTGTTCCATATTGGTGGTGCTGGATATTTGCTTTCAGGATTGGCCAACGGGATGCATATCATTATCCACGAGACCTTCGACCCCATGAAGTTCCTGGATGATATAGAACAAAACCCGGTCGAAGTGGTGTTTATGGTGCCGGCGATGATCATGTTTATCCTGCAGATCCCCGGCATTGAGAAGCGCGATTTCAGCGGCGTCAAGCAAATCGCTTACGGGGCTTCGCCCATTTCGGAATCGCTTTTGCGCCAGGCAATAGATATCTTCAAGTGCGATTTCGCTCAGTTGTATGGCATGACCGAAACAGCCGGTTATGGCACGGTACTGGTGCAAAACGACCACGCCAAGGCACTGGCGGGGCAGCCGGAGCTGCTGCGGTCCTGTGGGCGTCCAAACATCGGGGCCTCAGTCAAGCTGATGGACAGCCACGGTAATGAGGTAGAGCAGGGCGAGATAGGTGAAATCTGGCTCAAATCCAATTCCAGTATGCTGCATTACTACAATCTTGAAGCGGCGACTGCCAGTAGTTTGACCGATGGTTGGGTGCATACGGGTGATGCCGGCTATCAAGACGAAGAAGGTTATATCTACCTGAAAGATCGCATCAAGGACATGGTGGTCAGTGGAGGTGAAAATATTTATCCGACAGAAGTCGAGAATGCCCTGGTTCAGCATCCGGGTATTGCCGATGTGGCCGTGATTGGTGTTCCGGATGAGAAGTTCGGCGAAGCTCTGCTTGCTGTAGTTGTACTGGCACCTGAGCAGAGCCTGACGGCTGAAGAAATGATTGAATTTTGCCGCGACAAGATTGCGGGTTACAAGATTCCCAGACAACTCAAACTGATCGATCAACTCCCGCGGAACCCTTCAGGGAAATTGCTGAAGAAAGAGCTTCGCGCGCCCTATTGGGAAGGCACCGATCGAGGGATCGGTTAGGTCGGTATTCGAATAGCGTTGTGCGGGAAATGACGACTACTAATAACTTCCAGTCGCCTTGCCTCAACATCAATAGCAGGGTGATGAAGTGAAGATTGTTCAAGCGCAGCACACTCTTGAAGGTGCCGGTTTCAGTGTGGCGAGGCCGATCCCCATGCCAGCCTGCGAATCCGTCGGCCCATTTATACTGTTGGACCATATCGGTCCGTTAGTGGCCCCTGCAGGGCAATCTGTAGCTGCCCCCACACATCCCCATGCCGGTATTGAAACCATCTCCTACTTTTTGGACGGCGAGGGTTTTCATCAGGATAGTCTTGGTAACAAGGCGACAACAGGGCCGGGCGAAGTGCAGTGGATGCGTGCCGGCCGGGGCATAGTACATGATGAGGCACCAGGGAAATCCCTGGTCGAGCATGGCGGACGTGTGCACGCGGTACAGTTGTGGCTCAATATGCCTGGTGCGAGTAAGTCTGCAGAACCGGTGTATAAAAGCTTCCGCCAGGCGGATATCCCGAAACAGGCAGAGGTTAGCGGTCTGGAGATTAGTGTTATCGCAGGGCAATACACAGGCCTTACTGGCCCCTTGACCACTTTTGCCGAGCCCCTGCTTATGCATGTCGCCTTAGAGGCCAAGACTTCGACCTGCCTGGAACTACCAGGTATCGAGGAGCTTGGTGTATTTACGCTTGAGGGCTCCGTCACGATCAATGGCAATACCGTGGCTGCAAATGAATTAGCGGTGATGAGTGAAAGTGAGAGAAACCTGCAAATTGCCTGCACTTCGGATTGTGAATTATTGATACTGGGTGGTCCCGCAGTCAGGGATGAATTGGTACGTTACGGACCATTCGTGGCTAATAGCGCTGTCGAAATGCAGGAGACCATTGAGCGATACCGGCAAAACCTGTTTGGAGAATTGTAAGGTCTCCTCGGTTTAACTGCCATCGCGGCCGCCCATGTACCACACCTCTTAGCTAGATGACTATTTCAATGGGTTTCCCCGGGGCATTTCCATAAGGGACCTCAGTTTTTGGAGATTGCGTGCTCCAATGCGCGCCTCCAGTTCTTCTTCTATCGTGGCAAGAGATTCTGTCGCGCAGACGATTATTCGCTTTCCCTGCTCAGTTGGAATGATTACCTTGGCACGCTTGTCATCGGGGTCTTCGACAAGTTCAAGGAAGTCCAGGTCTACGAGTTCTTTTACGCTGCGGCTGACAACCTGTCTGCTGACACCCATATGTCGGGCGATGTCAGCTGTGCGTAACAGCCCGTCTCCCAGGGAGGTCAACACCTGGGACTGAAGCCGGGTGATGCCCGGCCAACCGTTCTTCTTCAGCAGGTTTTGCAGGCTGTCATCGACCCAGTAGAAGGCATTTAGCGTGAGTGCAAGCAGGCTGGGCGGGGGAGGGGATTCCGCCAGCTTTTCGAATTCGTCGTTGATCGACTTGTCGTAAGCCCGTTTATTGGCCCGAGCCATGGCTGGTGTCCTTTTGTTGCCTGGAGCCGAATGCTCGTAACGGCTTGCTCGAATAATAGCGTATCTTGCTGTCCATATTCCGAATTTTCATCGACTTCCAAAAAAGGATTAATGTCAGTATTGTTGACATATAATGTCAGCAATAATTACTATTTGTCCATACTCTGTGCCGGCGTCACGTGCAAGTTGGTACCAGCCAATAACAATAGGACTATCGAAAATGCCCACACTCTACCAAGCAGACCTTTCGCCATTTGCGGCTCGTATCCGAATCCAGTTGCGCGCCAAGGGAATTGACAGCTTTGACTTCGTTTTGCCTCCAGGGGGGCTCGGAAGTGACGAGTACAAGGCGATAAACCCTACCGGGAAAATTCCGTTTCTCGATCTGGATGGCACTGGCATCGCTGAATCTGCGGTGATCTGTGAATATATTGAGGAAAAGTGCCCTCAGCCTTCGCTCCTGCCCGACAGCCCCGAGGCGCGCGCCCAGGTTCGCTTGCTGGTCCAATGCGTCGACATGTATATAACGACCCCCATGTTCAAAACGATACCTCTGCTTGAGCAAGGAGAGAGCGCAAAGGAGGCACTGGGCCTGCTACTTGCGGAGCTTAAGGCTGGGCTGGGGTACCTGAATGAGTATCGCAATCGTTCTGGTCTTGCCGGAGAGCGCTACGCGATAGGTGATCAACTGACCCTGGCTGACGGTGCGATCGCGGGCGCGCTATTTTTTGTCATCAATTTTGCCGAGGCGATGCTTGGGCTTGAAGATGCGGTCCCCGCAGATCTTCGCGAGCTTTACGAAACGTTGAAGGACGACCCTCACGTCGCTGAAGCACTGAATGAAATACACGTAGCGGCCGAGGCAAAAAGGGCAGGAGGCTGATAGCTATCTACAGATCAATTCTCTAGAAAACAGCGATTCAAATATCAGGAGCGTCCAGCATGGTTTTATTGCACATCGAAGCGAGCCCCAAAGGGGAGTACTCCTACTCCAGCCAGATAGCGAAAAGCTTTCTGGCAGCCTATAAGGAGAAAAACCCGGAGCACGA
Organism: Halioglobus maricola; assembly: GCF_009388985.1. Classification (NCBI taxonomy): domain Bacteria; kingdom Pseudomonadati; phylum Pseudomonadota; class Gammaproteobacteria; order Cellvibrionales; family Halieaceae; genus Halioglobus; species Halioglobus maricola. The sequence continues at coordinate 1,528,781 of NZ_CP036422.1, forward strand.
AATTCGCATACTGAATGTGTTTGAACGAGACTTGCCCTCGTTCGGCGAAACAGAGGCCTTGGCAAAGTTTGCCCCGATTCTCGGCGAACAGCGTACTGCCGAGCAGGAAGCTGCCTGGGACAGGATCAAGGAAGAAATTCGCTACTTCGACGAGGCGGATAAAATCCTGCTGTCCTGCCCTATGTGGAATTACTCTATTCCATGGCGTTTGAAGCAATACATTGATTGTCTTGTTCAGCCTATCGAAACATTCGGTTACGACTTTGAAAAAATGGAGCATGTCGGTCTACTCAGAAATCGACCGTTGCAGCTAATCCTTACGCGCTCATCCACCATGGCGGGTGATTACGCAGACTTCCAGCTTCCCTATTTGAAATACATTTTTGGGGCCGTCGGCATTCGCGACACGCGCGCTATGGTTGCCTCCAGTACCACCCAGGCAAGCAAAGAACTGACCCAGGCTTACCTGGATTCATTTATTGAGGAAGCGAAACTGACTGCCGGGAGCTTTTAATCATTGTGAACGACATGGATAGCGCCCTTCTCATGAACGGGGAGACGCCGCAAAAATATGATGTCCTGATCGTGGGGTGTGGCCCCTCGGGGGCGATACTCGCCAATTTGCTCAAAGACAAAGGGTATAAAGTTGCCATTTTCGACAGGGATAAAGAAATATTTCACGCCCCGCGAGCGATGATGCTGGATGTGGAAAGCTGCCGCATTCTGAATGGTATGGGGATGTTCCACCGCATAATGGAAAAGGATGGCGTGCCTTTTCTACGTCATCGATTTGTTTCGAAAAATAAAAAGACGTTGATGTCGATTCGTATGCCGAATAATCAAGTTGATCTTGGTTATCCTGAATCGGGCGTTTACTGGCATCAGCCTGCGGGTGAGGCGATGTTGCGGGAGAGTTTTAGTAAAGGTGATGGCCAAGGCGGTAGCGTAGATGCATTTCTCGGTTATGAGGTCCTCAGTGTTGATGGAGAGGGCAGTGAAGCGAAACTGATCGCCAAAAACCCTGAAAGCGGCGAGGAACAAAGTTTTGTTGGTCAGTACCTGGTAGGGGCAGACGGTGGGGCAAGCACCTGTAGAAAGTATCTCAATGCCAAGCGGGTTGATTTAAATTATAGCCGTGACTGGATTGTGATGGACCTCATTATTCATGACAGCCAGTGGTGGAATGCGTTTCGGGAAGGCAGTGCATTTACCTGTGAACCCAATGCAGCGGTGGTTGTTGTTAAGGGGCTTCATGGGCATATCCGCATGGATTTTGAACAGCCTTCAGCGCAGGCAGCTGAAGCATTCACCGAGGAAGACGCCTACCAGCTCATTGCAGAGTATCTTGATGTAGACAGGGAGAAAATTGAAATCATCCGGCGACAGCCCTATAAGTTTTATGCCGGTATGCCGGACCGCTGGCGAAGAGGGCGAGTATTTCTCGCTGGCGATGCCGCTCACCAGACCTCACCTTTTAAGGGCCAGGGCCTGAACATGGGTATAAGGGATACGGTAAATCTTTCATTCAAATTGGATATGGTCTTTAAAGGCCTGGTCAATGATTCTATTTTGGATACCTATCAGGAAGAGCGCTGGGACAATTGCGCCCATCTGATCGAAGAGGCAACGAAGGGAGGTTTAATGTTGAGCACCGCCAACTGGTGGGAGATTCTGGTGCGGGATTTTACTTTTATGTTGGGCCGAATGAGCAACAGGCTTGCTTATGAAATGACCAAAAAAACATCGAGTATCGCCCCTTATAAAAATGGTTTGCTGGGGAAGCAGCACTCTCTGTCCGGGGCACGGTTTTTCCCGCCGCAAGTCCAGTCGCCGGATGGTAGAGGTGCACTGTTGGATGAAATAATAGGTGATCGGTTCGCACTGATCACACGAGAGCCAGTCAGCGGTGAGGCCGTTGATTGGTTGCATTCAGAGCTGGGAGGGACATCTTTGACGATAGGCAAAGATGTAATTGATGCCAGCGGTAAACTGACCGAGTACTTTGTAGATAACAACGCGGAGGCTATTTTGCTTCGCCCGGATTACTACATCTTCGATGCGGGTAGTGACGCAAACGCGGCATGCTGCGCTTTACGTACACAACTGACCGACTATGGGCTGGCGTCACCGTCGGGTGTCGGCTGAATCTGGGGTGCCCTAGGATTTAACGCTAACCGGTGCGTCGAGGTTGAGTTCGGCCAGCTCGCATCCGCGGCGGAAGTCGCGAATGTGTTTGGCCATCCAGGTCTCAGCTTGCTTTTCATTGCCTTTCTTCAGCGCCTGGAATATTTTCGTGTGCGCTTCGAACAAACGCTCACCCGGGCCTAGCTTCCGAATGACGGCTCCGAAGGCAGGGAAAAGCAAATCTCCCAGAGGTTCCCTCGCCAGTAACATGGCGTGATTGTCGGCGGCCTTGGCCACCAGCTCGTGGAATTCAACATCACACTCCGCTAGCTTGGCGGGTTTATCCAGGCACGTGGCCGTGCGTGCCAGATTTGCCTCGATTTCATCCAATATCTCCTCTGAAACCTTGCTCGCTGCCAACGCAGCTGCAGCCGGTTCAAGGGCCATTTGGATTTCCCACAGCTCCCGATAAGTGACCCCGTGCAACACGATAGCCTCGTGCATTGCATTGTGAACAATACGAGGGGATGGCGCGGTGACCACCATGCGGCGGCGGGGTCCACGCTTGATCAGGCCGGCGCCTTCCAGCGAGCGGAAGGCCTCGCGCACAGTGGGGCGGGTAACCTCCAACTGCTCTGCCAGCTCGGTCTCGGGGGGCAGCAGGTCACCGGGGGAAAGCTCTCCGCCCATGATCATGCTGCGGATGGATCCCTCTACCAGCTGGTACGCAGGCACCTTGGTTACTGCCTTGAAGGCCGTTACTTTGCTCATAGGGTGATGTCCATCGTCAGTACAGGGTGCTTTTGCGCGAATGATGTCATATTTGTAAACATAAGTACAAAGCCGGAGGCTAGCGCTTCTGAGCCCCTGACCTCAGGCGTTGTCCAGGCAGAATTCGTGTACGCAGCTGGAGTACTCCTCGGTGTGGAACAGCATAAGCTGGTGACCGGCATCCTCGAACATTTTGAGCGTAACAGGGCCGCCAACTTCCGCGACAATCATCTCGAGCGCGCCGTCCGGGATATTGGGATCATCAGTCCCTGCGGTGAACAGCACGGGTTTCGTGTTTTCGCTCAGCGGCTCGGGTGGGTCGTAGTTCATGATGGAAGCCCAGGACGCCAGATCGTAAGACCAGGTATTCAGTGGGTCCAGTTTCTTGGCATCAGCAGCACCCTGAAAGCCGTAATCCACGTCGAAATTGAAAAACATTGGGATGTCCAGGCGTGCAGCACGGCCTAGCTGGGCCAGCACCTGTTGCACGGCTTCGCTGCGCCAGTGCTCGGTCATTGACTTGATCAGTGGGCTGCCTGGTACTGCGATTGAACCCATAGCGATGACGCCGGAAATGTCGGGGGAGTCAATCGCCGAAATAGCGGCACCCACGCCAAGGCTTGAACCTAGTGCGAAAACGGGCAAACCCGTTTTAGCTTTGACATGGGCTGCGAAATCGCGAGTGGCTTGTGCCCATTCGTCCATGGTCCACTGCCCGCGTGGGCGTGAGTTGTTTGAACGACCGTGCCCAGGCGCGTCGTAGGACCAGATTTCAACGCCTTTTCCGCCGTGGTGTTCGCAAAAAGGTCCATAGATCCCGCCGTGACCGCCCAATCCGTGTGAAATCACCAGTGCATACTTTGCGTCTTGGCCATCTGGTACGTATCGATATGCGTGAAGATCATTCAGAGTGTGTGATTCGATTTTCATTTGCGAGCCTCCGTCTTATGTCTTCATAGTGTAAGACAATAATACAAATAAGGAAAGTTTGGGCGCTTATAGGCCGATTGCTATTGCCTGGAACAGATCCTGGTAACGCTCTTTCCACCAGTCGGGGGCTTCGTTGAACTTGTTGTTGGCGTTGTACATGGCGATCACCAGGCCCTTGTCCTCGTTGACGAACAGATACTGGCCATACAGGCCGGATGCGTAGTATTCCCTTCCGTTGGGTTCTACCGGCGTCCACCACAGGTACCCGTAGCCGAAGGGCTTCTCTGATAGCGGATTGTCGCGCCCAGGCATCTGGTAGGGTTTGGAAGGCGTGGTTGATTCCAGCACCCAGGATTCAGGGATCAATTGCTCTCCGTGCCATTGACCGCGCTGCAGGAACAGTTGCCCAACCTTGGCAAGGTCCCTCAGGCTCATGCTCAGGCCCCCGATGGCTACTTCCATTCCCGTGACATCCGTCGTCCAGGTGGCGTCGTCCTGGGCACCCAGGGGTTCCCAGAGCTTTTCGTGCATATAGTCGGCCAGGGTGCGATCACCGAGGACTGCACGCAACAGGAAACCTGCGAGTTGGGTTTCCATGCTGTTGTAACCTTGCTTTGTGCCCGGAGGATGGGCAGATTTCAGTGCAAGCAGGAAGGGCTCCATGGGCTTGTCGAGAACAAAATTAACTTGAAAGCGCTGCATATCCGTATCAGTGCGGCTGTAATCCTCATCAAAGTCGACGCCACTGGACATCTCAAGGACGTTGGCGATGGTGGCCTTATCCCAGGCAGTCCCCTTGAAGTGAGGCAGGTACTTCACTACAGGGTCGTTTACGTCGTCTATCAGGCCGTCGCCGATGGCCATTCCCACCAGAACCGACGTCATGGACTTGGCGACTGAAAATGCAAACTGGCGGTCCGATTCCACAAGGCCTTGCCAGTATTGTTCATGAATGACCTGTCCGTCCTTAATAATAAGCAGGCCAGTAGGCTTTGCTTCCTTAAGGAACTCAGCAGTTGAGAGCGTTTCACCATGATTGACAAAAGTTTCAGGTATAACACCCTGCTGTACATTCCGCGGAAAGGCCTCGGGTTTTGAAGAACGTTGGATCAGGTGAGTCTTGTAATAGGTATCGGATATTCTGAGGTTTTCCGCCATCGACGCTTCGTCGTCCATGTTCATGGCGAAGTACAGTCTCTCAATAATCGGCGCGTAGTAGATGCCGATGGCAGCGACCGAGACTATGACAATTGCGAGAACAATTTTGATCGCTTTCATATCTATTCCTGCGAATTATTTGAAATATGGGAGTGTGGTGAGTGCATTGTGGTGACAGATATTGTCATACTGACAGACACAAGTACAATGCTGGGCCGGTTCAATCAATCAGGAGTACAAAGAGCATGCCAGACTATCTCAGTTTTTTATTCTATCTCGAGGGAGAAGCCGCACTAGCCAAAGATGGTGCCGGGCTGTAGCAATGACAACAGTCGTCTATGAACAGGAGTACGAAGTTTACACATACGGCGAGTCCCTGTGCTCACAGATGGTTAGAATTGCCTGTGTAGAGAAGGGAATTGAATGGAAATCAAAACCCATAATGCTTTCGGAGGTAGCCGTTGAGTCAAATAATCTGACGCCTCAATACCTGGCAATTAACCCCAAGGCCCGTGTTCCTTCACTGGTTCACAATGGCACGCCTATCCTGGAAAGTTACGAAATTATCAAGTATCTGGATCGACAAAACCCAAACTCAGGTCCGCGCCTGTATCCAGAGGATCAGAATCTGCGGAGCCGTATTGATGCCTGGGTTCTGGGCGCATCACTTCGTGATGATGGAGAGTTTGGGACCACGTTGGGGATGGCCATCCCAATGGTGTCTTCGCCAGCCATCAGATATTGTTTGAAGCGCCAGCCGTTCTGGCATGTGATGCGAAAATTCTCCAAACACCCGCTGCCGTCCAGGGGCATAGGCTTTCGGGTGCTGCGCATCATGCCTGTTCCCAGGGGAATAACGGATAAATCAGTTGCGGCAATCGCCCAGGCTCTGGTGAATATTGAAAATGAGCTTTCGGGCGGTGATGACTATATTTTGGGCTCATTCACCCAGGTAGATGTCATGATGATGGCACACTTCCACCGGCTCGAGGATGTCGCACTGGGTGAAGTGTTAGTAGATGGAACCTTGCCCAATATTTCCGCTTATTGGGCGAGGCTGCAGGCCAGGCCCTCCTATGAATCTGCCGTACTGGCTTATCACGAACCCCATTGGCGCGAGGCGCTGCAAGCGGTTTTCAGTGACTCGCAGTCGCCCGAAATGGGTAAGTTAAAGGCTGCAATTAACCGGGCGATGTAGCTCTCCTTCAATCTTGCAGGAGAGTAAATGTCAGCGGCAAGCCATCGGTGGGAAACGTTAAGGGGATATTGTTGTATTTGTAGGAGTCCATCTTTTCGTCTTTGCTGACCTTATAGTTCTTCAGCAAATGGTAGAGGAAGGTTTTCCCCTGTACTTCCGCAAAGTGTAGCCCCAGGCATTTGTGAGCGCCGCCGCCAAACGGGATGTATTGAAAGAAGTTCCCTTTTTGCTCGTTGCGCTCGGGCGAAAATCGCGTTGGATCGAAGGTATGAGGTTTTTCCCAGTACTCTTCCATGTAGTGGGTGAACAGTGGTGAAACAGCTACCGGGGTATTCCGGGGGAAAATATGTCCTGCGAACTCGAATTCCCGCAGAGCAACCCTGGGCATCATCGCAAGAGGCGGGTACATGCGTAACGCTTCTGCAATCGTCCAGCCTGTTTTTACTAAAAGGTCCAGGTCGTCTAGCTCAAGATCCTCTTTATCAATCGCAGTAACTTCTGCCCTCAGCTCTTCTTGCCATTCACTATTTGAGGCCAGCGCATACAGGGTGCTGCTTAAGGTACTGGTCGTCGTGTCGTGTGCCGCGAACAACAGAAACAGTATGTGGTCCCGGATTTCTTCGTCGCTGAAGTACCGGCCTTCGTCATCCTTGAGCTGACAAAACTGTGTGAACATATCGCCCCCTGACGATGAGCGTCGAACATCAATTTCGCGGAAGATAAACTCTGAAACGACCTGGTTTCCCTTTACACCTTTGGCATAGGGTGAAAACCAGATTTTTTCCCATTTGAAGAAGTCGGCTGTTCCCGCAACGATCGCTTCAAACGCTTGATTCAGATTTTTTGCTTCCGGGCCAATGTCCGAGCCAAGGAAGACCTTTGCGCCAGTGTCTAACAGTAGATCTTTGAGGAAATTCTTGGCCTTTACCGTCTTCCCACTGGAAAGTTGACTGATGCCTGCCTTCAATACCGGACTCATTATGGCCAGGTGCTGCACAATGGCCTCTCGTTTGAACGCGGCCTGAAGGATTCGACGCTTCTGTTTGTGGTCAGAAAAGTCTCGCTCTAACAAGTTGTTGTCGAACAGACCTTTGAATGTAACGTCCCATGCCAGAAAATTGGAAAATAGTTTGTCTTCATTCTTTAAGACCAATTCGTTAGCTTCGGGTCCTAGCAGAAAAACCATTTCTCCCAGTGGGCTTTTTTGCTTGAATACTGGTCCATGGCGAGCGTGCTCCTGGTCCAGCAGTTTGTGAAAGTCTTTTAGAAAAGGGAACATATGCCCGAAAAAAGGCAGGCCTCGACTCCCCGGGATTTTGGCCAGATCGGCGCGAGGTGTTTTCTCCTGGTATTGGCGGATCTTCGGTAAGTCGTAATTCGCCAATGCTGTTTCTATATTCATGTGCTTATCCTGTACGCTATATTTGCATCGTATTACAGTAGTGCTCTCTGTCAATGTGATAGTTGACGATGCTGAGACAGCGTTCAAATCTGATTCTATTCATAACAACGCGATAGGAAATCTGCTATGCCCCAAACAGTATTTTCTGTGCCCTGGAAAAGCGAAACCTTTGAAGTTCTGCCGCTGAACATCGTTTATCAGGAGGAAGCAGTCTTCAAGGATACCTACGGGGGTGATGTTGGCTTGGTTGCACTGGATGGGCGTTATTACAAGCCAGAAAAAGACTCGGACACGGTGCTTATCAGTATGCATCCCATCGGTGGCACCGGTCAGCTACCGGTGATGCGCCAGTTGGCCAAGCAGGGCATCCATGTTATTGCGGCAGACAGCCGCTATCGCGGGGTCGACAATGCCTTAATCATGGAAAAAGTAGTCACCGACCTGGGCGCGGTGGTGAGGCTGGCACGGGAGACGCTGGGTTATAAGAAAGTAATCCTTCTCGGTTGGAGTGGCGGTGGATCGCTGTCTTCCTATTATCAGGCGCAGGCCGAGTCACCCACAGTGACAAGTTCACCCTGTGGGACCGGACCCGACCTCACCAGGGCCAACCTGATTCCGGCTGACGGGGTCATATTCATGGCAGCACATGTGTCGCGGCATGGCACGCTGACTGAGTGGGTAGACGCATCGATCATCGAGGAGACGGACCCCTACAATCGCGACCCCGAGCTTGATATCTACTCAGGAGAACACAGCGCACCTTTTTCAGCTGAATTTATAGCGCGATATCGCGCCGCGCAGATAGCCCGTAACCGCAAGATCACCGCCTGGGTTAAAGACAAGCTTGCCTGGCTGCAGTCTTCCGGGCGTGAAAATGAGGAGTTTGCCTTTACCGTGCACGCGACCATGGCTGATCTGCGCTGGCTCGATCCAGCCATTGATCCTAACGACCGCAAACCAAACTGGTGCTACCTGGGCGACCCGAGAATCGTCAATATGGGACCGGTGGGGCTTGCCCGTGCTGCAACCTTGCGGAGTTGGTTGTCGCAGTGGAGCTTTGATGACGCTAACGGCGACGGCCCCAGGTGCGCGGCGAGCATCACAAAGCCAGTGTTGGTTATCAACAATACGGCGGATGACGCCTGTACGCCCAGTCATGCCCAACGTCTGTTCGACGGCGTTGGCCACAACGACAAGGAACTAAGGCATATAGAGGGGGCGTCACATTACTATATCGGGCAGCCGGAGCAGGCGAAGGAAGCGTCGTCACTGGTTCTTGACTGGTTGAAGCGCAAGGGTTTCGAAGGGTAGGGGGCTTGTCAGTGCGTAACCGCCAAGCCCAGATTGCTGCCGTCGACCTCGTTCAGAGAGTCGCCAGTCTCTCCCGGAATATCAAAGTTGATCTTGCTGAAAGCCCTATTTAATTTTTTTCGGTGGCTTAGCGTATTCCGGGTTGGACTTGGCGGTCATTGAATCCGGCAGGTGCAGGGCCAGGCGGTAAAGTATATTGGGCCCCAATTCCAGGTGCGGTTTTTCCGCATCGTAGCTGGGCTGCTTGACCGAGCCTGTGCCTTCGCTTGCCTCGAACGGTTCGGGATGGCGATATTTTTCCAACTCTTCTGCTGAAATGCCTGCGAGTTCGATCACTTCCGGCTCCAGCCAGGACCCCTCGGTATCGAGTGGCGCCTCGCAGTCGTTGGTAGCGACCTCTAGAGACAGGCCCTCGGGCCCGGCGAAATAAATAGATTGGCACAGCCCGTGATTAAGGGGGCCGAAGCAGGGTACGCCTCGTGAGCGAATGCGATCGCGCATCGCCATCAGTTCTTCGCAGGTGTCGACGTTCAGCGCGAGGTGCTGCAGGGTGCCCGGCGCGCTTGCCCCGGCGCCGCTGCCTGCGTGCGTCTGGCCGATAACCGGTTGTGCTTCCTTGTTCTTGGGCAGGAACACAAAGGCAAATGCGGAATCGCCCATCTTCATGAAGCCGTGCCAGGCATTTTTCACACCGTGCATCCAGAACAGGCCCACCAGTTCCATACCGAGCACGTCGGCGAAGAACTCGATTTGCGCTTTCATATCGGCGGTGGATATGGCGATGTGATGGATGCCGTTGGGCTTGGCCATAGTTGAGCTCCTCTTGGTCCAGCGGGTAAATTATTTTTGGAATAATCCTAAACTATACTTAAAGGTATGGTTGCCTGTAAATAACAGCGACGTCAGGCATCTCGGTACTCAGGTGCGCGTCTCTGCGCAAAGGCTGCCATGCCTTCCTGAGCATCTGCAGTTTGTGCACAGAGAATCTGGTTACGATCTTCAAGTGCGATAGCTGCCTCCAGAGAGCCTGTGTCGATATTGACGTTCAGGGCCTCTTTGGAGAGTCGCAGCCCCAGTGGAGAATTGGTTAGCATGAGCTGCAGGTCTTCCTCAACCGCAGCTTCGAGTTGGCCTGGTTCGACTACCTGTGACACCAGGCCCAGATCCAGGGACCGCTGCGCGTTGATGAATTTGCCAGTGAGAATTAGCTCCGCAGCGACTGATGATCCGACCTGACGCGGCAGGAAGTAGGATGAACCCATATCGCAGCCTCCCAGGCCGATGCGTATATAGGCACAATTCATTTTGGCCGTGCTGTCTGCAATGCGAATATCTGAGGCCAGGGCCAGTGAAAAACCGCCGCCACAGGCCGCACCACTGATCAGCGCGACAATGGGTTGTGGACAGCGTCGCATGGCCAGATAGATTTCTGCGATTTCCCGCTGGGACTGCAGACCCTTCTGCACAGTACCCAGCGCTAGCGCTTCTTCCGAATTTCCGCCGGCCTTGATATCCAGACCCGCGCAAAAAGCCCGACCGGCACCCCGCAGTACCACGATACGGCGATCGGGGCGAGTGGCCAGGTCGCGGAAGTAGTGGGTCAACTCCGAAACCATGGTTGGGTTGAGGGCGTTCAGTGACTCCGGCCGGTTCAGGGTCAGCCAGTCGACTGCGCCTTGTTCTTCCAGGAGTAGAGTTTCGAATTGTTGCCGGGCCATGAGGAGATGCTCGTAATCTGTCGGGGCCGGTTAATATAGAGGAAGTAATATTGTGCTACAAATACTGCTCAGTTTTTGTGCCTGACGGGTCATGGTCTTGAGTCAGCGCTATGAGGTCTGGGCGTTCCCGCGCAGACCAATTGACAGCTCCATACCATAAGGTACAGTATGGGCCGTCTTCGAGAATGAATATGGGGTCGGCCCATGGCCCTCGGCACGGGTATGCATGCGTTGCCGATCAGGCGGTCTGAACTGGGGTTAACAATACATGTACGAAACACTACAACAATTTCTCGCGCCCTATTACTTCTATATAAAGTTGGTGCACGTGCCCTTCGCCTTCTTGTGGCTGTTCAGCGTGGTCATGGGCTACGCGCACTATCTGGTGCCCGTAATGCAGGCCTGGCGACGCGACTCCTCCGACCCAGGCCTGACGTTGATGCGCAACTGGGTATTTGAGCGTTTTGACGAGGGCGTTTCCGTAGAGCACATCGCCTATCCAGTGTTATTGCTGTCGGGGGTACTGCTGTTTATAGCTGGAGGTTGGGGGCCGCATGCGGGATGGCTGATGCTGAAGCTGGCCATTGTGATTGTAGTGACCGTGCCAATGGAAACTATCGACTATTACATCTCTCACCTGAACGGTAACAAGCGCTACCTGCGCGATAAGGACGGCGAGCCCGACTGGGAGCGCTATGAACAGGCATTGCACCGGCACTGGTGGTTTTTCCTGGTAACCACGCCCATGATCGGCTTGATGGTGGTTAGCGTTCTCTATCTTGCATTCACCAAGCCTTTCTAGGGGAAAAATAATGGACTCGGAAAACCTTGGGCGACAATCGATGGTCTACAGCCGTGAGTTCAATGGCACGCCGAAGCTATACCTGTGCGCAGCCATTGCCAGTGGCCTGTATCTAGGTCTGGGTATTTACCTGGTCTACGCCTGTATTTGCTACTACTTCGCGGGCGATGCCAGTGTCTTTAGCTTCAGATATTTGGTTTATCTTGGACTTTTTTTCGCGATCTATATTCCTTTCGCCTATCGCACGATGCTCAAGTATGACGGACTGAAATCCAGTGGTGACAGTTGGGAGCAGAAAGAGGCGAGGGTAAAACTGATTGAGCGAAAAGAACACCGCCGCTTTGGTTAACAACCAGGGTGCCCGGGTGTTAAGTTGTCCAGCCCGTACATTGATATTTTTAAATGAACTTCAAGGAGAAATTATGAGCTCACTGGTTAACCAAAAATTAAGCATCAGCAGTCTGGCGGCTGAAAAAGTAATCGCTGCAGCCCGTAGTAAGGCTGCGGAAATGGGTAAGCCGATGGTGATCGCCATCGTCGACGAGGCGGGTGAACTCAAAGCCTTCGAGCGCATGGACAGTGCTCCCATGCTCAGTGTAAAACTCGCCCAGGACAAGGCGTATACCGCAGTGTCTTTCGGTATGCCCAGCCACGGCTGGCACGATTTCATCAAAGACGATGCGCCCCTGCTGCACGGCATCGTGCACACTGATCGCCTGGTAGTGTTCGGCGGCGGCTACCCCATCACTGTCAATGGTGAAGTCGTTGGTGGTATCGGTGTCAGCGGTGCTCACTACTCTGACGATATGCTCGTGGCCGAGGCCGGCCTGGCAGCACTGGAAGACTGAGTAGGCTGATATGAAGCACTCGGACTATATCCACCCCTACGCGGGCAAGGATGTACCCTGGTTGTTGCGTGCCCAGGCCGAGAAGAATCCCGACGGCGTGCACCTGGCCTGGGAGCCCTTTGAGGGGAAGGCCTGCACCTGGACCTACTCGCAGTTTCTCGGGGAGGTAGAGGCGCTGGCCGGCGGGCTGGCAGCGCGAGGCATCGGCACTGGCGACCGGGTGTTGATCCATATGAACAATTGCCCGGAGTTTCTGTTCGCCTGGCATGCCTGTGCCTTGCTGGGGGCGGTAGCGGTGACGACCAATCCCCGTTCTGCCGCCAGCGAAATGGAATACTTTATTGATCATTCACAGGTGCGCTATGCCTTGACCCAGCCGGAGTTCCTGGAGTTGATACGGGGCAGGCGGGGCGATATCGAATGGATCGCCAGCACCATATCTAATAGCGATAGCGCCCAGGAATTCGATATTGGCGACGCCATTCCCTATGGCGAGCTTGTAGGTGATGCTGCGGATATTCCGAAGCGCCAAGCCGATCCCATGGCGCCTGTATCAGTGCAGTACACCTCAGGTACTACCTCGCGTCCCAAGGGCGTGGTGTGGACCCACGCCAATGCACTTTGGGGTGGGCAGGTAGGCACAACCCACAATGCGATATCCAGCGCGGACACTGCCATTGTGTTCACGCCCCTGTGTCATACCAACGCGATGAGTTGGGCACACTTCCCGGTCTTGTGGTCTGGCGGCACGATGGTGTTGCAGCCGAAGTTTTCCGCCAGCCGCTTCTGGCCGGTGGCACTGAAACATCGCTGTACCTGGGCCAATGTCATTCCCTTTGCCGTGGGCGCTCTGGCCAGCATAGAGGTGCCGGAAAAACACGATTTCCGCTTCTGGGTGGTGGGCGCCGGCAATGTAGGGATTGCAGAACAATTGTTCAGGCTGCCCTTCGTGGGAGCCTGGGGTATGACCGAACTGATCACCCACGGCACCTACACACCTATACATCTTCCCTGTCCGGAAATGTCCATGGGCATGCCGACACCGGAGTTACAACTCAAGGTAGTGGACGAGTCTGGCGAACAGGTTTCACCCGGCGAGACCGGGCTGCTTAAAGTTAAGGGGGTGCGCGGGGTATCCCTCTTCGCTGAGTATCTGAAGAACCCTGAAGCGACTGACGGCAGTTATGATGAAGATGGTTGGTTCGATACCGGTGATCGGGTGTACCAGATGGCGGACGGACATCTGCGCTTTGCCGACCGTAGTAAGGACATGCTCAAGGTGGGCGCCGAAAATGTGGCCGCGTCTGAAATCGAGGCTGTGGTTGCCACGGTGCCAGGAGTCATGGAAAACGCAGTGGTAGGAAAGCCCGACCCCATGCTGGACGAGGTGCCGGTAGCCTTTGTGCGCGCGGTGAACGCCGGCGATGAACTGGCCGTTCAGATTATCGAGGCCTGCGAAAAGAACCTTGCCAACTTCAAAGTACCCCGGGAAGTGCACTTCCTCGAAGAATTTCCCCGGGCGGAGCTGAATAAGATTGCCAAGAACAAATTGCGGGATCAGCTGAAATAATTGCGCTTAACGATAAGATAACAATGGAGATGAATATGGATTACAAGCAAATAGTAGTTGAGCGCGAGGGGAATGTTGTTACCTGCCGAGTGTTCAACCCGCCTTTGCAGGTATTCACCACGCCCATGATGGCGGAACTCAACCACCTGTTGAGTGAAATCGAGAACGATGACAGTGTCAGGGTATTTGTTGTCACGGGCACCGATGGCGTGTTTATCCGATGGATGGATTTAACCGAAATGTCAGATCACTCCAAGGCGGATCTTTCTGAGGTCACCTATGTTCCAACTATCGGACCTATCCATGAACTGGGTATGCGTATCCAGAAACTCAAGGCGGTTACTGTCGCCGCTATTAATGGCGTAGTTGGCGGTGGCGGTTGTGAGTTCTCCCTGAGCTTTGATTTTCGCCTGATGTCAGCCGATGGCCCCGGCTATGCAGAGCCGGTGACTTTCGCCCTGCCGCAGACAAGCTTCGGCCTGACGCCCGGTGGTGGTGGCGCCTGGCACTGTATCCGCCTGCTGGGTAGGGCAAAGGCGCTGGATGTACTCTTGCACGGTGAGTTTATGCCGCCGGAGCAAGCGCTGGAGTTGGGATTGATCAGCCGTCTATACCCCGCGGAGACGTATGAGCAGGATGTTGCAGCTTTCGTTAACAACATGGCAGCCCGGGCTCCGCTTGCATTACAGGGCGTGAAGCGACTGGTGTCCTTTGGTACTGATGCGGGGCAGCTGGATTTTTGTGCGCAGGAGATGAAAGAGTTGATGCCAACGCTCACTTCAAAGGATGCCCAGTTGGCACTCACATCATGGCTTGAAAACCCGGATCCTGCAGCCTACAACCCGCAGTTTACGGGCGAGTAACAACATGCCTCGAGGAGCAAAGCAGAAACAAGAGCGATCCAGCCGTGAAGACTGGTTGCGGGAAGCTCTGGAGCTTCTCGGTGAGATGGGAATTAGCAGCATCACCATCGATGCGCTGTGCAATCGGCTTGGTCTGACCAAGGGAAGTTTCTACTGGCATTTCAGTGGGCGACAGGAGCTGCTGTCCGCGATGGTGGAGCGCTACGCCAGCACCCACCCCCTGGAAATTCGCGAACGCCTTGAGCAGTCCGGTCTCGATGACTGGGGCCAGTTACAGCAGTTGAGCCAGGAGGCATACGAAAAGTACGCCAGGATCGACCACGCCATGCGCATCTGGGCCGAGGACAGCGAGGAGACACTCGAGGCGGTCAAGCAGTCTGATGCCAAGACCCTGCGGTTTCACGAGCAGAAGCTGAAGGCGATGGGCGTACCCCTGAAAAAAGCCAGGCCGATCGCACGGCTGATATTGTGTGCCAGCCTGGGCTATTCCTTCGCCAGGCCCTCACTGGGTGGGAAGAAGGAATACGATGAGATGGGCCCCCTGATCAAGAGCCTGATCGACCTGGAGATCCAGGCCAAGAATTAACCAGGTGCAATTGATAGGTGGTTGAATCACCGTCTGACGGGGCCAGCTTTCTCTACTCAGCTCGCCCCTGTCAGGTCGGATTACTTGCCCGGGGGTACGGTATCACTTACAGCTTCAGTGATGGCCTCATCGGGCGCTTGCAGCATGGCCTGGAGCATTTCTTCCGGAAGAGCGAACATGGGCTTACTGGTATCGTACGCCGGTTGGGGCACGGACTCTGCTGGCGCTTCATAGGCGGCCGGGTTGCGATAACGCTCCAGTTCATCTGCAGAGATGCCTGCAAGTTTTACGACCTCCTGGTCGATCCAGGTGCCGTCGAGGTCAAGGGGAGCGTTAGCTCCGTCATTGGTCGATATTTCCAGGGTCAGGTTTTCCGGGCCGGCGAAGTAAATTGAGGAACAGAATCCGTGATGGATCGGGCCCATGACCGGAACTCCCCGCGAGCGAATACGGTTCTGCAGCGCTAGCATATCTTCCCGGGTATCAACATTCAGGGATAGGTGCTGTAGGGTGCCGGGTGCTGACCCGCCTGCGCCGTGGCCTGGGTGTGTATAACCGATCTTGTTTTCAAGCTCTGCGTTTTCAGGCAGGAATACAAAGGCAACTGCTTCGTTGCCCAGGCGCATAAAGCCGTGCCAGGCACCTTCAGCGCCGTGCATCCAATACAGGGCAACAAGCTCCATGCCCAGTACGTCGCTGAAAAACTCAATCTGCTTTTTTATGTCACCGGTAGAAATAGCGATGTGGTGAAGTGCGTTTGGCTGGCTCATTACAGGTACCTCTTTTGCCTCAATATGATGGATCCAATATTTTTGTTATACAATAATACAGGATATAGGGCGACGCAAACACGTCTATCGATTCCCTTGTGATATGCGCGCGCAAATGTGTGCCCACTGTACTATCGATCACTGTGCTGATAGTTGAAATGGCTGGACAGGCGTCGGCTTGTTTGATTTTAGGTATATATGTAATACAATATATCAAGAATGTGCATGCTGGGGCTTGTGGCTCAGGCAATACAATTTCTGGTTTTTCGGGTCCATAACCCTTGGACTGTCAGCATCTTCAGGTGCTGGCAGTTTTTTTCTGCGACGTCTCATCACCAATGTTATTCAGGGGAGAGAATACCATGCCCAATCAATCACCCGTCTTAACCGAGATTTCTGATGGTGTCATGCTGATTACACTTAACCGTCCGCAAAGCCTGAATGCGATGTCCAAAGGCTTGGTGGATGGTGTGGTTGCTGCCATGAAGCAGGCAGAGGCTGATGAAAACGTTAAGGTTATTGTGATTACCGGTGCTGGTAAGGCATTTTGTGCCGGTGTGGATCTTAAGGAGTTGAGTGAGGGGGGAGACGTCCTGGAGGCTGATTCTGAATTGCAGACGGTTTTTCCCAACTGCAGCAAACCGATTATTGGTGCCATCAATGGGGTGGCTGTGACCGGAGGCCTGGAACTCGCACTGAACTTCGACTTTCTCTACGCGGCTGATACCGCCCGCATTGGTGACACCCATGCCAAGGTCGGATTAATGCCAACCTGGGGCATGTCCCAGAAACTGTCGCGGATAATTGGCATCAACCGGGCGCGGGAGATGAGCCTGTCGGGAGCCTTGATAGACGCTCAAACCGCGATGGACTGGGGTCTGGTGAACAAGGTCTGCAAGCCTGAAAACCTGCTGCAGGAAGTTATGGACAAAGCCAGGGAGATCGCCGCCAACCATGCCGAAGCCGTGGCGGGTATCAGAAAGCTGATCAATGACGGTTGGTGCACAAGCCTGTCCGATGGCCTGAAGCTAGAGGGCGAGCGCTCCCAGCCCTTCAATGATGCGCTGGATTTCTCGGTTATGGGTGAGCGGCTGGGACAGGTCAAGAAAAGCAACCGTTGATAAGCCAGCTATCGCTCCAGGCCACCGGAGGCACAAGAGGGCGTCAGTAGATTTCTCGAGAAGCGAGCGCCTGCACATCCCAACGCGGTTTCCAACAAAATGCCGGTTTTCTTCCCCAAGTGACAAGAGCCGGGTTAGCAATGAGAGAGCAGAGATATGAGTTTAGTAAACGCTTTAGATTTCAGCGGCAAAAAAGTACTAGTCTGCGGTGCCTCCGATGGCATTGGTTACGGCGTTGCTAAAGCCTTCCTCGAGGCTGGCGCCGAAGTCGCGATCACCGGCACCCGCACAGCGGACGATTACGACAATGACTTCAGTGGGATGCAATTTCACTCCCTGAATATCCAGGATGCGGCCGCCATCACCGACTTGGCGGCGAAATTCGATAGCCTGGATGTACTGGTTAACTGTATTGGCTCGGTGCTGTGGAAGAAAGCCGAATTCGAGCGCGAGGGCTTTGAGAAAATCCTCGCGATCAACCTGACCGGGGCCATGCAACTGTGTACCGAGTTTTATCCGCTACTGGAAACCAGCCAAGGGAGTATTGTGAACCTCGACTCCGTGGTGGCCATTAGCCCGGCTCCCGCTAATCCAGCCTACAGCGCCAGCAAAGCCGGCCTCGTGCAACTGACCAAGGCCCTGGCCATGAAGTGGGGGCGTAAGGGCGTTCGGGTCAACAGCCTGGCCCCGGGCATGGTGGCTACCAAGCTCACCACCAACCAGTCCAGCCAGGAGCAGCAGGCGGAATTTGCTAAAACCAACCCGGTAGGCCGTTTCGGCACACCGCAGGACATCGCTGGCGGCGTCCTGTTCCTGAGCTCGCCAATGGCAGCCTATGTCACCGGCCATCAACTGGTGATCGATGGCGGCATGACGCTGTAAACCAGACAACACCAGACCATAGGACTACAAATGAATCTCGATTTTTCCGAAGACGATACATTAATCCGGGATCAGGTAGAGAAATACCTGGCCAATAACTGCACCATAGAAGAGGTTCGTTCCGTCCTGGACGGCGAGAAGCCCTACTCTGAAGAGGTCTGGCGTGGCCTGGCAGACATGGGGCTGATGGGGATAAATGTCCCGGCGGAATACGGCGGTGTCGAAACCGGTTATAAGAGTCTTTGCCTGGTTGCGCAGAGTCTTGGCCAGGCTGCCGCCTCCATTCCGTTCTCATCCTCTGTCTACCTGGTCACTGAAGCGATTGTGCAGTTTGGTAGTGAAGCGCAAAAGCGTCACTGGCTGCCGCAGCTGGCCAGCGGCGACATTATTGGGGCGCTGGCTGTCACCGAGGGCCTGGAGCAGTTAACTGAGGCAAACCTGAGCTCTGCAGTAAAGGGTGGCTCTTTGAGCGGGAGCAAGCTGGCGGTAGCCGATGGTGGCAGTGCAGACATTGCAGTCGTGCTGGCTGTGGGCGATACCGGCCCGGCAATGTACCTGGTTGAGCTCAATGGCGAGGGTGTTGAGCGCAATGGCGTGAGTACCATTGATCCAACCAGAAATACGGTAAGCATCACGTTTTCAAACGCTAACGCCGATTTACTAGGCGAAGATGGCAAGGGCTGGGATCAACTTCAGCAGGTTTATGATCGGGCAGCGGTGTTAATGGCCTTCGAGCAGATAGGCGGTGCACAAGCCGCCCTGGACATGGCTGTGGAATATGCCAAGGAGCGTTATGCCTTTGGCCGTCCCATTGGCTCTTTCCAGGCTTTGAAGCACATGATGGCCGATATGTATACCGCGCGTCGCATCGCAGAGTCCAACTGTTTCGCGGCAGCTGAGGCCCTGGCGACACAGGCGGATGACCTACCCCTGGCCGCTGCAACCGCACGAGTCTCGGCAATTAATGCGTTCCAGCTGTGTACCAAGGACAATATCCAGGTTCACGGTGGTATGGGCTTCACCTGGGAGTTCGATTGTCATATCTACTATCGCCGCTCCAACTACCAAGCCTTGGAGCTTGGGGGGCTGAGTGTATGGGAAGACAGGTTGGTCGATATGATACTGGCGCACGAAAATGCCTCCGACAATACCGCTCAGGATACGGATGCTGAGCACCAGGCCTTCAGGGAAGAGGCACGCAGCTGGATAGACCAGAACGCGCCCAAACACCTCAAGTCTCACCTCGAGACCAGTGTTTTCGGCAAGATTAATACTGGTGATGAGAACCCACTGGCCGCCTGCAAGGCCTGGCAACGCAAGAAGGCGGAGGCTGGATGGGCAGCCCTGATGTGGCCAAAAGAGTACGGTGGGCGAGGTGCTACACCCATGGAGAGCATTATCTGGTCACAGGAAGAAGGCGTTTATAGCGAGCTGACTTACCCTTTCGTTATAGGCACCGGCATGTGTGGGCCGACCATGATCGCTTATGCCACTGAGGAACAGAAGAAGCGTTACCTGCCCAAGCTGGCCAGTGGTGAAGAAGTCTGGTGCCAGCTGTTTTCAGAGCCCGGCAGCGGATCTGATCTGGCGGGGCTGCGAACGAAAGCGGTTAAGGATGGCGATGACTGGGTGATCAATGGCCAGAAAATCTGGACATCGGAAGCCCATCATTCTGACTACGGCATCCTGATTACCCGGACAGACCCGACAGTTGCGAAACACAAAGGGCTGACCATGTTTTTCGTGGATATGCGCTCCGAAGGTGTAGATGTTCGCCCCATCAAGCAAATTAATGGCGGCAGCTCGTTCAATGAGGTGTATTTTGAGAATGTGCGCATACCAGACACCCAGCGCCTGGGTGAGGTGGGTGATGGCTGGAACGTATCACTGACGACGCTGATGAACGAACGCATGGCAATCGGTGGCATCATCGCTACGGGTGTTCCGGAGATGATCGACCTGATTCAAGACCTGCTTGTCGATAACGGAAAAGCAATTGAGCGCTCTGATGTGAGGGCTCGTCTCGCCGAATACTATACGAAAGCTACCGGGCTGAAAAATGCGGGTGTCCGCTCGATAAACCTGGTGGCGAAAGGGGGCATACCTGGCCCGGAAAACTCCATAGGCAAACTGGTCGCCGGCGAGCTCATGCAGGACCTCGCGAAATACGTGATGGATCTGCAGGGTTTTGCCGCGCTTATTGATGACCCGGATATTGCAGTGGGTAACTCACGCTTTCAGGCCATGTTAATGCGCTCGCCGGCTGTGAGAATCGAGGGCGGTACTGACCAGATTTTGCGCAATATTATTTCCGAACGCGTACTTGGCCTGCCTGCAGAGATGCGAGCGGATAAGGGCCTGGCGTTTAACGAGATACCAACCGGGAACAGCTAACCGATGGGAGTACTGGGATGAGCGTTTTACTGAGCCATACAGACGAGGGGGTGACAATTGTCACCCTGAACAGGCCAGAGCAATTGAATGCGCTCTCCCTGGAGTTGAGGGCGGCCCTTGCGGAAGAATTCACCCGGCTGGCTACTGATTCTGCTAGCGAGATCATTATTCTTACGGGCTCGGGCCGGGCTTTTTCAGCGGGTCTTGACCTCAAAGAGTTGGGTCAGACCGGGTTGCCATCTGAAGGGGCAAGTGGACCGGATCTGCATGAAGCGATACGCAATGTAGGAAAGCCCGTTATTGGCGCTGTTAATGGATTTGCGGTAACCGGTGGTTTCGAAATCGCCCTTATGTGCGACATTCTTATTGCCTCTGACCAGGCAAGGTTCGCAGATACCCATGTACGCATGGGTGTAGTGCCGGGCTGGGGCTTGAGCCAGCGCTTATCGAGAGCGATTGGTTCGTCCCGCGCCCGAGAATTGAGCTTTACGGGGAAATACCTGGACGCCCTGACGGCAGAGCGGTGGGGGCTGGTAAACCGCGTGTTAAGCGCTGACGAGTTGATGCCGCACTGTCTGGAGTTGGCCCGGGAAATCCAGGCTGCTGATCGTGCCACTCTAAAGGCCGTCCAGCATCTTATTGACTACTCGCTGGATCATGGCCTCAACACAGGACTGGCGTATGAGGACAAGGTCAGCACGGAGCACGCCGAGAACGTGAGTAGTTCCGCGCTGGAAGACCGCAGGGGAAAGGTGATGGGTGCTGGACGCCAGCAGAACTAGTTTTTAACGGTATAGCTCAGTGATAAACATCGATTTTTTAATGGTGATCTTCGTCCTGATTGGATTGCTATGGGCGTTTACCCGTTTTTATCTACGCGGGGCAGCAGACCTGGGCGTTTATGACGGGGCCCCGGAAGTATTGATGAGGCCCGCCGGCGTGGGCCCCAGTGAAGGACACTTTAAAGTGCTCGAGATGTTGAACGAGAGGAGGGCATCCCGGCCAAAGGTCTCATTCAAAGAGATGGTGCCCGCCATGCGAGCCAATATCGATGAGTTTGGTAAGGCAGTATCTCTGGAGGGGCTACGTGTTATACCTGTCGACGTCGATGGTGTTCCGGCGGAGTGGGTTCTGGCTGAAGATGCTGACCCCAATCGAAGACTGCTTTACATTCATGGCGGCGCATTTATGGCGGGCAGTCCACTCAGTCATCGAGCGATTACCTCACGATTGGCAAAGTCATATGGAACATCTGTGCTCGCCGTTGATTATCGGCTGCAGCCAGAGCACCGGCGTCTGGATTGCCTGGTCGATTGCCAGACGGCCTACCAGTGGATACTTGCCAACGGTCCCGACGGCCCTTCGACCGTAGAGACCTTGTTTGTCGCAGGTGATTCGGCGGGAGCACTGCTGGTTTTGTCAGTCACTGCCTGGGCTCGTGATGAGGGATTGCGGCCAGCCAATGCTGCCATTGCGCTTTCTCCACCGGTTGACGGGACGTGCACAAGCGCGAGCATGCGCACAAACATCCCTACAGACCCCATGTTAGGGCCTGATTTTGGCAAATTGATGAAGCTGCCGAACTGGCTTTTACTGTGGTACGGGTATTTTAGTAACCGAGCACGTCCCTGTATCCCCTGGTTGTCGCCTATTCACGGCGATCTTTCCAACCTGCCGCCCACACTTATTCATGCCAGCCAGGCGGAGATGTTTTATGACGACGCTTGTCGCTACGTTAATAAAGCGACAAGCAGTGGTACAGAAGCGGTGCTGCAGGTTTGGCCCCACATGCTTCATGTGTGGCATATTTTTCACGACGCCATACCCGAAGCTGATGAGGCCTTCGGTCATATTGAGAGATTTATGGATTCCAGATCCTGAGCTACTTGCTTGCGAAGGGTAGGTGAACGTTTGAAGATCAGAAACTTATAGAATTAGGGATCATCGATAATGAAACAGCTAAGTGCCTTGGACTCTATATTTGTATACAACGAGTCCTCCAGAACTCCGTTACACATTTCGGGTGTTTCCATCTATGAACCCCCGGCGAAAGGCGAGAAACCCGTCAGGTTCAAAGACGTTTTGCAGCGATATGAAGAAAGATTAGACAGGTCACCGGTCTTCCGCCGCAAACTGTCCAGGGTGGTCTTTGATCTTGACACCCCCTACTGGATAGAGGACGAGGATTTCGATCTGGAGTATCACGTTCGCCACATTGCCTTGCCGTCGCCGGGCAACTGGCGTCAATTGTGTATATTGATTGCCCGACTGCATAGCCTGCCCCTGGATCTCGGCAGACCACCCTGGGAGGCTTATGTTATCGAGGGGCTCAACAACATTAATGGACTGCCCAGCGGCAGCTGGGCTGTATTCAGCAAGACGCATCACGCCGCAATCGATGGAGCTACAGGCTCTCAAATGGGTGAGGCGCTGCATGATATTGAGCCAAAGCCTGTGCTGCCCAAAACCACAGACGATTGGAGGCCGGAAAGCGAACCTGGTCACTTAAGCAAACTGGGTAAAGCCTATCTCAAACTGTTTAAGACGCCTCGTCAGATGCGTGCGATAGTCGTGCATGCCGTTAAGTCTCGCAGCGAAGAAGTGCGTGAGCTGCTCAATAATTCTGAATCGGATCACGACTTGAAGGAACGGACACTGTTTAACGGTAATATCAGTCCGCACCGTGTATTCGGTGGTTTGCGCATGGAGTTAGACCAGCTGAAAGCCGTTAAAAATGTAGCTGGCAGTTGCACGTTGAACGACGTGCTGCTGAGTATTGTAAGCGGCACAATGAGGCATTATCTCAGTGAAAAGGGAGACTTGCCGAACAGTTCGCTGGTGGCCATTGTGCCGGTAAGTACGCGAACCAAGGATAATATTAACGCAGAAGGGGGCAATGAAGCTTCCGTGATGAATGTAAGTCTGCGTACTGATATTGCTGACCCTATGGAGCGTATTAAAGCAATCAACGAGGATGCTGTCAGATCCAAGACCTACGCGCAGGCGATTGGTATTGAACGCATTTCCACAGTAATGGATTCGATTCCCACGAGTCTAATGTCTCTTGGGATGAGAGTGGCGGCTGATACTGGTTTGCAGTCGAAAGCTCCGATGCCGCATACCACGGTTACCAACGTCCCCGGCCCCCAGTTTCCACTGTATTTCTGTGGCGCCAAAGTGTCTTTGTCTATGGGGCTTGGTTGCCTCATGGATGGTCAGGGCTTGTTTCATACCGTGACCAGCTATAACGGCTATGTTTCATTAACGTTTGTTTCATGCCGGGAAATGATGGATGACCCGGAATTTTATCACCAGTGTATCAATCGCTCCTTGCGGGAGCATATTGATGCCGCCGACGCATTAGCCAAGCCAAAAGCTACCAAGCCTAAGAAAAAGCGCAAACCCAGGTCTTCGTAACCCCCGCGTCGGCGGGGATAACCGTGTGGGTGGAAAACGCCGGTTCTCGAACGCCCGCTAGCTAGCGCTAGCTGGTAGATGCGTCCCCTCGTAGGAGTCCAGAATTTGCTTCAGTTTTCGGCTTATCTTTGTCTGGTTGCGAATCATCCCCAACTTTGGCCAGGTGCAACGCTCGCCCGAGGAAATAAGTTTAGTGACTTGTTTTTCACTTGGTGTTGCCAGTAACGTTCTTGGATTCACGAAGGTATAGTCGGGCAGAATATTGATATCACCCGCGTAGTTCTGGTTGATTAACGATCGAACAGCGCTTGTCGCTTGCGTCATTCTGCCATTCTCTTTGTCTACCCGATCGAGTATTAACGTGACTGCGTTGATCCATTCTCTTGCCGATCGACGGGCGGCGGCGCGTAAAATTCTGGCATTGGTGGGCTTGCGAGTGGCAGCTGCGACAAAGGGCAAAGCAAGCTGATTGGTTTGGCTGACAATGTAGTGATTCACTCCATACAGGCGAGCGAGGCGTTTAGCGGGTAAATCGTCGCTGACAGAGCCGTCAACCCACCGTCTGGAAGGAAGGTAGTTTACCTGATGTCCGTGGTCATCCACTGCCTTCAGCGTCACCGGAGGAAAAATTCCTGGAACAGCAGTAGAGGCCATCACTGCGCTACGCATCAGCACGCTGGGAGAAGTGGTGGCGTTTAACAACCTGGATGTTTGATGTGTCTCCGCTGCGGCGATGGGTACGTTGGCAGCCCGGCCGGTTTTGGCAAACGACTGCTCAAACGTCATATCAGGCACAATCCTGGCAATACCGGCCTCCAGATCTGCAGTATCCGTAACGCCGCTTTTCGGCGTATCGGGGTCGAGGGTACCGATCATGTAGTCTAATTGGAGCATTTTCTTCAGTTCTGCATTGGTGTGAGTGCAAAGCATGCTTGCTACAATCGCGCCGCCGCTGGAACCGGAGATGACGTCAGGAAGAAGTTCTGCTTCGACCAGAGCCTTCGCCACGCCCATGTGAAAAAACAGTAATGAGCCCGAGCCGCTCAACATCAAGGCAGAGTGCCCGACGCAGTGGCTGGCACGCTTGAAAAACTGGTATTTCTCTTCCGGGGCGATGTCCCCACTGTCGTCTTCGGCGATCAACTCCAGTGAATGCAAAATCTCGTCGATGTAATCCTCGATCAGGTGTTTAGTGCCAGTCTTGGCCTTTTCATAGAGGCCAGCGCGACCCATGCCGCCCATATTGCCGTGAATACCCTCGTTCAGCGTAAACAGTAGGCCTCGAATGTCATGCCTGGATTTAAGGCTGCGGAGGCGATCAAGCCGCCCACGGATGGAAACGTAGTCAAACTGGCTACTGACATCGGTGCGCCGCCATTTGTCAGCTTTGTGATACGCATCGTAAGCCTCGGCAGCGGACTGCCACTCTTCGAAACTTTCGGCACTTTTCAAAGAGCGCTTGAGTTGATTGCTGGTCAGTATGTTCATGTTTGCTCGTTTCTTGAGTATGGGTGTATACTATGTGTCATATTGTATTACATAAAGTTAATAGGTTCACCCCCTCACCTGAAATACTAATCGACAGCGTTGGGGGCACCACTCCACTGGGATAAAGCCAATGAGTACACATGAAGGAATGCATCCAGTCGGCGACGCTCCTCACTGGAGCGAAAGCTACTATTTCAATTTCTACGACCCAGAGACCCAGGTGGGCATGTTTACCCGCATGGGGTGGCGCCCAGGCAGTGGTTGGGCAGATGCGCTGCACGTGCTGTACCTGCCTGGATCCAGAGTCCTGTTCACCTATGGCAGGCGGGAAATTGACGGTGATCTCCGTCAATACGACGGTGACCTGACTGTGGGTAATCTCTCACTGAAATGTGTGACTCCACACGAACGATGGCTGATCGACTACGTCGGGGAGGCACAGGACATCCCCAACGGTGAAATACTGCTTCAGCGCAGCAAGCAGCGGCCGGATAATTGGTTTACCCCGGCACATCTGGATATGTCGCTGGCATTCGAGTGCCTGTCCTCGCCTCACTTCCTGATGACTGATGTGGCAGGCCATTTTGAGCAATCCGGAAAGGTTTCGGGAACGGTAAAGCTCGGTGATGAGCAGTGGGCTGTAGAGGGCCTGGGGGTGCGCGACAAATCCTGGGGCCCCAGGGACTGGAGCATGGGCCAAAGCACCGGTGGGGCGTCTAAAGATGGAGCAGGGGCCGCCGCTCACCCTCATGTCCACTGGTTTTCGATGAACTTTGGCCCGGAGCTTGCGCTGGGCGGCAGTGCTTTGCGTCAGGAAGATGGAAGCTGGAAAACCGTAGGTAGTTGGCTGCTGCGGCAGGATAAGAAAATTGAACTCCGCGATATTCAGGTTGAGACCTGCTACAAACCCGACTCCATTCTTCAGGAGAGTGTTGTGATCACGGCCAAGACAGAGGAGGGGGAAGATATCCGCGTAACAGGCGAGATGGTCAATATGTGCCCCACGAAGGTGCCAGCGCCCGGCGGCGCGATATTTATCAATGAAGGGCTGGCTCGCTACCAGTGGGGCGACAAAACGGGCTACGGAATTTCCGAGCAATGGCACGCGGTCAGCTTATAGCGTGCAGTGAGTTCGGCGTGCGCCGTGGACTCAGACAGAGCAGGGCGGTCCTATAAAGTGAACTGCTCCGCGCCAAACGCCTGCAACGTGGCCGTGTAAATCTCCGATGTGGGCTGAATGCAGGAAATAATCTGCGTGTGTACGCCGCTATCAGCACACCATCGAATCTGTTCCTGGCATTCACTTGCGGAACCGATGAATGCGATGTCATCCACCAACTCATCCGATAAGGCCGCAGCGGTGCGCTCGCGGTCTTTGCTTGCCCAGCCTTCACGAATCTCTCTGGCAGCGTCTTCAAACCCACACCAGGCGAGAAATTTGTTGTAAACGGGTGTCGAATAATAGGCGCTGAATGCGGCCCTGAAAGCGGCTCTCGCACTTGTTTTATCGTCGGTCACCACGGTCATTTGCCGGCTGACAACTTCCACGGAATCGGGGTTTTTAGCTGCTCGCTCAGCGCCGTCGCGAATATGGCCAAGAATCTTCGGCAGTGCACTGCGCGGGTATAAGTTGAGAATTACGCCGTCGCCGATTTCGGCGGCAGTTTCAAGCATTCGAGGGCGCAGTGCCGCGAGATAGATAGGTGTTTCGGTTACTCCCTGTCGGTAACCGTGGCTGCGCAGTGTGTCTCCGCTGAACGCCGTTTTTTCACCCGCCATTATCGTTCTTAGCAAGGCCATGATTTCCCGGGTCCGAGTGACCGGTTTTTCGAATGGAAGACCATGCCAACCCTCGATAATTGCATGACTGGACGTACCCAGGCCTGGAATGAAGCGCCCGGGATAAGCCTGTTCCAGAACGGAGAATGTCGATGCCAGTACCGCAGGTGTGCGCGTGAATATTGGGATAACCGCGATCCCGATGCGCAGCTTTTCAGTGTGCTCCAGCAGTAACGGGGCGAGCGTTAACGCGTCCAGCCCACCTGCATCTGCCAGCCAGATGTCCTGGTAGCCCAGTGCTTCTGCTTGCCGGGCTGCGGCGATTGAACCCGCCACGGTGCCGTCTGGAGAGGGCAGGGTTAGTGCAATTCGCTTCGTTGGGATCATCGTTCTATTTCCATTCTTTGGGTTTGGCATCCTGGCTGGTCGACAAATGTACCTGAACTCACAATTCGATATCGACACTTTCGACAATTGACGGGTTAGCTGTTCAGCCCAGCAGCATCCTCACTGCGCGACCCGAGGTCAGGAACTCGTGGCCCAGGGCTAGCAGAGCGGTCACGACCGGTATGGCTAGCGCCAGCCATTTGCGGTTGCTGAAAGAGTGCCAGAGCATGCCCGCGACACTAATTGCCAGCAAAGCCAGTCCAGCGGTTGACATGCCGAGCACAATGCAGGTCGCGCCTACAAGTTGCGCAACGGCGAGAGATATGAGCGCGGCGTTCTTGTTCCGCAAGCCTGACACCAGGCCTGGCAGCGCCAGCACGAATAGACCGGCAAGCGCGAGTATTACTATTCGTGCAACTGTAAGCAGCGAACCGACCAGTTCATAAATTACGCCGACTTCTTTTTCGTAGGCCTCGTGCTCTGCGATCATGCGTGCAAGCACTTGCGGCTGTTCAGCAGCGAGATTGATTCGCTCGGCCGGATCGTCGATGAGATTATACAGCTCCCATTTTCCACTGCTCAAGGGTGCTGGCATTTGCAGGATTTTCCAGGGTCCGTCGAAGTAGGCGCGGGTGCCGTGCAGTTCATAGCCGACACCCTCTGGTTGGTGGTTCTGCGTGGTATCCCCGTTAAATAGCCGCAACCGGGACTTTCCTGCCATGTCCGGGGTTTCTGTACCCACCTCGGCAGGGTAAGCGACGCCTGCCAATTCCAGAATGGTTGGCATGATGTCACTGACATGTACGAAACTGTGATTAACCGCACCGTCACCTCCGCCCAGGGGTTTGATGATAGCCGGTGTGCGAATGCCGCCTTCGGTGGAAAACCCTTTGAACAGACGGAAGCCACCCGAAGCGGCGGCTGCCCAACCGGCGCCTATCTCTGTGAACGAGCCAGGCAGGCCGCGATTTTCCAGGCTGTTATTAAACTGCTGGTGATATTCGCGGGTGTGACCGCCGTAGATTGTCGCTGGAAAAGGATTGGCGCCATTGTCACTGAAGAATAAGACAAGGGTATTGTCCAGTTGGCTGTTGTCTTCCAGCCACTGGATGACGCGGCCAATTTGCTCGTCCATCAGGTCAATCATTGCCGCATAGGTCTCCATGTCGCGACGCCGTAGAGTTTGCTCACCCCCCGGCAGCGATGCCCATGGTTTTATATAGCCTGGCCACTCTCCAAGAGCGAGGTTGTCGGGCAAGACACGTTTCTCTTTTGCTGCAGCATAGCGACGCTGCAGCAACGCCTGGTAGCCGTCGTCGTATACGCCCTTGTACTTGACGATGTATTCCTCCGGGGCATGCAGTGGGTCGTGAGGAGCAGTGAATGACAGGTAGGCAAAGAATGGCTGCTCCGAACCGCGGTCTTGCTCCAGCCAGGCCAGCAGATGGTCAGCGTACGCATGTGAGGAATAGAAATCTGCGGGAAGTGTTTCCACCAGCGTACCGTTGCGAGTGTAGTAAACAGGCTCATCGGGTGAGATAGGGAACGCATCTGCGTAGTGGCTGGCGGCACCGCTTAGCAGGCTGAATGTTTCTTGGAATCCGCGATCATGGGGGCGCTGCCCTTCCTCTACTCCCAGATGCCACTTGCCCGATAAATAGGTGTGATACCCGGCTTCGGACAGAACCTCAGCGATGGTGGGTGTGCCCGGGGATAAAAAACCCTCGTATCCGGGATTTACCCGTTGATTGTCAGTCGGCAGTTGCGAGCCTATGCCGGCGTTGTGGTTGTCATGTCCAGTGAGCAGGACTGAGCGGGTGGGGGCGCAGGTCGGTAGTGTATGGAAATTGCTCAGGCTGACGCCCTCCGCCGCCAGCCTGTCCAGGGACGGGGTGGAAATTTCGCTGCCGTAGGGCCCGATATCGGTGAAGCCCAGGTCGTCAGCAACGATGATCAGGACATTGGGGCGCACCGCTGGAGCTGCCTGTAGCTGAAGGGGCGCGAGCAGAATAGCCAGAATGCCCAGCCCTCTCACAACAGACGAAATTTTATTAGTGAACATTATGTACCTTGAAAGCCGCTGTAGATCTGAATTACCCCGCAAGGACACCAGTGAGAAAGGATTCTGGGAATAGGCATTCAATGAATTATGCGGACCGAACATCCCTGGACCTGATATTTGCTTTGGTCAGTAAAATCTATTCTGGAGCTTGACGGATCGGAAATTGTATTACAATATGTCATAAGGATGAAGGGGCTGGCTAGCAGCCGTTCGAGAATACATAAACAATAATCAGCGTTGAAATGGAGGGATCTGATCCCATGAGCATCACCAATCTTAAAATACCGTACAAGGTGTCCCCACCCCTGGTCGCTGTCCTCGCGTTGGTCGCATCGCCGACCTATGGGCAAGCCCTGGAAGAGATCATTGTTACGGCGCAAAAGCGCGTGGAGTCGGCCCAGGAAATACCTCTTACGGTGGCAGTCGTGAGTGGCGAAACTCTGGACCAGTTCTCCATCAATAATGCAACAGACCTTGCCAATTCGGTACCAGGGCTGGAGATTTCTCCGGCACCTCAGGGTTTGTCGTCACCAAAAATTCGTGGGCTGGGGACAGGTGTCGGCGCTGAAAACATGGAGCAATCAGTCGGCCTGTTTCTCGATGGTGTATGGACCGGAAAGACCCGCGATCTGCAATCGGCCTTGTTCGATGTTGGCCGTATTGAGGTTATCAAGGGCACCCAGACCTCTCAATTGGGCAAGAACACCAGCCTGGGCGCCATAATGGTCATGTCGAAGCGACCCGAGGATGAAAATGGGGGATTCGCCCAGGCAGAATACGATTTCGAACTCGGTAGCACGATCCTGTCTGGAGCAGGCAACATCGCAACAGATTTCGGCAATTATCGCCTCGCAGTCAACCTGGTGCAGGAAGAGGGGTTTGTCGAGAACCAAAGAGTAGGTGGCGATGATCCCGAACGCGAGCAAAACTCCGTCCGCATCAGTGGCCTATGGAACCCGGGAGACAGGGCAACTATCTATGCAAGCTATACCTATGACGACAGGGATGTAACAGGCATGTCCTTCGAGGTGTCAGAAGACCCCACCGGATGGTACGAAGGTTTGACCGGTGACACTGACACAAGCTTGAACAATAAGCGTAAGACCTGGACTTCATATGCATCTGACGGAAAAGACTTTGATGAACAGGAAGGTCACCGTGCGGTGCTGGAGTTCGCCTACGACGTCAATGATTCCCTTGATTTTACTTCCTTGACCGGCTACAGCGAATACGACAATACCCGTTTTTTCGACGCCGATTTTTCGACCCTGGACTACCTCGAGCAGTATAAGGAAACTGAATTCGATCAGTTCAGTCAGGAGTTTCGCCTGAACGGTACCGCATTCGACGAAGTCCTGGATTATGTGGCCGGCTTCTACTACATGGAAAACCACTTCGAGTCTTACCAACACACCAATTTTATGGATACTGGGGTCTTCATACCTGTCCCCGTCGCTCCAGGTATATACGCGGCGACAGGGCCTGCATCGGGTCCCTCGCAGTATGAACAAGATATTGAGACATGGTCCGTGTATGGCAATGGCGCTTTTCAACTGGGTGACCGCTGGCGGCTGACCCTTGGTATTCGCTATACAGATGAGACCAAAGATCTTGAAAACTGGTCTAGCATCTATGACGAGGATGAGTCTTCATTCTACTTTGGTCTTGATCCGGAAAATGGTGTTTTTCTCCCCATACCACCAGCAGCTTTGCCACCAGGTGCGCCGGCCACTTTTTACGAGATCGTGTCTGCGCCATTTGAATCGACTGATCTGCCCTGGGATGAAGATAACATCGACGGCTCAATCAACTTGCAGTATCAGTTCGATTCCGGAAATGTGTATGCATCCTGGGCTCGGGGTAGTAAAAGCGGTGGCTACAGTACCTCTGCTGGGCCAGACGCTGACCCCTTTGACACTGAAGAGGCAGAGACAGTCGAGCTTGGGTTCAAGTCTGAACTGCTCGACGGAGAATTGCGCTTGAATGCTGCGCTGTTCCACACGGAGATAGATAACTTCCAGTCCGTACAATTTGTCGGAACTGGCTTCCAGTCGTCAGCGATTCCTGTCGAGACACAGGGGTTCGAGTTTGAGAGCTTGTGGGCGGCCACCGCTAACCTCACAATGGGATTGGCAGCCACTTACGCAGATGCTGAGCGTACTGATACCGGTTTCACTCCCGCTGGAGCACCGGAGTGGACAGCATCTTTGTCCGTTGACCACGGCATGGACCTGGGTTCCAACTATGAACTCCGTACCAATGCGTTGGTGAACTACAGTGGTGAGGAGTTTACCCAGGGCATGGAAACCTACGAAGCACCATCTCTAGTCCTGGTGGACCTGCGAGTGGCTCTGTCTCCAATAAATTCCCAATGGGAACTGGCGCTCATGGCAAGAAACCTGTTGGATGAGCAGAAATTTGTATTCGGTTTCCCATTCCCTGTTCTAGGGGCCACGTACGGTACTTCTCTCGGAAGCCTTAACCGGCCCAGAACCGTAGCGATTCAAGCCCGCTATAATTTCTAGGGTACAATCACCGCAATTTTACGACGGTCAGCATTGAAAGATGCTGGCCGTTTTTTATTTGCATGTAATAGGCTACTTTTAGTTCAGGGCTATGATTTGGGCCGGTAAACATAGAATCGGTTGGTGCCTTTTAGAATCAGGTAATCTAGTTGATAACGTAGAAAGCACGAGTAAATAGGTGGCACGTGATGAAGAGTCGTGAACATACAAGCACTTCCGGGGCAGATAAGCTGGTCCAGGAAATTATTGAGAGCACACTGGCGCTTGACGAGGAGGCGATGATGGGCAGCGCTCGTCAATTGCTGAAAAGACTCCGCCGCTTCTCGACTCCCGTGGTCACGGGTACAGAAAATATCCCAAGTGAGCCAGCCCTGTTTGTAGCCAACCATTCTACGATGGCTGGTGATACCGTCGTAGCTTTACCTCTACTCGCAGAGGCGGCTGGCCGAGCGGTCAGGGGTATGAATGACAGGGCCTTCTACAAAAATCCACGACTCCGTCAGTGGTCCATCAAAAATGGTGCAGTTATGGGGCACCCGGACGTCGGATCCGCACTCTTTGAAGCGAAAAAAGATATTCTCGTTTTTCCCGGTGGGGCATACGAAGCCAACAAGAACTTGGACCTTCGCTATACCATTCAGTGGAAGCAGCGTACAGGATTCGTTCGCCTTGCTGCCAAACACGGTGTGCCCATAGTGCCTATGGGGATTGTCGGCCCGGATGAGTGGTATGACCGCTATCTCGACAGAGACGAGCTGCGCGACTCCGTATTTGGAAAATTACTTCGCAGAGCAGGAGCATCCGAAGAATTTCTGAATTCTGATGAACTGCCACCGATTCCGCGGGGCTTCATGGGGACCTTGTTGCCAAAATGGAAACAGGTGTTCATCCATTTTGGCAAGCCTGTTAAGACCGGCAGGTATAAGGGTAAAAATATCAGCGAGGCAAGCCAGTTTAAACTGCGCGATCAGGCCAAAGCGGAGTTAGAGGCCGCTATAGAGAGAATGCTCTTGTTACGGGAAGACATGCGCAAGAATAAGTCTGGTGTCCTGAGCGAATTCAACTGGTAAGTTCCAGCGAGGACATAGCCGAGTGTCGTTACCATAAGCTACATCAAATAGTTGCGAGACCCGGAGGCCTTGCAAAAGACCATCGATCGTTGGGATCGCACTCTTTGAAGCGAAAAAAATATTCTCGTTTTTCCCGTTGGGACTCACAAAACCAACAGGAATTTGGAGCTTCGCAATACCATTCAGTGGAAGTGACGCACAGGATTCATGCGTCGTGATGTCAAAATCGAAGCAGGTATTTATTCACTCAGGCAGGCCTGTCAAAACCCGCAGGTAGAAGGGTAAAAATATCTGCCAGGCCAGCCAGTTCAGTCCGCGCGATCGCGCCAATGTGTTGAGCCAGCCCTGCTGAGCGCAGTAGTCACTACTCCACTAATTCCCAACTCTGGCCGTCGCAAATAAACGCCACGCAGCCCTCTACCTCCAAGGTATTGCCCTCGCGAAGCATCTTCGACTTGAACACCTTGTCGCGTTCAGGGTCCCAGATTTTACCGCCGCTGTAGCTGCTCTTATCTTTGGATGTCATGTCCATGATCATTAGTTTGCCGAGGTATTCATAGTCGGGGTTCTCGCCATCGGCTGTGATTGCACGGGTGATAACACCACAGGTTTTCTTGCCGTCCTTTTCACAGGGGCCCACGGTAACTTCCAGGTAGGCTTTGTCGGCATTCGGCTGTGTCCGCCAAACCCCATCTGCGCTGGCAAAGGCAAAGGCGGGGAGGATCGCCGCAAGTGATAGTCCAAGAAGAGTGTTTTTCATAGTTTCTCCGTTTAACAATTCTGTACACTAGGCAGATGCTTTTCTGCGCTGAAACCATCGCCACAGCCCGATCACTGAGGCTGCTATCCAAAAGATTTCAATCACAAAGCTCGCCAAATTGAAGTTTACCAGCAAGCTGATCAGTAGTAACACTGCACCTACGAGGTTCAATGCGTTGTAACCCAGGCTGCTCGCTTCCATTCGTTCCAGCTGCAGCAGAAAGTAGGCCAGGACCACGAGGAGTGTACCGGACATGCCCACGGCATCTGCAAAAGTAAATTCCATTGATTATTCCAAAGTGACGTGGTCTGGCACGATCATTCCCGAAAGCACTATTGAAGCCAATAGTAGCCATCATCTGGATATTACCCAGCTGTGGCTTCAATTTCATCGACTCACCGGCAATAATTCTCTACAGTCTTGTTATGTATAGAGAAACTATAGCGAAGGTCTTCCGCCAGATTCTGCTGCTGGGTCTATTTTACAGCCAGAGTGCGCTCTCACTCGAAGTTCTTTCTCTTCAAGCTCAAGCAGAGCTGGTCGATCGGATTACCCATGAACGCCTGACGGAAGTCTTGCCTTCACTGATGCGTAGAGAGGGCGTTGACCTGTGGGTGATCATGTCGCGCGAGTACAATGAAGACCCAATTCTCAAGACTCTGCTCCCTGCCACCTGGATGTCGGCCCGGCGTCATACCATGCTGGTCGTGCATGACCCCGGGGAGGGCGCTGCGCTCGAATACCTCGCTGTTGCCCGCTACCCCGTGGGTAAAGTATTTGCCCCCGCCTGGAATGTGGCAGAGCAACCAGACCAATGGCGAGCTCTTGAAGAATTAATTACCGCCCGCGCTCCTGAAACGATCGCCGTCAATCATTCCGACAATTTCGCCCTTGCTGACGGCATGAGCAGCACCGAGTATCGCAAACTGCAGGAGGCACTTCCGGCAACTATGCGTGCGCGGCTGGTGTCTGCCGAGCGCCTTGCGATTGCGTGGTTGGAGACGCGCAGCAAGACGGAGATGGCCTACTATCCGCAATTGGTTCAGACCGGGCATCAACTGATAGCTCGCGCGTTCTCTAGCGAAGTGATAACCCCGGGAGTGACGACCACTGACGATGTTAGCTGGTGGCTGCGCGAGCGCTCTCAGGCGCTGGGTCTTGGGAACTGGTTTCATCCTTCCGTCTCTTACCAGCGTAATGGCGAGGAAGGTTTTAACCTGCAGGGCACGATTCTACCTGGAGACTTGATTCACGTTGACTTCGGCCTCACGTGGCTGCGCCTCAATACCGATCAGCAGCAGCATGCCTATGTTCTCAAGCCGGGAGAAAGCGAAGTGCCGCGCGGACTGTTGGAGGCGCTCGTTGCCGGCAATCAGTTACAGGATATTCTCACCGCGAATTTCAAGCTGGGCCTTACTGGCAACGAAGTCCTCTCCCGTAGCAGGAAGCAGGCTCTGGCGAGAGGCATTAACCCTCTGATCTACTCGCATCCTCTCGGCTTACATGGCCACGGCGCCGGGCCTACTATCGGCATGTGGGATGCACAGCAAGGGGTGCCGGTTAAGGGCGACTACCCGCTGTTTCCCGATACCGCTTACTCCATTGAATTAAGTGCGACGAGTGCTGTGGCGGAATGGGGAGGAGACGTGCGTATTATGCTGGAAGAAGATGCGTTCTTTGATGGCGAGATCGTAGATTACATGGACGGTCGGCAAACAGCGTTTCACCTCATACCCAGTAGCGAAGTGAAGCCTTAAGTGATGGAGCTGTTCTACCTGATCACAAGCGCCATCGCCTGTCTTATGGCGATAGCTTTCGCAATGCGGGCGACCCGAGTGGAGCGGCGCGCAAAGAAGCTCTCTGCCGAGCTTGAAGCGGCCAATGTGCTCTTGCGAGAACAAGCGCGGATCGACGAGTTGACCGGGCTGGCAAATCTCAGGGAGTTTGAGGAGAGGCTTGGGTACGCCTGGTCAGATCATGCACGCACCGGCCACGCGCTTTCACTCGTGAAGATAGACCTTGACCGCTTCGAGTGGTTCAACGAGCACCACGGTCGCGCTGCGGGCGATAAAGCTCTGCACGCAGTAGCGCAAGCGATGCGCGGTGTTGTCGAACGCCCCACTGACTTGTTGGCAAGATGCGGCGGGGACAAGATGGTGGCGCTGTTGCCCAATACCGACACCGAGGGTGCGGAGTTCGTGGCCGAGGCCATGGCTGAAGAGGTGCGTAAATTGAGGCTGCCCCACGACGAATGCGCCTATGGCGTGCTCACTGTCAGTGTGGGGGTGGCGTCGGTTTCACCAGAAGCAGAAACGGGCAAGGACACACTGCTGGAGGCGGTCGAAACTGCACTCCAGCAGGCCAAGACAGCGGGGCGCGACAGGGTATACGCCGCGTCGTGATTTAGAACGCGTAGCGCAGATCAATGCCGTAAGTAATCGTGTCCCTGATGCTGGTATGCGTAGCCCCCAGGGTGTCAGCGGCCAGGCCTCCCGGGTTTGAAGCGTACTCCTCATCCAGCAGGTTGTCCCCCCACAGTGCCACTTCGATATTGTCGTTTTCATTGGTCCACGCGACTCGAGCATTCAACATCTTGCGATCGTTGAAGTACCACGGGCCGTCGACGAAGATCGCCTCGTCCGGGTCATACTGGGACGGGTCCTCATTGAAGACGTAGTTCATGTGTACCAGAAGGTAGCCGGTGGGTATGTTTGGCGTCCAGTCCAGGCGCAGGGTGTAGTCGTTGTTGGTTCGGGCGGTGAATGCCTCGCCCCCGGCGGGCTCGCCTGCCGCATTAAAGTGTTTATCTTCGATCGAGGTTGTTTCGCGGTAGGTGGTGAGGCCGGCGACTCTCAAATTCTCGGTAATGCTCCAGGTTACGATGATCTCGATGCCCTCGGCTTCCTCGTCACTGGTCACCACCGTCGGTGATGCGGTGGGGTCGTCAGGGCTGTCTTTGGTGGATTTGGAGTTCTGCTTGCCGTCGAGCTCGTGGTAGAACACAGCGGCTTCCACTCGTAGTGATTCATCGAAGAAATCACCTTTGAGGCCCATTTCGAAACTCGTCATATCTTCCGGATCGAATGGGCCCGCTGCATAAGCGGAGAACGA
The DNA here is from genome assembly GCF_009388985.1 of Halioglobus maricola. Classification (NCBI taxonomy): domain Bacteria; kingdom Pseudomonadati; phylum Pseudomonadota; class Gammaproteobacteria; order Cellvibrionales; family Halieaceae; genus Halioglobus; species Halioglobus maricola. The sequence goes on from NZ_CP036422.1 coordinate 1,565,828, forward strand.
TTGACCGTCAAAACCGCCGGATTTGTAACCGGTAGCGGCGGAGGCGTAGAACATGGCGTAGTCGCTGAAGGCCCAGTCCAATACCAGCCGGCCGGTCGTCTTGCTCCAGTCATCTTTCAGGCTGAATGGGTCGAACCACTCATCCGCAGGCGCTCCTGATTCTGAAGGGATATAGGCGACACGCTCGGGGGCATAGGGCCAGTCAATGTCGGATTCGTAGGTTTGCCAGCTGTACTCTTTCTCATCGTAGCTGTAGCGGAGACCGGCGGCGATGCTAAGCGTGTCGGTGAGTTGGTAGGTGGCGTCGGCGAAAACACCCCAGTTTACGAAATCACCTGTGTTGTCCATGGTTTCGAAGAACTGCTCACCTGCGAAGGACGGGGGTAGTACCGCGAGGCCAGCGAGCTCAGAGATTCCCAGCCAAAAATCGTCAGGCTGGTCGCTGAACAAATCCCAGGCATGTGTGTCCTGGTCTGGTTCGATCCCAATTTCCGGCAGTAGCAACAGGCTGACAAACTGCATGTAGGAATCCGCCAGCAATCCGATATCTGTGCGCTGAAATACGTCTTCCTTGCTGTAGTTACCGCCGGTGATGAAGTTCAACTTATCGGTCACATAGTGAAAGCGTAGTTCAGTGTAAAAGATGTCGGAGTCTTCGAGATTATTGGTGTCCAGATAGCGGCGGGGTTGTGCAGTACCATCTTCTTCCTGCAGGTTGGTCGTGTCCCAATCGCGGTAACTGACAATGCCGAAGGTAGACCATTCATCCGTGAGTTGGCTTTCCAGCTTAAGGGAGACGCCGTACATCTCGCGGGTTTCCTCGCCGCCGATGACGTCGTGAGCGGTCTCACCGGAGAAGGGGTCATCGCTGGATTCATAAGCGTACTTGCCTACACCGATAATGACCGAAGGGGCCTCGTCACGATCCTCGATGTCCACGGCTAGTTGCAGTGAAGTGTCTTCGGTCACGTCCCAGAGTAGAGCACCACGTGCTGCAATGTAGCCCTCGTCTTTGACGTCGTCGCCAACACCTTTCTGTTCAGTCAAACCGTCTCGTTGATGGCTGAACACGTTTGCACGCAGGTACATATTGTCACTGACCGGCGTGTTGACCATGCCCTCCAGGCGCAGCAAATTGTGGTTGCCCACGCGAGTTTTCACAAAGGCCTCAAACTCATTATTGGGTCTGTTAGGTACGATATTGATGACGCCGGCGGTGGCGTTGCGGCCAAACAGGGTTCCCTGTGGGCCTTTCAGTACTTCCGTGCGCGCGATGTCAGTGAAGGGAATCGAGGTAGCGGCGCGCGGCATGTAGGTGCCGTCGTAGAACGTCGCCACTGACGGGTCGCCGCCTGAGCTGATGTTAGGGCTGCTCACGCCGCGTACGGTCACGCCTGCCTGGGTTGAGGAGCCCGAGCCGAAGGAGCTGCCGATCTCGACCCCTGGCATAAAGGTGTCGATGTCTCGAATGTCATCGGCACCGGTATTGACCATGTCCTGAGCAGTAAACGCGTTTACCGTCACTGGCACGCTCATAAAGTTCTCTTCCCGCTTCTGGGCGGTGACGAGTACTTCTTCAAGTTGCAAGCTGTATCGTTTGCTGCCCTCGGAGGCTTCGTCCTGGGCAGCGGCGGTGGTGCCAAAGTGCAGCGTTAGCAATGCTGTGGCAATTGGGGTTAGGCGTGCAAAGTGCAGTCGTGCGATGCGCATGGTACAGACTCCTTATCGTTATATTTGCATATACTAACTTTTTGTCGAATGCAGGGCTAGTTCCCACTGCAAGGGTCACATCGGGCCACTGCTGGTGTAAGCTTCTGGCCTGAAATTTATTGGAGAGGCAATGTATGTCTGATTATCTGGAATCACTGTTCAATCTTGGCGGCAAGACTGCCCTGGTCACCGGTGGTGGCAAGGGTATAGGCCGGATGATTGCTGAGGCCCTGCTGCAGGCCGGAGCCAGGGTATATATCTCCTCTCGCTCGGCTGACGATTGCCAGGCTGCCGCGTCCGAAATGGCGGAGCTGGGTGATTGCCGTGCGTTTCCTCATGATTTGTCCCGGATAGAAAACATTGAAGCCCTGGCCGCTGATATCGAAAGTGCGGGCCATGGGCTCGATATCCTGGTGAACAATTCCGGCGCGACCTGGGGCGCACCGCTCGAGGAATTCCCGGAGTCCGGTTGGGACAAGGTGATGGACCTCAATGTAAAGAGTCCGTTCTTTATCGTGCAGAAGCTGCTGCCGCTCCTTAAGGCCTCAGGTACTCAGGAAGCCCCCTCGCGCGTGATCAATATCAGCTCGGTGGCGGGCATCGTGGCTGGCAGCCAGAGCGCCTATTCCTATATGGCCAGTAAGGCGGCTATCTCCCACCTTACCCGGGGGCTGGCGGCAGATCTTGCCAAAGATCACATCACTGTGAATGCGATTGCCCCGGGCTTCTTTGCCAGCAAAATGACCAGGCACCTGACGAGCGAGGAGGGCATAGAGTTCATGCGCTCTGTCACGCCACTGGGCCGCATAGGCGAGCCCAAGGATGTCGGTGGTTTGGCGTTGTTTTTGTGTGGAGCGTCCGGTGCATTCATGACCGGCAGCACGATTCCCTTGGCGGGTGGTATGGATCTCGGCGCTGGCTATTAGCGCCTGTTGTGTTCGCCGCCCGGGGTGCGAATGGGGGTGATGTTGTCGCAGACCTCGACCCGATTGCGGCCTGCTGATTTGGCAGAATAAAGCGCGGCGTCGGCTTGACGCAGCGCATCGCTGAATTCCCCGTGCACCGCGGCGACACCGAAGCTGGCGTGGACGATGGCTTCCCCGTCGGAAAAGTTGAAAGGCGATTCATACAGGCTGCGGCGCAGGGCCTCAGCTACGACCTGGGCCTTCTCGGCTGAGGTGCCGGGGAGCAACAATGCAAATTCTTCTCCGCCTATGCGGCCGCAAATGTCGGATTCCCTCACCGAAGCACGGAGCATGTCAGACACATGTCGCAATACTTCATCGCCCACTGCGTGGCCGTAGGTGTCGTTGACACCCTTGAAGTGATCGATGTCGAGCAGAATCAGCGAAAGTGGATTGCCGGTGCGTTGCGCCTGGGCCGTCTGCAGACGGCTGTATTCGTAGAAGGCACGCCGGTTGTAGAGATCGGTCAATTCATCGATCCGGGCGAGGCGCTCAGCCACCGCATTGGCGGCAATCAACCGGTGTTTCAGGCTCAGGCTGGTATTGATGGTGCCAGCGAGCACCCGGGCGGAGCGCATTGCAGAGAGCAGAAACATGAGCCCCGCAGTGGCCATGCCTGCTGTTTGTAGTGAGCCCTGGGCGTAAAACCAGGAGACAATAGGCAGTAACAAGAGTGAGATGGCGCTGATCTGGAGCGCCCAGCTGGCCGAGAAAACGGCGACAGCGCTACCCGCCAGGCCGATCATGAAGTACAGCACAATGATCTGTTCGGCGAAGGAGTCCTTGGGCATGATCCACAGGCTGCCGAAGCTCCACCATGCGAAGTAGATCAGGGTGGCGGCAAAGTACGCGGTTTCTCGCGGGCTGTTCTCGTCTATCTCTGGCGGGTTGCGGCTGTAACTGGCGTACAGATAGAAGCGCGCAGCGGCGGTGACGACAATACCGGCCATCCACACCAGTAGATGACTATGTTGCTGGCTCTGCCACAGTATCCCGACCAGAATTGCAGCAATGATCACGCTCATGTAAGCGGCCATGTGGGATTGCTGCAGCAGCATCACCAGTTTCTCCTGGTGGACGACACCGGGGAGATGGTCGGTCTTGGCGTTGTTGTCGAGTTTATTCATAGGGTTCTAGTGTAGCAGCGCATCGGCTGATGCGTTTATTACACCCGCTGACAAAAAAGGCGCCCTGAGGCGCCTTGATTGATAGCCGGGCTGGTATCTAGAACTGAACCCGCTTGGTAAAGCCGCCATCGACCATCAGATTGGTGCCGCTGACGAAGCTGGCGGCCGGGCTGGCAAGGAATACGACAGCGTTGGCCACTTCCTCGGGCGTGCCGAGCTTGCCCTGGGGGAAGTCGCTCTCTACGCCTTTGAAAATGTCGGGTGCAGCCTGGCTGATCACATCCCAGTTGCCGCCTTCAAAGGTGGTGGGTCCGGGGGACACACAGTTCACGCGAATGCCTTTCTCACCGACGGCCTGAGCGAGCTGGCCGCTGTAGGTCAGGAGTGAGGCTTTGAGAGCGTTGTAGGGCTGGGGGGCGAAGAAGGTTTCCACCGCTGAGGTAGAGCTCATCAAGACGATGGCGCCGGCATCGGATTTCTCCAGATAGGGCATCGCTGCATCCACGCCGCGGCTGGCGCCCATGATGGTGGTTTCGAAGTTGGCACGCCAGGCGTCCTCGTCGACAGCGCCACCCACACCGCTCGCCATAATGATCAGGATGTCGATCGCCCCCATGGCTTCACCACAGCTCTGAATCCAAGCCTCATAGCCGGCCTTGTCGGTGACGTCCACCGCCGCACCGCTGGCTTTGCCACCGGAGGCGGTGAGGGCGTCTACCGCCTGCTTGACCGAGTCTGCGTCACGCGCGCTGATGGCGACTTCAGCGCCTTCGCCTACCAACAGTTCTGCGGTGGCGCGCCCTATGCCGCGGGCACCGCCCACGATAACTGCCTTTTTACCTGAGAGGCCGAGAGAAAATTTCATGCTTGTGAGCTCCGGAGTGGTTTGTATGTTTATTGAACCGAGCGCCTACGCTAGCCGAGGCGGGCAAATAAAACAAGCCCACCTGATTGTTTTAGTGAGAGATCTTGTCCACGGGAATCGCCGTCTCGTTCTTTACTTCTTCTATCACGACATAGGTGTGGGTCTGGCCGATGAGGGGAATAGCGGCCAATTGTTCCCCCAGGAAACGTTGGTAGTCCTGCATGTCGGCGCATCGAATCTTGATCAGGTAGTCGAAGCCGCCCGCCACCATATGGCAGGACTCTACCTGGGGCAGATCCAGCATGCGCTGGTTGAAGTCGCGCAGTTTCTCAGTGCTGGTGTTGGTGAGCGAGACCTGAATAAACGCGAGCGTACTGGCATTGAGCTTGGCCGGGTCCGCCAGGGCCACGTAACCCGTGATATAGCCCTCGCGCTCCAGGCGCCTTACCCGCTCCAGGCAAGGGGTGGGACTCAGGGCAACTTGCCGGGCAAGGTCTACATTGGATAAGCGGCCGTCGGCTTGCAGCAGGGTGAGAATATGTCGATCGGTGCGGTCGAGCTGGCGTGACTTTTTCATGGCAGCGAAAAATCCTGAATATTGAGTATTGGCAGGATAATACGCTGTTTATAAGCGAATAAAAGCGCCAAATATCGCGCTTAATCTGGAAAATGCAGGCCATAACTAAGGAGATAGGCCGTGGCTGACAAACTGCAAACTCTACGCGACGAAATCCGTGCTGCCCATTGTGCCGATGAGCACCAGGTGGTCGTGCGACTACTGGACACCTGTGCTCTCGGGGCACCGGCTCGCCAGGCGATCCGCAATAACGCGATCGGCCTGGTAGAGCAGTGCCGGGGCCAAAGTGACCGCGCCGGAACGCTCGATGCCTTCCTGCAGGAATTTGGGCTCTCCAACAAAGAGGGCATTGCGTTGATGTGTCTGGCAGAGTCGCTGTTGCGGGTGCCGGATCAGGAGACAGCTGACAAACTGATCGCGGAGAAAATTTTATCCGGCGACTGGGCTGCACATAAGGGCAAGTCTGGTTCGCGTTTTGTGAATGCCTCGGTGTGGGGTCTGATGCTCACGGGCCGCGTCGTGCATCTGGACGATGACATTACCGGCGACACTGCCTCGTGGATGAAAAAGCTCGTCAGTGGCATGGGCGAACCTGTGGTCCGCCGTGCGGTGTTGCAGGCCATGAAGATCATGGGGGGCCAATATGTATTGGGTCGCACGATCGAAGAGGGCGTGCAGAAAGGCGTGTCGGGCAATCGTCCAGGCACACGTTTCTCCTTCGATATGTTGGGGGAGGGCGCCCGGACTGAGCAAGATGCTCAGCGCTATTACGAGGCCTATGCTGAGGCTATCGGTTGTATTGCTCGCCTCGGCAGCCGTGAGGGTGTTGTTCAATCTGATGGTATCTCGGTGAAATTGTCAGCGCTGCATCCGCGCTACGAATATCGACAGAAGCGCCGGGTGATGGACGAACTGTTGCCCCGTGTGAAAGCGTTAGCTGTGATGGCCAAACGCGGCAATATCGGGTTCAGCATCGATGCAGAGGAAGCCGATCGCCTCGACCTGTCGCTGGATCTGTTTGCAGCATTGGCACACGACCAAGACCTCGCTGGCTGGGATGGTCTTGGTTTTGTGTTACAGGCCTACCAGAAGCGGGCTGTCGCTGTCGCGCACTGGCTGATCGCGCTCGCTGAGAATACTCAGCGCAGGTTGATGGTTCGTCTGGTAAAGGGTGCTTACTGGGACGGTGAGATCAAGCATGCACAGGAGATGGGTTTTGACGACTACCCTGTGTTTACGCGCAAGTGCCACACAGACCTTTCCTACCAGGTCTGTGCACAGGTATTACTCGGTGCACCGGACGATATCTTTCCCCAGTTCGCGACTCACAACGCTCACACTGTCGCCATGGTACAGGCGTTGGCTACTGAAAGTAGCGCCTACGAATTTCAGCGGCTGCACGGGATGGGTCATTTACTCTACGATCAGGTACAGGACGCGATGCCCGACACCGCCATCCGCGTTTATGCTCCGGTGGGTAATCATCGCGACCTGTTGCCGTACCTGGTGCGGCGGCTATTGGAAAACGGCGCCAACAGTTCCTTCGTAAACCGGTTTCTGGATGCACAGGTGCCCGCCGCGGAGTTGATCACCGACCAGGTTGATCTCACCCGGGTTTCGCAACCTTACCGGCACAGTCGCATTCCTGTGCCCGCTGACATTTACCAGCAGGCGCAGATACCCTGGAAAAATTCACGAGGTATCGACCTGGCCGACTCGGTATCCGTAGCACCTCTGCTGGCAACGATGGCTTCGAGCCTGGATACCACAGCGGTAGCTGGGCCTATCATCGGCGGTGAACGCCAGACCGGCCACGCCATGGCGGTGATGTCTCCGACTGAGGTTTCCAGAAAAGTGGGTTCAGTCATTGAAGCCAGCCCGGCGCAAGTGAGTGATGCCATGGGCCGCGCCCATGCGGCCCAGCCGGCGTGGGACACACTGGGGGTGGATGCACGTGCCGCTTGCCTGGAGCGTGCTGCGGAACTTCTCGAGGAACAGTGCGAGTCGCTGATGGGATTGATCGTCGCGGAGGCGGGGCGGACCATTGATGACGCGCTGGCTGAAGTGCGTGAGGCGGTGGACTTCTGTCGCTATTACGCACGGCAGGGCAGGCATACCCTGCGTGGTGAAAAATCGATGCCCGGACCGACGGGTGAAGACAATCAGCTGAGCCTGCATGGCCGCGGTGTTTTTCTTTGCGTCAGCCCGTGGAACTTCCCACTGGCTATTTTTGCCGGCCAGGTCGTAGCCGCGTTGATGGCGGGAAACTCGGTGTTGGCGAAACCGGCGGAACAAACGCCATTAATTGCTATGCGCGCTGTGCAGATCCTGCACCAGGCTGGTGTACCTGCAGAGGTGTTGCACCTGTTGCCCGGCGACGGCGCTTCCGTCGGTGGCGCGGCGATTGCAGATCCTCGACTGGCGGGAGTGGCTTTTACGGGCTCTACTGAAACAGCCAGGTTGATCAATCGCCAGCTGGCGGCAAGGGATGGCGCAATCCTGCCATTGATAGCTGAGACCGGTGGCCTCAATGTCATGCTGGTGGATTCCACGGCCTTGCCCGAGCAGGTTGTCGACGATGTGATTGACTCTGCTTTCCAGAGCGCCGGCCAGCGGTGCAGCGCGCTGCGAGTGCTGTATTTGCAGGAGGATGTGGCTGACAACATTATCACCATGTTGAGTGGCGCTATGGCGGAATTGAAAATAGGTGATCCCGCTGCACTGAGTACGGACATCGGCCCCGTCATTGATCTCGATGCACGGCAGATGCTCGAGCGCCATGAGCAGCGTATGCGGCGCGAGGCGAAACTGCTCGCCGCTTGCGAACTGGAAGATGTGCATCGCGAGGGCCACTTCTGCGCACCGCAAGTTTACGAGATCGAGAAGCTTTCCCAGCTGGAGCGTGAGGTTTTTGGCCCGATTCTGCACGTGATTCGCTATAAGGTCTCAGATATCCCGCGCATCTATGATGAGATCAATGCCAGTGGCTACGGGCTCACTCTCGGCGTTCATAGCCGTATCGATGCTTTCGCTCGCGAGGTGTTCCATGCCACCCGCATTGGTAACACCTACATCAACCGCAACATGGTGGGGGCTGTGCCGGGGGTGAATCCTTTCGGTGGTCACGGCTTGTCTGGCACCGGTCCCAAAGCGGGTGGACCAAACTATCTAGTGCGCTTTGCTACTGAGCGGACCCGCACCGAGAACGTCGTTGCCCGTGGCGGGAATACCCAGTTATTTGGTTTGACGGAGCAGGGGGCTTAGGCCCCCTGAGCACGTGCGGCTAGTTAACCTCCTGCACACTGACCAACATGTCCGGCCAGGTACGCTGGTTCTCCATGTCAAATTGAGCGCCTTGCTCGTCGGCCCAGGCAAAGCGTTTTAGCGCGGGCGTCTCGCTTGTTGCCTGATACAGCCAATAGGCTTCTTCACGCAACGCATCCTCTATGGGTAAATCGATAGAGGCGTATACCGCCTGCTTGGTAGCGTTTATAGAAGCCGATGGCCATAGCGCGATGCGGTTGGCCAGCGCTTCTACGAAGGGACCAATTTCATCGGCATCCAGAGCGCGATTGATCGTGCCATAGGCCTCGGCCTGGTCGGCGTCGAAGTCATCTGCACCCAGTACGATTTCCAGTGCCCGGCCAAGGCCAACCTGACGTGCCATACGCGAGGCGCCACCGCCACAGGGCAGAATGCCCATGCCGACTTCCATCTGCATGAATCGCGCCTTGCCTCTTGCGGCAAAACGCATATCGCAGGCCAAAGCGAACTCATGACCACCACCGCGCGCGAAACCTTCGATCTTGGCGATGGTGGCCTGGGGCAGCTTGCTGATCCGCTCCAGTACAAGCTGTAAATCCAGTAGTTTCACCTCATCGCGTGGCACGGCCTTGCCGGACATGTCTTTGAGGAAATTGGTGTCTGCGTGACAGACGAAAATCTCTTCGAGTGCTGATTGGAATACGACCACTTTGACGCTCGCATCGGCCTCCAGTTTCTGTGCCAGCATGTTGAGGTCTGCGAGCATGGGTAGGCCCTGCACATTGACCGGCCCGTATTCGAAAGTGACCCAGGCCACCCCATGTTTGATTTCGACGGTGAAGGTAGTGAAGTTCTGGTAGTCCATTGTGGTATCCCTGTATTGATTTCGTTTGTGTCCCAGGAACGGCGCCCTGGCGTGGGATCACTCTATTGCTGCTTGAAAATCTAATAAATGGGCCTATATTTGATTTCAGAATTCGTAAATTGAATATAATTTGAGGTGTTATGGATACTGAAGGTGTTCGCCTTTTTGTTCGCGCAGCAGACAGACTCAACATCAGTGCAGCGGGCAGGGAGTTGGGGCTGGCGCCTGCTGTGGCCAGTGCTCGCCTATCGAAGCTAGAAAACCAATTAGGCGCAGATTTACTGCACCGCTCTACCCGCAAGGTCTCACTGTCGATGGAGGGGGAGGAGTTCTTGCCTTTCGCCCGGGAAATTCTCGCCCAGGAAGACGCAGCCCGGGCGGCACTGGGACACGGCAGTTCCGAAATTACGGGTACCTTGCGTTTTGCCGCGTCCAGCACCTTTGCCCAGATGTATGTGGCGCCGATCCTGCCTGAATTTCTCGAGCGTTATCCGGGCGTCAATCTGGAATTGAAACTTTCCGATACCCAGATGAATTTGATCGAGGGCGGTTATGACCTTGCTCTGCGCAATTACGCGATAGAGGACAGTAGTTTGCGTGCCCGTAAGCTGGCTGACGACAAGCGTATTCTGTGTGCCTCACCCGATTACCTTGCAGCAAGAGGGGCGGTGGACACCCCTGCTGACCTTGCCCAGCACCAGTTATTGGTTTTCGCCGGCAGCCGCGCCAGAAAGTTGCTATCGCTGGAGGGTGAAATTGTTGGCAGTTTCCCCCCAGAGGGAGCTCCGGGGCGGATTGTGTGCGATGACGGTGCCAGCATGCGCATTGCGACCCGCGCGGGAGTAGGCATCGCGATGAATTCGCGTTGGAGCGTACATGCCGAGCTTGCGAACGGTTCGCTCGTGCGGGTCTTGCCTGACTTTGAGCTCGAAGACCGCTCTGCGATCTGGCTGGTCTATCCGAAGTCCAATGTGCTGACGGCCAAAGTGCGGGTGCTTATTGACTTTCTGGTAGAGAAAATTGGCGACCCGCCTGTGTGGGAACAATGATTATATTGAAAAGCTAAAAACTGTTTCCCGCTGCGTGGCGTTTTATTCCTGACGGCATCCCTTATCTTTGATGGAACCGAAAACATTGATAGGGATACCTCCATGAAAGCTTGCCTCCTCAACACCTATGGCGAAAAAGCCCCCTTCGTAATAGCCGATGTCCCAAGGCCTGACATATTGCCAGGTCAGGTGTTGGTTCGAGTGGCTGCCAGCAGTGTGAATACTGTCGATACGATGATCCGCCAGATGGGTGCTGAACTGCCATTTGCGCCGGCACTGCCGGCCACGCTGGGTATGGATTTTGCGGGCACAGTGGAAACAGTGGGCGAGGGCGTGACAGGTTTTGCTGCGGGCGATGAGGTCTATGGTTGCGCCGGTGGCCTGGGGGACCTCAATGGTGCGCTGCAGGAATATATGCTTGCCGATGCGCGTCTGCTGGCACACAAGCCTGCCTCAATTTCAATGCGCGAAGCCGCTGCGCTGCCACTGGTGGGAATCACTGCTTATGAGGGAATGCAGCGAGCCGGCCTGGCCAGTGGCCAGCGGGTGTTGGTTCACGGTGGGTCAGGTGGCGTTGGTCACGTCGCCCTGCAGTTGGCGGTTCACGCGGGAGCGGAAGTCTATGCAACTTGTTCCAGTGACGTTCAGGCCGCCTATATCCAAGGCTGTGGCGCAACTCCGATCAATTATCGCGAGGAAGCGGTGGCAGACTATGTTGCGAAATATACTGACGGTGCCGGTTTCGATCTGGTTTACGATTCTGTCGGTGGGGCCAACATGGCCAATTCCTTTGAGGCTGCGGCACTTAATGGGCAGGTGGCCACCACGGTCTCCATGGTGGAACTCGACCTTACCCCAGCACATTTTAAAGGCCTGTCGGTGCATGTGGTGTTCATGCTTATTCCGATGATTCACAACTATAAGCGCGAAGCACATCATGCGATTCTCACGGCCCTGGGTGAAATCGTGGATGCGGGCGGGCTTGTGCCCTTGCTCGACGACCAGAACTTCAGTCTCGAGGACGTTGGCGGTGCCTATGCCCATCTCGCCAGCGGTCAGGCGATGGGCAAGGTCGTCATCGACGTATGAATACTGTGGCTACAGATCCCGGTTTTGCGCCTATTAACAGGGCCTATGGCGAGGTGTTCCAGCAGCACAAACTGAGTGTTGGCCTGGTTGTGCCTTTGGAGCGTTATGCCAGTAACCCGGTCCCGAGAATGGCGCGGGACGTCGAACGCATCCGATTGGCAGAGGAATTGGGTTTTGCCAGCGTCTGGCTGCGGGATGTGCCATTTAATGTGCCGTCCTTTGGCGACGCCGGTCAGGTGTATGACCCCTTCGTTTACCTCGGCCTGTTGGCGGGACAGACTGACCGCATTGCCCTTGGTATGTCCAGTATTGTGCTGCCGCTGAGGCACCCTGCGCACGTTGCAAAGGCCTCTGCAAGTGTCGACGTCCTCTCGGGCGGTCGTCTCATCCTCGGCATTGCTTCCGGTGATCGCCCTGAAGAGTATCCCGCGCTTAACCTGGATTTCGAAAACAGGGGCGAACGTTTCCGTGAGAGTGTGGCGTATATTCAGAAAAGCTGGCAGCCCCGGGCGCAGTTTGAGAACTCGTATGGCTCACCCAGCGGTGACATGGACCTACTGCCTAAACCAGACAACGGCAGGATACCCTTGCTGATTACCGGCAGTTCACAACAGACACCAGACTGGATCGCCGCCAACGGTGATGGCTGGATGCTGTACCCGCGGAGTGTGCAACAGCAGGAACAGGTGATAGAGCGCTACCAGCGCAGTGTCTTTGATGCGGGCAGGCCGGCACAGCCTGTCATGCAGCCACTGTACGTCGACCTGGCGGAAAGTGCCGATGCGCCCCCCCGGGCTATCCATCTGGGTTTCAATGCGGGCGTGAATTACCTGCGAGAATACCTTTCGTCACTGGAGGCGGTCGGCGTTAATCACGTTGCGCTCAACCTGCGTTTTAATCAGAACAATATTGAAACAACATTGAAAATTCTGGCAGATGAATTACTGCCACACTTTACCGGAGCAAAAAACTGATGCAGAAAAAAATTCTGATCACCGGTGCCACCGATGGCATAGGCCTTGAAACTGCGAAAATGCTGGCATCAAAAGGTCACCAGATACTGATTCACGGGCGTAATCCAGTAAAATTGGCGCAGGCCGCCGAGGCTGTATCACAGCTTTCGGACTTGCCTGTGCCGAGTTATCTGGCGGATTTATCCGATCTGGCCCAGGTAGAAGCACTCGCCAGCGAGGTAGCGAGCGATCACCAGACGCTGGACGTCTTGTTGAACAATGCGGGAATCTTTCGAACCCCAGAACCGGTGCTGCCCAGTGGCATGGATGTGCGATTTGTTGTCAATACATTGGCGCCATTGCTGCTGGCTCGTCGTCTGATGCCGCTGCTTGGCCAGGATGGGCGGATAGTAAACCTTTCTTCTGCCGCACAGGCGCCCGTAGACCTGAATGCTCTTCAGGGCAAGGTCCAGATCAGTGATCACTTCAACGCCTATGCTCAGAGCAAACTGGCGCTGACTATGTGGTCGCGCAAAATGGGGCTGAAGGATGGTCCAGTCATCGTGTCAGTTAACCCGGGCTCCATGCTTGCGAGTAAAATGGTCAAGGAAGGCTTCGGTGTCGCTGGCAATGACTTGAGTATCGGGGCCAGCATTCTTTCCCGTGCCTGCCTGGACGAAGAGTTCGCTGCAGCCTCAGGCCAGTATTTTGACAACGATGCCGGGAAGTTCGCATCTCCGCATGCGGATGCGCTCAATGATGCAACCGTTGAGCAGGTATGCGGGGTGATCGATTCGCTGCTTCCCGCTTGATTCAGACGCAGGGACGAGCGGTTAGCGGTTAACCCAGCCGCCGCACATGGGGAATGCCTGGCCCACGAAACAATCAGCGACATCGCTACACAGGTAGGCGATCAGACTGACATCCTCTTTTGCGGTGACCAGCCTGCCGAGGGGAACCTCCCGTTTCAGTCGTTCCTGGAAACGAGGATTCTCCTGTACTTCTTGCGGAAAATAGCTCGGATTTTCCACGAAATTTTGTGCCACGCAGTTTACCTGTATTCCGTGCTGAGCCATTTCAATGCCGACTGCCTGTACCCAGGAGAGCTGTGCGCCGCGTGCGGCACAGTAAGTTGAAGTGCGATTGATACCCCGCAACGCGGAGGCGCTACCGACAACGATAATTTTCCCCGAACCGCGTTCTTGCCAGTTCGGGAGCACGGCTCTTGCAAGCCGAGGCAGAGGGTGGACCAGTGCTTCGAACACGTCTGACCACTCCTCATCAGTAACCTCTGTAGCCCTTGTCGTGGGAGCAGCGATGGCGAGGTTCGCAATCAATATGTCGAACTCCCCGGCTGCGGCTATGGCCTCGCTGCAACTCTCTGATGATATCAGTGCACCTTCGTGGGGGATAACTTCTGCGCCTTGCGCGCGCAACTCTTCACAGATGGCCGGTCCCATAAACGTTTCCACCTGGGTGACGAGAATGCGTTTTCCGTTCAGGGCATGAGTCATGTTGAGCTTCCTGTTAGTCGGGTGATTCAGTGAATTGCGCGGCAAAAGCGGCGCCATCTGCGAGTCCGAGGTCGTAAGTGTCCTGTAGGCCCTGCGGGTTGGCGTAGTCAAACTTGTCGAGCAAAATCGGCTCGCTGGGTTGGGCGTATATTCGCTCGCCCGGCGGCGGCAGTGCCTGCGGATAGCGCTTGCTAAGCAGGACCAGGGTGGTGCCTTCTCGCTGGTCAGTCAGAAAGGCGGGAACGTTGTCGATGATGCCGCCATCCAGCACCCGCATGCCACGATAGCGGCCGAAGGGCAATACTGGGGGTACGCAAGAAGAGGCGAGAATCGTATCGACCAGATCGCCGATGTGCTCGGCTTCCTCATTGCCAAAACGTAGTGGTTTGAAACCGAGCTTGCGCGTCCAATGTGGGTGGAGTGCGCCGGTCAGATGTTTTTCCAGGCCGTAGACAACGAAAGCCAAGGGTGTGCCAACGAAGTTGGGCAGCCAGGCGGGGAAGCGAGCCATAAGGAATTCGAGTTTTTTGTCTGCGAGCGTTTTCAGGTCTTTCTCTGTGAGAAACGTCTCCAGTGCGTGCCGATACATATTCATATGCGGCAGCAACGGAGCGCCGGACCCGGGTTTAAGATTGTGCCAATGGATATTGGCCGGATTCTCGGCTGTCAGCTCTTTAAACATATCCAGCGCTTCGCGACCACGGCCGAGCATACAGGCTGTGGCCATGGCGCAGCCGGCACTGGTGCTGGCTGCGTAGTCCACACTCTGCGCTAACTTGAGACCAGCGGTATTAGCGCCGTCCCAGAAGCCCACTTGCCACAGGCAGCGACTGCCGCCGCCAGCGAAGATGGCATTTTTGATGAGATTGTCTGAGGTTTGCATCGGCAGAAATGATAGCGCGTGCGCTGAAAAAGTGTATCTTTACAGGCGGAAAATATAGACACGAGGTTCGAAAGTGCCCCAGAAGTACGCCATTCATCCTGATTTTGCCAACCTTCCCGTGCTCCGGGTCTACTTCAATCGCCCGTTCGTAGGGCTTGCCAATGCCGCGCTAACTTTTTTGCGTCGTGGGGTAGAGAAGAACATTCCCGCAGGCCTGGTGGAGGAGAAAATCACAGTCGTTGGCGCGAGTGGGCGCAGCACGCCCGGCTTGCGGATGCGGCCAGAGAACCTTTCCGGGCGCGTGCCGACCCTGATTTATTATCACGGCGGCGGATTCGCCTTGACCCATGGGGCCCACCAGCTGGCCATGTGCCGGCAGTTCGCGCTAGAGGCCGGCTGTCAGGTGATATTCCCTGACTATCGCTTGTTGCCGAAGTACCCGTTCCCGGCAGGCTTTGACGACTGTTATGACACCCTTACCTGGGTGCTTGAACAGGCGGATGATCTGGGAGTGGATAGCGATCGTGTAGTTGTCGGTGGCGATAGTGCCGGGGGTGCGCTGGCTGCCGGTGTTGCCCAAAAAGCCATCGATAATGACATTTCGCTCGCAGCGCAATTACTGATATATCCCCTGACAGACAGCACCGGCACTACCCAGAGCACGCGTGAATTTTTGGATACACCAGTTTGGAATGGGCGCAATACTGAGCGCATGTGGCGCTCTTTGCTGCCGGGCCACGACCGTAACTCTCCGCCACCTTACGTCGCGCCGGGCATGCGAGAAAATCTCTCCAACTTGCCGCCAGCCTACCTGGATACCGCTGAGTTTGATCCTTTGCGGGATGAGGGGGCGCGCTACGCCGAAGATCTTAAAGCTGCCGGCGTGGCTGTTGAGTACAACGCCACCAGGGGTACGGTGCACGGTTTTGAGCTTGTGCCAGAAAGTGCGATCACTCGCCAGATCATTCAGCAGCGAATTCACTTCCTGCGCGGGGTTTTCGGTACCATGAATGATTATGACCAGTCCTGACTGAAACCGACCTCTGGCGATCACGGGGCGCATGTTAAGGTTGTTTTCATAATAACAACCGATACTTCCGCTCATGGAAAAGCTTTCTCTCCAGTACAAGCTCATCTACTCGATGGGCAATCTCGGTATCGCGCTGATCACGGTAATGCACACCTCTTTTCTGGTGTATTACTTCTTCCCGCCTGCCGATTCAGGCATCCCTTATGTCATCCCTCAGAGCGATCTGATTCTGGGCATCACTGTGCTCGGCGCGATCATGACCCTGGGGCGTATTGTCGACGCCATCCTAGATCCGATTATCGCCAGCTTCAGTGACCGCCTGCAGCACCCGGCAGGGCGGCGGGTGCCGATGATGCGTTGGGCCGCATTGCCGTTTGTAATTTGCTATCTACTGACTTTCTTCGTGCCAGTGGGCGGCGATATCAGCTACTTAAACGCAATGTGGATGCTGGTTTTCCTTGTGGCCAGCGCGCTCTTCTTCACTTGTTACATGATTCCGTTTTACTCGCTGATGGTGGAGTTGGCGAAATCCAGTGATGACAAGGTAGACCTGGGTACTATCAGCAGTGCGTTCTGGTTCGTGGGTTTCCTGCTGGTGTCGTTTACGCCCGGGCTTTGGTCCGAAGTTGCCGAGATTTTTGGCACTACCAGAGTATGGGGTCTCAAAATCACCTTCATGGGGTTTGGGGTGCTCGGTTTTATCTGCTTGATGATACCCGCCTTGCTGATCGACGAGACAGCTTTCGCTGACGGGCGCGTCAAGAGCTCGCATCAGAAACTTTTTCCGGCACTGAAACGCGTTCTGCGCAACCGTAGTTTCGCGTTCTATCTTGGCGCCAATACGTGCTACACCGTCGCCACCGCCATGTTTGAGGCGGGCTTGATCTACTACGTTACCGTGCTGGCGGTGATGGAGGCAGGCATGAATGGGCCGCTTACTACCGTTGTCGGCGCCCTGACTCTGGCCTGTTATCCTCTGATTGCGAAAACTGCAAAGAGTCTGGGCAAAGCCTGGGTGTTGAAAGTGAGTCTGCTTTTGTTTGCCGGAACGTTTGTCGTTATTACCTTCCTGGGTATTGGTGGCATCAGCCCTTATATTCTGTTCGGCCTCGTGGTGGTGCTTTCGCCGTTTGCACAAGCAGGTTTCGGCATTTTGCCGCAGGTAGTTGCCTCTGATTGTGCAGCTTACGACCAGTACAAAACTGGAGAAGATCATGCAGGGATGTATATTGCGGCCAATGGTTTTTTTCGCAAAGTCGGCGGCACGCTGGGCGTACTCTTTTTCACGTCCTTCCTGATCATGGGTAAGGATGTTGGCGACGACATGGGGATTCGCCTGGCGACCGCGCTGGGTGCTTTGGTGTGTGTCGTCGGCTTTCTGCTGATGCGCTATTACAATGAAAACGAAATTCTCAGCTATAACCGGGCACTGGTGGAAGAGGGAACCGCCGCTGCTGCAAGTGAGACAACAGCATGAATGGTTCTACATTCGAAAGCATCGTCAAAGTTGCTGACACCTATGTCGCCGAGCGCGATCCCACCAAGCTAAGTTGGGCATGGGGAGAAGCGCTGCTGCTTTATAGCCTGAGCTTGCTGGATGATGAGCTTGGCGAGGAGCGCTATCAGGGATTCTGCCAGGCCTTTGCCGATCACCATCACAGGGTTGGATACTCGGTGGACCAGTCAGACACCTGTGCGCCGGCACTGATAACTAACGAGCTCTACAAGAAAACAGGTAACCAGAAGTATCTGGAGATGACTCAGGCGGGTATCCATTATCTCAAGCACGAACCACGCCTGGTCGAAGATCTGATTAATCACAACGGCCACAGCAAGGATTCTCGCGATTATCCGCGTAGCATTTGGGTGGATTCGCTCATGATGAGCGGCGTCTTTAGCGCGATTGCTGCCGATGATTTTGACGACGATGAATTGCGCGCTTTTGCCCGCACCCAGCCCGTTCAGTTTGCCCGATATTTGCAGGATCCAGAGACCAGGTTGTTCCATCACTCCTGGTGGAAAATGTTAAAGCGGCCTTATCCTCGCCAGATTTTCTGGGGCCGCGGTAACGGCTGGGTAGTTGCATCGCTGTCACTGTTCCTCAACTACGTGGATGATGCAGATACTCGTCGCATTCTGAATGAGGTCTCCGCAGCTCTATTGGAGTGTCAGCGCGATGATTACTACTGGGATACGGTGGTGAACAAGCCCGGTGATAATTACCGTGAATCGAGCGCCACGGCCTTGATTGCGGCGGGTTGGCTGAACGGGGTCAATCATGGCTATCTGGACATCGAGTATGCAGAGCTGGCGCAAAAGGCCTTGCAAGCGATAGCGAACAATATCCGTCACGATGGCGACCGGGCGTATATGACCGAGATTAGCTTGTGGACCATACCCATGTTCCTGATGCCTTATCGTCTGAAGTATGGCCCATACCCCGGCTATAAATATATCAAGACCGGCGAGAACATTTCCTATGGTGTAGCTTCACTGATTCTGGCGGGTATCAGCCAGCGGCAATATCATCGCAAGATTAATGGTCATCAAACGGCGGCTTGAGCCCGCTATGCAATCTTTCGAGAAGGACAAGTCTAGAAACATGCCAGAGCTGATTTTCCCAAAGGATTTTGTTTTCGGCACGGCGACAGCCGCATATCAGATCGAGGGTGCGTACGCCGAGGACGGACGCGGCCTGAGTATTTGGGACGAGTTCTCGCACAGGAAGGGTAAAACACACAAGGGTGACAATGGCGATGTGGCCTGTGACCACTATCACCGCTACCCGGAAGACATTGCGCTGATGGGTGAACTCGGTGTGAATGCCTATCGGATGTCTCTCTCATGGTCGCGCATATTGCCCGAGGGTACCGGCAAGATTAATCAGGCGGGTATCAATCACTATCGCCGGGAATTTGATGCGTTGCTGGAAGCCGGCATTACGCCCTACGTAACTCTATTTCACTGGGACCTGCCGCTGGCACTTCACAACAAGTACGGTGGCTTCCAGAACCGGCAGGCCGCTCATGACTTTGCCGAGTACGCAGAGGTCGCAGCGAAGGCTTTCGGAGATCAGGTAAAGCACTGGATCACTTTGAACGAGCCGTGGGAACACTGCGTGATGGGCCACTTTATGGGCGAACACGCTCCCGGCTACCACCGTCCATGGACTTTCATGAAGGTGATGCACAACCTGCTTTTGGGCCATGCCCTGGGTATGGAGCGTATCCGCGATGTGCTGCCTGACGCTACAGTAGGTATTACAACCAGCCACACACCTGCACACCCCTTCACAGACCGTGACAAGGACCATGAAGCAGCAGCGCTAGCGAACGAGTTTCTTAACTTCGTAACCCTAGACCCATTGTACAAAGGGCACTACCCAGAAGAGCTCAGTCGGCGTTTTCGTTACTTCAAGCCGGGGGTGGAGACGGGGGATATGGAACGTATCAACGCCCCTATCGATTTTATCGGCGTGAATAACTACCAGCGCGAATTTGCGCGTCATACCTACCTGGTGCCATTCCTGAATACCTGGATTGTGGGCGGCACCCAGGGCGCCGAGCGAGATTTTGTGAAAGACGGCGTGCAACACACGTCGATGGGCTGGGAAGTCTATCCGGAGGCAATCTATGAAGTCCTCGGCTGGCTGCGCAACGATTACGATAACCCGACTACCATGATTACAGAAAACGGTGCAGCGTTTGAGGATGAAGTGATCGACGGCGAAGTGCACGACCCCAAAAGAATGGACTTCCTTGAGGGCTACATGGGGCAGGTGAAAAGGGCCATGGATCATGGCTCGGACATTACCGGCTATTTTGTCTGGACCCTGATTGACAACTTTGAATGGGCGGCGGGTTTCGCCAAGCGTTTTGGCATCATTCACGTGGATCATCAGACGCAGGAGCGGATTATCAAGGGCAGTGGTCGCTGGTACGCTGACCTGATTCGTCGTAGCCAGGCACAATAGAGGAACGCCGTGATGAAGAGCCATCGTTTTATCTCTGTTACCACCAATATCGGCACGGTTGCCATGTTGGTGTTCCTGTATTTTTTTGTCTCGTTTAATGCGCCGGGTTTGGTCGCTCTATATGCCGTTGTCGCTGTGGCGGTTGTTTATGCGGTTGTGTACCTCACTGCGATAACGCTGTTGCTAAATCGCGTCAATGCTGAGCAGGGCGGCCCCAGGGCGGGCGCTATTGAGCGGCTTTTGCTGTTGTTACTCTCCATTGTGCTGCTGGCCGTGTTTGTCGATGCAACGGTCATGGACTATTACCAGCCGCTCTCGCTGTACGATGAAGCGATCGGTCTGTTGGCGCTTTGGTGGTTGCTATTGCTGGTCTCGAACATTGCGGGACTATTCGCTTCCAGATCGGTAGCGCGCGCATTGCTTGTCGCTACTCTAGCGGCGCTGTTGAGTGCGCCCTTCGCGGCGAGCCTGTGGTGGATAAATGCGCCCTCTGTAAACAGTGAAGTGTCACTGGCTGTGGACGTCTATACCGGCGGCGAAGACGGTTACGATATCTATCGCATTCCCGGCATGGTGTTGTTACCTGCCGGCTCTGCACTTGCGGCAGGCGACCCCCTTGAGAGCGACCGCATTCTGGCGTTTGCTGAAGCCCGCAGAAACGGCGCGCTGGACACGGGCGATATCGATCTGGTCATGAAGGTGAGTGACGATGGTGGCCGTAGCTGGAGCGATCAGAAAGTTATTTGCACCCACCGTAAAGATGAGCAACGGGGTAAGTGCGGCAACCCAACCCCGCTATTTGATGAGCGCGAGGGCAGGGTGGTGCTGGGTTACAATCTCAGTGGCCTCGAGGATGAAGGGCGGCACCACAGCACGGTTGTGATGAGCAGTGACGATGGCGGCCTGAGTTGGGGCGCCCCGGTGACCATTGCCAGTGACAATTTTGTATTCGGCCCCGGTAAGGGAATTCAGAAGCAGCATCCTCCGCATGCGGGGCGGCTCATGCTTCCAGGCTACATTCCTGGCTCAGCGGGTGCGTATTACAGTGACGATCACGGAGCAAGCTGGAAGCTGTCCCCATTCTTCGAGGGTGGAAATGAAACAGATCTGGCCGAGACGGGCGACGGGCGACTCTACCTGTCCACCCGCCATTCCGCGCCCATCGGAAGAGCGCCCAGCCCTAATGGGCGTCTATTCAGTATTTCCAGTGACGGCGGCGACAGCTGGCCAGCTCTATCGCTGGATGAGGCACTGCCGACGCCGGTGTGTCAGGTGGCAGTGATTAATGGCGACGATGAGGGATTGATATTTTCTAATCCCGCCCACATTAAATCCCGTGTAAAATTGACTCTCAGATACAGTGCAGACGCCGGCGCCACCTGGCCTCGCGAGCTACTGGTTTATCCCGGGCCTACCGGTTATTCCGTTTTGGCCCAGGCCACAGATGGCGACATTCTGGCGTTGTATGAAAATGGCAATATGTCTTATTCCGAGCGTATCAGCATTGCGCGGATACCGCGTGAATCGCTGTTGCCAAGCAATCAAAATCAAACTGATGTACCTCCAGGAGAATGACCATGGATCTCGATATCCGCTACGCAGCACACCCAGATGATGTGAAGCATTACGACACTGAAAAGCTGCGAGAGCACTTTCTGATTGAGTCCCTGTTTCGCCCAGGCGAAGTTCATCTGACATACTCCCACGTGGATCGCATCATCGTCGGCGGCATTACGCCAGCCGCTGCTCCGCTGACACTTGAAGCGGGCAAGGAGATGGGCGTGGACTATTTTTTTGAACGCCGTGAAGGCGGCATCATCAATGTCGGTGGTAAGGGCAGTATCACTCTGGACGGCGAGCGCTTTGAGCTGGACAAGCGCGACGGCTTATATATTGGTATGGGTGTAAAAGAGATCAGTTTTGAGTCTGAATCCGCAGATGCACCGGCGAAGTTCTATTTCAACTGCGCACCAGCGCACCAGTCTTACCCAAACGTGAAAATCGAAATATCCCAGGCCAACCCGGTGAAGCTTGGGGCAGATGAAACCTCCAATAAGCGCACGATCTACCAATATGTGCATCCTGCTGTGTGTGAGAGCTGTCAGTTGGTGATGGGCCTGACCATGCTCGAGCCTGGCAGTATCTGGAACACCATGCCCTGCCACACACATGAACGTCGTATGGAAGTGTATTTCTACTTCGACCTGGACGCTGGCCAGAGTGTATTCCACTTAATGGGACAGCCCAAAGAAACACGCCATCTGGTGGTTGCCAACGAGCAGGCCGTCATTAGCCCGAGCTGGTCTATCCACTCCGGCGCTGGAACCAGCAACTACACCTTCATCTGGGGCATGGTGGGTGAGAATCAGACCTTTGACGACATGGACCACCTGAGCCCGGCAGATCTCAAGTAGGGCCCGGACCATGACGCAGTTTGCCCTGCAGACGTTCACTGTCCGCAAGTACCTGAATTCCCCGCAGGCGATCGACACTGGCATGCGGCGTATTCGGGAGTGTGGCCTGAACGCCATCGAACTTGCCTACGTGAAACTGGAGAAGCCGGAGATGGATGCGATGGCGACCGCCTCGCGAAGTCACGATATCACCGTGGGCAGTTCCCAGATCACCTTCGACATCCTCAGCAAACGCCGCGAGTGGGTGCTCGAGTTTCACGAGCAACTGGGCTGTCAACGCACTGCTGTCTCGGTGCTGCCGTTTATGGCGATTCAGGGTGGGCGCGATCGTCTGCTGCGCTTTGCCGATCAGTTGGAGGAACTTGGCAGGTTCTATCGCGAACGTGGCGTGCAGCTAATGTACCATCACCACGACTTTGAGTTTCGACATTACGGTGACGAGATCGGCCTTGATCTGCTTATGAACAATACCTCTCCGGAGCATGTGGCGCTGGAGTTGGATACCTATTGGACGGCGCGCGGCGGCAAGTCACCCCAGCAACTGATTACTGATCTCGCTGGCCGGGCGCAGGTAGTGCACCTGAGGGACCTGCGCCTGAAGAAGAAGCTTTTCAGCCTGGCCCCGACCGATTGTGCTTTGGGTGACGGCAATCTCGATGTCCGCCGCATTGTTAACGCCTGTGTAGAGCAGGGCGTGAAGTATATGGCCATAGAGCAGGCCACAAGCAATCCCTACGAAGAAGTCGCGCGCAGTGTGGCGCACCTCAAGCAACTAGAATTTAGCGCCTTGTTCTGACGCAAGCGGAGACCTGCATATGATCCTCGATCAATTCAAACTCGATGGCAAAGTGGCGATTGTCACCGGAGCATCTCGCGGCCTGGGCAAGGGGCTGGCCCTTGCCCTGGCGGAAGCCGGAGCGGATATTGTCGGTGTCGGCGTGTCCAACTCTGCGGCAACAGGCAAGGCAGTAGAGGCACTCGGTCGCCGCTATCTCGAAGTGACAGCAGACCTCACTGACAAGGCCTGTGTGGCGGATATCGTCGATAAGACTAAGACTGCATTCGGCCGCATCGATATATTGGTAAACAACGCCGGCATCATCCGCCGCAACGATTTTGTGGATTTCAGTGAGCAGGATTGGGACGACGTCATGGACGTCAATCTGAAAACCCTGTTTTTCCTGTCACAGGCCGTCGCCAGGGAATTTATTGCCCAGGGGGAGGGCGGCAAGATAGTGCATATTGCGTCGATGCTCTCTTATCAGGGGGGGATTCGCGTGGCGTCCTACACCTCGAGTAAGTCCGGAGTGAAAGGTCTGACGATGTTGATGGCGAATGAATTGGCGCAGCACGGTATCAATGTGAACGCGATTGCACCTGGATACATGGCCACCGACAACACCGAAGCACTGCGCAGTGACGAGCAGCGCAACACGGAAATACTCGCTCGCATTCCAGCGGGCCGTTGGGGCATTGCAGAAGATCTTGCCGGCGCAGTGGTTTACCTCTCCAGTGATGCGGGCAGCTACGTGCAGGGGCACACCCTGGCAGTCGATGGGGGCTGGTTGGCGCGCTAAAGTGTAACGCTGTGTGTCAGCCCATCGTAGGCGATCTCAACCTGCTCTGAACCGTAGTCGGTGTTGCCCGCAGGGCATTCATAGCGCGGGTAGTCTGACGTGTTAATCTCGGTACCTTCAACCCGCAGAGGACCCTCCCAGCCCGCGTTGAATTCACCTACGCTGGGAGATTGGTAGGTAATTGCCAGGCCTTCCACGCGGAGCTCTGCCGAGCTAACGGCTTCGATAAAGCGGTCAAAGCTTGTGTAGTCGACACGCCGTCCCATTTCCACCAGCCAGATATTCTGGCGACCCCATGCCACCAATTCACGGCCCGCAAATTCACCGCCGGCTTTCCAGTGGCATCCGTTGCTGGAGTAGAGCGCGATAAAACCGTCGCCTTTTTCACCGAATACCCAGTTACCGCGTTTAACGACAGTGTCGAAACGCTCCTGGGGGAAGAAAGCGTGGGTAAACTCCAGCGTTTCAGCCAACAGGATCGTGGGCGCCCTGGGGGTGTTGTAGATGATGGCGGCGACGTTGCGATGCTGCAGGGCACGGGGCATGAAACCATTGCCATGCCAGAATCCGTCTGGCGCCTTGTCGCCCCAGCCGCCCGGGTGAGTGGTAAAACACACTGCCTCGTCATCCAGAGTTGCTTGCCAGATGTGGTGCTGGTCACCGCCGTAGGAAGGGCGATAGTCCTGGGCACTGCTGAGCATGTAGTCCGGGGTACGGAATGTGTGGATGTTCACCTCGGTCATGGCATTGCGCGAGATGTCCTTGCGCAAAATCCAGGAGACCAGCCGGGTCAGGCCAATACGGCGACCTACACGAATAGACGTTCTAAAGGGCGCAAATTCGAGGAAAAACTGATTCTGCCACCAGTTGAATTCGTCCAGCATCAGGGCCATGTGGTCGATGGTCTTTGGGTGACAGTAGCCGCCGTATGAAAGCAGGCCCATGGCACTTTCGGTATCCATTTTGCCGTAGCCCCATTTGGCGGCGTCGTCGAAGCTGATGCTTGCACGCTGGCGTGACTCCCACGCATCGCGTTCGGTGTCGTTGGCAATGCGGTACAGCACTTCGGGCATGCGGTAGCCAGACAAGGCAAAATATACAGCGCTCATATTGTCTTCATTGGCAAAGGCGCCCAGGCCGAACATCAGCTTGGATGTGTCGGTTGTCGACTCTTGATAGGGGTTCAATTTTTCCCTGGTGTAACTGCGACCATGACTACAGCTGAACAGCCCTTTGTAGCTGTTCACTGCCATGTCGTAGAGCATCAGATCTACCACCTTTCCCGCACGCTCACCCAGTTCGCGGTCAGCGGCAAAGTCGAGCATATTAAGAAGCGGGGGGAAGTCCTCGTCGTAGTAGACATGGGACAGCCATTCACTGAAGCCGGTACGGAAACGCAGCTCCAGCCACTTTTCGATACGCTTCGCCGCGCGGGCTTGCTTGGTGCTGCCCAGATCGCCTGAGTTGGTGAACACATCTTCGGGATAGAGCTGGCCAGCGAGGTATTCACAGGTGCTGAAAATAATATGGTGGTTTTCAGTCCAGTAGCACATGGAGTCAATGCCCGGCTCATCTGGCCAGTATTTGAATCCGAGGATTGTACTGTGAGCGCGGGTGCGAAACTTGTCAGAAAGTGCGGGGCTGTCCCATAGCTGCAGGCGGATACGCAACAGGCCGGCCATGATGAAATCAGCGCAGTCATAGCGATGATCGATATAGTCGAGAGCCGCAAACAGGATGCCCTCATGCACCGCGGTTCTTCCTTCACTGATGCGAATCAGTTCGTAGAAAAATCCTTTTACCGTATCAACCCCGGGGTTGTTTAAAGCGAACTCGACAAACGCTGAGCGACGATCCTCATAGTTCTCGGCGAAAGACTCGGTACAAAATGCATCGAGGCTTCGCTCGGTGGGATAGCCTTCGGGGGCTGGGCCGATATTACCGAGTTTGAAGTCCTGCACGCCGGACGTCGCGGCGAACTCATGGTTGTAGTCAGTCATTGGGCTCTATTATTGCTTATACATTAGCGGACCAACGATACCCCTGCGGAGGGTCTGGTCAGGTAAATTGTGGGGTCCAGGCCAGTTTGGACATGGTATTGGCTTTCTACGGCCTCAATGGCAGTAGCGACTCTTTCTTTAGCCAATAGCGCCACGACGCAACCGCCGAAGCCACCACCGGTCATGCGCACGCCGCCATGCTCTCCAGCGACGCCTGCGAGAATGCCCACCAGGCTGTCAATTTGGGGGGTAGTGATCTCAAAGAGATCGCGCATGGAGTTGTGACTGGCTTTCATAAGCGCGCTGACGGCGGCTATATCGTTGCTGGCAAGTGCTATTTGGGTATCGTGAACACGCTGGTTTTCTTCGAGTACATGGCGTGTGCGTTTGGCCACCACTGGGTCCAGTTCCTGTTCGCGTTTGTTGAATTCTGCCAGTGTCAGGTCGCGCAAGCTGCTGAGGCCGAAGTGCGCCGCTGCTGCTTCGCACTGTTGACGTCTGGTGTTGTATTCACTGTCTACCAGGCCGCGTTGCACGTTGGAGTTCACAATCATCAGCGCCAGTGATGAGGGAATGGCCTGGGGTGTCAGAGACAGGTCGCGGCAGTCGATAGCCACGGCAAAATGCTCCCGCCCAGTGGCCGAGATCAGTTGGTCCATAATGCCGCAGGCACAGCCGACGAAATTGTTTTCCGCTGCCTGACCAATGAGCGCAAGATCCACTGGCGCGATCTCCACGCCAAACTGCGCTGCCATTGCGCTGGCCAGCGCAACCTCCAGCGCGGCGGAAGAGCTCAGCCCGGCGCCCTGAGGGACATTGCCCGTAATCGCAATATTGCATCCCGACAATTGATGACCACGCGCGAGCATTTCCACGCAGACCCCGCGGACATAGTTGCTCCACATCTGGGTTTCGTGGAAGGCAATGCTACTGTCGAGAGAAAAGCTATCTGTCTGGCCGTCCCAATCGAGGGCCAGGGTGTGCACTTCGCGGTCATCGCGGGGCGAGATGGCGACGAGGGTGTGGTACTCCACAGCGCAGGGGAGGACAAAGCCATCGTTGTAGTCGGTGTGCTCGCCGATGAGGTTGACGCGACCCGGTGCGCGAGTGATGTGCACCGCTTTGCTGCCGAAATGTTCGCGAAAACCCAGTTCAATCGCGGGCAGTAGCTCAGACATTAGTGGTGCCCTTGTAGTGAGCTTTGCTTTGCTCGCGCAGGCGTTCTGCTGCCTGTTCTGGGGTCAGGTCACGCTGTGCTTCAGCGAGCATTTCATAGCCGACCATGAACTTTTTTACCGTGGCGGAGCGAAGCAGAGGAGGGTAGAAGTGCGCATGCAGCTGCCAGTGGTCACACGCATCGTCACCGAAAGGTGCGCCGTGCCAGCCCATACTGTAGGGAAAAGAGGTGTTGAATACATTGTCGTAGCGTGTCGTCAGTTCTTTCAGTATGGCCGCCAGTGCGTCTTTTTGTGACGCCTTGAGATCGGTCATACGCGCGACCCTGAAGCGCGGTAGCAACAATGTTTCGAAAGGCCAGGTAGCCCACCATGGCACGACCACCAGCCAGTCCTCGTTAAGGCATACTGTGCGCTCACCACTAGCCACTTCTCGCTGGGCGTAGTCGAATAGCATGACGGTGTTTTTGCGGACCAGATAGTCGCGTTGTGAATCGTCCTCCCTGGCTACCAGAGTGGGCAATCCGTCGCTGGCCCAGATCTGGCCGTGTGGGTGGGGATTGGAGCAGCCATTGATGGTGCCCTTGTTCTCAAATACCTGGACCCAGCGATAGTGTTCGCCCAGTTCCCTGTATTGCTCGCACCATGTGTCGATGAGGCAAACAATATTCTGCTCGGCCATTTGTGGCAGGGTGAGATCATGGCGCTCGGAGAAGCAAATCACCCGGCATTCGCCGCTTATCGGTGCACTGCGGAACAAGTCGTCGTTGCCTTCGAAAGCAGGAGATGTCGCGGTGATGGCGGCGAAATCGTTATTGAAAACGTAGGGCCCGCGATAGTCCGGATTCCTGTCTCCACTGGCCCTCTCATTGCCAGCACAGAGATAGCAGGCGGGGTCGTGCGTGAGGGCTGGCTCAGATTGGTCTTCTTCCAGCTGTCCCTGCCAGGGGCGTTTTGCCCGATGCGGCGACACGAGCACCCAATCCCCGGATAGGGGGTTGAACCTCCGGTGGGGATGTTCGCTGGGGTCGAAGTCTGTCACTGCCGGGATTAACCGAACTGCTGTTTTAGTGCTGCGAAAGCACCTTCAGTGCGCTGCAAAGCCTCTGCAATGACTTCCTCAGTGTGGGCGGCGCAGATAAACATATTGTGCCAGGGGTGTAAGTAAACGCCGCGCTGCACGGCTTCGGCGACGAAGAAGTTGTTCTTCTCCCACATGTCGTCGTCTTCGAACAATACCAAAGGCATTTGCGAAGGTCCGGTCTGGCGCAGTTTGAAACCGTGGGCTGTCGCCAGCTCATCAAGGCCAATGCGCAACTGGTCGCCGGCACTTTGTATTGCTTCGATAGCGCCTTCTTCCTCGATTGCTGCGATGGTTGCAAGTGAAGCGGCAAAAGAGACCGAAGCGAACCAGAATGAACCAGTGGTGTAGATCTGGCTGGCCCCTTCGCGGAACTTGTCGTTGCCGGTAACAACCGCAAGAGAATAGCCATTGGCCACGGACTTGCTCATTGCGCAGAGGTCAGGTGTCACTCCTACAGTTTCCCAACTCGAACCCAGGGTGAAGCGGAACGCGCAGCGCACATCGTCCAGAATGAGGGCAGCACCTGTGCTGTCACACAACTGGCGAGCCGCCTTGGCGAAATCTTCGGTGGGCCATTCCTGGTCCACGAAGACATCGTGTTTGAAGGGCGAGACGATTATTGCTGCGAGATCGTCGCCGGCCTCGGCAACGGCGGCGCGGAGGCTTTCGATGTCGTTGTAGTTGTAAGTCAGCTGGTTTTCTCGATCGGCCGGAGACACACCTGCCATGTTCGGTGTGCACCAGGGCGCAGCGCCGTGATACGCGCCGTCTGCGACAATGACTGTATTGTTGCCGGTCTGGGCGCGGGCCGTCATCAAGCAGATTGTGGTGGCGTCGGTACCGTTCTTGGCAAACATGGTCCAGTCGGCATGGGCGACCTTGCTGTTAAAGGTTTCTGCAAGTTCCAGCATCAAGGGGCTGGGGCCGGTGGCCGCATCGGCGATACTCTGTTGCTTGATGGCAGCCTCATCGACCTTTGGGTGGCAGTAACCCAATAGATTAGTGCCGTAGCCACACATAAAGTCGATGTATTCGTTGCCATCCGTATCCCACAGGTGGCCGCCCTCGGCGCGGGCGAAAAACTGGGGGTGCTTTGGCGACAGGGACGCAGAAGCCTGATGGCCGTAGACCCCGGAGGGGAAAGCAGTTTGCGCGCGCTCGCGCAGCTTGAGGTCGTTCTCGATCTCGTACATGTTTTTGTTCCTAGTCTTCGTTCAGTTTATTGCCGCTGGCCAGGTCTTCGCGCTTGGCCTGCTGTCCGTAGCTGGCGAATGCCACCAGTACATCGTCCATTTGTTTTTTGTCCAGGATGGCCGGGCCACCGATGGCCAGAGTGCCCCAATAGCAGTGTGCCTGCTCTTCTACCAGCTCTGCCAGTTTCAGCGCACCGTTGATGTCGAATCCTGTTGCCAGCTGACCGTGATTTGCGAGCAGGCAGGCAAGAGACGTGGACAGCGCCTCGACGTTTGCATCGGAGAGTTCCTGACTGCCGAAAGTGGCATAGTCCGCGAGCGGAATGCCATAGCTGCCAGTGGCTGCAACCATATAGTGCATCGCCGGAATTGCCTTGCGGGCACAGGCCAGCATGGTGGCATACGGCGAGTGGCAGTGAACGACTGCGGTGATACCAGGTTTATTGACGTATACGTCGGCGTGCATTTTCCATTCGCTGGAGGGTGTGAGTTGGTCTTCTGCCGGGTCGCCATCCAGCGACATATATACAATGTGCTCTGGCAGCAGTTGTTCTGGTGCCACGCCCGTGGGGGTCACCAGCATGCCGTCTCCGGTAAAGACTGAGACGTTGCCGGAGGTGCCTCTGTTCAGCCCCTTAACGCCCAGCGCTACCAGCGTGTCCACAACTGCCTGACGGCTCTCGAGGTTGTTGCTATAGAGGCTCATGCCTGTGCCTCCACCGGCATGGCGCCCGCCTGCATGATGGCGATGGTGTCCTCGAAGTTCCCGACGGCGCCGTCGGAACCGACCGCAGATGCCACTTGAGCGGCCGTGGCAGCGGCGAAAAGGGCAGCATCTTCAGCGGCCATTCCATTGGCGAGGCCCACCTGAAAACCTGCGCAGTAAGAGTCTCCGCAGCCGCTGGTGTCCACGACGTTGACGTTGGCCATGACCGGGATCTTTGCCACGAGGCCGTCCTTGTTGGTGAGATAGGCACCGTCGCTACCGCATTTAATCAGGCAGCCAAAAGCACCCTGTTGCATAAAGAACTCAGCGGCAGCTTCAACAGTGCTGGCACCGGAGATTTCAAGTGCTTCGTCGATGGAGGGCATGAAGTAGTCCATGTGCGGGATAAGAGCTCTGACGGCGTCCGGTGTTTGAGGCCCTGGTGAAATGAGGTCGCCCGTGATTGTCGCGCCGTTTGCTTTTGCTTCCGCCAGAATCTCGGCCCCGGCGGGACCATCGTAGTTGAACAACAGGCCGATGCCCCCCCAGTGGACGTGGTCGGCGTTGACGATGCGAGCACGAGCCTCTGCGCTGATATCCATCAGCAGGAACGCGCCAGGTTGGTGCCAGTTGGGCCTGCCACCGTCGCTGTTAATGGGCAGAATCGTGGTTGCGGTTGGCAGGTCATCTCTCACTTGCAGCAGAGATGCATCTACGCCTTCCTGTTGCAGTTTGTGGCGAATGAGGAAACCGGCTTCGTCTTCGGCAATGGCACCGATGAGGCTGCTCTGCATGCCCAGGCGCGCGGCGGTTACCGCGGGCGCCGCGGCGGTGCCGGCTGCACACAGGTGAATGTTCTGGATCACCTCCGTGCTTTCACCTTGCGGGATGCTGTTGATCGGGTACCCCACGATGTCGAGGATCGTGGCGCCGACGCTGACGAATGATTTAGCCATCGGGCTCTCTGCTCCGGGTTTTATTGATGAGTTACATAGTAGGGGGCTCTGGTCAGTAGTGGGAGGGCGAGAAAATCCAAAAACTGGTCAATTTCAGTCAAATTTCGACACCTGAGGCATGGCTCACGAACTGGCGGCTGAGGATTGAGCCGGATTCGGTCGACTACTGGTCAATTTCAGTCATTGTTCTTACACTGCTTTTCTCAT
Organism: Halioglobus maricola; assembly: GCF_009388985.1. NCBI lineage: Bacteria > Pseudomonadati > Pseudomonadota > Gammaproteobacteria > Cellvibrionales > Halieaceae > Halioglobus > Halioglobus maricola. The sequence continues at coordinate 1,597,004 of NZ_CP036422.1, forward strand.
CTCACGGAGCTGCTCAATGGGCGCAGATAAAAAATGTATTCCTCCTTTCATGTTTAACCTGATGGTTCGCGTGATGGAACAGGAGGGGTATTCGGCCGACGCTTTGATAGATGGCCTGGCGTTCAGCCTGGATCAGCTGGCGTGCGAGGATACGCGGATTTCCTTTCACGATGCTCTGTTGATGATCGAAAACGCCTACCGCATTACGGGTGACCCGGCCCTGGGTTTGAAAGTGGGCATGGCAGTGAATATTGGCGATTGGGGCATGATGGGCTACGCAGTGGCGAGTTGCGGCACCCTTTGGGAGGCGCTTCAAATCGGCCAGCGTTTCAGTCGGGTTGCCACCCGGCTGACTGACAATCGCGCAGAGCCTGAGGGTGACTACATCAGCCTCAGTTCAAGGCCTCTCTATACAGCCGGTGACGCAGAACGCTTTCTGATCGAGGAAGATCTCGGTGGCGTGGTTGGTTTGCTGCACCGGTATATGGGCGATGGTGTTTATCCTCGAGAGGTGCGTTTTAGCTATCCAGCGCCGAGTTACGTTGAGCTCTATGAGGCCCATTTTCGCTGCCCGCTCAAGTTCGAACAGCCACAGAATTGTATTCTCTGGGGTAGCGAACTGATGGAGCGGGCTGTGCCGTCGCGCAACCCCGCAGCCACAGAGATGGCGATTCGTCATTGCGAGGCACTGATTGCCGAAGAGGACGACCGCGGTAGTGTTGTCGACAGGGTGCGCTCCCGACTGGTGCAGGAGCCAGGTCGCTACCCTGCGATTCAGGAAGTCGCTGCGGATTTCAATATGAGCGAGAGCACCCTGCGCCGCGCGCTGAAAGAACACGACTCATCCTTTCAGTCGATACTCAACGATGTGCGGCGCAAGCTGGCTATCGAGTACCTGACCACGTCACGCCTGAAGCTGGACGAAATTGCCGTGCTAGTCGGTTATACCGACCTCAGTAATTTCCGCCGGGCCTTCAAGGGCTGGACGGGCCAGGCGCCGCTTGAATACCGGCGCCAGGGGGCGCGCTGATTTAGCCAGGTTCGCCCCAGAACTCGTAAGAGTGATAGGCGAGGTAGTCGTCGCTGGGTTGGCTGATCACCCCGTGAGGGAAGCTGTCAAACAGGCGATGAAAATCATCCCGTTCAATTTCGATCAGCCCCTGGTGATCGCCCGCCTCAAAAAATACGCTGGGTTGCTGCCCGAGGTCTTCGTCCCACACCATATCAAGCTGGTAGGCTTGGCCGAATCCAGGCACTGCGCCCAGTTCACAGTCGGGAAAAACCTCGACCAGTTCAGCTTCGCGGGCGAGTACCGCATCGGTATGTGTGTTGTCGCGCACCCAACCAAGATGAACCCGATTACACGCTGGGGTCAGGGCCACCAGATAGCGTCCGTTGCGCTTGTCGCGCAGCAGTACGGACTTGGCCACCCGCGCGGTGGAGAGGTGGGCGGCGTGGGCCGAGTCGGCGGCAGATTCAGTGTGGCGATGATCAACTGTTCGGTAGTCGGTCTGGCTGAGGCGCAGGAAGTTATCCAGCCTGGGTGCTGTGCTCATAGTGTGACCTCCCTTGAAGGTCTTATCAGTATGGCAAAAGCCCCAGCGGGGCTTAGATCAATTCCCGATATTGAACTGCCTGCTTTAGTTCTGCTTGTAAATTCCGGTCTCCAGCGCGCTGCTACTGGAACGCGAAGCGCGGTACATACCTGCCGTATTGAAACTCATGCTGATATTGCCCAGCGCGTCCAACACGATAACACCGCCGGTGCCACCCGCGGGGAGCAACACATCCTGGATGACATGCTCCGCCGCTTTTGCGGCGGGTATGCCCTGGTACTTCACCCGGGAGCAGATGTCCGCGGCGACGTGATAGCGGATGAAGTATTCGCCGTGACCCGTGGCAGAGACGGCACAGCTGGCATTGTCTGCCCAGGTGCCGGCGCCGATAATCGGTGCATCGCCAATGCGACCATAGCGCTTGGCGGTCATTCCCCCGGTGGATGTGCCCGCGGAGAGATTACCGTTGGCATCCAGAGCGACCGCGCCCACAGTGCCGTATAGATACGCTGGAGGAAGTTCGTTGACCTGTGCCTGGTAGTCTTTGCCGAGGGCCTCCTGTTCCTTTAACTTTTCTCGGGCTTTGAGGAGAGACTGGTGGGCGCGCTCGGTGTTGAAGATCTCGTTGTCGACCATCACCATTCCCTGGCTTCGCGCAAAGGCCTCGGCGCCTTCACCCATGAGCATGACATGAGGGGATTCAGTCATGACCAGGCGGGCGAGGTCAATGGGGTTGCCGATGTGGCGTACGCCGGTTACTGCACCTGCTTCCAGCGTGGCGCCATCCATGAGGGACGCGTCGAGTTCGTGCTTGCCGTCGTACGTGTAGACGGCGCCGTGGCCGGCGTTGAACAGCGGTGAGTCTTCGAGGATCTTAATGGCAGCGATGACTGCGTCCATCGACGCGCCGCCGCGTTCGAGCACCGCGTAGCCTGCATTGGTAGCCTCGCCCAGTTTTGCTCGCACGGCGGCTTCGGTTTCCTCGCTCATCTTCTCCTTGAGGATAGTGCCGGCACCGCCATGAATAGCTATCGCCAGCGGCGGCTTGGCAGAGACTTGGCATGACAGGGCAAGAAGCAGGGGTATCAGAATCTGAACTTTGCGCATGAATCGAGTTTCCATTCGTCGTATGTGCGGCAGAGCGTATTACACTTTGCGCTCTTTTCCTAAAAGGAGGGATGGCCATGGCCTTACCTTTTCCCGGTCACGCAGGCGAGATCTCCGATAATTGGCTCAGCGAAGCCCTGGGCCGTCGTGTACTTAGCCACAGCGTACTCGACCAGCACGATGGCACCACCGGTCGTGTCGCCCTGCAACTGGAATATGACGCGGGCGAGCGAGAGCGCGTATTCCTGAAACTACCGCCGGCGGATGAACAGCAGCGCGCATTTGTGCTTGCGACCGGCATGGGCGAGCGGGAGGCCCGGTTTTACGCAGAGTTGGCGGCAGATGTGCCTGTGCGAGTGCCGCGGCCACTCTACTCTGGCTGGGAGAGTGGCGGGGAGCACTATGCGATGTTGCTGGAGGATCTCGAGGCCACTGGATGCAGTTTTCGCAACGCCTCCGAACGCTATTCTCTGGACTACGTCCGCGCTGTGCTCTCCGCATTTGCCAAACTCCACGGGCGCTACTGGGAGACCCCGCGTTTCGCCGCTGATCTTGACTGGATGGAACCGCCACCACAGCACCCGATCGCTCCCGTCCTGGTGGCACAAGCACTGGAGTCTCACGCGGATCAAATGCCGCCGATCTTCGTCGAGATGTGCGAACTTTATATCCATCACACTGACGCAGTTCATCAACTGTGGCATCGAGGCCCTCACACCCTTGTGCACGGCGATGCGCACGACGGCAATATGTTCAGTGATGCAGGCGAGCCGGGTTTTCTCGACTGGGCCCTGCTGGCAAAGACAAACCCGATGCGCGATGTGGGCTACTTTCTGGCGGGCACTGTGCAGCCTGCGGATCTGGCGGACGGAGTACAGGACTTATTTGCATACTACCGAAATGCGTTGGAGGCAGAGGGAGTGAATACCCCGCCCGCTGCTGAGATGTACCGCGATTGCCAGTTGCATGCAGCCTACGTCTGGGTGGGCACGGTGACCACATTGGCCATGGGGGATGCCTGGCAGCCGGTCAGCTACGTTACCAAGACCCTGGAGCGTCTACATTTGGCGCTGGAGCTTTTGCAAACGCCGCGCGCATTAAAATCAGAACTTATTGATTTTTAAGGGAAAAATGTAAAATTCCACTAATCTTGAAAATTAATTGCAATTTTTTTGCGAAATTAGGGAATAAAACGGGGAGCACAGCCGTCAAGTAGTCAAAGTGGAGTGAAACACCGCTTGAGGTTGCAGTGGTGATTTGCCTTTTGGGTATGCATCACCGGCCCCAGAGGCCACCATAGAATGCTTGGCAATCACTGCTCTCCTCTACTTCTTTTGCCGGGATGTCCCTTGGGGGCGTTCCGGACCACAGCTCACAGAGCGGGGACCGCTAGCCCTCCGCGCTGAACTTCAGGGTCTGTCATCTACATGGGGTGGCAGGCCCTGTTTCTCTTCTGGGCCCTCTAAAATATTCCTGATCAATCTCTCTGGTGATTTCCAGGCAAAAAAATACCCAGCGTAGCTGGGCATCAAGACGGAACTGGCGTGAAATCAGTTCCAGTGATTCTCGATGAGCGCGGCTTCTTCTGCTGCACTCAGTGGGATGCTATCGGTCTGGTCGGCCAGGAAGTTGGCCACGGAGTCGGCGTCGGTTGCGCCGGCGGGACGGAACTGGGTGGCATCACCGGGGATCTCTGTGGCGGCCAGAACCTGTGTCTGCCATTCGCCAGCTTCCCGGCAGGAGACGCCACGAGACGCTTCGTCGGCTTCAGTAATCAGGAATTCGCGGCACCAGTTGCCTTCATTGTCCTTGAAACTCAGGACAGGGCGCACCTGGCTGCCGTTGTCGAGCGTTTCCCAGCCAGATGCCATGGAGGGGCTGGTTTCAAGCACCTCGGCCAGCATCTGTTGTGCGTTGGGCGCGCTCTGCCAGGTGGGGCTGATGGCCAGGCCAGCCGCAGCAACCAGGGAAGCGGCGATGGCGTATTGCCAGGCGGGGCGGGCCTTGCGCTGGGGCAGGGCAACCACGTTGCTCGCCGGGGTGAGCATGGCGCGCACACTGGCGGGGGCTTCGGCTGTTTGCTGGAGCGCGCTGCGAATCGCTACATCCTGGCCTTTCATTCGGTCCAGGGTGGCGGCCAGTTCGGGCTCTTGCTGCAGGCGCTGTTCGAGGGCCCGGCTGCTAAACACATCCAGTTCACCATCCAGGTACTGCGAAAGCTGTTGGTTGTCCTGTTCGTTCATCGTCTTGGTCTCGTCAGTCCGCCTCGGGCGGACTGTATATTTGTAGTAAGCTTTTTCTCGCTCTGGCTATCCTGCTCATGATGGTTCCCACTGGAACCTCAAGAATCTCCGCTGCCTCGGCGTAACTTTTCCCTTCTACTGTCACCAGGGTCAGGGCCAGTCGCTGTTCGTCAGGCAGTTGTTCCAGCGCCTTTGAAACTGCATCCAGTGCCTGTTCGCCTGCGGCGACAGTCTCGGTGGAGTGGGTTTCCTCGGCATCTTCAGCTGCGATGCTGGGGTAACGTTGTCTCACCTCGCGGGACCTGAGTTCGTCTATCCAGACGTTCTTGCAGACCCTGTAACTCCATTTAGCGGTATGCGCTTCTGCTGGAATTCCTTTATTCAGCAGTTTTTCTACAGTCGCCTGCAGCAGGTCATCCGCATCCGCGGCATTCCCTGTGAGGGAGTAGCAGAATCGGCGTAATCCACCCAGTTCGGCCATAAGGGCCTCACGTTGTGAATCGCTGAGCGATGGCATACGAATCCTGTTAGAATAAGTGACGTTTGGGCGGCGGATTTTATTCCATGAATTGGAATTTTTCTTGCCGAGAAACGTCTTTATTAGTGAATACGACGTTAATTTCAGGTGGTAAATACTACCATGGTTTCCTGCAAGTCATTGAAAATTCAGAATATAATTCCGTTTTTGCGTAATTGTACCTCTCTTCCCGCGGCTCTGATCGTGGCGCTGGCGCTCGTTTTGCCCGCACCGCTGGCCGTTCATGCTCAGGTTCCCGGTGCCTTGACCGGGGCAGAGGAACAGGTGGAAGACGACGTTGAAGAGGACGTAGAGGAGACCGTCGAGGACGAAATCGTCCAGGAAGAGGTGGAAGAGGCTATTGAGGAAGAGGTGGAAGAGCAAGCCGGAGAACTGGTGCTTGGCTATACCGAAGCGGCCTTCGAAGACAGCGTTGAAGAAGATGTCCAGGAAGACGTCGAAGAAGTGATTGAAGAGGAAATCGTTGAGGAGGCAGTCGAGGAAAACGTCGAAGAGACTGTCGAGGAAACGGTAGAGGAGCAAGTTGCTGAAACGGTGACTGAAGACGTTGAAGAAAATGTCGAGGAGACGGTGGAAGAAACCGTTGAGGAAACCGTCGCTCAGGACGTGGAAGAAATCGTTGAAGAGACGGTAGAGGAAGAAGTTCAGGAAGAAGTCGCAGAGGCTGTCGAAGAGGAAGTCCAGGAAGACGTCCAGGAGCAGGTTGCGCAAACTGTCGAAGAGAGCCTCGAGACCGGTGTCGAGCAGACGGTCGAACAAACCGTTGAGCAGAATGTCGACCAGGTCGTTGTTGCGCAGGTGGAGGTCGCTGTGGAAGAGCGGCTCGAGACCGAGATTGATGACATCCTGGATGCGGTCGAGAGCGACCTGGAAGTCGATGAAGAGCGAATTCACCGCGAGCAGTGGCTGGTAATGGCGGAGCCCGAGGTATTCGAGGAACTGACAGAGAAGGGCTATCTGTTTGACACAGTGACCGACTTGCCGGCACTGGGTATGCGTCTGGCGGAAGTAGCCGGCCCATCAAGTTTTGATATCACCGAAGTGCGCCGCGGCGTGTTGGACGTTGTCGGTAAAGACCGTGCTGAGGTCGATCTGAATCACATCTATACCGCTGGCACCCAGTTGGCGAGCGCTTCAGAGGGCGTTACCCCCCGTTCAGTCATGGCGCTGCCAAGCCAGGCTGAAGCGACACCGCGCATCGGTATGATTGATAGCTCGGTGGATACAGCGCACCCGGCGCTCGTCGAGTCTCAGATCGAAAGCCGGGTCTTTGTCGGCAAGGGCGCAGAGGTTCCCGAGTTCCACGGTACTGCGATTGCCTCGATCATCGCCGCCAACTCGCAGGATTATCAGGGGCTGGCACCTGGCGCTGAAGTCTATGCCGCCGGCGTTTTTGAAATCGACGAGGAGCACGGTGAAATCGCTTCGACGGTGAGTTTGCTCCGCGCACTCGATTGGTTGATATCTTCCGAAGTTGATGTCGTGAACATTAGTCTGGCAGGTCCGCCTAATCGTCTGCTCGAGGCAGCGCTTGGTCGCGCTCAGGAACAGGACGTTGTGGTGCTGGCGGCAGCCGGTAATGGAGGCCCGGTGGCGGGCCCAATGTATCCTGCGGCCTATGATAGTGTCGTAGCCGTGACTGCTGTGGACAGCCGTCACCAGGTGTTCCGTTTGGCTAACCGCGGTGAGTATCTTGATATTGCAGCGCCAGGGGTTGACCTTCTGCATGCTCAGGCCGGGGGTGGCTTTGTCGCTTCTTCAGGCACATCTTTCGCTGTTCCCTTTGCCGCCACTGCCGCGGCCAGCCTGTTGAGTCAGCGTCCCGATGAGGATGTGATGAGCCTGCTCTACGAATCAGCTGAGGATCTCGGCCCGCCAGGGCGCGACGATATCTACGGCCACGGCCTGCTGCGTCCCGCCGGCGGCTGATCTATTCCCAGCGCCAGGACAGGCGCGTGCCAACCACGTGCTGGTCGTAGGCCGCGCGTGGGAAGTTTGAGTCGTAATCTGAGTAGCCGCCGTAAAACTGCAGGGTGCCCCCGCTGAAGACAGGGTATTCAAGGTCAATTTTCCAGCGGTGGCGCTGGTCGTCCCGCTCTTCGTCAATGCTGGGAGTAATGCCGCTGTAGTCGCGATCCTCATAGCGCCAGGACAATTCCATTTTCAGAATATCATCCCACACTTCGAAGCGCTGTATATAACGCAGTTTCAGGTTGTGCGCCTTGTAATCGTAGCGGTCTGCGGTGGCATCTTCGTCTTTGAATTTGTAGCCCATGTTGAAATAACTGCGAAGACCCCGACGGAAGAAATAAAGATCAAACTCGCCTGCGTGACTCTGGGCATCTCGTTCTGCATTCTGGGCGATGGTTTTGTCAGAATAGACATAGGCGCCGCGAGCAAACCACTTCTTGGACAGGAAACCGGACACGTAGGGTGAGCCACGGTAGTACTCAAGAAAATCGTTCCCGTCGAGTTGAGCGTTGATGTAATAGAGCGCCAGGCCCGTGTTGACTGCGCCGAGGTCAGCACCGAGATCGGCGCCAATGAGATGCGTCTGGCGATCCAGCAGTTCGAAACGATCGTAGTTGGTCTGGCTGAAATTGTAGTTGAGCGACAGGTCCGTCGTCTCAGTGATTTGCTGGTCCAACTCCAGGTTGGCATCCATCGTGTAAGCGTAGTCGCTCTCATTACTGGTCGCGTCCAGTTCATCGACCGAGACGTTGCTGTCGTACTCCGCCCCAAGGCCTACTTCGGCAGAGAACTCTGTACCTGACGCACTTGCGGTGAAACTGGCGGGCATGGCGGCAACCGACGCGATAAGCGCGCAGGAAAGTCTAACCGTGTGTGAAGGCCATGCCATTGTGTTGCGTCCTGGAGGTGCCGGGGCCAGCGCTGTGGCGTTGCCTGGCGCATTAATCCACTAATAATAGCAAAAAGCGGGGGGAACCGAATCGAAAATACACACCAAAGCCAAGGTATACTGCGTGCATCCCTATCTATCCTGGTATGCGTCATGCCTGTTGTTGGAAAATTGATCAGCCAGCTGGCGCTGCCTGTCGCATTGATGAGCGTTATGGCCAGCGCACGGGTGCAGGCCGAAGACACCGTAGGAGCAAGAGCTGATCGCTGTGTCATTCTGCTACACGGTCTGTTTCGCTCGTCACTATCGCTCAAACCGATGCAGTGGTTTCTCGATCGTGATGGCTATACCACGGTTAATCTGAGCTACCCATCGCTGCTCCATCCGATACCCGAACTTGCAGAGGACGTGATTACCAATTCACTGCGAACCTGTCACGCCCGTGGTGCCCACAAGATTAATTTTGTCACTCACTCTCTCGGTGGCATTCTCGTTCGCCAATATGCCAGCGTACAGCCGATCCAGGGCATGCAGCGCGCTGTGATGCTCGGCCCGCCCAACGGTGGGAGCCAGGTGGCGGAGTACTACGGATCCATTGATTTTTTAAGCGCTATAGAGCCAATGGCGATTAGGCAACTGGGTACAGGGGAGGAGTCCATTCCGCGTAGTCTTGGGCCGGTTGAATTTGAACTGGGCGTTATCGCTGGTGGTGCCCGCGACAGCACATTATTGCCGGGCTTTCCCGATGAGCCCAGCGATGGCACCGTGTCACTGGCGGAGGCCGTGGTGCCCGGCATGCTCGACTTTCTGCAGATGCCGGTCACTCATACGTTTATGATCTGGAACCCGAAAGTCATGCACCAGGTTGGGTATTTTCTGGAGTACGGTACATTCGAACGAGAAATGTAGGCTGGGCGGTGTGCGTCCAAAAAAACGGAGGTTTGTAAGAATCGTCAATACAAAGCCAATTTAGTGTTAAAATTCGGCGCCTCTTTTATCTCATTACCGGAGTATTCCCATGTCAAAGACAGACGCTGAACTACACCACGAAACTATGAATCGCTTTATTGAGCTGGCCAATGCCGCCAAAGACGAAGGCGTCAGCCCCCATGTCGTCTCGGCAGCTATGATGACGGCCTCCGCTGTCTACGCCAGCTATGTCGCTGCTGGTAACGAGGGTGGTTTACATGACTCTGGTATCGACAAGGTTGTCGATGCGTATCGCCATCAGATGGAGCAGATTCAGGCGATGAAACGCGCCGAGCTGGAACAAAAGCAGCAACAGCAATAAGCCACTAAAAGGCTGTTCAGTGGGCGACAGTGAGAAATCGCTGCTAGAGCCAGCGGACTGGGATGCGTTTCGAAAGGAAGCGCACCGGGCATTGGATGTCGCGTTGGATTTTTCCCGAGACAGGGCTGAGCGCGCTGTCTGGACACCGCTTCCTGAACATGCCCGTACGGTCGATGAGCCCTTGCCGCGCGGGGGCGAATCGCTGCAGGAGGTGGTCGGTGAGGTAGAGCGCCGAGTCCTGCCGCACACATTGGGCAATACCCATCCTCGGTTCTGGGGGTGGGTCAACGGTTCTGGCACACCCAGCGGGATCGTATCTCAGCTTCTCACAGGCGCGATCAATGCCAATCTCGGCGGCAGGGACCACAGTCCCATTTATATCGAGCGCCAGCTCATTCGCTGGATGTGCGAGCTTTTTGACTTTCCTCTCGATGCCGGCGGGCTCATTTGCACCGGTACTTCCACGGCTACCTTGTACGGCCTCGCAGTGGCGCGTCATCGCGCGCTCGGAGCGGCGTCGCGTCAGCAGGGCAACTCGCAGTCGCCCCTGGTGGCCTACTGCTCAGCTCAGGCCCATGTGTCAGTCAGCAAGGCTGTGGAATTGATGGGGCTCGGGAGTGATGCGCTGAGGCCGGTTCCTGTGTTAGACGACTTCAGTATTGATTGCAGCGCGCTCGCCGACCAGATCGCCGCCGATGTTGAAGCTGGCCTGCAGCCTTTCGCAGTGATCAGCTCGGTGGGCAGTGTGAATACTGGGGCGATCGACGACTTGCAACAAGTGAATGCGATCTGCGAACAGTATCGCTGCTGGCATCATGTGGATGGCGCCTTCGGCGCCCTGATAAGCCTGAGCGAAACGTTGCGGCCGCGCCTCGCGGGTATTGAAAAAGCCGACTCTCTCGCCTTCGATTTTCACAAGTGGATGCATGTGACCTATTCCTCTGCCTGTCTGCTGGTGCGCGACAGGGAAGAACACCTCGCCACGTTTGCCACTGCACATTCCTATTTGCGAGGAGAGCAAAGAGGTGTAGCGGGCGGTGCACCCTGGCCGAATGATTTTGGTATAGATCTCTCGCGCGGCTTCGCTGCGCTGGGCCCGTGGATGCTGCTCAGAGAGATGGGCAGTGAACGCCTCGGTCTGGCAATCGAACGCAACTGTGAACAGGCGGCCTGGTTGGGTCGCACGGTAGATGAGCATCCGCAGCTTGAGTTGCTCGCACCGGTCTCCCTGAATATTGTCTGTTTTCGCTATGTGGCCAGTGGTGTTAGCGAAGAGCAGCTCAATCGCCTCAATCGTCATCTTGTGGTGGAACTACAGTGCAGGGGCATTGCCGTGCCCTCGTTTACCGAGCTTCACGGCACCACCGCTATCCGCGTCTGTATTGCAAATCATCGTACCGCGGAAGCAGATCTTCAGGCCCTGGTGGATGCCGTACCCCTGCTTGGTGAGGAACTGCTGCGGGCAGGGGGCGAGCCCGACGACTTCGCGGTCGATTAGCATTATTGAATTTATCCCTTTGCCAAGCTTTCCCGGCTTGGGCAAACTTACAGCGTCAGTGCCCCGTAGGGCACCCTCCAGATTTTGAGACAATAATGTATAAAACGGCAGCAGTTTTAGGGCTGGGCTATGTTGGCCTGCCGGTGGCGGTGGCTTTCGGCCGGCACATGCGAACCATCGGTTTCGATTTGAATGAGTCGCGGCTGGCGCGATACCGCGCGGGGGAAGACCCCAACGGCAGCGTCACACCGGAGGAGCTTGCGGCAGCATCTCAACTCGAGCTCACTAGTGATCCGGCGAGCCTTGCCGAGGCGGACATTATCCTGGTGGCGGTACCTACACCCATCGACGATGCCCGGCGGCCCGATCTCAAACCTTTGCATGGCGCCTGCGTCACTGTCGGCCTGCATATGTCCGCGGGCGCCACGGTTGTGTTTGAATCCACCGTGTATCCGGGCTGTACCGAGGAATACTGCGTACCGCTGCTGGAGAAGTCATCGGGTATGGTCTGGGCAGGCCGGGAGGAGGCCAGTGGCGACGCATTCCATGTGGGCTATTCGCCAGAGCGTATCAACCCGGGTGATACCGAGAACCGGCTTGAGACCGTGGTGAAAGTTGTCGCTGGCGATACGCCAGACACGCTGGAAAATATTGCCCGGTTTTATGAGCAGGTGGTCAGCGCAGGGGTTCACCGTGCGCCAAGTATCAAAGTGGGCGAGGCTGCCAAAGTGATCGAGAACAGCCAGCGTGACCTCAACATTGCTCTCATGAACGAGCTCGCGCTAATTTTTAATCGCCTTGAAATTGACACTCAGGATGTCCTCGAAGCTGCTGGAACCAAGTGGAACTTTCTCCCTTTCCGCCCCGGACTGGTGGGCGGCCACTGCATAGGCGTCGATCCTTACTATCTCACCTACAAAGCGGAGGCGGTCGGTCATCATCCGCAGGTGATTCTCGCTGGGCGTCAGACCAACGACGATATGGCAAAATTTGTAGCGGAACAGACCGTGAAGCAGCTGCTGCGTCAGGGGCGGTCTCCGGATACTGCGCGCATCGTTGTGCTCGGCTTGGCTTTCAAAGAGAACTGCCCGGATATTCGCAATTCCAAGGTAGCGGATATTGTCGCGGAACTGCGCGATTACCAATGCCAGGTGCTGGTGCACGATGCACTTGCAGACGCCTCCGAGGCGCAGGCTGAATACGGTATTGAGCTATCTTCCTGGCAAGATCTGCCCCCGGCAGACGCTCTCGTTCTGGCAGTGCCCCACGCCGAATATATGTGCCTGGGAGAACAGGCCATCGCCGAGCTATTGTCACCGGGCGGTATCGTGATCGACGTCAAGTCGCGGCTCGATCGGGCCGTGCTGGACCAGCTGAATATTCCTGTCTGGCGGCTCTAGTCAGCTTGCGTCCGCACGCTGGTACTGTGGCAGCGGCTGGGCGATAGGATAGAGTTCTTCCAGCGGCTGCGGCATCCCCATTTCGTCAATCACCTGAGCGTGGCTGCGGTCGAGTTCAGCCGGTTCTGCAACGCCGCAGGAGTGCGAGATGATCTCCACCTCGTGCATCAAATTCTGTGCATAGCTGGCGACCCTGCGGGCTTTATTGGCTGGGTCCAGCCCTTTTTGAAGGTCTTCATCGTGAGTAGTGATCCCCGTGGGGCAGGTATTTTTGTTGCACTGCAGAGCCTGAATGCAGCCTAGCGAAAACATAAAGCCGCGTGCTGAATTCACCGTGTCGGCTCCAAGGCATAAAGCCGCGGCAACCCCTGACGGATTCACCATCTTGCCCGAGGCTATAACCCGCACTCGCTGGCGCAGACCGTACGCCACCAGCTTGTCGACGACCAATGGCAGGCTGCGGCGCAGCGGCAGGCCCATATAGTCGATCAGGCTTTGCGGTGCTGCGCCAGTACCACCGTCGGCACTGTCTACAGTGATAAAGTCGGGAGCGTACTCCATTCCCCGCGCCTGAATGCGCTGACAGAGTTCGTCGAGCCAGGCCGCCTGGCCAATCACAGCTTTGAACCCTGTTGGTTTGCCGGTGACATCGCGCACTCGGTGCACCATGTCCAGTAATTCGTCGATAGAGTTGATGTCCGGGTGGCGGTTCGGGCTCAGCGAGTCTTCGCCCGCTGGAATGCCCCGGGTGGTGGCGATGACATCGGTGACCTTGGCACCGGGGAGAATGCCTCCCTTGCCGGGCTTGGCGCCTTGCGACAATTTTATTTCAAATAATTTCACTTGCGGGTGTGCAGCGATAGCGCGCAACTTCTCGTCATCGAGCTTACCCTGCTCATCGCGAACGCCGTACTTGGCTGTGCCGATCTGAAACACAATGTCGCAGCCTCCTTCGAGGTGGAACGTCGATATCGCGCCTTCTCCCGTGTTCAGCCAGATGCCTGCCTCGGCGGCGCCAGCTGATAACGCACGAATGGCCGGCGCTGACAGTGCGCCAAAACTCATGGCGGAAATATTGAAGAACGAGCGAGTTCGATAGGGGTTGCGAGCCTGCCCCTCGCCAAAAACAATTTCGCTGCGCGATTTGATCTCTTCTTCCAGCGGCGGAAATAATCCGTTGAGAAACAGAAAATCCCCCGGCTGGTTGAGAGGGTGGGTGGAGCCGAAAGCCACGGTTGAGTCCAGGTTCTTGGCTGCGCGGTACACCCAGCTGCGTTGTGCTCTATTGAACGGCAGTTCCTCTCTATCCAGAGCAAAGAAGTACTGCCGGAAAAACTCTCCGAGGTGTTCGAAGAAATAGCGGAAGCGACCGATCACCGGGTAGTTGCGCCGAATAGTTTGTTGCCGCTGGGTGACATCGACGATGTACATGTAGATCACTGCCAGGATCAGCACGAGTACGCTGAAGGCAATTAGCAGGGCACTGATTTCAAAGAAAGTCAGGGTGAAGGCTTTGAGCCGGTCCATTTCCATGTCGGGGGTTGCTCCCAGCGAGTGTCCGTCCAGTCTAGGCTGCGGCAGGGGAGAGTGCTAGCGTCGATCGCGAGGCGTTTCGCTGTTTTAGATATAATGCTATATTAATATAACAATTGCTGGTGCTCTCCCAATCACGCCGGTGGCAGCCGATGGATCCCAGCAAGCCCACTTCCAAGGAACAACCACGTATCGCAATGGCTGCAACTCTATTCGACAAGCTCTGGCAGGAACATCTGGTAGAGACCCAGCCCGATGGCACCGATCTAATCTATATTGACCGCGTATTCTTGCACGAGCGTACCGGTTCAATAGCACTTTCGAGCCTGCAGACCGATGCGCGCGAGGTGTTTTATCCCCAGCAGGTGTTTTGCTGCATGGATCATATTGTCGATACCTATCCCGAGCGCAGCGACGATACCACCATGCCCAGCGGGCGCGATTTTATCGTCGCCACCCGCGAGGGCGCCCAGGCGGCAGGCCTGACCCTGTTCGATCTGGATGACCCGCGGCAGGGGATAGTGCATGTCGTGTCGCCGGAGCAGGGCATTGTTCAGCCCGGAGCCACACTGGTCTGCCCGGATAGCCACACCTGCACTCAAGGTGCGCTCGGCGCATTGGCCTGGGGCATAGGGTCCAGTGAGGCCGAGCATGCACTGGTCACCAAGACGCTGCGAGTGAAGAAACCCAGCAGCATGCGTGTGCGCTTTGAGGGTACATTGCCGGTCGGTGTGACCGCCAAGGACATGATTTTGCGTTTAATCGCCAGCCATGGAGCCAGTGGTGGTAGTGGCCATGCCGTGGAGTTTGCTGGTGAAGCCGTGGCCGCGCTTTCCATGGAAGGGCGCATGACGCTGTGCAATATGGCAGTGGAGTTTTCTGCATTTACCGGCATCATCGCCCCGGACGAAAAAACTATCGCCTATCTCGAAGGGCGTCCCTATTCTCCCTCGGGTGAATTCTGGGACGCTGCCTGTGAATACTGGGCCGGCCTGCACAGTGACGACACGGCTGAATTTGATAGTGAAATAGTTATTGATTGCTCAACGCTTGAGCCGCAAGTGACCTGGGGAACCAGCCCTCAGCACTCGGGTGATATTTCCGCCGCAGTGCCTGCCGCTGAAACAGATGACCCGGTTGATAGCGCCAGCCGGCGCAAGGCGCTGGACTATATGGCCTTGCAAGCGGGTGATGCTATCGCCGGGCAGGCCATCGATTGTGCCTTCATTGGTTCTTGTACCAATGCACGCATCAGTGATTTACGCCTCGCGGCGCAGGTGCTTGCAGGGCGCAAGGTAAAAGAGGGTATACGCGCAATCTGCGTACCGGGCTCCATGCTGGTGAAAGCCGCCGCAGAGGCCGAGGGCCTGGACAAGGTCTTTCGCGATGCTGGTTTTGAGTGGCGCGCCTCGGGTTGTTCCATGTGCTTTTTCGCCGGTGGCGAACACTTTGGTTTCCAGCAGCGCGTGGTCAGCACAACCAATCGGAATTTCGAATCCCGCCAGGGGCCACAGACCCGCACTCATCTCGCCAGTCCCGCTACGGTAGCAGCGTCAGCGGTGACCGGGGTGATTACTGACCCGAGGGAGATGTTGGCAGGATGATGGACAAATTTACCCAGCACCGCGGCGTTACGGCGCCGATCCTGCGCGGCAATGTCGACACCGATGCGATTATTCCCTCGCGTGAAATGAAGCGTGTATCCAAGCAGGGTTTGGGCGAGGGTATGTTCGCTGGTTGGCGTTATACCGAAGTGGGTGGCCGAGAGGTCAATCCGGATTTCATTCTCAATCAGGCCGAGTATGCCGGAACCAGTATTCTTTTGTCAGGCCCTAACTTCGGTTGTGGCTCGTCCCGTGAACACGCTGTGTGGGCGCTGAAGGAATACGGTATTCGGGCGATTATCGCCCCGAGTTTTGGCGCTATTTTTGCAAACAACTGCATCCGCAATGGCCTCTTACCGCTGGTGCTGAATGAGGAGTCAGTGGCCCATCTCGCGGCGTGGGTGGAGCAGGATCCCGTGGCTAACCAGGTATTGGTAGATTTGCCTGCGCAAACGGTTTTCGCGGGAGAGGGCGGTTACGCTTTTGATATTGATGCCGGGGCCAAACGTATGCTGGTCGAAGGTCTGGATGCAATCGCACTCACCCAGACCCGCTGGGAAGTGATTGAGGCGTTTCATCAACAGCGACAGCAGCGCCGGCCCTGGTTGTACTGCTAGCCGCAGCTGGAACAGTCTAGTCCGCGATCATTACGCCAGCGGCGACCAACTTCTCGACAGTCGCTGAGTCTATTCCCAGCGCCTCCAGGTGCTCGCGCGCACCCTGTCCGGGTTTGGGCAGGGCCTTGTGCATGCCGGCCTTCACGCCGTCAAATTCCACCGGTAGCGCGGGCAATTTAATGGTCTCCCCGTTGTTCAGGGTCACGTCCAACAGCGCCCCGGCATTCATATGTGGGTCGTCCACCAGGTCGATGGGCTTGTTGATCGGCGCGAAGGGAACACCGGCCCGGTCGAGGCTGGCCATGAGTTCATCCTTGGTCAGCGTTTCGAATCTGGCCTGGATGCCGGGAATCAGGGTGTCGCGCTGCGCCACCCGTTGATTATTGCTCTCCAGTTCGCTGTCGGCCGCCCACGCATCAAAACCGAATTCCTCGCAGAACCGTTTCCACAGGCTGTCGGAGACCACGCCGACGAAGACCCGGCCACCGTCCCCGGCACTGAAAATGTCATACACGGACCAGGCACTGCGACGCACGGTCATGGGCGGGGGTTCTTCGCCCAATACGCCCTGCTGGGCAATGTGCTGGCCGCACATAAAGGCGGTTGTTTCAAATAGTGAGCTGGTGATGTGCTTGCCCTTGCCTGTGGTGTGGCGCTCCTGGAGTGCGGCGAGGATGCCGATAACACCAAACATACCGCCGGTGATGTCGATCACCGAGCTGCCTGCACGCATGGGTTTGTCCGGCAGGCCCGTCATATAGGCCAGGCCACCCATCATCTGAGCCACTTCGTCCAGTGCTGTGCGGTGCTCGTAGGGCCCGGACAAAAAACCTTTCAGGGAGAGGTAGATCAAGCCGGGATTCGCCGCGCTTAAGGCGTCGTAGCCAAGGCCGAGTTTATCCATCGCGCCGGGGCGGAAGTTCTCGATCATGATGTCGCTGTTGGCAACGATCTCGCAGGCGGTCGCGAGGCCATCATCGGATTTCAGGTCCAGGCAGAGGCTCGACTTGTTGCGGTTGTACATGGCGAAGTAACCACCACCTGAGCCCTTCAGGCGGCGGGTGTTGTCGCCCTTGAGAGGCTCGATTTTGATCACTTCGGCACCGAGGTCGGCGAGCAGCAGGCCAGCGGTGGGGCCCATGACCATATGGGTGAATTCGGCGACTTTCAAGCCGGCGAGAGGCTTGGCCGGAGAGTGGGCTGGTTCTGCCATAGCTGGGGTGATCCTTGTTACTGCAGGGGTGGAAATGATAATATGATATATCAATATATCAAATGTCCCAAGTTATGACTAATTTCGACATCGAGATCAGCGAGGTCGGCCCTCGTGATGGCCTCCAGAGTATTTCTCCCATCATGCCCACCGAGGCGAAGAAAGCCTGGATTTCAGCGCTTGCGGCGGCCGGTGTTCCAGAAATAGAGGTCGGCTCCTTTGTGCCGCCCAGGGTACTGCCACAACTGGCGGATACTGCAGAGCTGGTAACCCATGCGAAGGCGATAGAGGGGGTGGCGGTGGCGGTATTGGTACCCAACTTACGCGGCGCAGAGAATGCCCTGAAAGTCGGGCCGGACAAGGTAACGATTCCCCTGTCTGTCAGCGAAACTCACAGCCTGAAGAACCTCAAGCGCACTCACGAACAGGTGTTGGACGAGGTACGGGGTATTCGCGCGGCGATCGACGCGCTGCCCGCGGCGAAGCGGCCGAAGCTGGAGGGCGGTCTGTCTACGGCCTTTGGCTGTACCCTCGAGGGCGTGGTACCCGAGGACAAGGTGATGGAGATGGCGGTTAAGCTCGCCGAGGCGGGCTGTGACGAGGTGGGCCTGTCCGATACCACGGGCTTTGCCAATCCGAAGCAGGTAACGACATATACCAAACGCATTCACGAACTGCTGGGCCCGCAGATGCTCACCGGTGTGCATTTACACAACACGCGTGGGCAGGGCTTCGCCAATGTTATGGCGGCGCTCGAAGCCGGCCTCACCACCATCGATGCGAGCATGGGTGGGATCGGTGGCTGCCCCTTTGCGCCTGGGGCCAGTGGCAATATCGTTACCGAAGACCTGGTGTTCCTGCTCGAGAGCATGGGGCTACGCACGGGAATTAATTTCGACAAGCTATTCGCTGCGCGTCAGGTACTGGCTCAGGCACTGCCTGAAGTAGAGCTCTACGGCTTTACACCCGAGGCGGGCCTGCCCAAGGGCTTTAGCCCGGCCACGCCGCAATAGAGGGAGAATTGGCATGGAGCAGCTCAACAGTATTGAACATATGTTCTTTGACATGGAGGCGGGAAACTTCAGCCTCGACGTCTCCAGCCTGCACTTTTACGACCCGGCCACGGCTCCCCGGGGCAAGGTCAGCTACCAACAGGTCTTCAATCGCTTTCGGGCCGGCGTTGACGCGGTGCCAGTGCTGCGCCGTAAATTGGTCACGGTCCCGTTTGGGGTAGATCATCCTTACTGGGTCGATGATGCGGAGTTCGATCTGGCCAATCACCTGGAGCACATTGAGCTGGAGGGTGATGGCGACTGGGCGCAATTAATGGAAGTCGTCGCCGCGCTTTTCGCGCGCGATATTCCGCGCGCCAAGCCGCTGTGGTTCGGCGCCATTATCACCGGAATTAGTGGCGTCGAGGGCCTGCCTGAGAATGGCTACGCCATGTTCCTGAAAATGCACCACGCAGCCATCGATGGCGCGTCTGGTCGCGCTATCCAGGAAGCGATTCACGATATGAAGCCCAAGGGCGTGCGCAAGCCTGGCGAAGTTGCCGAGTGGGGCGGTGAAGAAGCGCCTTCACGGCTTAAGCTACTGGCTAAGGCCTACCCGAATAATCTCCGTAAACTGATTCTGGCGGGGCGCGCGATGGTCAAGGCTGTGCCCGCACTTGTTAGAGAGGGCTCGGCCAATAGAGACCCTGCTGCCGACGGCGATTCTGGCGGCTTGTTGCTGCCCGAAACCGTGTTCAATCCCAAGCGGAGTGGCGGAGGTTTGCGAATCGATGGAGCCATGTTTCCGCTGGCGGATATCAAGGCCATGCGGAGCTTGGCAGCTGGAGCGACACTGAACGATGTGGTGTTCGCGATTATCGCCGGTGCTATGCAGCGCTATATGGAACTCTATGGCGACGTGCCGGCGCAGCCGTTGATCGCCGGTATGCCGATGGACGTGCGCGGTGAAGGTGACGAGAATGCCAAGGTCATGGTGACGGCGCTGATGTCCAGGCTTTACACCAATATCGATGATCCCATAGAGCGCCTGGTCCTGACCCACGAGAGCAATAAGGCCGGCAAGGATTCACTGTCGATTCGGGCGGCCCGACCGATGATGGGCGTGTTGGAGCACACGCCTCACCTGGCGTTGTCGCCGCTCATCCGCGCCAGTGCCTGGCTTGCCGAGCGCAGTAATTTCATTCCCATGCACACCTTGATTACTAACGTTCCCGGTATCCCTGTTCCTATTTATCTTGCCGGTGGCCGTATGGTGGGTTTGATGGGGGTGGTCCCGGTGGCCGGTCGCACGGGCCTGACTCATGCGGTGTTTTCGACTCCGGAAACCCTGTCGATAACGATGACCTGTGACAAGGCGGTCATGGCGGATACGCGCGATTATGTAGACTGTTTGCAGGCATCCTACGATGAGTATCTTGCGCTGCTGGACTAGCGAATTGGAGGGTCATAATGAGTGATATGCTGGCAGGGCAGGGTGCTGAGACAGCGGGCGACTTCTCGGTCGATTGGCTGGTTTATCACGCCACCTATACCGGTGATTATCTCGCGGCGGTCGACCTCGATACTGGCCGTGAATTTACCTACCGCGAGTTCTACAATCGCATCACCCGTGTCGCCGGCGGACTGAACCGTCGATTCAAGATCAACAAGGGCGACCGGGTTGCGGTATTGGCCCACAACTCCACAGATTTCTTCGAAATACTCTTCGCATGCTGGGAAATCGGCGCCATTTTCGTACCGCTCAACTGGCGCTTGGCCGGACCGGAACTGGCGCATATTTTGGGCCACTGCGAGCCCTCGCTGCTGATTGTCGATGAGGAGTTCGAAGAAAAACTAGAGGGCATTTCCACGCCACGTATTGTGCGTCGAAGCGGTGCTGAAGAATCTGATTACGAGGCGCTGATTCGCAACAGTACGCCGGATTTCGACAAGCAGGCAATCAAGGTGGAGGATGTAGCGATGCTGATCTACACCTCCGGAACCACCGGAAACCCCAAGGGGGTTATCCACAATTTTCATATGGTGCGCGACACCATTATTCACGCTGCCCAGCACGGCGAGGTGAACATTCGCACTCGCTCGCTCAGCTCTGCCCCTCTGTTTCACGTGGCAGGGCTCAATGGCTTTGCGATGCCCCTGTTTCACTATGGCGGCACGATTTTCATGATGCGTAATTGGGATCCCGCCCGGGCGATGGCTTATCTGGAAGACCCGGAGTTGGGGATAACTCACATGTTGGGCGTGCCCATCCAGTACCAGATGCTGGCGGAGCAGCCTGGTTTTGCCTCGGCAAAATTTCCCAGCCTGCGTGTGGCTGGTGTCGGCGCTGCGCCCGTACCCCGTTCATTGCTGGAAACCTGGCAAGCCAAAGGCGTGGGTCTCTCCCAGAGTTATGGCATGACCGAAGCCTTTTCGGTGGCGTTTCTGCCCGCGTTTATGGCCGAGAAAAAATTGGGCTCCGCAGGGTTCAGGGTCATGCATACCCAGATCCAGATCGGCGATGAGAATGGTGAAGAGCTGCCCGCCAATCAGGTGGGGGAGGTCCAGATTCGTGGAGCGGCGGTCACTCCAGGCTACTGGAATGATCCCGACGCCACGTACAAGGCATTTATTAACGGCTGGTTCCGCTCCGGCGACGCCGGCCGCATGGATATCTCCGGTGCTGTCTATATCGTGGATCGCTACAAGGACATGTTTATCTCCGGGGGTGAAAACGTGTATCCCGCAGAAGTGGAGAACGCGCTGCTCAGTCATCCTGAGGTCGCTCGCGCGGCGGTGATTGGCGTAGAGGACACGCGCTGGGGCCAGACCGGCCTCGCGGTGATATGCCTTGCCGCAGACAGTGACCTCGGTGAAGAGGCAGTGCGTGACTATTGCCGTGAGCGCCTGGCGGGTTACAAGGTGCCGGGCCATGTGCGCTTTGCCGATGAGTTGCCCATGTCCCCCCAGGGTAAAGTGCTAAAACAGGTATTACAGGAGCGCTATGCGCTGTAAACGAAGAGGTAACCCCAATGGCCGTTATTAAAGATCTCCTGCGGCTGCAAACCGATATCGCTGTCACCGCGGGTGAGATAGCGCTTTCGCGGTTGACCCGTAAGCGGCTGCTGCGCAAGATCCCCCGGGGGGAGGGGCAGTTGGTCATGTTGCTGCCGGGGTATATGGCGGGTGATGACTCGATGAACTGGCTGCGCGACGTGCTGCGCGATGCCGGGTTTGATGCCCACTGCTGGGGGCTGGGCCAGAATCGAGGTTTTCAGGGTGAGTCGGGCGAGGCCCACGTGGAGGAGATGACTGCTCGCATTATCGAAAAGGTGCGCAAAATAAGTGGCGCCAGTGGTGCGAAAGTGGCGTTGGTGGGTCAGAGCCTGGGGGGGCTGTACAGTCGCGAAACAGCCATGCGCTACCCTGACGAAATCGACCGAGTGATCACCCTGGGGTCGCCGACGATCCATCCCTATATCAGCGACGACCAGAACAGTTTTGTGACCCGCATCGCGAGCCGCAAGGCCGAGGCGGGGTTCCGTTTTTCCATTACCGGTAAACAGGGTTTCCTGCACTGGGGGGCGCGACAGCCCGAGTTGCCCATGGTGGCCATCTGGAGCCCTATTGATGCTGTCGTGTTCAGCCAGTCTGCGCGTATCCCCGACTACATTGTCCAGTTGTCCCAGGCACCCGCGATTCGCGAGAATCTGCGCCTCGTATGCTCCCACTCAGGCATGGCGTTCAACGAGGCCGTTGTGACTGCGGTGGCGGACAGGTTGGCGGAGCCGGTCGATCAATGGCAGGCTTTTGACGCAGTAAAGTACTTCCCCCGCTGGAGCATTGAGCTGGTCGAGCAGGCGTTCGGCAACCGTCTGTTTCATGAGTTCATCTATGCCGACTGGCGCCAGGAAGTCGTACGACCGCGCCCGGAAATTCGCGATATCGAAGATGACCAACCGCTGTTACTCAAAAGACTCCGCCGTGATCACAATGATTTTTACCAGCTTTACGCCATGATCGAGGAGTCGCTGGCCGACGGTAGTTTTGACGAAGAATCAGATTACTTACTGCTGGCAGACGTGGCGCGTTTCATGACCGATTATCTCGACCGCTGCCATCATCCGCTGGAAGAATTTGTGTTTCAGGAGGTGCTTAAGTTCCATCCTGAATCCGCTCATAGCCTCGAGGCATTAGAGCGCGAACACAGCAAGATCGCCAAGCACGGAGCGCTGTTGCTCCAGCAGGTAGAAAACGCCTGTGATCCCGGCATCAAGGGCAGGCCAGATCGCCTGCTCGTGCGCTGGCGCAAGTTCTGCGAGACATTGCGCTCCCATGTAGAGCTGGAAGAGACTGTGCTGTTTCCTCAGGCAATGACACATATCCCGGCAAGAGCGTGGACCATTGTCCAGCGCGATTGGAACCTGCGCGAGGATAGCGCAGAGAGCCCGCTGTCAGATGTGGGTGTGGGAGAGGAGTTCAGGCACCTGTTTGAGTACCTGAGCTACGTGGCGAATCGCGATCGTCGCCCAGAGGGATTTGGTGACAACCGCGTATTAGGGCGCTATCTCGATTCGGTGGTTTTCCTGTCAGAGAAACTGGACGGCGCCCTCGAGCGCCGCCAATCCTCTTCGAACTAGAGTTCCTGAACGACCAGGCCCAGCTTCGCCCGTAGCTCCTCTGTGGGTGTAAGTTGTGCGCTATTGCTCACTACTGCAGTGCTGGCCTGCTCGGGCTTGAAGTAGGTTTCGCCAACCCGCAGTAAGTCGTCCATGCTCACTGCGAGAATACGTTCGCGGAACAACTCTCGTTGCGCGTGGGTGCGGCCAAACAGGCGATTGTGGAAGTGTTGTTTGGCCTCTCCCGCCGGGGAGCTGGGTTTGTCCAGGCTGCCTATCACGCCGAGGATCGCTTCCTCGAGAGCGCGTCCGTCATGCCCGCCCTGTAGCAGCCAATCGATGGCTGCGTCGAAATCGTCCAGCGTTTCGACAAGGCGTGGATCGCGATAGGAATAGAAACGGAACGCTGCGGAACCTGAGTCCTGGGAGGCGCCGCCGCCATAGGCTCCGCCTTGTTCGCGAATGGTCCGATGCAGATAGCCGTTGCGCAGGAAACCGCCGAGTACTGAAAGCGAAGCTGCATCGTCGTGGCCGACAGGCACTGTCGGGTAAGCCCGGGCGCAAAAGTTGACCTGGGTATTTGTCACCCAGAATTCGTTGCGCTGCTCGCGCAGTTTTTTGAAGCTGAGGGTGTCGCTGGCAGCCTGACCTAGCTGGCCGTAGCTGGCGGTGAGTTCGTCAGCCAGACGTTCCACTTCCTGCGGTTCTGCCACCAGCAGCAGATCGGCTGGCATATCGCGTACACCGCTGTGGATGGACGCCAAAGTGGCGCTGAACTTTGCCAGTTCTCCCTCGTCCTTGAGTGCTTCATCCAGCTTGCGCAGGCGACGAATTCCGGCCAGTCCGGTGAGTTCGTGATTGAGATTGGCTAGCGGGCTCATGCCGGCACAGGCCGCGGCCATAGCCAGTCCGTGGCCATTGCCGGTGATCGATTGCTCGCGGCGAGCGCGCTGCTGGCTGACCAGGTCGCGGAGCCTCTCGTGCTCGTCGAAGCGCGCGGTGTTCAGGGTGTCGCGCATCAACGCTGTTTGCGCCCGGGCATTGCGCAGCAGTGCTTTGGAGGAGAGTACGAAGTGCGCTTTCACCTCCTGTTCGTTGTCTACTTCACCGCGCATGGAGGTAAATGCGTTTATCGCACCGACATCTGACGACTGGCGGTGTTGGGTGTCGAGATAACTTGTTCCACCGATCCCGAGCTCAGTGAGGAAACTGGTATACAGCGGCAGAACAGCGCGCTGTTCTTCGTTCAGGGCCGGCAGCGCCAGCACCAACTGCTGGTAGACCAGGCCATTGGTGCCCTGGCCGTATCGAGTGGTATTCAGGCCGTGCAGATCCGACTCCGCGAACTCCACGTCGGGGAAGGCGGCGGGGACGTCGGCCAGTTCGACCTTGGGCAGGATGCTCTCGTCGTCGACACTCTGCTGGCGCTCCACCAGATCGGCCGCGAGCTTGACGGTGGCCGCCTTCTGCTCTTCGCTCATACCAGATTTGATGTCTGCCAGGCGTGCGGCTTCTTCTTCCACCTTGCGTGCCGAAAGGCCCTTGTCGGGTTCCACGACCAGGGTCACCCGGTGGGTATTTTCCAGCAAGAGTTTGCGGGCAAGGCCTTTGATGTAGTCGGGGTTTTCGATCTTGCTGCGCAGGGATTCGATGACTGGATCGAGGTCCATTGCGGCGATCGGGTCGGCGTAGTGGGTGGCGGATCCCAGCGCCTGTAAGATCAGGTGCAGGCCGTAGGGATAACTATCGCCGCTCACTTCGCGTTGGTGTAATTCAAGCTGGTGTAACACGGCTTCCAGGCGCTCAGCGGCGACACCCTCGGCGGCCACTTGTTCGATAATGGCTAACACCATGGCTTCGAAGGCATCGGTGTGTTCAGCTTCGCTTCCTTCAATGCCACAAACAAACACCATTTCACGCATGGATTCTTCGAGCCCGCATAGCGGGGAAGGTGCCTGGCCCAGCTCAGTTGTCTCAAGAGCGTGCTGCAGCGGTGATGCACTGTTCTCCAGCAGCACGCTGGAGAGCAACTGCGCCTCCAACATGGCCTCCAGGTCACTACTCTCGCCGAGCATCCAGCCCATCACCAGATGTGTTTTGGCACTGGTGTCGGTGTTGTCGTCAAAGGCGTAGCTATTCTTCACCCGCAGAGGAGCGGAGAGGCGCTGCTCTGGTTTTACCTCAATGCGCTGTTCGAGGCGCTGGAAGCGACTCAGTGCACGCTCTTCAAAGACGGCCTGGTGCTCTGCGGCCGGTATGTCGCCGAAGGTCATGAAGATCGCGTTGCTAGGGTGATAGTGGCTCTCGTAGAAGGCCTTTAACTGCTTATAACTGAGATCGGGAATGTTCTCCGGTTCTCCGCCGCTGTTGTAGTGATAGGTGCTGGAGGGAAACAGCTGCTGGCAGAACTGCTGCCAAAGGGTGCTGCTCACGGAACTCATCGCGCCTTTCATTTCATTGAAAACAACGCCTTTGAAAACCAGTTCGGTATTCGGGTCATCGGGCGTGGCAAACTCTACCCGGTGGCCTTCCTGGGCGAAATCCAGTGGGTCCAGGCGGGAGAAGAACACGGCGTCCAGATATACATCGAGCAGGTTGTTGAAGTCTTTGCGGTTCTGGCTTGCAAAGGGGTAGGCGGTCCAGTCTGAACTGGTGAAAGCGTTCATAAAGGTGTTCAGCGAGCGCCTGAGCATCATGAAGAACGGGTCGCGAACGGGATAGCGTTCCGAGCCACACAGGGCTGTGTGTTCGAGAATATGGGCGACACCGGTGGAGTCCTCAGGCACGGTGCGCAGGGCCACCAGGAACACATTTTCGCTGTTGTCGGCGGCCATGTGGTAGTGCACGGCGCCGGTCTCGCGGTGACGATATTCCTGAACCTTGAGGTTGAGGGAATCGATGGCCTGTTCGCGCACGGGTTCGAAGGCCGCGTGGGCGTGGGGCAGGGGGTTACTCATTCGCTATCTCGGTATATGGGGTAGGGGCGCTATTCTAGCGCGATTCTTGCTCGCTGGGGTGGGGCACCAGCTCAATTTGATAGAGCCATGGCCACCGTTTACCGGTCACCCAGATTGCACCGTTTTCCGGGTTGCGGGCGATGCCATTGAGCACATCTGTATTGGGTTTACGCTCAGCGGTGGGTAGCAGACCATCAAGGCTAATGTTGGCGGTTACCTCACCGGTGTCGGGAGAGATAATGACGATGCGATCGGTCTGGTAGATATTGGCCCACACCTTGCCATCTATCCACTCGAGTTCGTTCAAGTGGTTCACCGGTACGCCCGCCATTGTGACGGCAACGGAGTGTTGCTTGCCGGGTTTCCCGGGGGTGATGAAGTGCAGGTGGTGGCCGCCGTCGGTGTAGATTAAGTGCTCACCATTGGTGGTGAGGCCCCAGCCCTGGCCGCTGATAGGGTGCCATTTGATGGGTTTGAGTGTTTCAAAGTCGAATTCGAGCATCATGCCAGCGCGCCAGGTGAGCTGGTAAAGCTTGTCGTCGAGGCGGGTGATCCCCTCGGCGAACAGGCGAGGGTTTAGCCGCTGTTCCTGTTCCAGCGCCATGGTTTCCAGATCGTAGCGGCGCAGTTTGGATTTACCGTACTCGCCGGCGCTGAGGTAGAGCTTGCCCGCGTGAATCTCCAGACCCTGAACATAGTTCGCGCGGTCGTTTGGCTTTTTGTCGAGCACGCGATAGCTGAACTGCTCCACGGCCAGGCTCAGAGATGAAAACTGTGACGCGAACAGGCAGACCAGAAGCGTGAGGATAGGTCGCATTAGATCCGGCCTCGCGCCAGGTCGCGCACCAGGAAACGGGCGGGAGACAATGCTCGTTGTAACTCCCGGCTCATCGGTATTGGCTCCTCACAAATCTGGCTCGCCAGTATTTCGGCGACCAGGGGCGTCGAGCTCAGGCCACGGGAACCGTGGGCGGTGTTGACGTACAAATCGGTCATATAGCTTCCGAGAGCGGGGATAGTCTGTTTGGCATTCTTACGCAGCCCGGCGTAGTCGTGCAAGAAGGCGTCGCGCGCGGGCACCGGGCCGGCGATCGGCAGGTAGTCCGGACTGGCGCAGCGGAAACCCACACGGCCACTAATGTGTTCGACGTCGATGGCTGCGATCAGTTCCCGCCAACGGGGTACAGCACTGGCCAGGCGCTCCAGGTTTTGACGATGATCGTCGTGGCGCAGGGAGGTTTCGCTGTCCTTCAGATTGAAGGTTGCGCCGATGCAGTGTTCGCCATTGCGAGCCGGCGCGATATAGCCCTCGTGGCAAAAGCCCGCGCGCAGGGTGTCGAACTGGCTGTTGGCTGGAAGATGGCTGGTCTGGCCACGAATAGCCTGGGTAGGCAGCCATTCCAGGCCCTCAAAACGGCTTGCGGCGGTCCCTGTGCAAATAATTGCAAGGCTGCCTGTTGCGATAGCCTCTTGGCCGTTGCGAGCCGTCCAGTGATCAAGCTCGCGGACGAGTGATAGTGCTCCGCAATGTTCTATCAGCTGAATGTTGGGGTGGTCCAGGAGCGCAGTGCAAACCGAAGGCGGACGCAGCCAGCCGGAGGCCGGGAACCAGTAACCGCCCTCGCGCGGGCGTACGCCCAGCAGGGATTCGGCCTCTTCTGGTTCAAGGACGGCGGCGAGCTGGGGCAGGGACTTGAGTTGCTCTGCGAGTAGAGCACGCTCGTCTGCATCTGACTGCTGGTGGAAGCTGCCGCAGAGCTCTCCGTCCACACCCGCGCAGAGACGGCCGTTGGCAAACAGCCCGCGATACAGCGCAGCAGCGCAGGTAAAACTCTGCAGGGCAAAATCGGTCAGGACCGAGTGGCGCCGCGAAAGACGAGTGTAGAGAATACCCTGCTCGTTGCCCGAGGCCTCGCCAGCGAGGGCGCCAGCGTCGAGCACTTTTACCACCAGGCCCCTTCGAGCGAGGGCCGCTGCAGTGCTGCAACCCGCCAGGCCCGCGCCAATCACCAGCGCCGTCTTCGGTGTGAGTTGAGGCGACGGGTTCAACAACTCGTGCGGTGATTTGCGCGGTAAGTCCCAGGGAGTGTAATCGTGAGTGGGTGCCTCAACGGCGTGCGCCAGTGATCCTCGGAGGCACTCGCGCTTGTGGCCGAAGCCCGGTGCTTTCTCCACCTGAAATCCACAGTCCTGCAAGCCGCGTCGCACATGCCCCGCGGCAGTGAAGGTGGCGAAGCTAGCGCCTTGTCGACTGGCGGCGGCAATCGCCCTGTAAAGCTCCGGCCGCCACATCGCCTCATTGCAGGCAGGGGCAAAGCCATCGAGAAACCAGGCGTCGATCGAGGGCCCAGTGCTGGCGATGTCTGGCAGTGCTGCGGCGACATCTTCCCACCACAGGTCCAGGGTCACCTGGCCATCGTCGAGAATCACCCGGTGCTGTCCAGGCAGAAGATCGGGCCAATGGGCCAGCAGGCTTTCCGCCAGAGGTGCGAGCGATGGCCAGGTCGCCAGTGCGCGCTCCAGATCGGCTCGCAGCAGTGGGAACATCTCGACCGAGACGTAGTGCAGGCGCGGGCGTGGCTGGGGTAGCCCCCGCCACAGTTGCCATGTGAGCAGAAAATTCAGGCCGGTCCCGAAGCCGGTTTCCCCGATGCAGAAGCTACCGCGATCGCCATTGACCAGGCGCTCGGCGAGCTTATTGCCCTCGAGGAATACGTGCGTGCTCTCCGCGATTCCGTCTTCACGCGAGTAGTAGACATCGCCGAACGTGGAGGAGAGTGGATCCCCTTCGTCGGTCCATTCCAGTTGGGCGGGAGTGACCGGCGCCCACGGTGTGTTCTCGCGGTTCACTGGCCTGGGTTCACATTGGTGGGAATGGGGCTTTGCATGGCGCCGGGAATCATATCAGAGGCCCCGTTCAAAGGCAGGGTTTTCGTTGCTCGAGATCGCCTCTGGCAGTAGACTTGCAGCTCTTTTCAGCCGAGGTAAATATGGCAGACCTACAGAATCAATCCATCGAGCGCGACAAGTTCCTGACGATGGCAATTAACCTCCTGCACCGGGCGTTCATCGAGGCGCCGCGCACGGACGCGAAGAAACTCTATAAGGAAGTGGCAGCGGGTAAAATTATTGGCCTGACCAACGTGGAGATGGAAGACAAATCCAAGGTTCGGTTCGATATCTCTCTGGATCACAGCGAGTACGCGGGCAACCTGAACTACAGCGCGTTTCGTGCCAGCCTTGCAACGCTGCTGAGCAACCTGGTCAAGGCCATACAGGACGGGCAAAAAATCCCGTCTTTCACAGCGCAGAACCAGCCGACCAACCAGATCATCGGTATCACCGGCGTGACGGTTGAAGAGGGCGTGCCGTCAGTGATGGTGTTGTCAGTACAAACCCACGAGCGCAAGGCCGCGGTAATGTTGCGTCCGATGTATCTGGATTATGAACAGTTTCAGCGCTCCCAGGCCGCGGGTGGAGAACTACCCGCCTGACAGGCTAACTTCGGGCGTAGCCGGCTTCGGTAGGCTCTCCTTCTCTGTCGGTGCTGTGACGACCGAGGTGCCGGTCAGCACAAGCTTGTCGTCCTGGTTGTAGACCTTGTTGGCGAGCGTGAGGGTTTTACGCCGGTCGCTTTTTTCGGTCACTTCCAGCTCTACCCTGACTTCATCACCGATCTTCACCGGCAGGCGAAACTTCACCGATTGTTCCAGGAAAATGCAGCCAGGGCCCGGCAGTACATTGGCCAGGGCGCCGGACACGATGGATGCCGTGAGCATGCCGTGAGCGATACGCTCACCAAAGCGTGTTGTGGCCGCGTATTCAGGGTCGAGATGGAGTGGATTTATGTCGCCGGAAGCCACGGCGAAGAGCTGGATGTCCAATTCGGTCACCTGCTTGGAGTAGCTTGCGGTCTGGCCTAGGGTAATTTCGTCGTAGGTGAAGTTGGTAAGCGTATTCATGGGGTTCTCTCTCGGCTGAGGGCCAGAGCATAACCCGGGACGCGGCTTCGCCGCCACGACAACAAGCTCGAGAGGGAGCATGACAGACTCACCGGGGGCGCTCCCCGACCTACAGATCGAATACCCGGAAGCACTTCCCGTCACCCAGCGCAGGGAGGAAATTGCGCGCGCCATTCGGGAAAACCAGGTTGTGATCGTCGCCGGGGAGACCGGCTCGGGCAAAACTACCCAGTTGCCCAAAATCTGCCTGGAATTGGGGCGCGGCCGCAAGGGTCTTATCGGTCATACGCAGCCACGACGCCTGGCAGCGCGCACGGTGGCCCAGCGGATAGCCGAGGAACTCAAGGGTGAGCTGGGGCAGCTCGTGGGTTACCAGGTGCGCTTTACGGACAAGGTCTCCGACGATACCGCCATCAAGCTGATGACCGACGGAATCCTGCTCGCCGAAATCCAGCGCGATCGCCTGCTGCGCCGCTACGACACGATTATTATCGATGAGGCGCATGAGCGCAGCCTCAATATCGATTTCTTGCTTGGGTACTTCAAGCAACTCCTGCCACAACGCCCCGACCTGAAACTGATTATCACCTCGGCGACCATCGACGTGGAGAGCTTTGCGCGTCACTTCGACGGAGCCCCTGTGGTCGAGGTGTCCGGTCGCACTTTTCCGGTGGACACTCATTACCTGGAGGCAGAGCCCGCCGATGGCGAGGACTTGCCGCAGCGCATCGTCTCGCTGGTGCAAGAAATTGATGCCGGTAGTTATGGCAAACGCGGCGATGTGCTGGTGTTCCTGTCAGGCGAGCGGGATATTCGAGAGACGGCCAAGTCCCTGCGTCAGGACACCGAGCTGGATATCCTACCGCTCTATGCCCGGCTCAGTGCGGCGGAGCAAAACCGGGTGTTCAACCTCTCAAGTCGCCGTGGGTTGCGGGTGATCCTCGCCACCAATGTGGCGGAAACATCGCTGACAGTGCCGGGGATTCGCTATGTCATCGACCCGGGTGAAGCGCGGATCAGCCGTTACAGTTATCGAACCAAGGTTCAACGTCTGCCGATAGAGCCGATTTCACAGGCGAGTGCCAACCAGCGCATGGGACGTTGCGGCCGGGTTGAGGAGGGGGTGTGCCTGCGCCTCTACAGTGAGCAGGATTTCCTCTCGCGGCCGGAGTTCACAGACCCCGAGATTCTTCGTACCAATCTCGCCGCAGTCGTGTTGCAGATGTTGATTCTCGGCCTGGGTGAGGTGGAGAATTTCCCCTTCATCAATCCGCCGGACCCGCGCCTGGTCCGCGATGGCTACAAATTGTTGGAGGAGTTGGGCGCGGTGACGCCAGATCGGGAACTCACCCAGGTGGGCCGACGCATGGCCCGGCTGCCGGTGGATCCTCGTCTGGGGCGTATGGTGCTGGCGGCAGGCGAGCTCGGCTGCCTGCCCGAAATTCTGGTGATTGCAGCGGCTTTGGCAGTCCAGGATCCGAAAGAGCGCCCGGCCGACAAGCAACAGCAGTCTGACCAGGCGCACGCTCGCTACCGCCACGAAAAATCCGACTTCCTGGGCTGGCTAAACCTGTGGCGCTATTATGAGGAGCAGCGTCAGGAGCTCAGCCAGAACCAGTTGCGCAAGCTGTGTAAAAAAGAGTTTCTTTCATTTATGCGTATGCGCGAGTGGCGGGATATCCACACCCAGCTCAGCATTGCCTGCCGCCAGCAAAAAATGAAGGCCACGTCGGAACTGCCCGAAGAGGAAAACTACCAGGGTGTTCATCGCGCTCTGCTGGCGGGGCTGCTAGGCAATATTGCTCAGCATCAGGAAGACAGGGAATACCTGGGCGCGCGCAATCGCAAGTTGCAGATATTCCCCGGTTCGGGTTTGTCGCGCAAACGCCCCAAGTGGATTGTGGCTGCGGAAATCGTGGAGACTAGCAAGGTTTTTGCTCGCACAGTGGCGGCTATCGATCCCCTCTGGGTGGTGGACATCAATCCCGCGCTGCTCAAGTATCATTACTACCAACCGCGCTGGCAGTCGCGCAGCGGGAGGGTGATGGCTTCGGAACGGCTCACTTTGTATGGGCTCACAATCGCGGATAAGCGCTCGGTGCATTATGGCCCGCTCGCTCCAGATGAATCTCGCGAGCTGCTTATTCGCGATGGCCTGGTGGCAGGCAAGTACCGCCAACATCCGGCATTTCTCAAGCACAACCTGCGTCTGGCACGTGAGGTAGAGGAACTGGAATCACGCACTCGTCGCCGCGACATCCTGGTGGATGAAGAAGTGATCTTTGAGTTTTACAACGAGCGCCTTCCGGACAACGCCTATACTGCCGGGCGATTGCAGTCATGGCTGAAGAAATCTCCGGAGAGAGGCGAGAGCCTGAAGCTCGCACGCGAACAATTACTGGCGCGCGACCCGGGCGGCGAGCTGGAAGACCAGTTTCCCTCGACCTTGACCTGGAACGATATGGAGTTCGCGCTCAGCTACCAGTTTGAGCCTGGCAAGGAAGCGGACGGTGTTTCGGTCACTGTGCCGGTCGCACTGCTCAATCGAGTGCCGCGGTTCCGCTTCGACTGGCTTGTTCCGGGGCTGTTGCGGGAAAAATGTATCGCCCTGGTGAAAAGCCTGCCCAAGGAGCAACGCAAGCGACTGGTGCCAGCCCCGGATTATGTCGACCGGGCACTGGCAGATCTTGTGCCGGATGACAGCGATCTGCTGATGGCACTGTCTCGCGCGATGGGACGTCTGGGTAATGTGCGTCTGGAACCGGCGGACTGGGCGGCGGAAAAGCTCGACGACTACTACAGGATGAATATCCGGGTAGTCGATGCCCAGGGGAAAATGTTGGCGCAGGGCCGCGAGCTGCAGTCCTTGATCAGCCGCTTCCGCGACGACACCCGCCAGAGTGTCGGCAAGGCAGAGACCGACTCGCCAGCGCGTATTGGACTCAAGCGCTGGGATTTTGGCGATGTCCCGCGCGAGTGGCGTTTCCGCCAGGCAGGGCAGGATATTGTGTCGTATCCGGCGCTTGTATCCGAGGGCGACAGTGCAGCGATCGAGCTGTGCGACTACCCGGCAGTGGCGCAGCAAAAGCACCGGCGTGGGGTGTTGCAGATGCTGCGTTTGCACAGCGCACAGCAGGTGAAGTATGTTCGCAAGCAATCGCTGCGCGGCAATGAATTCAACCTGGTGCTGGCGGGAGCGGGGCTGGACCGCGCGGCTCTGGCCGATGACCTGGTGGACGCAGCTTTTGCTCAAGCCATGTCCCTGGACAGTGACTTGCCCTATGGCGAGAGTGACTTCCAGGCGCGACTCAATCAGGGTAAGGGCGACGTCATCAGTCGAGCCAATGAAATCGAGGCGTCGTTACTGGCCGCTTTGAAGCCGTTGGCTGCGGCTCGGGCGAAGCTATCGTCAATCCCTACCGAGCGTTGGCCGGAGATCCGCAAGGATATCGATAGCCAGATGAAAGCACTGTTGGCCCCTGGCTTTCTGCGCGACACACCCGGCAGTTGGCTAAATCAGTATCCGCGCTATATGAAGGCGCTGCTCAACCGGGTTGAAAGGCTAAGCGGTCAGGTGGCGAAAGATCAGAAATATTGTGCCCTTATGGCGGATCTCACCGAGCCACTGACAGCGACTATGGCAATCAGGGAAGGCCTGCTTCAGGCCTGCCCGGCGGCTATGCAGTATCGATTTATGCTGGAGGAGTTTCGGGTATCTCTGTTCGCCCAGCACTTGGGAACGCGTCAGGCCGTGTCCGAGAAGCGTCTAGCTCAGCAGTGGGCGGAGGTGAAAAACTGGCTGGAAAACAACCCCCAGTGATCTATGGTTAGTGATGACTTGCAAAAAAAATGTAACAGGAATGAAACTTCCGCGTTCAAGCCAAGTCATAATCAGCACGCCACGGTGTGATAGGTGATATCGGTCTCCCTGGCGGCAACATTAAAATACTTGGATTACCACAGGGAAAATAACCATGTCACAGATTAAAAAACCTCTTGCAGCTGCTCTGGGCGCCGCGTTTCTGGCAACTGCGATCTCACCTCTGGCATCGGCCGAGGTGAACCCTTTCGCTTCTACCCAATTGAGCGGTGGCTATGACCTCGCGAGTTTTGACAAGCACAGCGAAGGCAAGTGCGGTGAAGGCAAGTGCGGTGGTGAAAAAGCCGAAGGCGAAGGCAAGTGCGGCGAAGGCAAGTGTGGCGGCGAGAAAAAAGCCGGTCATGAAGGCAAATGCGGCGAAGGCAAATGCGGTGGCGAAAAAGCTGCTGGCGAAGGTAAGTGCGGCGAAGGCAAATGCGGCGGCGACAAGAAGGCGTCCGGCGAAGGCAAATGCGGCGAAGGTAAGTGCGGCGGCTAATGCCATCGCAAGCAACAGAGTTCCGCGGTGCGGGACTCGGACTGAGGCGGGCCCTGTTGGGTCCGCTTTTGTCTATGGAGCAGGATTCGGTTGACTTCCTCGAAGTGGCACCGGAAAACTGGATCGGAGTAGGGGGCCGCTATGGCCGTCAGTTCCGCCAGATGGCTGAGCGCTATCCCGTGGTGTTGCACGGGCTCTCGCTTGATATCGGTGGTCCGGATGCCCTGGATACTGATCTGGTGACAGCTGTGCGCGGCCTGATGAATGAAATAGACGTGCCTCTCTACAGCGAGCACCTCACCTACTGCGCCGCCGAGGGGCATCTCTACGATTTACTGCCCATCCCCTTTACCGAGGAAGCGGTGCACTATGTCGCAGGCCGTGTGCGCCAGGTACAAGATATTTTGGGTGAACCCATCGCCCTGGAGAATGCCTCCTACTACGCCCAGCCCCACCGGGACATGAGCGAGGCCGAATTTATTCGCGCAGTTCTGGAAGAGAGTGGCTGCGACTTGTTGCTGGATGTAAACAACATTTACGTCAACAGCATCAACCACAATTACGATCCGATTCAATTTCTCGATTCATTGCCCCTGGAAAGGGCGCGCTACATTCATGTGGCGGGCCACTTCGACGAGGCGGATGACCTCAAGGTCGACACCCATGGAGCAGATGTGATTGATCCTGTCTGGGGCTTGTTGGCTGATGCCTACCGGCGTGTCGGGCCCTTGCCAACGTTGTTGGAACGCGATTTCAACCTTCCGCCTATCGCCGAGTTGCTGGCCGAGGTGGAGCGCGTGCGGGATACCCAACGAGAGAGTGGCTCGGCCCCTGAGGCGATCAGCGCATGACGACATCGACGCTGCGCCAGAGCCAGTTGCGCATGGCGAGTTACTTACGTGATCCGGAGAATGCGCCGGCGCCTGAGCAGGTCGAAGAGCGTCGCCTGAAAGTCTATCGCGACCTCATCTTCAACAATGTAGAGGGCTTTATCAGCGGCGGCTTTCCGGTGCTGCACAGCTTATACAGCGAACAGGATTGGGAGGGGCTGGTTCGCGGCTTCCTCGATGGGCATCGTTGCAGTTCTCCCTACTTTCTGGAAATTAGCCAGGAATTCATCCAATACCTGATGAATGAACATACCGCCAGACCCTGTGACCCTCCGTTTGTGGCTGAACTCGCCCACTACGAATGGGCAGAGTTGGCGCTGGATGTGGCTGAAGAGGAGCTGCCACCGCGAGTGGAAGTGGGTGACCTGGGCTCAGCCATGCTCATGCTTTCCCCGCTGGCCTGGGTGTTGGCCTATCAGTACCCTGTGCACCAGATCGGCCCTGGTTTTCAGCCGGAGGCCGCAGCCGAGCCCAGCTACCTTGTGGTGTACCGCAGCCGGGAAGATGAAGTGAAGTTCATTGAACTCAACGCTGCGACGGCGCGGCTACTGGAATTGATTCGCGACAACGAGCGAGAGCCTGCGAGCGCGGTTATCGGGCAGTTGGCTGGAGAGTTAGGTATGCCATTGGAAAATTTGCGCCAATTTGCACTCGATCAATTACAGCAGTTTGTGCACAGTGACGTGATTTTGGTCGCAGCTGGAGACATCTGATTTGCTTCCGTCCAAAGCCGGGCGTACCATTCTGCCTCATCGCCTAGAATTTTATTCATTATGAAACCCGCATATAGCCTGCTGTTGGCGCTGGTGCTTATGCTACCTCTCGCGTCGCTGGGCCAGGAAAAAGAGAAGAATATCGATCCTCTGGAATCGATAAACAGGCCTCTTTTCGCCATTAATAACACCCTTGATAAGTACCTGATGCGCCCGGTGGCGGTGGGGTATGACTGGGTAATGCCGACCTTCGCGAAACGAGGTGTGGGCAACATGTTTGCCAACATGTATGACTTCAACTCCGCGATTAACGGTGTCTTGCAGGGGCGATTCGCCGGCGCTGCCCAGGGTGGCGGCCGTTTTCTGATCAATAGCACCGTGGGTCTTGTGGGGCTGTTCGATGTGGCTACGCCCATGGGCATCTCTCCCTACCGCACAGATTTCGGTCACACGCTGGCAATCTGGGGGGTGGAGCAGGGCCCCTATGTGATGGTGCCATTCTTCGGCCCGCGCACCTTCCGCAGCGGTACCGGTACTATCGTCGACACCTACACGTCAGTGCCTACCTATATCGACAATGTGCCTCTGCGTAACTCGCTCTGGGCACTGGAACTTGTGGATGGCCGGGCACGCCTCCTGGCCGCGGACGAACTGCTTACCGGCGACCCCTATATCTTTGTTCGCGACGCCTATATCCAATCCCGACGGGCTTTCGTCAACGACGGTGTGGTAGAGGACAATTTCTCCGACTTCGGCAGCGAAGAAGACTGGGAAGAATTCTGACGGCCGCTCGATCCAGCGCGTCGAAAACTGTGAAATCCTGCCAAAACTGGTCTGTTGCCTGTCCCCGGTGATGGGCGTAGTGTCCACAGCAATCTCACGTAAAAAAGTCCACATGGAATCCTCCGGAACCGCCCTAGTCGTAGACCACGATGAAACCCGCGTCACCGCCCTCGCCACCCTGGTGAAAGAGTTGGGTTTTGAGCCTGTCGTTCATACCACCGCAGTTGGCGCGCGCGAGTTTCTCCACCAGCGGCCAGACCTGGATGTGATTGTTTGCGAACTGGACATGGAGGGGCTTACCTGGGATACAGCTCGTCGCTCACTCCCCGAGTTAGACGTGCAGATCCCTATTATCCTGATTAGCGACGAGGCCCGCGCGGATGCCATGATGACGGCCCTGCGCTGGGGCGCGAGTGATTTTTTTGTTCGCCCGCTGGATGATATCGAGGCCTTGGAACGGTCGTTGGGACGCTGTCGGCGGCAACGCCAGGTGCGCCGTGAACTGGAACAGTCTCGCCATAGCCTGGAGGCGGCCAATACCGAGCTGCGCGGCACCATCAAGGTGCTCGAACAGGACCAGCAGGCCGGGCGCCAGGTGCAGATGCGCATGCTGCCTTCTACCCCGATGGTGCTTGGCGACTACGTTTTCAGCCATACGGTGATTCCTTCACTCTATCTGAGCGGTGATTTCACTGACTATTTCACCGTGGGTGACCGGCATGTTACGTTTTTCATGGCGGACGTTTCCGGCCATGGCAGTTCCTCCGCGTTTGCCACTGTGCTGCTGAAGAATCTCTTTGCACGAAAGCGCTCAGATTTGCTGCGCAAAAATGATGAGACAATTTACAGCCCCGTAGCGATGCTGAAGCGGGCCAATCTTGAGCTCATGGATCTGGAAGTCGGCAAGTTCGCTACCATGGTGGTCGGCGTGATCGACACTGAGGCGAATACCCTTCGCTACAGCGTGGCAGGGCATCTGCCTCAGCCTGTACTGGTTTGCAGGGAAGGGGCCAGGTATCTGCGCGGCGAGGGCTCCGCGGTGGGTATTATGGAAGACGCTCACTACGAGGAACACCTGATCGATCTTCCCGATAGCTTTATGCTGGCCTTGTTTTCTGACGGTATTCTCGAGATCCTGCCACCGAAGAATCTGATCGAAAAAGAGAAATACTTTATCGGCGTCTTTGAGGAGACCGCCGACTCACCGGAAGAACTGGTAACACGCCTCGGCCTGGATCGGGTGGAAACCGCCCCCGATGACATCGCAGCCCTGTTTATCAGCAAGCGCGACTGAGATGGACGGAAGAATTCTCGCAGCCAGCCACGACGGTGCATATGTGATTCGTATGACCGGCGATGTGCGCTTGACCCTGTGCACCACCATCGATGAGTACTTCCAGAAAATGTTTGCCGACCCCGGCTTTACCAGTGTCTGGGTTGACCTGTGTGAGGCAGAGGGTATCGACAGTACGACTCTGGGTTTGCTCGCTAAACTCGCCATCAAAGTGCAGGATAAGTACGGTTTTCAACCCGCGATTTTTTCCTGCGAACCCGGCATCAACCGTCTGCTAAAGAGTATGGGGTTTCAGCGCCTGTTTGACCTGCGCGAGGAGTCCTGTGCCAGCCCGGAGAACATTCACGAGATTCCCCAGGTAACAGGGAGTGAAGACTCGGTGAAAGACAAGGTGATTGAAGCGCACCGTGTCCTCATGGGCCTTTCTGAAGAGAATCAGGCCAGGTTCAAAGACCTCATCGTTGCCCTCGAACGAGGCTGATTATAGCAAGCTGAAACTAAGCTCGGCGTAGATACCTCGCGGTTCTCCCACGAAATAGCGATAGCTGCCGAAGCCGAAATCGGCCCGTTCAGCGTAATCCTCATCCAGAACGTTAGTCATGCGCAGGGCGCCTGACCATCTGTCGTCGAAGCGCGAAGTCACACGTAAGTTCACCAGCTGATGGCCATCGTACTTGTGCTCATTATCAGGTTCCAGATAGTGCGAGCCCAGATAGATCCACTCCATTTCAGCGGTGCTGTCGTCACTAAAGTGCCACCCAAGGCGGGCACTGCCGGTGTGACGCGGCGCTGTATCTATGTCATTGCCCTTGATATCGCCACTGGAACCGATCAGTTCGCTAGCGCTGTCGTAGCGGTGGCGAGCGTAGGACGCTGCACCGTTGAAATACCAGTTTTCAGCGAAGGCGTAGTCCAGTGATACTTCCACGCCCTGGTGTTCGGTGCTGGCTCCGCTCACGTTCTGGCGGTCTGCATCCTGGAAAATCACATCATCTTTTGCCATGTGATACACAGAAGCGCTGTACTCGAGCTTCTCGAAAGCGATACCGCGCAGGCCAATTTCTATACTGTCGAGTTCTTCCTGATCGAGATCCGCAACTTGCTGGCCCGATTGCAGGCGATAGAGCTCGTTGGCCTGAGGCGCGCGGAAACCCCTGGCGAGGCGCAGATAGGCGCTGTGATCGTCGCGCCACTGGTAATTAGCCCCTGCATTTAATGACAGGCCGGTGAAGTCATCGTCGCGGTCAGCGGGGCGGTAGAAGCGGCAGGCGCTTGCCTCCGGGGCACAAGCAGAGCCGTCTCCCGTGCGATTGTCATAGTCATAGCCGTTGTATTCCAGGCGCGCACCGGCAGAAAGTTCGAGGCGTCCCTGAGTCCAGCTACCCTGGCTGAACAGCGCTGCGGTGAGTGCGTCTACCTGGTAGTCATAATGTACCCCAGCGGGCTGATTAGGGCTGAATTCTTCAGCCTGGGTTTCCTTGAGCCACCCGTCGGTGTAGTCCAGATCAACCCCGTATGCCCAGCGCCAGCGGTCGAAATCGCTGTGCACGGCAGCCTGTAGGCCGAGGCTGGTATGGCCGTTTTCCTCTCCCGGCTGCCAGGGCAGGAAGTGCATCAGGAATTCCATCTCGTTGTCGCGCAGGTAAGGGGTGAGTGTCAGGGTGCTGTTCGCGTCCAGCACTTTGCTCATCCGACTGTACGCGCGCAGTGAGCGTGCATCCCTGTAGGCTTCGGGATTGGGGTTGGTGTCCTTGAGATCCTCGTCCTCATAGGCTTTGTAGCCAGTGATGAACCCCGCCGTTTCCTGATTCAGGTTGGCGTAGTCAATGACTGTGGTGATATTCCAATCCTGACCACTGTAGTCATCTCGCAAGCTGAGCTTCTGTTGGTCGAAACCTGAGTCGTCTTTGTAGCCGCCGTCGCTGGTGCCGTTGAAGCTGACACCGACACGGTGCGCTCCAAACCCGCCAGCGTAGCGGTACTTGCCGCGATAGTAGTCGTGCGGCCCGGCCTCCAGGCTGACGTTGTGTTCGTCTTCCGTCGGTGCTTTGCTGAGTATGTTGATCACGCCGTGCATGGCATTGGAGCCAAAGAGCGCGGTGCCGGGCCCCTTGATCACTTCGATCGCGCCGGCTTGTTCAGTGTTGGCATCGAACAGCTGGTTTACATTGCAGAAACCCGGGGCACGCAGCCCGATATTGTCTGCAGCCATATAGAACGCGCCGCAGCTGCCCGCGCCGGTGAGTACCGGAGAACGCAGTGATGTGAGGCTTTCCTGACCGTTGCCACGGCTGATCCAGGCGCCTGGGACACGTTGCATTAACTCGTTGATGTGGACCTGGCCGGTGAGCGCGATAGAGTCACTGTCGATTTTGTCCCAGCTGAGCGGCAGCAGTGCCGCCGGCTCTTCGATGCGTGTTGCTGTGACCAGTACCTGTTCTTCGACGAGTTCCTGAGCGCTCCCAAGGGCGGGCATGCAGAGCAGCGCAACTGCGAGCCGCGGTAAGTGGTTTTTCATAGGATCTCAGTGTGAAGCAA
Source organism: Halioglobus maricola (assembly GCF_009388985.1). Lineage (NCBI taxonomy): Bacteria > Pseudomonadati > Pseudomonadota > Gammaproteobacteria > Cellvibrionales > Halieaceae > Halioglobus > Halioglobus maricola. The sequence continues at coordinate 1,637,570 of NZ_CP036422.1, forward strand.
TAATATTGGGATCAGAGGCCGCGGCTGCCGGGCCCTCGCGGTTGCGCACGGCGTCTGCCACGCGAAACATCGGTTCTTTGAGCATTTGCGTCAGCGCTTCCGAGGCCCCGGTGCGCTCTAGTGCCAGGTCCATACAGTGCAACCATTGGTCTCGTTCTTCCGGCCCGATATGGTAGGGCTCGTGCGGGTCTGTCATGCAGACAGTGCCGTGTTTGTCGGCATAGAGCGGTGGCCCGCCCATCCAGCCAATCAGATACTCAGCGAGTTTTTCCTTCATCGGTGCCAGGTCTGCGGCGTGCATGGCGCGCAGGCTGGCCAGTTCTGGTAACTCATCCATGATGTCGTAAAAGGCGCCGGTAAGTTCGCGGATGCCGGGTTCTCCCATGATCTGGAATGGGGTTTGAGCTTGGTTCATTGTGGTTCTTCCTTCCGGGCCGTGGAAAGCATGGCCCTTGTTGCGCTATTTTAACCCGTACCACGGCACTGTGTTAGACCCCTCGGAGCATAGATGAGCCTGTTTGAATCAGAGAATGATTACTATTTTGGACGGCGCCGGCAAATCAGCCTTATAGCGCTTGTTCTTGTGAACTTGCTGCCGCTGGCCGGCGTTCTCTGGTTTTCCTGGGATGCGGCGGCTTTGATGCTGCTCTATTGGGCAGAGAATCTCATTCTGGGTTTCTACACCTTGAGTAAAATGCTGGTGGTTTCACCTGTTGGCGGTTTGTTCAGCGGTACGTTTTTTCTGATTCACTATGGCGGGTTCTGTGGTGTTCACGGGATGTTTATTCTGCTGTTCATGTTCGAAGGCGATTTTTCGCCGTTTCCTGGCAACGCCGAAACATGGCCCCTGTTCTTTGTGTTCCCCCAGATTCTGTTCAATGTGACTCGCGAGGTGTTTGCCATCGCGCCGGCCCAGTGGGTGTTGGCATTTACAGCGCTCTTTATCAGTCATGGCATTTCTTTTGTGTTCAACTTCCTGATGGGCCCCGAGCGAGAGTTGGCGAACACCAAAGCCCTGATGGGCGAGCCATACGGCCGTATCGTGGTATTGCATATTGCCATCATTGTCGGTGGTATGGGCACAATGGCACTGGGTGAACCCCTGCTAATGTTGTTGGTTCTGGTGGGTTTGAAACTGGCCATGGATGTCGGCTTACACCTGAGAACCCATCGCAAGGCCTCGCCGCATCCGGTTTAGCTCTGGTAGAATTGCAGCCCGCAGTAACTTTCATATAACGGGTGGATATACGTCTTGAGTCTCGCTCAATCAGTCATGGCTGTTAACAACGATCTTCCGATTCGCACAGGCGCGCCCGTGCATAGCGGCAAGGTTCGCTCCGTGTATTGGCTCACCGCTGACGACAGTGCTCGGCTTGTCAGCGAGCGCAGCTACGATGTGCCTGCAGATGCACCACTGGCCATTATGGTTATCTCTGACCGTATCTCTGCCTTCGATTGCATCTGGCAGGGCGAGGGCGGTATGGCTGGCGTGCCCGGCAAGGGCGCGGCGTTGAATGCGATTTCCAACCATTGGTTTGAGTGCTTCCGACAACAGGGCTTGGCAGACAGCCACATTCTCGAAATTCCCCATCCGCTGGTCTGGATCGTGCAAAAGGCCAGACCGGTGATGATTGAAGCCATCGCTCGTCAGTACATTACTGGCTCTATGTGGCGTTCCTATGCCAATGGTGAGCGCGAGTTTTGCGGAATCCAAATTCCCGATGGTCTGGAGAAAGACCAGAAATTGCCAGAGTTGCTGATCACGCCCTCGACCAAGGGGATCCTCGAGGGTATTCCAGGTGTGCCCGCTGTGGACGATGTGAATATCACGCGCGCCGATATTGAGCGGAATTTCGAGGCGTTCAATCTGCGTTCTGCCGCAGACGTCGATCTCTATGAGAAGTTGCTGACAGAGGGTTTCAACTTGATCAGCGCCAAGCTGGCGGCCCTTGATCAGATCTTCGTCGACACCAAGTTTGAGTTTGGCTATGTCACTGACAAGGCAGGGAACGAGAAGCTGATCTACATGGATGAAGTGGGCACGCCTGATTCATCTCGTATCTGGGACGGCCCGGCGCAACGTGAGGGGCGAGTGGTCGAAAATTCCAAGGAAGGCTTCCGTCAATTGCTGCTTAATCACTTCTCCGATCCGGATATTCTACTTAACAAGGACCGTATGCCGGAGCGTATTGCGCTGGCTGCCGACAACGAGTTGCCGGCAGACGTGCTGATGCAGGTGTCTGCAACCTATACTGGGATTGCCGAGAAAATCGTGGGCCAGCCCATCGAGATTTCTGCCAATCCCAAAGCTGAAATTATCAGCGTTCTGCGCGACGAGTTTGGCCTGATCGAATGATCCTGACACTGTTGCGATGCTGACCGACCCCACTTTCTATCTGGTCAGCATTCCGGCAGTGCTGCTTTACGGAATTTCCAAGGGCGGCTTTGGTGGGTCCGTTGCCGTACTATCGGTGCCCCTGATGGCACTGCTTATGCCGCCGACCCAGGCCGCCGCAATCATGCTGCCTATTCTCGTGGTCATGGATTTTCTCGTGGTGCGCACCTACTGGGGGCATTTCGACCGGCAGGCACTGAAGTTGCTCCTGCCTGGCGCTATTGTCGGAATATTGCTCGGCTACCTCACCGCGGATGCCATGAATGACGACTACATGAGAATCATGGTTGGGGGGATATCGCTGGTCTTTGGGCTGCAGAGTCTCGTTGCCTTGAAAACCGGTGTCCAGCGGGGCCACAACGCGATTGCTGGCAGCCTGTTCGGCTCTGTCGCTGGTTTCACCAGTTTCAGCATTCATGCCGGCGGCCCGCCCTTTACCATGTACTTGATGCCCAAGGGTTTGCACCCTCTGCTTTTTGCTGGAACCGCAGGGATTTTTTTCGCCGTGGTCAATGTAGTGAAGCTTGTTCCCTATGCCTATCTCGGGCAGTTTAGCAGTGACAACCTCCTGTATTCGCTGGTGTTGGTGCCGTTGGCGCCGTTGGGCGTGCGGGTCGGGCACTATCTCGTCAAACGCTCAGAGCCCGGCCTGTACTATCGCGTGATCAGCTTCTTTCTGCTTGTGGTCGGCGGCAAGCTTTTGTGGGAAGGCATTACCGGCCTTTAGGCCATTTGGCGCAGAGTACTTTTTCTCAAGGGCAGAAGAATTGGCCCCGTTAGGCATGGCGCGGCACTCACTCTGGGCCTAATGTGTGTTGCAACTGACGTCAGGAACACCACCATGAGCGCTATTCTTTTCGAGAAACGCGGCCATCAGGCCTGGATCACACTCAATCGCCCCGAGGCAAAAAACACCCTTAACGGCGAGGCCTTCGTCGGCCTGGCAGATGCCTGGGACGAGGTGCGCGCAGATGACAATATACGTGTTGCGGTGGTTACCGCAGCAGGCGAGCAGGACTTTTGCTGCGGCGGCGATCTCGGTGATGTCATTCCTTTGTGGACAGGTACCCGCGAAGCGGCAACGCCTCTGGAGGAACGGCTCAAAAATGATCCGCTCATTTCGGATAAGGTCATGCTCAAGGGTGAACCGCTGTATAAACCGGTGATTTCTGCGATTAACGGCCGAGCTCTCGGTGGCGGTACCGAACTTGTTCAAGCGACGGATATTCGGCTTGCTGCCGATCACGCGCAGTTCGGCCTACCCGAGCCCAAGTTGGGTATCGTCCCAGGTGCCGGTTCCATGGTGCGGCTCACCAGGCAGTTGCCCTGGGCGCATGCGATGAAAATTCTTCTAGGGGGCGCCCCGGTCTCCGCGCAGGAGGCGTTGGCAATGGGGCTTGTGTCAGAGGTGCTTCCCATCGGCGAGTTGCTGGCGAGGGCGGAGCACTATGCCGAGGTTGTCAGCGCCCAGGCGCCCCTCGCGCTGCAGGCAATCAAGCGCACAGCGTTGGAGACACACACTCAGCCCTGGGCCGAGGCCTTCCAGTTTGAAATGGGGCAGGCGGCCGAGGTGATGATGAGCAAGGATGCGCGGGAGGGTACTAAAGCGTTCCGCGAAAAACGTACCCCGGACTTCAAGGGGCAGTAGGGTTTTTGCCAGGCAGGCTCCTGTCGCGCGACTAGCGCTGTACTCCTGCCTCTGCTATAACGCCTCCAACGGAGGTACGAATGAACGTATACAAACTTTCCCAGACGATCGGCGTGGCGGGGCAGATTCGCCCAGAAATTGTTCCCCAGATTGCAGAGGCAGGGTATAAGGTCCTGATCAACAATCGGCCCGATGGTGAGGAACCCGGCCAGCCGAGCAGTGCCGAGATCGCTGCAGCGGCCGAAGCGGCGGGGCTTGAGTATCATTATATGCCGGTCACCGCGATGGATTTCCCAGGCTCAAGCGTCGAGCAGATGGCGGATTTTTTCGATGACGAAGACCGGCCTGTGTTCGCATTTTGCAGAACCGGCACGCGCTGCACCAATTTGTGGGTGGTGACCCGCGATAGCGATGACCAGGACTCAGCTGCTGCGCATGCTCGTGGCATCGGTTTTGACCTGGGCATGGCGGCTCGGGTTATCTAGGACAGCGCTGGCGTGGACGTCCGTTCCGGAGCTGAAATTCTTGAGCAATTCGGGCTCGCCTACTTTCAGGAACTCGCGACCTTTGGCGCCCTGTCTGACGCCGCAATAGAAACCCTGCTCACCCAGGGCGAAATTCATTTTCTTGCCAAAGGCGAGAAAGTGGAGCGCTTCGGAGAGCCCGCCGAGGACTTTCAGGTAGTTCTCACGGGAAAGACCGCGTTCTACAAGCGCGGTGATACCTGTGAGGTGCTTACCCGCTACTTCTGCCCTGGCGATCAATTGGGTTTCGACCTGATGATCGGTTTGATTCCGCACAACGGTACCGATGTCGCAGTGGAGGACACACTGTGGCTCACCATCGACAAGGCACTGTTCTCACGCATGCACGCGGAGCATCCGGCGGATTTCGGGTTGCTGATGATCAATCTTTCGCGGGAATTGTCCCGCGAGATAGCGATTCTTGAGGACGTGTTAGTGGGTGCCGGTGAAGACACCCAGGTGGCGGGCTAGTTCAGCTTGCCGGGGTGTACCAGATAGGCGAACTCCACGCGCGCTCCTGAATGACCTTCTTGTGATCTGCTGAGCAGCAATTCTGAAGCCCTTCGGGGACCGATGCCGGGTCATCGCAACGTACACCTGCATCTGCACATATCTGCTGGCTCCAGCGACAGGTAGGGTTCTCCAGAACGCGGGTGTAATAGAACGATTGTGCCTCCGGGTTGAAATCATCGTCTTGCCAGACGCTGCATAATTGGGCGTGTCCAGAGCCACTGGTTTCGCAGGTGTTGATGTCAACGGCTGCATCGTTATCGCCCCCGGCGACGTCCAGAACTTTCTCGTGTAGTTCCCCGTCTTCATACCAGCCCTTGATTAACTGCAGTCGCTGCAGCGGCATACCCGGGTATTCTTCAGTGCCCGCGTCGGCTACGGCCGAGACGATGAAGCGTGGTGAGGTGTTGCCGGCGGCAGGGCTCTTCAGGTCGCCTCCCATGGGTACACCGCCATTGTAGCCCTGGGCGACCATGTCAGGTGCGCCACAGGCGTCCTCCGGGTAATCCCAGCCGCCGAAGAAACGCAGAATCGGGCGGGTGCCGCTGGTGGCGTAGGCCTCGCGTCGTTGCATGGCTGCGAACAAGGAATCCCGGGTGTTCTCCTCTGCGTAGAGGACAGCAAGGCCCCCGGGGCCGTACTCCAATTCGTCCGGCAGACCAACCGGTACACCGTCGCCAGCGCCCATGCCCGCGCCACCGTGGCCAGGATGATTTTTTTCCATCGCCAGGCCAGGCGCGGCGATATGGGTATCGGTGCTGGACACCAGGCCAAACTTGAAGCTGTTGACGCCGAGTTCTTCTTGCTGCTGTAAACCTTTCTTGAGCGCGTAGCGGAGGAAGTTCGACTGCTCTGGCGGTTTGGTGACCGGGCGATCTTCCTCGGGGGCAAGGTTTGCTATTAGCTCCATGGGCTTTCCGCCGGGGGTGCCGGAGTCTTTCCCGCCAAAGGTGTCGTAGTTGAGTTTTTCGAAATCGCAGTATTCGTCTTCGGACCACACCGGCAATCGGCTGTCACATTCGGAAGAACCTTTGTGCTGCATCACTTCGAACAGAGTGTTCCAGCGAGCGCGACGCTGTGCTTCGGCCCGGCTGACTGGCCCCTCTGGCACCGTAGAGTTTTCCACTCTTGCGGTTTCGAACATGAGGCCACCGCTCAGGTTGGAGTTGTGCGGAATCACGACCGCGTCACAGCCCGGCTTGTCCAACAGACACTCTTTGTCGAGGTAGTCCCATAGATCCACCTGCGACGGTGATTCGATCCAGGACAAAGCGCGATCGGGGACAATGTCATTTTTGAAGACCACGTTGTGGTGCAGGTTCTGGCCCGAGCCTACGGATGCCGTCCATTCATAGGCGACAAAGCTGGTGAAGCTGCAGTCCGAGCTTCGGTCGTAGGCGTCCTCGGCGGCCTGTTGCACATCCAACCAGGTATTGGCTGCTTGTTGCATGCATATTTCATTGTCGTCACCACACATGCCCCAGCGGAACTTGGCGCTTAGGCCGGTCGCAGCAAGTGTCGCAAATGTTGTGCTGGGTATGTAGCGATGCAGCATACATACGGGGTGCCAGTAGCCGGGGGAACCCTCGACATTGCACATACGCATCTCACCCATAAATTCTGAGTGATCGGTGACTGCAGTGAAGTCCAGAGGGCGGTCGATCTGGATCTGGCGCAATGGTTGATTGTTTTCGTCATAGGGTTTGATACCCAGGGGTTCGCCCTTGGCAAAGCGATAAGCCGCGTCGGGTTTGTTGCGGGTGTCCTGAGAGCGAGCGTCGAATGACCAGGCGGTGTGCACATGAGTGTCGCCGAAGTGTGGGCGGCGAAGTGGATCGTGATTGTCGCAGGGTTGCGCGATTGCGCCTTGTGCAGAGATCGAGAGCAGAAAGGCACTGGCGATTGTGGCGTGGAGGCGCATAGAATTTACCGAACGTCGCTTATGGTTATTGAAGGCACAGGGTTCCAGTTTTCGCCGCGTTTGGCAAAGTCATCGGTATTGCAAGTTGGACCCGGACGAAAATTAGTACGAGTAGCTTATATCGAGGCCCCAGCTCCGTGGTTCACCCCAGTAAATGGCGCGGCTTGCATGCGGCAGGTTGTCGATTGAGAAAGTGACATACTCTTCGTCCAGCGCATTTTTCAGCCACGCTGAAACGGTCAGTTCGCCGGCAGGCATGGGAATTGAGTTTAGAGAGAGCCGCGCTCCGAGCAGCGAATAGGCATCCATGCGTAAATTGGCATCCTGCTTCTTGCGCGCGTCAACGTAACTTCCGTTCAAGTGCAGCGCCCATTCGCCCCAGCCGGTTTGTGCAAGGCGGTAATCTACACCAAAACTGGCGCTGTTGTTGGGCGCGTTGTCGAAGTAGAAGGAGCGTGCTGCGCCGGTGAAGGGATCTGAGATGTCATCGATGTCGGTGTCGAGATAGGCGTAACTGAGCCGAGCGAGAAGATTGGCGCTCAGGAAAGTAGTGAGCTCGAGCTCCACGCCAGACAGTTTGGCGCTGCCGCTATTGAAAACCCGCGTATCCGAAATGCTGTTGGGCAGCAGAAAGTTGAGCTGCATGTCCTCAATGTCGGAGTAAAACAAAGCCGCGTTGAGGCGCAGGGCGCGCTCCAGCCACTCGGCTTTCACACCGACCTCTGCTGTGCGATTGATCTCTTCATCGAAGCCCTCAGCGAAATATTCCGGGCTGGGGTCGCGGGTGTTGAAGCCGCCGCTTTTGTAGGCTTCGACCAGCTTGCCATAGAGCCGGGTGTTGTCGTTCCAATCGTATTCAGCGATGAAGCTGAAAGCGTGATTATCGAAGTCTTCTTCTGCCGTTGAGGCAAAGTCGATACTCTCGAAGGGGCCGAGAACGAAGTCGCCGAAGTCGACATAATTGTCCTGCCTGAACAGGCGGGAGGCCTCCCGTTTATCGCGCGAGTAGCGCCAGCCGACTGATAAATGCCAGCGCTCGCTTAACGGCCAGGTGGCCTGGCTATATACCGCCATAGCGCGGTTTTCGATGCGGTTGTCCTCGGCTCGAATGTTTACCGCCAGGGCCTCGTCACCCGTCTCGATGATCGGGAAGCTGAATATGTGGTGCAGGGGGAACCAGTTTTCGCGTGCTTCTTCGGTAAAATAGTAGAGCCCGGCAACGACATCCACGCCTTGCCACTGGCCGAGCAGCTGTAGTTCCTGCGAGAATTGATCCTGTTCTATCCGCGTGCGCACACTGTTGTATTGCTGGAGATCATTGCCCAGCGAGATGGCGGAAAAGTCTACCCGGTACTCCTCACTGGCACCGCTGGCAAAATCGATATAGCTGAGGTCTTCCAGCTCGCGCCAGGCCGTGATCGACTTAAGTGTGAACAGGGGTAGTTCCCAGCGCAGGGAGATGGCGTGACCTTCGATATCGGTGTCTGTGGGCAGTAGCGGCACACTGGTGGCGAGTGCTTCGAGACGCTTATCGCTATAGGTGACAAAGCGTTGTGAACTGAGAATGGCCGCGTCGGCGGGGGTTCCGGACGGCACACCCGGGGTCACGGCCTGGGGCGTATAGTTGAAGGTCTCCAGGCGGGATTTGTCCCAGCTGTAGTTCAGGTCTATTGTCTCGTTCGCTTGCCAGCGCCAGTCAAATCGATAGGCCTCACCACGATAGTCGCCAAAACCACCACCGGGGCCGTTGTTGTCGATGAAGCCGTCCTCGCGGTGGCCCAGTGCCGCCAATTTGATGGCGTGTTGCTCGCCCAATGGCAGGTTGATGCTGGCCTTGGCAAAGCGTCGGTCACGGTCGCCTGTGCCGAGCTCTGCGTTCATGGCAAGGGCCTGAGAATCCGGGCGCGTGGTGATCATATTCAATGCGCCACCGGTGGTGTTGCGACCATAGAGCGTGCCCTGGGGGCCACGCAATACCTCTATTCGCTCCAGGTCAGCGACGTCGGTAGCAAGCCCGGTAGAGCGCGCCAGATAGACGCCATCCAGGTAGACGCCCACGGCGGGGTCCTGGGTGATCTGGACGTCGGTAATGCCGAGGCCTCGAATAAACAAACGCAGGGTTTGCTGGCTGGAGGGGAACCGATCTATCACGAAGTTGGGCACCTGGGCCTGGATGTCGTCCACGCCGCTGATGCCGAGATTGCGAAGTGAATCCTGCTGAAATGTCACCAGCGAGAGCGGCGTCTCCTGGGCGGACTGCTCGATAAATTGTGCAGTGACGATAACTTCTTCGAGCGCCGGTTGCGGCAAGCCGGCCACAGCGGCGGGCGAGGTGGTTAGTACGGTCAATCCAAGGCTGAGGGCGGTGGCCAGTCGCATACGCTGATTCTTATAGTGATGGCAGGCACTTTAGCACAGCGCTGTGGCCAGCTGGTACACTGTCTCGGCTCTGCGACCAAGGATCCATGCAGTATGAATCAAGGCCCCGAAATTCGACCCGCCAGCACTGTTATTCTTCTACGCGATAGTAATGAGGGTATTGAGACTCTGTTGCTCAAGCGCAATAAGGCGCTGGTCTTTGCCGGCGGTTTCTGGGTATTTCCTGGCGGCAGCCTGGACCCGGAAGATCTGGCGCATGCCGGCGGTGACCAGGAGGCGGCATCCCGCATAGCGGCGGCGAGGGAGGCGCACGAAGAGTGTGGCCAGCAACCTCTGCCTGAAGACATGATTCTGCTCAGTCACTGGACCACACCTGAGGCCGAACCTCGGCGCTTCGCCACCTGGATCTATGCTGCGCCTTTGCGCAACGATGAGGAGGTAAAAATTGACGGCGGAGAGATCCACGACCATCGCTGGCTAACGGTGAGCACCGCCTTGGAAGAGCACCGCCACGGGAACCTGGCGATGCTCCCTCCCACCTGGATGACGTTGATCACAGTCGGGCGATACACCAATGTCGCAGAGTTTATTGAGGGGGAACGCGAGAGCCCGGTTCCCTATGTACTGCCGGTACTCTGTTCGCACGAGGACAAAATGGTCGCACTCTATCAGGGGGATGCTGGCTATGACGCTGCAGACCCTTCCCAGCAAGGGGCTCGTCATCGCGCCCAGTGGCGTGACGATGGCTGGGACTATGCCTACGAAGGTGTGAGCGACGAGTTTCCACCTCTGCTTGAGCAGGTCTGATATGCATCCACTATGGGATATTCCAACCCGGCTGTTTCACTGGTCTGTGGTCATTCTGCTTGGTGTCGCCTGGTGGAGCGGTGAGAACGAGCGTCTGGATATTCACGAATGGGTGGGCCTGACCCTGATCACTCTGGTTGGCTTTCGCCTTATCTGGGGGGTTGTCGGCAGTGTTCACTCGCGATTCAGTGACTTTGTCACCGGGCCAGGCAAGATTCTTGCGTATTTAAAAGGGGAGGGGAGCCCTACACCCGGCCACAACCCGCTCGGCGCGTGGTCTGTGCTGGCCCTGCTGGCGCTGATTCTGCTGCAGGCGGTGAGTGGACTGTTCAACACCGACGATATTTTCTATAACGGCCCCCTTTATTACGCGGTGGACAGTGATATTCGGGACACCATGGGCGCCATTCATGAGTGGGCTTTCACTGTCCTGCAGGGCCTCGTGGCCTTGCATATTGCGGTTGTTCTCTACCATCAGTTGGTGAAGAAAGACGGCATGATTCGCGCGATGTTTACTGGAGTTGCGCCACAGCGCAGCGGGCAGAAGGCCCCCGTGGCCTGGTGGTGGGCACTGATCGCGGTCGCGATAGTGGCGGGCGCATTGTGGTGGGGGCTCGAGCAGGCGCCCGGCCCCCCGCCGTCCCTCTGGTGAGGGAGCGGCTTCAGCCCGGTTTCAGTACAGGTATTCCTTGGACTTGTACTCGTCGTGACAGCTTTTGCAGCTCTTGCCTGCAGCACCGGCTGCTGCGCCGATCGCTTTTTTGTCACCTGACTCAGCGGCAGTAGAAAGCGATGCCAGGGCTTCGCGCATGTCGTTCAGCTTGGCCGTGAAATCGTCCTTATTCTCCCAGATTCCGGGTTTGGCGCGAGTCGTGCCCTTGTCCGTGCCGGGGGCAAATGCGCGGCCTACGTCCATGCTGCCCAGTGCGCCCAGTTCCGATGCGAACATTTTGACCTTGGCATCGTCCCACTCCATTTCACCTTTGAGCATCTTGCCGATAGGGCCGAAGTTCATGGCAACGAGGTTGAAGTAGGATTGGCGATATGCCTGCATGGGCTCATCGGTATCCATGTGGGCCGTCACCTGAACGGATGCGGCTAATACGGTAGCGCCGGCGACGGCGAGTAGGGTGTTGCGAGCGGTACGTTTCATTGAAGTTTCCCTGTCTGAGTGGAAGCGATGATCCAGTGTATGCAATTCCAACACCAGCGGGCAAGATATCTATAGTTGAACCGCAGCCTTCACAGCGACCAACAATTTAAACCTGTCCTACTAAAAGCTAGCTTGCCCCTCATTGCCAGCGCCGCGCTGGGATACCATGGCGCTATTACCAGATGAGGAATGTGCAATGAGCACAGAACAGCAGTGGGATCACAGTTTTGATGTTGTGGTCGTAGGTTCCGGCAATGGCGGCATGACCGCCGCGCTCTGTACCTATGAAATGGGTACCGAAGATGTGCTCGTGATTGAAAAGGCGGATCTCTACGGTGGCACCAGCTCGATATCCGGTGGTGGTGTGTGGATTCCTGGCAACCGCTACGCGCGCGAAGCGGGCGCGGAGGATTCCGCGGCCAAGGCCAAGACCTACCTGCGCCAGCTGATCACCGAAGAGGCAGTGCCCGAATACCAGCTGGACGCTTTCCTGGAAAATGGCCCCAAAATGGTCGACTTTCTGCATGAGCGCACCAGGGTGCGCTACGAGACGCTGGAGCACTACCCCGACTACTACACCAATCTTGATGGTGCGATGGACGGTCACCGTTCCATGGAGCCCACCACGTTTGATGCCAGTGAGTTGGGCGACGAGTGGCGCAATCTTCGGCGCACTCACCCGATGATGCACATCGGTGGACGTATCGGTATTACCCAGGTCGAGGCCGCAGTATTTGTCGGCCAACAGCCGGGTTGGATGAAGATGGCTGGCAAACTCATGCTGGACTACATTCTCGATATCCCCTGGCGCCTGAAAGACAAGTTCCACCGCAGGCTGGCGACGGGCTGTGCGGGCGTGGCCCGCCTGCGCGCCTCCATGCAGGACCGCGATATGCCGCTGTGGCTGGGCACCAGTATGAAGAGCCTGATTCAGGAAGATGGCCGCGTGGTCGGCATGGAAGTAGAGCGAGAGGGCAAGATTCTCCGTATTCAGGCGCGCAAAGGTGTGGTGCTCGCAGCCGGTGGCTTTGAGCACAACCAGGAAATGCGTGAGAAGTACTTGCCCACACCCACTGATCACAACTGGAGTGCGGGCACCCTGGATAACACCGGCGACGCTCATCAGGAGGGCTTGCGCCTCGGTGCCAAAATGCATCGGCTGAACGAGGCCTGGTGGTGCAATACGATTTCCCCGCCGGGCGAGGAAATTCCGCGCCTGAGCATTATGGAGAAGTCCTACCCGGGTTCTATTGTTGTGAATCCGGCAGGCGAGCGCTTCAGCAATGAATCCCAGAATTACATGACGTTCCAGTTGGAGACTTTTGCCAAGCACACGGTAGAGAACCCGACCTATCCAACCTGGCAGGTATTCGATGCCGATTTTCGGGCCAAGTACTTTGTCGGCCCGATCTATACCAGCCAGCTAATGCCCGATTTTCTGGTGCCGTGGAAGCGCTATGAAGAAGAGAACTTCATGGCAAAGGCCGATACCATTCGCGAACTCGCGGCGAAGATCTCCGTTGATGCTGACGGCCTCGAGAAAACCGTGGCAAAAATGAATCAGTACGCCAGCGCGGGGGTGGACGATGAACTGCATCGGGGGGAATCAGCCTACGACCGCTATTATGGCGACCCCCGAAATGAACCGAACCCCTGCCTTGGGCCCGTCAAGAAAGCACCTTATTACGCTGTGCGCGTAGACCCGGGCGATTTCGGTACCCAGGGCGGTATGGTGATTACGGCCAATGCTGAAGTGGTTCACGAGGACGGTACAGTCATCCAGGGACTTTACGCCTGTGGTAACTGCAGCGCGCCGACGTTGCCATGCTATCCCGGCCCTGGTTCGACCCTGGGCCCGTCCATGACCTTTGGCTATCAGGCCGCCAAAGCGATCACCGGCTACACGGATTGAGTGCAACGCCGCGTTGAATCGCAGATCAGTTCACCGTTAGAAACGCCTCCATAGAGGCGTTTTTTATGCCTTTTGAATGTATGCTTGAGCATTCGAAAAGCCAAGGATCTTACGCGATGAAATTAGTGATTCTTTCGAATCATGATGTTGCCAGCTACCATGCGCTCAGCCTGTTGCTGCCGCGTCTGCAAGAGCACGAAATACAGCTGATGCTTTCATCAGCGGTGGGAGGCAAGAAGCGTCGAGCCCAGCCGCTGGAAGATCTCAAAGCCATCGAGCAAGACATCAGTTTCGATGCCCTGAAGCCTTTGATCGCCGGTGAAGCGATAGTTGAGAATGCAATCAATGCTGAAGCCGCGGTCGCGAACATGCAGGCGCTGGCCCCCGACCTGATCATCTCTATTCGCTATGGCGGAATCCTGAAAAATGACATTATCAGCATACCCCGCTGTGGTGTGATTAACCTGCACTCGGGGAAATTACCCGAGTATCGCGGAGTGATGGCTACGTTCTGGGCCATGTTGAATGGCGAGAATGAGATAACAGCGACACTGCACTATATTAGTGACGGCACCATTGATACCGGGGGTGTGATTGCTGAGGCTGCCGTGGCAGTTAACTATCAGGCCTCGTATCTGGAGAATGTGCTCAGCGTCTATCCGGGTGGCTGCAAGCTGATTTGTGATGCGGTGGAAGCCTTTGCCCGAGGTGAGGCCCTGGAGGGCAAGATCCAGCAGGGAGACGGTGGTTATTACACGTTTCCTGAAGAAAGTGACCTGGCGGCGTTTTCAGCCAAAGGTCTCAGCTTGTTTACTGCCGAGACTCAGTAGTTGTAGTTGAATACCAGGCTAAGTCCGTTGGCGTCTTCGCCCACCAGGACCAGCACGCCGGCTGCGTAGCGGTCTATGCCCAGCGACATCCCCGCCTCAAAGTAGTGATTGAAACCGAGTTCGTCGCGGTTTTCGCCCAGAAAGTGAGTGCTGCCCAGATGCCCGATCAGATAAACAGGGCGGCCGCTCTCGAGGTGGTGAATGTTCCGGCTGACATCGAGAAGGAAAATCGCCGCACCACTGTCGTCGGCAAAGCCGGCGAATTCGTCGGACTCACTAAAGCTGTCGATATAGCTGTAGGTCAGGTGGGCAACGCCCTTCACCCGGTACGGGCCGTGATTCTCGTCGTAGCGCAACGCCCCGTGGGCTCTGTATAGCGCGGCATCGGTCTCCCAGTTGAAAAGTTTGCCATTGGCTATGGGCAGAATTACCTCCTCATAGAGTGGCTCCGAGAATGAAGTTTCATTTTCGAGGCGAGCCCAACCAACGCTGGCGCCGCCTGAGAGGGAAAATCCATTGCTGAATGGGAAGACCAGACCGGCCTCCAGCAGGCCATTGTAACTCGTCCATTCGGACTCGATCTCGGAGGGCAGGTCGGGAAAGAGCGCCACTTCGCCTTCCAGTGAATAGACCGCGTACCCGGCACTGGCCTGCAAGTACCAGCGCGTATCTTTACCCGCAATGTCGAACTCCTGATAGTAGGGAATGTGCAGGGCGTTCAGGTCATTGTCAGTGACATAGTCTTCACCGGAATCAATATCTACTCCCGAGACTGAAATCTCTGGCTGGGCTACGACGCTGAGCAAGTGGGCATAGCCGCCACCCAGTTGCTTGACGTCCGTTAGCTGGGCATAGCTGTGCTGTGCCGCGATTAGCGCCGCAACAGTTGCGGTAATGTGGATTATTCTGCGCATGGTGTGCACGAAAGTGTGCCTTGGTAGTGACGGGGCATTCCGTGGTTAGGCTAGCAGACAGATACGGCCATATCTATAGGCGAGAAGATGGCAAAGCATATTTCAAAGTGGTACCGGAGGCCGGACTCGAACCGGCACGCTGTTTAGGCGGGGGATTTTGAATCCCCTGTGTCTACCAATTTCACCACTCCGGCACAGAGCAGAATGAAGCCGCAGAAGCGGGCCTCGTTGGAGAGCGCGGGATTATAACAAGCAGCCTCCACAGCGCAATATTTTTCCTGTAGAATCCGCGCCAGCTCTTTCGGGAGCGCCTTATATATTGAATCAGCCCCCATTGGGGCGATCTGAGTACCTCTTGAGGAGAAAAGAGCATGGCCATGAAACTGGTTAAAAAGACTGCTGAATACAGCATTTTCAAGCGCGCTGACGACCGTTACGCGGTTAAAGACGCCGCCAAGAATGCTGTGAACGGCGAAGAGAAGGTCAAGATCCTGTTGGCTGAAGAGCTGATCAAGGTAACTTTGCCTGCAGCGCCCGCAGAAGAGGAAGCCGCCGAAGAAGAGGCTCCCGCCGAGGAAGCCGCTGCGGCAGAAGAAGCGCCTGCTGAGGAAGCGGCCGCAGAAGAGGACGCAGGCGAGAAGGAGTAAGCTTCTCCGGTGTTCTACAGAAAGCCGGCCCAGCGCCGGCTTTTTCGTCTATAGCCTATGTTACGCAGCGATTTTCATTTCGAGCTCCCCGAGGAGCTGATAGCCCAGTACCCGCTTTCTGAGCGCAGTGCCAGCCGTCTGCTGTGCCTGGACGGAGCCAGTGGCGCGATCGTGCACCGCCAGTTCAGCGACCTGCTTGACTTACTCCAGCCCGGCGATTTGCTGGTATTTAATGACACTCGCGTTATCCCTGCACGCCTCTGGGGTCAGAAGGAAACGGGCGGCAAACTGGAAATTCTGGTGGAGCGCCTCACCGGCACCCACACGGCGCTGGCCCATATTCGCTGCAGTAAGTCGCCCAAGCCGGGCACCCGTATTCAGCTCTCGGCAGAGCCCGGCGCGGAGCCCTGTGGTCTGGAGCTCGAGGTGACCGGGCGTGACGATGCCCTGTTTGTGATTTCCAGTGAGGGCGGTCCCGCGCTGTCTGAAATCATGAACGAGGTGGGGCATATGCCATTGCCGCCGTATATTGAGCGCAGTGACGAGGCTTCCGACCAGGAGCGCTACCAAACCGTATTTGCCGCCCGGGAGGGCGCTGTGGCCGCGCCTACCGCGGGCTTGCACTTCACCGAAGCCCTGCTGGCAAAGGCGGCGGCAAAGGGCGTGCAAAGCTGCACAGTGACCCTGCATGTTGGCGCGGGTACGTTCCAGCCGGTGCGGGCGGACAATATCCTGGATCACAAGATGCACTCGGAGTACATCGAGGTGAATGAGGCTGCCTGCGAAGCGGTGCGAGCAGCGCGCGCAAGAGGCGGGCGAGTGGTCGCAGTAGGCACGACTGCCGTGCGCTCGCTGGAGTCTGCAAGCGTCTCTGGTCAGATTGAGCCGTTTACTGGCGATACTGATATTTTCATTTACCCCGGCTACGACTTTCGCAGTGTCGACGCTGTGATCACCAACTTTCATCTTCCGGAATCCACACTGCTAATGCTGGTGAGTGCCTTCGCAAGCCGGGAGCATATAATGGCGGCCTACGCCGAGGCTGTGGCGCAGCGCTATCGCTTCTTCAGCTATGGCGACGCCATGTTTATCACTGCAGGGAAACAACAGGAATCCGCATGAGCAGAGAGTGTCACATGCAGTTTGAACGCCTCGGCGATGACGGCGATGCCCGCCGCGGCAGGCTCACGTTCCCTCGCGGCAGTGTCGAAACCCCCGCCTTTATGCCGGTGGGCACCTACGGCACCGTCAAGGGGATGCTGCCTCGTGATATCCACGACATCGGCGCTGAAATCATTCTCGGCAATACGTTCCACCTGTGGCTGCGTCCGGGCACAGATATCATCGAACAGCATGGCGATCTTCACGATTTCATGGCCTGGGATGGCCCGATCCTGACAGACTCCGGTGGCTTCCAGGTCTTTAGCCTGGGGGATATGCGCAAGATCACCGAGGACGGCGTGAAATTCCAGTCGCCTGTAGATGGTTCCAAGGTTTTTCTCGACCCAGAAACATCGATGGAGATCCAGCGCAAGCTGGGCTCGGATATCGTCATGATTTTCGACGAGTGCACGCCTTATCCTGCCACAGTGGATGAGGCGCGCGATTCCATGGAGTTGTCATTGCGCTGGGCAGAGCGCAGCAAGCGCGCCCATGGCGAAAGCAATGCGGCACTGTTCGGTATCGTGCAGGGCGGCATGTACCCAGATCTTCGGGTTGAATCTCTTAAGGGGCTGACCGACATCGGGTTTGATGGCTATGCCATCGGTGGCCTTTCTGTGGGTGAGCCGAAAGACGAGATGATGCATGTACTGGAAGCGATGCAGCCGATTATGCCAACTGATAAGCCCCGCTATCTGATGGGGGTGGGCACCCCGGCCGATCTGCTGGAAGGTGTTCGCCGCGGCGTGGATATGTTCGATTGCGTCATGCCCACCCGCAATGCACGCAATGGCAATCTGTTTACGTCGCGTGGCCAGCTCAAACTGCGCAACGCGCGGCACAAAACCAGTACGCTGCCGCTCGACGAGGAGTGCAGTTGTTATACCTGCCAGAATTTCAGCCGCGCTTATTTGAATCACCTCGACAAGTGCAATGAAATTTTGGGTTCCCAACTGAATACGATTCACAACCTGCACTACTATCAGCAGCATATGAAGGGTATTCGCACAGCGATCGAGAACCAGTCACTGGACGAGTTTGCGGCCAACTACTATGACGAGCAGGCCCGGGGCGTTTAGGTGTACAAGCTCGCGTTTTATGTGCCTGAATCGCATCTGGAATCTGTTAAAGCCGCTGCTTTTGCTGCCGGCGCCGGGCGCATCGGCGATTACGATCACTGTTGCTGGCAGGTGCTGGGTGAAGGTCAGTTCAGGCCTTTGCAGGGTGCGAACCCCTTTATTGGTGAGCAGGGAGCCGTAGAGAAGGTCGCCGAGTATCGGGTCGAAATGGTATGTGCAGATGACTGCGCTCGTGCTGCGGTCGAGGCAATGGTCGCAGCCCATCCCTATGAAGAGCCCGCGTGGGATCTGATTGCAATGGCGGAGTTGCCGGCGTGACTATGATCGCTCCGGAACTGGCGCGGCTCGAAGCGCATCTGCCGCTTGACGGCCTGAGCTGGGATCCACAGCCTGGCCGCTATCCCGAAGCAGCGGTACTTGTGCCGTTAACTGATGAGAAAGAGCCACGTGTATTGCTTGGCCGTCGCGGCCGCCACTTGAAAACCCACCCTGGAGAGGTCGCTTTTCCTGGTGGCAAGCGCGAGAATGAAGACGCCTCGCCCTGGGTGACGGCAAAGCGCGAGGCCTATGAAGAGGTCGGCATTGTCGATTCCCAGGTGCACCCGATGGGTGAGCTGGCGCCCATGTTGACCCGAACAAATTTTGAAGTTCATCCGTGCATCGCGCGTATTCCGACCGAGCTTGATCTGGTAGTGGATACCCGCGAATTCGATTCCGTTTTTTACCAGCCCCTCAAGGTTTTCGCTGATACCTCGCGACTTCAGACACTGGAGTTGCAAGTGGATGACAAAACCTACTACACACCGCGATTTATCATCGATGGTGACGAGATATGGGGCGTTACCGCCGCAATCCTTGCCGTGGTGGCCAGTACGGCTTACCAGGTGCCTTTGGAGATGCGCAGAGGTTGGAGTACAGAACCATGAAATACCGTCTTGGCGACAAGCAAGTACAACTGCGTGGCGATGGGCATTTTATCGCCCCTAATGCCGCTGTGATCGGCGACGTAACCCTGGAGGACAAGGCCAGCGTGTGGTTCAGTTGCGTTTTGCGCGGCGATGCTGACCGCATTGAGGTCGGTGCCCGCACGAATATACAGGACGGCACTGTGATTCACGCCGACCCGGGCTTTCCCGCGATCATTGGCGCGGATGTGACGGTGGGGCACAACGCCATGATTCACGGCTGCACGATTGGCGACGGCACCCTGGTGGGTATCAATGCGGTGGTGCTCAATGGGGCGAAGATTGGCAAGGGCTGCTTGATCGGCGCCAACGCTCTGGTGACCGAGGGCAGTGATATCCCCGACGGCTCCATGGTGTTGGGTTCACCGGCAAAGATAGTGCGCCAGCTGGATGAGGAAACCCAGCTGATGCTGCGCCACAATGCGGACCACTATGTGGGCAATGCCCAGCGCTTCAGCGAAACCCTGGAGGAGCAGGCGTGAACAATAAAGAACCACAATCCCCCTGTGTCTCTATTTGTGTGCTGGATGATGGCGATATCTGCGCGGGCTGCTATCGCAGTGCGAGGGAAATTACTGACTGGGCAATGTTGGACGCTGACGGCAAGCGCGCCGTTCTGATAAAAGCCAATGAGCGCCGCGAGGAGATGTCCGGCGGGATCAAGCTGCTCTAGTCTTCGCCAAGTTCCGGGGCAGCGAGAATTCTCGCCCTTACGGCCTGCACCACGTTGTCTTCCAGCTCCAGAATCTCAAACTGATAACGGCCAACGGATAGCCCGGCGTTGGCGTCGGGGAAACCTTCCAGAATTTCCAGTATCAGCCCTGACAGTGTTTTCGGGCCATCAGTGGGCAGTTCCCATTCCAGCGATTTGTTCACATCGCGAATACTCGCATTGCCGGCAATGATGTAACTACCGTCCCGTTGGGGGAAAATGGTGTCGTCCTCTTCCGACTGGTTGGAGGTAAATTCGCCGACAATTTCTTCCAGGATATCTTCCAGCGCCACCAGGCCAATCACTTCGCCGTATTCGTCCACCACCACGCCCAGGCGATGTTTCTTTTGTTGAAAGTTGAGTAGCTGGGTGTGTAGCGGTGTGCTTTCGGGTACGAAATAGGGCTTTTCTGTCTCTCTCTCAAGCGCGGCTCTATCCAGGCCGTGTACATCGATCACCCTGCTGATATTGCGCATGTGCAGCATGCCGACAATATTGTTGATGTCTTCGCGCCAGACCGGCACACGGGTGTGCGAGCTGTTCTGGATGCGGCGCAGAATGTCCTCGTCACTGTCATCCAGATCGATGCCGTAGACATCGTTGCGCGGCACCATGATGTCGTCCAGCCTGACCTCTTCGAGATCCAGAATGTTAAGTAACATGCCTCGATGGCGGGCGGGGATCAGCTGGCCGGCGTCGGTGACAATGGTGCGCAGCTCGTCTGAGGAGAGGTGCTCGTCGTGCTGCTTTTTCGGGTCGAAGCCCAGCATGTGCAGCAGGCCATTGGTGAACCAGTTCACCAGGGCGACAATCGGATAGACTATTTTCAGCAGAGGCAGCAGGATCACGCTCGCGGGAAAGGCGATCTTTTCCGGGTGCAGTGCTGCAATGGTTTTGGGTGTGATTTCGGCGAAGATCAGGATAACCAGGGTCAGCAGCCCGGTGGCAATAAAGATACCCGCATCGCCCCAGAGCCGAATGGCAATCACCGTGGCGATCGCAGATGCGAATATGTTGACCAGATTGTTGCCGATCAAAATCAGCCCGATCAGGCGATCGGGCCGCTCGAGCAATTTTGCCGCGCGCGTCGCGCCACGGTGCTTGTTCTTCTGCAGGTGTTTCAGCCGGTAACGGTTCAAAGACATCATGCCGGTCTCTGAACTGGAGAAAAAACCTGAAAGGAGAATAAGTGCAGCGAGTATCGAGAAGAGGATACCCAGCGGTGCTTCGTTCAAGGCGGGGGCGAACCTTTATGGTGTCTGAGGGCGTATCTTGAAGAAAAAGGCGAGGCGGCGCAAGGCTGCTCTAGCCTCGCTGCAACACCAGCTCCAGGACCAGTTTCGAACCGAAGAAGGCGAGCATCAGCATGACGAAGCCTGCTAGCGTCAGGCGCACGGCGGTCTGTGCCCGCCAACCCAGTTGGTGGTGACCCCATAGCAAGGTGGTGAAAAGCAGCCAGGCAACAATAGTCAGCACTGTTTTGTGCACCAGCGACTGGGCGAACAGGTCGTCTACAAAAATGAAACCGGAGACGATCGCGGCTGTGAGCAACAACACGCCTACGAAGAGCAGCTCGAACAGCATGGTTTCCATCAACTGCAGGGGTGGCAGCAACTGCACAATACCTTGAGTGCGGCGGTGCCGGAGCTGGTAGTCCTGCACGGCTACCAGGGCCGCCTGGGCCGCTGCCAGGGTGAATATGGCGTACGCCAGAATGGACGTGCTTATGTGGAGCAGCATGCCGCTGGAAAGGTCAGAGGACAGTGCGCTGGTATCGGGGGCAAAGGTAGAAACCAGCATTGACATGGCCGATAGCGGAAACAGAAAGACCAGCAGGCTCTGCAGCGGCCGGCGCAGCATCAAGAGTGCACAGGTGATGTTGATGACCAGAAAGATAAGGGCCGAGATCTTGTAGAAGCCCAGACTGACACCGTCCGGGCCATTGATGCTCCCCCAGGCAACCACTGCATGGGCCAGCATTGCGACCAGGCCAAGGCCCAGCACGGCTCCGCTGAGGCCTTCGCGGCGCTGGAAGATGTGCAGCAAATGCAGGCCAGTGGCGGCCAGATACAGCAGTGCGGCGAGCAGGGCGAGAGCAGTGATGGGCATCGGTTTGGGGGTTAGGCCGAGGTGACGTATACTTCGCCCCTTTGTACCGAAGTGTCTCCCCATAAGCAATAGCGATGGGGTAGTTCGACTTCAGTAATCACCAAGATTTCAGCTGTATTTAAAGAGTACCCTCAATGTTTCAGAGCCTCAGCGATCGCCTGTCCAATAGCCTGCGTACGATTACCGGCAAGGCCACCCTGACCGAAGATAATATCCAGGACACCTTGCGTGAAGTGCGCATGGCCCTGCTGGAAGCGGATGTCGCGCTCCCTGTGGTCAAGGATTTTGTAGATTCCGTGAAGCAGCGCGCCCTCGGCCAGGAGGTGATGAAGAGTCTGAGCCCCGGTCAGGCATTCCTGAAAATTGTCCAGGCCGAACTCGAAGCGGTGATGGGTACTGCCAATGAGGCGCTCAATCTGGCTACCCAGCCTCCCGCCGTTATTCTGATGGCAGGTCTGCAGGGCGCGGGTAAGACTACGTCCGCTGCCAAGCTCGCGAAACACCTCGCCGAGCGGGAGAAGAAAAAGGTGACTGTGGTTTCCGCTGACGTGTATCGCCCGGCCGCGATCAAGCAGCTTGAAACCCTGGCCGCCGAAGTGGGTGCCGATTTCTTCCCCTCGGACCCGTCACAGAAGCCAGTGGACATCGCCAATGCGGCCATGGCCCATGCGCGCAAGTCCTTTTCGGATGTGCTGATCGTCGATACGGCCGGCCGCCTTGCGGTAGATCAGGACATGATGGCAGAGATCGCCGAGTTGCATAAAGCGGTCGATCCCATCGAGACGCTGTTTGTGGTCGACGCTATGACGGGCCAGGACGCGGCCAATACTGCCAAGGCTTTCGGTGAGACCCTGCCACTGACCGGTGTGATTCTGACCAAGGTTGATGCCGATTCACGAGGTGGCGCCGCGCTCTCGGTGCGCTCCGTCACCGGTAAGCCCATCAAGTTCCTTGGGGTAGGGGAGAAGACTGACGCGCTAGACCCGTTCCACCCGGATCGCCTGGCCTCGCGTATTCTCGGTATGGGCGACGTGATGTCGCTGATCGAAGAGGCCGAGCAGAAGGTCGACAAGGAAAAAGCCGCCAAGCTCGCTCGCAAGGTCAAGAAAGGCCAGAAATTCGATCTGGAGGATTTCCGCGACCAGTTGCAGCAGATGAATAACATGGGCGGCATCACCGGTATGCTCGACAAGTTGCCCGGCATGGGCAATATGGCCCAGATGGCGCAGCAGAATCTCGATATGAAGCAGTTCGCTCGGATGGAGGCGATGATCAACTCCATGACGCCCGGCGAACGACGCAAGCCAGAGCTGATCCAGGGCGGCCGTAAGCGCCGGATCTGCAAAGGCTCAGGCACCCAGGTTCAGGACCTCAATCGCCTGCTGAAGCAGCACAAGCAGATGCAGAAAATGATGAAGAAAATGAAGGGCGGCGGCATGCAGAAGATGATGCGTGGTATGGGCGGTATGATGGGCGGCCCCGGCGGCGGCATGCCTCCGGGCATGGGCGGCGGCATGCCTCCCGGCTTTAAATAGCCGCGCCTACGTAAGCCTCGGAAATACCTAATAAAATTCCTGTAAAAGGGGGTTACATTCCCCCTCTGTTTTCCGTATGATACGCCACCTTTCCGGCCCGTGTGTCGGTATTTGTCGTGGGTGGGTGGCCTAAATCGGGTCAAATCACCTTTAAAATCAAGGAATTAAGATCACATGGTTACTATTCGTCTTGCACGTGGCGGCTCTAAAAAACGCCCTTTCTACCACATGACCGTGACTGACAGCCGCAATGCGCGCAACGGTCGCTTCATCGAGCGTGTTGGCTTCTTCAACCCTATCGCCCGTGGCCAGGAAGAGCGCCTGCGCGTCGACGCCGACCGTATCGCATACTGGCAGGGTCAGGGCGCACAGCTCTCTGAGCGCGTAGCCAAGCTGGTTAAGGACGCTGCTGCGGCGGACACTGCTGTAGCGGCTTGATCCCCGCATCGGCATGAGTGACCCCGGCGCCAATGCGCTAACGGCCGGTAAGATTACCGGCCCGTACGGCGTGAAGGGCTGGGTGAAAATTCACTCGTTTACCGATCCCGAGGAAAATCTCTTCAGGTTCGGTGCCTGGCAGCTCGAGCGTCGCGGCTCACTGGAAACAGTTGAGTTCGACGAGTGGAAGCGTCATGGCAAGGGCATGGTTGCCCATATCGCCGGGGTCGATGACCGCACCGTGGCGGAGTCCTTCAAGGGACTGCAAATTGTGGTGGAGGCCAATAGCCTCCCCAGCCTGGAAGAGGGCGACTTCTACTGGCACCAGCTGCAGGGTTTGCAGGTTTGGGGTCGGGAGCCGCGCGCTACCACGGATGAGCCCGATAAGGATCGCGTGCTACTTGGCACCGTCGATTACCTTATCGAAACCGGCGCCAATGATGTGCTGGTAGTCAAGGCCAGCGAAAGCAGCATTGACGACAGGGAGCGGCTCATTCCCTATCTGCCCGGAGATGTGGTCAGCCGGGTAAGCCTGGAACAGGGCGTTGTCGAGGTCGATTGGTACCTCGAGGAATAGGGTGAGTAACATTGCATATAGCACTGGTTAGCCTGTTCCCGGAAATGTTTGAAGCTGTCACGGGCCACGGTGTCACGGGCAGGGCGGTGACGCAGGGGCTGGTGCAGATCAGCCACAGCAATCCGCGGGATTACACCACCGATAAACACCGCACGGTGGACGACAGACCCTACGGCGGCGGCCCGGGTATGTTGATGAAGATAGACCCCCTGCAGCAGGCGATAGCCGCTGCGCGGGAAGCGACGGGAGACAGTGCCAGAGTGATCTACCTGTCGCCCCAGGGGCAGCGCCTGGACCACGGCAAAGCTGTGGCACTCTCCCAGGAGAAAGCGCTGATCCTGGTCGCCGGCCGTTACGAGGGCGTGGATGAACGCCTGATCGAAGCGGAAGTGGATGAAGAAGTATCCATCGGTGATTATGTATTAAGCGGTGGCGAGCTCGCCGCCATGGTGGTCATCGACGCGGTGACACGCCACTTGCCCGGTGTGTTGGGGCACGAGCTGTCAGCTCAGGAGGATTCCTATGCAGACGGTTTGTTGGATTGCCCACACTACACCCGGCCCGAAGAGTACCAGGGTAAGCCGGTACCGGAAGTATTACTCAGCGGCAATCACGCGTTGATTCGCCGCTGGCGCCTGAAGCAGGCACTGGGCAGGACGTATGAACGTCGTCCGGATTTGCTCGAAGGCAGGGCCAGCACGGCCGAGGAAGAAGAATTGTTGGCGGAGTATCTCCGCGAACGGGAATGAACATTTATTTTAAAATCCGCTAGCTGTGAAGCTACGATTGTTAATCAACAGGAGCGCGCCATGAGCACCAACAAGATCATTTCTCAGCTTGAAGCTGAACAGATGCAGAAAGAGCTGCCAGAATTTTCCCCGGGTGACACCGTGGTAGTTCAGGTAAAAGTAAAGGAAGGTAGCCGCGAGCGTCTGCAGGCCTTCGAAGGTGTTGTTATCGCCAAGCGTAACCGTGCCCTGAACTCTGCTTTCACTGTTCGCAAGATCTCCCACGGCGTAGGCGTAGAGCGTACTTTCCAGACTTACAGCCCTCTGGTAGACAGCATTGAAGTCAAGCGTCGTGGCGACGTTCGCCAGGCCAAGCTGTACTACTTGCGTGAGCTGTCTGGTAAGGCTGCTCGCATCAAGGAAAAGCTGTCCTAAGCTTCGTCCCTTCAGCAGTATCCGAAAGCGGCTCCCTGAGCCGCTTTTTTTATGCCTGACAGAATCGTGATAACTTAACTGAATGACAACGCAGCTGCTGGAACACCCCGAAATCGAACGCTACATCGACGCCATGTGGATGGAGAAGGGGTTGAGCGACAACACCCTAAGTTCGTATCGCCGCGACCTGAGGCAGTTCAACGACTGGCTGGTGAAGAATAAGGAGAGCACTATTATCCGGGCTGACCGGTCTGAGTTGCAGGCCTATCTCGGCGCACGGCTGGAGCAGGGCCAGTCGCAGCGGTCTACCGCGCGGTTTATGTCCTGTGCCCGCGGCTTCTACAAGTATTTACTTCGAGAGGGGCGGGTTCAGCTTGATCCGACGCTCGATGTCGACAGCCCCAAGTTGGGCCGGCCGCTACCCAAATCCATCTCAGAAGCCCAGGTCGACAAACTGCTGGAGGCGCCGGACCTCGATTTACCGCTGGAATTTCGTGACCGGACGATGTTGGAGCTGTTGTACGCCTGCGGTCTGCGGGTGACAGAGCTCACCAGCTTGCAGGTGACACAGGTGAGCCTTAATCAAGGTGTGGTGCGGGTGTTTGGCAAGGGAAGTAAGGAGCGGCTTGTGCCCATGGGTGAAGAGGCATTGAGTTGGTTGCAGCGATATATGGCCGGCCCGCGCGGTGAACTGCTCAAGGGAATTCCGTCGGATGTGGTGTTTCCTAGCAAAAGAGGGCGCCAGATGACTCGCCAGACCTTCTGGTATCGTATTAAAATCTACGCCCAGCGCGCCGGTATTCGCCAGGCACTGTCTCCCCACACGCTGCGCCACGCATTTGCTACCCACCTGCTGAACCATGGTGCGGACTTGCGGGTCGTGCAGATGCTGTTGGGGCACAGCGACCTGACTACTACCCAGATATACACCCACGTGGCCAAACAGCGGATGCAGGAACTGCATGCCGAGCATCATCCACGGGGTTGAGGAACTTTTTACACACGCCGTGCTCCAAGAGCCGGGAACTGTGCGTCGGCCAGGGTAGGCCGCTGCTGATTTATTGAGGAATAGAGATGTTGAACCGATTGTACAAAACCGCCGTGATCGCTTTTTTTGCTGTCATGGCACCGCTGGCGAGCGCCGGCACTGTAGTGGATAAGGCAACCTTTGAGCGAATCAGTGCTGCGATGAGCAGCACCGCGATGGGGCTGACTGTCAGCACTGTGAGCACCAGCGACGTCAAGGGCATGTACGAGGTCCAGTTCGAAAATGGGCCAATGGTCTACGCCACGAATGACGGCAAGCACTTCCTGTTGGGCGACCTGTTTCAGGTCGATAATGGCCAGTTCGTCAATCTCACAGAGAAGCGCCGCGACGGGGAGCGTCTGGCCCAGATGGCAGCTCTGGACGAGGGTGAAATGATCGTTTTTGCCCCGGAAGGCGAAGTGAAGGGTGAGATCACCGTGTTTACGGACACCACCTGCTTTTACTGTCAGAAGCTGCACAAAGAAGTGCCGGAGCTTAACAAGCACGGCGTACGGGTGCGCTACCTGGCCTTCCCGCGCGGTGGCGCAGACTCCGCTGGCTATCGCCAGTTGGTGGGTGCCTGGTGTGCGGACAATCCGCAGGAAGCGCTGACAGCACTGAAAAACAAGGAACCCGTGCCGGTCCAGCAGTGTGATCCCAACCCCATTGACGAGCAATATAGCCTTGGTCAGCAGATGGGCGTGCGTGGCACTCCAGCCATCATCACGGACACCGGTCAGATGATCCCAGGCTATCAGTCTGCCGACAAACTTCTGGTGACGCTGGGCGTCGAATAAGCCTTGCCGCCCTGCACGCGAAATGTGCAGGGCATCCCCTTGTTTTAGCGGGTTTTGGTAATTCCCCGCGTTGACATCCCCCCTGTGAAAACGTACTGTTTCTGACCCCCATTTCCGTCAGTTCTCAGCCCCGCTGGGCTGCATTGTAAGAGTTAGAAATCGTGGACGAACAATTTCGGCGAATTTCGCGCCTCCCCCCCTATGTGTTCAACATTATTGGTGAGTTGAAGCAGCAGGCGCGAGCGGCGGGCGAAGACATTATTGATTTTGGCATGGGTAACCCCG
This sequence comes from Halioglobus maricola, assembly GCF_009388985.1. Classification (NCBI taxonomy): domain Bacteria; kingdom Pseudomonadati; phylum Pseudomonadota; class Gammaproteobacteria; order Cellvibrionales; family Halieaceae; genus Halioglobus; species Halioglobus maricola. Next base: position 1,665,058 of record NZ_CP036422.1, read on the forward strand.
ACCAGCCCACGCCTGACCACATCGTCGATAAGATGGTGGAGACTGCCCAGCGCGGCGATACGCATCGCTACTCCCAGTCCAAGGGTATTCCACGCCTGCGTAAGGCCATTTGTGACTGGTACAAGCGCCGCTACGACGTGGACCTGAATCCTGAGACTGAAGCGATCGTCACTCTGGGCTCGAAAGAAGGCCTGGCTCATCTGGCGCTGGCGACCACCGGCCCGGGCGATGCGATTCTGGTGCCCAATCCTTCATATCCTATCCACCCGTATGGCTTTGTGATTTCCGGTGCGGATATTCGTCATGTACCCATGGGACGCGACGAGGAAGAGTTTTTCGACGAGTTGGTAAAGGCTATTCACAACAGCTGGCCCCGACCCAAGATGCTGGTGCTCAATTTTCCCTCCAACCCAACCGCCGCCTGCGTCGAACTGGAGTTTTTTGAGCGCATAGTCGCGATTGCCAAGGAGCACAATATCTGGGTGGTCCAAGATCTGGCATATGCCGACCTGTGCTACGACGGGTATCAGGCACCTTCCATTCTTCAGGTTGAAGGGGCGATGGACGTTGCGGTTGAGTTTTACAGCATGTCCAAGAGCTACAACATGCCAGGTTGGCGGGTGGGTTTTTGCTGTGGCAACCAGGCGCTGGTGGGCGCACTGGCACGCATCAAATCCTATCTCGACTACGGCATGTTCACACCTATCCAGGTGGCGGCGATTGCCGCGCTGGAAGGCGACCAGTCTTGTGTCAGCGAAATCAACGCCATGTATAAATCGCGCCGCGATGTGTTGTGCGATGGCCTGAACGCGGCTGGTTGGGCGGTGACTCCGCCACGCGCCACAATGTTCGTGTGGGCAAAAATACCCGAGTTTTATAGCGACCTGGACTCTATCGAGTTCAGTAAGAAACTGCTCAAGGACGCCAAGGTGGCGGTCTCGCCCGGCGTTGGTTTCGGTGAATACGGTGAAGGCTATGTCCGTTTCGGCCTTATCGAAAATGAACACCGCACACGCCAGGCCATTCGCAGTATTAAACGCATGATCAAGAACGACGGTTTCGCCTGAGGCGAGCCGCAGCTTTGGAGAATATAGCAGCATGAGTAAGCCAGTCAGGGTCGGAATCTGTGGCCTGGGCACCGTCGGTAGCGGCACCTTCAATGTCCTCACTCGCAATGCCGAGTCCATTGCGGCTCGCGCCCAGGGTGCGGTCGAAATTTCCATGGTCGGTGCGCGTCGTGACAATCCGGATTGTGAACTCGGCAGCACCCGGCTCAGTCGCGATATTTTCGATGTCGTACGCGACCCCGAAGTGGATATTGTGGTGGAGCTGATTGGTGGCACCACGGTCGCCAAAGATCTTATGACCGAGGCGTTACAGAACGGCAAGCACGTGGTCACGGCCAACAAGGCACTGATCGCCGAATTCGGCAATGAGCTGTTTGCGCTGGCTGAACAAAACAATGTAGTGATCCGCTATGAGGCCGCAGTCGCCGGCGGTATCCCTATTATCAAAGCTCTGCGTGAGGGCCTCGCGGGCAATCGCATCGAGTGGCTGGCAGGTATTATCAACGGCACCGGTAACTTTATTCTCAGCGAAATGCGCGAGAAGGGCAGGGACTTTGCCGACGTGCTGGCCGAGGCTCAGGCACTGGGTTACGCCGAGGCTGATCCGACTTTTGATGTCGAGGGTATCGATGCGGCGCACAAGCTGGTGATCCTGGCGTCCCTCGCTTTTGGCATGCCGCTGCAGTTCTCTTCAGTGTTTGCTGAGGGCATTACCAAGCTAACCCCGCAGGACGTGGAATACGCCGAGGAACTCGGTTATCGCATCAAGCACCTGGGTGTGGCCAAACAGAACGGTGAGGGCGTGGAGTTGCGCGTGCATCCCACATTGATTCCCGAAGCGCGTTTGCTGGCTAACGTCAATGGGGTCAAGAATGCTGTGCTGGTGGAAGGCGACGCAGTAGGGCCCACGTTGTATTACGGTGCTGGTGCAGGCGCCGAGCCGACGGCCTCGGCGGTTGTCGCAGACATTGTTGATCTGGCTCGAGAGTTGAGTGCAGGGCAGCAGTGTCGCGTACCTGCTCTCGGCTATGTCACCAGCGAATTGAAGGACCTTCCCATTGTGCCTATGGCCCGTGTAACCACGGCCTGGTATCTGCGTATGGAAGCGGAAGACAAGCCCGGCGTACTGTCGGAAATTGCGAGCATATTCAGCGAACAGGGGATCAGTATTGAAGCCCTGATTCAGAAGGCGCCGGCCGAGGGCGAGACCCGCGTACCTCTTATTATGCTGACCAACAAGGCGATACAGGGCAACGTTGATACCGCGGTGGCGGCTATCGAGTCTCTGGAATCCATCTCTGGTGAAGTGACCCGTATCCGCGTAGAAGCGCTGGACGGTTGAGGAAACTATCGTGAAGTACATCAGCACCCGGGGTCAGGCCCCGGCACTCAATTTTGAAGACGTTCTGCTCACAGGCCTCGCTGCTGACGGCGGCCTCTATATTCCGGAGACGCTGCCTACATTCAGCGCCGAAGAAATTGCGGCGATGGCCGAGCTTGATTACCCCCAGTTGGCACAGAAAATCATCGCCCCCTTTGTGGGCGACTGTATTCCAGAGGCAGACCTGCAGGAAATCCTCCAGGATACCTACGCCGATTTCCGTCACGATGCGGTCGCACCCATGGTGCAGATTGACAGCAACCAGTGGGTGCTGGAATTGTTTCACGGTCCGACCCTGGCGTTTAAGGATTTCGCACTGCAATTGCTGGGCCGCCTGCTGGACTATGTGCTTGAACGCAAGCACCAGAAAGTCGTGATCATGGGCGCCACATCGGGCGACACAGGTTCCGCAGCGATCGAAGGCTGCAAACGCTGCAACAATATCGATATCTTTATCCTGCATCCGCATGGGCGCGTGTCTGATGTACAGCGCAAGCAGATGACGACCGTTGCCGGCGATAACATCCACAACCTCGCGGTGCAGGGCAATTTCGACGACTGCCAGGCGATGGTTAAGGCCAGCTTTAACGACCGCAGCTTCTTGCCGGAAGACCGTAGCCTGGTGGCGGTAAACTCCATCAACTGGGCGCGGATCATGGCCCAGATCGTCTACTACTTTTACTCTGCCGTGGCGCTGGGTGCGCCTGCACGTAAAGTGGCGTTCTCGGTGCCGACTGGAAACTTCGGTGATATTTTCGCGGGCTACCTGGCGCACAAAATGGGCCTGCCGGTTGAACGGCTGATCATTGCTACCAACCGCAATGACGTTCTTCATCGGGTCATGACCAGCGGTAGCTATGGCCGTCAGCCACTGGAACACTCCCTGTCTCCGAGCATGGACATTACTGTTTCCAGCAATTTTGAACGCCTTCTGTTCGACCTGTATCAGCGTGATGGCGCTGCGATTGCCGGCCTGATGAGCGATTTCGATAACGGCGATGTTCATTTCAACGATGAAGCCATGGCGGCGGCTCGCGAGCTGTTTTCCAGCCAGCGCGTCAGTGACGAAGAAACCTGTGCGCAGATGGCCGCTACCTGGGACAGCTGCGAATACATGCTCGACCCTCATAGCGCCATCGGCGTCAAGGCAGCTGCGGATGCCGACGTACCTGCCGGTGTGCCGGTGATTACCCTCGCCACAGCACACCCGGCCAAATTCCCCGGGGCTGTCGCCGAGGCAGGGCTGGATGACGAACCGTTCTTGCCACATCACCTGCGCGACCTGTTCGATCGTCCCGAGCGCTGCGAGGTACTGCCCAATGAACTCGGCGCAGTGCAGGCCTTCGTCGCGGAAAACCTGAACGCCTGAGTGGCGCGTGGATAGAATCATTCGCCGGCGCGAACTCGCTGCCAAACCAGAACTGGAGGTCGCCGGCCTCCACCCACTGCTCGCTCGCGTCTACCGTGGCCGAGGCATCGCCAGCGCTGACGAGTTGGAGCTGGACCTCTCCCGGCTTATTCCCCCGGCAAAACTAACCAATGCCGATCGTGCAGCAGTGTTACTGGCCGATGCCATTGAGCAGCGTCAGAGCATTCTCATTGTCGGCGATTACGATGCGGATGGCGCAACAAGCACGGCTTTGGCATTGAGCGCCTTGCGCGATTTTGGCGCAGCGGATGCGTCTTATCTTGTCCCGAACCGTTTTGAGTACGGCTATGGGCTCAGCCGGGAAATTGTCGACCTGGCACTCAAGGGTAAAAGGCCCGATCTGATCGTCACCGTGGACAACGGTATTTCCAGTATCGACGGTGTTGCGGCTTGTCGCGATGCGGGGGTCAGGACCTTGATCACCGACCATCACCTGGCCGGTAGTGAATTACCTGATGCCGACGTGATCGTGAACCCGAACCAACCCGGTTGCGACTTTCCCAGTAAGAACCTCGCCGGCGTGGGCGTGATCTTCTACATTATGCTGGCCCTTCGCGCTGAGCTGCGTGCGCGCGGCTGGTTCGAGAGCCGTCAGGAGCCTAACCTGGGTCGCCTGACGGACCTGGTTGCCCTTGGCACGGTCGCCGACGTTGTGCCGCTGGACCAGAACAATCGGATACTTGTCGCTACCGGCCTGCAGCGGATTCGCACGGGTCAGGCCCGCCCGGGCATTCTCGCGCTACTCGAAGTCGCCTCGCGTTCGCGCGGCTCGGTAGTTGCATCTGACCTCGGCTTTGCAGTTGGGCCCCGCATCAATGCAGCGGGACGGCTCGACGACATCTCGGTGGGTATAGAATGTCTACTCCAGCCAGACCAGGTTGGCGCCCGCCGATTGGCGGCGGAACTCCACCAGAAAAACCAGGATCGCCGCCTGATAGAGCAGGATATGCAGGAGCAGGCGTTACAGCTACTACAGCGTCTGCCACTGGAAGAAGAGGGCGTTCCCGTGGCAATGACGTTGTACCGCGGCGATTGGCACCAGGGCGTTATCGGTATCCTCGCATCCCGGATAAAGGATCGGCTGCATCGTCCTACCATCGCTTTTGCCAACGGTGATGCTGGTGAGATTAAAGGCTCGGCGCGGTCTATCCAGGGTATTCATATTCGCGACATCCTCGATGCGGTGGCGACGCGGCATCCCGGCATGATTCGCAAGTTTGGTGGTCATGCCATGGCCGCCGGGCTCACGATTTCCGCAGATGCCTACGAGGATTTTGATCGAGCGTTTGTCGAGGAAGTGGGGCGCCACGCGGAAGACGTGCACCTGCAGGCGCTGGTTGAATCAGACGGTGAGTTGAGTGCGGGCGAGTTCGATCTGGGACTTGCCGAAGCCTTGCGCTATGCGGGTCCCTGGGGGCAGCATTTCTCTGAGCCGGTGTTCGACGGCACGTTCCGGATTGTGCATCAGCGCTTAGTGGGTGAGAAACACCTGAAACTGGTGCTGTCGCCACTGGGCAGCGACCAGTTACTCGATGCGATAGCCTTTAATATCGATCTGGACGAGTGGCCCAGTGAGAGCGTTGAGTCAGTCGAGTTGGCCTACAGGCTGGATGTGAATGAATTCCGGGGGCGCAAAACCGTGCAGCTCATGGTGGAGCATATCAAGGCACTCTAGCGGTCGGGTGGTGCAGTGGCTGGGAGCGCATGCCGCGCCCGCAACCACAGTAGCCCCGGGTTATAAGCACTGCTCCAGTGACAGGGTCAGCTTGTCGACCATTTCGTCAATCTGGTCCTGGGTGATAATCAGCGGCGGGCACATCGCGATGGTGTTGCCGGCGACATTGCGCACTATGAGGCCATTGTCTTCACAGGCTTTGGTCACTCGCTTGGCCAGATTTACCGCCGGGGTGCGACTGGCGCGATCCTCTACCAGCTCGATAGCGCCCAAGAGCCCTTCGCCACGGATTTCGCCAATTTGCTCAAAGCGTGCCAACATGGACAGCTTGAGCTGCATATACGCGCCGACATCGCGGGCGTTGTCATACAGGCCGTCGCGTTCGTAAATCTCCAGCGTTTTTAGCGCTGCAGCACATCCCACCGGGTGGCCCGAATAGGTGAAGCCATGGCCGAAGACACCTACTTCGTTGCTGGCCTCAACCATGGGCTCGTACATGTCGCCACTGATGACCGACGCGCTGATTGGGAAGTAGGCCGATGACAACTGCTTGGCAAAGGTCATCAAGGCGGGCTTCTGAATATTCATGGTTTCACAGCCGAACAGATTGCCGGTGCGACCGAACGCGGTGATGACTTCATCGGCCCAGAACATAATGTCGTATCTATTCAGTACTTCCTGGATTTTTTCGTAGTAACCGGGGGGCGGCACAATCACGCCGCTGGCGCCAGTAATTGGCTCGGCGATAAAGGCCGCGATGGTGTCCGGGCCCTCACGCAAAATGAGTTGCTCCAGGTTGTTCGCCAGACGAGTGCCGAAATCTGCAGCGCACTCGTCGCCCTGAACTCCGCGATAGTAGTGCGGAGAATCCGTGCGCAGGATGCCCAGTGCGTCCACGGGCGCATCGAAGTGAGCCAGGCTGGCGGGCAGGCTTGTCAGAGCACCGGCAGCGACGGTGACACCGTGGTATGCGCTTTCGCGGGTGATGATTTTGCGCTTCTCGGGCTTGCCGATGGCATTGAAGTAGTAGCGCAGCATTTTGATATGGCTGTCGTTCGCGTCGGAGCCTGAGTTGCCGAAGAACACCTTGGCGTTTTCCACTGGCACCATGGCCGCGAGCTTGTCGGCCAGGTCCATCGCTGGTTGATGGGTTTTGCCGCCAAAGTTGTGCGCGAAAGACAGTGTGCCCAACTGATCACTGATCGTATCAATCAGTTCCTTATTGCCGTAACCGAGACCGGTGCACCAGAGCCCGGCGAGGCCCTCGAGATACTGCTTGCCGTTATTGTCGTAGACGTAAACACCTTCACCGCGTTCGAATTTTAGCTGTTCTGTCGCTGTGAGATTTGTCGTGGGGTAGATAACTGCTGACATCGCGTGCGTTCCTGTCTGTTGGCTTCGTTTCAAAGGGGGGGTCGATGTGAGGATTGTAATGGTCCTACTTCTTTGGAATCCAGCGAATACCCCCATGGGGTTGGAGGAAAGTGAAGTTTCTTGACCTTCCAGTGGCTGGAAGGTTTAGATTGGCATATATCGGTGGGCAAAATGCCCGAAGCCAGGGAGATCGCCATGAAAATTTCACAGGCAGCCAGCCAGAGCGGGCTGAGCAGCAAAACAATACGCTATTACGAGGAGATCGGCCTTATCGGCCCGGCGCTGCGCGGTGAGAACGGCTACCGCCATTATGAGCCGGCCGCAGTAGAGGAATTACAGTTTCTGGCCCGTGCCAGGGATGTGGGCTTCGACCTCGATGAGTGCCGTGAATTGCTCAATCTTCATCGGGATAGCGGGCGCCAGAGCATACACGCCAAATCACTGGTACTGGAAAAAAGCGAAAAACTTCAGGGGCGTATTGAGCGCCTGCAAGCCATGCAGGATGTGTTGCAGGATATGGCGAGTCGGTGCCACGGCGATGAGGGCCCTGAGTGCGCCATCCTGGACGACCTCGCCGGCGGGGAGGGCAGGGCATGAGCGAGACCACAAGTGGCGGAAGCTGCTGTCACAGCGATGTTGATGCCGATACCCATGCACACTCCCATGCAGAGGCTGCTGCAGACAGTTGCTGTGAGACCCCTGCCCGAAGGGATTATTTTTTCTGGGTCTGCCTGCTCGTTGTGGGCATCGCTTATCCCCTTGGTGCGATGAATCAGCATGACCACGACAGTGTTGTCGGCGTTTTCACCGGAGGCGTTTACGAATTGTTCAATGCCATGTGGTGGGGCATCGCCCTGGGCATTATTTTTGTCGGCCTGTTGAGCCGTATCCCTCGGGAAATGGTGATGGGCGTGCTGGGTCGCGATGCGGGAGTCCGAGGCCTGTTCCGTGCCACCCTTGCGGGTGTGTTTCTCGACCTTTGCAGTCACGGCATTCTCGCAGTGGGCATGAAACTATACGAGCGCGGTGCCAGCACCGGTCAGGTGATGGCTTTTCTCCTCGCAAGCCCATGGAATTCATTTTCTCTGACGCTGATCCTGTTCGGCCTGATTGGCGTGGGCTGGACCCTACTGTTTATTTTGCTCTCTCTGGTCATCGGAGTTATCACGGGCCTGATCTTTGACGGACTGACGCGCAAAGGCACGCTGCCCTCAAATCCCTGGCGCGAGGAGTTGGGTGAAGAGCGACCGCTGGGGGAAATGTGGGCCGAGATGCGCCAGTCCATGAGCCTTTCGGCTACAGGCACCGCGGATATTCTGCGGGAGGGCTTTGTCGGCTCCCGGGTGGTCATTCGATGGTCGCTGTTTGGCCTGATTCTCGCTGGCCTGATTCGGGCGCTGGTGCCGGAAGATGCATTTGCTACCTGGTTCGGGGCGACTTTCGCCGGCCTGTGGTTGACACTGCTGGCCACCACCATCATTGAGGTGTGCTCGGAAGGTTCTACACCAATTGCCGCGGACCTGATGAATCGGGCTCAGGCACCGGGCAATGCGTTTACCTTTCTGATGGCGGGTGTTGCAACGGACTACACCGAGGTCATGTCGATCAAAGACACGACCAAGTCCTGGAAAATCGCCTTGTTCCTGCCCCTGATTACGGTGCCTCAGGTCATGGTCATTGGCTTCGTCCTGAACCAGTTCGCCTAGAAGTCCGGGGGCGATTCTCGCTCCAGCCACTCGCCGGTGGTGGGGTGCTCGAAGCCCAGGGTTGTGGCGTGAAGCATTAGCCTGTCGGCCATTTTGAGCGCTTCCTCGTGGGCATACATATCACACCCGAGTATCGGGTGGCCCAGTTCTCGCATGTGAATTCGCAGCTGGTGTGAACGGCCGGTGACCGGCATTAGCAGCATGCGGGTCCGATCCCCCTGGCGCTCCATTACTCGATAGCGAGTGAGAGCGTGCTTACCCCGCTCGTGGTCGATCATTTGTAGCGGGCGGTTTTCCCAGTCGCAGCGAATCGGCAGCTCGATCTCGCCCTCATCCTGTGGCACGGCGCCGTAGACCACAGCCACATAGGTCTTTGCGACTTTGCGTTCCTGAAACTGGCGGCTGATATGCGCATGGGTCGGTTTGTTCAGCGGGATTACCATGATGCCCGAGGTATCAAGATCCAGGCGGTGCACGATAGAGGCGCTGGGGTAGTGCTCTTGCAGTCGGGTGATCAGGCAGTCTTTGTTTAGCGGATGGCGGCCGGGAATGCTCAGCAGCAGGTCGGGTTTGCGCACCAGTAGCAGGTCGTCATCCTCGTAAAGGATGCGTGTTTCCTCCTGGGTATGAGGAACAATGTAGGGGGGTAATTCGGACATGGCGCGTAGTGTAAGTATAATCCGCCGTCATGTCGCCCAGCCGTGAAAATCTCGATAACCGCCTGCGGGAAATTCTGCCCAGTGCTCATCTGGAAGTTTTGCCTCTGCCTGATGCGCAGGAGATAAAACTCTTGCTCCTGGCGCAGGACTACCCCCAGCAGGCACTCAGCGCCGATGAAATGCGCGCAGTGATGGATAACCCGCTGTACTGGGTTTTTTGCTGGGCCTCGGGGCAGGTGCTGGCACGCTATATCCTGGACCACCCAGAGGAAGTTCGCGGCAAGCGGGTGATGGACTTTGGCTGTGGTTCAGGCGTTGTTGCCGTGGCGGCGGCCAGGGCAGGGGCCCGGGAGGTAGTTGCTTGTGATGTTGATCCACTGGCAATCGAAGCCACGCGCTATAACGCTGCGCTCAATGATGTTGCGCTGGTGCTGGCGGATGATTACTTCGACGTGATGGGGGATATCGACCTTATCATCGTCGCTGACGTGCTCTACGACAGCGAAAACTTCCCCTGGTTGGGGCGATTTGTTGAACGTGCGCCGCGTGTGTTGATTGCCGACTCGCGCGTCAAGAACTTCAATCACCCGCCGTACCGGGCTATCGATCGCCGTGACAGCTGTACGATTCCTGACCTTGATGAATCGGCAGAATTCCGCGATGTGCGTATCTATCTGGCCGGGTAGAAATTCGGTACACTGTCGCCAGCTAAAAAGATGCAGGACATGCCCGCGACATGAACCCCAATTATCTGGAATTTGAACAACCCATCGCCGAGCTCGAGGTCAAGATCGAAGAGCTGCAACTGGTGGGCTCCGACGCCGATATCAATATCAGTGAGGAGATTGATACTCTGCGGGAGAAGAGCACCAAGCTCACCGAGAAGATCTACTCCAACCTGAGTTCATGGGATATCGTCAAAGTGGCGCGTCACCCGCTGCGCCCCTACAGCCTGGACTACATTCCGCGTATTTTTACTGAGTTCGATGAGCTACACGGCGATCGCCGCTTTGGCGACGACAATGCCATCGTAGGCGGTATAGCACGCCTCGAGGGCAAGCCAGTGATGGTGATCGGCCAGGAGAAAGGCAGGGCCGTCAAGGATAAGGTCATGCGCAATTTCGGCATGCCCAAGCCCGAGGGCTATCGCAAGGCGCTGCGCCTGATGGAGATGGCCGAGCGCTTCAAGATGCCGGTTGTCACCCTGATCGATACTCCGGGAGCCTACCCGGGTATTGATTCAGAAGAACGCGGTATTTCTGAGTCGATCGCCCAGAACCTGGCGGTGATGTCTCGCCTATCTACGCCTATTATCTGCGTGGTCATCGGGGAAGGATCCTCCGGTGGTGCACTGGGTATTGGTGTGGGTGACCACCTCGTGATGCTCCAGTATTCCACCTATTTCGTGATCTCTCCGGAAGGTTGCGCGAATATTATCTGGAAGGATTCCTCGCACGCGTCGGATGCGGCACAGGCCATGGGTGTTACCTCTTCCGTACTGGAAGAATTGGGCATCGTGGACGCAACCATCCCTGAACCCCTCGGTGGGGCACATCGCGATGTCGACCTGATGGCCGAGCGAATTCGCGCTCACCTTGTGACCCAGTTGGATTCGCTGCAGTCACTTCCCCTCGAAGATCTGTTGGCCAAGCGCTACGAGCGCTTGATGTCCTACGGCAACTAACCGGGCCGGGCGAGCATGTCCCGGGCCCTGGATCACAGCGCGCTAGACGCCACCCTCGGCGAATTTCTCGACGCCCCTCACTGGTATGTTGCCTTTAGTGGGGGCAGTGACTCCACTGCTTTGCTACACCTTATTCGCGAATGGAGACGCACTCGCGATACCGCACCGCCGCTCACCGCACTTCATGTCAATCACGGTCTGCAGCAAGGGGCCGGCGAATGGCAGAATCACTGTGCCTGGATATGTCGATTCCTGGATGTGCATTTCGAGGCGCTGGAGGCGGACGTGGACCCGGACGGAAAAGGCCTCGAAGCGGCTGCTCGTGAAGCACGCTATGCGCTGCTGGAAGCGACGCTGGAGCCCGGCGCCGTGGTGTTCTTTGGCCACCACCAGGACGACCAGGTGGAGACCCTGTTTCTGCGTTTGTTGCGCGGAGCCGGTGTTGATGGCCTTGCGGCGATGCCCGCCCGGCGCAAGCTGGGTAGGGGCGAACTGAGTCGGCCGCTATTGGATGTTCCGCGTTCCGCTCTCGATCAATACACGGAGCGGCACGGCCTCAGCTGTATCGAGGATCCCAGCAATAGCGACATATCACTGGATCGCAATTACCTCAGAGCCGAAGTCATGCCTCTGCTCGAAACCCGCTGGCCTGGCTATCGCAAAACGGTAACCCGGGCGGCCGACCATATGGCTGAGGTTGCTGGCTGGCTGCGGGAAACCGAGGTCACTCCACAGACGCAGTTCAGTGTTCTGGGTGATCCGGGGCTGGCCCTGCAGTCGCTGCTGGGTGAAGACGAGGCCGAGTCTGCCCGCCTGTTGCGCGCCTGGTTGAAAGGAGGAGGGTATCTTGCCCCGGGCAAAATCCCGTTACAGGAATTTTTGCGCCAACTTCGCCAGCTAGGCAAGGGTGCTGAGGATGCAGCGCCCCGTCTCGACTGTGGCAACTACTGCTTGCAGCGCTTCCAGGACGGTGTGTACATATTGCCTCCGGAGCACGAAGTGGACGATGAATTGCCTGCACTGGCGCCGGGCGAGTCTCTGGACTTGTCGGGTATCGGTGAAATTGGGCTGGAACGGGCCGCGGACCAGGGGCTCTGGCTGGCACTCGATGAACACCCCGAGCTGCGCTTGCGCGCGGGTGGAGAGCGCTGCCGCCCGGTCAGTCGCCGCCGTAGTGCGAGTTTGAAGAAAATCCTCCAGGAGGAGGGGGTTCCGCCCTGGTGGCGCAACCGCGTGCCACTGTTGGTGCTGGACGAGGTAATCCTCGCGATTGGTGCGCTTGGGCCCTGTGACAGCGAACGCTGGGGCGCAGAGGGAGAAGAGGAAGAGGCATCTTGGCAATTGTACTGGAAACCCGCCGTGGCCCCGGGATTCGATTGAGCTGTCGCAGCCTTTCTGGTAGTCTGGCTTCCCATCTTTTTGCAGTATTTCCTTCGCGCCTATCAGGCCCGGGAGGAGAGGCTGTGTTTCCGGATTTACAGCGTACTTAAAGGCTTTTCATGACGCGTTACGTCTTCGTCACTGGTGGTGTGGTTTCCTCTTTGGGCAAGGGGATCGCAGCGGCCTCTCTGGCAGCTGTCCTCGAGGCACGTGGCCTCAAGGTCACCCTGCTCAAGCTTGACCCCTACATCAATGTCGACCCTGGCACTATGAGCCCCTTCCAGCACGGCGAGGTATTCGTCACCGAGGATGGTGCTGAAACCGACCTCGACCTGGGGCATTACGAACGGTTTACCCGCACCACCATGCGCAAGACCAACAATTTCACCACCGGTCGCGTGTATAACGAGGTGCTGCGTAAAGAGCGTCGTGGCGACTACCTGGGCGGGACAGTGCAGGTGATTCCGCACATCACGGACGAAATCAAGCGCCGTGTGATCATGGGTGCCGGTGACGCCGATGTGGCCCTGGTTGAAATCGGCGGCACAGTGGGTGACATTGAGGGGCTGCCCTTCCTGGAAGCGGCGCGCCAGCTCAAGGCTGAAATGGGGCCAACACGCGCCCTGCTAATGCACCTGACCCTGGTGCCGTATATTCGCACTGCCGGCGAGATCAAGACCAAGCCTACCCAGCACTCGGTGAAAGAACTGCGTGCCCTGGGCCTTCAGCCGGATATTTTGTTGTGCCGCTGTTCGGTGGATATCGAAGAGAGCGCGCGCAAGAAGATCTCACTCTTTACCAATGTGGAAGAGCGAGCGGTGATCCCCCTGATCGATGCCGATTCCGTTTATCGCATTCCTGGCATGCTGCAGGACTTCGGCCTGGACGATTTCGTTACCGAACGATTCGGTCTCGACTGTGGCCAGGCGGATCTATCCGATTGGGACGACGTGCTGGATCGCGAGTTCTCCAAGACCGGCGGTGAAGTGCGCGTGGCCATGGTTGGCAAATACATGGACCTGCTGGATGCCTACAAGTCCTTGAATGAATCCCTGTCCCACGCCGGCCTGCAGACCAGAGCGAAAGTGAAGATCGATTACATCGACGCTGAGGATATCGAGAAAGATGGCACCGGCGTGCTCGAGGGGGTCGACGCTATCCTGGTTCCCGGTGGCTTCGGCGATCGCGGTTTTGAAGGCAAGATCACCGCAGCGAAATTTGCCCGCGAAAATGGTATCCCCTACCTTGGTATCTGCCTGGGCATGCACGTCGCGCTGGTGGAATACGCGCGCAATGTCTGCGGACTTGAAGGCGCCCACTCAACTGAAATGGATGCGGGCACACCGCACCCGATTGTCGGCCTTATTACTGAGTGGATGAACGCTGATGGCAGTACTGAACAGCGCACAGAGACATCTGATCTCGGCGGCACCATGCGCCTGGGAGCACAGCCCTGTCATCTGGACGAGGGCACCAAGGTGCGCGAAATTTACGGCGCCGAGACTGTCGAAGAACGCCATCGTCACCGCTATGAGGTGAACAATAATTACCTCGATCAACTGCGTGCAGCAGGTCTTACCGTAGGTGGTTGGTCTGCCGACCGCTCGCTGGTAGAAATGATCGAGTTACCGGATCATCCCTGGTACGTGGCGTGTCAGTTCCATCCTGAATTCACGTCTAGCCCTCGCGGCGGACACCCGCTGTTTACCAGCTATATCGATGCTGCGCTCGCCCACGCCCACACACGGGACGGCGACAACTAAGGGGCCTTGCCCCACTCAAGAGGAAATGCCGTGAGCGATCAGACCGTTACCCTCGGGGACATCCGCTTTAGCAACGATGCGCCGTTTGTACTGCTGGGCGGTGTCAATGTGCTCGAAAGCAGGGACTTTGCCCTCTCGGTGGCAGAGCACTACGTCGAGGTGTGCCGTCAACTGGACATCCCCCTGGTATTCAAGGCGTCGTTCGACAAGGCCAACCGCTCCTCTATTCACTCTTTTCGCGGGCCCGGCCTCGAAGAAGGTTTGTCTATTCTCGCCGAGGTTAAATCCACCTTCGGCGTGCCACTGATTGCAGATGTGCACACTCCGGAGCAGGCAGCACCCGCGGCCGAGGTGCTCGACATCATTCAACTGCCTGCTTTCCTGGCGCGGCAGACCGACCTGGTCAGTGCGATGGCAGCGACCGGCTCAGTGATTAACGTCAAGAAGCCCCAGTTTCTCAGTCCCTCACAGATGGCCAATATCGTCGATAAATTTGGCGAGTGCGGTAATAACCGGATTCTGTTGTGTGAGCGCGGGAGCAACTTCGGTTACGACAATCTTGTGGTCGACATGCTCGGCTTTGGGGTTATGAAGCAAACCTGTGGTAACGCGCCACTGATTTTCGATGTGACTCACGCCTTGCAGTGCCGCGACCCGGGCGGCGCCGCTTCCGGTGGTCGCCGCGGTCAGGTGGCCGAATTGGCGCGCGCCGGCATGGCAACAGGCCTGGCGGGCCTGTTCCTCGAGGCACACCCGAATCCCGACGAAGCACTTTGTGACGGTCCCAGCGCACTGCCGCTGGACCAGCTTGCCCCTTTCCTTTCCCAGGTAAAAGCGGTCGATGACCTTGTGAAGTCACTGCCCACCCTGCAGATCGATTAGAAAATACGGAGTTTAACCCTATGAGTAACATCGCAAAAATTCAGGCCTTTGAAGTGATGGATTCCCGCGGGAACCCCACGGTGATGGCTGAAGTCACCCTAGAATCCGGCCACGTAGGTTCTGCCTGCGCACCTTCTGGTGCATCAACTGGCTCCCGTGAGGCGCTTGAACTGCGCGACGGTGATTCTCGTCGCTACCTAGGTAAAGGCGTGCTAAAGGCTGTCGATTTCGTCAATGGTCCTATCGCTGCGATGCTCAAGGGTTCTGATGCCGCGGACCAGCGCGCGCTGGATGCGCAAATGATTGAAGGTGACGGGACCGAGAACAAGGAAACTTTTGGTGCCAATGCTATCCTCGCCGTATCTCTGGCCGCAGCCAAGGCCGCGGCAGCGGACAGGAACATACCCCTCTACCAGCACATCGCCGATATCAACGGCACTAGCGATTTCACCATGCCGGTACCGATGATGAACATTCTCAACGGCGGCGAGCATGCAGATAACAATGTCGATATTCAGGAGTTCATGGTGCAGCCTGTCGCAGCTCCCACGTTCGCCGAAGGCCTGCGTGCAGGCGCCGAAATTTTCCATAATCTCAAGAAGGTGCTCTCCGGTCGCGGTTTGAACACGGCCGTTGGTGACGAGGGTGGCTTTGCGCCTAATCTGCCCTCTAACGAGGCGGCCCTGGAAGTCATCGCTGAAGCTACCGAGCTTGCCGGTTACAAACTGGGTACCGACATTACCCTGGCGCTGGATTGCGCTGCATCGGAGTTTTATAAGAACGGTGTTTACGATCTGGCAGGCGAGGGCAAGCAGTTTGACAGTGCGGGTTTCGGCGACTATCTCGCTAACCTCGCCGCTGCTCACCCAATCATCTCAATTGAAGATGGCCTCGACGAATCTGACTGGGACGGTTGGAAGTTGTTGACCGAGAAAATTGGCGACAAGGTACAGTTGGTAGGCGACGACCTGTTTGTGACCAATACGAAAATCCTGCAGGAGGGCATCGACAGAAATATCGCCAACTCCATCCTGATTAAATTCAACCAGATTGGTTCCTTGACTGAGACTCTGGATGCCATTGCTATGGCCAAGGCCGCTGGATACACCGCGGTCATTTCGCATCGCTCCGGCGAAACCGAAGACACCACGATTGCCGACCTGGCGGTAGCCACCGCTGCAGGCCAGATCAAGACCGGCTCCCTTTGTCGCTCTGATCGCGTTGCCAAGTACAACCGCTTGCTGCGTATCGAAGCGGAGCTGGGTGGTCGCGCTCCCTACCGCGGCCTTGCGGAATTCAAGCGCTAGGCAGGCATAAGCCCTTGCGCTGGCTCTTCGGCATCCTGCTTGTTCTCCTGGTGGTCCTGCAGTATCGACTCTGGATCGCCGAGGGGAGCCTGGCCGAGCAGCAGCGTTTGAAGCGTCAGGTGGACGACTTCACCCGCGAGAACAGCGCCTTGCGTGACCGCAACGCCGTGCTGGAGCGGGAAGTTCTGGAACTGCAAACCGGCAACGACGGTGTAGAGCAGCGCGCACGAGAGCAATTGAACCTTGTTCGCGACGGCGAAACCTTCTACCAGATGGAAGACGAGGACAAGTAGCGCGTGCCTGCGTCCAACTGCCACGCTGTTATCCCTGCCGCCGGTATTGGCGCGCGCATGGGGGGTGACACGCCGAAACAATATCTTGAAGTAGCCGGCCTGAGCCTGCTCGAGCACAGCCTTGCGGCCCTGTTGGCTGCACCTTCCATTGCGTCCGTCACGATAGCGCTCCATCCGCAGGATGGCAGAGCCGCGGATATCCCGCTGCTGCAGGACCCGCGAGTGCACACTGTGATCGGTGGCGACGAACGTGCCGATTCGGTGTTGGCAGCTCTCCAGGATCTCGCTAATCGGGCATCCACTGATTGCTGGGTATTGGTCCACGATGCGGCGCGCCCCGGGCTTGCGCCTGGCGACGTCGAGCGCCTTGTCGATGCAGTGACAGCCCGGCAGCGCGGTGGGATTCTAGCGGAACCGGTGGTCGACACAGTGAAGCGCAGCGATTCCAACGGCTGCGTGGCGGCCACCCTTGACCGAACTGAATTATGGCGAGCCCAGACACCGCAGATGTTTCCTCTCGGCGAGTTGATTGCCGCGATGTCCGGAGCCCTGAAGGAGGGCCTCACGGTGACTGACGAAGCATCTGCAATGGAATTAGCGGGTCAGCCAGTGCAGCTGGTGGCGGGAGCAGCGGCGAATTTGAAAGTGACTGTTCCGGCGGACCTGGAATTGGTCGCCTGGTATCTCGACCGCCGGGCCAAAGGGGAAGAAGAATGAGAATTGGCCACGGCTACGATGTACACAAATTTGGTGCCGGCGATAGCATTGTTCTCGGTGGGGTTGTTATTCCCCACCCACGAGGTTTGCTCGCACACTCCGATGGCGACGTTCTCATACACGCGATCTGTGACGCACTGCTAGGGGCCATCGCCAGTGGCGATATTGGTAGCCACTTTCCCGATACCGATCCCGCGAATGCGGATATCGATTCACGTGTGCTTTTGCGCCGGGTGGTGGGATTGGTCGCTGAAGCTGGCTATGCGCTGGCGAACCTGGATAGCACTATCATTGCCGAGGCGCCTAAAATGCGGCCCTACATAGACAGCATGCGCGTCAACCTGGCACACGATCTGAATGTTGCCGTGGGCCAGGTGAATGTAAAAGCGACGACTACCGAGAAGCTCGGATTTGCTGGCCGCGAAGAGGGCATCGCAGCCCACGCTATTGTGCTGCTGGAATCCGCGCGGGTATGAGTGGAGCGCTGCCGCGTGCACATGGGCCAGCTGTGGCTCACGCCAGGTTCAAGAGCAGGCCAGAAGATTTCCGCGTCTATGAGGAGTTGGGTTTTGAACCGGGCGGGGAGGGCGAGCATGTTTTCCTGCATCTGGAAAAGTGCCAGCTGAATACGCCGGACCTCGCTCAGCGCATCTCCTCTCTTAGCGGGATTCACCCCAAGGACATCAGCTACAGCGGCATGAAGGACAGGCAGGCAGTTACCCGCCAGTGGTTCAGTGTGCGCATGGCGGGCAAGACTGAGCCCGACTGGCAATCGCTGGCTGAGGAGGGCGTGGTTGAGGTGTTGGCAGTGACGCGGCACCAGCGCAAACTCAAGCGTGGAGTGCATCGCGGGAATCGTTTCAGGATTGTGCTGCGGGAGCTTCAGGGCGATCGCGATGAAATCGTGGCACGGCTGGACACCCTGCGAGCACAGGGGGCACCCAATTATTTTGGCGAGCAGCGATTTGGCCGCGAGGGATCAACCCTGGCACAGGCAAGGGGCTGGTCGCAGCGTGGCGCCCGACGGATCTCGCGCAACAAGCGCAGTCTGTATTTTTCTGCGCTACGCAGTCATCTTTTCAATCTCGCGCTTGCCAGCCGCGTCGCGCGAGATAGTTGGAACCGCATAGAAGTTGGCGATACCTGCATGCTGCAGGGCACGCGCAGTCTGTTCACCTGTGAAGCAATGGATGCGAGTATTGAACAGCGCGCCGCCACTGGTGATCTCCATCCAGGCTTGCCGATGTGGGGGCGGGGTGGGCCCGCGTGCTACCTGGGGGAGGGCGCCGCGCTGGCTGAAGAGCAAGCTGTCTGCAAATTTTTGGAAGAGGCGGGCCTGGAGCTGGCATGGCGCCCGGCGAGGCTGATCGCGGATGACTTTTGTTGGCAGTTTTGTGATGATGACGTATTGCAACTGGACTTCCGTCTGGGGGTTGGCAGCTACGCGACGGCGCTGCTGGCGGAACTGTTGTACGAGTCATAATCCCGCTGGGAAAAACAAACAATAACGGGACAATCGGAGTGGTATCAGGAGTGAGCAGGCTAGACCTCAAGGGGATTGGTATGACGTCGCAGCGCACGCGCGAGCGGCTCATCCAGCGACTGGTCGACCAGGGAATCAGTGACCAGCGGGTATTGGATGTCATGGCGATAACGCCGCGGCACCTCTTCCTTGATGAGGCCATGGCGCATCGGGCTTATGAAGACGTAGCCCTGCCGATTGGTTTTCAGCAGACCCTGTCCCAGCCCTATATTGTTGGCCGTATGACGGAGTTACTGCTCGAGGGTGGTACTCCCGAGCGCGTGCTCGAGATTGGCACGGGTTCCGGATATCAGACCGCCATCCTGGCGCAGCTTGTCGGTGAGCTGTACAGCGTCGAGCGAATCAAACCACTGCAGCAAAAGGCGCGCCAGCGAATGCGCCAACTCAAATTGCGCAATGTCCATATGAATCACGCTGACGGCGGCATGGGCTGGGCGGAGCGGGGGCCTTTTGATGGGATCCTGGCTGCAGCCGCCCCCGAGCGAATCCCGGAAGAACTATTGCGTCAACTCGCTCCCGGCGGCCGTTTGGTTATGCCCGTCGGTGGCGCTACCCAGCATCTGCAGATCGTGGACCGCACCAACGAGGGTTTCGAGACAACGATCGTTGAAGAGGTGCGGTTTGTTCCGCTTCGCCCCGGGACTGTGAGGTAGTTTTGACGTCCCTCGGCATCTACCTTCGTGGCGTACTAATGGGCGCCGCCGACATCGTTCCAGGCGTTTCCGGCGGAACAATGGCCTTCATCACCGGTATCTACGATCGACTGCTAGGTTCTATACGCTCGGTTGATATTGCTTTCGTGAGGAAAGTTCTGGCGCTGGATATACGCGGTGCATGGGAGCACGTCAATGGCGGCTTTCTGCTGGCCCTGTTGCTGGGTATCGCCACGAGTATCGTGACTCTGTCGCGTGTTATTTCCTGGGTTCTCGAGCATCACCCGGTGCCACTCTGGGCCTTCTTCTTTGGCCTTATTCTAGCGTCCTCCCTGGTCCTGGTGCGGCATGTGCCCGCCTGGAATGTTGCGCGTCTGGTGTGCCTCTTCACGGGTATAGCGGTGGCTGCGACCATCGCGCTTGCCCCTATGATCAATCTGGATATTGGCTTGCCCGGTGTATTTTTTGCCGGTTTCCTGGCGATTTGCGCCATGATCCTGCCGGGGATCTCCGGCAGCTTTATCCTGGTGTTGCTGGGTATGTATGGCCCGACTCTGCTCGCAGTGAAAGAGTTTGATGTGAGCTATCTACTGGTGTTGATAGCGGGCGCTGTGTGCGGCCTGCTGGTGTTTTCACGGCTGCTCCATTGGCTGTTGCAGCGCTTTCACGACGGTACAATGGCGCTGCTGACGGGATTCCTGTTTGGTTCGCTGCTGGTGGTATGGCCGTGGAAAAGGGTCCTGCTGTGGGTGGATAGCAGCAGCGGTTCGCTAAAGCCCGCGCAGCAGGCACCTGTGCTACCCGATGCTTTTCTTGTTCACACCGGCACTGAACCACAAGTGGGTTTGTGCATCGCAATGATGGTGGTTGGTTTTACGCTGGTCTGGTTTGTCGAACGGCGCTGGGGCCAGGAGGCCGGCGCCAGTCCTTAGGGGCTGCGCAGGAGGAGGATGAAGATTTATCGAGTCGCCATCTACAGCCTTCTCTGCACGCTGCTCGCCGCCTGTGGCGGCAGCCCGCCGGCGCCGGTAGAAGATCGCAGTCGATATGGCGGTAGTTCGAATAATTACAGCGGCTATGTGGTCCAACGGGGCGATACACTCTACTCGATCGCGTTTCGCTATGGTCTGGATTATCGGCGTCTCGCTGCAGCGAACAATGTGCCAGCTCCTTATACAATCTATCCGGGGCAGCGACTGAAGCTCGCCGAAGCGGACCCGGCGGTGGCTAAATCCTCGACTCGTCGCACCACGACGAGTTCCAGTACACCAACACAGGCGGCACCCAAAGCGGTCACCAAGCCCGCAGCGCAACCGGTCACTCCCCCTGTCGCGAAAACTCCCACCCCTGCTGTCACAAAGCCTTCATCCAAGCCTGCTACAACTTCCTCATCTGGAACGGCGGGTACGGGCCCAGTGAAAAGCTGGCGCTGGCCTTCGGAAGGGAAGCTCGTGAGGAAGTATTCCTCGACGGTGCACAAGGGGATAGATATTGGCGGTAAAGCCGGTGACCCGGTTGTAGCGGTGGCCGGCGGCGTAGTGGTTTATGCCGGCACGGGTATTGTCGGGCTCGGTGAACTGCTAATCGTCAAACACAATGATGTTTACCTGAGCGCCTATGGCCACAACCGACGATTGCTGGTGGCCGAGGGCAATACTGTCCGTGCAGGGCAGAAGATTGCGGAAAAAGGGAGCAGTGGCACCGATTCGGTCCGGCTGCATTTCGAGATCCGCAAAGAGGGTAAACCGATCGATCCCCTGCGTCTCCTGCCTCGTCGTTAGACCGATTTCGTGGTCAAAATCCCAGAAAGTTAGCACATGCAATTCTTTGCATAGTTGCTTGTATTTGCCGAACGGCCTGCGGTAGTCTGTTCGGCCCGGCGGGATAACTCGGTCAGAAAGACCCACAACAAAAGAGGTTACTGCCATGGAATTGGAAACGGCTACACGCTCGAAACGGATTTCAAAGAAGGCGAGTGCTTCATCAGGGGCCAAGATGAGCAGTACGGCAAAAGCTGGGAAGCAACCCGCTTCCAAGGCGAAAAAGGCGACTAAATCGGCTGCCAGGTCGGAGAGCGCCAAACCGAAAGCGGTGCCGCCAGTAGCGGTAGAAGATCAGGATGCTTTTGTAGAGGCAAAGGCTCGCACCGCTCGTAAAGTCGACAAGTCGCTCGACGCCACCCAGCTGTATCTCAATGAAATTGGTTACTCCCCGCTGCTGACTGCAGACGAGGAGAAGTTCTACGCGCGCCTGGCTCGCAGTGGCGATGATTCTGGCCGCAAGCGAATGATCGAGAGCAATCTGCGACTGGTGGTAAAGATCTCTCGCCGCTACATCAACCGCGGCCTGACCCTGCTGGATCTGATCGAAGAGGGCAACCTCGGCCTGATACGCGCGGTGGAGAAGTTTGACCCGGAGCGAGGCTTCAGGTTCTCAACCTACGCTACCTGGTGGATCCGCCAGACGATTGAGCGGGCCATCATGAATCAGACCCGCACCATCCGGTTGCCGATTCATGTGGTGAAAGAGCTGAATGTCTACCTGCGTGCTGCGCGCGAGCTGACCCAGAAGCTTGACCACGAGCCCACCGCAGAAGAAATTGCCGACATGCTCGACAAGCCTGCAGCTGATGTGAAGCGTCTGCTTCGCCTCAATGAGCGGGTGACCTCGGTCGATACGCCTGTTGGGCCTGACTCTGATAAAACTGTCGTCGACACGATTGCCGATGCTCACGAAACCGATCCCTCTGAGCTTCTGCAGGATTCTGATATCAAGGACAGTATTGCGGCGTGGCTGGACGAGTTGTCAGAGAAGCAGCGCGAGGTGGTATCGCGTCGTTTCGGATTGCGCGGCTATGAAAGCAGCACACTCGAGGAGGTAGGCCGAGAGATTGGCCTCACCCGCGAGCGCGTGCGCCAGATCCAGGTTGAAGCGCTCAAACGGCTTCGCGGCATCATGGAAAATCAAGGTCTCTCGGGCGAATCGCTTTTTAGCTAGAGACCACCTGCAACACGGCACTCCTCATATGCGCGGCTTCGGCCGCGCTATTTGTTTCGGCATTTTATCCGTCCCCTCATCGATCCAGCGCGATTGATTTAACGCAATCGCGTTGTTCAAACCCTCTGCTAATGTTTGTCGCTCAGGCCCCTCCAGGAAATGTGTTCATGTCAGCTTTCTCTATCGGATTGCGCAGCCTCTTTGCAGTTGTCCTGGTCGCTGGTAGTAGTGTGGTCGCCGCGGCACAGGATCTCCCCACCGTGGTGATAGTGGGAGCCGGGCTGGCGGGGCTCAATAGCGCCATGTTACTGGAGGATCAGGGCTTTGATGTCACCGTGTTAGAGGCCCGTGACCGGATCGGAGGAAGGTTATTTACGTTGGACCAGGTTGCCGGCAAGCCAGAAGCCGGCGGCAATATGATTGGCGCCAGCTACGCCCGCGTGATCGACCGATCCCGGCAGCTTGGTTTGCAACTTGTGCCATCTGCACAATTAGCGGGCGGCCCCGCTGCGATGGAATACCATGTCGGCGGAGAATTTATTTCCCCGGCCGCCTGGGCAGGCTCTCCCCTGAATCCTTACCCTGAGAGCCTCAAGCGCGTCCCTCCCGGTAGCGCCATGATGGCCGTGCTGCGAGACAATCCGCTCAAGACACCCGCCGACTGGCGCAGTGCAAACGCCGCTCAGTTTGATACGCCAATTGGGCAAAAGTTGGACGCACTTGGCTTTGATGAGCGAGCCAAACAACTGGCTGGCCACGCCAATAGTTATGGCAACTCGCTCGATGACACCTCGTTGCTGGCGATGTATCGGATCATGGCCGTGTACACCATGGCCCGCGGATTGCCCGGAGGCAGTGTGGCAGTTGCGGGCGGGAATCAGCGTCTGCCGGAGGCCATGGCGGCTTCACTTGCTGGGCAGGTACTCACAGGAAAGTGGGTCACCCACATCAGCAGGGATGACAAGAGAGTCACACTGGAGACCGCAGACGGCGAGACGTACGAGGCTGACTATGCCCTCATCACGGTGCCGCTGCCGGCACTGCGCAACATTGTGATATCCCCGGCGTTGCCCGATGCGCAGCGTGAGGCCATTGAAACGCTGGATTATGCCAAGACTTTGCAGGCTTTTTTCACAGTGGAGGGCGAATACTGGGGCCAACACACTCCCAGCGTTTGGACTGATACCGCAGCCGAACGATTGTTTGCTACCGCGGATGCTGATGGCAAGGTGAGTAATATCACCTTGTGGACAACCGGCAATGAGGCACTGGCGTTCGGTGCTCTGGAGGGAGCCACACAGCAGCAAGCGCTTTACCAGGCGGTGTACGACGTCTTTCCCGCGGCCAAGGGCAAAGTGACGCTGCGCGAAGTGCGCGACTGGAGCAACGACAAACTGGCAGGGGGCAGTTGGCTACGATGGCAGCCCGGCCAGATTGGGGCGTATGCCGACGTACTTGCCGCGCCAGCGGGGCGGCTTTTCTTTGCGGGTGAACACACCGCTATCGTTAATACGGGTATGGAGGGCGCAATGGAGTCAGGTGAGCGGGCGGTCGGTGAATTGATGGGCCTGCACCAATCTTCAACAAAGCAGTCACTGGCGGGGGAGGACCTCTTTGTCTACTGCCAGGGGTGCCATTCCCTGACTGTGGGGGAACCACACAAGTTAGGTCCGAACCTGTCTGGTTTCTATGGGCGAGCGATCGCAAGCCGAGAAGGCTACGCCTACTCAAAAGCCCTGGCGGGTACTGACGGGTCGTGGGACCGGGAGTCCCTGCAAAACTGGCTTAATGATCCGCAGAAAATGGCGCCGGGCAACCGTATGATTTACGCCAATCCGTTTGATCAGGAGCAGTTGGAAATCTTGCTGGACTACCTTGAAACGGCCGGCCGCTGAGGCGCTGCCAGATTGCCGGTCCAGGCTGGATCCTTGTGCTAAGCTAATTTATTCCTGCCCCATAAACTGGTCTTTGAGGCCGAGGAGAAGCTTATGCTAGGTGAAGTACACTCATTGAATAACGATTTTCCTGAATTGGCTGCGGTGATACAGCAGCTTCTGGATACCGACCATCTATTTGTCGCCGATAACAAACAGTACACCGCCCTGGACAAAGAAATTCGCAGCCTCGAAATGCGCGGAGGCCCCATCGATGATATGGCCATGCACCAGCTGAAGCACGACCGGGCCGAGCTGAAGGATTCACTCTACCAACGCCTGGTTGCTGCCCAGTCTTAAACAGGTCTGTGCAGCAGAAGGACGCTCAGCCCAAGGGCAAAAGGAATTGTCCGTTCAGCGATGTCGCCGGGTGTGTTCGGTAAGAGGTAAAACACGACTGCGGCGACAAAGCCTGTGGCAATCGCGGGTAGTATTCGACTTTCTGGCAGTGTCAGACCCATAGCCCGACAGACAATGGTTGGGCCAAGTGCCGAACCGATCGCTACCCAGGCAAACAATACCCGTTGGAAAATTGTGGATGGCAAGTAGATCGCCACGGCCACCGCCATGATCGAAATTACCGCGATCACCAGGCGAGACAGCAGTAGCGCACGCAGCTGATAGCGACGGGTAATACCCATGTCGTGAGCCACGGTGGTTCCGCACACCAGCAGCATGCTATCGGCCGTGGACATGATGGCAGAGAGCACCGCAGCGAGTAGTACAGCACCCAGTGCCGATGGAAACAGCGCCTCGTTCACAGCAAAAAATACCTGCTCTGGATTCTCCAGTTCCGGCACCAGCAAACGGCCGCAAAGACCCAGTAAGAACATGCCGAAGAATACGATGGCATACCAGCCGGTAGCGATAACCTGGCCCTGGCGCAGCGCACGCTTGTCACGCAGTGCCATAAACCGGGCAGCGAGGTGAGGCTGGCCGAAGGAGGAAATCCCGATGGCCAGCGAGCCGATAAGCATGCCGAGCAATGTCAGGCCTGCTGCACCGCCACTGAGAGACATGAAGTTTTCATTTGTGCTTTCTTGCAGAGCACCGTAGAACTCGATGGGGCCGCCCAGGTGAACTATGGCGGCAACCGGAAGTAGCACGGCGGTGATAATCATCAGTAGACCCTGAATCGTATCGGTGACCGATACTGCCCAGAACCCGCCCAGCAGGGTGTAGATCATTATGATCGCGCCGCCCAGGGCGATACTCTCCGCGCTGCCCATGGCAAACGTAGAGGCGAACGTATTGCCCGCTCCCTGGAACTGGGAGGCGACATAGACAACAAAGCTGACCAGAATGATAAGCGAAGCGAGAGTGATTATGCGCTGGCGCTGAGGGCCTGTGGTGCCCAGAGCGATAAATTCAGTCGCAGAGAGTACACGCTCTTCGCCGGCGATATGCATGATGCGCGGTGCCAGTACGAACCACGAGATCCCGCAGCCGAGTACTGCTCCCAATGCCACCCAGAAAGTCGACAGCCCGAGCGCGAAGGCCAGTCCACTCATTCCGAGCAGTGTCCAGGCAGATGCAGCACTGGCGGAGTAGCTGACCGCAGCAACCCAGGGGCCCAGCTGGCGTCCGGCCAGAAAAAAGTCCTGCTCCGATTGCACCCGACGTTGGGCCCAGAAGCCGATGAGCACCAGCATGATCTTGTAGCCGACCAGTGTGGTGAGAACGACGGTACTGTTCACGCGATGGCCTCAGTTATTGACGGGGGTAAAGTTGAGTTCGGTCACAGGCGCCTGTCTGGCGCGTTTGCGCTTGATGACCTGCCAGGTTGAACCGTCCGGACCGTGAAGGACGAAACTACTCTCGCCGAACTCGTTGTCCTGAATGGGGGTGATCGTGAGTTCTTGCTCTGTCGCCAGTGCGTGAACCTGCGCGAGTTCAGGTGTCCATAAAGTGTGCATTGTGATGCCCTCGTAACCCATGCGCTGCTCAGTGGAACGGTCCCGAACATGATTGCGGTCGCGAGCGACGAAAAATTTCAGTTTGCCGGAGATATCATTGGGCGAGACAAAGCCCACGTACCAATGGGATGTACCCGCGGCCATATCAAAAACTGCCTTAGGGCCCGGCTGCCATTCTCCGTCGAGCGTGGCGGGTGCTTCCTGCCGTAGTCCGAATACGCTCTCGTAGTAGTCTGTCACAGCCTCAATATCGCCATCGATGATGAAATCGTGGTGCGTAAATTCACTGGTTTGCAGTGGAGAGTGCTCTCCGATCGTCCCGTAGCCGGGGATAGAATAGCCGTAGCGCTGATAGAAAACGTGGTTGAACTGTTCGCCGTAGACCGCCATCTCTCGCACACCGACCCGTCGCTGCAGTACATTCAGTGGCCCCTTGTCGGTCATGCTGTACAGGTCGTCGTAGACCGGGGACGTGGCGAACCAGGGTTCACCGGATGCGCGCGCGTCCTGGAAAATGTCGTGCAGGCGAAAAATGTCCCGGGTCCGCATGACCGCCAGGCGCTGGCCGACAGTTTCAGCCGGCGCAAAGCCTACGCCTGGGCCTAGGCCATTTTGCCACTCGATAATTCGCAGCAAGCCATGGGCATCGATATCGCCATTCTGCATGCGGATAACATTGGCGGCACTATCCACCCCGTAGAGTTGTCTCGCGCGATCTGCGCTGAGAGTTGTGCTCTCCTTTTTGCTGAAGCCGAACTGTTCGAAATAGAGGCTTGTGGCTTGCGCATCGCTGGTGCCGACAACGACTTCATAGACACCCGAGATGCCAGTGTCAGGTTGGGCGGCAGCCAGGCTGGCAAAGGTCACAGCGAAGCTTAGAGTGAGACGCATGGCGAGGGCTTTCATCAATTTTTTCCGCCTGTATGATGGTGGCTGACTTTATAACACACGGGCGGATTGGTAATGCCCTGTAAGTGAAGTCACTGGTCCATTTGTTAGCATGAGCTATGTTAAAGCCGGATAACAAAAATGGGGAGTTCGTGGCTGATGCTGGAGCAGAAAATGCCGTTCTATCTTTTTTATTGTCGTGACATAGAAGATCGAGAAGAGGCTGCACAAATTCGTCGAGAGCTGCTTCCTGACCACCTCGGTTACATGGAGCAAAATATGGAGTGCTATGCGGTCGCCGGCCCCAATCGGGATCAGGATGCTGCGTATCGCTCCAGTACCTTTGTCGTCAAGGCGGGTACCTTTGCCGAGGCCGATGCGCTGATGCAGCGCGACCCCTATGTTGAGGGTGGGCTTTATCGCGAAATCCTCAATGTTGAATTCGTGCCGATGGCGGGCGACTGGGTTGGCGGCGCCGCCTGGAAAATATAACCAGGGCCCAGGTTACTGGGCCCGGTCAACATTGCCTAAAACGGCTTGGTCGCACCGAGGAACGCGACAGAAAGAATCCCGATCCAGTAGCAGTAGGCCAGCTTGCGGCCGAACGCGAGCGACTTTTCCAGCTTGTCTTCCGATGCCTGATCACCCGGGTTTTCTGCCAGTACCCGAAACAGCTCGGTCCATTCGCGCATGATAAAGCGCAGCAGTAAGCCGATTACCAGCAGCCCGGAAAAAATCAGAATCTTGGCGGAGAACCACATCTGTCCCTTGCCTGCATTGAACGGGCCATAGCCCATCAGCGAGGCGATCGCAGCGATCGCGATAATCGGAATGATTGCGTAGCGAATGCGCTCGTCGAGAATGGTGAGCTTGATACCGAGGTCTGTCTCACGTTTGAAAAATGCCGCCCAACACAGGGCCAGCCAGGCAAAGTAGAACACCCAGACTGTAGCGAGGAACATGCCACCGTAGGGCTGTACGCCCCAGTAGTAACCCATGTGAAAGCCCAGTGGGAAGAGGGCAATAATGCCGGTGCGGGCCAGGATGTCGATCCGGTAGGCGGTTTCCATATGCCTGCGACGCTCGTCCATCGACAAGTTGCGGTCTATCACATTCCTTGAGGTCTGGAAGACTCCCCACTCTCCACCCAGCCAATAGACCATAGCGACGATGTGAAACCACCTGAGTACGGCCAATGTTGTCAGCATGCTGGCGCTCCTTGAGTTTATTTGTGAGCCGAACCTTAGCAGTGGCAGCTAAATTCGCATTACCAAAAATCAATCCTGATCGGGCTGAATAGGGTCAGTCGACTTCCGCCAGCTCATCGAGTTGTTCCTGGTTTTCGACGATCACACTGTGGTGGTCGGGGGTGGATATCACGCCTTCCTTGCGCAATCGTGAAAAGGCACGACTCGTGGTCTCCAGAGTGAGGCCGAGGTAGTCGCCGATGTCCGAGCGGTTCATTGGCAGGGCGAGTGGCTGGCGGCTATCTGAGTTGTGTTCTCGCAACTGTAACTGGTGAATGAGAAACGCGAGGCGTTCGTGGGCGCGTTTCTGTCCTATCGCAAACAAGTGGTCGAGCAGGCCAGCCAGTACCAGGTTGTTGATCTTGGCCAGGTTCTCCTTGAGGGTGGGGATGTGGTCGCAGGCGTCTTCAAAGCGCTGCCGGGGGAACCGAAGAACGGTTCCTGGCTCCAGCGCCGTGGCGCTGTAGAGGTAATTGTCGGTGGCGGTAAAGCCGAGATAGTCGCCGCGGCGCAGGAAGTCGATGACCTGGCGGCGTCCATTGAGAGCGCTGCGCTCCACCAGAATCATGCCGGAGCAGGGCAGAAACACCGCGTCCGCCGCATCAAACTGGCGCAGGATGGTTTCTCCAGCGCGGACTGAGACCACTTGGGCCAGCGCGAGTACAGCGCTGACTTCTTCTTCGCTCAGGCCGCTGCCGACGTCACACTCGGCAAGTATTCGCTGGTACTGGATATCCGTGCTCATGTAGTCAGTGTCATTCGCAGAAGAGTGGCAAAGTGTACCGTGTTCGGCGGCAATGGTCAGGGCGTGTCCCGGGAGTGGCTCAGGCGCGCTCGAAGTGCCGAACTTGATCCAAATGATATAATGTTATTATTATATAACATATGTGCCGGTCAGACCCGGTCAAATGTATTTCAGACCATTCTCCCTCCTGAGGATCACCACAGTGACTAAGACAATGAAAAAAACAGGCTATACCCGCTTCGCGCTGGCACTTCTCGGTTTCATGACGCTCGCCGCGCCCGTGTCTGCCGAAATCGACATGACGTCGCGCGAGGGCGTGATTGCGGTCAATCGCAAGATTCAGTGCTCGATGATCGACAATGTCGAGACAACCTATGTCTGGCACGGCCAGGGCTTTTCGCGACGCACCGGTGAACGTGACAAGCTTCTGTTCAAGCTGTTGGGCATGAATGTGCGCCAGTGCGTCACAGTGAAGAACGATAAAGGCGAGGAGGGCTATCGCCTGGTCTCGCGTGAAATCATGCTCTATCTCGATCCCAAGAGCGGCGAGTTGATGGATAGCTGGGAAAACCCCTGGACCGGTGAGACGCTGGACGTAATCCACGTTGCCAACGACCCGGTGAATCAGCGACCTTCCTTCGGCTATGGTCGCGATGGCAAGGTGGCCAAGCTGCCGATCCGCAAGGTGGGCGATTACTGGCAGATGAACGCAGAGATTCCACTGTTCTACCACAATGTTCTCGGTGGTGATTACCAGAAATACGTTGGCGGGACTTACCACGCGACGGAAATTTTCGATTTCTACGGCATGTATGACGAGCTCGTTAGCGACGACAACACCCATGTCAATCCGGGCGTAGCCTGGGTGCGCATCTCCAGCTGGCTTCCCTGGATGGAAATGAATGGCCGCGAGGGTGGCCTTTACTTTAATGCGCAGGGCGCCAAGCTGGAATCCTGGAATGACCTGCCCAAGCTGATGAAAGATCAGATTGCCAAGAACTATCCTGAGTACACCAATGCGCCTGCTGGCGATGACAAGCGTCCGAATGAAACTTCCTGGACGTATTTCAAGAAAATCTTCGATGAACGTAACGAAGGTAAATCCGCGCCCAAGGGCGGCCACTGATTGTGGCAGCCTACATGATCATCCTGGCCCAGGTGCATGACCGTGAGAAATTTATCTCCGGTTATGCAGCCGAGGCCGCGAAACTCGTCGACAAGGCGGGTGGGAAATATGTGCTGCGCGCTCCCGGAGCAGTTTGCCTCGAGGGCAGTGTGGGAAACGGCCGTTCGGTTGTTATTTCCCAATGGCCGGATGTTGCGACCGCCCAGGCGTTCTGGGATTCGCCGGAATATCAGGAAGTAGCGAAACTCAGAGAGGGCATCTGCGACGTTGAAGTGGTCGTCGTGGAAGCACCTTTAATCGGAGGTGATGAGTGAACAATATCATTAAGCGCACCACTCTGATGGTGCGTGATATGGATAAATCGCTCGCCTGGTACCAGAACGTGCTGGGCATGGACGTATACTACGACAAACCATTCACGCTCTCTGGTGAAGGTTTGGCAGCAGGCAAAGCCGGCGACTTGATTCGCCTGGTAATCCTGAAATGTGAACACCCCGAGATCGGAATGATTGGTCTGATGCAGTGGGTAGACCCGGTGATGGAAGCACCGCCAGTACCGACAGAAGTTACCTTCGGTTTGCCCACATTTGTGGTGGGTAGCGATGACAGTCGTGAGGCTGTGCGACAGGCAGAGTTGCTCGGCACTCGTGTGCATTCACAACCGCACGAGTGGTCCACCGAAGGTGCAGACGGCAATATGAAGCACTTTATCGGTTGCTCACTGTTTGACCCCGATGGTCATTTCTTTGAGCTCAATCAGCTTGAGCGAATCGAGCCCAAGGCAGGCTGAGGCATTTCCGGGTGAACGAGCAGCGCAATTGCCAGTGGCGGGTCGCTGCCCGGCCCGAAGGTAATGTCAAACCCACTGACTTTCAGTATGCAGAAGAACCCATTCCCGAGATCGGGGATGGGGAATTCCTGCTGCGCACACTTTATCTGGGCCTGCGGCCTGTTATGCGTATGTACATGAGTGGTGTCTCTGCTGCCGGAGAAGATCCACTCGCCCTTGGCGATGTGATTCACGGCCGGGGAGTGGCCCAGGTTGTGGCCTCGCGCCATCCTGATTTTAGCCCCGGCGAAGTGGTCCATGGCCAGTTGGGTTGGCAGACGTGGAAGGCGAGCAGCGGCAGCGAACAGGAGCGCTTTATCAAGATGGACTACCCGGATCTCAGTGCTGCGCTCGGCGTAGGGGTGCTGGGTATGAATGGCTACAGCGCCTGGGGTGGGTTGATGCAGTGCGGTAAACCACAGCGCGGCGACGTGCTGGTGGTGTCTGCTGCGGCGGGCGGTGTCGGAAGTACGGTGGTGCAAATGGGTAAGGCGCTGGGTTGCACAGTGATCGGCATTGCCGGCGGCCCTGAAAAATGCGCGTTGGTGAAATCTCTGGGGGCCGACGAGGTTATCGACTATAAGAGCGATGACGTCGCGCACCAACTCACTGCCTGTTGCCCACAAGGTATTGATGTCTACTTCGACAACGTGGGCGGCGAAACGCTGGTTGCCTGCCTCGATCGCCTGGCAATGAACGCACGGGTAGTGCTGTGTGGCTCTATTAGTGAGTACACCCGCGACGAGCCTTTCGGGCTCACCAACTACACGCGTTTGCGGCGAGTGAATGCCAGCATGAATGGCTTTTTCGTTTACAACTTCCAACCCCTGTTTCCACAGGCTACTGCGGAACTGGCTGATCTTGTGCGCAGCGGACAGTTAAAGCCGGTGCAGGATGTCGTCGAGGGCTTTAACGCTATGCCGGACGCTCTTGCGCGTTTGTACGATGGGCGCAACGTAGGCGTGCAGATATGCCGTGTGCGCAATGAAGAAAATGAATGGGCCGGAGCGTCGCGATGAGTGATACAGGTATCCGCTTTCAGCGGGCAAATTTTGTGGTGTCTGACCTGGAGCGTTCACTGACGTTCTATCGCGACATTCTTGGCATGGAAGTGAACTACCAGAAACAATCTGCCGCGGATTCCTACTCTTATGATGTCTTCGAAATTGATCGTGCCGCGGTTATGAATTTCGCGGTACTGGCGACATCGGATCAACCGCGAGTGATGGCGCTTACAGAGTTGAAGGGCATCGAACTGCCGCCGGTGCCCGCTCCCAGGCGCGCTGCTATTGTACTCGATGTGGCTGATATAGACGGTGTTGTCGCAGCATCGAAACACGCGGGCTTGCATGTGTACGAAGAAGATCACCTGGTAACGAATGATGGTCGCGAGGGTAGGGAGGTTGGCATTGTCGACTTCGATGACAACCTGGTGGTGATCTATCACATTACCAAAGCTGCTGCGGAGTAGAACGCTACATGCAACAGACCTCAGCTGCACCTCAGGAACGTCTCTCCGGCCCTGCTCTTGTCTACGGCTGGTATACCGTGGTCCTGCTCACGCTGGCTTATATTCTTTCCTTTGTCGATCGCTACATACTGGGTTTGTTGATCGGTCCGATAAAGGCTGATCTGGGCCTATCCGACACCCAGATCGGACTACTGTTGGGACCAGCGTTTGCTGTGTTCTATGTATTGATGGGGCTGCCGCTGGGTTGGTTGGCTGACCGCGGCAGGCGGACCTGGATAGTCGGTGCGGGAATTATTCTCTGGTCGGCTGCGACGGCCTGGTGTGGCCTCGCTAAGAACTTTGTCCAACTTGGCCTTGCGCGTATCAGTGTCGGTATTGGCGAAGCCACTCTGAGCCCATGTGCACTCTCGATGATTGCTGATCGCTTTCCCGAGGAACAGCGGGGCAAACCCGTGGCGTTCTACTCTGCAGCACTGTCTGTGGGTGCGGGTGTGGCCTCACTCGTTGGCGCCAGTGTGCTAGCGTGGACTGGAACTCACGACACGTTTAACTTGCCGGTGTTCGGCGAGCTAGCGCCCTGGCAGGTGACCTTCCTTATTGTGGCCGCGCCCGGTTTTCCGCTGGCGATCATGATGCTGACCTTAAAGGAACCGATGCGCCAATCGTCTGCGCTCACTGCTGATGGCGAAGCGGCTTCAATGGGGCAAGCGCTGGGCGAAGTAGGACGAAACTGGAAGGCCTATGTGGGGCTGGTATCCATGGTTTGCGCCATGACCGTGGTTGCGTATAGCCAGGGTTGGTTGGCAGCGATGTTCGACCGCACTTTCGGTTGGGAGACATCGAAATATGCACTGTATAACGGCATTGGCCTGTTGATCGTGGGGCCACTGACGGTGAGCTTTACCGGTTGGTACTCAGACCGAATGTACACCGCAGGCAAGACCGATGCTTCTTTGCGTATGGTGATGGCCGGGCTGGTACTGCTGTTGTTGACAGGTGTTGCGGGCCCGTTGATGCCGACCGCCTGGACGGCATTCGGTGTGTTGGTCACCAATAATATTGGCATCTCGATGTTGTCCGCGGCCGCACCAGTGGCGCTGTTGAATATCACACCTGGTGCTATCCGTGGTCAGGTAGTTGCCCTTTACTATATTACCATCAGCGTTGCTGGCCTTATGCTTGGCCCTACAATGGTTGGCGTGCTGAACGATGTCGCCTTTGGTGAGGCGGGTATTCGTTATTCGCTGGCGGTGGTGCCTGTTGTGATCGGTCTGCCT
Source organism: Halioglobus maricola (assembly GCF_009388985.1). Classification (NCBI taxonomy): domain Bacteria; kingdom Pseudomonadati; phylum Pseudomonadota; class Gammaproteobacteria; order Cellvibrionales; family Halieaceae; genus Halioglobus; species Halioglobus maricola. The sequence goes on from NZ_CP036422.1 coordinate 1,699,001, forward strand.
GTCGTATTGATGTTGATGCCGATCCGCAAAGCCTATCTACAGCGTCTGGAGACTTTACAATGATTCGCGCTGCGTATGCCGAGATTCCCACCGGCCAGGTCCACTACCGTGAATGGATTCCGGAAAAGGAGGCGAGGCGCCCCTTGCTGTGCCTGCATCCTGCGCCGTTTAGCAGCGCATTCTTCACAACAGCCATGCCTGCGCTAGGAGAGGCGCGGCGAATCATTGCGCCGGACTATCCCGGTTATGGCAGTTCCTCACCTTGTGGCGAAGCACCGTCTATTGAAGACTATGCTGCGAGCATACTGCAGTTTCTGGTTTGTCTTGAGCTTGATGGCCCGGTGGATGTGCTTGGCTTTCATACTGGCTGTCTGGTTGGTGCCGAAATGCAATTGCAAAGTGTCGATGCTATAGGCGCACTGGTGCTTGTAGATGTGCCCTATTTTCTGGGTGAGGTTCAGGAAAGAATGAGCGCGCAGGCTGGAGCGCCGCTGAAGTTGACAACCGAGTTGGAGAGTATTGCCAGCCTGTGGCAAAGCGGTATTGCCGTTAAAGCACCGCTGATGGGTATGGACCGTGCCGTCGAACTCCTCGCAGAACAATTGCGCGCTCACCCCAATGCACATCTCGCGTTCAAAGCTGCATTCACTTATCCCTGTGAGGAGCGTTTTGCACGCTTGCCAGGTCCTGCAGCGATTATTGCAACAAAGTCGATGTTGTCTGACGTAACGGCTGAGGCTGCCAGGGCAGCTGCCGCATCTGCGCTTTTTATCAAGGCGGATGACATAACCCGGGGTGTATTTGAAGAGGGTGCGCCGCAAATAGCTGCTAGAATCGATGCAGCACTGACGCAATTGGAGGATCAGAAGGGTGAGTGAAACAGGTGTTTTTCAGGCTCTGGGGCTGCAGGTCAATTGCGAGGCTGTGAATATGTTGTCGGTGGACGACGCGCGCGCATCGATGTTCGAGACAATCGCTCGGATCGATGGCCTGATCGCTGGCAGCCAGGGCTTCCTGCGTAGCTTTGTAGGTATGCCTACAACGCTGGTCGTTCTGCCGGAGTATTTTCTTACCAGTTTTCCGTTAGGAGAATCCATTGAAGCCTGGCAAGCCAAGGCGTGTATCGAGATCGGTGGTCCAGAGTACGAAAAACTTGGCGAGGTAGCGCAAAAGCACGGCATCTATCTCTCGGGTAACGCGTATGAGCTGGACCCGCACTTCACCAACCTCTATTTTCAGACCAGTTTTATTATTGACCCTTGCGGCGATGTCGTCCTGCGTTACCGTCGGCTCGTGTCTATGTTCGCACCGACGCCCCACGACGTGCTAGACCAATACCTGGATGCGTACGGAGAAGACAGTCTTTTTCCTGTTGCTGAGACTGATATCGGCCGCCTTGCCTGTGTCGCATCGGAAGAAATTCTCTATCCTGAACTCACTCGTGCCCACGCCCTGCGTGGCGCCGAGATCATATGCCACTCGTCCAGTGAAGTGGGCAGTCCTCAGGATACCCCCAAGAATATCGCCAAACGCGCGCGGGCCTATGAAAATGGCGTTTACGTCGTTTCTGCCAATAGTGCGGGTATTAACCAGATACCGTTTCCGGCCCAGTCCACCAACCATCACTCTCAGGTGGTGAACTACCTTGGGGCCATTCTTGGTGAGGCGGGGTCTGGAGAGAGCATGTGTGGAAACGGCGAGGTTGATCTGAACGCGCTGCGGCGCAGCAGGCGCAAGGCCGGTATGACCAACTGTCTGGCTCGCCAGCGTCTGGAGTTGTTCTCCCGCGTGTACACAGGCGACCCGGTATATCCGGCTAATTCACTGGCGGGCGTAGAGACGGTTGAACGGAGCCACTTTCAGGGCACCTTGCAGCATACGATTCACGATTTAGCCGAACGCGGCATCATTTAGATAGAGCAGCTTTTATGAGCGAAAAGAGCAAGCAAGCTTTCCCCTGGGTCATCGCCATTCTGGCATCGCTGGTGCTGATGGTCAGCAATGGCATGAGCATATCCGGCCTGTCCGTTTTCGATGAGTCCCTGCTGAATGAATTTGGCTGGAACCGTGGCGAATTGAAGTTTCGCGACATGATTACGCTTGGAGTAACTGGCCTTGCGGCACCGTTCCTGGGTGTGTTGTTGGATCGCTACGGCGTGCGGGCCTGTATGATCGTCGGCTGGGTGTTGCTGGGGGGCGCTTACTATCTCTATTCCTCTATCAACAGCCTCGGCGACATGTATCTGGTTCACGTCATCCTCGGGTTTGTTCTGGTTCTGTGTGGTCTTAACGCGGGTGTGATTCTGGTCTCTAACTGGTTCGTGGAAAAGCGTGGCACAGCGATCGGTATCGCGCTGGTCGGCACCAGCCTCGGCGGAGCGATCTTTCCCCAGTACGGCACTGCGATGATTGAAGCTGTGGGTTGGCGCGATGCCTATATGAGTGAGATGGTGTTTCCGGTGGTGCTATTGCTGCTGACGATATTCGTCATCCGCTCCAAACCTTCTGACAAAGGCATGGTGGCGTATGGCGCCAGCGCGGACGCGACCACATCACCCGCCGACGAGGGAATGGAGTACGGTGCTGCGCTTAAAACGGTAAGTTTCTGGGCGCTGGCGACTATCGCGTGTACCACGTTCTATTCTGTACTTGGGGTTCAAGCGCACATCTTCCTGCACATGCGCGACATGGAATTCGATGTGGCTACAGCAACCAACGCCATCTCCATTTTCTTCCTGTGCGCGCTGGTGGGCAAATTTGTGTTCGGCCTGGTGGCGGACTCGATCGGCCCAAAGAAGGTATTTTACGTGAACATTGCGGTGATGTTGATTGGCGCAGTGGCCCTGGCTTCGATGAAGCCTGCAATGTTGTGGGGAGCTGTTGTCCTGTTTGGTTTGGGTTGGGGCGGGGTGTACACAGTGCTGCAGCTTTCCGCGATAGAATGTTTTGGATTGAAATCCGCTGGGAAGATTCTCGGTACGATCACAGTGCTTGATGCCATCGGCGGTGGCCTCGGGATCTGGCTAACCGGTGTTATGTACGCCAGTGCGCAGAGCTATCAGCTGCCGTTTACGATTTTCTGTGGCCTGATCCTTGTTGCTCTGCTGGCGATCACCCAGGTGCGTTATCCCGATAAGGGCTGAGTCAGTCCAGCCACTTCCAGGTCTCGGCGCCATCGAAGCGTCGAGCCGGGAGTGACTCCACCAGCTCTCTAGGCGCCATGCGCATATTGACGCCCACTCGGGCATCAGGTTTGCCGTCGGTGCCTACATAGTGCGTTGTGCAGCCACAGTGCCCGCAGCTGTGTAGTGTCAGCGTGCGGTCTCCCTGCAGGTAATTCAGTAATTCTGTGTCTGCACTGATATCCACCTGATCCAACGTATAGTAAGCCCATAGGGCACCGATTCGGTGGCACATCGAGCAGTTACAGCTCGTTAGTGTTTCTGGTGCAGTGGGTATTTCCACAGTCACTTGGCCGCAGTGGCAACTGGTTTTTATCATTCTCAGTGTCCTTTGGTGCTTGAGTTGGGTGGCATTAGTATAATCGCCTTTCAAGAACCCGTACCTGCCTTTGGAGGCCCTGGTGAAGAAATTTGTGAACCCTGTTTTGTTCGCTCTATTTCTCGGCACCCTTCCTGCGCAGGCGGCACCCGATCCAGTTTTCGAGCCTGTCGGCGTTTGACTACGACTTGATGCGAGTATGTGTGACGGACGGTTTTTGCTGCTGGGAATTCACCGAGGTATTCTAAAGGCAGGCCATTAGCAGGAGCGTTGTTTCAAATGAATAGTACTGGACGTATCTCTATCGGGATTTTTTCGCTGCTCTGTATGGCGGTTGCTATGACAAGCTGGGCGAACCCGGGGGAGGGTGCTACGCCTCGAATAACGGCTTCCAACATGGCGACTGTACTTGAATCGCTGGAGCAGGAGAGTGGCTTCTCAGGCGTGGTTTTTCTGCAGCTTGACGGCAGTGTTATTCACGAAGCGGCCTACGGCAGTGCCGGTACCGCCACGGGCGGCCCCATTCAGCTCGACACCATATTTGGTATCGGCTCGCGCCCTATAGACTTTACCAGTGCAGCCATCTATCGGTTGGCGCATCTCGGTGAACTCAAACTCGACGATTACATCACTGATTATTTCGAGGACGTTCCCGATGATAAGTTGGACGTGACTCTCCGTCACCTGATGACGGGACGTTCGGGGTTGCCCGATTTCCACGGGTTGCCCACTGATCCCGACCAGGATCTAACATGGATTGACAGGTACTCTGCTGAGCGGCGGATTCTCTCTCAGCAACTACTCTTCGCTCCCGGGGAGGGCGAAGCACATTCACATTCAGCCTTCGGGCTTCTTGCCAGTGTGATAGAACGCGTCAGTGGCGAAACATATCTGGAATTTCTTACGAATCATTTTTTTGCACCTGCGGGAATGACGCGCAGCGGTGAATACGGTTCCTGGGGTGGGCACGATCGCGCCGATTTTGCGTTAGGCGGTGGACCTAGTGTCGTGGGGGAGCCAAATATACCGCCAAATTGGGGCAAAACGTCCTGGTTGATCAAGGGCAGCGGCGGAATGTATTCCACGCTGGGCGATTTGCGAAAGTTCTATGCGTTTATTCGCGCCAGCGATGTGTTGGGGCCTGAATACACCCAGGCGTTCAACGCGCCTTCAGTAAATATGGACGGTTCCGAGCGAGGTTTTGAACTGTTCAGCGCCCGCGATGAGGACGGCAGTGATCAAATGTTTCTGTTGGTCAATATGGAGAGCCAGAGCAATCTGTTCGTTAATGTCGGAGAGGCGCTAGCGGATATCGTGATGAAAAACTGAGTAGACGTACTGTCTTAAGGCCGTCCCTGATCAGGTGCCCAGCCTCGAAGGCTGGGGCGATATCGCAATCTGTCGACCGAGGGTGCAGGTGCGAGCAGGACTATCCGAAGAAACTGGATGCTTTGGCCTTTATTTCTTCGGCTTTGTCTTCTCCCGCCTCTGCCAGCTCTTTAAGGTAGGCCTGGCCTTCTGCCAGTTTCTCCTTTATCTCATTTGCCTGGCTAAGGAGTTCTTCTTCAAGATCGGCCCCGGCGAGGTCAGCTTCAGCCTGGGCCTTTTTGGCTTTGGCGTTGGCGTGAGCGGCCTCTAGCTGTTCGTCATAGACGGCTAACTGCTTTTCAATTTTCTCTTTTAAAAGATCAATGAGGCTCACGAAAATCTCCTTGGGATGTTAGGGTGGGTGCAAATCATACCCCAATATGCTTATCTACTACGTCCCATTACCTATTTTTCTTGGCTTGGGACTGAAACCTCTACTACTTCACACCGGATTGATAGGGCTATTTGGCAATGCTCTAAGCAGTGTTCATGATGGGCACTGGGAAAGAGTTACCAAGCAGCGACGAGCGGAAATAGCGAGAAGGGAGCGGGATAAACGCTACAAATACCGTCGAGTAAAAGACCCCAAACTTCCAAAAAATTGGTGAGACTATTAAGGGGTTAGATTGGTGGAGGCGGCATAGTGCTTATCCAAAAGAGAGAGCAGAGTGAAAATTTTGTGGGTCAAGACCGGTTGACCGCCTGGGAGTAGACTACAAAATTGCCGTGATTCTAATCATGGTTCCGGCTGTGATGTTAACTGGTAGACAGAGCATTCTTTGTATGTTGCTTTCTAGGGCGCGAAAGGTACGGGGTAGGTAGGCAATGCGAGAATTTCCGCGGCCTGGGCGGGTGAAGCGATAGGCCTGCCCAGTTTTTCGGCCAATACCACTAACTCTTCGACCAGTTCTACGTTCGATGGCTGGCCGTTACCTGCATATGGTTCCAATCCAACCTGGACATGACCACCGCGAAGTATGGCCTCTTCAGCGATGCCACAGCCAACGCAGTCATCGCCAAAACTGGAAACAAGCCAGGGTAGATCACATTCGCCGAGCATACCCAGGTAGGCGTCCAAACTGGCAGCAGTAGGAGGCATTCCGAAAGGCAGGTCATCCGACGCAAAATAAAATTTGAGAATGCCGCCCGGCGGAAGCTTCCCTGCCCGATAGTAAGCGAGCACAAATTTAAGAAATCCCGGCTCGAAAATCGAAATACTGAGCCCGATATTCAGTCGTCTACAGGCCTCCACGTAATAGCGAGAGTCATTCATGTCATTGCGGTACAACATGTCGCTCGGTGCGAACAGGCCGTCTTCATCCAATACAGACAGATTGAAAGTTCCCGGGTCACATAATCCCTGTGCCAATAATCCTTCTTCTGCCATGCGCTCTACATGCCTATAACGAGTCTCTACTGTTACCCCTTCTTGGCCAACCGGCATAGTCGGCGTGAGAATCGCATCGGGACGTTCTCTGAGCAGTAATCGCCAAGGTCTGGCATAACGCTCGTAATCGAGTTCACCACTACCCCCGAAGATTGATTCGTCAGTGTGATTGTGAATGAGTGCAGCTCCCGCCTCCATGCAGGATAGTGCATCGGTGACAATCTCCTCATCGCTGTAAGGTACATTTGGGTTTGTAGCCTTACTGGTGGCACCGTTTAGTGATGATTCAATGATCAGGGGTGTAGTCATAGCGACTCTCTTGGTGTCCGGTAGATGGAGAGATAGCTTCTATCGAGTGACGCGGTTGACGCGCCTGTTCAACTATTAACCAGCTGCGATTTCGGTGCTAACTCCGATGTTCACATTCGAATTATATCCGACCTTTCCAGTTTCCGCTTTCGCCTAATAGAGCACATAGGTCTATGCTTGGTGGGGTTCTGACATCTTGGAGATGAACGATGAATTGGGAAGCAATCGGGGCGCTGGCTGAACTACTTGCCGCCGTCGGTGGGATAGCTGCTGTTGTCTATCTAGCAGTGCAGATTAGACTGAATACCAGAGCCGTTCGCTCTTCCAGTATCGATTCGTGGGTTACTGCCATAGCTTTAGGCAATGATGCTATGGCTTCTACGGATGAATTTATTGATAGAGCAACGCAGAAATACGCTGAGCTTAGTCCGCATCAACGAATCATGTATCACAGGGCTCTGGCCCAGAATACAAATGCGATGGAGGCCCTCTATTTCCATTACGTCAATGGCGTGGTCGATGAGACTTTCTTGAAAGCTAAGATGAAGCCGATGAAGTCGATATTTCGGTCACCCGGGGCGAGTGAATGGTGGTCCAAGAAAGGGGTCTATATGTATGACCCTCGTTACATTCAATATGTAGACGATCTGCTACATACAGATCCATGAGGACAGCTTTCGCCTGATAGCAGCCATGGGTCTATCCTTGTTGAGGGAATCAAATCAAGGAGAGAGAAATGAGTGAGTATGAACTGCTGGATTTAATGACCAGCATGGAAGCGCACATGGCCACCCAGTTCTCGCTTTATCTTTCAGTAGTTTCTGCTTATCTCGTCGTTGCCTATCTGGTTGGTATGAATCTGTCTCGTGCGCAGATGGTGATTGCGAGCGCGCTTATGATTTTTGCAGCTGGCGGACAGACATGGGCGTTACATGCGTCTCTCGGACGGGTCCAAGAATACTTGCTCCTGAAATCTGAACTATCCCCACTGACTGAATACGAGCGAAACTTTGCAACACATTCCTACATCTGGATAGGAATTTTGGCGGCCGGTATTCTGGCTTCATTGTATTTTATGTGGAGTGTCCGACACCCCAATGAAGATTGACCGGCCCAGGTGAAAGCGGTCATTAGGTGGGACCGCTAGTCACTGTGCTTTAATTCCAGCCCTTGGGTGGCGCTAGCGCGAGACTACAGGGACAGATGAGTGATAGGCTTTGGTCAACGTCCGCTTTTTTCGCCCATAGCGGACGCCAATAAACTCAGCGTAAATTTTTGCTCGACTATGCAGTAGAAATGTAGGATGACACGCAACCCCATATTGTTTGGATTGACATTCCTGGCGTCGTTTAGCGTTGGGGCTCATGAAATCGGTCATGAACACGAGCACGTGGAGGGCGGCTGGAACGCCAAGGCCGGGTTCGTTTCCGAATCTGACATGACCGCCAGGCTCTACAACACCCGCGGAAAGTCGGAACAAGAGATCATTGAGCGGGCGATGTGGCTTGCAGATCAGTACGACCTTAAACGTACACCCGAGCAGATTGAACGAGCAGCCAAAGCGCGTGGCAAGTATGCTGATGCCATCGCTATCAACTCGATTCTACCGGCCTCGGTAGGAATCATCGGCAATACTTACGAATCATTCTCTCGCGGGGTGAAACGCAATCTTGCTGCTGGCATGACGCTGGCGTCTGCTACTGTCTACGCCTTTCCCGCCGCCATACCAGAAGGCAAGACTGCTTACGATGTTATCTCTGCATCAGATGAAGTGCTTCGAGACCAAAACATGGTCAAAGTGGATACTACAGGCGACATTCGGAAGGCCAAAGCCAACAACCAAATGGCGATTATGTACAACACCCAAGGTGCTGACTATGTGGCTGCCGACACCGTACACCACGCAAGAATGTCATATGAGCACGGCATTCGGACCATGAACTTTACCTACAACAATAACAATATGCTCGCCGGTGGCGGAACGCTCCAGGATTCAGGCCTGACTGAACTGGGCAAGCAGTGGGTGAAAGATGCCCAAGCTGCCGGTATCGTTGTCGACGTATCCCACTCCTCCAATCAGTCTGCCATTGATGCTGCGTCTGTGGCGACCAAACCCATCATCGCGTCCCACTCAAACTCCATGGCCGTCTGGGATATCTCCAGGAATATGTCTGACGAAGCAATAAGGGCTGTTGCTTCGACCGGAGGTGTGGTTTGCCCAACTGGAGTCGGTATTTTCCTCAACGAGGATGCGGACGCTTCTCCGGAGCGTTTTATTGAACATGTCGTGTATATAGCCGAACTAATTGGAAGGGACCGGCTCTGCTTTTCAACAGATTACGTTCATAACATCCTCGACTACTACACGCGCGATATTGGTAATACTGATGTGTATCCTCCCGAACTGGGCTTTGGAGCCCCAGCTAGCAATATTGCCGCTGAGCACATCTGGGACGTAGCAGCGATTCTTGAAGACGAATATGGCTGGACTGAAAAGGAAGTTCGCGGCTTTCTTGGAGAAAACCTGATGCGGGTCTACGAAGCAAACTGGAGCAAGTAGCCGGTATTAGGCGATTTTGGCAATGTCCGCTCTTGGCCCCAAAGCGGACATTCGACTACCAGCGATGAATGTCCCCATTGAGGTGAAAGCGGACATTAGATAGTACCGCTAGCCAATGGGGGTTAGTTCCGGCCGCTGGTGGCGTCTGCTTCCGCATATTTACAGACTTCGAATCCCAGTTGGACAAATTTGAAGTTTGGTACTAGCTTACCTTTTAAGTGCTTTTTTAAGTGCTTTTTTAAGTGCTGTTTTAAGTGCTTTCGAGCACCGAAATCAAATAAATCGTGTAAATATTCAAGGAAGAATAGATATGAGAATACTGATCGGAATAAGCACAGGTCTGCTGTGCTTGGCATCTACTTTGGCGTTCGCCAAATCCCCCACTCACTGCTATGTCTCTGGTGAAACCAGCGGCAGCAAGCCTAGCCACGCGTATGGCAGCAAGCAAAACCCTTATGGCTCACTCGGCGAAGTCCAGGCTGACCCTGATTGTGTAGTTATCAATGTGCTGTATTCCGAAACGCCTCTCGATGGAGGTATCGTCCTAAAGGATGGTCAGGAGTTGGTCGGCATCAAAGGCAAGAAGGGCAAGAAGGGCAAGAAGGGCAAGAAGGACGCGCTGCCTGTCATAACAAATTCCACGACGGCACTGGGTGGTGCCGGAATTATTTTGGCGAAGGACAGTAAAGTAAAACACATTCATGTTCGTGATACGTATTCCAGCGGAATCTTAGGCTTCCCGGATGTAAATGCGAATATTGGCGGCAAACTGGTACTTCAGGGTGTTCACGTTACTGGGGCTAACCAATCTCAACAGTTCAACCCGCTCACCAATTCAACATCCCCGAGCATCTTGTTAGGCTTTCAGGAAGCTACCGACCTCACTATAAAAAATAGCAATGTCGGTGAGGCGGATACTCCCTCCATCGTTGTTGCTCAACTGGACGGGCATGGAAAAATCCGAATCAGTAATACTCGTGTTTACGATCAGGGGCACGTGCCCGATGGCGGTAGCGAGTACTCTGCAGGCATTTCCTTGAATGGATTGGGAGAATCATCCGTTGACATAGAAGTCCTCAATACCTCCGTTTCAAATATTGGTCACGAAGTAGTATCAAACTCAGACGGTTTACTTATGATCCACCAAGGAAACGGGTCAATGACGGCCAAGGTCGATGGCTACCGGTACTCAAATCCTGAGGGAAGAGGCGCTCAGCGCAGTTCTACAGGAATAGAGATGGGCTGCATCTACGGAACAGGTTGCAGATTTAGTGGCACTGTGACTGATAGTGTTATCACCGATGCGTTCTTGGCAGGTATTCAGGTAATTGACTTTTACGGTGCTGTACCCGGAACTGACAATACTGTAATTGTAGACATTCGAGACAATGAAATCAGCGGGTCAAGAGCTGGTATTTACTTGGGGGCGGATAATCTAAATGGGACGCGCCAATGGAATGTAGTGAATAACATTATCAGCGACCCCGTACTCTATGGAATGCTGATTCTTGCATTCGAATCCAACTTGGCAGAAGTCTATATCGAAGGCAATACTGTCCAGAACGCTGGGGATAGCGGCTTGGTATTTGTCGGCAATTCTGCAGGCATTACACAGTTCGACGCTGGATTAGGTGGACTAGGTAGTGAAGGTAATAATCGAATAATCAATAGTGCAGTTAACGACATTGTTGCTGAGGGTGTCCCTGTTTCAGCGGCCAATAATTGGTGGGGGAGCGAAGCCGGACCAACCTCCGTTCTAGAGATATTTGGCGGTACTGTTGATGTGGACCCGTTTTTGGAATCGGACCCACAATAACTTTCTCTTGAAAACGTCCGCTTTGATCTCAAGGCGGACATTAGATAGGACCGCTAGCCATTGGGGGGTTGGTTCCAGCCCCTGGTGGCGCTTGCACGAGACTTCAGGGACGGATGAGTGATACGCTTTGGTCAACGTCCGCTTTCGTCCACAAAGCTGCCATCAGCTTTCCATCTACGATGGTCGCTGTCGCATAGCTCAAGACGATCTCACGTCAAACTAAACATCCGAACTCAACAGGCGAGGGCTCAATCCATAAAATGTTGATCTCACACGAACATAAGTTCATATACATTAAGACTCATAAGACAGCTAGCACGAGCATTGAAGGCTTGTAGGAGAAATTTTGCACCCCCCCAGGCTTTAAGTTCAAACACAAGCAAGCGGAAATTATATCTGAATACGGCTATGTCGCTGGTAGAGCAGGCGGGGAATCCTCAAGCGATATCCTTGGCGCTCATGCTTCGGCGAACGAAATTAGGTCGTACGTTGGACCTCATGTATTCGATGAGTACACAAAGATCTATATGGTAAGAAACCCCTATGACAAAGTGATTTCTTGGTTTTGGCACGTCATGCCAAGAAATACGCGAGAAAGACTAGCCCGTGATTTTATTGAAACCAGATTCTTATTCAGAAATTGGATCAAAATGCGGCCTATGCTACCGATAGATCGAAAATTTTATCTCGTCAATGGCGAGAAATTCAACGCGGAAAAAATCCATTACGAATCGTTAGATGAAGACGTGCCAATACTCGTCCAAAAACTCGGCCTTTCGATTGACATGTCAGCGATGCCAATATGGAAAACTGCGTCAAGATTTCATCGTGAACGAACGATCGACGATTATTATGATTGATATGCCATAAATTTAGTGAACAACTATTTTTCGTATGACTTCAATAATTTTGAATACGACCGGATAGCGCCAAAGAATTTTACCCCTCCCCAGCCCAACAATTGGGCCAAGATTTGGGCACATCTACCTCCATCGGTTCGCCGATGCTGTTCGAAAACTTGATCTTGGGCCGACTAAGATAGCGCCTTCGCACTGCAACTTTTATTAACTTAGTCGGATCTCGCAAAATATACCCAAGGAACTAGTAGCCTGCTTCGAAGTCTTCGCAGAATTCATTCTACAAAAAGCGTCCACAGCCTCGAAGCCGACCTCCACAATAGCCTGAATCACCCGCTGCAACCGTCCCCGATGAGGTGAAAACGGACGCTAGCGAAAAATTGGAATGTACTATCGTTAGGGTGCTCCAAGCGCTAGAAATGTCGATGTAGGCACGCAGGAACCTGAGAGCTAAGTGTTCTACACTGGTTTCTACAAAGGAACCAGGTGAAGAGCTCAAATGACAATACCTTACCTCCATATGGAGCCATTTCTTGCCGCCGACGAAGCGCAAGCGATGCTCTCAATCGCTGAATCTTTTGGTAGTTTCGGTACATATGCCGACGAAGCAACGAGTGACTCCCTGGGAGAGAACCTGCCGCAACGCTTCGACGTGGGTATCAACTACGTAGACAAGGGACTGACAGGGGAGGGCAATACCGATTCGCTTGAGGTAGCTGCTAGTCGAACCAACTATTTTCGCGAGACCTACGCATATGGTCTGGATACTAAAGCAGCTGGCATAGAGCAGTTTATGGCGCACCCGGCATTTTCAACGAATGCACGGGAAATCTCAGGGTGTGACAACATTGTGCCCGCCATAGTCTATGCGAACATTCTGATACCCGGCCAAGAGTTGGCGATACATACAGACGTTCCCGAATTTCGAGGATTGAACCGTAAAACCACACCTCAATGGCTGTTGGTGGTGATGCTTCACTCAGGGCTTTTCAACCGCTACCGGATACCGATTCTGACATGCGTTTCCTGGTTCGGAGGCGCCAGGGGCGGCGCTTTCACATTTTATCCTGACGGAGTGAGTGGTGACCGGGCGTCGATCGAAGCACACCATAATTCCGCCATTATGGTCGACACGGATAACGTTTTTCATGGGGTAGAGCGCGTCAACAATGTTTCTCCGGATCTGCCGATCATCGGCCAGAAAACGCGCTTGTATTTCTGTGGTGAAAATAAATGGGAGTTGCGTGAATCGGATGAAGTGCTCGCTGAATTTGACTGGTCCCAGCTACGCTACTCGATATCGTGGAAAGGATATTGCTTCGCTAATGATGAAGCTCAAGCGATCTGGCGCGAGAACGCTGAAAATCTTGATGTTGATACCGTTTTGGCGGCGCTGGAAGCTGCCCTTCGCGAGCGAGGCGCACTCAACGGCAGCAGGCCAGAACCGAGCGAATTCGCACAGTTGCTTGTCAGCACCTTCGTGCGCTTCCCCAATAGTTGAGGCTCCGCCTCTGTTTCGAAAATAAACACCTAAAGCAAGAGTGGACGGATGGTTTTAGCCTATGAACGGATAGTGGTCTAAGATGTTCTTAGTGTCCGCTTGCCGCCCAAAGAAATTCAACCTCTATTAAGGGATTAGCTATGAGTACATATCCAAGAACGTTTTCGCATATTGGAATTTCCGTTCCTGATGTTGAGAAAGCCGCCAAGTTTTACAGTGATGTCATGGGCTGGTATCACATCATGGAGCCAACAGTGATTACGGAAGAATCGGAGACGCCAATAGGCCAGATGTGTATAGATGTCTTCGGCTCTGGCTGGGGATCATTCAAAATCGCGCACATGTCGACCGGTGACAAGATTGGCGTCGAGATGTTCGAGTTCAAAAACAATGAAGCTCCGAAAGACTTCGAATACTGGAAGACAAGCACTTTCCACTTTTGCGTGCAGGATCCGGATATTGAAGGGCTGGTAGCAAAAATTGTCGAGCATGGCGGTAAGCAGCGGATGCCTATCCGCGAATATTACCCTGGGGAAAAGCCCTACAGGATGTGCTACGTCGAAGATCCGTTTGGACTCATTTTCGAGGTTTATTCACATAGCTATGAACTCACCTATTCGCAGGGAGCATATTGAACAGCTAGAAGTTCGCTTGGCGTGGCTCCTTCGGGAGCCTATGCCTAGTGTTAGTAGTGAGCAGTATCTTGAACACAGATTGAGCTGTTAGATTTCAGGTAGAGGAGGTATGGATGGATGCTATGGCTACAGCGACTACTTTTCTGGGTTGGTATACCATCATCAATCTAGGAATCTATAGCCTCACCGCTATCGCACTGACATTGTTCAGAAGTAAAATTAAGGGTATACACGCTAAACTGACTTCTGTGCCTATTGAGCAATTGGACGAGTTGTACTTCAGTTACTTGGCTAACTTCAAACTAGCAATAATTTTTCTTTCTCTGTCACCTTATCTCGCACTTAAAATTATGGGTGGCTGAGTATCGGTCCATCTGCCTTAAACGAGTTTCACGCAAAATCACCTTATGATTGATATTGTTGCGACCTTTATCACCTTCTTCGCGGTGGTTGACCCCATCGGGACAGTGCCCGTCTTTATCGCAGTCACTCACCCGTTTAGTGACAAAGACAAGCGGCGCATTGCACTGAAGGCCACGCTGGCGGCGGCGGGCGTACTTTTGTTCTTTGTCATCGCAGGTGAAATGATTCTGTCTGCAATGTCGATTCCACTTTCCGCTTTCCAGATAGCCGGCGGTATCGTGTTATTTTTATTCGCGTTGACGATGATTTTCGGCGAGAGCAAACCGGACGAAGAGCTTCGCCTGGCGAAGAATCACAACGAAACTGCGATATTCCCGTTGGCGGTGCCATCAATTGCCAGCCCAGGTGCAATGTTGGCCGCCGTGTTGCTTACCGAAAATACGCTTTACAGTGTTGCAGAGCAGGCTCAGACATACGCTGTATTGTTGGCTGTACTATCTCTTACCTGCGTTTTGATGCTGCTTGCAGGTCCTATCAATCGGCTTATTGGTAGTAGTGGTGCCAGTGTCGTGAGCCGCGTAATGGGTTTGATTCTTTCTGCGGTAGCAATGACCAATCTTTTGGCCGGAATAGAGTCTTACTTTTCGCTGGGCTGACTCAGGGCATCAGCGATTCATCAAATACGGCCATGGTCGCGGGTTTGTCTCGTTGAATCATGATCGCCCGCGTCTTCAGGAAGCGCAGCAAACCCTGATCTCCCATACGTGACGGCCCCATCCCGGAGTGCTTGAAACTCTGTTTCTCCACGTCGTGAATCAGTGCTGTCATGCTGGCATCGTTGATGCCCACGGCTCCCACTTGTAACTGGCTCGCCACAGTAATCGCATGGTCTTCATTTCCGAAGACGGAACCAGACAGGCCGAACTGGCTGTCATTGGCCATGGCGACGGCCTGTTCATCACTATCGAAGGGAAGGATGGGGATGAGTGGGCCGAAGGTTTCTTCGTGCATCAACAGCATGTCCGTTGAGATATTCGTCAGCACAGTAGGGCGCTGCCAGGCGCCACCTCCCACATCCTCGGGCATCCCCCCGCAGTGCATGACAGCGCCCTTGTCGAGTGCGTCCTGTAATTGGGCTGCAACCTTGTCAGCCTGCAAACCAAAAATGTAGGGCGGTAATTGGCCGCTATGAATGTCGGGGCCATTAAACTGCAGTGCCTGGGCGCGCTCACAGATCTTTGCCACAAAGCTATCGCAGACACTGGCGTGTACAAATACGCGCTCGAGAGACATGCAGGCCTGTCCATTGGAACCGGCCGCGCTGCGCAGGATCGCATCGGCAGCGATATCGAGGTCTGCGTCGGCCAGCACGATGGCCGGGTCCTTGCCGCCCAGTTCGAGACAGGTGGGAATGAAGTTCTCAGCACAGCGCACGGCCACTTTTCGCCCCGTGCCCACCGAGCCGGTAAAGCAGAGCATGTCCACGTTGTCGACCACGGCGCCGCCGGTTTCACCAGCACCCACCACGACATGGAATACAGCGGCGAGTTCGGGCACAGCATCGATGGTCTTTTGGAGTACCGGAGCGAAACGGGAGGTGATCTCAGACGGCTTCAATAGCACAGCGCAGCCCGCAGCGAGTGCGGGAATCGCGTCTACCAGGGAAAGCGTCAGGGGGAAATTCCACGGGCTAATCACGCCTACAAGCCCTACCGGGACCCCCTGTAGTAAGTAGCCTACATTGGCCGCATTGCCTGAGCGAGCCTCGGGTGGAGGAGCCAGTAGGGCGGGCGCCTGTTCAATCCAGTAGCGAATGCGGCGAACCATGCCGTCCACCTCCAGCGCGGATACCGAGCGGCGCCCGGTGTCTGCGGTCACCGCGGCGAACAGTTCCTCGCGGTGGGTCTCCATGGACACTGCCCAGGCCTCCAGCGCTGCCAGGCGCGAGTCGAGGTCGGCGGCCCAGCTCGCCTGGCCCAGTGCCAGCCGCGCTGCGATGGCACTGACTTCATCTGCACTCGTGGCCGTAAATTGGTAGTCGAGCGCGCCGGTGCGCGGGTTTCTAGCGTCGATCTTGTTCATTTTGCGTCCTGAAACGTCTGGTCCTGCGGTATGGGATGGATCAAATGTTATATTGACATATCTTTCGGTCAAGTTATAGTTTTAGGCCCCCGGTAGGCCGCTATGTTACGTGGTTTGGGCGCCTGCCATTGCACAGCACAGAGGACCTTCCATGCCCCGTTTCATGCGCCTGATTTCCGCCACTTTAACGGCGATTATTCTTCTTTCCGCGGCCATGTCAGCCAGCGCAATGTCTGAGGCAGACGAATTTGCCCTGTTCCTCGATTGGTTTGAGGGCGAATACGACAATCACGAGCAGGTCTGGCAGCAGGAGGTCGATGAGGTCGCGGAGGACGATCGCCTAGAACACATCCATCACCGTTTTGTTGCTGTTGATGCGCCAGCCATAGGTGACAATGTCTTTTTCGTTATCCAGACGATGGATGACGACATGAACAAGGTCTACCGTCAGCGCATCTATGACTTCACCATCGATCAAGAGGAGGGCGCCATCAAGCTGGTGATCTATCGCATGTCCGATGAGGAAAAGTATCGCAACACCTGGCAAGACACTTCCCTGATCAAAGACATTACGATGGATGAAGTAAGCACCCTGGCAGGGTGTGAAGTCTTCTGGAAGCACAACGGTGAATTCTTCGATGGCTATATGAAGGACAAGGCCTGCCACTTCTTCTCCAAGCGTTCCAACAAGGAAATTTACATCACTGACACGCTCCGGCTGACCGACAGTGAAATATGGATATCTGATAAGGCGTTTGACGCTGAAGGCAATAAAATTTTTGGTCGGGATGTGCCGCACAAGAATCGCAAGGTGCGAAAATTCGAAGCCTGGATGGCGGTGAAAAAGAACAAGGTCGATCCCAGCTATGAAGGCGACGATATGTTCTTCAACAGCAAAGTGATCATGCATAACGAAGGCCATACCGTGCAGATCACGGATGACGAAGGTGAGCCGACAGGTTATTCCGTGCAGCTCGCACAATTGACCTACCAGAACACGAAAACCGCCATACTCAAGCTCGGCGTCATTGAAGACAGTAGCGGTGATACGCTGGTGTACACATGGGCGTCCACAGGCTCCGATCGAATTGGTATCAATTTGCGCTGGCTGCAGGCGGGACTGACCGCCGTCGAGGAATAGCGTTCATGCGCGAGCAACTGCTGCAATTACTGGGTGATGAGGCTGTCTCCGAAGAGGACAGCCGGCGCGAACTGTTTAGCCAGGATGTTTTCCGGGAAGGGGCGTTGGCAGCGTTTGTCGCGGCGCCAGGCACTGTTGAGGAACTGCAGGCGCTAGTCACTTTGGCGGCCGACCATGGTTATGCCCTCGTACCCCGTGGCGGCGCCATGAGCTATACAGACGGTATTGTTCCCGTGCGTGAGCGCAGTGTTGTCGTTGATATGTCGCGCTTAAATCGCGTGCTCGAGATCAATGAGGAAGATATGACAGTGACGGTGGAGGCGGGCTGTAGTTGGTCTGATCTCTATGAGGCACTTAAGCCCAAAGGGCTGCGCACGCCATATTGGGGAACACTTTCAGGCATTAAGGCGACAGTAGGCGGGAGTCTCTCCCAGAACAGTATCTTTTGGGGCTCCGGTCAGTATGGTACCGCGGCAGACAATGTGATTGGGATAGACGTGGTGCTCGCGGATGGCTCACTCCTGCAAACAGGTTCCGCCGGGCAAAAGAATTCAAGCGCCTTCATGCGGCAGTTCGGCCCCGATCTCACCGGGCTGTTCACCTGTGATTGTTCTGCCCTGGGCATCAAGGCACGCATCACGCTTCCTCTGGTGCCAGAGCGCAAGCACAAACGGTTTATTTCGGGCTCGTTCGGCAGCTTCGTCGATATGCAGAGAGGCATGAGCGAAGTTTCGCGTTCTGAGCTGGCCAGCGAATGTTTTGGGTTCGACCCCTACCTGCAGGGCCAGCGTATGCGCAGGGAAAGTCTTGCCAAGGACGTGAAA
The DNA here is from genome assembly GCF_009388985.1 of Halioglobus maricola. Lineage (NCBI taxonomy): Bacteria > Pseudomonadati > Pseudomonadota > Gammaproteobacteria > Cellvibrionales > Halieaceae > Halioglobus > Halioglobus maricola. The sequence continues at coordinate 1,717,345 of NZ_CP036422.1, forward strand.
GCGCTCACAGGAGTGATGAAGTCAGCGGGCGGCATTGGTAAAGCGCTTAAAGAGGGCGCGCGAGTGGCACTGGCGGGTCGCAATTTTATCGACGAGCAGGATTGGTCTGTGCACTACGTCGTCGAGGATTTCAGCGAGGCAGGCGCCCAGGCGCGCGAAGAGGCGCTGTTAGATATTATTCGCGCAGCTGACGGCAAACTCGTCGAAAACACGATCCCCAAAGTACTCAACAGTCACCCCTTTGGCCCGGTCAACAATATGGTGGGCCCTGAGGGGGAGCGCTGGGTACCTGTGCACGCCCTGGTGCCACACAGTAAAGCGCTGCAGGTATATGAGTTGACCGAAAGCGTGTTTGCCGAGCACGCGCAAGCCATCGAAAAATTCAACATCGGCGTGGGTTACCTGCTCGCCGTGGTCTCCACCTCAGTGTTTGTGCTCGAACCGGTATTTTTCTGGCCGGACGAACTGAAAGCCTTGCATCGAGATAGCGTCGAGCCCGCGCATTTCAAGAAACTGAAGGGTTTCCCTGAAAACCTGGAGGCGCGCGCCGCGGTGACCACTATTCGCAAGCAACTGATAGCCGCATATACCGAGCTTGGTACCTCCCACCTGCAGTTGGGTAAGTCGTACAACTACCAGCAGGGGTTGCGGCCGGAAAATCAGGCGCTTATGCAATCACTGAAGGCGACACTGGACCCCAATGGCATTATGAATCCGGGTGTACTCGGTTTCGGCGAGGCCTGAGCTTGTTCCGCGGCTATCTGACACTGGGCAGCGGTAGGCAGGTGCACTACCGCAGAAGCGGCACCGGTTTTCCGCTGGTGATGCTGCATCCTTCGCCATTGTCCTCAGCTTTCCTTGAACCCTTGATCCGCTTTCTGGCGGATGACTTTGACGTTATCGCGCTCGATACACCTGGCTATGGCGACAGTGACCCACTGCCTGCTGCAGCTGACAATCTGGAGCCCTATGTGGCGGTTATCGGCGAAGTGCTGGCCCAGTTGGGGGATAATCGTTTTTTGCTTTATGGCAATGCCACCGGCGCGCAGTTGGCCGTAGAATCAGCCAAATTGTTTCCGCAGGTAGTGGCGGGGGTGGTGCTGGAAAATGCAGCTGCCTTTTCCGATATCGAGCGCGAGGAGATTATGGATGGCTACTTTCCTGATCTCACGCCGCAGGAAGATGGCTCGCATATCGAACTGGCCTGGAAGATTGCGCGTCAGACATTCCAGTATTTCCCCTGGTATGACACGTCTGACGCTGCGCGCATTGCCGATGCAGAGCCGCCACGCGCGCTGGTTGAGGCCACGGTAAACGCTTATCTCAAGGCCGGCCCCGATTACGCACGTGCTTATCGTTTGGCTTTTGCCAATGAGCGGCCCGAGCAGTTGGCAGCGGTTACCGTACCGACCAGAGTAATGATGTGGCAGGATGCATTGCTCCTCGCCTACGGCGAGCGTCTGCGCCACGCAGGTCTGCCGAAGAATATCGAGTTTGTAGACGCTGCTGAGGGCATTGAGGCGCGTTATATCGCGCTGCGTGAGGCGTTTCTCAGTTTTGAAAGGTAGAGCATGAAAACGACACAGGTTCAGTTGGCCAGCACGCCTGAGGGCACGCCCACAGAAGACAATTTTTCCCTGGTAGAGGTAGAGCTGCCATCGCTCGGCGAGAGCGAAGTACTGTGCGAAACCCAGTACCTTTCTCTGGACCCCTATATGCGCAGTCAGATCTCCGGGCGGCATCTGTCCGGCGCGGTCAATCCCGGACAGGGAATGAGCGGCGAGACCATCGCGCGGGTGCTTGAATCTCGTAGTGAGGCTTTTGCCGAAGGCGATCTTGTGCGTGTGATGGGCGGTTGGCAGACCCACTCGATCCACGCTGCCACAGAGGTAGCCCCCGTGCCATCGGGTGACGTTCCGGCCTCCTATTTTCTTTCCGCCCTGGGTATGCCGGGCTTGACTGCCTACGCGGGCCTCATCTGGCAGGCCAAGCCCCAGGCGGGCGAGACGGTCCTGATTCCGGCAGCTACGGGCGGTGTAGGCGCCGTTGCCGGGCAGCTTGCCAAGAGCCACGGGTGCCGGGTCATCGGGATAGCGGGCGGTGCGGAAAAGTGCAGGATCGCCACCGAAGAGCTTGGCTATGATGCCTGTATTGATCGCCTCGCGGGAGATGTCGGTGAACAGCTCGATGCGTTGAGCCCTGATGGCGTGGACGTATTTTTCGATCTGGTGGGCGGCGAACTACTGCATCAGGTGTCGCAGCGTCTAAAAGTCGGCGCACGTGTCATCCTCTGTGGCATGATCGCTGAATACAATGCAAAGGAACGCATGCCGGGCCCGCCGCCGGCGCTGTGGATTATCGCGCGGGCGACGGTCTACGGCCTGGTTGTTTATGATTTCGAATCTCGTCGTCAGGAATTCGTCGATGCGGTCGCACCGCTGATTGATGCCGGAACCTTGCTTGTGCCGGAAGATATGGTTGAGGGGCTCGCCAATGCGCCGGCCCTGTTCTGCAGGCTGATGCGCGGCGAAAACCGCGGCAAGGCTGTGGTCAAAGTCGCTTAATAAGCTGCATTACTAAGGAGTTTTCAGATGTCTAACGCCGCAAGGCCCCTCGAAGGTATTCGCGTTATTGAAATGGGCCAGTTGTTGGCCGGCCCGTTCACCGGCACCATTCTCGGTTACTTCGGTGCTGAGGTGATCAAGGTAGAGCCTCCCACTGGCGACCCTGTGCGCGGCTGGCGCCTGCTCGATGACAACGGCCTCGCATACTGGTGGCGTAGCCTAGGCCGCAACAAGAAGAGTGTCACTCTCGATCTGAAGTCCGAGCGCGGCCAACAGCTTGCCAAGGAATTGATTACCACGGCCGATGTTGTGGTGGAGAACTTCCGCCCGGGGATGATGGAAAAGTGGGGCATTGGCCCGGATACAATGAAGACCGTGAACCCAGGCCTTATCTATGCCCGGATTTCTGGTTACGGCCAGGATGGCCCCTATTCTTCCAAGCCCGGCTACGCCTCTGTGACTGAGGGTTTTGGTGGATTCCGCTATATCAACGGGGAAGAGGGTAAGCCGCCAATTCGGACCAATATCAGTATGGGCGATACTCTTTCTGCGATTCACGCAGCCCTGGGTATTGCCCTGGCGATTATCCAGCGCTCCAAACCCGGTGGCGAAGGCCAGGTTATCGACGTAGCCCTGTATGAATCCATTTTCAACCTGATGGAGGGTATTGTGCCTGAGTACGATGGCGCCGGCGCTGTGCGTGGTCCGTCTGGCACGACTGTGACAGGCATCGTGCCGACTAACACTTACCTGTGTGATGACGGCAAGCATGTAGTAATCGGCGGCAATGGCGATTCCATCTATAAACGCCTGATGGCAGTGGCGGGGCGGTCGGACCTCGGGGAACACCCTGAGATGGCCGACAACGCAGGCAGGGTTAAGCATCAGGCGGAAATCGACGGTGCTCTGGCGGACTGGTGTGCCGGGCACAGCTCCAAGCACATTATCTCCGTGCTGGAAGAAGCGCGGGTGCCGGTAGGTCCTATCTATAGCGTTGAAGATATGGTGGCCGACGAACACTACAACGCCCGCGGTATGTTCGAGTCCGTTGAGATCGATGGCAAGCCGCTTAAAATTCCAGCGATCCTGCCGAAAATGCAGGGCACTCCTGGCCGCACAGACTGGGCGGGGGGCGACATCGGCAGCCACAATGACGAGGTACTTAAAGGTATTCTCGAGTTGGGCGATGATGAGATGGCGAAGCTGAAGGAAGAGGGCATTATCGGTGGTTGAGAGCGTAGTTTTTACCGATGTCGGGCCGCGTGATGGCCTCCAGAACCAGCCCAGGATTCTCACCGTGGGTGAACGGCTCGCGCTGATCGAATCCATCGCAGATGCCGGGGTTAGAAATATCGAAGTAGGCAGTTTTGTTTCACCCCGGGCCGTGCCTGCAATGGCAGGAACAGACGAGCTGGTAGGCCGTTTGCCTACCGATGATGGCGTGCATTACAGCGCCTTGATTCCCAATCGCAAAGGTTACGAACTAGCTCGCGATGCAGGTGTGCGCACCGTAAATATGGTGCTTTACTCCAGCGAGGGGATGGCCCAGCGCAATGTAAAAATGAGTATTGCCGAGGCGGAAGACGCCACCGCTCAGATTCTTGAAATGGCCAGGAATGACGGTGTGTCAGTGGTTGCCGCCATCGCGACTGCGTTTTGCTGCCCCTTCGACGGCCCGACTGACCCAGGTGTCGTGAAAGACATCGTGCGTCGATTTATGGCTACCGATATTGAGCAGCTTGTACTGGCCGATACCATTGGCGCAGCCCATCCCCTGGAAGTGCGCAGCATCACCGCCGACCTCGTAGCGGAACACGGTGCTGATCGATTGGGTTGCCATTTTCATGACACACGGGCAATGGGTCTCGCGCTGGTGTTTGCCGCTCTGGAATCCGGCATCTACCGTTTTGATGCGTCGATCGGCGGCCTGGGCGGTTGCCCCTTTGCGCCGGGAGCCAGTGGAAATGTGGCCAGTGAAGACGTGGTGATGATGCTGGAGCAGATGGGCGTCGATACAGGCATAGACCTGGAAGCTCTGCTGCGAGCCTCAGATCTCTCCGAAAAGCTAACCGGTACCGCTCCGGGCGGTCGCGCTAAACCCTGGCTGGGGCCCTGGTTGGAAAAGCAGAAGGCCTGATCTCAAAACGCCGGCATTTGCCGGCATTTTTCTTTATAATTCGCCGCTTTTCTACTCCCTGGCAAGGACGATCTTTGTGAACACATTACCCAGATTACTGGCTGGCGCCGCGGCGCTGCTCCTAACCCTTAACGCACAGGCATCAGCGCTTTCGCCGCTGCAGCCCGAAGACATATTCCAGCTGCAGCAGGCCACCAGTCCAGTGGTCGACGGTAGCGGAAAGCGAATTTTTTATCTGCGCCAATCCATGGATATTATGAAGGACCAGCGCCGTACCAATGTGTGGATGATTGGTAGCGATGGGGAACAACATCGGCCAATCACGTCCGGCGCGATGAACGCGAGCTCACTCACAATTGCCGCGGACGATAATCGCTTGGCATGGGTGGCGCGAGACGATGCCGGAGCGCAGATATTTATGCACTGGCTGGACAGTGGTCACAGTGCGCAACTTACCCGGCTGCCGGCATCGCCCGGTAATCTGTCCTTCTCGCCTGATGGCAACTGGATCAGCTTTACCATGAAGGTCCCAGCCGCGCCGGAAACGATGGGTACATTGCCTGCTGCACCCAAGGGTGCTGAGTGGGCGCCGCCGCCTACAGTTGTGGACAAGCCGGTTTTTCGCTCAGACGGCGTCGGTGAGCTACGCCCCGGGTTTACGCATGTATTTCTTGTGTCCACCGAGGGTGGCAGTGTTCGGCAGCTGACTTCGGGAGATTACAATTTCGGTTCGAGCCTCAGCTGGAGCAAAGACAGCCAGGCCTTGTTTCTCTCCACCAACCTGGCGGAGGACTGGCGCTACCAGCCCCGCGAGTCGGACATCTACCGTCTGGATATCGCATCAGGAGAGCTTACTTCACTGACGGATCGAAGCGGCCCTGACGGATCTGCCAGGGTCTCACCTGATGGGCGTGCGCTTGCCTATCTTGGTTACGATGACACCGGCCTGGCTGCAGATCACAATCGCCTTTATGTCATGGATTTGGCGAGCGGTGAATCGCGCCAGTTACTGGATGATCTCGACCGTGGCATTAACGCGGTGCGCTGGTCTACTAACAGCAAGCGTCTTTATATTAGTTATGACGACAAGGGCGACACGGTTCTCGCCAGTACCGACCTTTCAGGCAGACTAAAGGTCATCACTAGAGATATGGCTAGTGTCGCCTTTGGCCGGCCTTATTCCGGCGGCCAGTTCGCTGTCGGAGGTAGAGACGTAATCGCCTATACCGTGGGTGCACCTTATTCACCGGCGGAACTGGCCAGCGGCAGAGGGAGCGAGGCGGGTACGCAGATCACCCATTTCAATAGCAACCTGCTTGAAAGTCGCGAGTTGGGCAAGGTCGAAGAGATTTGGGTGGAGTCATCGGCAGATGGCCTGGCGATTCAGGGCTGGATCGTGAAGCCGCCAGGGTTTGATCCCGCCAAGAAGTATCCGTTGATTCTGGAGATTCACGGCGGCCCCTCCACAGCCTACGGCCCGCACTTTTCTGCTGAAGTGCAGCTCTATGCGGCGGCCGGTTATGTAGTGCTGTACGCCAATCCTCGTGGCAGCACCAGTTACGGCCAGGCTTTTGTCGATGAGATTCACCACAATTACCCCAGCAAAGACTACGACGATCTCATGTCTGCGGTTGATGGTGTGCTGGCCAAGGGCTATGTGGACGAAGAACAGCTGTATGTGACCGGTGGCAGTGGCGGGGGCACACTGACGGCGTGGATCGTTGGCAAAACTGACCGCTTCCGCGCAGCGGTTGTAGCTAAGCCAGTCATCAACTGGACCAGTTTCGTGCTGACTGCGGATAATACGCCCTTCTTTGCGCGCTACTGGTTTGGCGAAATGCCCTGGGAAAATAACGAGGCCTACTGGAAACGTTCGCCATTGTCGTTGGTGGGTAACGTGACCACGCCCACCATGTTGCTCACGGGGCAGTCTGACTGGCGAACGCCAATGTGGGAAACGGAACAGTACTACAGCGCCTTAAAGCTAAGCGGTGTGGATACAGCTATTGTCAGAATTCCTGGTGCGTCTCACAGTATTGCCAGACGGCCCAGCCAGTTGCTGGGTAAGGTTGCTGCGATTCTCGCGTGGTTCGAGCGGTACAGCCCGGAACAGCAGGCTGCTGAATAAAGGCTCTAGCTGTTGATCGTAATCCTGTGCAGCTCTCGCCGGTGGCCTTCATAGCCACCGGTGGCGCAGTGCAGGACGCTGCGATTGTCCCACATCACCAACATGTCCGGTTCCCACTGGTGGCGATAGATAAATTCTTCGCGCTTCTGCCACTCTGACAGTTCCACCAATAGCGGCATGGCATCCTCGTCGCTCATACCCTCGAAACCCACGATATAGGAAAACACGCCGCTGAAAATTGCGGGTATCCCGGTTTCCGGATGCTCTAGGAACAGGGGGTGAGGCTGGCGTTCATAGGCCTCGTCAGAAATTTCTATGGCCATGCTGCCCTGGGATTTCGGGTCGGCGTAAATCCCTGTGGGTGAATAGCCGAATTCGGCTGAGTGAATGGCTGTGAGGCCTTCAAGTTTTGCCCTCAGCTCACTGGGCATTTTTTCGAGCGCCAGTTGCTGGTTGGCAAAGAGGGTGTCTCCGCCGATGGGCGGTATATCGAGGCTGTACAGGAGCGTGGCCGCTGGCGGATCTTTCTGGAAGCTCCAATCAGAGTGGAACACCTCGGCAAAGATTGGCCCTGTTTCATCGGCCTCTCGTTTGACGGCTGCGATGTGTTTGCGCCCCGCAATAGGACGGAAAAAAGTGTCATTGCCGAAGTGACCAAAGTTGAGCGCGAAATGCTCAAAGTCGTCGCTGGTCAATTTCTGGCCGGGGAAACTCAGTACGTGGTAATGGAGCCAGGCCTGGCGCAGGTCGGCCACGCACTCGGCATCGAGTGGGCGGGACAGGTCGACACCGGTTACCGTGGCGCCACAGGCCTGGCCGCTGCTCTTTATACTTAGGGTATTGGTCATGGCAGTACCTTAGATAGAAATATAATCATAGCAGAGGCTCTTGGTGTTTCTACGTCCATCTCCTCTACCGATAGACACGCTGTTGTCTGTCCACAGCGATCCACGTTAAACCCAGCTGCCGCAGCCAGGCTAGCCCATCAGCCTCGCTTTGCAAAAGGGCTATGGTGGCAGCGCTGCCTGCTACCAGGCATTGTGGGGCTACCACTGACGCTGCGATCAAGCCTTTGACGGGCCAACCGCTGTGCGGGTCGAGGATGTGGCCCAGGCGCTCTCCATTGATATCAATGCCACGCTCATAATCGCCGGAAGAGGCTATGGCAGCATCCATCAGTTCAATGCTGGCCATAGCACCTGTGCCCCGCGGGTCGCGGATAGCCACTCGCCACGGTGTGCCGTCTGCTTGTGGTCCTATAGCGAGCATATCACCGCCGAGATCCGTCAGGGCGTGATGTATGTCATGAGCGCGCAGAACAGCAGCGACGCTGTCACAGGCGTACTCTTTGACAACTCCGCCGAGGTCCAACTCCATGCCTGCTCGGGGCAGATAGACACTGCGCTCACTGCGCTCCACCTTGTCCCACCCCACCAGCGGGAGCAGGGCATCCAGTTGCTCCTGTGAGGGTACGACTGACTGTTTGAAATCCCAGGCCTGGCGCAGCACGCCTGAGCTGATATCAAACAGGCCATCGCTCTCGCGCCAGACAGTGTCAGCGTAGTTGAGCAGTGTATGAGTTTCGGCGTCGACGACGGTCGCTGTGCCGCTTCCGGCGCCGCGGTTGATGGCCGTGAGCAGGGAGTCCTCGCGATAGCGGCTGTATCTGGATTCAAGCCGTTCAACTTCGGCTACCGCTGCAGCGACAGCTTTTTCCGCCAGGGCTTCAGAGGGACTGTCGATACGCAGTCGACAGGGGCCGCCCATGGCAGTGAAACTGTGCTCAAGGCGCAGCATGAATTAGCGGAAACGGTAGTCGAAACCGATGCTGCCGCGCCAGAAATCCACCAGGCCGGGGGATTCTTCACCGCTGTAGATGCCCCAGTCGTGGTCGCTCTGGTAGCGTTCTGCGGTAGCGCTAAGGGTCCAATCGCCGAACGTATAGCGGGCCCGCAGACCGCCGCTGAGCGCTCCGAATGCGGACAGGCGGTAATCGTCGGCGTAGTAGCGATCGCTGGTGTCAGTGACGTTGCTAAAGAATTCTGCTTCGTCCTGGCTGTAGTAGCGCAGGAAAGGTATCAGGCGCACGCTGCGCCCCAGATTTTGGTGCCAGGCGAACTCTAGCGTGTGGGCCTCAACTTCCCAGTCATCGCTGAAATAGCGATAGTCGACATGCAGAGCTGCGCCGGGTCCGTCGAAGTAGTGACGGTAGCCGCCGCTGAGGGTCCACTCGCGCCGGGTGTCCGGACGCAGGTCGTTCAGCTTGTAGGGGTCGGTTAGAAAACCGTCGCGGTAGGTGTAACTGAGGCCGAAGCGCATGAGGGCGCGTTTACTGACGATGCGCGATACACCTAGCCAGGCTGAGCGTATGTCTTTCTCGTCCTTGAGTGTATTGGTGGGAATGCTGCCTTGAGTCGGTTCAATGTCATCGGCGCTGGCGCTGATCGCCGCGCTGTAAGTTGTCAGGCCGTCTTCACTGTTCAGGCTGCCGTCGAGGCTGATCGAATCGGACTCGTAGTCGTCTTCGTCTGACCGCGTGTAATTGAAACCCGCATTACCCCGGTCATAGAAGTAGCGGGTGGTCACACTGATGTCGGTTCGGGTGTCTTCGATGCTCGCACCGCTCATCACAACCTTGGACTCGCCCTCGGCACTCTGGCCAACGAACCAGGGCGAGGCGCCGCTCATGTCTTCCCACTGAACATCCAGGGCAAATGACCAGCTCTCGGCCACCGGCGCCAGCATGTGGAACTGGACGACGTCGATGTCGTAGCGCTCGCTGCTGGGGCCGAAAACATTGCTGGATGAAATGTCATCTTCTTTGTACTTGCTGTAGCGCAGGCCAGCCTCGGTGAACTCAGGTGGGGCGTCTGCCTGTGCGCCCTGGTAGGCGGGAAGAAGCAGGGCGCTGGAGGTCAGCGCTGCGAGGGCGGAGCGATCTTTGCGCGGCTGCCCCATCAGTTGCATCCACAACCGCCACCGGCGGCACCGTTACCCCCGGAGGCGGCTTCTTTACTGCTGTGATTCTGGGCGCGCAGCTGGTCTTCCATCAGGTCGTCCTGCCACTGCATCTCGCTCTTTGCGAGCGTGCCTCGTTCCCAGGGTTCGACGGTTTCACAACCCGCCAGCAGTGCGAGTAGCAGAATGGGGAATACACGCTTCAAGAGGACTCTCCGAGTAGCTTTATGATTTCCTCGCGCAGCCGCGCGCCATCGCCCTTGCGAAAGCCTTGATGAACCCGATTTATCACGCCATCGCGGCCGATCAGATAGGCCGTGGGCATGCCAAGGATGCCCCAGGATGCTGGCGACTCGCCTTGCGGGTCCCAGACGATGGGATAGGAGACAGGCACTTGCTGGAGGAATTCGAGAGCATCGTCGACGTCTTCGTCAACACTCACGGCGAGGACTTCAAACCCTTGCGGGCCAAACTCTTGTCGCAGGGCCTCCAGCTGCGGGAACGATAGCCGACAGGGACCGCACCAGGAGGCCCAGAAGTCGAGATAGACGACTTTTCCGCGGAGGTCTGCCAGGGCTGTCTGGCTCCCGTCCAGAGGCAGGGTAGGGTAGGACAGCGGCAGGGCTTCGTCGCCGCTTTTCACCGCGGCAGATACTGGGGCGCCGAGGCAACAAATCAGGGCCAGCAACAAGGCTCTTATCAACGCTCAATCTCCAGCTGCAATATCGTCCAGGAATTGAAGCCGTGGTTGTGCAAGTGGTATTCGATCTCCGCGCCTTGCGGGGCATCGAACTCGACCGGGATCCGCAGGTCGAATATCTGCGCGTCGGCGGGAATGTCCACCGTCGCTTCCCACAGTAAATTTCCGTCTATGCTGATCGCCACGTGTCCCTGCGCGGCCTCGGCGGCACGCAGGTCGCCGTGCCACAGCACCAGATGCACCGTGTCGCCTGATTGCAATGCAGACAGGCTAGGTTGTACCAGGGACAGATAGTTGCAGTAACCGGTTTCTACTTCCAGTGCATCGCCTTCTGCGTAGTAGCTGTTGGCGGGGCAGTTGATTTCAGTGGGTCGATGATCGGGGAACGCATCCTGCCCAGCGGTTTGAGGCGTCCAGGCGTTGACCTCCGTCAGCCGCAGGCGCGCTTCGGCAAAGTCTTCCACCACCTCGATCTCTACCTCGCGCTCTATGCCAAGTGCATGATGATCGGCGCCGCGCAGGCTGAGGCGCAGGGTATGTATCCCTGGCTCGATATCGGCGGGCAGCTCGTAGTAATAGAGCGGGTCCCAGGCAGTAAGGTGCTCGGCGTCATCGTCGTCAGTATTCAGGTAGAGGTGATAGTGGCCTTCATATACTGAACTGTGATCGTCGTTGGCGTCAGTGTGCATGGATGTCATATGCATACTGGCGTCGTCGTGGTTGTGTTCGCCGGGGTCGTGGAGAGAGAAATTGTTCAGGACCAGCTGCAGTGGCACAAGGTCGCCCGGTACGAACTGCTGCCGATAGCTGGGAGATTCAATGCGTACATTCACCTGGGGGGTGTAATCGTAGCCGTCCTGTGGTGCCGTCATCATGACTGACATCAGGCACATCTCGTCCTGGGTGCCATCGCCCCAGTCCACGTCGCTGGTTTGTAACTGCTCGCCGTTCACAAATTCCTGGTTTGCCTGGCTGTTGTCCCAGTAGCACTCCAGGCGAATCGTGTCGCCCGGATTTACCAGTACTTCCCGATCGAAGTTGAAGGTGCTCTGCCAATTGAAGTCCCAGTCACGGATGTCCAGCAACACCTGTTCAGTGCCGTCTGATCGAATCAGGGTTGTTCTCCCACTCTTGCCCAGGTTGTGCATGTGCAGGAAGCCCTGGTGAATGACCCAGGGGTCGAAACCGGTGAGGCCTATCTCGCTTCCAAAGATGCTGCTCAGGGCGCCGGTGGGGACTTCCCAGGAGTGATGGACATTGGGGTCGCCTGCGGGGATATGCATTACCCCATCCTGCAGCCAGCTTGGATTGGTGAGCAGGAACGAGTGCGCGGGTCGCTCAACTTCATCTGATGTCGCCACCAGAATGTCCGATTGATCTGGTGCGGGCTCGGTAGCGAGCGTGTTGTAGTGCATCTGCACGACCATCACCGAGCCGGGCTTGACGCCGATGCCGGTGTTGCGTGGTTGTGGCTCACGCCCTGCACCGGGGACCCAGCCGCCGATCTGGCGGGGCAGGGGCGCGCCGCTCACACCGCCTGCGCCGAGGCAGTACCAGCCAGGATGCCCGTCCTCGCCGCCGGCGGCGTAGTAAAGGTCAGCGTCTTCCGGTTCGGCGATAGAAACGATCACGTGGTGCACCTGGGCGACCACATCTGGCCTTACGTCAACCGCAGTGACATAGGTGAACTCGTCTTCAGGCCAGGGGATAGCAAAGCAGCGGTGGTCATCCGGCAGCAGCGTGGGGGTATAGGCCTGGGGCAACTGTAGCTCAATGTTGAAGTTGACTGATTCCTGTACGGGCAATTCCGGAGCCACGTAATCTGCAGGGTCGCCTTCGGGCATGTCGCTTTTCAGCCAGCGCGTCAGCGCATACTTCTCGGCATCGTCCAGGTTTCGTTCATGTTTGAACGGTGTGTACCCTGCCGTCGGCGGCCAGGGCGGCATGGTGCCGTTGTCGATAGAGAACGCGGCCGCTGCAGCGACACCGCGCACATCTTGCAGGCTTTCTAGCGGAAAAGGAGCAATGCCGTCTGTTTCGTGACACTGAACGCAGCGCCGTTCGAGAATGGAGCGAATGTCGCGGTGATAAGTAAACTGTGACACGGGCAGAGCGGGCGCGTCGTCAGGGCTTCCCAGCGGCGCACCCTCATTGAGCCACTCCAGCAAAAGCGCACCCTCGGTCTCGGTGTGATGTGCGTAGCCCACTGGTGGCATGGTGTCTGCTTCGACAACATAGATCATGGCCGAGAGCTTGGCTTCTACCTGTGCGTGCGTTTCCAGAGGGAAGGGCGCTTCGCCACCATCGCGATGGCAGGACACGCAGTACCGTTCCAGCAAGGGTTTCGCAGTGCTGTAGTAGGTGATGGCGGGGGGCGCCCCCGTTTTTTGTGCACCGCTGTTTTCAGCTGGCGGGGGATTGCTACCGGAGCCGCCGCCCCCACCGCAACCGGCGAGAACGAGGCAAAACAACAAACTTATATTTTTATGTGTTCGCATAACACATGAAATATACCACGGTGTGCTGTCAGGGTCAGCCCGCCATTGCGGTATTGGTCGCCGGCGCGAAGGCCTCGATGGCCGCCGGATCGAAGCCTAATTCACCGTCCGGACGCAGGGGCTGAATGCAGACATGGTCGGCGCCATTGTTCCAGTGCTCTTCAAGCCGCTGGGTGATAGCGGCCTCGTCACCCCAGGCCACGATGGCGTCCACCAGTCGGTCACTGCCGCCGTCTTCGAAGTCGGCTTCGGTGAAACCAAGCGTCAGCAGGTTGTTGCGATAGTTGGGCAGGGCAAGATACATGGACATCGCTTTGCGGGAGACTGCCCTGGCTTTTTGCGGGTCGGTTTCCAGCAGTACTTTTTGTTCCGGAGCCAGAAAGTTTTCCGGCCCGAGAATTTCTCGCGCCCGCGCCGTATGGTCGGGTGTGACAAAATAGGGGTGAGCGCCGTCGGCTTTGGAGCCTGCGAGACCGAGCATTTTTTCCCGCAGAGCCGCCAGTACCAGATAGCCCTGCTTGGCAGGTTGAGGCCCGAGATAAAGGGCCTCCTCCATGCGCTCGAGATAGTTGCGCATGGTAGTCAGCGGCTTGCCGTACTCGTGTTGGCGTATGCCGCTGACGAGGTCTCCGTGAGAGACACCTATCCCCAGTATCAGTCGTCCACCGCTCAATTCATCGATGGAATTTCTCGCCGCCTTCATCGCCATTGCGTCGCGGGCGTAGAGATTGGCAATACCGGTTGCCAGATGGATTTCTTCGGTAGCCAGTGCGAGCGCCGACAGTGTCACGAAGGGGTCCCGGCCCACCGCTTCGGGAACCCATATCGCACCGTAGCCCAATTTTTCTGCCTGCTGGCCAAATGTAGCGATGTCGTCGAAGCTGTAGTTTTCCAATGGGCACCAGATGCCCAGCTTTGCGATGTCGGGTTTGCTCACAACGTGTATCTCACTGTCTATGGGTGGGTCCCAGATACTAAATCAGAACCACCCCACTTGCATGTCGTAACTCGTGGTGTCTACGTTGGCTACGATGTCTGCCCAGTGTTTGGTCTCGGGCAGTTCGATGCGGAAGAAGTATTGCATCGCCTGCAGTTTGCCTCGATAGAAATGCTCATCTGCTTCGTGCGGTTGAGCGGCGAGCGCTGCATCAGCAACAATCGCCTGCTTCAGCCATAGCCAGGCGATAACGACATGGCCGAACAGATCCAGATACTTCACTGAGTTGGAGAACACGGCATCGATGTTCTGTGACTGGGTTGCCGTCAGCACGGTTTCAGTGGTGTGTTTGAGGGTCGCGATGGTATCGGCCAGTTGCTCAGCGTAGCCGGCAAGTGCCTGAGATTGTTTCGCTTCGTCGATGGTCTTCTGCATTTCGTTAAGGCAGGCGGTGTAACCGGCAAAGCCGTTCATGGTCACTTTGCGGCCGAGGAGGTCCAGCGACTGGATGCCCGTAGTGCCCTCGTGGATGGGATTCAGGCGATTGTCTCGGTAGAACATTTCCACCGGGTGTTCGTTGATATAGCCCGCTCCGCCCAGCACCTGGATAGCGTAGTAATTGGCTTTAGGGCCATACTCGGACGGCCACGACTTGATAATCGGGGTCAGGAAGTCGAGCAGCGTGTGTGCCGCCTGCCGCTCTTCTTCGGTTGCCGCGGTCTTCTCATCGTCGACCAGCCTGCTGCCATACATACATAAGGCCAATGCGCCCTCGCTGTAGGCCTTCTGGGTGAGCAGCATGCGACGAATGTCCGGGTGTTCAATAATGTTGACCGGGCTGGAGTGAGGGTCTTTTTCAGACAACAGCCGCCCCTGGGGGCGGTCCTTGGCATAATCCAGTGAGTACTGATATCCGGCGACACCAATGGTGGCGGCAGAGGATCCCACCATGATGCGTGCTTCATTCATCATGTGGAACATATACGACAGCCCCTTGTTTTCCTCGCCAACCAGGTAGCCAATAGCCCCGTCCTGTTCGCCGAAGTTGAGTGCAGTGGAGGTTTGTGCGCGACCGCCCATTTTGTGGAACAGTCCGGCCAGAGCGACTTCGTTGCGAGCGCCCAGGGATCCATCATCGTTAACCAGGAACTTGGGCACTATGAACAGCGAAATGCCTTTCACACCCTTCGGTGCACCTTTCACTCTGGCCAGTACGAGATGAACGATATTTTCAGTCAACTCGTGATCGCCGCCGGAGATGTAAATTTTGTTGCCGGAGACGCGATAGCTGCCATCTTCGTCTTTCGTTGCCGAGGTGGTCAGGTCGGCCAGGCCTGAACCCGCGCCGGGTTCGGTCATCGCCATAGTGCCTGCGAAGCGGCCTTCTCGCATGGGTAAGACCCATTTCTCGATCTGTTCGGCGCTGCCGTGGGCTTCCACGAGATTGGCATTCGCCGTCGTCAGTGCGGTATAGCCAGTAGCCACGCCACCGGCAGCCACCAGGTAGGAACTGGCGGCATTGGCCACGATAGCGGGCAGCTGCATGCCGCCGGTCTCATAACTGGCAGTGGGGGACGCCAGTCCGGACTGGATAATCGCCTCGACCCCGGTCTTGATGTCGGGAATCATGTGAACCTTCTCGCCATCGAAAGTGGGCTCCTGGTTGTCCGCCTTCATACGAAACGGCAGCAACACTTTTTCCGCGACTGTCTTGGCGGTGTTCAAAGTGGCGTCGAAGGTTTCGCGGTTGTGATCTGCAAACTGCGTGCGCTCGGTCAGGGCCTCTGCATCGAATAATTCGTACAGCAAGAATTCAAGGTCGCGGTCGTTCATCAGGGGAGCAGGCATGGTTTACCTCATGGTTAGTCAGCGCTTCAGGACGCCTATTGTGGCTAAACCGGGGCAGAGATAACATGACACCCGATGTCTAGTTCACCTCATAATATGACCAATGAACATACGTTTGGGCCGTTGCTCAGGTTTTGGCGTGGTGTTTTCAACTTAAACCAGGAAACGCTGGCCTCGCAGCTCGATTCTTCCCCCCGCCATATTAGCCGGCTGGAGAATGGTCGATCGCTGCCGAGCAAATCCCTTGTAATGAGCATCGCTCGCGAGTTGGGCTTGGGGGAACGCGATACCAATCATCTACTCATGTCGGCTGGTTTCACACCGCTGGTCGAAAAAGTGGATTTCTATGCGCCGGAGATGCGCTGGCTGCGCAAGGCGATGACCCTCTCGCTGCGGGCGCTTGATCCGTATCCTGCCACGCTCGTTGATGGCGCCGGGAACATCCTGATGGTCAACCGGGGCTGGATTGGCTTTTACCGCAATGAGATCCCGCCGGAAATACTGGCTGCGGTGACGAATCACTTCGACTTCCTGCTGAATCACCAGAGTGGAATGATGAGTGGCTGGGAAGACACGCTCTCGGTCATCATGATGTCATTGCAGCAGGCGGCGCTCATGCGAGGCAACCCGGAGAGCCAGCAGATGCTGGACCGCTTGATAGCCTCGCCCAATGTGCCGCCAGATTGGCGTCAACGCGGTGCCAGGCTTGAACCGATGGCGAGTTACAGGGTGCAGATTAACGTGAACGGTTCACCCCAGCCATTTTTCAGCGTTAGCCAGACTGTGGGTGCCATGGGCCCCAACGCCTATGTCTCAGAGCCGGCCTTAACGCTGAACACCTTGTATCCGGAAGACGAGTCCCTTGATTTATCGTCTTTGCTGGATCAGGACCTGGAGCATCCACTGCTGTTTTACTGATGAGTGCTCCGGGCTTGCAGTGACAATTCAGATGGTCTGAACGTTATTCTTTCTGATGCGCTGCAGAAAAGTATCCGGCACTTCGATGACTTTCCCTGCTGCATAGTCGAAAAATAGCAGCGTGGTGGCGATACGTGCCATCTCGCGCTCTAGCGACAGATTGTTGATCTGGTAAATAAACTCGAAGCTTCTTCTGCCGAAATTTCTCGCCGCGAGTTTAACCTCTAGTGAATCTCCATATTTGGCCTCGGAGATATACTCGACCTCGGAGTGAGCCATGATCAGCCCGGCGTCTTCGAATGCCGTGGCGTCGGCATACCCGAGGTGTTTTATAAAGCGCAGCTGGGCTTCCATGGCGATGGGCAAGAAGCGGTCTGCACCCAGGTGATTGGCAGAATTGACATCGGAATAGAGGACCTCGTATTCGGTGGCGAAGATGAACTGATCGGGAAGATCTATGGTTTTGCGCATGAAGTTCTCTGGTCGAAAGGTTGGCATCGGCGGTAAAAACCGCAATTATAGTGTGAAACTGGTAAAGATAAATGTCTCCAATCAATCCACCCACAAAAGGAAATCATCATGCCACGCGTAAATCTGCAGGGTAGTTCATCCATTGTCACCGGCGGTGCCTCGGGCATCGGCGAGGCCTGCGCACGTCAACTCGCTGAGGCCGGCTCGAAGGTTGTCATCGCCGATCTCAACGAAGAGAAAGGTAGCCAGGTTGCCAGCGAGATCGGCGGTGTGTTCGTCAAGTGCGACGTGACCAAGACCGAAGACGCTGATGCAGCTGTCGCCGCGGCCACAGAATTGGGCCCGCTACGTGCCTGTGTAAACTCGGCAGGCCTTGGTGCCCCGGGCCGTACCATCAATCGCGATAACGAGCCGCTCGATCTGGATAAGTTCAGCTTCGTAATCAAGGTAAACCTGATTGGTACCTTTAATGTTTTGAGCCGTGCCGCCGCAGCGATGGCCCAAACCGAGGCGATGGACGAAGATGGCAGCCGTGGCGCTATCGTTAATCTGGCGTCCTGTGCAGCCTTTGACGGGCAGATTGGCCAGGCTTCTTACTCCGCCTCCAAAGGCGGTGTTGTCGGCATGACCTTGCCCATTGCCCGCGATCTCAGTGTCTCGGGAATTCGGGTGAATACAGTCGCCCCTGGCCTGATAGATACACCAATCTACGGCGAAGGCGAGCACGCCGAGGCATTCAAGGCCCACCTCGGTCAATCAGTGCTTTTCCCGAAACGTCTGGGACACGGCGAAGAACTCGCTTTTGCCGTCATGGAGTGTATAACCAATCCCTACATGAATGCTGAAGTGATTCGCATGGACGGCGGTATCCGCATGCCTCCAAAATAGGCCAGCTGATGAAGGCAGGGGGGTATCAATAGCCATACTGTTGGAATCGAGCCTTAAGGTATGATTCAGGGATAAAGATAACGTCCTGTGATGAAGCCATGAAAGCAATTCGAATCCTGCTGTGTAGTGTGATCTCCCTCCTGTTGGCTGGGCCTGTGCTGGCGCAGGAAAGTCGCCAGTTACTGTTTGGCGACACCCACTTGCATACGTCCTATTCCATGGACGCCTACCTCAATGGCAACAACACCGCCGACCCGGATACGGCGTACCGATACGCCCGGGGCCTGCCGGTTATTCACCCGTATCATCGCGCAAGGGTGCGCATTCAAACCCCGTTGGACTTCCTGGTCGTCTCCGACCACGCAGAGATGATGGGAGTCCTGCGGGCGATTCATACCGATAGCGCCGAGCTTGAGGACATGGGGTGGTGGGGTAACACCAAGCGCTGGTTCGCGTTGAAAGGCATGATTTGGGCAGTCGAAAGTGGCGACGGTGGTGCCGTACTGAATTCCTTCCTGCCTGGCAAGATTGATCTCGCTGGCAAAGACCCGGTGGAACACGCGTCCATTACCCGCGGCGTGGCCAGCCCGTTCGGCGACACTGCGGCGATGGAGACCACGGCCTGGCACGCGGTGATTGATGCGGCCGAGGCACACAATGAGCCGGGTGTCTTCACGGCTATCACCGGTTGGGAGTGGAGTTCCATTCCCGGGGGTGCCAACTTGCACCGCATTGTGTTTACGCCAGACGACGCCGACATAGCGCGTCAGTTTTTGCCCTATGGTTCGGACGTGAGTGAATATCCACAGGATCTGTGGCAATGGCTTGAGGATACCCAGGCGGCCACCGGCGCGCGTTTTATTGCGATGCCGCACAATTCCAATGTGTCCAAGGGATTTATGTACGATCGTAAAACCCTGACCCAGGAGCCGATTACTCGGGAGTATGCCGCGCGACGGTTGCGCTGGGAGCCTATCTCCGAAATCACCCAGATCAAGGGTGACTCTGAAACTCACCCGACACTCTCGCCAAATGACGAGTTTGCGGAGTACGAAACCTTTGCCTACAACCTGCAGAGCGAATACCAGGCCTACGAGGCGCGGGAAGGTGACTACATGCGCTCCGCCTTGAAGACGGGGTTGGTATTGGAGAGTGAGACAGGGGTTAATCCATACCAGTTCGGCATTATCGGCTCTACCGATTCGCACTCCGGCCTCGCGTCCGCCGAAGAGGCCAATTTCTGGGGCAAGTTTGCCCAGGACTCTGTCCCTGAGCGAAAGCTTGTAGGCGACCTTGTCGGCAGTAACGGCAGCAATGGCTGGAGTATGTCTGCCGCAGGCCTTGCAGCGGTGTGGGCCGACGAGAACACGCGTGACGGTATCTTTGATGCATTCCAGCGCAAAGAGGTTTACGCCACCACAGGTACGCGCCTCAAGGTACGTATGTTTGCCGGCTGGGAATTTTCCGAAGAGGACCTGCAGTCCGAGGCATTCGCTGAGCGAGGCTATGCCGGCGGCGTTCCCATGGGCGGTGTGCTCACAGGCTCCGATGGCGCCGCCCCGCGTTTCATTATCAGGGCTGAGAAAGATCCTGTGGGGGCCAACCTGGACCGCATTCAGGTGGTGAAGGGTTGGCTGGATGCGGGGGGCGAGACCCATGAGCAGGTTTACAATGTAGTCTGGGCGGGTGAACGCGTATTGGGAGCTGACGGCCGGCTGACGGCTGTGGGCAATACTGTGGACCTGAGCACCGGCGCCTATTCCAACACGATTGGCGCGCCGGCGCTTTCTGCCTATTGGCAAGACCCGGACTTTGACCCAGGCCTGAGCGCTTTTTACTACGTCCGCGTCCTTGAGATTCCAACGCCCAGGCACTCCTTGCTTGATAGCATCGCTTTGAAGGCCGAGCACTGGGACGAGCGCGACGCTACCATTCAGGAGCGGGCCTACACCTCTGCTGTGTGGATTGATCCACGTTAGGATTACCAAGAATAGCGCTGTCGCAGGCCACAGCCTGGCGTAAGATTGT
This sequence comes from Halioglobus maricola, assembly GCF_009388985.1. NCBI lineage: Bacteria > Pseudomonadati > Pseudomonadota > Gammaproteobacteria > Cellvibrionales > Halieaceae > Halioglobus > Halioglobus maricola. The sequence continues at coordinate 1,737,420 of NZ_CP036422.1, forward strand.
CAGCACATTAGACTGCTGACGTATACCTCATGACCAAGGCCTCCGATTCTTCACGTTCCTATGTGCTGTCATTTCAGTGCCCCGACCAGATCGGGGTGGTGGCGCGCTCCACCGGTTTGTTCTATGACGTTGGTGCCTTCATTACCGAGGTGTCGAATTACTCTGATCCGGTCAGCGACACATTCCATATGCGCTGTGTTTTCGATGACCGCCAGATGACTGTGTCACTGGCTGAATTTCGTGAGCGGTTCCAGGTCGTAGCTGATGACTTCGGTATGGACTACCACCTGCGAGCGAGTGATGAATTACCCCGTTTGCTACTCGCGGTCTCCAAGTACGATCACTGCCTGAACGTGCTCCTCAACAAATGGAAAGCCGGTGCGCTTCCCGCCCAGATAGTGGGTGTGGTGAGTAATCATCCGGATTGCCAGTCGATGACCGAATGGTACGGTTTGCCTTATTACCATCTGCCAATCACTCCCGAAACCAAGCCGGAGCAGGAGGCGCAGATATTGGCAGTGATGGAAGCGCTCGATGTGGACCTGCTGGTGCTCGCCCGTTACATGCAGATCCTGTCGAATGATCTATGTAATAGCCTCGCTGGGCGGGCGATCAATATACATCACTCTTTCTTGCCGGGTTTTAAAGGCGCCAGGCCCTACCATCAGGCTTATGAGCGTGGGGTGAAGGTGATTGGCGCTACCGCGCACTATGTGACGTCAGACCTGGACGAGGGCCCCATTATTGTTCAGGAAGTGCGAGCAATCGATCACGAGGTATCGATCGAGCATATGGTGCACCTGGGGCACGATATTGAAGCGACAGCCCTGTCTCATGCGGTGCGTCTACACTGTGAGGAACGGGTGCAGCTGAACGGACAGCGCACTGTGATTCTCTAGGAGTTTTAGTCAATGGCAACGATCACTTTTCTCGGTGCGGCTCAAGAGGTGACCGGATCCTGCCATTTGCTGGAGTCACCCGCTGTGGGACGTGTATTGCTCGACTGCGGAATGCACCAGGGCGGGGATGCAGTGGAGCGTATCCAGGATGAGGAGTTCGTGTTTGATCCCGCGACGATTGATGCAGTTTTACTATCGCATGCTCATCTGGATCACAGCGGCATGCTGCCCCGGCTGTACCACGAGGGTTTTCGTGGAGATGTAATTTGCAACGGGGCAACGGCTGAGTTGCTGCACGTGATGCTGCATGATTCAGTGGGCCTGTATCTGCGAGACCTCGAGCGCACGAACCTGCGCAATGCACGCCGCGGGCGTCCCGCCATTGAGCCCGTGTACAACCAGGATGATGTCAATGGCGTTCTGGGCTTGTGTCGCGGTTATCGTTTTGGTGAGCGCAATTCACTGGGGCAGGGCGGCACGGTAGTGTTTCACGATGCTGGTCACATCCTCGGCTCCTCGATCATCGAAGTGCTGATCAATGAGGGGGACGAACCCCGTACTCTGGTGTTCTCGGGAGATCTTGGCAAGAAAGACTCTGTGCTGATGAACGCGCCAGCAAAATTGCAGCACGCCGATGTGGTGTTGATGGAAAGTACATACGGTGATCGTGAACACCGTGGCGAGCAGGATTCATTGCTGCAGTTACGCGATATTCTTCAGCAAACCTGGAAGCGCGGTGGCAGTGTGATGATCCCTGCCTTCGCTGTGGGCCGTACCCAGGACATTCTGTTTCACCTGGGCTGCCTGGCGCAGCAGGGCGAGCTCGATCCCTGGGAAGTGTTCCTCGACAGTCCTATGGCGATAGATGTCACCAAAATCTATGATCGCTGGCTGGATCTGCTCGACGGCGATGAAGTCCGTCATCTTAGTGACGCGCAAAAAACTTCCCTCGAGACATTCGTGCCCACGCTCAATCTCGCCGTGAGTACGGAGGAATCGATGGCGATCAATCGCATCAAGGGCGGTGCAATAATTATAGCCGGCAGTGGTATGTGCACCGGCGGTCGTATCCGTCACCACTTTAAGCAGCGCATCTGGGATGACCGAAATACCATTATATTTACAGGGTTTCAGGCGCAGGGCACGCTCGGCCGTATCCTTGTGGAAGGTGTCAATCGCATCAAACTGTTTGGTGAGGAATATGTCGTCAAGGCGAGAATCGAAACCCTGGGTGGTCTCTCCGCACACGCGGGGCAGAGTGGCCTAATCGAGTGGATCGGCGGCTTTGAACCGGCGCCGAGAACGGTTCTGGTACATGGTGAGGTTCGCTCGCAGGAGGCACTGCGGTTAAAGTTGGCAGACAAGCTTCAACTGCAGGCGGAAATCCCGCGCAGGGGGGAAAGCATTACTTTCTGAATCACTCGAGCCTCACGCCAGGCCCTTTACTGGAAGCAGGGCTCCATGCACTGCACTCGCCGCGTCCGAGGCGAGGAAACACATGACTTCGGCCAGTTTTTCCGGTGTTACCCAGGAGCTGAAATCAGCATCCGGCATGCCTTCCCGATTCGGCGGCGTATCGATGATGCTTGGGAGTACCGCATTGACGTTGATACCGTCAGCTTTCAATTCTTCCGAGAGGCTCTCGGTAAGGCGCATGACCGAGGACTTTGCGCAGCCGTAGGCACTCATGCCTGCTTGACCGGACAAGGCTCCCAGCGCACCCACATTCACGATGGCGCCTCTTTGCTGCTTCAGCACAGGCACTGCCGCCATCACCGTATTGCGCAGGGTTTCCACGTTAATGCGGAACATCCAGTCCCATTGCTCGTCACTGGCTTCGGCAGCCTCCATGCCCATGGCGAAGCCACCGGCAATATTGAGTACGGCGTCGAAACTACCGAGGCTGGAAATGACTTCGCGGGTAGCATCTCGGTTGAGCAGGTCAACCTGGTGGTAGCTGCCACCCGGGATCTCGGCCGATTCAACGATGTCCAGCCCAATCACTTCGGCTCCGTGATTGCGGGCGACTGATGCGGCCGCCTTGCCCAGAGATCCCGCAGCGCCAGTGATCACCAAGCGTTTGTTCTCAAGCATGTGAGTATTGCCTTATGCAGATTGTGCGAATGGGTATTCTGGATCAATTGCCAGCGCAGTCAACTCCCGCAGGGAGGGATGGGTGTCACCTAGCTCGCGCAGTTCAATATACAGGCGCTTCCTCAGCGAATCACTGGCAATATCGAGCATCTCGGCGCGTAGTAGCCACTCTTCAGGATAGTTGGCTAGAGCAGCGTTAAGTGCCTCCTGTGCGTCCGGTCCTTCGCTGCTCTCACCATTGCGCAGTTGATCGACCAGGGCATAGCAGGCCATGAGTTGCTCATCCTGTTTAGTGCTCAGTGTTTCGGTGCGTGGTGTGGGTTTGTAAAGCTGCAGCGCTGTGCGGTCTGCCACGCCGCCATACACGGATTCAATAGCGGAGCCCGCGGCCAGATCATAGTTGCCCCAGGCCGGATCGAACAACACATTGCCTGCCAGGTCGCGCACGGTACAGTCGCTAAAGCTCAGGATCAGGTTGCGTTGGTTCTGGCGAAATACCTGCTCGAGCTTTCCTTCGACGGTGATACCGGAGAGATACTCGAGGCGCGCCAGCTTACCTATTTCAATATTATGGGCAGCGAGTTCGTCAATAGTGTATTCCGACAGGCAGCGGCTGAAATCCTTGATGTGACCAATCGGTGAGCCGAAGCCTTCACCGTGGTAGGCAACGCCGTGGCCGAAAATTTCACTGTCACCGTAGGCAAGTTGGGTCGGTCCTGTTGTGCGCAAGTAAGTAGCGTTGCCTACGGCGTCGCACAGGACCTCGGAAAATACCCCGCTCACCTGCATGCCGCTGTCATACCGTGCGGTGCAGATACTGGCAGCCGCAATGGCGGTGCGCAGCGACGCGGCTCCGCCGCGCTTGAAGCACATTGATTCGGCGAATTCTTCCAGTACCTGACTGAGATGCTTGCAACTTTTGGTGACGAAAAGCTGTGGCTGCTCGCGCGTAATGTCGTAGGGCGTTTTCACCGCATCCACAGTGAGAGGCAGTTTTTGCACTGCTTTGTCATTGAGGCAATGGCGGCTTTCGCCGAGAGAAGAGAGTATACCGGCGCCGAAAATACGGTAGTCCTCAGGTTCGCCTACCAGACCATACTCCACGGTCCACCAGTGCAGGCGAGTGAGAAGGGCGGCTTCGGATGGTGGCTGCTCGGAATTGGCAAGGCGTTCCAGTTCCGCTTCGGCGTCGGCGATCTCCTGCTCAGAGCTGCTAGAGCACTCTTTGAGGATAGAGAGCCGGCGGATGGCTTCGTACTGCTCGAGGTCTTCACGGGTTGCCACGGCTTTCATGCCGACTTCGCCAAAACGTTGGAGAAATTCCGAGTAATCGATATCCACAATAAAGGGTGCGTGGCCGGCGGATTCATGGACTATGTCAGGCGCAGGGGTGTAGAACACATGCTCCACACTGCGCATGTCCAGTGCTATCACCAATACCTTCAGGGCCTGGAACTCCATGAAGATCGCCGGGGGAATGAATCCATCCACGACAACGGCTCTCCAGCCCAGTTGTGCCAGGCATTCGTTCATCTCTTCGATGGAGGGAATGTGGTCCAGGGCAATACCCGTGCGCGCGAGTCCGTCCAGGTAAACAGGGTGCGCAGAGTCTGCCAGTTGCAGCGTGAGGTGTTTCATTACGAATCGCCATACCGCCTGGTCGCGGGGCGTGTAGCGGCCGTACTCCTGCTTTTTTACAAAAGGTCGCAGGTGAGCGGGCAAGCTATCGATGATGTCTTGCTGGACCATGCTGACTCTAACCAGGGTAGTCCGGCTGCTGTTCCGGGGCAGCCGTGGAAAATGCCGGATGTTTGTTGCAGGCATCAACCACTCGCTGGATATTCGGGTAAGCGTCCAGCGATACTTTGAAGCGGCGGGCGTTGTAGACCTGGGGAACCAGAAATATATCGCCCATCCCGGGTGTTGAGCCGAAGCAGAATTCAGTGCCGGACTCAGCCAGGGCAGACTCCACGGCGACAAAGCCTCGCTCCATCCAGTGGGCCTGCCATCGTTGGATGGATTCTGTGGTGGCGTCATGCTGGCTGACGAGATAATTGTTCACACCCATATTGCACAGTGGCTGGATCTCGCTGCAGACGGTCGTCACCATCGCCCGTACCCTGGCTCGTTCCAGCGGAGCGGTTGGGTACAGCGGAGGTTCGGGGTGTGTTTCCTCCAGCCACTCACACAGCGCCAGTGATTGGCCAATAACCTCTCCGGGCGCCAGTTCCAACGCGGGTACCAGTTTAAGTGGATTGATCTCCCGGTAGTGGGCAGACGCCTGGTCGCCATCCAATAAGTTGATGGCCACATAGTCGTAGTCAATTTCCTTCAACGCGAGTGCGATGCGCACGCGATAAGAGCAGGAGGAGCGGTAGTAGGAATAGAGCTTCAAGGTGTCATTTCTCCGGTGGTTGGTAGTGAGTAACTACCTGATCGATCTTACCGAATATTGTAGTACCGTTCGCGTCCAGCATGTCGATTTCCACTCGATCACCGAAGCTCATGAACGGTGTTGTGGCCGCCCCGGTAGCGATGATCTCGAGGCAGCGCACTTCCGCCAGACAGCATGAGCCTTGCTCGCTGCCTACATTGGATACTGTGCCCGAGCCGATGACCGTGCCGGCCATGAGCGATCGGGATTTCGCGCAATGGGCAATGAGAGTGGGGAAGTCAAAGGTCATGTCCTGTCCTGCATCGGGTGCGCCTATCAGCTTCCCATTGAGGCTGGCACGCAGGGGCAGGTGGAGTCTGGCGCCATCCCAGGCGTCACCCAACTCGTCGGGCGTAGCCAGAACCGGCGTAAAACTGGTCCAGGGTTTGGACTGGTAGAAACCGAATTGCTTGCCTAGTTCTGCGGGTATCAGATTCCGCAGTGATACATCATTCACCAGCCCGATCAGGCGGATATGGTCACGAGCGAGCTCAGGGCTGGAACCGGCTGGCACGTCGTCTGTGATCACCACAACCTCGGCTTCGAAGTCGATGCCCCATGCCTCGCTTTCTACATCGATGTCGTCGTGGGGACCGATAAATGCATCCGACGCTCCCATATATACCAGCGGATCTGTCCAGAAAGATTCGGGTAATTCGGCACCGCGAGCCTTGCGCACCAGTTCTACATGGGTCACGTAAGCGCTGCCATCGGCCCAGTGATAGGCGCGGGGCAGGGGGGCAGCGCAAGCCGCCGGGTCGAAGGCAAAAGCTTCGCTGCACTCACCGGCATTGAGTTGCGCATAGAGGGCCTGAAGTGCGGGCTCTGTGGATGTCCAATCGTCCAGAGCGGATTGCAGGGTGGGGCTGATCTGCGCGGCGCTTACGGCGCGATTGAGATCCCGGGATACGACGACTAATTTGCCGTCGCGGCCGGATCTAAGGCTGGCCAGTTTCATGCGTTGTCTCCAGAAAATTCTTTCTCGTGCAGCCAGGCTGCATGGCGGGGGGCTTTTTTGGTGCGACTCCATTCGTCCAGCATGGCTGGGGCGACACGATTGAGTTCGGCCATTTCTTCATCTGTACAGGTGTTAGCCACGAGTTCAAGGCGGTGACCATTGGGGTCGCGAAAGTAAATGGAATGAAAAATGCCGTGATTGGTAGGGCCGATCACGTCCAGGCCTTCGGCTTCAATGGAAGTCTTGGCTGCGAGTAACGCGTTCCAGTCTTCGAGTTCAAAAGCGATATGTTGTACCCAGTCAGGTGTATTGCCATCGAAGCCCATATCCCGCGAATTGGGCAATTCGAAGAAGGCGAGTACGTTGCCCATGCCCGCATCAAGAAATACGTGCATGTATGGATCGGGCGCTCCGGTTGAGGGTACCTGGTCTTCTGCAATGGCGAGCACGAAGTGCATGCCAAGTACGCGTTGGTAGAACTCGACCGTCTCTTTGGCGTCTCGGCAACGGTAGGCGACATGGTGTATGCGTTTCAGTTCCATGGCTGCGTCTCAGGCTGCGTGTTCGTCAGATTTAATCGCACCGCGAGCCAACTGGTCGCGTTCGATAGACTCGAACAGTGCCTGGAAGTTGCCTTCGCCGAAACCCTCGTCGCGCTTGCGCTGGATAAACTCGAAAAAGATGGGGCCGATCTGGGTTTCCGAGAAAATTTGCAGCAGCAGTCGATTGTCACCATCTTCGGTGGAGCCATCCAGCAGGATGCCACGTCGCTGCAACTCGTCTACAGGCTCGCCGTGGCCAGGCAGGCGCTCGTCGAGCATTCTGTAGTATGTCTCTGGCGGTGCAGTCATAAAGGGCACGCCATTTGCCTTGAGGCGATCCCAGCACTCGATCAGATTGTCACAGGAGAAAGCAATGTGCTGGATGCCTTCGCCGTTGTATTGCAGCAGGTATTCCTCGATCTGGCCCTCGCCGCCAGCCTGTCCCTCTTCATTCAGCGGGATGCGGATTTTGCCGTCGGGCGCGGTCATGGCACGGGAGCGCAGTCCGGTGTATTCGCCCTTGATATCGAAGTAGCGAATTTCGCGAAAGTTGAACAGGTCTTCGTAGTACCTGGACCAATAGTCCATGCGCCCGCGGTACACATTATGGGTGAGGTGATCGATCACGTTGAAACCGCAACCTTCGGGATGACGATCTACGCCTTCAAGATACTCGAAGTCGATGTCGTAGATTGAAGCGCCTTCTTCGTAGCGGTCGATGAGGTAGAGAATGGCGCCGCCAATACCTTTGATGGCCGGGAGCTTGAGCTCCATTGGGCCAACTGGCACATCGATGGGCTGGGCACCCTGAGCCAGCGCCCGTTCGTAGGCGGCCTTGGCGTTTTTTACCCGGAAGGCCATGCCGCAGGCGGAGGGGCCATGCTCTTCGGCGTAGTAGTAGGCCCAGGATTTTGGCTCGTAGTTGATGATGAAGTTGATGTCGCCCTGACGCCACAGATCCACGGCTTTACCGCGGTGTGTCGCTACATGGCTAAAGCCCATCATTGCAAATACCGGCTCCAATACGCCGCGCTCGGTTGCCGCGTACTCGACAAATTCAAAGCCGTCTAGGCCCATTGGATTTTCAAACAGGTCTGCCATGTTATTTCACCTTGTTATTTGTTAGCGATTCAGGTGAAAAATAGTAAGTCGAAGTGAGGGCAGGAATTCTTCTATTTCGGTCTGTAAATGAGGCATAATCGATGGAATTGTTCGTTTATCGTTCATTTTTGGAGAAAAATAACCGTGAAACTCGAGAGACAGGAAAAAGATATTCTACGGACGCTGCAGCAGGATGGCCGGATGTCCAACGTTGAGTTGGCGGAATCGGTGGGGCTGTCGGAATCGCCCTGCTATCGGCGAGTGCGCGCTCTGGAAGAGGCTGGCGTGATCGAGGGCTATGGTGCAAGAGTGGACCGGAGATCTATCGGCCTGCAGGTCACTGCGTTTGTGCTGGTGGCGCTGGAGACACAGGACGACCGCAAGCTGGCGAAATTTCTCTCTGCGGTGGAGGCCGAGGAGTACATAGTGGAGGCGCATGCCATGAGTGGTTCCCATGATTTCCTGTTGAAAACGGTGGCGCGCAGCATGGAGCACTTCTCGGAGCTGGCGATGAATCGAATTCTCAAGATTCCAGGGGTAAAGAATATCGAGACAAATTTCAGCCTGCGCGCCGTTAAAGAAAACGCGCCTTTACCGTTATCATAGGGTCAACCAGGTATCTGTCCGGAAAGAATTGAAAACGCTATGAAACAGAAGAATATCTCCGAGTTCGCCAGACGAATTTCCAAGGGCTCTGATTTCGGTGAACCGACTGAGCTGATCCCCGCTGCCACTGTGATTCTGCTGCGCGATGCTGATGGCGGCGTGGAAACCCTGATGTTGCGTAAGAATTCCAAAATCGCATTTGGTGGCATGTGGGTGTTTCCCGGCGGCCGAATTGATGATGACGACGGTTCTCCCGAAGATGAGATGGAGCATCGGGCGCGGATCGCTGCTGCCAGAGAAGCCATGGAAGAAGCGTCTGTGGAAGTGGCTCCTGCTGAAATGACCTGGATTTCACACTGGACGCCGCCCGCCATGGGGAACCGGCGCTTTAACACCTGGTTTTTTGCGACGTCCGCACCCCGCGGCGAGGTGACCATAGACGATGGAGAGATTACCGAGAGCCAGTGGGTTACCGGTTCTGAGGCGCTGGCTCAGCATGCCGCCGGGGACATCGAGTTGGCTCCACCGACCTATGTCACACTCAGCCTGCTAGCCAGATATACCTGTGTCGCTGACGCAATGGCGTCGCTGGAACCGATGAAACCGCGCCACTATGTCACCAAGATCGTCGCCAGCGGCGACGACCTGGTCGCGATGTGGGAGGGCGATGTTGGCTATGAATCAGGAGATGCGCAAATGTCGGGCGTTCGTCACCGCCTGGTAATGTCCAAAGATGGCTTTGAACTTGATGAATCGGGGGCTGTATGAGTCATTTAGTCGCAGATTTTCGCAGCGATACCGTTACGCGACCATGCCCGGGCATGAAGAAGGCCATGGTGGAGGCCGAGCTGGGTGATGATGTCCTCGGGGACGATCCCACGGTGATGCAGCTAGAGCAGGCACTGGCCAGGCAGGCGGGTAAGGAGGCGGGATTGTTTCTGCCCAGTGGTACCCAGAGCAACCTGGTCGCGCTGATGGCCCACTGTGAGCGAGGCGATGAGTATATCGTCGGTCAGGACGCTCACACCTATAAATATGAAGGCGGCGGCGCAGCGGTACTAGGCAGTATTCAGCCCCAGCCAATAGAGTTCGAGCCGGATTCAACTCTGGATCTACTTAAGGTGAGGGCAAAAATTAAAGCTGATGACAGTCACTTCGCGAATACCCGCTTGCTCTGCCTGGAAAACACCTGTTCCGGGAATGTGCTGCCGCTGGCATACCACGGTGAAGCTCGCGCATTGTGTGACGAACATGGCCTTGGGCTGCATCTTGATGGAGCCCGGCTGTTCAATGCCCTGGTAAAGCAAGATGTATCACTGGCGCAGATTAGCCAGCATTACGACAGCGTATCGTTGTGTTTGTCCAAGGGCCTGGGTACGCCTGCCGGCTCAGTGCTGGTAGGCGATGCTGATGTGCTGGCCAAAGCACGGCGCTGGCGTAAGGTGTTGGGGGGCGGGCTGCGCCAATCAGGTATGTTGGCAGCTGCAGGGCTTTACGCACTCGAGCACAATATCGCACGACTCGCTGATGACCACAGCAATGCCCGGCGCCTGGCCGAGGGCCTGGCTGCGATTCCGGGTGTCTCCTGTGATCCCGCGGCAGTCCAGACCAATATGGTGTTTGCGATGATTGACGACCCTGCGCAGGCGAAACCGTTGGAAGATTTTCTTCGGGATAACGGAGTGCTCACGCTAGGGGGGCAGGTGTTGCGGCTCGTGACGCATAAAGATGTAAACGAAGCAGGGGTAGAGCGAGCGCTGGTATTGGTCGCCGAGTTTTTTTCGAGCTAGCGTTATTCTCCAGACAGAATAAATTCAGCGCCTTTCTCTGCAATCATTACCGTTGGGGCATTGGTATTCCCTGAAACGATTGTTGGCATGATCGAGGCATCAATGACTCGCAGGCCATCTATGCCGTGCACGCGCAGCCGGTCATCAACCACCGCCATCGGGTCGCTGCCCATCTTGCAAGTACCCACCGGATGAAAAATCGTCGTGCCCAGGTCACCGGCGGCCCGTGCCAGTTCCTCCTCGGTTTCAATGTCCGGCCCAGGTTTCAATTCCTCGGGTGCAAAGGGTTTTAGCGCTTCACTGGCCATAATCCGGCGAGTGAATTTGAGGCCCTCTGCTGCGGCCTTGCGGTCTTCAGCGGTGGAAAGGTAGTTCAGTTTTATCTCCGGTGGGTCTTCCGGGGCTGCACTCTTGATACGGATGTGGCCTCGGCTGGTAGGGCGAAGGTTGCACACAGAGGGGGTGATTGCATTGAATTTGTGCAGTGGCTCGCCGAACTTGTCCAGCGATAGCGGCTGCACATGCCATTCCAGATCCGGTGTCGCGAGCGTCGGGTCGCTTTTGGCAAAAGCGCCCAGTTGCGAAGGCGGCATGGTGAGCGGCCCGGTCCTGAATAAAAGGTACTGCAGGCCCATCTTCGCTTTACCCCAAAGAGAATGGTAGAGCGTATTCAGCGTTTTGGTGTTGCTCACCTGATAGACCGTTCTGATTTGCAGATGGTCCTGCAGGTTCTCGCCGACACCGGCCAGCTCCTGCTTAACTTCGATGCCGTGCTGCTCCAGTAAGGCGCGGGGCCCAATGCCCGATAATTGCAAAAGTTGGGGTGAGCCAATGGAACCCGCTGCGAGAATCACCTCACTGCGCGCTTTGAATACCTGTTCATCCCCGCCAGCAACGCGGGCTCTGATGCCTGTCGCTCGCATCTTGCCTTCGACCTGGCTGAGTTCCAGCCCCTGGACCATGGCCTCGGTTAACACTGTGAGGTTGGCGCGTGGCTTTGCCGGGTTCAGAAATGCGTGGGCCGCACTGCAACGCCGGCCCTGCCGCTGTGTCATCTGGAAGTAGGCAGTGCCGAGGTTGTCCCCCCGGTTGTATTCCTCGATTTTGGGGATGCCGCACTCACTGGCGGCATCTTGCCAGGCGTCGAGGATATCCCAGCTGACTCGGCGTTCTTCTACTCGCAGCTCGCCATCTGCGCCGTGGTACTCGCTGGCACCATGCTGGTAGTTCTCGGATTTCCTGAATACCGGGAGTACGTCGTCCCAGCCCCATCCGCGATTGCCAGACTCAGCCCACTGGTCATAGTCGTGTTGTTGTCCGCGCATGTAGATCATGGCATTGATGGAAGAGCAGCCTCCGAGCACTTTGCCCCTGGCGTAGCCCAATGAGCGGCCGTTGAGACCGTCTTCCGGCTCGGTTTCGAAGCACCAGTCCGTGCGCGGGTTGCCGATGGTGTACAGATAGCCCACCGGTATATTGATCCAGAAGTAGTCGTCTTTACCGCCAGCCTCCAGTAGTAACACCTGCTTTTCTGCATCTGCGCTAAGTCGATTTGCCAGTACGCAGCCCGCGGTGCCCGCGCCTACAATGATATAGTCATATTCATGCATGCAGACATTGTGCATGGAATCATGCCGCAGGCAAAGTTTCTGCGAGCTTGCCAAAATGTGTCACGGCAAAACAATAACGACGACAATGCGCGCCAGCTCGAGGACGCCTAAAATCATGCTGAAACTCTATGGTTCCAACATTTCCTACTTCACCGGCAAGATGGAAAATTATTTTCGACTGCGGGAAATGCCCTATGAATTGCAGAGTATGTGCTATCCGCAGGACGGCAAGCTATTAGAGCGGGAGGTGGGCGTCAGCCAGATGCCCGCAGTACAACTCGACGACGGGCGCTGGTTGACCGATAGCACTAAAATGATCGAGTGGTTCGAGGCACAGCAGGATACGCCCGGAGTACTGCCAGCTGACCCGGTACAGGCATTCTTATGTTTACTGCTGGAGGATTGGGCCGACGAGTGGTGGTGGCGACCGGCTATGCACTATCGCTGGCACTATGCAGAGGGCGCGCGCTTCGCTTCCTATCACCTCGCAGATGAAGTCCTCGGGGGTATGCAAGGCCCGCAGTGGCTCAAAGCCCTGGTGCTCAGGCGGCGTCAGCGCGGAGGCTATACAACTGGCGACGGCATAACAGCTGAGAATGTCGCTGCGATAGAAGCCGATGTTGCGAACTTGCTCGGCCATTTGCAGGGTATTTTCAGCGCCAGACCGTTCCTGCTGGGGGATCGGCCTTCATTGGCAGACGTCGGTTTCTCCGGCCCCTTTTTTCGTCACTTTGCGCTCGATCCTGTGCCACTGGAATTAATCAGGCAGCGGGCACCCGCGGTACTGGAGTGGGTGGCGAGGTTATGGAATACACGCTTGGCGGATTGTCAGGGGCAGTGGCTGGAGGGTGTGCCGGAGGATTTTGGCCCCTTACTCGATATGATTGGCAGGAGTTATCTCCCGTATCTCTGTGCCAACGTAGACGCAGTCAATGAGGGTAAAACACGGTTTGATGCAGAGATCGATGGCGTCGTGTTTAAACAGGCTCGATACTCGCATTATCGCGTGTGGTGCCTGCAGCAGCTGCGCGATCACTTTAATGCCATGCCCACGGGCGCGCAAACATCAGTTCAGTTGTTGCTGGAGAGGCATGGTTGTTGGGAACCGCTCTGGCGGAAGCAGGAATTGCCCCTGCTGCCTGGGCAGGAGTCTGAGCTGCCATTCAGAGCACAGACCAAGATGGTCGGGGTCAATGAGTAGCCCCGGGCTTCACTCGCTTGCCTTGATGCGCTCCAGTACGCGAACAAAGGTTTCCGCTTCCTGTGCACCGGGCACCTGAAATTTTTTGTTGAAGAAAAAGGTGGGTACAGCGTGTACGCCGTTGTCGAGCCAAGTATCCAGCTCCTCTCTCACAAGCTCGGCGTAGCGCCCGTCTTGTAGCACCGCCAGCGCCTCTTTTTCAGATAGACCCGCGCGAGCGGCCGCGGCGGAGAGCACAGTGAAATCACTGACATCCTCCCTCTGGGTGAAAAACGCAGCGAAGAGTTCCAACTTGAGTTCGGTTTGTTTTTGCATCGTTCGGGCCCAGTGCAGCAGCTGGTGTGCGCTGAAGGTGTTGACCATGCGCATGTCATCGGCGTAAGCAAACGTGAAGCCCAGCTCGGTACCGAGTTCGGTCATCCTGGCGCGCGCGGCCTTGCTTTGTTCCGGGGTAGTGCCGTATTTCTGGATCACATGCTCGCGCAGGTCCTGACCTTCTGGCGGCATGTAAGGGTTGAGCTCAAATGGATGCCACTCTATCTCAGCATTGAACTGCCCTGACATGCTCTCAAGGGCCTTCAATAACTGTTTGTAGCCGATGATGCACCAGGGACAAACGACATCCGAGACAATGTCGATCTTCAAGTTCGGCGTTTTGGGACCGGGATTCATTGGCTGACCTCGTACTTCTTGTGACGTGACTTTATGAGCTGCACCAGCCCCAGGGTAGCCAAATTTCCCAGCAACGCCCAGAGACCACTGTGTACTGCCGGCGCGGGAGACATCTCGGGCCATAGGCGGAGCGCGATGGCTATGGCACAGCCCACGATAAGTCCGGCGAGCACAGAGCTCGATTGTAGCTTTGAGAAGCGGAGTCCTATCACCACAGCGGGAAACACCTGAATAACCAGCTCCAACTTCAGGACGAGCAGGGACCAGATGGTATTGGGGAGTACGATCGCCATGATGGCCATTACTGCCATCAATACCCAGGTAAGTCTGCGGCCGATCCGGTGCAGCTGATCCTGGGGGAGCTGAGGGTGGCGGCGGGCGATGAAATCCTTGTTGAGAATTGAGCCCATGGTCAGCAGCCCGGAATCTATGGTGGACATGATCGCTGCGACGGCAGCGCCAATGTAGAGCGCCAACAACCAGCTAAGGCTCAAGCCCGAACCTGAATCTGAGCCGGCGCCTAGAAGGTCTCCTATGGCAAAGATCACCACCTGCTCCGTTTCACTCCTGGTGAGATCCGGGAACCAGTCAGCCCCGCTGAAGCCAATCAAAAATAGGGGCAGGGTGGTTAACAGCGGCATGAAGAACATGAAGAAATAGGAGCGGCGTAAAACCGTAATATTTCTGGCGGCATAAATGCGCTGGATAGCCTGCGGGTATACCGCGGCGCCCAACGCAATCAGCAGCACGAGACTGATGAACTGGATTGTCGGGATAGGTTGCGAAAAGAACTCTCCAGTAACCTGAACCAGACGCGCGGGCTCATTCATTATGCCGTTATCGGTGCTGGTTAGCAGGAGCAGGAACACGACGAGGCTGCCAGCCATCAGCAGCAGGCCCTGGATCATATCGGTCCATATTACACCGCGCATCCCGCCCAGCGTTTCGTAGATCGCCATTATCACGCAGACCAGCACAATCGCCGGGGCAAAGCCAAGAGTGCCACCGCTGGCCGTGCTCAAAAGCAGGCCGATGGCCTTCAGATTACCAAGTATGAACGTGACCAAGACCACTACAAATACGGCGTTGACTGCGAATAGCAGAGGGGTGCTTCTGTAGCGCCACAGGATGAAGTCCCCCACGGAAATAAAGTTCTCCCGCTGCGCGATGCGCAACAGCCTGGGTGCGTAGAGCTGGTAGACCAGCACTATACTCATCACACCGACAATGAACGCGCCAGCCATGATGCCGTCGCGGTAAGCCTTGCCGGGCAGGGCGAAGAAACTATTGCCGCTGTACTGGGTGGCGTACAGGGTGAAGAAAAGGCTCATTGCGCCGAGTGAGCCCCCGGCAAGGTAATAGTCTTTCAGGCTCGACTCGCCGCTAGCTTGCTTCGCCAGCCAGCCGACCAGCAGGAGTGAAGTGAGGTATACAACGACCAGCGTGGTTCCAGTGTTATCCAGCGTCATGCTTGGCTCCGGCGTTGGAGGTCAGCAAGCGTCCCAGTTCAGCCACATGCGGGTCATCGTCTCCTAGTTCCTGAAGGGCGTCAGCCAGTTGCAGGACATAGTCACTGTTGCTGCCGCTCGGTCCGGACGAGCTGGCTATGTGGCTGGCCAGTTCATCCATCGGGGCCGGGCCAAGGTAGGCCGGGTTGTCACTGTCAGCGACATAGACAACGCCCTGCACCTCGGTATGACACTTGCGTAAGGTGATAGCGCCATCAAATCGTTGGTAGCCGTTCTTCTCCCGGTAGTCCAGGTGTTCAAAAACAGAGTGCTCGACGAGATAAGCGACGCCATGGCAGATATGGCCGGGGGCGGGAAGAAGGGTTACAACGCGCCCTGGTGCATCGGGAGTGCCTCGGTGATCGTGAGACCCCTGCCAGAAGCGACGCTGCCACCCGGTGATACTCGCGACTTCCCGTCGCAGGTAGGGGAAGTCGACCTTGTAGATCAAGGAACCATAGCCAAAGACCCAGGCGGGCTTGGGAAGGTCACGGTTCACTCTATGCCCATTAAAAAAGTTGTCCAACCTCGCTCCTGAGTTGACGCAATGACAGCTTGCGACTATAGCTCAATGATCATATTTCCCACAGGACTTCCGACCATGGTCAGATTGTTTCACCGTGTCACTAAAGTATTGGCGATAATAATGTTGTTGTCGCCACTGCATGCCGCCCAGGCCGCGATCGATAATGACGCAATCATGCAGCGATTGATGGCTCTGGAGGAAAATCAGCGTCGTCTCGAGCAAGAGTTGGCCCAGCGCGATGGCCGAATTGCTGAGCTGGAGCAGCGAGTAGGGCTTACTGATGAACATCTACAGTCAATCGATATCTCGTCAGACGGCGACAGCGCCGTACCTTCGGCGGATGTGGCGACGGGACAGCTGGCTTCCACGGAAGATTCAGTCATAGGCAGGTTTAATACCGGTGGGCGAGGTATCACGATCGCTGAGTCGCCCGAGGCAAAGTTGAATTTTAGCGCCTGGAGCTATGTACGCTATCTCAATCAGCGCGGTTTGAATGACGAATATACCGACAGTTTTGGCCGTGAGTTCGACATAGACAAACGCAATGATTTTCAGGTCAGCAAGGTTAATCTGACATTCTCTGGTTGGCTCTTCGATCCTGCGTTCCGCTGGATGTTTTATACCTGGACGTCCAATACCAGCCAGGGCGAAAGCGCTCAGGTCGTGGTCGCCGGCAATATGAAGTATCAATTCAACGACTATGTAGATGTTGGATTGGGGATTGACGCTCTGCCTGGCACCCGTTCCATGTCCGGGACCTTTCCACGTTTCCACAAGGTAGACAGCCGTGCCATGGCGGATGAATTTTTCCGCCCCAGTTACACGACCGGGATATGGAGCGCTGGCAAGATTACAGACAGGAGCCAATACAAACTCATGCTGGGGAACAATCTCTCGCAATTGGGTGTCAACGCGAACCGATTGGATGATGAGCTCAATACCTGGTCCGGGCGGGTTGACTGGATGCCTACGACCGGTGAGTTTGGCCCTCAGCGCGGCTTTGACGATTGGGAGATGCATGAGGATGTAGCGACGCTTTTCGGCATAGCTGCGACACGGAGCAAGGAAGATCGGCAGAGTCAGCCCGGTGAGGAAGACATTAATAACAGCCAGATAAGGCTCTCTGATGGTACCAGGATATTCGAGCCGGGTGCATTCAACACCAACGGCAGAATTAATCGAGCGACCTACGAGATGCTGGCAATGGATGCGGGTATGAAATACAAGGGGTTCTCGCTCATGGGCGAGTACTATTGGCGCTGGGTGTCTGACTTTGAGATAGACGGAGATATTCCCGTTGATGAGCTATATGACCATGGTTTCCAGATCCAGACGTCCTATATGTTCATGCCCAAATACCTGCAAGGTTATGTCGCAGGCTCCAAAATATATGGAGAGTACGGTGATCCATGGGATACTGCCGTTGGGATCAATTGGTTCCCCCTGCGAGAGCGACTGTTCCGGGTTAACTCAGAACTGGTTTACATGAAGGATTCGGCGGTTGGTTATTCGAGTATTCCCTATGCCGTGGGTGGCGATGGGGTTGCCTTCCACACCAACGTTGAAATGAAATTCTGACCGGGAGAATTTGACGCTATGAAATGGAAAATTTCGACGATGAAAAGAGCGGCCATGCTTGCCCTTGGGCTGGCTGTGAGCCCTGTCTCTGCACAGGATGACTATTATGACGCCCATGTGCATCTTACAAATTACATTCAGGAAGGGATCAGTGCGCGCCAGTATCTGGATGTTGTGGGTGAGCGGGTGCAGAGGTCAGTTCTATTCGGCATTCCACTGCAAATGCATTGGTCTCACCGTGTCACGGGTGAGGTCGCCCCGACGTACTATCTGGACGCAGATACAGCGCTCTACTACTACTCGTTTACAGACGCCTTCATCGCCCAGCAGTATCTGGGATTGACTGCACAGGAGCAGGCTCGATTTGAGCCGATGATTACCGGCTTTAACCCTGCAGATTCCTACGGCGCTGCACATATTCGCCGTGTCCTGCAAACGTTCCCCGGGGTATTTTCGGGAATTGGTGAGTTTACGATTCACAAAGAGTTTGTCTCTGCAAAAGTGGCGGGCGATGTTGCCAGCCTGATCGATCCTGCGATAGACAAGGTATTCGAGTTTTGTGCCGAATCAGGCCTTGTTGCAATTATGCATAATGACATTCAAATGCCATTTGCCAAGACCGACGCACGTCGATTCTATTTCGAGCAGGCCAAGGCATTGCTCGCTCGCCATCCCGACGCCACTATTATCTGGGCACATACCGGGCTCGGGCGGGTCGTCCAGCCACTTGAAGGGCACATGGCGCTGGTTGAGGAAATTCTGTCAGACCCCAGTCTTGCTCACGTCTATTTCGACATTTCCTGGAGTGAAGTCGCCAAGTATGTGGTGGAAACACCTGAAACGACGGAGTTGACGGCCAGACTGCTGGAGAAGTATCCGGATCGCTTCTTGATGGGTAGCGACAATGTTGCCCTGACAACGCCCGCCGAAAGCTTTGCGGTGTACGAGCAATACCGGCCACTCTGGGATCAACTGTCGCCGCAGACCAGCGAAATGGTGCGTAAACAGAACTTTGTTCGTATATTCGATGCCGCGTCGGCGCGAGTGAGAGCCTGGGAGCAAGCCAATCCGCTGGCCAAGTAGGTCTTATCGGTCACAGAATTGCACGGAGATAGTCTATGGAGTTGCTTAGAACGCCCGATGAATGTTTCAGCGGTCTGGCTGGTTACCCGTTTGCGCCCAATTACCTTCAGGCCGACGATACGGAAGGTGGCGAACTGCGTTTGCATTATCTGGACGAGGGCCCGGCGGAAGCGGAACCTGTACTGTTATTGCACGGCGAGCCTTCCTGGAGTTACCTCTATCGCAAGATGATTCCTGTGCTAGTGGCCGCGGGGCACAGGGTGGTCGCACCGGACCTCGTCGGCTTCGGCCGTTCGGACAAACCCACCCAGCGCACTGACTACACTTACGCGCGTCATGTCGGCTGGATGAAGATGGTTCTGGATCAATTGGGCTTGCGGGACATTACCCTGGTCTGCCAGGACTGGGGCGGCTTGCTCGGTCTGCGTCTCGTGGGAGAGAATCCTGATCTTTTTTCCAGAGTGGTGGCCGCCAATACCCTGTTGCCGACAGGAGATGAAGAACTCGGGGAGGCTTTTCTCAACTGGCGCAAATTTTCTCAGGAGGTCCCGGAATTTCCTACCTCTGGAATTATCCGTGGCGCAACAACAACTGAGTTGAGTGAGGCGGTTTGCGCAGGGTATGACGCACCTTACCCCGATGAGTCGTTCAAGGCCGGCGCGCGTCAGTTTCCTCTGCTCGTACCCGCCACACCCGATAACCCAGCGAGCGCTGCCAACCGCGCCGCATGGGAATCACTCTCGAACTGGCAGAAGCCTTTTCTTACTGCATTCAGCGATAGCGACCCGATTACCGCTGGATGGGACGATTTGATGCAGGAAAAAATTCCTGGGTGTGCAGGGCAGCCACATACGATTATTGAGAACGGTGGGCATTTCCTGCAGGAAGACCAGGGCGAGAAATTGGCCGAAGTCGTGGTCGACTTTATGGCCGCGAGCTAGCGGGTAGGGATTAGTCCCACTTCGGCTCGCGCTTCTCCAGAAAGGCGCCAATACCTTCTTTGGCGTCCGGACTCTTCAAACACGCATTCAGTTGCTCGCGCAGGTAGGGCAGGGCATCGTCGAAGTCCATGCCATCCTGAGCCGCGTATGCCGCCAGACCCATGCTCATGGAACCGGGTGCCAGGCTTGCAAGTTCAGTGGCCAGATCTGTGACATGTTTGTCCAGGGCCTCCGCGGGAACGGCCTCGTTGATGAGCCCCCAGCGCTGTGCTTGTTCAGAGTTGATTGGGTTGCCGCGCATAATAAAGTCCAGGGCGGCGCGCTGGGGCATTACCCGGAACAGGCCGCCCATCACCATAAACGGCCAAATGCCGCGTTTGATTTCCGGGGCGGAAAATTTCACGCCCTCGGCCGCAATAGCATGCGTCACATTGCACAGGAACAACAGGGCGCCAGCATAGAGGTTGCCGTGCACGCGGGCGATCGACGGTTTGTTGAGGTGGCGAAAGCGCAGGGCGATATCGTCGAGGTCTCCGCGTACCGGTACGGTAGAACGGGTCTCGATGGCTTTGCCGCTCATGGCAGCAAGATCGCCGCCGGCGCAGAAGATATCGCCGTTGGCTGCAAGTACTACAACGCGAACGCGCCTTTCCTGTTTGGCATAGTCCAGCGCATAGATGATTTCGGCTGCCATGGTGGGGCTAATGGCATTCTTGCGCTCAGGCCGATTGAGGCGGATGGTCAGCACGTGATCGGTTTCTTCTATTTCGACCGCCTCGAAAAAGAGGCCTTCCAACGAGAGTTGCTCGTCATTCATGTTGTTTTCCTTCTTCATTGCACCAGGCTTGCTGGGACATCGATCATTTTCGCGCGCAGGTATTCTCCCAGGGACTTGGCCTGCGGATCAGTGCGCACAGAGGAGGCTACGCCTTCCCCGAGTATGCCCTTGATAAAGAAATTCAGCGAGCGCACGTTTGCGAGCTCATAGCGAACCGTTTCGAATCCGGCTGTGTCGGGCATCAGGGTCTTCAGTCGTTCCACGGTGAGGTACTCGTGGAGAAAGCCATAGGCTTCATCCGAGGTGGCCCACACGCCGAGGTTGGCGCAACCACCCTTGTCGCCTGAACGTGTGCCGAAGAGACGTCCCAGCGGTATCCGCACGTGGTCGCCTGACGGAGCCGGAGCTATGGCTGCGGCAGGCGCCTCGTATTCGACCGTAGCCAATTGCAGTTGGTTGCTCGGTTTTACCGGGGTGACCTTATCGCCGATATGAACTTGTTCGACGATGTGCTTGCTGTCCACCAGGGCGGGCCAGTAGGCGAGGAAGCTGGCGCCATTGCCGATGGGTGTGGTTACGCCCAGGCCGGGAATGTTGGCCAGCGCAATTTCGATAAACCGTGCACTGAACAGGCGTCCGACCAGGTCTTTGTTGCGGGACTTGGCTATGATGCGCAGGCGAGCGAAGGCCTCCTCGTTCGTTTGCGGGTCTTCCTTGTCGCTGCGCACAAGCTCGATAGAGACATCATCGAATTGCTCCTTGCCGCCCACATTGCGGAAGAAGGTTTCGGTCAGAATTTCCGCCTTGGCTTCAATATCCAGCCCCGCTATCAGTACCTCAAAGCCGTTGCGATAGCCACCGAGGGTGTTGATGCAAACTTTGTGACTGGCCGGGGGAGAGGAGCCCTTGCAGCCGCTGACGTAAACACGGTCGTCACTTTCCTGGTTGATACTGAGGCTGTCGAAGTGGCCGATGACATCGGGGTTCTTGTACGCCGGATCGCCGATTTCATACAGCAGTTGGGCGGTTACCGTGCCTACCGAGACCAGACCCGCGGTGCCCGGATGTTTGGTGATAGTGAAGTTGCCGTTGGCTTCAATTTCAGCAATCGGGTAGCCAGGCTGATCGAAGCTGGGGACTTCCTGGAAGAATGCATAGTTGCCACCGGTGGCCTGTTGGCCGCACTCGATGACGTGACCCGCTGCCAGTGCGCCGGCCAGCGCATCGTAATCATCACGTTGCCAGTTGAATTTCCACGCAGCGGGGCCGATCACGACAGCAGCGTCCGTTACCCTCGGGCAAATGACGATATCGGCACCCTGGTCCAGCGCTTCCTTGATACCCCAGGCACCGAGGTAGGCATTGGCAGTGAGTAGGGTGTTTTTGGTGTCTGCCAGATTGACGCCAGTATCCATGTTGGTGAACGGCTCGCCGGCATTCTGCAGCGCCTCCATACGCGGAGCGAGATCGTCGCCATCGATGTAGGCGACCTTGACGTCCAGCTCCAGCTCCGCCGCGATGTCCTCTACCGCTGAGGCCATTGCCGAAGGGTTAAGGCCGCCTGCGTTACTGACTATCTTGATGTTTTTTTCGATGCAGGGTTTGAGCACTTCCTTTACTTGCTTCAGGAAAGTGCCTACGTAGCCGCCGGTATCACGCGTCATTTTCTGGCTGTAAAGAATGGCCATGGTGAGTTCGGCGAGATAGTCGCCGGTGAGAACATCGATAGGGCCGCCCTCTACCATCTCCTTGGCAGCTGAGAGCTTATCGCCGTAGAAACCACTGCAGTTGGCAATCTTGATGACATCACTCATCGCTTTGTTCTCCTTCTACAGTGGCAAGCAACTGTCTGGATTTAACCTGTTGGCCTGCCTCGCAGCTGATAGCGCTCACCGTGCCGCTGACGCCAGCCTTGAGAGCGTGCTCCATTTTCATCGCCTCAAGCACCACGAGGGTTTGGCCTGCCTCAACCGTGTCGCCCACCTGTGCCAGTACCGCCACAATGGCGCCATCCATGGAGGCTTTCACCTGGCCGTCCCCGGCGCCGCCTGCGGCAGCGGCTGGTTGGTAGGTTGTATCCTCAATGATGAAATGGCCAGTGCCGTCATCGATGTACAAGGTGTTGCCAGCAAAGGCAAAGCGCATGCTCTGACGGACACCGTCTTGAATGTAAACGCACTCACTCTCGTCAAAGTTCACCAGCGAGAGCGCGTAGCTGTTGTCACCACAGAGTATGTCAAAGTGATCGCCCCGACCCGCTATTGAAACAGTGGTGGGGGTGCCTTCGAAAGCGAGTTGATAGTTTGTCGCCGTGGCTGCCGGGTTGTGCCAGTTGGCTTCGCAGTCTCGCTCCCTGTTCAGGCCGCCTTGTAGATAAACCAGAGCAGCTTTGGCCAGTGTCGAGCCGGAGGGGGTGTTCTGGTCCATGCTCAAGTCGGTACTGAAGTGCTGTTCGATAAATGCGGTGGTTGCTTCCCCCGCGCCGAATACGGGGTGGCGTAAAACGTTTTCGAGAAAGCGTTTGTTGTTGTTTATGCCCAGCAGCTGGGTGTCCTGCACCGCGGACGCCAGCCGCCGGATAGCCTCGTTTCGATTGTCCCCAAAGGCGATGACCTTGGCGATCATTGGGTCGTAGAAAGGGCTCACCTGTTGGCCGGTCTGAATGCCGTGATCCATGCGCAACCCGGGGCGCTCCGGATACTCCCACAAGTGTGCTGTGCCTGTTTGCGGCATGAAATCATTGCGCGGATCTTCCGCATAGAGGCGCACTTCCACAGCGTGACCTGTCAGCTCTACCTGCTCCTGGCGCAGCGGCAGCTGTTCGCCCGAGGCGATCTTCAGCTGCCATGCCACCAGGTCGAGCCCGGTGATCATTTCAGTGACGGGGTGTTCTACCTGCAGTCGTGTGTTCATCTCGAGAAAGTAGAAGTTCTTCTCCTTGTCGACCAGAAACTCCACGGTGCCAGCGCCGCGGTAGTTGCACGCTTTGGCCGCGTTGACCGCCGCTTCACCCATGCGTTGACGCAAGTCGGGTTCGACAAAGGGGGAGGGCGCTTCTTCCACGACTTTCTGGTGCCGCCGTTGAATAGAGCAGTCGCGTTCACCGAGATAGATAGCGTTGCCGTGCTCATCGGCAAACACCTGGATCTCAATATGTCGTGGCTCCAGCACAGCCCGCTCCAAGATCAGCTCACCACTGCCGAAAGCAGTTTCTGCTTCTGAGCGCGCGGTGCGAATCTGCTCTGCGAGTTCATTCTGCTCGAGGACCAGCCGCATGCCACGACCACCGCCACCAGCGGAGGCCTTTACCATCAGTGGAAAGCCGATGTCTCCAGCTTTAGCGAGCAAAGTAGCGTCCGACTGGTCCGCGTCCTGATAGCCGGGGATGCAGGGAACGCCTGCCTCCATCATGGCGATTTTGGACAGCCGTTTGCTTCCCATCAGTTCAATGGCGTCGGCGCGTGGGCCAATAAATGTAATTCCGGCGGCTTCGCAGGCATTGGAGAAGGCGGCGTTCTCTGAAAGAAACCCGTAGCCCGGATGAATGGCATCGGCGCCGGTCTGTTTGGCCGCGGCGAGTATCTTGTCCGCGACAAGGTAGGACTCCCCGACGGCAGCAGGCCCTATGCAAACAGCCTGGTCGGCCTCACAGACATGCAGGGCGTCGGCGTCGGCCTCACTGTAGACGGCTACAGTGCGGTATCCCAGGTCGCGTGCTGTGCGTATAACACGTAGCGCGATTTCACCGCGATTGGCGATCAGTACTTTGGTGATATTGCTCATAGTTTATAAACTCTTACAGGCGACCGATGCCAAAGTTGTTGGTGTTTACGCTGCGCTCATCGCCTTCGCGGCAGACGCTGAGGACGAAGGCGACGACCGAGCGCGTGTCGGCCGGATCGATGATGCCGTCGTCCCAGATACGCGCGGTATTCGCCAGGGCATTGGAACGTGCCTCCATGTCCGCAATGGTTTCTCGCTCCAAGCCATCGATAAAGGCCACGGTCTCATCGTTTAATTCGCCACCGGAGCGAAGCACTTTGGCTTCGGCAACCTGTCGCAGTACGTTGCCTGCCTGGGCGGGCCCCATCACCGACACCACGCTGCGCGGCCAGGCGAACAGGAATCGAGGGTCCATTCCGCGGCCAGCCATGGCGTAATTACCGGCTCCGTAGGAGCCGCCGACGATGATAGTAATCTTCGGTACCGTGCAATTAGTCACGGCCTGGATGAACTTGGCGCCGTGTTTGATGATGCCTGCTTGTTCGGCCTCGGTACCAACAATGAAGCCAGTGGTGTTTGTCAGGAAGAGCAAGGGCGTGCCCGATTGTTCACACAGCTGGATGAATTGCCCAGCCTTGGCGGCACCTTTTGCCGTGATAGGGCTGTTGTTGGCGATGACTCCGCAGGGGTAGCCCTCGATCTCGATATGACCGCAGAGGGTGCCCTTGTCGACGTCGCCCTTGAATTCCAGAAAGTCGGACCCGTCAGCCACGCGAGCGATGACCTCGCGGATGTCGAAAGGTGTTTTGGGATCTTCCGGCACGATGCCGCGCATTTCTTCAGCACTATAGAGAGGGTTTTTATAGGTAACAGGGGCGCGTAGTGGCCGATGTTTGTTCCACCCCAGTTTGCCGGTGATATCTCGCGCAATACGAATGCCGTCAGCATCGTTTTCGGCCAAATAGTCATTGGTGCCTGCAACTTCACTGTGCATTTCTGCGCCGCCAAGCTCTTCGTCCGTGGCGATTTCTCCAGTGGCCGCCTTGAGGAGAGGTGGGCCTGCCAGGTACATGGTGGATTGTTTGCGTACGAGGATCAGGTAATCAGAGAGGGTGGGCTGGTAGGCACCGCCGGCGGTTGCACTGCCGTGCACCACGGTAATTTGCGGAATACCGGCGGCTGACAGGCGACACTGTTTGGCAAACAGTGAACCGGAATTGCCGAATATATCTCCAGCCAATTTCAGATTGCCGCCGCCACTTTGTGACAGATTCACCATAGGGAGTTTGTTTTCCATGGCGATATCCAGCATGCGCTTCCGCTTGTCTCCGCCCATGGGGCCGATGCTGCCGCCTTTGGTGAGGTAGTCATCTACTGCTACCACGCAGCGGACACCGCCTATGTAGCCAATACCGGCGATGTAGCTACCGCCGGCGCCGGAGCCGTCGGTGTCTTCATCTTGCATATATCCGGCCAGCGTCGATAGCTCGAGGAAGGGAGCGCCGGTATCCAGCAGAAGGCTCAATCGCTCGCGGGGAGGGATATAGCCTTTCTTGATGTAACGCGGCGCCTTGGCCTGGGCGGTTTCGATGACCTGGCGTTCGATACCGCGGAACTCGTCTACGGCAGCGCTCATCACTTTGAGGTTATTCTGGTAGGCCTCGCCCTGTGTATCCAGTAGAGATTCGATAACAGCCATAATATGTTCCTGTAAAGGTTTATCCCCGTGGCAAGATGCCCATCTTCTTGCAGATAATTCCCAGCATGACCTCGTCGGCACCGCCGCCGATAGATGTCAGACGGGTGTCTCGATAGGCCCTGGAAATCGGGTTGTCCCACATAAAGCCCTGACCACCCCAGTACTGCAGGCAAGCGTCGGTTACCTCGCGGCCCAGGCGGCCGGCTTTGAGCTTGGCCATGGATGCCTTGAGCGTCACGTCCTCTCCCGCTATGTAGCCTTCAACTGCAGCGTAGGTAAGCGCGCGCAGCGCCTCTACTTCAGATTGCAACTCGGCCATGCGGTAGTGGATTACCTGCTGGTCCAGTAGCGGCTTGCCAAAGGCAATGCGCTCGCGCGTGTATTCAATAGTGGCCTCGATACAGGCCTCCATGCCCTTGATGCCGCCGGCCGCAGCAAACAGCCGTTCCTCCTGAAATTGCATCATCTGGTACGCAAAGCCCATGCCCTCGTCACCAATGCGATTTGCTTGCGGCACGCGCACGTCGTCGAAGAAGATCTGTGCGGTATCGGAGGAGCGCATGCCGAGTTTGTTCAGCTTCTCTGAAAAGGAAATGCCGGGCGTGTTGGTGGGTACTACGATCAGGGATTTGTTCAGGTGCTTGTGGTCGCCGCCGGTGTTGGCAAGCAAGCAGAGGTAGTCCGCCTGGGTGGCATTGGTGATCCACATCTTGGTGCCGTTGATGACATAGTCGTCGCCGTCTTTCACGGCATTGGTTTTGATCGCGGCAACGTCTGATCCAGCGTGAGGCTCGCTCACGGCAATCGAGCAAACCGCATCACCGGCTACTGCCTTACTTAGAAATTCCTGCTTGATGTAGTCGCTGCCGAATTTTGCCATGGCAGGCGTTGCCATATCCGTCTGTACCCCGATAGCCATGGATACACCGCCACTGGCGATGCGGCCGAGCTCTTCCGAGAAGACGATCTGGTAGCTGTAGTCTAGTCCCATGCCGCCGTACTCGGTTGGCTTCGCGATGCCAAGTAAGCCGAGGTCACCCATCTTTTTAAACAGCTCATGGGCGGGGAAGATGCCATCTTCCTCCCACTGGTCGCAGTAAGGATTGATCTCCTTGTCAATGAACTGGGCGATAGTATTGCGGATGGCTTCGTGTTCTTCAGTCAAAAGCATTGTGGATATCTCTTCTGGTTATTTGAAAATGCTGCCTTCTTCGCCGAGCACGACCACTTTCTGGAAGGCAGGGCGTTCGCGCATGCGGTTAAGGTAGTCACGTACCTGGGGCTTGTAGCGTTCGTCAATTTTCAGTACCTCGCCCAGGTGCAGGGCATAGGTGATATCAATGTCGGCAATGGTGAACCGGTTGTCCACGAGGTATTCGCGGCCGTCTTCGAGGAAACGGTTCAGCCTGCGCAGGCGGGCGTGGTACCACTTCATATAGTCTGTTGCCGCATCCGCAAGGCCGCGCTCGGGCGGCTCCTGCAAGGTGTAGCGAATGTACACCGTCTGGGGGAATGTGAGCGTGGCATCACTGTGAAACAGCCAGTTTATGTACTCCCCGTACTCCGGATGATCCGGTCTGAGGCCGAACTCGTGTTTGCCGTAGCGCTCCACCAGGTAGAGAGGGATGCCTGATGACTCTGTCATATGGACATCGCCGTCAATCATATAGGGAATGGTGCCCAGCTCATTGACTTCGAGAAATTCTGGCTCGGTAAAACGTGGCGGAAAGGGCATGACCTGAACCTCGTAGTCAAAACCCATTTCCTCCAGAGCCCAGATCGCGCGCAGCGAGCGCGCGTTGTGACAGTGCCATACTTTGATGCTCATGGTCAGACTCCGTATTGACGAGAGGCCAGGTCGCGCATGATTTCTTCTGATCCACCGCCGATGGCCTGGACGCGGACTTCGCGGTAAATACGCTCTACCCGGTTATCGCGCAGGTAGCTTGCGCCGCCGAGTATCTGGCTGGCTTCCCTGGCACAGAATTCCATGGTCTGGCTGCACTGTACTTTGAGTAAGGCGATATCGCCAAAGTTGGCATTCCCCTCGATGATTTCGCGAGAGCAATGGTTGATCATGGCCTGGCAGGCGTTGATCTGTTGTTTCATCTCCGCAATCTTGTGGCGAATGACCTGGTGGTCGGCCAGACGCTTGCCGAAGGTTTTGCGCTCTTGAGCCCAATTCACGGCTTCCTCGAGGCAGACTCGTGCATAGGCCTCCATCTGCACTGACATGGCCATGCGCTCGCTGTTGAAATTGTTCAGAATCACGAGAAAACCGTGGCCTTCCTCTCCCACAAGATTTGCTGCTGGCACCTTAACATTGTCGAAGTAGATGGTGGCTGTGTCGGAGCACCACCAGCCCTGCTTGCGGTCCAGCTGGGTGCGAGACACGCCCTCGAGGTCCATCGGGATCAGCAGCATGGAGACGCCAGCCGGGCCTTCGTCGCCAGTGCGCACGGCGGTGGTGGTCCAGTCGGCCCTCATGCCACCCGAGATAAAGGTCTTGGACCCATTGACGATGTAGTGGTCACCCTCGCGGCGGGCGGTGGTCTGGATGTTGGCGACGTCCGAGCCGCCGCTGGGTTCGGTGATACCCAGGGATATTTTCTTGCTCCCGTTCAATACAGCCGGTACGACTTGCTGTTTTACCGCTTCACTGGCGAAGTTAACGACAGGCGGCAGACCGATACCGTGCACCAGCAACGAGGGGAAGATGCCTCCAACACCGACGCGGGAAAGCTCTTCGTTCAAGATGTTGACGTGCCAGAGGTCGATTCCCTCTGAAATGCCGCCGTACTCCTCGGGGTAGCCCAGGCCCAGCATGCCCACATCTGCGGCCTTGGGCCAAAGATCGTCGGGGAGTGCGCCCGCTTCATCCCAGTCGGCCGCATAGGGCATGATTTCGCGATCGATAAAGCGGCGCAGTTGGGCGCGCCATTCCTCGTGCTCTGACGTCAGGTGGGGGTTGACCAGGCGGGCGCTGTCGAAGTCCAGGGCCATTGATTTTCTCCAGTTTCGGGTTTGTGGCGGGCGAGGGCGATCCTCGCCTCTCGTCGAAGAGAGCTAAGTTTAGACCGATGGCTGGGCGGCGCCCCTTTTTGGGTGCCAATCGCATGGGATTTGGTGCCACAGCAGCCCTAGTGGAGGCGGTGCTCCAGTGGGGACCTGCCGTACCAGGACTTGAAAGCGGTAGAAAAGGAGCCCTGATCGCTGTAGCCGAGCAGAAAGGCGATCTCGGTCACTGTGAGGCGTTCGTCAGAGAGATAGCGCAGGGCCAGATCTGCCCGCAACTGCTGCAGCACTTGCTGGAACTGGGTGTCGCGGTCTGAAAGACGCCTTTGCAGGGTGCGGCGTGACAGGTTCAGCGCTTCAGCAACACCGTCTATATTGCCCCCGCCCTGGGGCAGGAGACGCAGCAGAGTCTCCCGCAGTTCCTTGAGGAACTGGTCGCGGGGCTCGGCCTCATCGAATAGTTGGTCTACCGGCAAGTGGGCCAGCGTCGTGCTCAGGTCGCCGTAGGGGCGGGTCAGGGGATAGTCCAGTGTGTCCCGAGCAAAATACAGGCAGCTGACCGGTTGATCGAAGTACAGCTTGTCCCCAAACAATGTGTGCAATAGCGTCACATCCCTTGGTCTGCTGTAGGTGAAATGGGCCTCCAGAACCGGAATAGGCTGGACACACAGGGAGTCTACAATGGCGGCCGATATGACCAGAACAAAGTCGCTGAGAAAGCGCTGTTGCTCGCTTGGTTGCCACAGAGGGAGCCACTGTAATTTGAGATATTGCCGTTCAGTCTGCATCGCGACTTCGCCCAGATCCCCGGTGGTGCGCAACATACTGGGCATCAGGTTGAGATATTCACGAAAAGTTGTACACACTGTAGACATATAGAGCTGCAGGTGCAGCCCGTCGACGTAGCCGATGCGCCCGGTGTAGAGCCCCAGGTTGCCATCATCGCTGTATTCAGTCGTCAGCTCCGTCAACCTGAGTGCCTGTGCCACGGGAAAACGCTGCTCAGAGTCTTTCAGCAGATGCTTGTCGATGCCCGCCTTGACCAGCAGGGTGTCGATTGGCACTCCCAGTGACTCTCCGGCCTGGACGATGGAGCTTACGAAGGGGCTGTAGACACTCCAGCTCGGATTGAGCTCCTGCATAAAACGGCCTTGTTCCCTGTTGCGATGGATGAGCGGGCGTATTTTAACAGCCGCCCATAATAGCTTTCTATAACCCACCATGGAAATTCGCGAGCGTGGGGTTTATGCTCACTGGCCTCCAGATAACGAGATCCACTGAGGTCACTATGATTCGCACTCTTTCTGCACTGCTCCTGGCCTGCCTGTTTGGCAGCAGCGTGGCTGTTGCCCAGCAACCGTTGAAATTGATGGCGAATACCTCGCCTCCTTACGCGGATGAAAAACTGCCTCAGCGCGGCCTCGCGATTGAGCTGGTCGAGCACGCTTTTGCCGGGACCGGGGTCGAAACCAGTGTGACTATCGAGAGCTGGTCGCGCGCGCTGGAAGGGGCACGGCTTGGAGTCTATAACGGGCTGGCTACGGCCTGGTATTCGGATGAGCGAGCCCAAGACCTGGTGTTTAGTGAACCGTATCTCAGCAGCAAACTCATCGTTCTGAAGCGGCACGGCGACCCCAGGAACTACACTCGCCTGGAACAGCTGGCGGGGAAGCGTTTGGGTATCCGTACTGACTACGCCTATCCAGTCGATCTGGCGGCCATTCCCGGCTTACAGCTTGTGGAAGAGAATCACCTGATCCAGAACCTGTTAAACCTGATCAACGGTGAGGTCGATTTCGTCATTGGCGACCTGCGCACCGTAAACCATCAGCTGCACGAATACCTTGCCAGCAGTCGCCACAAGGTGAAAGTCGCCAATATTTCACTGCCATCGGTTGCCCGCCATGTCGCGGTCAGCCGCAGCTATGCCGGTCACGAAAAAGTTATCGCCAACTTCAATGCCTCGCTGCAGCGGGCCAGGAAAGACGGCAGTCATCAGGCCATTGTCGATCGCTGGGACCAGCGCTACACGGCCAAGTAAGTTCTAGATCAGCCCAAACGCCCTGGCGCCATTATTGAGCTGGTCGTAGAAGGGATCGCTCGCGGCGTCCCGGTGCCACTGGTACTCGGCGCCGTCCGCCGCTGCGACGGCTTCGTCTTCCCCCCACAGCTTGGCTATCAAGGCCAGGCTCATATCCATGCCAGCAGAGACGCCCGAAGATGTAAAAAATTTGCCGTCTTCCACCCAGCGGGCTTCCTCTACCCATTGGGTGTCACTGGGCACCATCGCGCTCAGTGCAAAGAACTGCTTGTTGGTCGTTGCTCTGCGCCCATCCAGCAGGCCGGCTTTGGCCAGCAAAAGTGAGCCGGTACACACCGAGGTCGTGTATTGTGCGTCGGCAGATTGTTGCTGCAAAAATGCGAGGATGGTGTTGTTTTCGAGTTCCGGCAGGGTGCCGAAGCCTCCGGGCAACACGATAATGTCTGCCTGCGGCGCATTGGCGAAATTGTAGTCTGGCGTAGCCCGAGGGCCTGCGCCGACGGCCTGACCCATAGCGGAACCAACAGGCTCCACGGTGGCAGCGATCAGTTTTATATCAACATGTTCTGGCCCCAGCATCGAATACATTTCCAGCGGTCCGAACAGATCAAGCAATTCGAAACCCGGGTAGAGGATACCTGCGACGAGAAGTTTGCCTGCACTCATAGTGTTGTACTTTTCTGTCTGATTAAGCTCTGAATCTAGCAGTGTCGGGGCTAATGTCCAAGGCTTGATATGCTAGAGTGAACCATGTCTCTCGCCTTGATCTACGCTCGCTCGCAAAACTACTGTATCGGCAATAACGGCCTTTTGCCCTGGCGGTTGCCCGCCGAATTCGCCTTTTTTAAACGGACCACGATGGACGCCGCGATCATCATGGGGCGCAAGAGTTACGAAGATCACAACTGTGAGTTACCGGGTCGCTTGAATATTGTGATCACGCGGCAGGGCGACTATCCCCTGGCTTCCGGCGTATTGCGGGCGGATTCGCTGGCGCAGGCGCGAACCCTGGCGAACGAGCACCGTGTGCGTCCATTTGTGATTGGCGGAGTGGGTTTGTTTCGAGAGGCATTGCCAATCGCCGATACCGTCTTCGAAACAATCGTCGATGCACATGTCGACGGCGACACCTTCGTGGACGCCTTTGACTTTTCTCGGTGGGACACGGACGAGCTGCTACACCATCCTGCAGACGAAGAACACGCTTTCTCTTTCACTGCCTACAGTCGAACAAGGCCTACATAGAACTCATCAGGAAGCCCGTGATAGCTGCATTGTTGTGACTCAGGGTAGGCACGACTTCGTCGCGAACGTCTTTGACCAACTTCTGGTATGCCTTGTAGAAAGCCCAGCTGGGGGTGGGGTGGTAACGAAAATCCTCAATTTCCAGATAAGCGAGAATGCCCTTGGCCGTGGTGGGCTTCACAAATACTTCGCGCTTGGGGGCGTAGTAAAAAGGGACAACAGAAATCACCGACCACTTGGCGAGTTTGTGTTGCTTGAGCATGCCCAGCATAATTTCGAAGCCCAGCTGTTTTCTGCCGTGAATTCTCTGGTACACCGCGTCAGAAAAATCCTGTTTTTCGTGGCTATTGAGGCCATGAATGAAATCTCTGAAGCGCGGTTTTTCGAAGCGTGACACCATCGACGAGCGACTGGTGATGGTGAGCACATCGGAACAGACTTTTTCAGGCCGGCCGAACGCGGCTTTCCCTAAATTCTCTCGCGCAAATTCGGTGAGTTTGTCGATATTGTGCTTCTTGCGGACAGTCTCCAGGCCAGGATCGGCGAAGCCACCGGGATAGCGCTGGAGAAAATCAGCTTCTGCCTGTTTTAGTTTTGGCAGGTTCATCAGCCGAAGCAGAATACGTTTAGCTTGTTGCCATCCAGATCACGGAAGTAGCCCGCGTAAAAACCCTCCCCTCGAGGCCCTGCGGCGCCTTCGTCAGCACTACCGAGTGCCAGGGCTTTGGCGTATACGCGGTCAACTTCTTCTTTCGTGTCAACCTGTATGGCAGCCATTACGCCATTGCCTACTGTGGCCGGTTCGCCGTTAAAGGGTTTGGTGATGGAGATAGGAGTGCTGTCTGCACCCGTCGTCCAGGCCACAAATGTTTCTTCATTCATGTAGCGCTTGGCACCGATTTCCGCGAGCAATTCATCGTAATAAGCGACTGCTTTGTCGAGATCGTTGGTGCCGAGCGTGAGGTATCCAAGCATGGTACCTACTCCTGGTGAGTGCGCACTGCGCCGAGGTAGTCCATCTTGCCGAGATTTACACCATCGGCGCGAAGCAGTGCGTAGATGGCGGTGGCATGGAAGTAAAAATTCGGTTGCGAGAAAGTCTGGACGAAACTTTCAGTGGTGAAGGGGATTTCAAAGTCGCCCATTTTAAACTTCATGGGATTGCCACTCATGGCGTTCACGGCTTCAGGCGTCAGCGCTTCCAGTGCTTCGATGGCTTCATCTACGAGGCCTGCGTAGCCTTTCCAGCCTTCAACGTCGACTTTTGGAGGAGGCGTAAACACGCCGGCTTCGATGCCACGGATGGCGCCCAGCGAGTGGTGCCACACAGAAATAATCTGAAACGTCATCGGATGCATGTCATCCGTCATCCGTAGATTGAGCAGGTCATCCGGGTTGCCACCGTTTGCCGTGGCGTGTTCGGCACCTTTGGCCAGTACGTTTTTGACTGCGCCTAGAATCTGCAGGTAGTTGGGCACGGTGATGTCGTAGAGTGATAAAGCCATGTGTTATTTGTCTCTCAAGTGAGTGGATCCAAGGAAGAAGTGAATCGATGCCCACACGCAGGTCGCGGGAACGACATAGAGCATAGCAGTGCGCAGGGATTCTGCACCGAGTTCGGGAGCGAGATAGTCACTCAGTGCCCCGATCAGGGTAGGGCCCATGCCAAGGCCAATGATATTGATCACGAGGAAGTAGAGGGCGGATGCGGTGGCACGCATACGCGGCTCGACCATGCCGTGGGTTAACGCCAGGGCGGGGCCGATATAGCAGGTGCTGAAAATGCTTGGCAGGAAGTTTACGAGCAACGCTGCAGTCTTGCTCTCAGTTGTCAGGACGAATGCGGTCAGGGGCGCCATCAGGAGCACGGTAATAGTGGGTACCCACATGTACCAACGGCGGTCATTTTTGCCGGCCCGATCTGCAATATAGCCCGCCAGAAACGTGCCCAGGCCGCCAAACACACCGGCACCAATTGCCAGCCAGATACCCAGTTCTGCGGTTCCCATGTCATGGCTGCGAATGAAGAACGGTGCGGTCCAGTTGACCATGCCATAGCCCACTAGAGAATTGAGCGCAGAGGCAATGAACAGTTGCCGCAGAGCTCGCTGCTCCCAGATTCGGCTGACAACCGAACCCAGGGATGCGTGGCTCTTGTCAACGACAGCCTGTTCCGACCAGCCGCGAAGGGGCTCAGCCACCGTAGTGCGAATCCATATCGCCAGTAATACGCCCGGGGCGCCTACCAGCACGAAGGCCCAGCGCCAGCCCAGCACTTCATTGAGAATTCCGCCGAGGAAGAAACCGAACATAATGCCGATGTTGATCCCCAGACTATAGGTGGACATCGCTGTGGCTCGTTTTTCCGGAGGAAAAATGTCCGAAATCATGGAGTGCGCGGGGGGGCTGCCGCCAGCCTCACCGACGCCGACCCCGATTCGGGCCATCAGCAACTGGGTGTAGTTCATGCACGCGCCACTGATGGCGGTCATAAAGCTCCAGGTGCCCACCGCGAGGGCGATGATGTTGCGGCGGTTGCCGCGATCGGCCCAGCGCGCGATGGGTACGCCAGCAGACACGTAGAACAGTGCGAACGCGAAGCCGGTTAGCAGGCCCAACTGGGTATCAGACAGTTGCAGGTCTGCCTTGATCGACTCCTGCAGAATGGAGATAAGTTGACGATCAATAAAGTTAAAGGAGTAGACCAGCGTCAGCACCATCAGAACATAGGTGCGGTAGGCGGGTTTCGCGTAAGGGTAGTCTTCACCTGGAGTCTGTGGAGTGACAGCCATTCGTTGTCCTGTTTTGCATTATTGTTAGAACCGTTGTCATCTTAGCTCCTGGCAGCGCAGAGTGCATCCTACTCTGGTGTCGAGCGTCAAAACGCGAGATCATTGGCAGCTGCATAAACCTCGAGACTATTCGATGTCGAACCCCTTTTATCGCCGGTGGATGGTCCCCGCGCTGTTCTTTTTTTCGCCAATGACGCTGGCTCAGACGCCGGCGGCTCCCGTCGTAGTGGCCGCTGCACAGCAGGCCGAGGTCGTTCAGGTGGTACAGCTGACGGGCACCGTGACGGCCCAGCGTGACGCTCGATTGTCGGTGGCAGTGGCTGGGTTGGTAGAAAGCCTTGCCGTAGATGCGGGTGACCATGTCGAAACCGGAGAGGCCATACTGCAGCTGGATGCGGAATTGGCAGAACAACAATATCGGGCAGCAGAAGCCGCCCATGCCAGGGCCAGGCACGCGATGGAAGATGCGCAACGACGTTTGGCCGAAGCGCGTCGCCTTGCACCACAACAGAGTATCGCTGAAACCGCCGTCCGGGATCTCGAGTCTGAGGTGGCTGAGGACGAGGCAGAGCTCAGCCGACTGAGGGCAGAACTCGCCTACCGCAAAGGCGTGCTCGACCGGCACACAGTCAGAGCACCTTTCAGCGGTGTGATCGGTGCGCGGTCGGTGGAACTGGGAGAGTGGGTCGCGCCCGGAGCGGCGGTAATGTCTCTGGTTTCTACCGAGGATCTACGCCTGGACTTTCAGGTGCCGGAGGATTATCTGGGGCGGGTTGCGAAGGGCAATAAGGTCCAGTTTAATCTCGGGGCAGACAAAGAGAACGCCTATCCTGGGACAGTGATAGCTGCCGTTCCAGTGACCGACCCCACGGCGCGCACGTTTCTTGTCCGGGTGGTGCCCACCGGAGAAATCAGTGGCTTGTTGCCCGGAATGTCAGCAAACGTGACGCTTCGCCTTGGAGACGGACAGAAAGGGACGGCAGTACCTCGCGACGCAATTCTTCGCTATCCCGACGGGCGCGTTATCGTGTGGGAGGCCGTTAGTGAAAATGGGGCGCTTGTGGCCAGAGAACGCCTCGTACAGCCGGGCTTTGATTTCGATGGCCTCATTGAAATTCGCAGTGGGCTGGATGAAAACGCCCGGGTGGTCGTCGAGGGTAATGAGACCCTGCGGAACGGCCAGGCACTCGATGCCCGTGCCTCGGGGGCGCGCTGAACGTGTTTGAGAAAATTGTCGCAAAGGGCACGCTGGTCGCAGTTTCGGTACTGATTGTTGCGCTCCTGGGCATACTCGCCGCGACCCGGATCCCGGTGCAGATGATTCCTGACCTCGATGTGCGCACTATCGGGGTGCGCACTGTCTGGCCCGGGGCAACGCCGCAGGATGTGGAGAAGGAACTGATCATTGAGCAGGAAGATTTCCTGCGCAATCTGCCCAATCTGTCGCGCATCACCGCTACCGCCCAGAGCAGTTCGGCCAATATCAGGCTGGAGTTCCCGCTCGGCGTCGATATGACCGATATGATGATTCGGGTGAGTAACGCTCTCAGCCAGGTGCCGAACTACCCGGAGAATGTCGACGAGCCGGCGGTCTTCGCCAGTTCATTTTCCAGCAATGCTTTCATGTTCTTTAACGTGATGCCGCTGCCTGGTAATCCGCGCCAGCTGGATATGGATCTGGTACGCGATTTCCTGATTGATAACCTCAGGCCACGCATGGCAAGTGTGCCCGGTGTTTCGGAAGTGGATTTCTGGGGTGGTTCAGTGCGTCAGGTGCAAATTCTGGTGGACCCGGCCCGGCTGGCTCAGCGCGGTCTGACACTGATGGATGTGCGCAGTGCGATTCGTACGCGCAATCAGGATCGATCCGGCGGCGACCTTTCTTCAGGCAAGCGCCAGTATCTGTTGCGCACCATCGGGCGCTTTGAAAGCCTGGAAGAGTTGAAGGACCTGATTCTTGCTCGGCGCGATGACAATATTATCTACCTTAAGGATGTAGCAGAAGTACAGCTGGATCACTTTGAAAAACGCCAGTTCGCGCGCTATAACGGCCGGGAGAATATTACGATCGCTGTCCGGCGAGAGTCTGGCTCGAATGTCATTGAGATCAAGGAGAAGATGCTCGCGGAGATGGACATCCTGCGGGAGAAAGTGCTCAAACCAGCCGGGCTGGATGTTGTGCTGTCGTCTGACGACGTTCGCTACGTGGAGGATTCGGTAGCTACTGTATGGAAGAACCTGATCCTCGGGGCATTGCTCGCAACCGCGGTGATGTATCTGTTTTTGCGCTCTGGGCGGGCGACTCTTGTCGGCGTTATTGGTATCCCGCTTTGCATCATCGTGGCGTTTCTGGGCTTGCTGATCACAGGGCGCACGATCAATGTGATTTCCCTCGCCGGTATCGCTTTTGCCCTTGGGATGACGCTCGACAACAGTATCGTTGTGCTTGAGAGTATTGAACTGGAGCGACGCAGTGGAGCCAGTCGCTTTCAGGCGGCAGTCAACGGCGTGCGCAAGGTATGGCCAGCGGTGTTCGCGTCCACTATGACAACCGTCTTGGTCTTTCTGCCCGTACTCTTTGTTGAGCAAGAGGCAGGGCAGCTCTACTCTGATATTGCTATCGCGATCTCGGCGGCAATTCTAGCCTCGTTGGTCGTGGCCATCACTGTGTTGCCTACCGCAGCTGCCCGACTCGAATTCGTGAGTGAGTCGCGACAGGCGCGTGGCGCTGGGGATGGACCGGGTGGTGCGAAAGCATGGACCATGCGTCTGGTCGGCCGTCTGTTGCAGAGCCCGAAGAGTCGTCTCGTCACTGTTACTGTGGCGGTTTTTTCCAGTGTACTGATCATCCTTACGCTGACCCCTCCGGCAGAGTACTTGCCTGAGGGAGAGGAACCGAAGGTCTTTTCTTCTATGATCCCGCCGCCGGGGTACAACCTGGCAACCCTCGAGCGAATAGCGAGAGAGCTGGAAGACTATTTTCTGGACTTCGTAGATGCTGATCCAAAGGCGTACGACCGGGGCGAAATAGACGTACCGGCGATCAAGTATATCTCGATGCGGGTAAACGCTTCCCGTGTTGGCGGTCTTGTAGAGCCTTTGCGGCATCAGGACATTGAACCCCTGATGGACGCGCTGACCAGCAAGTACCGCGAGTACCCGGGCATGCGCGCCTTTGCCTCGCGCGGCTCCATTATTTCGAGTAACGACGGTGGCTCCCGTTCGATCAATCTTGATATCTCAGGCCCAGACCTGTTCACGCTGTTTGAGGTTGCCCGCACCATTGAACGCAGGGCCGAAGAGGTACTGGAAAATCCGCGTATTCAGAGCCAGCCTCGCTCGCTGTCGCTTGCACAGCCTATGATGGAGATTCGGCCGCGCTGGGAACGCGCAGCAGAGCTTGGTATTGACGCGAATAATTTGGGCTACACAGTCTCCGCTATGACTGACGGCGCTTTTGTTGACGAGTTTTTCCTCGATGACGATAAGATAGATATGTATCTCTACAGCGATACAGGGCTGGATGTGGAGCTGGAGAATATGCGTCAGGTGCCGCTGTACACGCCTCGCGGTGAAGTCGTGCCGTTGGGTGCGGTGGCTGAATTCAGGGAAAGTGTGGATACCAATGCCATTCGCAGAGTGGGCGGCCGCCGCACGGTAACGCTGAACATTATCCCGCCGAGGACGACGCCTCTGGAAAGTGGCGTCGAGCAAGTAAAGGCCGATGTGATGCAATACCTCATCGACAGCGGTGAGATTCCGGCCAATGTGAACGTGAGCATTTCCGGCGCGGCAGACGCATTACAGAAAACCCGGGACGCGCTGCTCGGCAACTACCTTGTGGCCATGTTTATTGTCTACCTGCTGATGGTCGCAATCTTTAACCACTGGGGCTATCCGCTGCTGATCCTCACCTCTATTCCGGTGGGTATTGCCGGTGGACTGATCGGCCTATGGGCGCTGAACGGCGTAGGGGCACTGCTGCCACTGCTGGGAGGTGCGGCGATTGTTCAGCCCTTCGATATGATTACTATGCTCGGCTTCCTGATACTGATGGGTACGGTGGTAAACAACCCGATTCTGGTGGTGCACCGGGCGGTGGAGAACTTCAGGGATGGTCTTGAACCACTGACGGCAGTGACCGAGGCGGTTCAGACCCGCTTGCGCCCCATCGCCATGTCCACTATCACAACCCTGTGTGGGCTCGCACCGCTGGTATTGCTGCCAGGCGCGGGGACAGAGTTGTACCGGGGGCTGGGCGCGATCGTGTTATTCGGTATTCTCAGCGCCATGCTGGTGACGCTCACGATGCTGCCAGCGCTGACAGTCATGGTGTTGGAATTCCAGCGTAAACGTAGCGAGCAGGAGTAAGCATGGCAGGCAATCTTTCTTTTGACGCCCTCAGGCAACAGGTAGAGGCGGGCAGTATCGATACGGTGATCGCGGCCATTCCCGATATGCAGGGCCGGCTGATGGGCAAGCGCTTTCAGGCCGAGTACTTTGTGTCCACGGCCTGGCAGGAAACGCATTGCTGTAACTATCTTGTCGCCACCGATATGGAAATGGAGACGGTGGCGGGATACAAGTCTTCCAGTTGGGAGGCCGGCTACGGTGATTACAGCATGGTGCCTGATATGGCCACGCTCCGGCAGCTGCCCTGGGTGGAGGGAACGGCACTGGTGTTGTGCGACCTGGTGGATCATCACAGCCATGAACTGGTACCCCATGCGCCGCGCACTGTCTTAAAGAAACAATTGCAGCGTCTGGAAGCTCTTGGCCTTGGCACCGCAGTAGCGACGGAGTTGGAGTTTTTCGTTTTCAGGGAAGACTTCGAGACCTTGCGTGATGCCGATTACACCGACATGACCACCATCAGTCCCTACAACGAAGATTACCACCTGTTCCAGACTGCCAGGGAAGAGAACCTGATGCGTAGTATTCGCACTGGCCTGCAGGGCGCCGGCGTTGCGGTGGAGAATACCAAGGGCGAAGCCTGCGCGGGCCAGGCGGAAATCAATGTGTGTTACACCGACGGCCTTGAGATGGCCGACAACCACGTACTGGTCAAGCAAGCGGTAAAGGAAATCGGGCTGCAGTGTGATCGAGCAGTCACGTTCATGGCGAAGTGGGATACCGATGCGGCGGGCTCTTCCAGTCATATTCACCAGTCTTTGCGCGCCGCTGATGGCACTCCCGTGTTCTATGACGCAGAAAAAAAGTACGGCATGTCTGACACCATGCGCCACTATCTTGCCGGCTTGTTGGCGCATGCCGATGATGTCACTTTCTTTCTCGCGCCGTATATCAATTCATACAAGCGCTTTGCTGAGTCTACCTTTGCTCCTACCAAGGCCGTGTGGTCTATGGATAACCGTACCGCGGGATATCGCATTGTGGGACCAGGGACAGCGTCTGTTCGCGTCGAGTGCAGGGTGGGCGGTTCCGACCTGAACCCCTATCTCGCTATTGCCGCGCAACTGGCGGCCGGCATCAAGGGTATTGAAGACAAGCTTGAACTGGAACCGGAGTTTTCCGGTAACGCCTATGAAGCCGAGGGAGTTCGCGAGATTCCCCGCACGTTGCGCGCAGCCACAGAGGCACTGCGCAATTCGAGCATGCTGCGCGAGGCGATGGGTGGCGAGGTGGTAGACCACTATGTGCGTTGTGCCGAGTGGGAGCAGGAAGACTTCGACCGCAAGGTTACTGATTACGAACGCAGGCGCGGTTTCGAGCGCGCCTGAGGATCCGCTATGAGTCTACAGGCTAATTGGTCCTATCCCACAGCCGTCCGCTTCGGGGCAGGGCGTATATCAGAGTTGGCCGAAGCCTGTACCGAGGCGGGCATCTCCCGACCGTTACTCGTGACCGACCGGGGCCTTGCGGACCTACCCATGGTCGGTGCCGCGCTGGATGCGATGGCCCAGGCCGACTTGGGTCGATCGCTGTTCGCCGGGGTGGATCCAAATCCCGATGAAAGCAACCTTGCTGCCGGGCTCGCCGCGTTTCGCGATGGGGGCCACGATGGCGTGGTTGCCATGGGCGGCGGCTCCGGGCTCGACCTGGGTAAACTGGTAGCGTTCATGTCCGGCCAGACGCGCCCGGTATGGGATTTTGAAGATATCGACGACTGGTCGAGTCGCGCTGATGTCGCAGGAATTGCCCCCATTGTTGCAGTGCCGACGACCGCAGGTACCGGGGCGGAAGTAGGGCGTGCGGGGGTGCTCTCCAACTCGGTTACGCATGAA
The DNA here is from genome assembly GCF_009388985.1 of Halioglobus maricola. NCBI lineage: Bacteria > Pseudomonadati > Pseudomonadota > Gammaproteobacteria > Cellvibrionales > Halieaceae > Halioglobus > Halioglobus maricola. The sequence goes on from NZ_CP036422.1 coordinate 1,778,501, forward strand.
AAGAAAATCATATTTCACCCTCAGATACTCCCCATGCAAGTGATCTGCGATCCGGAGCTTACCCTGAGTATGCCTCCTGCGATTACCGCAGGTACCGGGCTGGACGCATTCGCCCACTGCCTCGAGGCCTACTGCGCCCCCAACTATCACCCGATGAGCCACGGTATCGCTGTAGAGGGTATGCGCTTGGTGAAAGATAACTTGCTACAGGTATTTCGGGACGGCAGTAATATCGAGGCCCGGGGGCATATGATGTCCGCTGCATTGATGGGCGCCACCGCTTTCCAGAAGGGGCTGGGCGCCATTCACGCCCTGTCCCATCCACTGGGTGCGATCTATAACACGCACCACGGAACGACCAATGCCGTGCTAATGCCTGCGGTGCTCCGGTTTAATCGCCCGGCGATTGAAACTGCCATCGAGCGTCTGGCCGCCTATCTGGAGATAGAGGGCGGTTTTGAAGGCTTTCACCGTTACCTCGTAGAACTGAACAGCCTGTTGGGCATTCCGGGTAGTCTCACCGAGTTGGGCGTGGTCGACCCCGACATCGATCGGCTGGTTCTCGCGGCTCTCGCCGACCCCTCTGCTGGCGGAAATCCTGTTACCATGACCGGCGAAAATACCCGGGCCCTGATTGAGGCCTGTGTCTAAAACTATAAACGGGTTTCCGCATGGGTGAGTTATACGTCCAGTATGAGTACTGGTTCGCAACCTTCCAGTTAGTAACTGCCATGCTTGGCATGGGCGCTACGCTGACGGCACGAGATTTTGCCGATATTCTTCGCGCTCCTCGTGCAGTGAGCCTCGGGCTCGGCATTCAACTCCTGTTGATTCCCTTGGTGGCCTACCTGTTTCTCGGGGTTTTGGGTATTGTCGGTGGCCTGGCCATTGGCTTCGCCCTTATCGCGGCGATTCCCGGCGGCACGACCTCCAATATTTTCACTTTTTTTGCCCGCGGCAACAGTGCGCTTTCGATCTGTATTACAGCGATTACCACGCTCGCTTGCCTGGTGAGTACACCTCTGATTCTTTCGCTATTGATTAGTGACAGTCTGCCTGCCGACTTCAGCATGCCGACTGGCCAGATCATGTTCGAGATCGCAATGGCGCTGTTATTGCCGCTATCGCTCGGCATGTTGTTTCTCTTTATGTACCCGGTTGCGGCGGCGCAGTTTTCCAAGTGGTGTATCCGCGCATCACTGTTTGGCATCCTCTTGATTGTGGTGGGTTCTGCCAGTGCGGGCCGGCTCGACCTTGAAGCATTTGGTATGGCCAATGTCGCTCTCGTCGCCGGCTTTACTCTAATTCTGGTCGTTGTCGGTGCCAGCGCACCAAGAATTTTTGGCCTGGCCAAGCGCGACGCTATCGCCGTCGAATTTGAGGTGATCGTGCGCAATACCAATCTGGGGGTGATGCTCAAGGCCTCTCTTTTCCCCGCCTCAGCAGCGGCCACAGCCCACCTCGGTGACACGGTATTGTTTACGGTGCTGTTGTATGGCGGTTTTCAATTGTTGATAGCGCCGGTGCTGATCAGAATCTACACCCGCGAATGAATGCGGTTTTATATCTCTCCACCGTATTCATCTTTGGGACCACATGGTTAGCGATTTACTACCAGATTGGCGAAGTTCCTGTAACCGTCTCAGTGTTCTATCGCTTCGCTCTTGCCGCGATAATTATGTTGGTGGGCGTGCGTCTGCTCGGCAAACTACAGCACACTACCTGGCGGGATCAGGGCTACTTGTTTTTACAGGGTTGCTGCCTCTTTTCGTTTAATTTTCTTTGCTTCTACACAGCCACCGAGACAATTGCCAGCGGCCTGGTTTCCGTTGTGTTCTCGCTGGCTTCGATTTTCAATGCCATTAACAATCGATTGATCTGGAAGGAAGCAATTCCGCTAAGGGTGGTGGCAGCCGGTGCTATTGGTGCGCTGGGCCTGGTGCTGCTGTTCTTGCCCGAATTGCAAGGGGAGGGTGTCAGCCTCGTCTCCCCCCGAGGCGTTTTTCTGGCAATTCTGGGGACCTATCTGTTTTCTCTCGGCAATATGATCACTCGCCGCAATGGTTCTGTCGGGCTGCACCCTGTTACCACTAACACCTACGCGATGGCTTATGGCGCGCTGATTCTTGCGCTTGTATTGATACTTACTCAGCAACCGCTGGTCATGCCGACAGCGGCGGAGTATTTCCCGGCGCTGCTCTACCTGAGTGTGTTCGGCTCCGTCATCGGCTTCACAACTTACCTTCTTTTGGTAAATCGCATTGGCCCCAATCACGCGGCCTATACGACAGTGTTGATGCCAGTGATTGCCCTGTTTCTGTCGAGCTGGTTCGAGGGCTACGTCTGGTACGTAACTAGCTATGTCGGTTTGGGTTTGGTGTTGCTCGGCAATCTCGTACTTGTGCTAAAGCGCAGGGCTTAGCCTCTTTGGCTTCGTAACGACGCACGAGCTAGGCGATGGCATCGTCTACGTACCGATTGAATCTGGCAAGCGCGCCCTCAAACCGGCCAAAATTCAGATGGGCATTGGCGCCGCTGGCGAGTCCTGATTGTATCTCCTCTGCAAATTGAAAATCTTCGTCCAGGGTGAGTAGGGTGAATTCGTGGTTTTTCCGCCAGTAATCCCGCCTCGCTTCGGTGTTCTGTGTCGTTGGCACGAGTGTTGTTAGTTCCAGGCGAGTGCGGTCCGGCCCTAGCGGGATGCCGCGAATCCAGATGAAGTGATCAGACTGCACCAGGAACTGGGACCCCGGAAACAGGCTGTACAGGATGTTGGCGTGATCGCGGATCCGCCACTGGTCTTGTGGCATATCTGCCTGTGAGTTGATGGTGTTGCGCGGCAGTATAGAGCGTATATGGCGACCGTAGCATCGGTAGGAAGACAGATTGTCCGGGAACAGGCCCGCGATGGAGTCTGCGTGGGCGACGCGGAAGTGGTACGCCTCGAGTCCACCCTCAACCAGGATTTTCCAGTTGGCGTTGATATCGCGAACGTCACTGGCGAAGATCTGATGCTCATCGGCTCTCATGGCAAGCATGTCGCCTGCCAGGGCACCAAGATGCGCTTTTATGTCGATGTCGCAGTTTGTGTCCAGAGAGAGCCATATCCAGCCAGCGTATTCCTGGCAGGGAACAGCGACGAGGCCCAGAGCGGCGCGGTCCAGGTCTGGAAACCCTGTCTTCTGGTGGGGCACGCCAACCAGGTCGCCGGTATTGCTGTAGGTCCAGCCGTGGTAGGGGCAGCTGAAGCGAAGCTGGCAGCCTTTTTGGCCTCTGACCAGTGTTGCTCCGCGGTGGCGGCAGACGTTGAGAAATGCGTGTGCGCTGCCTTCCCTGTCGCGTGTGAGAAGAATACTGCGTCCGGCGATCTCGGTTGTGACATAGCTATCGGGTGCTGGCAGCGCGGAACTGTGCGCTGCGATCTGAGGGAGGGTCGCTGCAATATGCTCGCGCTCTCGGGCGAATATTTCAGGAGAGGAATAGCGCTCGAGGGGCTCGCGTGTCCACTGTTCATCCAGGAAAGGGGCTTTCTGGGCATGTAGGCCCAGTAACTCTTCGATCAATTCAATTTCGGTGCTGCGATCCATGGTGCGCTCTTAGCAATAGCCTTCTTACCGTTCGGTAAGTGTTTCGCAAAGGCTACTTACCGACTGGTAAGCTGTCAACTGCTGCGATAGAATCGCGCGTCCCAGCTGAGATAGATCATGAGTGAATCCACCCGAAAACAGTTTCTGCAGGCGGCTCTCAAGCTCTTCGCTGAGCGAGGCTTCTATGGCGCAAGTATTGCCGCTATTGCAACCGAACTGGGCTTGACCAAACAGGCGTTGTTGCACCACTTTGGCACCAAGGAAAAATTGTATGGCGAAGTGTTGGCACTTATCTCCGCCGCGCTCTCAGAAGTCACCGACGCGATCATTGCCGAGCAACTCGAGCCAGCGCAGCGTCTGGAAGCATTGGTACTCGCCCAGTATCAAGACCAGATGAACCATCCCGATGCTGCGCGCTTGATCATGCGTGAGCTGTTGGACAATGAGAAGCGCGCAGCCGAGGTGGGCAACTGGTACCTTAAATCCTATCTGGAACTGCTGGTCGCGACTGCCGGGCAAATTGATGTTTCTGGTAAAATGGACGAGGGCAGGTTGCTGGCCATGGTCTACCAACTGTTGGGGGCGGCACACTACTTTGCGGTATCAGGGCCAACCCTTGGTCAGATTTTCGGCGCGGGGCACTATCGCCAGACCCAAAACGCTTTTGAAGATGAATTACGGGTGCTGATACGCTCCCGTCTGGCGGCAATACAATAAGGACGAACAGCGTGAAACTACGATCTATTGCAATAGCCTGTGCAGCGTTAATGCTCGCGAGCTGCTCATCCGAGCAACATGAGGGCAGAGCTTCCACAGACTCAAGTGCCGGATTTTCGGCACCCTCGGAAAAAACAGCAGAGGCCAACCGTAAAATTGCCCAGGTCTTGCCGGACGATGCCGGCGCAGATCTTGAGGCGGCAAAGCGAGGGTTTATTGCCACTCGGACTGAGCCGCTGATCACCTCATCCGCGGGAGAGACGATCTGGAATCTGGAGGAATATACCTTCATCGACGGCCCAGCCCCTGACAGTGTGAACCCCAGCCTCTGGCGCCAGGCGACTCTGAACAATCTCCACGGCCTGTTCGAGGTGACCGACAGGATCTACCAGATACGCGGTTTTGACCTCGCCAATATGACCCTGATCAAGGGCGAGAAAGGGTTTGTTCTGGTTGACCCGCTCACCACGGAAGAGACAGCCGCTGCAGCGCTTGCATTCGCACGTGAGCACCTCGGTGATCTGCCGGTGACAGCGGTGATCTTTACCCATAGCCATATCGATCACTTCGCCGGGGTATGGGGTGTGATTGATCGCGCTGACTACGAAGCGGGAAATGTGCCGGTCATTGCGCCGGAAGGCTTCATGGAAGAGGCCACCAGCGAGAATATTATCGCTGGTGTCGCCATGGCACGCAGGGCTTCCTTTATGTACGGCCGCCGCTTACCGCGTGAAGAGCGGGGGCATGTGGGCTCAGGGCTGGGTAAATCGCCAGCGTTTGGCACGGTCGGTATTGCGGTGCCCACCGAGATTATCGATCGCACGGGTCAGAGCCTGACCTTGGACGGTCTGGAATTTGTATTCCAGGCTGCGCCTGGATCGGAAGCGCCCGCTGAGCTGACATTTGCCTTGCCGGAGCTCAAGGCCTACTGCGGCGCCGAGGTAGCTACCCGCAATCTGCATAATCTCTATACGCTGCGTGGCGCCAAGGTGCGCGATGCGCTCAAGTGGAGCGCCTATATCGACGAGATGATCGAACTCTCAGCGGGCAGCGACGTCTACTTCGCCAGTCACCATTGGCCAGTGTGGGGCAGGGCAGACATTGTTTCCTACCTCGAGACACAGCGTGACAGCTACAAATTTATTCACGACCAGACGGTGCGTCTGTTTAACCGGGGAATGACGCCGCGTGAAATCGCCGAGGAACTCCAACTACCCGCGAGCTTGCAGCAGGGATACGCCAACCGCGATTACTACGGCACTGTCTCGCACAATAGCAAAGCGGTTTATCAGGCATATCTGGGCTGGTATGACGCCAACCCGGCGAACCTGAATCCGCTGCCTCCAGAGGAATCCAGTAAGCGCTATGTCGCGCTGGCAGGTGGCGCGGAAGGCGTCATCGCTGCTGCGGAGGAGGCCTACACGGCCGGGGATTATCGCTGGGCAGCGGAGTTACTCAATCATCTGGTGTTTGCTCAACCATCAAACAAGACAGCTATGCAATTACTTGCAAATAGCTATGATCAGCTCGCATATACCGCGGAGTCCGGACCCTGGCGCGACGTATACCTCAGTGCCGCCTACGAGCTGCGCCACGGCGCGCCACAAGAGTCACAACTGCGTTTATCGCTGCTGGTGAACATGCTGGAGCAGACGCCAGTGGAGAAATTCTTCCAGACGATGTCAGTGCGGCTCGACCCGGAAAAGGCAGAGGGGGTCGATCGCCAGGTGGGTATCGTGTTCGACGACCTGGATGAGTCCTACCTGCTGACGGTCAAGAACTCGGTGCTGCATCACCGACCTGCCGACGACCTTGATGACGCAGATGTCGTACTGCGGATCACGCACGCCATGTTTGTTCGAATGTTGCTTGGGGACCTGGGCCTGATGGAGACCTTGACCTCGGATGACCTGAATGTGGACGGGAGTGCAGTTTCCCTGGCGCGATTCTTCGGTATGTTTGAGCAGCCGGATACCGAGTTCAATATCGTTACCCCCTAGGATTACGATTCCACGCAATACACTCGGCGAGGGAGACACCCTCGCCGCCGAAGATATCAAGCGCACTGCCAATGGTCAGGTCGACGCGGCCGTTGGAGAGTGCCTGAACGAGCTCCAGGTCCGCCAGGGCGCGGGCGCCACCTGCGTAGGTCACGGGAATAGGGCAGCTCTGGCCCAGTAGTTGCACCAGGTCTTCATCGATACCGCCCTGTAGGCCTTCTACATCCGCCGCATGCACCAGGAACTCATCGCAGTAGCCGGACAGTTCCGCCAGTGTCTCTGCGCTAACAGGCGTTTCAGTCACGGTTTGCCAGCGGTCGGTGGCGATGTACCACCCGCCCTCTGAGCGGCGGCAGCTGAGGTCCAATACGAGCCTGTCTTTACCGGCCTCTTGTAGCATTTCATCCAGTCGTGCCGCGGAGAGCTGGCCACGCTCAAACAGGTAGCTGGTGACGATCACGTGGGAGGCTCCGGCCTGGAGGAAGTCCGCAGCATTGTCGGCTTTCACTCCGCCGCCAAATTGCAGGGCGCCTGGCCAGGTATGAAGCGCGGACAAAGCCTGCGCCTGATTGCCCGGGCCGAGTGCGATCACATGCCCCCCGGTGAGATTATGTTCCCGGTAGAGGCTTGCGTAGTGGGCCGCATCGTGTGCGCTCACAAAATTGGTGTCGGCGCCCTCGTCGTTGAGGCTGCCACCGACAATTTGCTTCACCTGGCCCTGGTGAAGATCAATGCAGGGACGAAATAACGTCACACTCATATTCCATACTGATGGTGATCGGGGATTATAACGTTTCCGCATATGCCGGTGATAAAAAATCGCCAGATTCGAAGGCTGTAATGGCGCGTAATTGGTTCTGGACAGCAGCTTTGTTAAAACTGTAGCTGTCGTAAAGCGTGACTTGGAGAACATCATGCCGAAGCTGACAAACTGGCTAGAACAGATCGATGAATTATGGATTGCGGGGGCGTTCTTTGTCTGCGCTGCTTGTCTCGGTCTCGTCAGTATCCTCTAGATTTAAAGAGTTCCAGCCGCTATTCCACGGATAGGTGTGGCGATTTGGAAAACAGGCCTTCCAGGGAAGGAGGGCCAACTTCGCTCACACGCCTGAATGTCCCCCTTGGTCTATGCTGTGAATAACCCAGATCAATCCAAGGAAGCTTCCCATGCATGTCGGCGCCTTTTCCATCAGTCTCGCAGTTAAAGATTTAGCCACCTCGCGCGATTTCTACGAGAAGTTGGGCTTTTCGGTGTTTGCCGGAGAGATGGAGCACAAATTCCTGATGCTTAACAACGGTGAGCATGTCATTGGACTGTTTCAGGATATGTTTGAGCTAAATACACTGACGTTCAACCCTGGCTGGGACCAGACTGGCCAGAATGCCGAGGGCTTTACCGATGTGCGCCAATGGCAGGCGCACCTGCAGCAGCAGGGGGTAACGATTGACCAGGAGGTCACGTCTGAGAGTGGTGCCGGTTTTTTCCTGGTGCATGATCCGGACGGCAACCCGATCCTGTTTGATCAGCACAGAGCCGATTGACCTCTCGCAGCTTCAGCTGCGTTTTCAGGTTAGCCCAAACACACGCTTCGCATTGCCTGTCAGGAAAAGTTCTTTCACCTCGTCATCCAGCTCGAGCAAGTCGAGTTGGCCTAGTGCGACATCCGGGGTAATCATCGGGAAGTTGGAGCCGAACATCACCTTGTGCCTGCCATGCCCCTTCATGTATTCGACAAGCTCACGCGGATACCGTTTGGGTACGTAGGCAGATGTATCGATATAGACGTTCGGAAACTTGGTCGCGACCGCGATCATCTCCACATGCCATGGGTAGCCGATGTGGCCGCCCACGATCTTGAGGTCGGGGAAATCCAGTGCGATTCTCTCGATATGCGCAGGCCTGCCAGACTCAGAGCTCAACAGCGGCCCCGTATGTCCCACCTGCAGACAGATCGGCACATTCAGTTCGACGCAGGCCGCTAGAAGAGGGTAGTAGAGTGCGTGAGAGCAGGGCAACTCCCACAGCCACTGCACGATTCGCAGGCCTTTGAAGCCGTGGTCGTTAACGTACTTGCGCAGTGTTTGCACTGCCGCCACCGGGTCGCGCAGGTCGGCCGACGCCAGGCCATAGAATCGGCCGGGATGGGCTTCGATCGTGGCCAGCACTTGTTCATTTGAAATCAGTGGCCCCTGGGGGCCATACCAGGCAGACAGTATTGCCTGGCTGACGTTTGCCTTGTCCATGCAGCCGAGCAGAAAGTCGTCGGGGATATCCGACAGGTCGCTGCCAACCCAGCGCCTCAGTGACTCGAAGTACGGCTGGGACAGGAAGTGGGAGTTGGGTTGTTGGGCCCAGACGTCAATGGCTTGCATGGTTCAGGCCGTTCCATCCAGCTCGGTGAAATCGCCGAAAGCGCGATCGACAAATGTGGGCTCGCGGCCTTCCAGAGCGGCCATGACAGACTCTACCTGGTTGGATTGGCCCAGAATCGGCCCCTGCAGACGCTCTTCAGCAGCCAGTCCGTCGACGCTGTCTCCGCGCCAGGTGGTCTCGAACATGTACTTGCTGCGGGCAACTGCGTCCGGATTTTTACTTGCGATGTTTTCGGCCAATGCCCGGGCATCGTCATAGGGGGTTTCACTCAAGCGGGTGACGAGACCCAGGTCCAGGGCCTCGGGGCCTTGCAGTACACGGCCGGTGAAAGCCAGTTCCTTGGCAACATCCACCCGAACGAGGTCGCGCAGCGTCTGGGACGCTGACATGTCAGGAATCATGCCCCACTTGATCTCCATGAGTGACAGCTTGGTGCCGGGGTGAGCGATACGAATGTCCGCGCCCATAGCGATCTGGAAACCGCCGCCATAAGCGGCGCCGTGCAGGGCGCAGATCACCGGCGCTGGGATGGCTTTCCAGAGGTAGGCCGGTTCCTGATAATAGTTGGGAGTAAAGCCACCGCGGCCCTCGCCAAATGGGTCCTGGCCCAGGCCGGCACCAAAGTTTTCCAGGTCCATGCCTGCGCAGAATCCCTTGCCTTCACCGGAGAGTACGATAGCCCGAACGTCGCGATTGCTCGCCAGTTCTTTGGCGGCACTCGTAATAGCATCAAACATATCCCAGCTGAGGGCGTTCATTTTTTCGGGGCGGTTGAGGCGGACATCCGCGACGTGGTTCTGGATGTCGATGGTGACTAGATCGGACATGAAAGGCTCCAGCGCAAGGGTGAAAGGTGTGTTTGAGTATAGCTATTCTGTGGGATGTTTACAGTGAAAACTCTTGGTGTTTGACAGCTTTGACGGACTATCCTGACTTGCTCAGGCCGGGCCCATCCAGGCCGGGCCCATCCAGGCCGGACCCCACGGTGGCCTTGATTTCCTTTGGTGTGAGTACGCGACCATCTTCACTGCGAACACTCATTCGCTGGATGGGGCGTTGCTGGTCCCTGTCGACAAAGGTAATACGCTCGCCCTTCGGGTTGGCGCGGTACTTGTCGCCCCAGTGGGTCATGGAGAGCAGCACGGGTTGGAGATCGAGACCCTGCTCGGTCAGTGCGTATTCAGTGTGACCACCCGCTGCGGGTTCCCGACGTTCCAGAATGCCCTCATCAACGAGCATCGCCAGGCGAGCGCTGAGAATGTTCTTGGAAATGCCCAGGTTGCGCTCGAACTGGTTGAAGCGTCTGGCGCCAAAGAAGGCATCCCGCAGAATCAGCAGTGTCCAGCGCTCTCCGATAATGTTGAGTGTCTGCGCCAGGGAGCAGTTCATGTGGTCGAACGTTTTGTATTTCATGGCTGGCCAGTAAATTTCTTTGTAATCTTGCTTGAATAATACGGTTGCATGATGCAACCTTGCAAGCAATTCAGTTGCATCATGCAACTAAGTCGTCAGCGCGAACAGAAGCGAGAGGGAACCTATGAAGCCAGTTTGCCTTGTGATTGGTGCCGGAGCCGGCATCGGTGGGAATGTCGGGAAGCGTTTTGCAGCGGCGGGCTACCACGTGGTGCTCTGCCGTCGGAGTAATGAGCAAGGGTTGCAGGATCTCGTGCAACAGATTGAGGCCGACGGTGGTTCCGCTTCAGGCCGCCTGTTGAATGCCGCGGCAGAAGACAGCATCGAGGAATGTGTGTCTTCAGTTGAAGCGGAGATCGGCCCGATCGAGGTGGCGCTGTACAACCTGGGCGCACAGATCGGGAACCGTTCGTTGGAAGAGACTAGCTACAAGGCATTCGAATTGGGTTGGCGGCTCGGCACTTTTGGTCTCTTTCGTCTTGCGTCAGTGCTGTGTCCGCTGATGGCGGAGCGCGGTAAAGGCAGCATTCTTGTTACCTCTGCAACATCTGCGATGCGCGGCAATAGTGGCCAGCATTCGCACGCCGCAGCGATGGGCGGTCGCCGAATGTTGTGCCAGTCGCTGAATGCCCAGTATGCATCGAAAGGGGTTCACGTCGCGCATATCCTGGTCGACGGCGCCGTCGACGCGCCCGATACATTGGGAAAGATGTTGGGCCCAGAGGTATTTGCGCAACTGCGCGAAAAGCACGGCGGCGAGAACGACGGGCTGATGCTGCCCGCAGAAATGGCCGAGACCTATTTTCACATTGCCCACCAGCACCGCTCCGCATGGACGCATGAACTCGATTTGCGCGCCTTTAGCGATGTAGCCTGGTGGAACCACGAATAAACGTTAATCAATCAGGAGAAAAACATGGCGAAGCTGGAATTCATGCTCGATTTTGCAAGCCCCAATGCCTACTACTGTCACAAGGTGCTGCCGGAAATTCTGCAACGTACCGGTGCCGAATTAGAGGTTGTGCCGGTCCTGCTCGGTGGCCTCTTCAAGCTCACCGACAACCAGGCCCCTTTCGTCGCCTTCGGTGGGGTGAAGGGCAAGATGGACTACGAACTGCTGGAGAGCAAACGCTTCCAGGAGAAACACCAACTCAATGAATTTGTTTTCAATAGCCACTTCCCGATGAATACCATTACCGTTATGCGCGGGCTGGTAGCGGCCCAGGACCTGGGCGTCGCGGCTGCCTATATCGAAGCCGTGATGCTCGCGATGTGGGAGCAGGGCCAGAAGATGGATGACCTAGAGGTAGTGGCACAGGTCTGGCGCGATGCCGGTCTGGACGCAGATGCACTGCTGACGATGATTCAGACGGATGCTGTAAAAGAATCACTGAAGCAATCTACCCAGGCGGCGGCCGATCGAGGTGCGTTTGGAGTGCCTACCTTCTTTGTGGGCGATGAGATTTTCTTTGGCAAGGAAAGGTTGGGGCAGGTAGAGGAAGAGTTGCTGAAATAGGGCTGCGTTATACAGCGGTACTTTCAACATGCTCGACATCGTCAGGGTGTTGCCTGGCCGCTAATAAACAGCCGATAACAATCAGCGCTGTCCCGGCGAGTGTTATCAGGGTCAGCTTCTCCCCGTACATAAGCCAGCCGAACAGCGACGCCCAGATAAACGCGGTGTACTCAACCGGTATCAGTGTTTTCGCCTCGGCTTTCCCATAGGCCCAGGACAGGCACAGCAAAGATAAGACCCCGAGTGCTGCAGTCAGGGTGAGGGTAGGCCACTGCTCGAGTGCAGGCACGACTGCGAGAAACGGCGCAAACAGCAGGTAAATGCCTACGACAGTGGCGTTCTGGAACAGGGAGATTTCAACCGGGTTCGCGATGAGTGCCTGCTGTCGTTGCAGAATCAAGTTGTAGGCGTAGAGAGCGGCAGAAATGAGAATGGCTGCAACACCCTTGCCCACCTCGCTACTGTACTCCCCGCTGAGTTTTCCCTGAATGATGATGCCCGCGCCCGCCAGCCCTAGTACGGACGCCATAATGGTATTTCTGTTTATCTTCTCTCCCAGTAGTATCGCCGCCAGATACAGTGCGATCAGTGGCGCGATAAATGAAAGTGCGATTGCCTCTGCCAGTGGCACATACACCAACCCCCAGAAGAACAGATAGGCCATCACTGAGGTGATGATGCCGCGCCAGACATGAATACGCAGTGCCTTCGAGCCGGGGAGTGCGCTGCGTCGAATGAGAAAGAGCAGCAGGGCCAGTCCTGCGGCGATGCCGGTGCGCCAGAGCAGGGCATTGTAGACCCCCATTTCGATCGATAGCCCTTTCATGAGCGCGTCCATGCCTGCGAATGTCGCCATGCCCAGGCAGGCGGCAGCGAATGGAATACCCGGGTGGAGGATGGGTCTGCTCATGGTGGTCTCAGGAGAGCGTGTCGGCAAGGAAGTTTACGAACAGTCGCACTTTAGCGGATAAGTGCCGGTTGTGGGGGTAAACCGCCCATACGCCTGTATCTGTCGGCGCGAATTCTTCCAGCACAGTTATCAGCTTGCCGTCAGCGATATCCTGCTCCACGTAGAACGCCGGCAATTGCACCAGGCCGATTCCAGCGATAGCCGCATGCCGCAATGCCCGGCCGTTATTGCTACGCCAGCTACCGCTGACGCGCAAGTCCAGGTGGCGATTATTCTCGCGGAAGCGCCAGCTATCGAGGGTGCCCAGCAGGCAGTTGTGATTGGTCAGGGCGTGAATGTTGCCGGGGGTGCCGTTTCGCTCCAGATATGCGGGTGCGGTGCAGGTGAGTAATTTCCTAGAACTGATGCGCCTGGCGATCAGGGAAGAGTCTTTGAGCGTGCCCGCGCGAATGGCGAGGTCGTAGCCCTCAGAGATCAGGTCGATCAGCCGGTTGTTGAAATCCAGTTCGACTGCAATGTCCGGGTGCTGTGCCATAAAGCGAATGGCGGCAGGGGCGATGAAATCCTCGCCAAAGGCGCCGGCTACACTGACCCGTAAAATACCGCGGGGTTTGGCCTGCTGGTCCTGTACCGCCTGCTCGGCTTCGTCCAGGTGGTTGAGAATTCCCTGGCATTGGAGATAGAACGCCTGGCCGACATCGGTGGTAGACACCTTGCGGGTGGTGCGCAGGAGCAACTGTGCCCCCAGGCGATTCTCCAGCGCGCTAACCTGACGGCTGATGTGCGAGCGGGACACGCCCAGCTCCTCAGCGGCGCGGCTGAAACTGTTAAAGCGGACGACTCTCTCAAACGCTTCTATACTTTCCCAGCGATGGCCTGACATAGGTATTGTTTCTGTATGGCAACAGTAACGTGCAAGATAGGCTATTTATCTTTGTTTCGGCAACTATTTAAATAGATCGATACCGTAAACGATCTGAGGGATGTCCGATGAAAACACGTGCTGCAGTAGCTTTTGGCGCCGGCAAGCCGCTGGAAATTTGTGAAGTGGACCTTGAGGGCCCGCGCGCGGGTGAGGTGTTGGTAGAGATCAAGGCCACGGGTGTGTGCCATACCGATGCGTTTACCTTGTCCGGTGATGATCCGGAAGGCGCTTTTCCCGCGATCCTTGGTCACGAGGGAGCGGGGGTTGTTGTCGATGTGGGTCCCGGTGTGACCAGCCTCAAGCCAGGGGATCACGTCATCCCTCTGTATACGCCTGAGTGCCGTGAGTGTAATTTCTGTTTGAATCCCAAAACCAACATGTGCCAGTCGATTCGTTCGACCCAGGGGCAGGGTCTGATGCCGGATGGCTCCAGTCGCTTCTCTCTCGATGGCGAACCCATCCTGCACTACATGGGTTGCTCAACTTTCTCTAACTACACCGTGTTGCCCGAAATAGCGCTGGCCAAAGTGCGTGAGGACGCTCCTTTCGACAAGATCTGCTACATCGGCTGTGGTGTAACCACCGGTATTGGCGCTGTGGCTTTCACCATGAAAGTAGAACCCGGTTCTACCGTAGCAGTATTCGGCCTCGGCGGTATTGGCCTGAACGTAATCCAGGGTGCGAAGATGGTTGGGGCGACCCGGATCATCGGTATCGACCTGAACCCCGGTAAAGTAGAGCTGGCGAAAAAGTTCGGCATGACGGACTTCGTTAACCCGAATGAAGTGGATGATGTCGTAGGCCATCTGATTGAAATTACGGGCGGTGGTGTGGATTACAGCTTTGAGTGTATCGGTAACGTCAATGTCATGCGCCAGGCACTGGAGTGCTGCCATAAGGGTTGGGGTGAAAGCTGTATCGTTGGTGTGGCCGGTGCCGGCCAGGAAATTTCCACACGTCCGTTCCAGCTGGTGACAGGCCGTTCCTGGAGGGGCACTGCCTTTGGTGGCGCGCGAGGCCGCACCGATGTGCCCAGAATTGTCGATTGGTACATGGACGGCAAAATCCAAATCGATGACCTGATCACTCACACCATGCCGCTGGATGATATCAACAAGGCGTTCGATCTGATGCACGCCGGCGAGAGCATTCGCTCAGTGATTGAATACTGATGGAGCTGATAGCAGAGAATCGATCATTTGGCGGCCGCCAGCTGCGTTACAGTCACCGTTCCGAGGTGCTTGCTTGTGACATGATTTTTGCCGTTTACCTGCCGCCGCAGGCAGAGCAGGGGCCAGTGCCCGTGTTGTACTGGCTCTCAGGGCTCACCTGTACCGACGAAAACTTCGTGACCAAGGCGGGAGCTCAGCGCTATGCGGCGGAGCACGGCATTGCGATTGTCGCCCCGGATACCAGCCCGCGTGGCGAAGGTGTCGCGGACGATCCTGACGGTGCTTATGACTTCGGTCTGGGCGCAGGCTTCTATGTCAACGCCACCGAAGCGCCCTTTGCGGCGAACTATCAGATGTATGACTACGTGGTCAGCGAATTGCCGGCCCTGGTAGAGGCCGAGCTGCCGCTCGATCCAAAACGACAGGCGATTTCCGGGCATTCCATGGGGGGGCACGGTGCATTGACGATTGCTTTGAAGAACCCGGGACGTTTCAAGTCTGTATCTGCCTTCTCGCCAATCTGCTCGCCGCTGAAATGCCCCTGGGGTGAAAAAGCACTGGGGGGCTATCTGGGTGACGACAAAGAAGCCTGGCGAGAATACGATGCAACTGAGCTTGTAGCGCGGGCCGAGGAGCGGCTGCCAATGCTGGTGGACCAGGGTGAGGCAGATGACTTTCTCGCTGAACAGCTTAAGCCCGAGCTGCTCGAGAAGGTGGGCGCCGCTGCGGATTATCCAATGGCAATCCGCATGCAGCCTGGCTATGACCACAGCTATTATTTCATCGCCAGTTTTATCGGCGAACATATCGCTTTTCACGCGGCTAACCTGTAGAGGCTTGCCGTGGTATCACGCGGAGGACACAACGTGCCGATCGACCAACTGGTAGCGGGAATCCTGGCGGATCACAGTCAATCGCAGCACGAGTTGTTGCCGGTGCTGCACAAGGTGCAGGCTGCCCAGGGCTATGTGCCGCAGGGCGTATATCCTGCCATTGCAGAGGCATTGAACGTGTCAGTTGCAGAGGTACATGGTGTAGTGAGTTTCTATACGGATTTTCGCACCGAACCTGTCGGAAAACATGTAGTACAGATATGCCAGTCTGAATCCTGCCAGGCCTGCGGCTCGCGCGAACTCACCGCGCATGCAGAGCAACTGTTGGGCGTTGCGCTAGGTGAGACACGTAGCGATGGAGCCGTCACGCTGCAGGCCGTGTATTGCCTCGGAAACTGCGCCTGCTCTCCAGCAATTGCGATTGATGGTGAGAGCCATGCCCTGGTCGACAATACGAAGCTCGATGCCCTGGTCGCAAAAGTGGTAGGGGATATGCAATCGTGAACTGCATCTGGTATCTACCCGCCGACACAAGCGCAGGTGCACTCGGTGCAGATGGCCTCGAAGCTGTTTTTATAGCGGAACTGGATTCCGGCGATAAACTGATTCGCAGTGGTTCGCGTGGTGCGTTCTGGCTCGAACCGCTGGTAGAGGCCGAACACGCCGGCCGGCGAGTTGGCTTTGGCAATGTCGACTGCGAGAGTTTGCGGGAGGTATTGCGTCTTGGGCCCGATCATTGGTCATCGCACCCTGCCTATCTCGGCGATATTGATGAACTTCCCTGGTTTCAGCGACAGTCGCGGTTAACGTTTGCTCGCGCCGGCGCTGGCGATCCCTTGTGTCTGGATGCCTATGAGTCCCGGCAGGGTTATGTAGCATTGCGCCGGGCGCTGCAGCTGGCGCCTGAAGAGATCGTTGACGAAGTGACGCGCTCCGGCCTGCGTGGCCGCGGTGGCGCCGCATTTCCCGCTGGCGTGAAATGGAACACGGTACTTCAGGCCCAGGCGGCGCAAAAGTACATTGCCTGCAATGCCGACGAGGGCGACTCCGGCACCTTTGCCGATCGCCTGCTGATGGAAACAGACCCCTATCAATTGATTGAAGGGATGACGATCGCCGGTTTGGCCGTCGGTGCAAATACCGGTTACATCTATCTCCGCTCCGAATACCCCAGAACCCTGCATGTGATGCGCGAGGCGATTGGTCGGGCTGAACAGGCGGGTTACCTCGGACAGGGCATCGGTGGCACCGATCGCTGTTTTGTCATCGAACTACGGGTGGGCGCAGGTGCCTACATCTGCGGTGAGGAAACTGCGATGCTCGAGAGCCTGGAGGGTAAGCGAGGCATGGTCCGGAGTAAGCCGCCGCTGCCTGCGCTGGAGGGTTTGTTCGGGCTGCCTACGGTGGTCAACAACGTGCTTACCCTGGCCTCGGTGACCTCGGTATTGGCCGACGGAGCAGATGCCTACGCTGCCCACGGCTCTGGGCGTTCGCGCGGCACCCTGTGCCTGCAACTCGCCGGGAATGTTAAGCGCGGAGGCTTGTTGGAAGTGCCGTTTGGTATGAGCTTGCGCGAAGTCGTCATGGAGTTTGGCGGAGGCACGCGCAGCGGCCGGCCAGTGCGGGCTATTCAGGTAGGCGGCCCACTCGGCGCCTACCTGGCCGAGGCCCAGTGGGATACGCCACTGGAATATGAGGCATTCGCAGCGGTGGGCGCAATGTTGGGCCACGGTGGCGTGGTGGTCTTCGACGATACTGTGGATATGGCGGACCAGGCCCGCTTCGCGATGGCATTTTGTGCCGAAGAGAGTTGTGGGAAATGCACACCTTGTCGGATCGGCTCTACCCGCGGGGTTGAGGTGATCGACAAGATCATCGCCCGCGATAATCCACAGCAGAATCTGGCGCTGCTCGAAGACCTCTGCGATACCATGGAGCACGGCTCGCTGTGTGCCATGGGCGGCCTGACCCCACATCCCGTGCGCAGCGCGCTGCAGCACTTTCCCCAGGATTTTTCTTTCGGAAAGTCCCAGGACTTAGCCGAGGTGTAGCGTGCTGCAATATTACGAACCGCAAAAAGATTTCGGCACACCGGCAGTCATCTCCGATGAAACCGTGGCCTTGACCATCGACGGTGTTTCGATGGCCGTCCCCGCAGGGACCTCAGTGATGCGGGCCGCCGCATTGGCTGGCATCAAAGTGCCCAAGCTCTGCGCCACAGATAGTGTCGATGCTTTCGGCTCGTGCCGGGTTTGCCTGGTGGAAATTGAAGGCCGCCGCGGCTATCCGGCCTCCTGCACCACACCGGTGGAGGAGGGGATGGAAGTGCGCACCCAGACGCCGGGTGTGGCGAAGTTGCGTCGCAATGTGATGGAGCTGTACATATCTGACCACCCGCTTGATTGTCTTACCTGTCCGACCAATGGCGATTGCGAATTGCAGGACACCGCTGGCGAGCTGGGGCTGCGTGAAGTGCGCTATGGCTTCGGCGGCGACAACCATCTTGCGGCTGAGAAGGACGAGAGCAACCCTTATTTTAGCTTTGATCCTTCCAAGTGCATTGTCTGTTCCCGTTGCGTGCGGGCCTGTGAGGAAGTGCAGGGCACTTTCGCTCTGACTATCGAGGGGCGAGGCTTTGAATCGAAAGTCAGCACGGGAGGAAGCGATTTTCTAGCATCGGACTGCGTGTCCTGTGGCGCCTGTGTAGATGCATGTCCCACGGCAACACTCGCCGAAAACAGCATTATCGAGCAGGGGATCCCTGAACACAGCGTGGTGACGACTTGCGCCTACTGTGGTGTTGGCTGTGCTTTTCGCGCCGAGGTGAAGGGCAACACTGTTGTGCGTATGACACCCTGGAAAGACGGTGCAGCCAATGAGGGCCATGCCTGCGTGAAAGGACGTTTTGCCTGGGGCTATGCGACTCACAGTGACCGTATTACCTCGCCCATGGTTCGCGACAGCATCGACGAGCCCTGGCGAGAAGTGAGTTGGGACGAGGCAGTCAATTTCGCCGCAGCCAGATTTCGTCGTATCCAGACGCAGTACGGTCGCAATAGCGTCGGGGCAATCACGTCCAGTCGCTGTACCAATGAAGAAGTGTATCTCGTGCAGAAACTGGTGCGTGCAGGTTTCGGCAACAATAACGTCGATACGTGCGCCCGGGTGTGTCATTCCCCCACGGGCTACGGCCTTAAAACCACGCTGGGAGAATCTGCCGGTACACAGACATTCGCATCCGTCGACCACGCCGATGTCATTGTGGTGATTGGCTCCAATCCCACCGAGGCTCATCCGGTATTCGGTTCGCGCCTGAAGAAGCGTTTGCGCGAGGGTGGCAAATTGATTGTTATCGATCCGCGTAAAATAGAACTCGTCAACGCACCTCATATACACGCGGACTATCATTTGCCTGTTAATCCAGGCTGCAATGTTGCAGTGCTCAATGCCCTGGCGCATGTGATTGTGACGGAAGAGCTGCATAATACCGCGTTCATAGCATCTCGCTGTGAAGACGAAGCCTTTGCTGAGTGGTTGCTGTTTATCAGTGAGCAGGAGCATGCGCCTGAAAATTTGGCCGAGGTTACGGGCATTCCTGCACAAGACCTGCGAGGAGCGGCCAGGCTTTATGCCCAGGCGGGCAATGGCGCTATTTATTACGGCCTTGGTGTTACCGAACACAGCCAGGGTTCTACTGCGGTAATGGGAATCGCCAACCTGGCGATGCTGACCGGCAATGTTGGCCGGGAGGGTGTAGGTGTGAATCCCATGCGCGGCCAGAACAATGTTCAGGGCGCCTGTGATATGGGTTCCTTCCCTCACGAACTACCCGGCTATCGCCACCTGTCGGATGCGAGCACCCGGGCTCTGTTTGAAGATGCCTGGCAGGTCGAGCTGGATAGCGAACCGGGGATGCGAATTCCCAACATGTTTGACGCGGCGGTTGATGGCCAGTTTCGCGGTCTCTATTGCCAGGGGGAGGACGTCGCCCAGTCCGATCCGAACACGCTCCATATCGAGGCAGCGCTCAAGGGGTTGGATTGTCTGGTAGTGCAGGATATTTTTCTCAACGAGACCGCCAAGTATGCACATGTGTTCCTGCCTGGCTCATCGTTTTTGGAGAAGGATGGTACCTTTATCAACGCCGAGCGCCGCATTTCTCCGGTGCGTAAGGTGATGCCGCCCATGGCAGGAAAAGCTGATTGGGAAGCCACCATGGCCTTTGCCAATGCTCTTGGCTACCCGATGAACTACACCCACCCGAGTGAAATCATGGATGAGATCGCCCGGCTTACGCCGACCTTTCGCGGTGTTAGCTACAGCAAACTCGATGAGTTGGGCAGTATACAGTGGCCCTGTGATGACAGCGCGCCGGAAGGCACGCCCACTATGCACGTTGATGAATTCGTGCGTGGCCGCGGCCACTTTGCTATTACCGAGTTCGTGCCGACCGATGAACGGGCCAATCGCAGGTTCCCGCTACTTTTGACAACGGGGCGTATTCTCAGCCAGTACAACGTGGGCGCCCAGACCCGACGGACAGAGAATTCTACCTGGCATGAAGAAGACGTATTGGAGATGCACCCTCACGATGCCGAGGAACGCGGTGTGAGCCAGGGCGACTGGCTGGGTATCCAGAGTCGCGCGGGCGACACGGTGTTGCGCGCGCAAATATCAGAGCGGGTGAAGCCGGGCGTGGTTTATACGACCTTTCACCATCCACTATCAGGGGCCAACGTGGTCACCACCGATAATTCGGATTGGGCCACTAACTGCCCGGAGTACAAGGTAACCGCGGTACAGGTGACCAAAGTGACTGAACCCTCGGCGTGGCAGGCCCGGCAGCGTGAATTTGATGGACGCCAGCAAGCACTTCTGGCGCGCGCGAAGGCCGATGCCTGAGACTGTCCGACGTTTGGCGCGTCAAGACTGGCGTGCGGGCCAGCTGAATCATGACACCGACCAGGTGGTGGTCGAGGTGCCTGTGGCGCTGGCATATAACGGAATTTCTCACGCGGTGCTAATGGCCACTCCCTGCGATCTGGAGGATCTTGCGCTGGGCTTTAGCCTTTCAGAATCCATTATCGAATCGCCACAGCAATTTCTCGGGGTGGAGATACTCGAGCGTGAACACGGGCTGGAACTCGCCATAGAGATCACTGCCCAACCCTTCGCCACTCTGAAGGGAAAGCGGCGTAATCTGTCCGGCCGCAGCGGTTGCGGCTTGTGCGGCAAGGAGTCTCTGGAAGCATTGCAGTTGTCTGCGCCCTGCGTACCGACAACGCTATCGCTGGCTCAGGAAGCGCTGCAATGCGCCGTTGACGGGCTTGATGGTGCCCAACCTCTGAAGGCCCTTACTGGCGGAGTCCACGGTGCAGCCTGGTGTGACACTGAAGGCAATATCCTGCTGCTCAGGGAAGATGTCGGGCGCCACAATGCACTTGATAAGTTGTTGGGGGCCATGCGCAAGCGAGCGGCAGAGCCCGGTTTTGTTCTGGTGAGTAGCCGAGCGAGTTACGAGATGGTGTTAAAGGCCGGCACAAGTGGGGTTGAATTATTGGCAGCGGTTTCCGCGCCGACGGACCTTGCGGTGCGAAGTGCACAGGATCTTGGAATGACACTGGTCGCTTATCTACAGGGCGAGCGGCATGCGGTCTACTGCGGCGGCCAGCGATTAAAAGAGGGGTAGGCATGGCGGGACAAGAGATCGGGCATCTGGTCAAGATGGCCAACCAGATCGTACTGAACTTTGGCGAACGCAGAGACTCCAAGATGGCAGCGCAACGGACCGTCGAGCACTTGCAGAAGTTCTGGACGCCTGCGATGCGTGAACAGCTGTCGGCGTACGCCGCTGAAGGGGGTGGCGACCTGTCACCAGCCCTGCAGCGTCTGCTGGCAGATTCCTGAGTTTTTAGAGTAGAGCATCATGATGAATCGTTCAGCTAGCCTGTTTACCTTGTTGGTTTTTCTATCCATGGCCCTCGTGGCGCCCGTCAGTGCAAGTTCACCCCCTGGAGAGATCAGGACAAGGGGTGAGGCAGAGGCGAAAATGGCACCGGATATGGCGACGGTACAGCTTACTGTTACTCGAGAAGCGGCCACCGCACGGGAAGCACTGGATGCCAATTCAGCCGCGATGGCCGAGGTGATTGCAGCGATGAAAGCCGCAGGCGTAGAAGAGCCAGATTTGCAGACGTCAAACTTTGGCATTCAGCCGCGCTACGTCTATCCCAAACCCCGCAATGAAAAACCGCCAGTGATTGCCGGTTATCGCGTGCGCAACACGCTCTCCGTCATCGTGCGCGAGCTCGACAATCTCGGTGTGCTGCTGGACCAGTCGGTCAGCCTGGGTGTAAATGAAGGAGGTAGCGTCAGCTTCGGTAATTCTGACCCCTCGAGCGCGATTGATGCCGCCCGCGCCGACGCGGTGCGCGATGCGATGAGCAGGGCAAAGACCCTGGCCGGCGCAGCGGGTGTGAAACTGGGCGATATCATTTCTATTACTGAGCAGACCGGGGATTCCCACCCGCGCCCTGTGATGATGAGTCGCGCGGTCGCTGCAGAGGCGGACTCGGTTCCCATAGCGGCGGGCGTAAACAGCTACAGAGTCACCGTGCAGCTCTCGATCACCATCGAGCAATGATGCGCCGGCGAGGTCTCGCCAACACGATCTAAATCAATAACAATACCTGTGAATACCGCCACAATAGGTAGTCATGGGTATAGAGATAGACAGGGTCGATTTCTCTGACGGCGATTTCAGCCGCTTTAGCGCGTGCCTGGAGGAGAATCTGGCGGCGTTGGGGCAACTGCTGGCCCGCCCGGAATTTGGTCACGGGCCTGGCTCATTGGGCGCCGAACTCGAAGTCTATATTGTCGATAGCCAGGGCAGGCCGCTGCACGCCAATCAAGAGATCCTTGCGGCCGCAGGGGACCCGACGCTCACCCTCGAACTCAATCGCTACAACCTTGAATTCAACCTGCCGCCCTTTGGCCTGGATCAGGGGCCGTTTCATGCCACCGAACAGGCCATCCGCGAGAGCCTCGCCAGGCTATCAATCAGCGCCGCGGAATTCGGCGGCAGAATCGTTCCCATTGGCATCCTGCCGACGTTGCAGGAAACTGACTTTGGCCACCATTGTATTACTGACAGGCGGCGCTACCACGCGCTTGTGAAGCAGCTGATCCACCGCCGGGGCGAGAACTTCCGCATTGATATTAACGGTGCCGAGCCACTGAAGATGGAGATGGGAGATATCACTCTCGAGGGTGCCAACACCTCATTTCAGGTGCACTACCGGGTAGCGCCCGAAGACTATGCTGAAACCTTTAATGCGATCCAGTTGCTGACGCCGCTTGCGCTTGCTCTGGCGGGCAATTCGCCGGGGCTGTTCGGTCACTCGCTCTGGTGCGAGACGCGGATTCCGTTGTTTAAGCAGTCTATCGATACTCGCCATCTCGACCCCTACGGCTGGAATGAGCCCGCCCGGGTTAATTTTGGCCAGGGCTGGGCGCGCGGCGGTGCGGAAGAATTGTTTCGCGAGGTTGTGCGCATTTATCCGCCGCTGCTGCCCTGTTGTGGAGCGAGCAGCGCTGCCGAGGAAATGGCTGCCGGCGAGGTGCCGGGTCTTGGCGAATTGCGCCTGCATCAGAGTACCGTCTGGTTGTGGAACAGGCCTATCTACGATGATGCCGATGGTGGCCACCTTCGTATAGAAATGCGTGCGTTGCCAGCAGGGCCTACTGCTGTGGACATGGTCGCCAATGCAGCGTTCCTGATTGGCGCGGCTGAAGGGGTTCGCCCGCAATTGGAGAGGTTGTTGCCCGCGATACCTTTTCGGATAGCAGAGTACAACTTTTATCGCTCGGCACAGCACGGGCTGGATGCAAAGTTGCTGTGGCCGGAGCTGGACCAGCATGGTTTTCGTGAGCAGGGCATCGCAGGGATTATCGCCCGCTATATCCCGCTGGCGAAGGAAGGGCTGCGCGCGATAGGTATTGGTGCAGACGAAGTGCATTACTACATGGGCGTCATCGAGCGGCGTTTGCAAACACGCCAGACTGGAGCGCAGTGGCAGACTCGTAAACTGGCGCAACTGCAAGCGCAGGGCATGCCTCAAGCCCAGGCCCTGCACGCGATGTTGGAGAGTTTTATGACACACAGCGCAGACAACCTGCCTATTGCTGATTGGCCCCTATGAGAAGATTTAAATTTGTACGCAATCCTGAGGCCTCCGAACTCGGCAATAATGTTGAAGAATTCCTGGATTGGCTGGGCGGGCCCACCTGCCTGTTACTTGAGGGGGCGGACCCAAGCCGCACCCGTGCGTTGGTCACATTGCTGCATGGCAACGAACCATCGGGCACGATCGCACTTTACCGCTGGCTTCGTAGTGGTCGCACTCCGGCGATCAATATCGTCTGCATCGTCGCATCAGTGGGTGCCGCACAGGAAAGCCCGCGCTTTAGTCATCGCATGTTGCCGCGCGCGCGCGACCTCAATCGGTGCTTTCGCCCACCGTTTGAAGACGCCCAGGGAGAACTTGCTGAGGAGATTCTCGAGATTCTGCGCGTGCACTCACCAGAGGCTGTTGTCGACATGCACAACACCTCGGGCTCCGGCCCCGCGTTTGGTGTGTGCACACATATGGATTCGCAGCACGACGCGCTTGTCTCTCTCTTCACCCAGCGCCTGATAGTGTCCAACCTCGGACTCGGTGCATTGATGGAGCTGAGTGAGGAATCCTGTCCCACCGTCACGGTAGAGGTAGGCGGACGGCTTGATGACGAGGCTCATGAGTTGGCCTATGAGGGGCTGTGCCGCTATTTCGAGGCGGAAACGGTGCTCAGCCCCGAGGTGACCGATTGGGGCCTGGAGCTACTGTGTGACCCGATCAGGTTGGAGCTGCGCGAAAACGTGACTCTCACCTATGCAGAAGAGCCCTGCGACAACTATGACATCACCCTGCGGCCTGATATCGAGCACCATAACTTCGGTGGCGTGACCAGTGATACCGTATTGGGTTGGGCCCGATTGCCAGAAAGGCAGTTGTTCTCGGCACAGGATGCAGGGGGGCGTTGCGCGGTCACAAGTCTGGTGCGAGTAGCGGAAGGCAAGATTTTTCCGGCACAGGCGCTCAAGTTATTTATGATTACCAATAATGCCGCCATCGCGCACTCGGATTGTCTCTTTTATGCAGTACTGGACGATGGTTCGACGATCTGCGCCTAGCCCCGTTTGTTAAATATTCACATTTCCCTTCGGCTTTTATGTCACAAACCACATGTTATTGTGGTGTTGCACATTATCAGGTACTAGTCGGTTTGACGCGGTGTCGGATGTTGTCAGCTGAGACCGAACAAGAACTAAAAAAAGAAACGTTTAGGGAGGCTCCACCATGCATTTCAAGAATGCACCTTTGTACGCAGCTGTCGCTGCTGCCGTCGTCACAATGACCCAACCCACCCTGGCCATTGCCCAGGATGAACAAGCCCAACTTGAAGAGGTAGTGGTAACAGGTACTCGTAACCTGAAGCCCCGTACCGTTTCAGATTCTCCGGTACCCGTGGATGTTCTCAATAGCGAGGAGTTCAATAGCCTCGGTAATACCGCAGACATCACCGATAACCTGAAGTCCTTGATCCCTTCATATACGGCTACTCCCGCTACCGGTGACGGTAGTGCCTTTATACGACCGACCTCTCTGCGGGGCATGGCGCCAGACCAGACTCTGGTGTTGGTCAATGGCAAGCGGCGCCACCGCGCAGCCCTTGTACAGTTTTTCGCCCCGGCCGCCGGTGATGGCGCCCACGGTGTTGATATTGGCATGATTCCCAGTATTGGCCTGAAAAGCGTTGAAGTTTTGCGCGACGGTGCCGCCGCCCAATACGGTTCCGACGCGATTGCCGGCGTGATGAACTTTCGCATGAAGGATGACAGCGAAGGTGGTTCTGTCATGGTGCAGTACGGCGAGTTCTTCGAGGGCGAGCAAAGCATGAAGATCGGTGCCAATGGCGGTTTTGCTATCGGTGAGAGTGGTTTCCTTAACCTGACCGGTGAGTTCTATGAAAATGACGGCCTGTCCCGGGGGGATCAGCGTCCGGATGCGCAGGCATTGATCGATGCGGGTAACCAGGGGGTCGGCTCTGACGCCGTCTTCGACGATGCACCCTTCACTCAGTCCTGGGGACGTCCTGAAACTGAAGGCTACCGTCTGTTCTTCAATTCCGGTTTTGCTGTGGGTGAAGAGAGCGAATTGTACTTTTTCGGTAACTACGCCGAGACGGAAGGGCGTTACCGTTTCTTCTATCGTAGCCCGGACCATTCCTCCATGAACAAGCTGCGTGACGAGTTTGGTTACGACGGCCCGCTCAATGAAACAGGCTATACGCCGTACCTCGATGGCGACCAGACCGATTACAGCATCGTTGGTGGCTGGAAGGGTAATTGGAGCAACGATCTGTTTTACGACTTCAGTGTTGGTTGGGGCAAGAACGAGCTCGACTATTTCCTGAATAACACGACCAACGCAGCTCTGGGCCTGGGCTCCGATGGCGAACCGGTAAAAATGGATTTCGATCCGGGTGACCTTGAACAGGAAGAGCTGAACTTCAATGCTGATTTCGGTAAAGCGCTCACCGACAACCTGTTCCTGGGCTTCGGTGCGGAGTGGCGCGAAGAAACTTACACCATCGTGGCAGGCGAGCCGGATTCCTATAACGGCGACGGTTCCAGCGGTTTGGCAGGCACCAAGCCCCAGGATGCGGGTGAGTTCGACCGTGATAACTGGGCGATATATGGTGACCTGGAACACGACATCACCGACGAATGGTTAATGCAGTATGCATTGCGCTATGAGGATTTCTCCGATTTCGGTGACACCACGAACGGCAAGATAGCGACTCGTTATCGGATCGCTGACACGTTCACCTTGCGCGGTGCAGTCTCTACTGGCTTCCACGCCCCCACGCCGGGTCAGGCCAACGTCCGCAGCACGATCACGACTTTCGACGGCGCGACGGGTCTGCAGGTTGAGGAAGGCCTGGTGCCACCAGATTCGGACATCGCCCAGCAGAACGGTGGCGCGCCGTTAACCGAAGAAAAATCCACTAACTATTCCCTCGGCTTTACCTGGGATTTCGGCGAGCGCACCACACTGACCCTGGACGGTTACTTTGTTGAAGTTGATGACCGTATCTACCGTACCGGTGATATCCAGACTGATAGTGACGGCACGATCTCGTTCTTTACCAACGCCCTGGATGTGGAGCACATGGGTCTCGACCTGGTGCTCACTAACGACATGTTCTGGGACGACAGTACTTCGACGACGTTCACACTGGCGTATAACCACAACGAGATCGAAGTGGTAGGTCAGTCCCTGGTGGATGGTATCCAGCCCGTCAGCGATGCTCAGGTCGAGGATATCGAGAACAACTACCCGGAAGATCGCATCGTGTTCACTGCGAACACACGTTTTGCCGACAACTGGTGGTTTATGTTCCGCACCAACTGGTGGGGTGAGCATTACGATGAGCGGGGCACGATCAATGGTGAGCCCGGAGATCGCTCCAAGGAAATTGGCGACGTTTGGTATGTCGACCTTGAGCTCGGTTGGGATATCACGGAGAACTGGAACGTGACTTTAGGCGGCTCCAACGTGTTCGACGAGTACCCGGATGAGATCAAGGACGACGGTGTTTACGCCAACCGGGTGAGTGTCGGTCTCCCGTACCCCCGTCGTACTGTGACCAACTATGAAGGTGGTTCCTGGTACTTGCGCGCATCCTATAACTTCTAGCGTAGGCTGGAGATCAGAGCAGGGCGGCCAAATGGCCGCCCTTTTTTTGTCTCCCGGTTCCAAATCGGAATGTTTGTGCTAAATTTCTTGTCTCTACACGGAGAGTACAAACCATGCGTTGGGACGATATCGATAAACAAGTTTGTTCAGTGGCTCGCTCACTTTCAGTGGTCGGCGAGCGCTGGACCATGCTGATTATTCGTGATGCCTTTCTCGGCACACGACGATTTGACCAGTTTCAGAAAAACCTGGGCATCACGCGTCACCGGCTCTCAGAGCGTCTCGGAAAACTGGTTGACGCTGGTGTGTTGGTAAAAGTCCCGTACAGTGATCGCCCCCTGCGCCACGAATATCGACTGACGCGCAAAGGCCTGGGCTTGTATCCCGTGCTTATGAGTCTCGGTGCCTGGGGTGATGAGTGGATGGATGCAGGGGAGGGCGCGCCCCTGGAATATGTTCATCAGCGCTGCGGGCGGCAGACCCATGCAGTGATGACCTGTAGTGAATGCGGAGAACCGTTGCGGCCGGAAGAGGTGCTACCAAGCATTGGCCCTGCGCTACAGGGTATAGCCGATGAGTTGGACGAAAAGATCGGCAGTGTCGAGGAAATACCGGCGTTGCTGAGAAAATCCATGTAGTGCAATTATTGGTTTGCGTCAGAAACTGCAAAGCAACTTTGCAGGATGGCGAAATATCGTACCACTGGGAGCAGCACCTTCCGATTCGATCAATTGCAGATTTGGCAGGCGCTCCAGAAGACAATCGAGTGTAGTGCGCAAATTCATTTTTGCCAGATGCATACCCGGACACATGCGAGGTCCGTGGCCGAATGTCATTGATTTGGCGTCGACTTCCCTGTCGATATTGAAGCGATGTGGATCTTCAAATCTACTGGCGTCGTGATTAGCTGAAGCGATACCCATAAACACAAAACTATCCGCGGGAATTTCAACACCTTCAATGATGGATGCGGAACCCGCTTTGGTAACCCTTGGCAAGAAAGAAACCGCGGGTTCCCAGCGCAAGGCTTCATCGATAGCCTGGTCACGGAGATCGGGATTGTCTCGAACCCGGTTCCACTCTCCAGTGCTCAACAGGGCGTAGAGCAGATTGCCTATCGAATCATGGGTCGTTGAAGATCCAGCGCTGAACATAATGCCAATATGAGATTTCAGTAAAGCGTCGTCCATTTTCACGCCATCAACATCATCGTGAATCAGCTGGGAAATGACATCGTCTTGCGGATTGCGGCGACGCTCCTCAATCACCGGGTCAAGATAGGCCCATAACTCATCGCGGCACCTATTGGCTCGCTCAGGTTCTGAGGTGAAATGCAGTAAGCCCACAACCCAGTCAGCAAACTTCTCCTCCTCATCTCTGGGAATCCCCAGTAACCGTGCGATGACGATGTAGGGGTAGAGTAGCGAGAAAGATCGGGTCATATCGGTTTGCGAACAATCGATGAATCTGGCGATGAGCTCGTCCGCAACCTCCTGCATCATGTAGCTATCCATCTTGTCGACCATGCGAGGCCGGAAGGTGGGGGTGGCCAGCTTGCGATAGAGCCGGTGGCGCTCTCCTGACATGGATTGAAAGTTCTCGCCGATGAGAGGCGCGATACCCATTTGATACGCCCGCTCAGGCGGCAGGTTCACCGTGTCCTTGAAAGCGCGCATCAAGCCGTCATGGCTGGTTACGAGGTATGCGGGCATGCCGTAGTACTCGATTTTTGCCAGCGGCCCCTCGGCGCGTAGTTCATCCAAAAAGTGGTGCAACGCCAGCCCGGGAAGTTCCCATTCCGACATATCTTGATCTAGCTGGCTCTGGCGGGGCATAGCTTTCTCCCGAAAATCTATCTGCAGACGCTCAAAGATACAGTTGGTGGAACAACTGTGTCAACTTGTGTGTCAGCACAGCTGTGATAGCCTCTGTACCCTCGAACAGGGAGCTCTGGCCTATGCATGAGATTGTCGTCAGCAAGCGGCGTGTAACACCGCAACAAAAAGCAAAGCGGTTGGAAATTATTGATGAGACCCGCAAGCTGCTGGCCGAGTATGGTGCAGATATCTCGATGGAGATGGTGGGCGCCGCAGCCCAGGTTTCGCGGAGTACGCTGTACCGTTATTACGTATCAAGGGAGCACCTGATTTCAGAGGTCACGCTCGAAGCCGGGAATCGCCTCGTCGAGTATCTTGAATACGACCCGCCGAAAGGAAAAACGATTGGTGCTCGAACGAGCTATCTTTGCGCTCAAATTGTGCATGTGGCAGAAGGGAGCCCGAAGCTATTGGCGGCCTGTATCAATAATCTCGCTTCGGACGATCCAGTCGTGACCGACGCATATGTCGAGATCGAGCAGATAATTCCACGGATTTTTGGCACCGTTTCGGGCACTCAGAAACTGCAAATAGCAGCTGAGGTTTGGAATACGATTTTCCGCTACTTGTTTGGTGGTTTTATACTTGCTACGACGGGAAAGCTCTCGTACTCCGAACTGGCAGGTGATCTGGCGGAGTTATGTAAGTCACTGCTGGCTGATATTTGGGACGTCAAATGTTAACGATAACAAGCGTCCACCGCTCGGGTGGTTCGCGCGCAGTTCACTGTGGAACGTCTCGTTGAAGTAGAGCTGCGTAGTCAGCATAAGCTGCTCACGCAGCGCCACCTGGAGATCACTATGCGCTGCGCTGGGGTCAAAGCAGGCAGCGGAATCGCTTTAACGGCAATCGATGCCTACGTGGCGGCAGCCAGGGCTTGCTCCACATCCGCGATGATGTCGTCCACATGCTCGATACCAATCGATAGCCTGACCATCTCCTCGCTCACGCCGGCAGAGGCGAGCTCTTCAGGGTTCAACTGGCGATGGGTAGTGCTCGCGGGATGGCATGCCAGGGATTTGGCGTCACCGATATTTACCAGACGCAGAATCAGCTGAAGTGCATCGATAAACTTGCCGCCGGCTTCGGTGCCGCCTTCGATGCCGAAGCTGAGAATACCCGCTGCCCGGCCCTTGCAGATTTTCTTGCAGGTGTCGTAGTAGGGGCTGTCCTTAAGACCAGCGTAGTTCACCCACTTCACTTGCGGATGCTTATTCAGATACTTCGCGACCTTCTTCGCGTTCTTGCAATGCTGTTTCATTCGCAGTGAAAGTGTCTCCAGCCCCTGCATGATCAGGAAGGCACTGTGTGGCGACAGCGCTGCTCCGGTGTTGCGTAGCGGGACCACACGGCAGCGACCTATATACGCAGCTTCACCCATGGCCTCGGTGTAGACCACGCCATGATAGGAAGGGTCTGGTGTTGTCATTACCGGGAAACGGCCGCTACCCGCCCAGTCGAATTTACCCGAGTCGACAATTGCACCGCCTATGCTGGTGCCGTGGCCGCCGATATATTTTGTCAGGGAGTGCACAACGATATCGGCGCCGTGGTCGAAGGCCTTGCACAGCAAAGGTGTCGCGACGGTGTTGTCCACGATCAGCGGTACACCGGCCTCGTGGGCGATGTCTGCCCACTTCTCTATATCCACTATGTTGCCAGCCGGATTGCCGATGGATTCGCAGAACAACAGCTTGGTATTTTCGTCGATAAGCGAGCGAACCCGGTCGAAGTCGTCGGCCGCCGCGAAGCGCGCTTCGATACCCTGGCGCGGGAAGGTGTGCGCAAACAGGTTGTAGGTGCCTCCATACAGTTGCGAGGTGCTCACGATGTTGGAGCCCACTTCGGCGATGGCCTCTATGGCGTAGCGAATGGCCGCCATACCTGATGCCACACAGAGGGCCCCAATGCCGCCTTCAAGCTCAGCCAGGCGTTGCTCCAGGACAGCATTGGTAGGATTCATGATGCGGCTGTAGATGTTGCCTGGCACGGCCAGGTCGAATAAGTCTGCACCGTGCTGGGTGTTGTCGAAGGTGAAGGACGTCGTTTGGTAGATCGGCGTGGTGGCGGCGTTGGTTGTAGGATCGCCGTCGTAGCCCGCGTGCAGGGCAATGGTTTCAGGTTTCATATTGCATGGTTCCTTGTGTAATTCGCTTTGGTTCAAGTGGTGTATTCAGATTAGCAAAGGCATGTCTCCCTGCAAGCAGAGCAGGCGAGCGATATGCCTGAAATCGCGCTATAGTGACCCAGAACAAATAAAAACAAGGTGTTGCAATGCGATTGTTGCAAATGGGACTTATCCCTCAAATTTTACTGGGCGTTGTACTGGGTGCGCTGCTGGGTGTGTTCGTACCGACCGTCGCCGAGCCGCTGGGTCTGCTGGGCCAGCTGTTTGTGGCGATGCTCAAGGCAGTGGCGCCACTGTTGGTTATGCTGCTGGTGATGTCGGCAATTGCCAACCGTCATGAGTCTGGCAGCGATGGGCGCAAGACACTGATCGTTGTAGCGCTTTATGTCGCAGGCATGGTCTGCGCGGCCATTGTGGCTCTGATCCTGAGCCAGCTTTTCCCGCAGACCATCGCACTGGCGGCCAGCGCGGAGGGCGCCCCACCTGTGGCGGTCAGTGCAGTCCTGACTGATGTGTTGCTCAAGCTCGTTGATAATCCGGTCAATGCCTTGCTTACCGGCAATTTCCTCGGCTGTCTCTCATGGGCCGTTTTGCTGGGGCTTAGTTTTCGCAAGGCGCCAGATACATTTCGTGAGCATTTGCAGATCGCTGCCGATGGCGTAGCCAGCATCGTGCGCTACGTGATCAAGCTGGCCCCCATCGGTATCTTTGGCCTTGTGTGTTTCACGGTAGCGACGGTGGGGATGCAGGCCCTGGCTGGCTACGCCAGCCTGGCGACCGTGCTCGTAGCGGCCATGTTGATTATGGCTTTGCTTGTAAACCCGCTGCTGGTCTTCTTTCTCACCCGTGAAAACCCGTACCCCATCGTCCTGCAGTGCCTGCAGGAGTCCGGCATCACCGCGTTTTTCACCCGCAGTTCCGCTGCCAATATTCCGGTGAACCTCAGTCTGGCGAAGAAGCTGGGCATCAGTGAGGAGCTTTACTCGGTGACCATTCCAGTGGGTGCAACGGTGAATATGACTGGCGCCGCGATTACTATTACCACGCTGACTCTGGCGGCGACCCATACTCTGGGTATTGAGGTTTCCCTGCCTGCAGCGCTGCTCCTCTGTGTTATTTCCGCTCTGTCAGCTTGTGGCGCCAGCGGCGTGCCCTCGGGTAGCCTGCTCTTGATTCCCCTGGCGTGTTCCCTGTTCGGTATTCCTCTGGATGTCTCGATGCAGGTGGTGGCGGTGGGCTTTATTATCAGCGTAATCCAGGATTCGGCTGAGACTGCGCTGAACTCCAGCACTGACGTTGTGTACACCTACGCGGTAGACCAGATAGGAAAGAGCGACTAACGCATTCCTGCGAGATGTGCGCAGATGACGTTGGCACCCTGTAAAAGCCGGCTTGTGGGCCGTTGTACCAGATCGGGATGCACGTGAAAGAGAGCGTCTTTCTGTACCGCTTTCAGGAACGGGTAGTCGCGCCAGTCATCAAGCCATTCGGGGCGAGACTCGCCCATGCCGCTGGCAAGTATAGCCTCGGGGTTGGATTGAAGTACTGCTTCTCGGCTGACCACCGGAGCTAGCTGGGGTGCCTCTGCGAAAATGTTGCTGCCGCCACATAACTCGATCACTTTGCTGATCATATGCTCCCCGTTGATGGTCTGCAGCGGGCTATTCCACACTTCATAGAACGCGGTGATCTCGCGTTGCGTCCCGTGCTGTGTTTCTAGTGCGGCAAAACCCTGATCAAGGGTGTCGGCCACGTTTTGTGCGATAGCGGCGGTACCCGCCAGGGTGCCGATGTCGCGAATCATCTTGCCGATATCTTCAATATCGCGGGGAGCACTGACATAAACGGGAATGCCAAGAGATTCGAGCTTGCGGAGCGATTCCATGCCATTCCCTGAAGCCCACATGATCACCAGATCTGGCGCCAGCGCGGTGAGAGACTCCTGGCTCCATGCGTGATAGCTGCCGACGCGGGGGATGCTCTGCGCTGCCATTGGGTAGTCAGAATACTCCACGGCGCCCACGAGCCTTGCGCCTGCACCGGCGCTGTAAATGTTCTCCACGATATGTGGCGCTAATGCCACCACTCGTTCGGCAGGCTGAGGTAGGGTGATCGTGCGGCCGATTGCATCGGTCACTGAGACGGCAGCGGATGCAGTAGTTGCTGCGAATGCGCAGCCCAATTGGAGCAAGGTGAAAAGTGTTAGCAGACGCAGCATTCAGTTTTCCTCGGTGACGCCCGCTTCAGCGAAACTCGCCATATTGTTGTGTAGAGCGAGTGCGCTCTCGATCAACGGAAGGGCAGTGAGCGCTCCGCTGCCTTCTCCCAGGCGCATGTCCAGCGCCAGCAAGGGGCGGAGCTCCAGCGTATCCAGCAACTGTTGATGGGCTCCCTCGGCCGAGCAATGCCCGGCGAGTAGCCACCGCTGTACGGTCGGGTTTATACGACAGGCCACTAGCGCCGCAGCGCTACTGATGAAACCATCAACAAGGCTGGGAATGCGGCGCTGTGCAGCGCGGATGTATGCGCCTGCGATACCTGCAATTTCAAATCCTCCCAGACACTGCAGGTTGTGCATCGGCGAATTCAGATGGGCACTGTGTAAGCTAAGCGAAGCGTTGATTAGCCCGGTTTTGGCCGCCAGGCGTTCGTCGTCTATGCCCGTGCCACGGCCGGTGGTCTCACTGGCGTCCAGGCCCAGTAGGGCAGCCATGAGGGCTGAAGCGGAGCTGGTGTTGCCAATTCCCATATCCCCGGCGATGAACAGCTGGCAATTCAGTTGGTCTACTACCGCAGCTCCTGCGTTGAGTGCCCTGTGCGCTTGCTGCTCGGTCATCGCGGGTACAGTGCTGAAGTCACGGGTCCCTGCGTCGACAGAACGCTGTTGTAAGCCAGGCATATCGGCCACCGGAGTGAACGTGCCCATATTCACCACTTCCAGATCCACCTCGCGCTGGCGGCAGAGAACACTGGCTGCGGCGCCGCCGCTGAGGAAATTGGCGATCATCTGGGTGGTCACTTCCGCAGGATAGGCAGAAACCCCGCGGCGAGTTACACCGTGATCTGCCGCGAAAATGCGTGCGCAAACGCTGTGCAGCTCTGGCCTGTCTGTTGCCTGCCATGCTGCAAACTGCTCGGCTATCTGTTCGAGGTAGCCTAAAGCTCCGATTGGCTTGGTGAGCGTGGCTTGTCTATGTTGTGCCGCAACGCGATGTGGTTCAGATGGCGTTGGGCTGGGTTCGGTGAGCCAGTGCATGGCGTTATCCCTTGATAGTCTGTGGCAGGCCCGCGATGACCACGGTGACTTTGTCACAGTGCTGGGCGAGGTCTTGATGCAGCCAGCCTACTTCGTCTACAAATGTGCGGCTGAGCTCACCCATGGGGATGACGCCCATTCCCACTTCATTGCTGACGAGCATTAGTTCACCCTGGAGTCCCGGGAGTAGTTCCATCAGTGCGTTTCGTTCTTGCTTCCAGCACTTCTGGTGCAGGCAGTTGCTCAACCACAGGCTGAGGCAGTCCACCAGTATGCAGGCGTTTGGTGCGTCGATGTTGGCGAGCTGCTTCGCCAGAGCGAGCGGTTCTTCCTTTACCTGCCATTTCGGCGAACGATCTCGCTGATGGCGCGCGATGCGCGCAGTCATCTCCTCATCGCCAGCCTCTGCGGTGGCTAGGAGGTGGGGCGTGTCGCTCTGTGTCTCTGCCAGTTGTTGGGCAAAACGACTCTTGCCGCTGCGGGCACCGCCGAGTATCAAGTGCTTCATGAATTGATCACCAGTGGACCACCGTGTACGGGGTGTTCTTCTATTAAGACATTTGCAGTGAAGACGTCGCTGAACATGGGTGTTGTAAGCACTTCTCGCGGCGTGCCTGTAGCGTGTTGGCGTCCGTTGTTGAGTACTGTAATTCGATCGCAGATCCCGGCGAGAAGATTGAAGTCGTGGCTCGCAATGATGATACCGCAGCCCTCATTGCTGAGCCGCCTGACGATATCACTCACCATGTGGGTATGCGCCAGATCGAGAGCGGCACTGGGTTCATCCATGAGGAGTACCCGTCCAGCACTATCCTCTGGACGCCATATCTGGGCGACGCAGCGGGCAAGTTGAACGCGCTGCCGCTCACCACCGGAAAGTTCAGTGTAAAGCCTTTCGCGCAGAGATTCGGTGTCAGTGAAGGCGAGTACCTGGTTGAGGATTTCGGCATCGGCCTCAATGCCGCTCGCGTGGGGAATCCGCCCCAGCAAGATGACTTCCTCGACGGTGAACGGGAAATTCAGGCCTGGGTTCTGTGACAGGAACGCGAGCGACTGGGCGCGTTGCTCATTATTCATAGACGCCAGTGCCTGTCCCTGAAGGCGCAGTTCACCGTTGTCGAGGGCGTGGCCGCCAGCCAGGGTGTGCAACAGAGTGCTCTTACCGGCGCCATTGGGGCCCACGATCCCCAGTACTTCGGCGGCTGCAAGATCGAGTTGGATTTCCTGAAGCAACTCGCTGTTGCCATAGGGCGAGACCCCCGCAGTATTCAGACTTAGCAGAGCCATCACAGCATTCCATAGTCGCGCCGGCGACGCAGCAGGGAGATAAAGAACGGCACGCCGATCGCCGCGGTGACGACGCCTACGGGTAGCTCAGTGGGCGCAAGCAGGGTGCGAGACAGCGTGTCCGCAAGTACCAACAAGATAGCCCCTGCGAGTCCAGATGCGGGCAAAAGGTAGCGGTGATCCGGGCCGATCAACATGCGCATAATGTGCGGTACTACGAGGCCGACAAAGCCAATTACACCGGCGAGAGCGACAGCCAGGCCAACACCAATAGCGGCCAATGTGACGATGCAACTTTTGGAAAATTCGATATTGATGCCCAGGTAGCGCGCTTCGGATTCGCCGAGCAATAGTGCATTGAGCGCGTTGGCGAAACGGGGAAGGGCGATCGCGAGTACGGTAGTTGCGCCCAGCGCCACAGCGACTCGCGGATAGTTGGCGCCGTCCAACCCGCCCATTCGCCACATACTAATGCGCCTGAGGATCTCATTGCTTGAGTAGAATTCGAGGACATTGCTCGCTGCGGCTGAAAGCGCGGAGATCGCGATGCCCGCCAGGAGCATGGTTGCGACCGACGTGACGCCACCGGAGGTCGCGAGTTTGTAGACAAGAATGACTGCGAGCATGCCGCCGGCGAACGCGCCCAGCGAAACAACGCCTAATGCACCCACACCAGCGACTACCGGTGCAGCGAGGGCTATCGCAATGCTGGCGCCAAGCGCCGCACCGGCTGTAACACCGATTAATGAGGGGTCAGCCAGTGGGTTGCGGAATAGTCCCTGCATGGCAGCACCTGTCATACCCAGCATAGCCCCTACGAACATTGCGAGAAGTGTGCGTGGCAAGCGTATATGGCCGATGATGACAGCGTCCTGGTCGACCCCTTCGCCGCTTATGTAACGTCCCAGAGCGCCGACCGCATCGATCAGCGAAATGTCGACGGTTCCCGATGCCGTTCCATGCAAAATACATAAGGGCAATCCTAGAGCGAGCAGCAGCAGGGTCAGCCTGGCGCGTCGGGCTCTCATGTTGCAAACCACTTGGGAAACATGCGGGGTAGGTCCAGTGATTGTTCCAGCGCATCCGCCAGGCGATCAATTTCACGTTCGCGCAATTGGTCTCTGTCTTCGGCTTCCGCGCCTTTGAGACCGGCCCATCGCAACACCGCGGCGCAGCTTTCGCCGCGGTCCATGATGCCGTGGGTATAGGTGCCGGCTACACGGTTGTCAGCTGATACCGCACCATCTTTGCGCCCGTCGTCGAACGTGACAAAGGGCTTTGTGCCTGTCTCGACCTCGGTCTGGCCGCTGTGAATTTCATAGCCCTCAAAGCGACCCTCGCCGTTAATAAGGCCTGAGACCTGCCGCAGCGTCTTGCCTGGCTCAAGCGTGGTACTTAGTGGTAGAAGTCCCAGCCCCTTTGAGCTGCCAGCAGTGCCTTCAATGCCATTGGGGTCGTCAATTTGATCGCCAAGCATTTGCATGCCGCCACAAATGCCGAGCACCTTGCCACCGTAGCGCAGGTGAGTCAGCAGGTAGTCATCCCAGCCATTTTGGCGCAGCCACTCGAGGTCGGCCCGCACACTTTTGGAGCCAGGCAGAATAACCAGGTCAGCTGGCGGTGGCGGGGAACCGGCACCGACGTAGTGCAGGTCAACCCTGGGGTGGCTGCGCAGTGGATCGAAGTCGGTGTGGTTGGAAATTCTAGGCAATACGGGTACGACGATGCGAAGAGGCGTTTCCGTGTCGCAGGATTGCTCTGTAGTGATAGCGTCTTCGGCGTCCAGTTGCAGGTTTTGCAGGTAAGGCACGACACCCATTACAGGTTTGCCGGTCCGTTGCTCCAGCCATGTGAGGCCGGATTCCAGCAGCGCAATGTCACCGCGAAAACGGTTGATGATAAATCCCTGCACCAGGTCTTGTTCGCTGGGAGAGAGTAGTTCCAGAGTGCCCACGAGGTGAGCGAATACGCCACCACGATCAATGTCCGCAACAATAACCACCGGACAGTTCGCGGCTTCAGCGAAACCCATATTGGCGATGTCGCCCTCGCGCAGGTTGATCTCGGCGGGGCTGCCGGCGCCCTCTACCAATAATGCCTCGTAACTTTTTTTAAGCCGACCCCAGGAGTCGAGAACCGTGTCCATCGCCACGCGCTTGTAGTCATGGAATTCGGTGGCTTCCATGTGTTGTACAGCCTGGCCCTGCAAAATAACCTGTGCGCGCTTATCGCTACTGGGCTTTAAAAGCACCGGGTTCATGTCGACGTGGGGCGCAATACCGGCCGCCTGGGCCTGCAATGCCTGGGCGCGACCAATTTCTCCCTGACCGGGAGTTACCGCGCTGTTGAGCGCCATGTTTTGAGGTTTAAAGGGCGCTACGCTAACGCCGCGCCGGAGCAGGCAGCGACAGAGGCCGGCAACCATCACTGACTTGCCGGCATCTGACGTCGTGCCCTGGATCATCAGGGCAGTCGGGTTGCTAATAATCGACGCCACGCCGGGCCTTAATGCCGGCTTTGAAGGCATGCTTCACTTCCTTCACATCGGAAACAGTATCCATGACTTCCTGAAGGGCTGAGCCACCACCACGCCCAGTAACCACAACGCTTTGTTCCCGTGGGCGATTGGCAATGGCATCAATGATCTCTGCCTCGGGCAGATAGTCGTAGGCGATCATGTAAGTCAGTTCGTCCATGACAACGAGGTCGTAGGAG
This sequence comes from Halioglobus maricola, assembly GCF_009388985.1. NCBI lineage: Bacteria > Pseudomonadati > Pseudomonadota > Gammaproteobacteria > Cellvibrionales > Halieaceae > Halioglobus > Halioglobus maricola. The sequence continues at coordinate 1,817,012 of NZ_CP036422.1, forward strand.
TCATCCTGCAGCATAGGCAGTACCTTTGCCCAGGTGTCTTTTGCCGCTGCGATATCGCCGGAGCGGTCCTGTGTATTCCAGGTGAAACCGGTCCCCATTTGGTAGAAGTCCACCTGTGGGCACTTGTCCCGCAGGTAGATTTCTTCACCGGACAACTGTTCGCCCTTGATGAACTGGACCACACCCACTTTCATGTCGTAACCCAGCGCGCGCATCACCATACCAAAAGCAGAGCTGGATTTTCCCTTGCCATTGCCGGTCACGAGAATCGCGACACCGCGCTCCAGATCGGCCGACTCAATATTCGCATCGACTTTGGCCTTCTGCTTTTCCATGGCGGCCTTGTGCTTGGCCTCACGTTTCTCATTCTGCTTGTTATCGCTCACGCTGGTTCTCTCTTTAGAAGTTGTACCGCACGCCGGCATAGGCCGCCGCGCCACTGGTGTTATAGCTTGGCACTTCCTGGTAATCCTCGTCCAGCAGGTTCTCGACGCGGCCATAGAGTTCCAGACCATCGATCACTGTAAAGCTGGCGTTGAGGTTCACTACTTCGTAGTCGTCCAACTCACTGCCATCGATGTCTTCCGCGTCATAGGAACCGCGCACATAGACGCCCATTGAGAGGCGATCATTCAGGCCCAGCCAAGTCAGACCCAGGTTGGCCAGGTGCTCGGGACGGCGTATGCGCGCGCTGCCGGTGGCGTTTTCAGTGTCGTTGTAAGTGTAATTGCCATCCAGGGCCAGACCCCATGCCAGTGGGAGTTCGCCGATGAGTTCAACACCGGTGGAATCGGTATCACCACTGCCCTGCAAATAACCGGAGAAGAAGTCGAGGTCAAAGTAGATTTCGTCGCTGACAGTCTGATCGAAGTAATTGGCCTCAAGATAGATACCATTGTTCGCGAACCAGGCGACACCTACATCAAAGCCCTCACTTTCTTCCTCCTTGAGCTCGACTTCGCTAGCGGGCGGATAGAAGGCGTTTTCGTTATAGGCAATTTCATACAGGCTGGGCGCGCGGAAGCCGGTGCCGTAGGTGGCCTTTAGTTTGAGTTCACCGTCACCCACAGGGATCAGGTACGCAGCGCTCGCGCGGTAGGTTGTATGAGTGCCGAAATCTTCATTGTCGTCGTAGCGCACGCCAGCGGTCAGGAACACATCGCTGATAGCTTCACCCTGGTATTCCAGGTAGTAGCCGTCCTGTTCCCGTTCGTGGTTGTTCCAGCCATCGTCGAAGCTTTCTTCCTTGCGTTCTGCGCCGTATACAAAGCGTGTGGTTTCGGTCAGCGAATAGCTGCCCAGATAGCCATATTGATCCAGGTCCCCATCGCCACCGAAGCCGAATACATTCTTGGTATAGAAGGCGCGTTCCGTTTCATTGCCGGTGTAGCTTAGATCGTGGCTGAAGCTCCCCGTTTGCAGTTGTGCTGATACCCGCCAGGCGGTTTGATCGAATGTGTTATAGCAGTCGTTACTGTTGCTGAAGGTTGCGCTGTCATAGCAGCTGTCGTACTCGTTCTCTCCTTCAACATCCCGCATAACCGCTTCAAGACGGAAGTCGTCGGTGATGTTCCAGCCCAGACGCCCGTGCAGGGTTGTGTTTTCGTAGCCATCGTCATCTTTCAGGTCGGTGTCAGTATCGCGTGCATTGAAACCGTCGGTTTCGAAGTCGACTGCCGTCAGGCTGAAATCAACAGTGTCATTGCCGCCGGCAACATCTGCCGCCAATTGTTGGGTACCGTAGCGGCCGCCTTCGGCGCTTACGCTGCCACCAAGACCCGGCTCGGCAGACCGGGTGTAAGCGTTGATGACGCCGCCAGCATCGGCGCCGTACATCATGCCCTGCGTCCCGCGGAGTACTTCGACACGCGTAATCCCTGTCGACAGCAGGTTCTCGAATTTGGGGCCAATCTGGGTACCTGATGTATCGGATACGTCAATGCCGTCGATATACAGCTTGGTGCGGAAGCCTTCTTCGCCGCGCACACGTACGCTGGTGGCAGAGCCGGCGCCGCCAGAATTGCTCACTGCGATCGCAGGTTGGGTCCGCAGTACGTCATACAGCGAATTGAATCCGCGCGCCTGTATATCGGTTTCGGTAATGACAGAGACAGAAGTGCCAATCTGGCGCAGCGGCATTTCAACCCGGGAAGAAACCACGATGATCTCTTCAAGCTTACTGTTAGCGGGCTCTGTCTGGGCGTGCGCAAGTGCGGGAATAGCGCTGGCAACTGCGAGCGCGAGTGGTGTGAATCTGGACATTGTTGTTCCTCAATAGCCATAGAATGTTGGCGACTGAGGGAGGGGATCAGGAAATGCGACCTTGGCTTTGGCCAGACAACCTTGAATGAAGCCCTCCGCTCCATCGGTGTTGCATCAGGCAGGTGTCGGACTCACCGTCAAAGACGGCATACCGTTGCGGGGGCAGTGGTGATGACGATGAAGAACGTCACACGCTTCCCATTTAACCCACCCAGCAGACCAGAGGAATGCGGCGGGCACCTGATACGGGGCGGGAGAATAAGAGCTGGACTGGGTAAAGTCAATCAAGACTGGCGGGGGCCGCATTGGCGAACGCGTAGTTAAGGGCGTGGGTCAGCGGTCTTCCGGCCCGGCTGCAGAGCAGTATGCCGAGTGCCCCCCGGTGACTGATCAGTAGTGTTCCGGGAGCTGAGTCGCTCACCACAGCCTGCATGCGCAGAGCCACCTGCTCAGCAGATTCGCCGCCCGGTGGCCCGCAGCTGACCCAGTTGTCGCCCCAGGCGTCGACTTCCTCGGCTTCGCGGGCATAAATTTCGTCCCAAGCCCGACCCTCCCAGTCGCCCATGGAAATTTCCCGTAAGCGCTCGTCCAGCAACGGTTCAGTGGCGCCAAGGAGCCTGGCCAAGGTATTCGCAGTTTCCCTGGCGCGACCAATATCGCTGCTGATGATATGGCGAGGCAGGGGGCCTGCCCATCCCTGGGCCAGGGCCCGAATTTCGTCGAAGCCACGGTTCGATAACGGATGCTCCCACTGGCCGATACAACGGCCCTCAGGACGCTGGGCGTGGGCGTGACGCAGCAGAGTGAGTTTTGCGATCACGCCGCGTAGTGCGCGCAGAAGAACAGGTAAACAGCGCACTCGGTGAGCTGGTTGACGCCGCCAAGTGTGTCGCCGGTAACGCCCCCGATACTGCGCTTAAGCCAGACGTGACTCAGGAAAACAATCGCCAGCACAAGCCCGATAAGCCCCAGGGCCTGGCTCCCCGGCAGCCACAGTAGTGGCAGAACTGTGAAAGCGCTGCCCAGCAGGGCTCTGCGAGTGGATACGCTTTCCACCAGCGGCTTGCCGCTGGCTCCCTCGCTGACATAGAGAGAAAATTGTACAAGGGGCAGGGTAGTCCAGCGCCCAAGGGCATGAGCGGTCAGTAGCGCGAGCGGAATCATTGCAGCTTCGATAGTTGCCAGGCCGGCGAGCTTTAGCGCGAGTGCAAGAAATAGCGCGGCCGAGCCATAGGTGCCGATGCGGCTGTCCTTCATGATTCGGAGTTTGTCTTCGACCGTCCAACCACCGCCGAGACCATCCGCACTGTCTGCCAGCCCATCTTCGTGGAATGCACCGGTTAGCGCGATCGCAGTGCCAAGGGCGATCACGGCTGCGATTGGCTGAGGCCACAGGGCGAGGCTCGCGCAAAATACAATAGCCGCCAGGGCACCGATAACCAGCCCGACCAGAGGGAAGTACGCGGTCGACTGGCGAAAGCTCTGCTCGGACCAGGCAAAGGCGGGCATCGGGATGCGGGTCAGAAAACTGAAGGCAGTGGCGATGGCGCGCAATTCCTTGATCTTGCGGCTGGCGGGCGTGCAATCTTCAGACGTGGAGTTCATTGCTATTCCTGAGTACTATGCGCGGCAAAGCTGAGGATGATAACTGATTCATGGCAGACGAACACCGATTCACACAGCCTGAGATAGCCGCGGTTTACCGCGCGATTCACGAGCGCAGAGATATGCGCCATTTTCGTTCTGATCCTGTTGCACCGGAGGTGCTTGAGCGGCTCCTGGATGCGGCCCATCATGCCCCCAGCGTTGGGTTCATGCAGCCATGGCGTTTTATTCGTATCACCAAACCGGAACTACGCCAGCAGCTTCATGCACTTGTTGAGGTCGAGCGACTGGCGACAGCAGAGGCGCTAGGCAAGCGGGGCAATGAGTTCATGAAGCTTAAAGTCGAGGGCATTCTCAATTGTGGCGAACTTCTGGTGGTGGGGTTGATGGAGGGTCGAGAGCAACACGTCTTTGGCCGCAGAACCATGCCGGAAATGGATCTGGCCTCAGCCTCGTGCGCCATCCAGAATCTGTGGCTTGCAGCCAGGGCAGAGGGGCTGGCCGTTGGATGGGTGTCACTGTTCGATCCGGCTGCGCTTGCGCAGTTGCTGTGTATGCCCTCGGGAAGCACGCCGATGGCTGTCTTGTGTATAGGTCATACCGACGAGTTTTATGAAGAGCCTATGCTCCAGACCGAGGGATGGAGAGATCGCGATCCAATAGAGCGATACCTCTACGAAGACAAGTGGGAGTCGTAGTTTAGCGCTATGATGGTAATGACGTTTATAAAAGCTACAGGATCTGCAAATTGAGTGTTTCTGAACAGGACAGGGCAGAGGTGGGCGAGTTGCTCGGCCGTGAACCGCGCGGCCTGGAGGACGTATCCGTGCGTGACTCCGAGGGGCGGCCGAGCGTGATCAGGGTGGCTCCACTGGTAGATGACAAACCGTTCCCCACCCTTTACTGGTTGGTCGATCGCGACTTGTCATATCGAATAGATCAGGTAGAGGCATCGGGGCTAATCGCGCAACTCCAGTCGGAGATTGATGCAGATCCTCAGCTGCAGGCAGCGATGGCTGGCGAACATCTTCGCTACAAGCAAAGGCGTGAGCAGTTTATGTCAGATCGAGACCGGCAGAGGATTGAAGCGCTGGGTTTTGGCGATGTGTTCGCGACTAAAGGTATCGGTGGCATTGCCGATACATCACGCATCCGCTGCCTTCACACCTGGTATGCCGCGCATCTGGTAGAGCCGAATACGGTAGGGCGTCTGTTGGATAAGTACTGGGCTACTCAAGCACAAAGCCATTGACCGGGGCCGGCGGTGGTCATAAAATAACCACCAAGAAAGTAGTTATAACTAACTTTAGGGTATCTGCCAATGAAAGTGATCAAGTTAGCCGCTGTAGCACTCACGCTGGTTCTCGCCGCCTGTGCGCAGGAACAAGACAGCACAACGGCCGCGAATGAAGTTGCGAGCCGCGACCTGCAGCCGGCCGATGCACAGCTTGCCGAAATCTATAATCGCAGCTGTCGCAGTTGTCATACCGTGGCTGCTACCGGCTCGCCCCTGACTGGCGACACTGCAGCTTGGCAACCGCGCATGGGCAAGGGAATGAATACCCTGCTCGACAGTGTAGTGAATGGCTTTGGCGGCATGCCACCTTTCGGCCTGTGTATGGACTGCGGTGCCGAAGAGTTTGAGGCGCTAATACTCTTCATGGCAGGGGAGCAGAAGTAATGATGCAGCGTCGCAGTCTTCTTCAGGCCCTGGTGGCCACCGCGCTCGCCAGTCAGGTGAGCCCAATGGCGCTCGCCGCTGAACCGCGGCGTCTACCATGGCGCAATTGGTCTGGCAGCCAGCAATGCCTGCCCATGGCGCGCAAGGCGCCGGCTAACATGGCTGAGTTGCAGGAGTTGCTAAGTTCCACCACCGGCACTATTCGCGCCGTAGGCGCGGGGCATTCTTTCACTCCTCTGGTGCCTACGGATGGTACGCTGCTTTCGCTCTCGCGCATGGGTGGTGTAAGTGACGCTGATAGCAGCACGTTGCAGGCGACCATCGGAGGCGGCACCCGTCTTGGCGATATTGGCCAGCCACTGCACGATGCGGGGCAGGCGATGGTCAATATGCCCGACATCGACGAACAAACCCTCGCTGGTAGCCTGGCCACAGCCACCCATGGCACAGGTGCGGGTCTGGGTTGTATGTCTACCCTGGTCACCGGGCTAGAGCTGATGACGGCGAGCGGCGATGTATTGTGGTGCGACGCGCAGCAGCACCCGGAAATTTTCCAGGCGGCTAAAGTCTCCCTCGGCAGCCTCGGCCTGATTACCAGGGTTCGCTTGCAGAATCGCGAGCCCTATAAGCTGCGCCGCGAAATGGTGTGGATGCCGTTGGAAGAGATGCTGGAGGCTGTTGACGGGCTGGCGGACAAACACCGCAACTTTGAGTTTTTCTATGTACCGTTCTCGGGCTGGGGATTCACCGACGCACACGACATCACCGACGAACCCATTGCTGCGGCAGAGGAAGCGGTCGACCCTAACGAGGGTACGATGGAGCTGAAAACGGTGCGGGACTGGCTGGATTGGTCCCCCGCGCTGCGCGAACTGATTCTCGGCACCTATGCACGGACCATTCCGGATGAGGTGAAGGTTGGTAACTCCTGGAGCAACTACGCTAATGAGCGCAATGTGCGTTTCAATGAGATGGAGTACCACTTGCCACGGGAAAATGGCCTGCAAGCGCTGCGCGAGGTGATCGCTGCGCTGGAGAGTAAGCATCACGAGGTGTTCTTCCCGCTGGAAGTCCGCTATGTGAAGAGCGACGATATCTGGCTAAGCCCTTTCTACCAGCAGGATTCCATGTCGATTGCCCTGCATCGCTACTTCGAGGAGGACTACAAACCCTTCTTTGCGACTGTTGAGCCCATTCTGCGTAAATACGGCGGACGTCCACACTGGGGCAAACTGAACAGCCTGGGGCAGGATGAGTTTCGCGAGTTGTACCCGCGCTGGGATGACTTCGCCGCGGTGCGCCGAGAACTCGATCCCAATGGCAGGTTCCTCAACGACTATATGCGCAAGTTGTTCGGGTAAGTCGAATGAAGCGTCGCAATTTCGTACTGGGAACGCTTGCCGGTGCCGCCGGTGCAGGGCTGCTGCTGCGCCCGGGCGACCGTGGAGCTCCACACAGCGCCTATTTTGAGAGCCTGAGTGCCGCGCTCGATACCGCCGACATAGCAACACCGCGCCTGCTGATTGATCGCGCTGTATTGCGGGAAAATATTGCGACCCTGAAAAGTCACATAGACGATAGATTTGCCTATCGCATCGTCGCCAAGTCACTGCCTTCGATTGAATTGCTGCGGGAAGTGATGCAGCACTCCGGTAGCGACCGGCTGATGTTGTTCCATCAACCGTTTATCAACAGTGTGGCAGAGCGTCTGCCCCAGGCTGATATTCTGTTGGGTAAACCGTTGCCAGTGGCTGCCGCAGCGACATTTTATCGAGAGCGCCCTGACAGCGCCTTCGATGCCGCACGGCAGCTGAACTGGCTGGTCGATAGCCCTGAGCGAGTGACCCAGTACGCGGCATTGGCTGATGAACTGGGCGAATCTTTACGCGTCTGTATCGAACTGGATGTCGGTTTGCACCGGGGCGGTGTTCAGAGCGAGTCTGAGCTTGTGGCAATGCTGGAGATCATTCGCAGTTCCCGGCATCTGCAATTTACCGGTTTGATGGGTTATGAGCCGCATATCGTCAAAGTGCCTGGCGGGCCGGGGCGTTATCAGAGGGCGGCGATGGCGAGCTATGCAGATTTCAAAGCGACGGCGCAGCAGTTTCTCGGCGATGCGTGGCCTGAAGACGTCATCCTGAATTGCGGTGGCAGCCCAACCTACCAGCTATACGATGAGGGTGATTATCCGTTCAATGAACTGGCCGCGGGTTCTTGTCTGGTCAAACCCGTTGACTTTGACCTGCCATCCCTGGCTGATCATAAGCCCGCCAGCTATATTGCCACGCCAGTGCTGAAAACCAGTGAGGGCGTGCAGATTCCCGGGATCAATCTGGGCCCTCTGCAATCCCTCTGGGACGTGAACCGCAGTCGTACGGTGTTTACCTATGGGGGGTACTGGAAAGCCAGTCCTGTGTCGCCTAGTGGCCTTAGCACGAATGGTGTATTCGGCCGGTCCACCAATCAGGAAATGCTCAACGGTTCCGAGGCCATCGGGCTCGAAGTGGATGACTGGGTCTTCCTGCGCCCGAACCAGAGCGAGTTCGTGTTTCTCCAGTTTGGCGCTATTGCCGTGGTTGAAGAAGGTGCGGTCACCGAGTTCTGGCCAGTACTGGGAGAAACCCCGGCCTGACCCCTTGGCTTACCTGATTCCAGCAAGTACCGCAGAGCGCGAGATCGTCATCAAGAAATCGCGGTTTATCGCTCGCGTGGTGCATGTGCAAGACCGCAGCGCCGTGAATCTCGCAGTTGCCCAATCCCGTCTCGACTACCCCGACGCGAGACATCATTGCTGGGCCTATCTGCTCGGCTCCCCGGCGGATGCCCGCAACGCGGGGATGAGCGATGACGGTGAACCTTCCGGCACGGCAGGCAAGCCTATTCTCAACGTACTGCAGCACGGCGAAGTAGGTGATGTCCTCGTCGTTGTAATCCGCTATTTCGGTGGCATTAAGCTGGGCGCGGGTGGGCTTGTCCGGGCCTACGGTGCTGCGACGCAGCAAGCTCTCGAGATTACGCCCACCTTGGCCCTGCGTGATATGGGGCGGCTAACCCTGAACGCAAGTTTCGCAGCGGAGCAGCCCCTGCGGCATCGCCTGTCCCTGCTGGAGGCCGAGGTGCGAGAGGTTGGCTATGGCGATGTGGTAACGATGCAGGTCGCAATACCCGTGGAGAATGAAGATACCCTGCGCCAGTTTTGCGCCGCCCAGGGCGTAGCCGTGGTCTCGCTGGAGGACTGATTTGGCGCAATGCCAATAGCGGCCAGCAAGTGCTATATTAGGCGCCGTTTTTTCTAGCTATGGAAAGGTTTTTACCCGCATGAGTGCCAATACTGACGACCTCAGAATCCAGAAAACCAATGAGCTGATTTCCCCTGAGCAACTAATCGGGGATATAGGCATCAGCGAAGCGGCAGCTGCAACAGTTAGTGAAGCCCGCAGTGCCATCCACCGTATTCTTCACGGCGAGGACGATCGCCTGCTGGCCATTGTGGGCCCGTGTTCTATTCACGACCCCGAGGCAGCGCGTGATTATGCCGCCCAGCTGAAAGCAGAGGCGGATAAGATTGCCGATGACGTATTGGTTGTAATGCGCGTTTATTTTGAGAAACCACGCACGACGGTAGGCTGGAAAGGCCTGATCAACGACCCGGATCTCAACGACACCTTCCAGATCAATAAAGGTCTGCATCTGGCCCGGCAATTGTTAGCAGACCTGGCGGAGATGGGCCTGCCAACAGGTACCGAATACCTTGACCTGATCAGCCCGCAGTACTACGCAGATCTGATTTCCTGGGGTGCTATTGGTGCCCGCACAACGGAAAGCCAGACCCATCGCGAGTTGGCCTCCGGTCTCTCCTGTCCGGTCGGATTTAAAAATGCGACCGACGGGGATATCCAGGTGGCTATCGACGCAATCGGTTCTGCTTCACAGCCGCACAACTTTCTGTCGGTGACGAAGCAGGGCCATTCAGCGATTTTCCAGACAGCGGGTAATGAGGATTGCCATATCATCCTGCGCGGTGGAAAACACCCGAACTACGACATGTTTTCGGTAGACGACGCTGCGGGTATGTTGGCCAGGGCCGGCTTGCCTGAGCGGATTATGATCGATGCATCGCATGCGAATTCACGCAAGATTCCAGCGCGCCAGATCGACGTGGCCTCCGATATCGCCACCCAGATTGCGCGGGGCAGCAATAGCATCGTCGGCATTATGATTGAATCAAACCTGGTAGAGGGACGCCAGAGCGTGGTTCAGGGGCAGGAACTGACGTATGGCCAGAGTATTACTGACCCCTGTATTTGCTGGGACGATACTGCATCTCTGCTCGAGGAGCTCGCAACCGCAGTGCGTCTGCGTCGCGGTTAGCGGGAGCGAGCGCGCTCGCGGGCGGCTGTCATCTGGTCGAGGTAGGTCAGCATTTCCATGGTGTTGGTGTCCGGGTCCATGATCCTGGTTTTGTACACGTCGTATACGAGCTGCTGTACGCTGGGATCGTCCGGGCGCGCGTAGAAAAGCCAGTCGGTCAGGTGAGATGCCAGGCGAATATCCTGGCCGATCAGTCCCTGGGCATACTCCACAATTGCAGGCACATTGCCTCCAGCCAACTCAATGATCATCTCGCCCTGATCTTCCATGGTGGCGGGCGTCCAGTTGGACGGAATGTCATCCCACCAGCCGCTGTACTGCTTGATCAGCATTTTTGAGATGTCGTTAGGCGTCACGTACTGCACATTGAGGGTGGGGTGCGTGGCGAGGTGTTCTGGCAAGCGGACACTGCGATAGATTTCATCCTTGCGTTTGCCCGCGTTCAGGCCGTCCACAGTATGTTGGGTAATATGGTCAAAGGTCTCGGCCAGCACCAGGAAGTTTTCCTGAATAGTTGCAGTGTCGGTTATTTCTTCTCCGTGCGCTGGCAGTAGAATCGCCGGTTCCAGTGCGGCCATTTCCTTCATCGCGAATGACCACTCTTCGACATGACGTTGTACCCGCTTGCCGTTGCCCGCATTAGGCAAAAAACCCTGGTAGTAGTCCGCGCTGGCCAGCGCGCGGCGACCCGGCACCCATACGTAGAGCTGGTCGTCGGTTTCGCCCTTGTGGTGCTGCAGCACGAACTGCTCACCGCCGACCTCAATCTCCAGCCGCTCGCTGAAGTAACGCGTGGGCCACACCAGATCATCAGCGGAGGAGGGGAGTTGCTCCTCGGGCTGGCTCATATATTTCGCCAGCGATCCGCGCAGGCGGATGTAGCGCTCGAAACGTGGTTTTAATGCGTCATGCGCGATAATCTCCGGAGTTTCCCCCGCTTCCATGATCGCCCAGGTGCCATAGGCGTGATCTACGTGGCCGTGGGTGTAAATGATCGTGTGAATCGGCAATTCGGTGACTGAGCGGATGGCCTTGAGGATAGCGGGCCCAGCCGGCCCCATACCTGTGTCTACGAGCACCACGCCCTCGTCAGTCACGAAGAATGCGGCATTCACAATCGGCATGCGGATCAGGTAGCTGCGCGGCCCGACTTCCACGACACTGGTCTTGTCGAGTACGTCGTCGATCGCTCCCTGGGTGCGGCCGAACATGTTCTGTGCCGCTTCCACCGAGTATTCTCCGCCGAAAGATCCCCCCTCCATCAGCCGGGGGATAATTTCGGGGTTCTCTGCAAGCACCATGGTGCGTGTCTCGATGCCAGCGCTGTTGCCGACAACCTCGATGGTTGCAGAACGCACCGAACGGGCTGCGTCGAGCGCTGTTTCTGCGATTTTAGTGTCTGCCAGGGTCATACCAATGAGCAGGAATGCTATGGCAACCAGTGTGTGGGTGATCAGTTTTTTCACGGTCAATCTCCGATAGTTCTGGGCCTAGAATAGTCTCCCGCGGTTTGCACGCCAATGTCCCCCGGGGCCGGATTGTAGTGAACTGAAATAAAAAAGGGCGGCCGAAGCCGCCCTTTGCATACGCTTGCTTCGTTTAGAAGTTGTAGCGCGCGGTGACGCCGATAATCCGCTCTTGCTGGATATTTGTCTGCGTGTAGGAACCGCCTGAATAGGCGATGTCATATTGGTCATGGCCCTGTTCGAAGGTGACTTCGTCGGAATCGAGCAGGTTCTTGGCCCAGAGGTTGACGTCCCAGGTGTAGTCATTGGAGCGCAGGCCCGCGTAGACATTGACGACGTGGTGAGCATCAAATTCAGCACGTGAGGAGATGCCTGCAGAGGCTTCCTGGTTGAGGCGCTCATCGGTGTACTTATACAGAGCCCGAATGTACCACTCGTTGCTGCCTGTGGGGATGAAGTACTCCGTGTTTGCCGTGAGCGTGAATTCTGGCTCGCCACTGATGGGGTCGCCGCCTATGTCACAGGATCCCAAAACTTCACCGGGCTCTCGATCGTTACAAGGGCGTTCGGCACCGTCGTCCCATTCTCCCTTGACGTAGGAAACACCACCGCCGGCGTTCCAGTGCTCGCTAAGAAGAATCTGTCCTTCAAACTCGGTGCCCCATACTGTCGCGTCACCGTTGTAGATGATGCCACCGGAGATATCGACGGGCTCACCCTCGTCGTTGAGAACCTGTACGCCGCGGACGAAGCCGAGGTAGCCGTCATACTTCTGATAGAAAACGGCGCCATTCAGCGTTGCGCGACCGTCCAGGTAGCGTCCCTTGAAGCCCGCTTCGAAGGAGTCACTGACTTCTTCATCGTGGATCAGGTCGTCTTCACCATTGGGCAGGAACGCAACATTCGGTGTGGGGTTAATGGAGATGCCGCTGGGACGGTAGCCTCGGTTGTAGGACGCATACAATGTGGTGTTGTCAGTCCATTCCCAGTTCAGGCCGACAGAACCGGTGACCGTGTCTTCCTCGGTATTCTGGTTCTCCGGGCTCACGCCTTCGATGGGGAATGCCGCTTTGATGCCGCCTTCTACTACGTCCTGGATGGGCTCCAGGAACGAGGGCAGATACAGCAGCTCGCCGTAGAATACGTCAGCCGCACGGAATGATTCGTACTCTGCATAGCGCAAACCAACTTCCAGTTTGGTCCTCTCATTCAGGTAGAAAGTATTGAATGTGAAAATGCCGAGTTCTGTACGTTCAACAGGAATTGCTCCAACCGTGCTGAAGTTAATGTCCAGACCGGGGCTTACAACAGAGTTGGATATGAACGAGGTGCTCGTATCCTGATCCTGGTAGTAGATGCCAATCATCCAGTCGTAGAAATCATTGTCGGAAGACGACAGGCGAAATTCCTGAGAAATAGATTCCTGGTCGGTATTGGAGTTCTGCCAGGTGACAGCTTCTTCAGTGGGAACAAAGCTCGCGCGGTCATTCTCGGTAAAGCCGACTTTTTCACTTTCGGAATAGCCGGTTACGGAAGCGAAGTTCAGGTCGCCGATGTCCCAGTCAATTTGCAGGTTGGCCAGGTCGTATTCCATAGTGGCGTTGTCGATGAGGTCACCAAGAGAAGTCTGGTCACCCGGAGACAGGGTAGGGCGCTCGCCGAGGTTGTCGGAGCCGTTCATCGCCTTGGGGTCTTCAGTGTCCCGGTCTTGATACTGGTACACGAGCTTTATGTTCAGATCGTCCGTGGCTTGCCATACACCGCTCAAACGCGCTGACTTGGCTTCGGCTTCCGGGTCGTCGAAGCCTTGATACTGCTCGACGTTATTGGAATTGTTTATGTCATACACTGCCGCAACACGAGCGGCAAAAACGCCTTCAACGATAGGGCCGCCATAAGAGACTTTAGCGTTGATGCCGTCGTTGTCTGAGACGCTCAACTCGACGGATCCCTCTGCTTCACCGAGGTCGGCGTGGCGGGTTACAAGGTTGATAGAACCGCCTGGCGATGTTTTCCCCTGCAGGGTGCCCTGGGGGCCGCGCAGGACTTCCACTCGCTCCATATCGTAAAGCTGAGAGAAAGCCACGTCTTCACGCACGGGCTGGTCGTTCCAGTAAACACCCACAACACCGCTCGCGCCCGCTTCCGGATCGAGGCTTACACCGCGCATGGCAATGCTGTTGTTACGCGCATTCGGGCTGGCCAATGTGAGGCCGGCGGTCAGCTGCTCGAGGTCGTTAAATTTGAACGCGGAGTATCTGTCCATACTCTCGCCGGTGACCACGTTAACCGTACCGGAAATTTCCTGGACGGTTGCAGCGCGCTTCTGAGCAGTCACGATCACTTCTTCGATGAATAGATCCTGAGCGTACGTCGGTGCCACGAGTGCTGTGATGGCAGTCGCTAGTAGGGTTTTAGCCACTACTGGAGTAGAGGGGCGACGGTTCTTCATTGCATTACCTCACGCAGATGTCCATGCCAATTAGGAGCGGACGGGTTAATTATCTTTCTTATGAGCATCTGCCACGGCAGACCTCCCATACAGGAGTCAATATACTATCTCGGAATACACGATATATGTCCAGAACGGCCATTTTTGTCAGGCGGATTGCAGCCCGCGGTCCTACTATTCGTACCGGCTGGCAGCTTGTCGTAGCGGTGGGAAAATGGCAGAGCTGTGCTAAGGTAGCGGGATTCTGCCGCTGTGCGGTTCGAACCTGTCCTGTCCAACCGGAGTACCCCTGTGAATCCAAGCATCCGCCACCTGTTGATCGCGCTCGTTCTATGTCTAGGTTTGCCGTTTTCGGCATTCGCAGATGAGGCAAAAACGCCCGAGCAGATAGCGGCCCTGTCCGATCGCTTGCAGCAGGAAATAAGTGATCTGCAGGCATTGGACAAACTGATCGAGGGAGCCACTGAGCACAGCCTTGAGTCTTTGATTTACCGACGTGACGACCGCAGCTTCAAGCTTTTGCTGGATCTGGATGCATTGGCCAAGGCTGCCGCCACCTTGCCGGAAGATGCGCCGGTGCGCGTCGAAGTCACCGCTTTTCTCGGCGAGGGTGTGGGGGGCGCCGGACAGGCCATTCTGCAGCGGGTGGCAGAACTCACCGAACGCATTGCAACACATCGCGCAGCCCTGGGCGATCTAAGCGGGTCGGACGCGGTGATCGCCGAGGCGCGTATCGAAAACCTCGAGAACCTGCGTATCCGTTATTACGAGGCGGTGGTAAGTCTCATCGAGAGACGCCAGGATCTGGGCCTGGAAGGCAAGGCCCTGACCAACGATTTGTCACCCATGTTATACCTCCAGTCTGAAGCGCTGGTCGGGCGAATAGAATATGTCGGTGCCGTTCTCGGTGAGCTCAGTCAGCGGATCGCCAAGGACCCGTCTAATGCGGACCTCGGCGCGGCTCGTATGGATATGGCGCGGCAGCAGGAGTTGGATTTAAGCCATCTCGAGCAGTTGATCGATTTACTGGTGCGAATGGGAGATGAGCCCGACGCCTATAAAGAAGTGTTGCTGGCTCAGGGACAGGGGATCAAGGTGTCCGCGCTTGAATCAGGTGTCCTGCTCAGCCTGCTCAAGAGCGGTTGGGCTAGCGTCAAGGAGTCTTTAACGGACAATGCGCCGGACATTCTATTCCGGATTTTCTTGTTCATTCTCGTGATGGTGGTATTTCGCTACCTGTCCAGGCTGACCAAGTCTGCGGTAAAGGCGGCTTGCGACCGGCCCGGAAATGATATGTCAACGCTGCTCAAGGATGTGATGGTTTCAGTGTGTGGCGGCACGGTGCTTGTCCTCGGGTTTTTGATAGCCCTCTCGCAGATAGGGATATCCCTGGGGCCCATGCTCGCCGGTCTGGGCGTCGCTGGTTTTGTGGTGGGCTTTGCCTTACAGGATACATTGGGCAACTTCGCCGCCGGCGGCATGATTCTGCTCTATCGACCCTATGATGTGGATGACTTCGTCGAGGTGGCAGGTGCGTCGGGCCTGGTCAAGAAGATGAGCCTGGTGTCCACAACGATCACTACCTTTGACAATCAGACCCTGGTCGTTCCCAACAGCAAGATCTGGGGTGACGTAATCAAGAACGTCACTGCGCAGAAAGTCAGACGCGTAGACCTGGTGTTCGGTATCAGTTACACCGATGATATCGCCAAGGCGGAACAAGTTCTCGCAGCGGTGCTGGAGGATCACGATATGATCCTGGAAAAGCCGGAAGCGATGGTCAAGCTGCACGAGCTGGCAGACTCTTCGGTCAACTTCATCGTCCGCCCCTGGGTGCGCACGGCGGACTACTGGGATGTCTACTGGGATGTCACGCGCGAAGTCAAAATGCGCTTCGATCGCGAGGGCATTTCCATTCCGTTTCCACAGACGGACGTGCACTTGTATCCACAGCAAGAGAGTTGATCAGAATTCCCAGCCGATGCCCGTGGTGATGGAGTAGTCCCAGTAGCTGTCGCTGTCCTCAACCTGGTTGTCGCTCGTCGCCCAGGCGGTGATGTCCCAGCTCAGGTCTTCTATCATTTCCCAGCGTAGGCGCAAGCTGCTGTCGCTGCGAAGGCGGCCCAAATCGGTAACGCTGGGATACAGGGTGAAGTTCAAGTCGACATTGAGCTCGGGTGTCGTGAATTTCCAGGTGGCATAGGTCAAATTGAAGAACGCTTCCACGTCCTGATTGGTCTCTGCCCCAAGGTTTTTTTCGGTGATGACCTGCAGACCACCTGATCCGACGAGGCGGGTCCGGTGCGAATCAAGAACATAGCGGCCCAGGCCGGCGCCCACACCTATCCGATAGGCCAGATCGAGTTCGTCGTTATCTTCATAGTTCACAAAGGTCGTGCGGAAAGCATCGGAGCGGTTGAGGCGCCACACGCCACGATTGACATTGATACGTGTGCTTGACGTGCTGCCCTCGTCGGTTTCGGTGATTTCGCTACGGGCAGAGAGGGTGTTGCGCGATTTTTCGTCCTCGTAACTCACTTCGGTATTGAAGGCGAGTTGGGTCACGCCACTGGCGTTGGTGTAGCCATAGGTGCCCGAGAGATACACGTCCAGGCGATCGATGAAGGTCTCTTCTACAGGGCGTATCTCCACCACGCCCAACGATTCAAGTTCGTGACGGCCGAAAATGTCGGTGAGTAGCAGCTGGCCGGGGCGAGCCTCGTTGGAAAAAGAGCCATAAAGTCTTTCGCCGTCGCTGACGCGAACCTCATAGTGATATTTGCTCTCAACCCTGGCGACCTCCGGCCATTCGATTCGCACCCGCCCCATGGAGTCTGTGCTCAGCTCCAGGATGCCACCATACAGCTGTTTAATCTCGCCGGTGACTTTGTCGCCGTTGTATAAATGGACAACATCGGTCTTGCGTTGGGCCAGAGCCTCGGTACCGATCAGGCAGAATATCAGGGCCAGAATGCGAATGAAGTGATGAGAAGGTGTCACAGATCAATCTCGTAGTGCGGTTGTGGTCTACCACCTATAGTAGCCGTTGTTGGCGTGGTATGCTCACAGCGGATAACAATAGAATTCGGCTCGATGATCTCACCGTCAAATCTACTCAGCCTGGCGCTGCTCTACATCTGTATTCTGTTTGCCGTGGCGTGGTGGGCTGATCGCCGTTCCGAGCAGGGCAATTCCAAGGGGTGGTTCTCGCGCCCGGGTACGCGCGGCATCGTGTACGCGCTATCTCTGGCCGTGTACTGCAGCTCGTGGACTTTTTATGGGGCGGTCGGGAGCGCGACCGAAACCGCGTGGGGCCACGCTCCCATTTATCTCGGCCCGATCCTGATGTTTCTTTTCGGGTGGCCTGTTATTCAGCGCATGCTGGCCGTGGGTGAGCGCCACCGTGTGACGTCGATTGCTGACTATATCGGCGCGCGTTATGGCAAGCGCCAGATGCTGGCGGTCCTGGTGACGCTAGTCGCTACCGCTGCCGTGTTGCCCTATATAGCCCTGCAGTTCAAAGCGCTTTCGCAGGCCTGGTCTATCGTCGGTGGCAGCCTCGATGAGATGGAAGCGTATGGCGGAGATACCGCCTTGCTGGTCGCTATTTTACTTGCGGTGTTCACTATTCTTTTCGGGACAAGACGTCTCGATGGGCGGGAACGGCATCAGGGCATGATGGCGGCGATCGCGGTTGAGTCGGTCGTGAAACTGGTGGCCTTTGTGGCCGTGGCGATGCTGGCGATGATTTATCTATGGGGGCTTCCAGCCGACGTGAGGATGGAGCATGGCTCCCAGGCGTTGGGCGAATTTACAGTGTCTTCGGACTTTGTCGCTCGAACCCTTATCAGTGCGCTGGCGGTGCTCTGTTTGCCGCGACAGTTCCATGTGATGGTGGTCGAAGCCCAGCAGGGAACGAATACGCGTATGGCCCGGTGGATATTCCCCGTCTATCTGGCCCTGTTTATGGTGCTCGTGGTGCCAATCAGTGTCGCCGGTTCCAGTGTTTTTGCCGTATCAGACACCATCAGTCCTGACACCTATGTCCAATTGTTGCCCCAATCGATGGATTCTCATTGGGTCACGGTCGCGGCTTTCGTTGGCGGCATCTCTGCAGCGACCGGTATGGTCATCGTCGCTACAGTGAGTCTCGCCATCATGATTACCAATGAAGTGGTGGCGCCAATCATCATGCGCGCCAACGCGAACTCACCGGCCGCGGTGTTAAAGCTTGGGGACAGCCTGCGGCGTATCCGCCAGTTCACAATCGCCGGTATCCTGCTTGCAGCGTGGTTGGTGACCCAGCAGATCATGGGTATTCCCTGGCTGGCCCAGATCGGCTTTATCTCATTCCTTGCGGCGGCACAGTTGGCGCCCGGGCTGCTCGCGGGCCTCTACTGGCGCCGGGCCCATGGGGTAGGGGTGATCCTTGGGTTATTGCTCGGGCTCGCGCTCTGGTTCTATTGCTGTGTGTTGCCTGTGGTATTGAATGCAGACGCGAGTTTGTTACTTGAGGGGCCGTTGGGCATTGGCTGGCTCAGCCCAACAAACCTGTTTGGCATTGAAGCCGAGAACCGCCTGGCCTATTCGACGGGTTGGAGCCTGAGTGTGAACGCAGCAGCGGTGGTATTGATCTCTCTGCTGCTGAAACCCTCGCTTGCTGACCTGCGTCAGGCTCGCTTGTTCACCGAGGGCCATCACCACGACACCGCCGATCGCGATCGGGATTTCGAGTTGAGCCTGATTCGAGTGAGCCAGCTCCAGGCGCTTTTGCCGCCATTTATGGAAGCGGACGAATTGCGCAGCATGTGGCTGGAATTTGAGACTGCCTATCAACAGCGGCTACTGCCCGGAGATCGCGCGCCGATCTTTGTGGTCAATCAGGTAGAGTCGGTGCTTGCCAGAATCATCGGTGCAACCTCTGCTCATCACGCCATGGAGCAACTGGAGCGAAGCCAGCAACTGGAGTACTCAGATCTCGCCGGTATGGTGACCGATGCCAGCCGTCTGAATACCTTTAACCGAGAATTGCTGCAGACGACAGTGGAAAGCCTGATTCAGGGTGTCTCCGTTGTCGATAAAGAGTTGCGTCTGGTGGCCTGGAACAAGCGCTACGAGGAAATATTCCACTACCCTGAACGCTTTCTCTACGTTGGCTGCCCGATCGAGAGAGTGTATCGCTTCAATGCTGAGCGAGGCATTCTTGGCAGCGGGGGGCGCCCGGTGGAAGAGGAAGTGAGTCGACGACTGGACTGGTTGCGCGATGGCAACCCTCATCAGTTGGAGCGCACCATGCCCGACGGTACCGTGATCGACATTCGCGGCAACCCGCTTCCTCACGGCGGCTTCGTGACCACCTATATCGACATCACCGACTATCGGGACGTCGTGGGCCAGCTCGAAGAGGCGAAAATGGAGCTGGAGCAAAAAGTGGCCAGCGGCTCCCAGACGCTCACCGAAACCAATGCTCGATTGCGGCAGGAAAATCGTTTGCGCGCGCAGGTGGAATCCAGCTTGCGGGATGCACACCAGAGTAAAACTCGCTTCATGTCTGCCACCAGCCATGACCTGCTGCAACCGATCAATGCAGCGAGGCTGTTCACTGCCGCACTCAAGCCGCAGTTGCGTGAAGATGTGGGCGATGAGACTCGGCGTATCGTTGACCAGATTGACAGTTCGCTGCATCGAGCCGAACAGTTGATTGCCGAACTTCGCGAGATATCACGTCTGGATTCGGGCAAGCAGATGCCACGCCGTAGCCACTTCGCTATCAATGAGATATTCGAGGACCTGTATCGAGAGTTTCTTCCCATGGCCGAGATCAAGGGGTTGCAACTGGAAATGGCACCAAGTTCCGTGTGGCTATATTCCGACAAGGCGCTGCTGACCCGGGTGTTGCAGAACTTTATTTCCAACGCGATCAAATATACCCGGGAAGGGAAGGTCTTGTTCGGATTGCGCAGGCGTGCTGATAGCGCTGAGCTGCAGGTGCTGGACACGGGCCCGGGGATCGCCGAGAGCGATCAGGTCAGGGTCTTTCAGGAGTTCGAGCGTTTGCAACGTCATGCCCATCAGGGCGAGGAAGGGCTGGGGCTGGGGCTCGCTATTGTGTCGCGTTACGCCGAATTGCTCGGCCACGGGCTGAAGCTTCGTTCGGAGCCGGGCCGCGGCACCTGTTTCTCCATCGGGGTCACCTTCGGCCAGCCGCAGGACGTGGGGAGGCCCGAGAAATTGCCGAATGCGAGCCGGGATCTCGAGGGTCTCGAGGTACTCTGCCTGGACAACGACCCACTGATTCTCGACGGGATGCAGCAATTACTGATCACCATGGGAGCCAGTGTTTCGGGCGTGAGCGACAGGGAGGCTTTGCATAGACGCCTGGCTGAACTACCCCGGCCTGACATTATCTTCGCAGATTATCATTTGGACGATGGTGATACTGGGCTCAGCGCGGTCGTGGAGGGGCGTAAGTTATTAGGCATTGAAACGCCCTGCATCATTATCAGTGCCGATGACAGTGATGTGATTCGTGACCGTACCAAGGCGGTGGGTTTTCGGTTCCTGCCCAAGCCGGTTAACGCAGCCCGTTTACGCGCCCTGACGCTGGCGCTTACGCGGGCGTGACGCTAGAGAATACGGTCGATATGGACGAGGTAGCGCTGTAACTCTGAGCTGACATCCGCATCCAGACCTTCACCGCCAGGCTCACCATCGCGGCCTAGCGAGATCATCTCTACCGTGCCCTTGGTGCGGCCCCATTGTGTGGACTTATAGACATAGGGACGTCCCCAGGGGTCTGTGGGGATCGGATTGAGATAACCTCCCTCCCGGTAGTTGGGCATGCGCATGCGGCTTTCCGGTTTTTCCTTAAGCGCAGCCAGTCCCTGTTCGGTCTGAGGGTAGGAGTGGTTTTCTTCGTAGTAGTCCTCGAGCGCGCTCTCAATGCTGGCGAAATCGGCGATGATTTTCAGCCATTCAGCGCTCTCCCGGGTGATCGGGCCAAAGCCTGCTATCGCGGCGAGTGAGGCAGCGGGGTCTTCGCTGCAGAAGACTTTCCAGTCACGCGGCTGTGGATCGCGATCAATCTTTTCGTCTCTGTAGATAAAGGGCGCGTTTTCCTTGCGTGGATCGTGGTAGGAAATGTAGGCCGTGAAGGCGCCACAGACGACCCCGCCAGGGTATGACCTGAGGTCGTCCACGGAGAGGTCGGTCTTGATGACGATGCTCTCCTTAAGCGCGATTTTAGCGTCTTCGATGTTAGAGCCACAGGCAACGAGTGAAAGCGCGATGAGGGTCAGGGCGGCGGGGCGAATCAATCGAGTTATCTCCGTACAGTTTAGCGGCAGAGTATGAACATTTTGCCGGCGGGGTACAAACATGCTCTCACTGCAGATCAATCCAGTCGCGGGGTATGTTGTCTTCGAACAACTGGGCGATGCTAATGCTGATAATGTTGTGCTCTTCGCCCACTTCCGTTGCAAACAGGGATTCCTTGCTTGAGCGCGCGATGACCATTGCGCCGGGGTATTTGCGGCGCAGCCATAATGCGGTGCGCAGATTTTCTTCTTCACGGCCAGTGCCAAGCACAAACACTGTGTTGCCGCCGTCAACGCTGACTGTAGAGCGCACTCTCTCCCACACCTCCGGGTGCGCGATATCGCCCTCAAACAGTTCCCGTCGGTAGTCACCGGAAAACTTCATTTGCTCGTCGGCGACCAGAACCCGGCGCTTGGCGTCCTTGTCAATAATGAGCACCGTGTCCAATTCCCCGGATGCCGAATTTTGCATTTCTTCGAGAACAGTTTGGCCAAAGCGGCCGAAGCCGGCGAGTATGACGACATCTTTAGGTTCGGTCTCGCGGAAGTGTTGGAGCATCTGGCTGCGAACCAGTCCGGAAGCAGCGATGTGATAGGTGTTGAAACAGTGGCAACTGTTGGCGACCCGCGTGTTGGCCATTGAGCGCATAAAGCGAAGGCTGGAGCAGTGAATCACCACGCGCGAGGCGATACCGGGTACAAGGTTCAGCAGCACACTCGCTGCCTCGTAACTACGCAGGCTGTTGTCATTTAATAAAAGAATGCGCCGCGCCCGTTCGACCTGTAATTCACGCAGGAAGAACTCATGAGTAATATCGCCGCTGACCACCACGGCGCCAAAACTCTGTTTGAACTCGGCCCGTAAAACCTCAGCACTATTATTGGATACCACCACCACCGGTATTTTGCGATTGTGTTCGCGCAGAACCCGCAGGTAGCTAATCACCAGTTCGCCGTCGCCCACAACCACGACGTGGTTGCGCATCCGTTTCATCTGCCATGCCTGTGGCGCCAGGGCGTGCAGCAGGGCGCTGATCAGGCCCCAGGCCGCGAGTATTGGTGCGCCGAAGTAGGCGATCCAGACCATGATACGCCCGGCAACGGGCCCCCCGATCGGAGTTCCAAGGTCTACTCCGCCAACCACAAACAGGCTCAGTGAGTAGTAGGCTTTGGTAAGAAGGCCAGATTCGGCAAGCTCGGGGCGCTCTGTTACCGAGACGCCTGTCGTAAAGCCGATCAGTGCGAGAAGAAAAATAGCCAGTGCACCGACGGGTATCCATGGAAATTGCTGTGTTGAATAGTGTTTCTGCATGCCCAGCATGATACCCCAGGGGTCTGGCAGCTCGCTATCGGTTTGTGCTTTGTGTGGCTGCTGGATACACTGCGGTCACTGTAAAAGGTCCTATGAACAAGATCATTACACCCTCGCCGTTGCACCCCGCCAAGTCCTTGCTGCCTGCGCTGGAAGTCATGGCTGCGCGCGGGTTTAGTAGCGATGCCTGTCTCGAACACACTCGTCTGACCAGAGCACAGTTGGAGCGGGAAGGGGTCACGATTTCTGCCTCCCAGGAACTGCAGTTCTATACCAATGTACTTGAGCTCAGTGGCGATGAGAGTATCGGCTTGGAGTTGGGTGACGTATTTGTCCCTGAACGCTACGGTTTGTTTGGCTATGCCTTGCTTGCAGCTGAAACGTTTGAGCACGCATTGGCACTTGCGGAAAATTTCGGACCAATGACATTCAGCTTCTTTGGCTTTCGTTACGGTCAAAGTGACCGCGATGCCTGGTTTGAACTCACCAATGGTCCCGAGGTTTCTCCCGGCTTGTCGCGCCTTTTTATTGATCGGGCTGTTGCGGCAGCGGCGCGAACTTTTAGTGCCATTCTTGGCGACCGATTCAGGCTCCATCATGTGCTCTTGCCGCACGAGGGCAAAAACGGGAGCGAGAACTATTTTGATCTATTCCAGTGTCCGGTGAGTTTCCAAAGCCAGCATGCCAGGTTGGTTTTCGATGCGAGCTTGCTCGACCAGCCGCTGCTGCAGAGCAACCGCGAATCCTCGCTTCATCTGGAGCAGCAGTGCCAGTTGATCATGGCGCGGCTGGGTGGGCAGGGCCGGCTAGTTAACAGCGTGCGTCTGCAGGTGCTGTCGCGGCCGGGCGTGTTCCCGGAGATTGACGTGGTGGCCGAAGCGCTCGGTATGTCTGCTCGCACCTTGCGCCGGAGATTAATGTCTGAGAATACCAGCTACCGTGAAATTGTTGACGAGCTGCGATATGGTCTGGCGCTCGAGTACCTCGGCAGTACGGCGCTCCCCATGGATGAAATTTCGCGGCTGCTCGGCTATACCGGATCGGCCAATTTCAGTCACGCATTTCGGCGATGGGCGGGGCTGTCTCCCAGCGCCTGGCGCCGCCGTTAACTAACAGGAGAGTGTGATGACTGTACGCCCCTTGGCAATATCTGTGCTGTTTTCAGGGCTTTTGTTTGGGCCCGCTCTAAGCAGTGCCCAGCCCTACACAGAGCAGCGTCAACCCTGTGCGCACCGCGATGAGCTCAAGCAGCCTTTTTTTGGCGACTTGCACGTCCACACTCGCTACTCGCTCGATGCGAGTACCCAGGGCACCAGGACCTCGCCGGCCCAGGCCTACGAGTTCGCCCGAGGTGCGAGCCTGGGGATCCAGCCGTGGAGCGATGACGGTGCGCCCATGCGTAGCCTGCAGCTACAGCGGCCACTGGATTTTGCCATGGTCTCTGACCATGCTGAGTTGATCGGCGAAGTCCAGATTTGCAACAATCCGGCAGAGCAGGGGCACGACAGCTGGCAGTGCCTGGTCTATCGGAATATCCCCCGCGCAGCCTATTACCTGTTTAATTTCATGGCGACGATGAAGCAGACCCATCTGGGGCTTTGTGGAGATAACGCGGAAATTTGCCTGCAGGCGTCACTCAAGCCGTGGCAGGAAATGCAGGATGCAGCTGAAGCTAACTACGACCGTTCCGCGACCTGCCAGTTCACCAGCTTTGTGGGCTATGAATGGACCGGTATGGAAGGCTTTAGCGGTGGCAACCTGCATCGCAATATTGTGTTTCGCAATGCAGACGTTCCGCAGCTGCCCCTGAGTTTCATCGACGCTCCGGAACCGCATTTGCTCTGGCAGGGATTGCGCGAAAGGTGCGTCAGTAGCGAAGCCTGTGACGCTATCGTGATTCCACACAATTCCAACCTGAGCGCAGGGTATATGTTCTCGGGAGCGCTTGATGGCGGCGGTCTGATGACTCCGGAGTATGCTGTCGAGCGAGCACAGTTCGAACCACTGGTAGAAATCATGCAGCACAAGGGCGCCTCGGAATGCTACTACGGCCCCGGCAGTAGCGACGAGTTGTGCGCCTTTGAACAATTGCCGGTAGACAATATTGCCGGGCGCAACAATTTGCCCCAACCGGATACGGGTTTTGTGCGGCGGGCGCTTGCCGATGGCTTGAGGCTGCAGGGCGAGTTGGGGGTCAATCCCTACCAGTTTGGCGTGATCGCCAGTACTGACACCCACCTGGGTGCGCCGGGCGCAGCAGAAGAAGACAGGTTTCTGGGGCATGGCGGCGCAGGCGTGCCAGCGGGTGATTCGATTCCTCCGGGACTGCCGGATAAGCTCGAGTACAATCCGGGCGGTCTCGCGGTGGTGTGGGCGGAGGAGAATTCTCGCGATGCGCTGTTTAACGGCATGCGCGCGCGCGAGACCTACGCTACCTCCGGCCCCCGTATAGTCAGCCGGCTGTTTGCCGGGCAGAGTTTCCCCAAAAATCTCTGTGAGCAACCGGACAAAATAGCGCGCGCTTACGCCGAAGGTGTGCCAATGGGAAGCGAGGTCAGTGGCGGTGAAGAAGCCCCGACGTTTTTGGTGGCAGCGAGCCAGGACAATGGTGTGGCGGGTGCCCCGGGTATGCCTCTTCAGCGGATCCAAATCGTCAAGGGCTGGATTGATAAAACGGGAGCGGCCCGTGAGAAAGTCTTTGACGTCGCCGGCGATGCGAACAATGGGGCGTCCGTTGATATCGCCAGTTGTGCAACGAAAGGGGAAGGCTTCGCCCAGCTTTGTACTGTCTGGCACGATCCCGAATTCAATGCGAGCCAGCCCGCATTCTATTACAGCCGTGTACTGGAGAATCCGAGCTGCCGGTGGAGCCAGCGACAATGCGTAGCGGCAGGTGTAAATTGCAATGAAGCAGACACCATCACCGAGGGCTACGAGGGTTGCTGCGCTGCAGAGCACAGGCCGGTCATACAGGAGCGTGCCTGGTCGTCGCCGATCTGGTTTACACCGGCTAAGGCGTCGTGAATTCACCCGCGACCAGGATGTCGCGATAGTCTGCCGGGGCGAAGCCGTTGAATCGGGTGCTGGTCGCCGAGCCATATGCGCCGAGCAAACCAAACTCGATATAGTCACCGGTCTGCATGTCAGCGGGTAGGGGCGTTGCTCTTGACAGACGGTCAACCGGATCGCAGGTGGGGCCGAAGATATGGTAGTCCTGTAGCGACCCCGTCAGCGGCTTGTCTCCCCGCCAGGCCCGAATCGGCAAGTGAAGGTCAACCAGCAGCTGTTCCTGCATTCCGCCATACACGCCGTCATTAATGAACAGGCTGCGCCCGCAATCTCGAACATGAATCACACGCGCTAGCAGCGAAACGCTATCGGCGACCATCGCCCGTCCCGGTTCGCACATGAGTCTGGTTTTGGGCGGCAGAAACGCAGCAGCTGCGGCGTGAATTTCGGAGAAAAACTCGCTGAGCGTCGGTACGTCTGCGCCGGCATAGGCTACCGGAAAGCCGCCGCCGACATTGACCAGATCCGGTGCGCATCCGGCGCGCGCAATGATATCACCGGCCGCCTCCAGGTAGCGGCGGTACATGCCGGGGTCCACGCACTGTGAACCGGGGTGGAACGTGAGTGCGGCCTTGCCACCACGAGCGTGTATGAGGCGCATGAGTTGCACGGCAGCGTCCGTGCTGGCGCCGAACTTGCTACCGAAATCGTAGGCAGCGCCCGCGTGTTCCAGCTTGAAGCGTACGGTATAGCGCACGTTGGTATCACCGCCGCAGGCGCGATAAATTTTGTCGAGTTCAGAGGTTTCGTCGAGGGCGAAAGAGCGCACGCCATAGCGGGCGTAGGCCTCGGTGATGGCGGCGAGGTCTTTCACCGGGTTGTTAAAGTGCAGTACGGCATCAGGCGCAATAGCGAGAGTGGAGCGGACTTCTTCAATAGAGGCGACGTCGAAATGACGGACGCCTGCTTTATGGAGCGTTTGCAGGACTCGCGCTTCTGGGTTGGCCTTGACCGCGTAGCTGACGTCGCCGTGGAAATTTTCCAGAAACACGGCAGCGACTGATTCCAGCTGGCTGGCACAGAAGAGGTACGCGGGCTCTTCCGGCGCGGTATCTGCGATAAATCCGCCAGTGCAGGAGTGGGGCTTTCGCTTGCTCTGGAGCCACTGTTGTTTGATGTCGCCTGTCATGTGCGTATCCCTGAATCTGTTATAGCTCTATTCTGGTCTCAACAGCTGGTGATTTGGGAGTTGCAAAAACTGGTTAATTTGTTCAAATTGGTGTCATATTGAATACATGATTGTTCAAAACGAAAAGTAGGGGGCAATGTGGAACTGAACAAGAATGACCGGCGCCTGCTCAAGGCGTTGCAGCGCAATGCTCGCCAGAGCGTTAGCGAGCTTGCGCGGGAGCTGGATCTTTCCCGCACCACGGTGCAGAAGCGGCTCGCCGCACTTGAGAGCAATGGGGTAATCACTGGGTACAAGGTGAAACTCAGTGATGCCTATCGGGCCGAAACTCTGCAGGCCTACGTCAACCTGGTTGTTGATCCCCGCAAGGGCGCGATGGTAAGTGCGACCTTGGAAAAGTTGCCGCAGGTCGAGGCGCTGTACACCGTCAGTGGCAAGATCGATATGGTAGCGTTGATGCGAGTGCACAGCCCGGCTGAGCTGGATGCGACGCTGGATAAAATCGGCGAAACGGATGGGGTCCGCGATACAGAATCGGCGATCGTGCTGTCTACCCGGTTTGACCGACGTTGAATTGGTTCAGTTATCAAACAGCGCGAGTTGAGATTCGCGGACTTCGTGACGAGGATTGAGGCGCAGACCTGCGCCCAGTAAGCGCACCGGCCGGCTCTGGCGCTGCCAGGCGCTTTCCAGCAGCGCGAGATACGCACCCGGCTGCAGCCAGTGTTCGCCATTGCCAGGAATGACTTCTTCCATCGTGGTCTGGTTGAAGTTATCGAACTTCACTTTCACAAAGCGCTTGTTGGGGTGATATTGCTCTTCGATACGATGAAAGCGGGTCTCCAATTCAGCGAGAATTTTTTCCAGCGCTGTGCGCATGGCATCGATATCAACAAGGTCATCACTATAGGTGTTCTCCACCGAGATCGATTTGCGGATGCGGCTGGTTTGTACCGGGCGGTTGTCTTCGCCGTGGGCCAGCTGAGACAGGCGCAGGCCGTACTTGCCGAAGCGTCGGGCCAATGTTTCCAGTGGTATAGCTTGCAGTTCGCCGCAGGTCGTGGCGCCCAGTTTCTCCAGTTTGGCTGCCGTGACGCTACCAACACCATTGATTCTGGATACGGGCAGTTCGCGCACGAAGCTTGCTACCTGTCCCGGTGCCAGGGTGAAACAGCCATCGGGTTTGTTCCAGTCGCTGCCGACTTTGGCCAGGAACTTGTTGGGTGCAACGCCGGCCGATACGGTTAATTGCAGTTCTTCTTTTATGCTGGCGCGAATTTCTTCGGCGATCAGTGTCGCACTGCCCTGGCACGCGGTAGCTTCACTGACGTCAAGGTAGGCTTCATCGAGGCTCAGTGGCTCAATGACCTCTGTGTAGCGACGGAATATCTCGTGAAACTGGCGCGAAGTCTCGCGGTAGAGCGGGAAGCGGGGTTTGAGTATCTGCAGTTGGGGGCACAACTGGCGGGCGCGGCTGCTGGGCATTGCAGAGCGAACGCCGTATTTTCGCGCTTCATAATTGCAGGTGGCAATAACGCCCCGGCCGGTGCTCCCACCCACAGCGATCGGCTGCCCGATCAGACCGGGATTTTCTCGCATTTCCACTGATGCATAGAACGAATCTGCATCGACATGAATAATTTTGCGCCAGTTCAACTTACGTCCTGGCGGGTGCTTCCAGCATCGCCGCAATGGCGCCCGCGACCTGATCGAGCATGGTATTGCGTTGGCGTGGCTTTGAGCCGAATGCGCTGCAGATGTCCGCAATGCTGTGGAAATTGATCGACAGGGCCAGGAACAGGCGCTGCCTGGCTTCGGCCTGGCTAAGGTGGGACAGGGCCTCGGCCACAATCGGTTCAAGCGCAGCAACCTTGCGAAAGTTCAGTTGCGAGTCATTGCCGGGATTCGTCGCCGGACTGCTGGTGGCGGCCAGTTGCGACAGCATACGCACATAGTAAACGCCCTCCGGGTTTTGTTTCAGATATTCACCCAGAGGAGTGACCAGAGTGCGTGCGACTCGCTCGGCGGGGCGCCATTGTTCCAGATGCGCGCTCTCGAGGAAGCGGTTGCGAAGTGCTTCCACCGCGTCGGCGTGATAGTCCAGAATCGCCTGGATCAGGCCTTTGCGACTGCCAAAGTGATATTGCAGGGCATTGCGGTTCTTTTGACCCGCCGCGAGGGTGATTTCATTGAGCGAAACAGAATCCACCCCGCGCTCGGCGAACAGTTTCTGAGCAGTGCGGATAAACCGCAGGCGCGTATCGGCCGAGCGTGCAGCGTGCTTATTTACATGGCCGCTGGCCATACGGACTACTCCTTGTGGAAAACTCCATCTTAATTCAGGTATCCACCGAACGACAGGTTTCCATCCAGTCGTTCACCGACGCCAGTGGATAGCGCTGTTTGCGCAATACAAAATAGAAACTGCGGCTGAGGTCGCGTCGAGGCAGGGTGAGCGGA
This sequence comes from Halioglobus maricola, assembly GCF_009388985.1. Taxonomy (NCBI): domain Bacteria; kingdom Pseudomonadati; phylum Pseudomonadota; class Gammaproteobacteria; order Cellvibrionales; family Halieaceae; genus Halioglobus; species Halioglobus maricola. The sequence goes on from NZ_CP036422.1 coordinate 1,846,135, forward strand.
ACGAGATCGCCATTGGCGAAGTTTCGCTCGAGTACGATGCGGGAGAGGCAGCCTATGCCCAGTCCTGATTCCACTGCATTTTTGATGGCCTCGTTGTGCTTGAATTCAAGATACACATTGAGGGAGGGCAATAGCCCTGCCATGGCCCGGTCGAATGTATGGCGAGCACCGGAATCAGGTTCACGCAGAATCCACGCTGCATCGCGGATATCCCTTGCCGAAAGCGTCTCCTTTTTAGCCAGCGGGTGGTTGGCTGCGCAGAAAACGACGAGTTCATCGTCACGCCAGGGTATTAGCTCTAGCTCGCGGTGCTGGAGTTCTCCTTCAATCATGCCGATATCCACTTCGAAATTAAGCACCTTGGCGGCAATGTCAGGTGTATTCGCAATCTCCAGGCCCACATCGGCTTCGGGATATTTTCCCAGATAGCCAGCAAGGTAGCGGGTGGCCAGGTGATTACCAATGGTGAAGCTGGCGCCAACCTTGATGTGCCCCAGAGACTGGTGTGTCAGCAACAGGTTTTCGAAATGCTGGCAGTGGGCGAGCAGGGATTCCGCTTCTTTGCGCACGGTATGCCCCACCGCATTGAGGGCGAGCTTATTGCTGACGCGATCGAACAGGGGGACGTCGTAGCCCTGCTCGAGATTGAGCAGCGCTTCGCTGGCGGCGGACTGTGACATGTGTAGTTCGCCCGCCGCACGGGATATGTTTTCGTGGCGTGCAACCTCGAGAAAAACCTGCAATTGCTTGAGCGTAAATTTCACGCCGACTCCTGGTTTGAGTTGCCATCGGAAAAACCGATACTTGCATCCATAATATCCTGTTTTACATATAGTGGGAACGGGCGTAAGCTGCCGGCTCTTTTTTTGATGGATTCCACAGGACACCGACATGGCTGAACAAAAAGCAACAAATGTGCACTGGCACGAAGGCGATATTACCCGTGAGCACCGCGAAAAGCTGCTGGGGCAGAAGGGCGCAACGCTCTGGTTTACTGGCCTGTCTGGCAGCGGCAAAAGCACCGTTGCGGTTGAGCTGGAAGGCATGCTGCACGAACGTGGCGTGGCCTGCTACCGTCTCGATGGCGACAACGTCCGTATGGGTATCAACAAGAACCTGGGTTTCTCAGCAGAGGACCGGGCTGAGAATATCCGCCGTATCGGTGAAGTGGCCAAGCTGTTCGTAGACAGCGGGCAGATCGCTTTGTCCAGTTTCGTGAGCCCTTATAAAGCAGACCGCGATGCTGTGCGAGCGCTACACGACGAGGCCGGTATGGATTTCATAGAGGTGTTCGTCGATTGTTCTCTGGAAGCCGCCGAAGCGCGTGACCCCAAGGGCCTGTACAAGAAAGCCCGCGCAGGCGAAATCAAAAACTTTACCGGTATTGATGACCCTTACGAGGCGCCCGAAGCACCGGAACTACATTTGCACTCTGACCAGCAGTCGCTGGAAGAAGAAGTGAACCTCATTCTCGACCTGCTGCGCGAACGCGGCATCGTCACCAAGTAAGCTGGAGAACATAATGATCAAGCCCCATGGCTCAGACGAACTGAACCCGCGCTATGTATATGACGATGCGCAGCGTACTGCCCTGATAGCGGAGGCCGAGGGCCTTCCCTCGCTCCTGCTCAACTCTGCCGCGGCGGCCAATGCTGTAATGCTCGGTGGCGGTTATTTCAATCCCCTGGACGGTTATATGACGCTCGCCGATGCCCTGAGCGTGGCTGAGAACATGACCACCAGCGCTGGCGTGTTTTTCCCTGTTCCCGTACTCAATATGACCGACGAAACGGGTATTGAAGCCGGCAGTCGTATAGCCTTGCGCGACCCGAATGTCGAAGGAAATCCGGTGCTCGCGATTATGGATGTCGAGGGTGTTGAGTCTGTCAGCGACGAGCAGATTGATTTTATGGCGGAGAAGATCTTCCGTACTCTCGATGGTGATCACCCTGGCGTCGCGACGTTCAAAAGCCTGGGTAAGACCGTGCTGTCTGGCCCCATTCAGGTGCTCAACTTCTCCTACTTCCAGGCAGATTTCCCCGAGACCTTCCGCACCGCGGTTGAGATACGTAATGAAATCGCCGAGCGCGGCTGGAACAAGGTTGTGGCATTCCAGACCCGCAATCCGATGCACCGGGCGCACGAAGAATTGTGCCGCATGGCCAAGGATGACCTGAATGCCGACGGTATCCTCATCCATATGCTGCTGGGCAAATTGAAGCCGGGCGATATCCCTGCGGATGTGCGCGATGCGTCGATTCGCAAGATGGTTGACGTCTACTTCCCCGAGAATACCGTCATGATCACTGGTTATGGCTTCGACATGCTTTACGCTGGCCCGCGCGAGGCTGTACTGCACGCGGTGTTCCGTCAGAACTGTGGCTGTACTCACCTGATTGTCGGCCGCGATCACGCCGGTGTAGGCGACTACTACGGTGGTTTTGATGCCCAGACCATCTTCGATGAGGAAGTTGCCGACGACGCTTTGGAGCTGGAGATCTACAAGGCCGATCACACAGCCTACAGCAAGAAGTTGAACAAGGTTGTGATGATGCGCGACGCGCCTGATCACGCCAAGGAAGACTTTGTGCTTCTGTCGGGCACCGCCGTACGCGAAATGCTGGGCAAGGGTATCGCGCCTCCGCCCGAGTTCTCTCGCCCGGAAGTCGCCAAGATTCTGTCCGACTACTACCAGTCTCTGGATAGCTGATCGCGGCGATGGACTACGACATATTCAATGGTGATGCCGATGGCATCTGTGCCTTGCTGCAACTGCGCAAGGCGGAGCCCCGGGAGGCCAAACTTGTCACCGGTGTTAAGCGTGATATTAACCTTCTTGGCAAAGTCGATGCACAATCAGGCGATCGTCTGACTGTGCTCGACGTTTCGATGGACAAGAATAAGGCGGGACTCGGGGCGGCACTCGAGGCGGGAGCCGAAGTGTTCTACGTCGACCATCACTTTCCCGGTGATGTCCCTGAACACGCCTCGCTGACGAGTATTATTAATGAGTCCCCCAATGTCTGTACGGCGGCGCTGGTCAATGGCCACCTCAAGGGCGCCTATCTTGATTGGGCGGTTACCGGTGCGTTTGGTGACAATCTGAAAGAGACTGCGCGCAGCCTCGCCGGTGATCTGGACATTTCCGCTGCCGACCTGGATTTGCTGGAAAAATTGGGCACGTTTATTAACTACAACGGTTACGGCCCGGCGGTTGAAGATCTGCATTTTGATCCTGAGGCGCTCTATCTCCGTCTCTATCAAGCTGATAGCGCGTTGGAGTTCGCAACCGCATCTGCTGATTTTCGCACGCTGGCCGATGGCTATGCTCAGGATATGGGTGCTGCTGAAGCGCTTAGCCCGAGCATGGAGACCAGCAAGGTGGCGCTCTACACGCTGCCCAATGAAGCCTGGGCGAGGAGAGTGAGCGGGGTGTTCAGCAATGATCTCGCGACCGCGCATCCTGAACGCGCCCATGCTGTGCTTACTGCGAAAGACAACGGCAACTTCCTGGTGAGTGTCCGTGCGCCTATGGTGAACAAGCAGGGTGCAGCTGAGCTGTGCATGCAGTTCCCTACAGGTGGGGGCAGGGCGGGAGCTGCCGGCATAAATGATTTGCCAGCAGAACAGCTCGATGCGTTTGGTCGTGCCTTTGGAGAGGCCTACGGCGCCTGAGTGTTACGCGGGGCCGGCGCCTCTGAGAGGCGCTGAACCTGGTCCACGAAGTGCCACGGCGCGAGCATGGGTTTGAGCTTGTTCGCGGGCACTGGCGGGCTGAATAGATACCCCTGAAGGAAGCCGGCTCCGTTTTCAGACAAGAATTTGAACTGTGCGTGGGTCTCCACGCCAGTTACCAGCACTCTCAATCCCAGGCTTCGTGCCATGGCGATGATCGCCACAATCAGTTTTGCTCCCGCTTCGCTGCGGCCACTGTCCAGCAGGAACTCCCGCGCGATCTTGATCTCGTCCAGCGGGTACTGGCTCAGGTAGGTGAGGGGAGAATAGCCCGTGCCAAAGTCATCCACGGAAAGGTAGATGCCAGTTTCTTTGAGCGCCTGCAGTGCCTCGACCGTCTCTTTGTCGTTGCTGGTCATAATGCTTTCGGTCAGCGCCAGCTCCAGTTGCTCAGGCGCAATATTGAACTGGCGGATCACCTCGCGGATTCGGCTAATGAACTCTGTGTCAAATTGCAGGGCTGAGATATTGATTGCTACTTTTTTGAGTTTTACGCCGGCACGGTTGAATGTCTGTACCTGACGGCAGGCCTCGACCAGTACCCAGTCCCCCAGCTCTTCGATAACACCGATCTCTTCCGCCAGGCGGATGAAATCGCCAGGGGGGATCATGCCTTCTTCCGGGTGCTCCCAGCGGAGTAGGGCTTCCACTCCGGCGACAGAGCCCGAGCGTGTGTCCACCTGAGGCTGGTAGTGCAGCGATAATTCATTGCGCTCAATAGCGCGGCGCAGGTCAGCTTCCAGACGCAGCCGATTCTGACCTTCCTCGCCCATGCCCGGGTTGTACACTTCGATACCGCTGCCCGTTGTTTTCTTGGCATGCCATTTGGCGACGCTTGCCGCTTTGATGAGGTCTTCAACTTCAGCGCCGTGTTCAGGTGCCATGGCGATGCCGACAGCGGGCTTTATCACCAGCTCGTGTTCGTCGATATTGAACGGCGTCTGTAAGGTCTGCATGATTCGGTCCGCCACTTGCAGAACCGCTGCTTCGGATTCGACTTCGTTCAGCACCACGGTGAACTCGTCGCCGCCAAGGCGCGACACAGCGATGTCTGCGTCGCTATTGATCAGATGGCCGATACTGTCGCTTTCACGTACAGCCCGGCTCAGGCGCTGGGCGACCTCTTGCAGCAGACGGTCACCCGTGGCGAGGCCGAGGGAGTCGTTAACCCGTTTGAACTCATCCAGATCTATAAAGAGCAGGGCCAGATTTTGCTTGTTGCGATGATTGAGCTTCAGTAGCAGATCAAGTTGCTCGCTGAAAAGCTGGCGATTGGGAAGCTGGGTCAGTTTGTCGTAGTTGGACATGTGATGCAGTCGACTGCGGGTCTTCTTTACCTCGCCGACGACTTTGTTGAGCTGGGCATTGCGTTCGGTCAGCTGCGATGTGCGTTGCTCCACTTTGAGGCTCAGCAAGCGGTTGCCGATTTCCTGTTCAGCCTTGAAGTTTTTGACACCACCGAGCACCGTATTGATGACGCGCGCCACATCCTGCATTTCTCCCGGGCCCTCAAGGTGCACTGGCCCCTTTACTTCGCCGGCAGCGATGTCATCCGCCAGCTGGCCAAGTTGTTGCAGGGGGCGAGTGATGCGCCTTCCCACTAACCACCCGGCAATACTGCAGACGATAACGAGCACGAGAATCCAAATGAATACCTTGCCCGCCTCCAATAGTGAGGCGGTGGCGAGTTCATTGCGATCGAGCAAGAGGTGCAGGTAGCCGATCACCCATTGACTTTGACTGCGGTTGGGCGAGGTGAGGGCGATTGCAAAATCGGCTTCAGTCAGCCTGCGTTCGGCTGGATTGACGAGGGTGAATATCGGCAGGCTGAAGTAGGCCGGGGTGCTCTGGGGAATGACAGAGTTTAGCAGGGAAAGGTCTATGGGCTGCTGACTCCCGTCGAACGCGACAAGTACTTCGTCAAGGGTCAGGGCATCGCCTCGGACAGTCGTAAAGTCGGCGGGATTAAAAGTACGCGCGATGGGGTTATCGCGACTTACCAATTCTGTCCCGGTGTTGTTATAGATAATCGCGCCGGCAACGGCCGCTTGCTGGAAGAAGTCTTCCAGCGTCTCTTCCATGGCGGCAATATCGTTGCGATAGATGTGGAACTGCAGATCGGGCCTGGCCAGCAGCTGACTGGCAGAGCTACGGGTAAGCTGTTCCAGTTGGGTATGGTATTCACGCAGTCCGGTAACGGTGCTCGCAACGATTCCCATCAGCAGCGCACTGATCACGAAAACCAGATTGAGCCGGGTCGTCATACTCATACGCTGCTCTCCCTGCGCGCGCGACGACCGCGAAGACAAAGCGCCTTGTGCCCCGGTACTGTTACAACTGCCATGTCACTTGTCCCGTTATGCCCCCTGTGCAAGGGAGTGCTGTATCGTCCGCGCGCAGTCCATCCTGTACATTGCGCGAGCAAATTATTGCAGCCAAATTACCACGAGCCATGCCCGCCGTGCAATGTGTTGCAGAGGCCCTGCCTATTCTTGCTGGGCGGGTGGCTGATCGCAGTAACCCTCTTCATTGCCGCCGTACCAGAAGAGGGGGTCGATCTCAGCATTGAGAGGCTGCTCGCGGGCCTGGCGATGAACCCAGTCGGGGGTGGACATCAGCGGTCGACCGATGGAAATGGCCTGGGCGTGCCCGCTGGCCAGGGCTGCGCGAGCGCTGGCAAGATCGTAACAGCCGTTGGCAACCAGATTGCCGCGATAGAGCTTACGCAGGTCCCCTGGCGTGAAGTCCAGTTCGCCCCCATCCCCTGTGTCGACTGCTAATGAGTCGAACCCTCGCTCAACGATTTCGAGGAAGGCGAGAGGGCGCTTGTCCAGCTCACGCACCGCGTGGGTGAATACGGTGCGCGGGTCGCTGTCGCTGCAGTCCCAGGTAACGGTGAAGGGCGACAGGCGCACTGACGTGCGGTCCGCACCGATCGCTGTACTCACCGCGTCGGTGACTTCGAGCAGGAAGCGCGCCCGGTTCTCTACTGAGCCGCCATACTCGTCTTCGCGGCGATTAACGCCGTCGCGCAAAAACTGGTCGATCAGATAGCCGCTGGCAGCGTGAATCTGCACACCATCGAAACCCGCTTCAATGGCATTCAAGGCAGCCTGTCGATACTGTTCAATAACCTCAGGAATTTCTTCCAGCGCGAGTGCTCGCGGAGGCGTGCAGGGCTCGAAACCATCGGCGGTGAAGGTGTTGATTTGTCCGGCGGTGGCCGAGGAGGAGACGGGTGCTTCACCTTCTGCCTGCATCTTGCTGTGTGAGACTCGCCCGACATGCCATATCTGGCAGATAATCCGCCCGCCGGCCGCATGTACCGCATCCGTCACCCTGCGCCATCCTGCGATCTGCTCCTCCGTGTGGATGCCTGGTGTAGCGATCGAACCGGTGCCCTGGGGGGATATCTGGGTGGCCTCGGAAATGATTAGCCCGGTGCCCGCCCGCTGCCGGTAGTACTCGACCACGGCATCTGTGGGGATGCGCTCCGGTGACCTTGCTCGGGTCATCGGGGCCATCAGAAAGTGATTGGCAAGGTCAAAGCTGCCCAGAGTGACTGGGGCAAATGGGTCGAGGGAGCTCATCTATCGTTCCTGTATTAATCTAAGGCGAGAGTATTATTATGCGGATCGTTTGGCGACGCGCCAGTAGGGTAAAAGAATACCGCTTTGGGGTCTGCGCCCGCATACCGCATTGCGGCTACTGTTGTGGCCTACCACGACAAACGGATATGCTTGGCGTTTTCCTCCAGGGTGTATTGCACAATGATTGACCAGCTGCTCATAGTCGGGCTATTCGTCGCCCTGCTGGCCAGTCTCATATTTACGGATTGGCCGGCGGTGTGGGTTTTCGTCGGATCGATGCTGGCGGCGTATTTTCTCGGGCTGGTAGAAACTGAGCAGGTTTTGGCCAAGGCGTCCAATATGGGCCTGATGACGCTGATTCTGCTGTTGCTTGTATCGGTAGGGCTGGAAAAGTTGTCATGGCTGACGCGTTTGTCAGGCAAATTGATTTCATCTAACTACGCTCTCAGTCTGTTGCGCCTGGGGACTGTCACGGCATTCTTCTCAGCGTTTGTAAACAATACCGCAGTCGTGGCGACACTGGCGCACACCGTGCGCAGCAATCGGCATCATCCGGCGTCGCGTCTACTGATACCGCTTTCCTATGCCGCTATCCTCGGCGGCACTATGACTCTGATCGGTACGTCCACCAACCTGATTGTCAGTAGTTTTCTCGAAGATGCCACCGGACAGGGCCTGGCGTTTTTTGATTTTTTCCTGGTCGGATTCTCGGTCACGGTCGTGGGCCTGATTGTCATGCTGCTCAGCTCCAGTTTGTTGCCCCGCAGCGGCGGGGAGCAGATCGACATTAACGAATACCTGATCGAGGCAGAAGTCAGTGCCGATTCCGGCCTGGTTGGCAAGAGTATTCTGGACAATGGTTTGCGTGAATTGGAAGCCTTGTTCCTCGTTGAGATTGTCCGCGGAGATCATCTGGTGTCGCCGGTTGCCCCCTCCGAATTTATCGAGGCGGGCGACAAACTGATCTTCTCGGGCGATATCAAGCAGGTAAATGCACTGGAGTCTTTTCCAGGGCTGCATCTGTTTGCCATTGAAGAGGGATTGCTGCGCGAGAATATGACGGAAGTGATCGTCATGCCCAACGCTTCAATCGAGGGCAAGACCATCAAGGACAGTGGCTTCCGATCACTGTTTGATGCGGCCGTTGTCGGTATGCGGCGCGGCGGTAAGCGTCTCTCTGGCAAGCTCGGCAATATCACGATCCAGGCGGGCGACAACCTGATGCTGGCCGTGGGTGCAGACTTCAATGAACGGAAGAATCTGGATAAGAATTTTGTGGTGGTGGAGGACGCGGTGGGCGGAGCGAGCGCGACGCCGGCGCAGAATTACTTCATCACAGCTACCCTGATAGCCGTTGTGGCCCTGGCGACAACGGGCATGGTCCCGCTGATCAAGGGTATGGCCTTTCTGCTGATCTGCATGCTGCTGATGGGCGTGGTGCGCGGGTCGGAATTGCGCCGCCGCTTCCCATTCGAGCTTTGGCTGATTATTACCTCGGCATTGACCCTGTCGCAGGCGCTAACCAATGCCGGCGCAGTGGCGGCCTTGTCGAACGTACTGCACGTCTATCTGGGTGAGCTGGGTCCCTGGGCGGCTATGGCCGGGATTTACTTCGGCACCCTGGTCCTCACCGAGTTGATGACTAACAATGCCGCAGCGGCGTTGGCGTTTCCTGTTGCGTTCGGTCTTGCGGAAAGTTTTGGGATCGATGTCATGCCTTTGGTAATGGCTGTCGCGTTCGGCGCTAGCGCCAGTTTCCTGACCCCCTACGGCTATACCACAAACCTGATGGTGCAGAATATTGGCGGTTATAGTTTGGGCGACTACTTTCGCGCGGGCCTGCCGCTCTCGATCTGTTACTCGGCGACAGTGCTGTTGTTAATCCCGCTGGTCTTTCCCTTCTAGTGGCTGCCGGTACTCAAGCCGGCTAGCCATTGGGCGATACAGGCGCTGGTGCCCTCTGGGCTGCGCGCCCAATTCACATGACCCAAATATTCTCCCTGCTCTTCAGCTCCCAGGCTGACACGGCTTACGTTGGCACCGCTAAGCGGAGAGAGGGCGCGCTCGATGGCCGCCTGGGTGGCGAAATTATCCTGTTCGAATGCTATCGCCAGCACTGAGCCGGTAAAGGCACCTGCTACCGCGATATTGGTGTGGCCGTCGTAATCGAAGCTTCCGCTCAAACACCACTGACGCCACTGCATCATCATGCCAATTGATTCGCGGGATCCGAAGCCCATGAGGCCGCCGGGGTAATAGCCCGGTGCCAGTTTGAACAGCGGCATAACGGTGCACAGAAAACGCAACAGGAGCCGTTCCTTGCCTGGATAGTCAAGGTAGTGTGGAAACGCGCAGGCCAGATGCAGGACGCCCGCAAGTCGCGAAGGCGCACGTCCTGCGTAAATAGTGCTCAGGTGGCCGCCAAGGCTGTGGCCGCCCAATACAATTTTGCAGCCGGGGGATTGGAGTTCTAACCAATCCAGCGCGGCGGGAATATCGAATTCCAGTAAGTCGTCGAGAGAGAACTGGCAGCTGTAGCTGGGCCGCAGGGCGCTGTTGCCGTGGCCGCGCTGCTCCATTACCGCAACGCTGTGGCCTCGGTCGCACAGCTGTTCGGCGAGCCTGCGGTAAAGCTTTGCCTGGATGCCGAGCGCGGGTAGCAATAGCAACACGGTGCCCGTGCCTGTGGCCGGGTACCAGTAGAGGGGGATCGTCGTGCCGTCGCCGGCTGTAATTTCCTGGATGGGGTCGTTCATGCCCTCGACACTATAACTATCTGAACCTGAACGCCAGAAAATCGCCCTGAAGCCAAATGACAAGCGTTGTGAGCGAAGCTGTCGTTGACCAGCTTCGTGTCGGCCTTCTATGCTCAGTGCCATAGAAAATGTGCTCAGGTGACACAATGGCATCCCTAGAACAACGGTTGGATCGTTTGGAATCGCTCGACGAAATCCGGCAACTGGTGGCGAAGTATTCGCTCTCACTGGACATGCGAGATCTTGACGCCCATGTAAACCTCTTCGCGCCTGACATTCGGGTCAGCAGGGAGAAATCTGGCCGTGGGCACCTTAAGCGTTGGCTGGATGACACCTTGCGGCTTCAGTTCACCGGCACATCTCATCATATTGGCAACCATGTCATTGAATTTGATGACCCTGAGCATGCCCGGGGTGTTGTGTACTCCAAGAACGAGCATGAGACGCCTTGTGCGGATGGCGGGACCGAGTGGGTGATCATGCAGATGATCTACTGGGACCAATACGAACGCATCGATGGCCGCTGGTTGTTCCGACGCCGTTTGCCCTGTTACTGGTACGCTACCGACATCAATAAGCCGCCGGTGGGCGACAACAAAATGCGCTGGCCGGATCGCGAACCCTATGCTGGCGCTTATCACGAGCTCTGGCCCTCCTGGGCTGAATTCTGGAAAAACCCTCCCGGCGATGGCGAACCGGACGTTGCCGAGCCAGCGCCACTTGAGGCTTTTCTGACAACCATGCGGCGCGGTGCTGCAGAACCAAAAATCAAGGTGCGATAAGTGTGAACGATACTTTGTTTGAACCGTTGCAACTTGGCGATTTGCAACTCAGGAATCGTGTCGTGATGGCGCCGATGACGCGAAGCAGAGCCGCCGCCGACGGTATGCCTACCGACACAATGGTCGAGTATTATCGTCAGCGTGCCTCGGCCGGCATGATCATCACTGAGGGTGTGGCGCCCAGTGCGGATGGTCTCGGCTATTGCCGTACGCCCGGTATCTACAATCCGGCACAAGCGGCAGCCTGGCGCCGGGTGACAGACGCTGTGCACGGGGAGGGAGGGTTGATCGTGGCCCAGCTAATGCATGTGGGCAGAGTCGCCAGTGCACTGAATAAGCCCGCCGGGAGTGCAACGGTGGCGCCCTCAGCAATTACCGCTCGCGGTGAGATTTACACCGACCAGCAGGGAATGCAGCCGCTGGATTCGCCTCGGGCTCTCAGCCTGAGTGAGATCGCGGAGGTAGTGGTAGATTACCGCTACGCTACTGAGCTGGCCTATGAGGCGGGCTTTGACGGTGTCGAATTGCACTGCACCAGTGGCTATCTGCCAGCGCAATTTTTCTCGAGCGGCACGAATACCCGGCAAGATAATTACGGAGGATCGGCTGAGAATCGATGTCGGTTCGCTCTGGATGTCTTGCGTGAGATATCCGGTGTTGATGGTGCGGGCCGAGTGGGGATGCGTATCTGCCCTGACAATCCTTTTAACGATCTTCAGGACGACGACCCGCAGGAGACCTTCGATACTCTGCTCAGCAAGGCGGCGGAATTCGGGCTGGCCTATCTGCACACGATTCGCCTGCCCACAGGGCGGGTCGACAATCTCGCACTCGGCAGAAAGTATTTTGCTGCGAACATGATTGGCAATGAGAGCTATTCAGCTGTCGAAGCGGCGGCGGCCATCGCTGCCGGTGCAGTAGAAGCCGTGTCGTTTGGTCGGGACTTTATTGCCAATCCCGACTTGCCACGGCGAATTCGCGAGGGCCGCGACCTGGCGCGTATGGATTTCGCGACACTGTATACCCCGGGCGAGGAAGGTTATACCAGTTATCCTCCGCTCAATTGAATAACAACCATCCGTAAAAACGATGCATAACAGAAAAAGGATTGACCATGCCATGTAACCCGGTAGAACTTGCTGGCCGAAAGATATTGATCACTGGCCCCACCGGCCAGGTAGCACTGCCAGTTGTGGAGCACTACGCCAAAATCGCTGATGTCTATGCGTTGGCCCGATTCTCGAAGCAGGAAGATCGTGATCGAATCAGTTCACTTGGTGCGACGGTGATAGCCGCAGATCTGGCCGATACTGATTCCCTGGCCGCGATACCGGAGGATATCGACTACGTTCTCAATTTTGCCGTCGTCAAGACCGGTGATTTTGAATATGACCTCAAGGCTAACGGCGAGGGTGTGGGCAACCTCATGCTGCGCTGTCGCAACGCAAAGGCGTTTCTGCACTTTTCGTCAACGGCGGTTTACGATCACGAAGAAGGCCAGAAGCCGAGAGTGGAGAATGCCCCGCTCGGTGACAGCCACCGGGATATGTTTCCCACTTATAGCATTTCCAAGATCGCGGCGGAGACGGTGTGCCGGTTCACCGCGCGTGAGTTTGGGATTCCCGCCACGATAGCGCGCCTGAGCGTGCCCTATGGCGACAACGGCGGTTGGATGTATTTTCACCTGTTGATGATGCAGCAGGGCATGCCTATCGATGTGCACCCGGAGCGACCGAATTACTTCAACCCCCTGCATGCCGACGATTACATCGAAAAAATTCCTTATCTGCTGGGTGCGGCATCAACCGATGTGGTCACAGTGAACTTTGGGGGGTCTGAGCAGGTCGCGGTAGAAGAGTGGTGTGAATACATCGGCGAACTTACGGGTCTTTCGCCCGAGTTCAAGGAGAACCCGAAGGCATTCGGTTCACTGGCTATCGATCCGACCCTGATGCACGAACTGATCGGGCCGACTCGCGTGAGCTGGCGAGACGGTATTCGACGCCAGATCGAAAACCTGGCGCCCGATGCGTTGACTTGATCAGCGTACCGCGCCGCCGCCGTCTACCGACAGAATCTGTCCGGTAATAAAGGAGGCGCGGTCGCTGCACAAGAAGACGACTGCTTCGGCGATCTCCTCGGGTTCTCCCAGGCGGTCCAGCACCGCGGCTTTCTTCAGTCCAGCGGCTTTCTCTGGCTGCTCGGCAAAGTATTTTTCGATGCCCGGTGTGCGAATGACGCCGGGGGAGACGGCGTTGATGCGAATACCTTCACGACCGTATTCAGCAGCGGAGCTTTTGGTAAGCACATTGACGCCGCTTTTAGCGGCCGCGTATGCGGTGTTGAACGCCTGACCTCGCAGGGAGGCGTTGGAGGAAATGTTAACGATGGCTCCACCGCCCGCCGCCAGTAGTGCAGGGATTTCGTATTTCATGCACAGCCAGGTATTGGTGAGGCACATCTCCAGCGTCTGGTCGAATACGTCTCGCTCGAACAGATGAATCGGGCCGGATCCGCGGCTCAAGGCAGCGCTGTTGCAGGCAATGTTCAACTGACCGTAGTGGGCGACGGCGGTGTCTACCATTGCTTGCACAGATTCTTCGTTGCTGACGTCGCCGAAGACGAATACCGCGTTGCCGCCCGCAGCGTTGATAAGCTCGGTGGTCTCTTCGCCCATCTCACGGTTGAAATCAGCGACCACCACGCTTGCACCCTCGCGAGCGAACGCCCGGGCGATCGCGCGCCCAATGCCCTGGCCCGCGCCAGTGACCAGTCCGATTTTGTTTTCCAGTAAGGACATTGAGTTAAACCTCTTTGTTTGTCGTTGGGCGCAGTGCCACGAGTACCATGGGCACTACCAGTGCTGCGGCCATTAAACCGGCCCAGATGCCCTTGAAAATGCTGTAGGTAGTCGGGCGCACAGAATCAATATCGAGTATATAGAATCCAAGCAGGGTGAGTGGTGCGATCGTGCAGAGGCCTGACAGGCCAAAACAAAGCGCACTTTTGAAGGTATTGTGGGGCAAGCGATCGGCGAATTTCTGGAAACGATTTTCCGGCCCGAGTGCGATGCTCTCGAGCTTGCCTTTGCGCAGTTTGCCACGCTGCAGGGGGATCACAATCAGGGCCACGATAAAAGGAAGTATAAATGCTGTCGCCAGGACGTCGAAGGCGAAACTGGATTGACCGCCCCAGGCCAGTTCGGGGCCGTTGCGCAGCAGCAGCCAGGCAATCAGGCCATTGAATATGGCGTTTGATACACCGCTGATCCAGGCTTCTTTGCGTAGATGGTGGTCGGGATTCATGAGCGTGTCACTATACTATTCTCTGTCGCGTTTAATGATAGGCTGAAGTCGTGGTTACAACAGGGCAGCAGGGGTCACTTTGATAAACATAATCAACCGGCGGGGTATATGGCAGAAGTAACTGTGGCGGCTAAGAAAGTCTCGCGGCTGTTCGATTATCTGGATCACATTGGGCTTGATGCTGCAGCGATTGGCGCGAGGGTCAATCTTGCGCCAGCAACCGTGACGGCGCTCGACCCGGATTATGCGCTACCGCTGAGGCAGTATTCTTTGTTGTATAAGCATGCCGTAGAGGCCATGCAGACCCTCAAGGAGCCGTTACCCTGGGCAGCAGGGGTTGGCAGTGAGGCGTTCCAACTCATGTGCCACTGCATGATTTCTGCCCGGACCCTGGGCGACGCTATCGAATTGGCGGCGCGCTACGAGCACATGTTGTACCCAATGATTGGGCATCGAGTGCAACTCGAGCGCGTGGGTGACGAAGCTCGGCTTACCTACCACATCCGCTTCACTGAACGGGGTGCCGCACTGGCGCCCCAGGGCTGGGATCGGGCTGAATACCAGGACACGGTGGCCAAGGCATCCGGTCTGTTGGTGTGGCATGGTCTGTGTGGCTGGCTGATTGGTCGATCCCTTGCCACCAATTCACTAAGAATTAATGCGCCATTTCTCAATGCCGCCTATAGCCAGAGCCTGAAAACAATTTTCAACTGTGAGCCAGAGTTTGACGCTGACGCAAATTACTTTGCGTTTGCAGCCAGCGATCTCGAGCGGCGCCTCGTGCATACCGATGAGTCCTTGCGCCACTTTCTCGAGGATGCCGTGTACGAGCTTTTCATGCTGGAGCAGCGCAATGCCAGTACCAGCGCGGCGATAAGGTCTTTGATTGCCATTGACCTCCCGGTGGGCCTCCCATCCTTCGCCCAGGTCGCCCAGTACCTCAATATGTCCGAGTCGAGCCTGCGCAGACGCCTGCAGGCTGAAGATACCAGCTACCAGAAGCTGAAAGACGAGGTGCGTTGTCGGGTCGCGGTGGACAAGCTACTCAACGAGGATGTGAAGGTGGCTGATCTTTCAGACTATCTCGGATTTACTGAACCCAGTTCCTTTGTGCGTTCATTCAAAAGCTGGACGGGAGAGACACCTAGCTCTTATCGTCAGAATATAATCGATCTGAATGTTGGCAACGGAGCTCAACCATGATGTTAGAGAACAAAATTGCGCTGGTAACAGGGGCGGGGCAGGGTGTGGGTCAGGGCATCGCTCTGGCGCTGGCCGCCGAGGGCGCGAAGATAGCGGTTACCGGGCGTACCGAATCAAAGTTGCATACTACCTGCGAGTTGATTCGCGAGCGCGGCGGCGAAGCCCTCCCGGTTGTCTGTCAGGTGAAGTCTGAGGAGTCCTTGGCGAACTGCGTAGAAACCGTAGTGGGGCACTATGGCGGGCTACAGATACTGGTTAACAATGCACAGGAAGTCCCGCTGGGTGAACTGCACGACATCACCGACAAGGCATTCACCGCAGGTTTCGAATCCGGTCCGCTGGCTACGCTGCGCATGATGAAGCTGTGCTACCCGCACTTGAAGGGAGATGGTTGTATCGTCAATCTGGGAACATCTTCGGCCAAGCGCTGGGACGTCAATGGCTTTGGCGCTTATGCAGCGATCAAAGAGGCCATACGCGCATTGAGTCGTGCAGCCGCCTGCGAATGGGGCCCCGACGGTATTCGCACCAATGTCATTCTTCCTCATGCCAAGTCGCCTGGCCTGGAGTGGTGGATGAATCAGTACCCTGAGCAGGCAGCCGAATTTATCCAGAGCATTCCGCAGAAGCGCATCGGCGATTGTGAAGAGGACATCGGGCGTTTCGTAGCGCTACTCTGCAGTGAGGGTTCTTCCTATATCAACGGCCAGTCCATCGGTGTGGATGGCGGCCAGGCACTGATAGGCTAATGCCATGCGGGTAATGATTACCGGGGCAACCGGCTTTGTCGGTTACCACACGGCGTGTGAATTGATCGAGGCTGGCCACGATGTCAGTTTGTTGGTGCGCAGTGCCGCCAAGATGCGCCGTGTGTTTGGCGATCTCCCCGTTGCCAGTTATACCGAAGCCGATATGACCGATGAAGAGGGTGTTCGTCAGGCCATGTTCGGCTGCGATGGTGTTGTTCATGTAGCGGCGCTGGTTTCCACTCATGCCGCTGATCGCAAAAAAGTCCTTGAGACTAATGTGGCGGGCGTGCGCAATGTCATCGGCCAGGCGCTGGCACTCGGCATCGACAATATCATTCACGTTTCCAGTGTTACCGCGCTCTACGACCCTCAGCTGACTGTGCTCACTGAAGACTCCGCTCTCGGCAGCGGCGAAGGCGGATACGGCGAATCAAAGGTGGCCTGTGAGCGCTATGTGCGCTCACTTCAGGGCCCGGACAATCGGCTTACAATAACTTATCCAGCGACGGTGTTGGGCCCGGACAGCCCTGAAATGACCGAGGCGCACACGGGTGTGCAGACCTACTTGCGAGCCTTCGTGCCGATGATGAGTTCCGGCACCCAGTACATTGACGTGCGTGATATTGCGCGGGTTCATCGCCTGATACTGGAGGGCGTCGCACCCTCAAATCGCTATGTGTTGGGCGGGCACTACCTGAGTTGGCGGGAGCACCCCGGGTTTCTGCGCCAACTGACTGGCAGGCGGCCGTTGGCTATACCGCTGAATGGCAGCCTGATGCGGCTGGCGGGTAGGGTGGCAGACCGTGTGGTCCCGATTCTGGGTAAGGATACGCCGCTGACTGCAGAGGGCCTGACCTACGCCACCGGCTGGATACTGATGGACAACAGCCGGGTGCTGCGCGAGCTCGACTTCGAGTTTCGTCCGCTTGAAGTGACGTTCAAGGACACCATTCGCTGGCTGCATGGGGCGGGCGAACTCAACGCCCGTGAAACGGGCTTACTCGCCAGTTGATTAAAAAACTGCTGTGAAATTACGGGTTTACAAACCGGCCTGATGGCCTAAAATCACAAAAGCCTGTCCCAAATCAATATCTTGACCGCCCAAGATGTATTGTAATATTCGCCGACAGGAAGTGACCCTGACTTCAGATGCTTGAATACGTCTAATCAGAGCGAGCAGTTCGGGTTGCCATGGCCTCCTGGTATGGGGCCGTTGTTGTGTCAGCAATGGAAAGCACCGCAAGCGAGCAGACTGCCCGGCAGTCAGAATAACGCAGCGACACAACAGCCAAAGCGCAATCAATAGCCATGCTCGAGCGACGCCTTACGCAACGGTGCGCTGCACACGAGTCGGGCATTGAATGAAAAAAATAGCGGCGCGAGCTGCATAAATACAAGCATTGCAATACCTACTCGCAGAGGGAAGTACCATGAAGAAGAAGCTGCTAGCACTGTCGGTTCTCACCGCCATCAGCACGCAGGCCCACGCATTCCAGTTCGATACATCCGACGACTGGGAAGTTCGCTGGGACAACACCGTAAAGGGCAACCTGATGGTGCGCACCGAAGATCAGGACAAGCGAATCACGACTCCCCAATGCGCATACAAGGGTTGCGGTTGGTGGCTTGCTGACGACAATACCTTGTCGGTCGACAAGGGCGATGTCGTAAGTTCCCGGATAGACATTCTCTCTGAATTCGATGTTATCTATAAGATGAACTACGGCTTCAGGGTCAGCGCAGCGGGCTGGTACGACTACGCTTACAAAGACAGCGATCATCCGAAAGACCGCATAGCCACCTGGGCCAACGCCAGCGTTTCTCCCGGCGAATACAGCGATGCTGCCGATGACTACCATTACTTTGGTGGCGAAATTCTCGACGCATTTGTCTTCGGTAACTGGGACATCGGGGAAACAGCTCTGGGGGTCCGCGCCGGTCGTCATACCATTTACTGGGGCAACAGCTTGCTGGCGGCAGGCGCCATCAATGGCTTTGGCGGCTCAATGTCTCCCATCGATTTCAACAAAGCGCTCTCAGTGCCCGGCTCTGAAGCGAAGGAATTATTCCTGCCTACTGCCAAGCTTTCTACCGTATGGCAGCTTACAGACAACCTCACCTTTAATGGCTTCTACAATTTCGAGCATGAACGCCATCGCCTGCCGGAAACCGGTACATACTTTAACCCTGCGGCCGGCCTGACTGAGAATACGGACTTCGTAGTATTTCCGCCGACCATCATTGGCGAAGACTTGACCAATCCACTGCGCGCGGGCTACCGCGTGGATCACAAGGATAAGAGCGAGTCGGGTGACTGGGGTATCAATTTCCAGTACTGGATAGATGCCTGGGCACTTGAGACCAGCTTCATTTACATGAACGTGACCGATCGTAACCTGCACGGTCTGGCCGCAGGTGCAGATTTCAACCGTACCTTCCCGCTATTGGCTGCGGGTGTGTATCCTGACCCCACTCCCGGCTGGGACGAGGGTGCTCGGGCCATCGGTGATGGCTACTGGGTGTTCACGGAAGATATGGAGGTGATGGGGGTTTCCTTTGCCAAGGAAATTGCCGGTATCAGTTTTGGCCTGGATGTTGTCTACCGTCCGGACACCGCTATGGCACCTGGCCTCGGTGCGGCGTTGACTCGTGCATATAACGTGCCTGAACCTCTTGAAGGGCTGGTTCAGTCCTTGGGTTTTGACATCATTCGCAATGGCGACACCGAATTCCTGGATTTGTACACGCCGGGGGATACAGTGGCCCCCCTGGGCGATACCTGGTCAGTGGTGTTCAATGGCGTAGGTCTCCTGAATAATAACGGCTTGTGGGAAGGCGGCAGCTACATTTTCGAAGCAACAGCCGCAATGCTGGCTGACTGCACCAAGAATTGTCAGTTGCTGGACGACCGTATCAATGAGGACAGGGTCGTCACAACCCTGGCCGGTGTCTTCCGTCCCACCTGGTACCAGGTGTGGCCGGGGATCGACCTGACGATTCCGTTTAGCGTCAACTACACCATCGATGGTGAGAAGTCGCCCTTTACCTTTGGTGGCGACGAAGAGTCGGGCAGCGCCAGCCTGGGTGCTGAGTTGAGCATCAACCAGACCTGGACCGCGCGAGCAGCATACAACTGGCGCTTTGGTCCGGTACTGGCGGGCATCGGTGGTTTGCTGACCGACCGCGATAACTTCGCCGTGACTGTCAAACGTACTTTCTAAACATCCGGACAATAACGAACTACACGTTGTAGATGAGGATTTGAAAATGTTGCAGAAAAAAACCCTGGCAGCCCTTGGCCTGAGCACATTGCTCTCTGGCGCTGCTTTAGCTGCGGTTTCCCCCGAGGAAGCTGCGCGTCTGGGGCAGGACCTGACCCCCATGGGCGCGGAAGCCGCTGGCAACGCCGACGGCTCCATCGGTGCCTGGAACCCCGCCGGTTCGCCGATCCCTGCGGGCTTCGTCGAGGGCTCTGATAATTACATCGATGCCTACCCTGAGGATGAGGTGCAGTTCACCATTGATGTGAACAATTACAAAGAGTACGCCGCGAACCTCACCGAGGGTACGATCGCGATGTTCGAGAAACTGGGCGCTGACGGTTTCAAGATGGATGTCTATCAGTCCCGACGCGACTTTGTGACGCCGGACTGGGTGTATAACAACACCAAGAAGAACGCGACAGGGGCTACTCTGGAAGACGGTGGTCAGCGTGTCGCTAACGCCTATCCCGGCGTGCCGTTTCCTCTGCCCCAGAGCGGTCTGGAAGTGCTGTGGAATCACCTGACGCGTTATCTCACAGACCACTCGGTCACGTACGATACCTATTATGTGAGCTCTAACGGTAAGCCGATCCTGTCGACAACCGGGTTTATGACCAATGTCATGCCCATGTATGTGACGCCCGATCGCATCATGGACGACACTCCCTGGCTGAAACTGCGGATTAACTACAAGGCTCCGGCGCGCCGCGCGGGTGAAATCCTGCTCGTTCACGAACCCGGTGCTGACTTCACCAAGGGCAAAGGTCGCAAAGCGTGGCAGTATCTGACTGGACAGCGCCGCGTACGACTGGCGCCAGCCGTGAATTTTGATACGCCAAACCCCGGTGTTGCAGGCACTTCTACCTACGACGACTCTTTTATCATCAACGGTTCTCCCGAGCGTTTCGACTGGAAACTGGTTGGCAAAAAAGAGATGTACGTGCCTTACAATTGCTATGACTTTGTTTTCCAGACCGAAGTGAAAGATACGCTGGGCGAGAAGTTTCTTGATCCCTCGGTCATTCGCTGGGAGAAACACCGTGTCTGGGTGATCGAGGCCGATCTGAAAGATGGCAATCGTCACCTGTACTCGAAGCGTCGTTTCTACATCGACGAGGACAGCTGGCAAGGTCTGGCGGCAGAGAACTACGACGGCCAGGGTAATATGTGGCGTGTTCAGTACGCCTATGGTGCGAACCTGTACGACATCAAGTCGAACTACCATTTTGCATATGGTGCCTACGACTTGCTGCAGGGCATCTATAATATTAATACCAAGCCGGCCCCCGGTGGCTTCAAGAACGGCGTGAGCCAGAACGACAAGTACTTCACTCCCAAGGGCATGGCCCGCGGCGGTGTACGTTAAGTTGGTCTAGCCAGAAGGGGTGCCGCTTGTTGCGGCACCCTTTTTTTTGTATGGCACAAGAATAAACGGAAGTACCGAGATGGGAATAAAACGAGTACTGCTGGGCTGTCTGATGGCTCTCTCGATTACGCCGCTGTCTGGCGCCTGGGCCAAAACCTACGACGTCCTTGAATTACCTGCGGTCAAGAGTGAACTGGCTGCCAAGTCATTGATTTTCGCGGTGCGTGAGTATCACGGAACCTATTATGCCACCGGCCATCGCGGCCATATCCTCTTTTCAGAAGACGGTGGCGATACCTGGAACCAGGCCGAAGTGCCTGTTCGTAGCACGATTCTCGACATTCACTTTCCGACGCCCGAGCTGGGCTGGGCGGTGGGTCACGAGGGCGTCATCCTGCACTCGACCGACGCAGGTCGCAGTTGGGTAAAGCAATATGACGGTTTGCGCTATGGCGCCGAGGGCCTGGCTTTTTACGAAGAATTGGCGCAACAGAATCCCGACAACGATCTCTACCCCTACCTGATGGAGGAAATGCAGTTCGCCGTCGACCAGGGCGCAGACAAACCCCTTTTCAAAGTCTACTTCCACAATGAAAACTACGGTCACGCACTGGGCGCGTACGGCATGATCCTGCGCACAGAAGACGGCGGCAAAAACTGGATGCATGTGCTGCACAGTATGGAGAATGACTCCTTCTATCATGTCTTCGATTTTGCTCCGTTGCCGGAGCAGGGCCAGTTTTTCCTGGCCGGCGAAGCGGGGCTGTTCATGATCGGCGATGCAGTGGCCCAGACGGGCACTCTGGTCGAGAACATACCCTGGGAAGGCAGCTTTTTTACGGCCTCCGCCGCACCGGATGGCACCATTGTCCTTGGCGGTCTGCGCGGTCGCATGTTCCGCACAGCTGACGCGGGCGAGAGCTGGCTCGAGGTAGAGAAGCCGCCGGGAAGCTCGCTGGTGGATTCGGTGCTCATGAAAGATGGCCGTATGGTGTTCGCCGGTATCGCGGGCGACATTGTGTTCAGCACCGACAATGGCCTCACATTCAACTACCTGCCGGTGCGGCCTCAGGGCCGTATTTACTCCATCGAAGAGGGGCCGGAAGGCTCACTGTTCGTGGGTGGCCCGGCGGGCATTCAAAAACTTACGCTGCCGCAATAATCAAGCAAGACCGGAGAGTTAGACATGGCGCACGCTGAAAATTCAGATCTGCCGATTATTTCGGATCTCAGCGAATTTGATTTCAATTCGGGTACATTCCTCGAGAAGCTGGTATTCAATCACCGGGCTGTGGTGATGGCGCTGTGCGCTCTCGTCACGGTGGTGCTCGGTTTTTTTGCTGTCCAGATTGAGCTTAAAGCGGGTTTTGAAAAGACCCTGCCCAAGGCTCATGAATATGTCATCAATTACCAGGAAAACAAGGAAGACCTGAAGGGGTTGGGCAACAATCTGCGCATCGTGGTCGCGGTTGAAGAGGGTACGATTTTCACCAGGGAGAATCTCAAGTTCCTGGAGGAAGTGAACGATGCGATCTTCTTTATCCCCGGCGTAGACCGCAACGGGATGAAGTCGCTGTTTACCCCGAACACTCGCTGGCGCGTGGTGACGGAGCTGGGCTTCGAAGGCGGCCCGGTTATTCCCGGCAATTTCGATGGCTCAGATGCGTCCATCGCTGAGGTAAAACGCAATATATTGCGCGCGGGCGTCGGCGGCGACCTGGTGGCCAACGACGAAAAATCCGCGGCGATCATCGTACCCCTACTGGACAAGAATCCCGAGACCGGCGAGCGTCTTGACTATACCGAGCTCAGTGACAAACTCGAGGATATCCGCGCCAAGTACACCGAAGGACACGACGATCGCTCTATTCACATCATCGGCTTCGCCAAGCTGATCGGTGATCTTATTGACGGCTTGTTTTCGGTGATGATGTTCTTCGCCATTGCCGTGGTGATCGCAACGGTGCTGTTGTACTGGTACACCCGTTGTCTGCGCTCTACGGTCATGGTAATTGCCTGCACCCTGGTGGCTGTTGTCTGGCAGTTGGGCATTCTGACAATGCTCGGCTATGAGCTCGATCCGTTCTCGATTCTCGTGCCGTTCCTGATCTTCGCTATCGGTGTGTCACATGGTGCCCAGAAGCTCAATGGCGTACTGCAGGACATTGGCCGTGGCACGCATCGCTATATCGCTGCCCGTTACACCTTCCGTCGCTTGTTCCTGGCGGGTGTGACAGCGCTGCTATCTGATGGTGTCGGTTTTGCGGTGATGATGATTATCCAGATTCAGGTGATCCAGGACCTCGCAGTGACCGCGAGCATCGGTGTGTTGGTGTTGATTTTCACCAACCTGATTCTGATTCCGATCGTGTTGTCGTACACCGGAGTGGGGAAAACTTGCGCCGAGCGCGCCTCCCATCCGCCCAAGTCCATCGAAGATATGCATATCCTCTGGCGCTTCCTGCTGCAGTTCACTCACAGGGGGCCAGCTGCTGCAGCGATCGGCCTCAGTGTCGTGCTGGCAATAGTCGGTATTTTTGTGGCAATGGATCTGCAGATTGGCGACCTCGATAAGGGCGCTCCCGAACTGAGACCAGATTCTCGTTATAACCAGGACGTGGCCTTCATGATCGAGAACTACTCGGTCAGTACGGATGTGTTCGCGGTCATTATCAAGACCCCACCCGATGGTTGTATTGATCATGAGGGGCTTAGCCTTGCCAATGAACTCGAATGGCGCCTGCGGCAGGTGGAGGGCGTGGAAGATGTCCGTGGCCTGAATGTGCGCACCCGTGAAATCATGATGGGTATCAATGAGGGCTTCCCCAAATGGCAATCGCTATTCCGCAACCAGGACACGGTGAATTATGCGGTGAGCGAGTTGGTGACACTGGAATATGTGGACCCGGCCTGTTCTATATGGCCCATGCTGATCTACCTCGCGGATCACAAGGCGGCCACGCTGGAGCGGGTTGTTGACGCTCTGGAGCAATTCAACGCCGATTGGGGAGACGTCGAGAAGATCGAATTCATGGGTGCAGCGGGCAGCTCAGGGTTTGAGGCAGCGACCAATATTGTGGTCAAGAAAGCGAATCGTGAGATGCTGTTCTATGTCTACGGCGCAGTGACCCTGCTGTGTCTGCTGACATTCCGCTCTATTCCTGGCGTGATTTGTGCGGTCTTGCCGCTGATGCTGACATCCATTCTTTGCGAAGCGCTGATGGTGTGGCTGGGCATCGGGGTGAAGGTAGCGACCCTGCCGGTGATTGCGCTCGGGGTGGGGATAGGGGTGGACTACGCCCTATACGTGTTAACGGTGATACTGGCGAAAGAGAAACAGGGCATGGACCTGACAACCGCCTATTACGAAACGCTGAACTTTACCGGACGGGTCGTAGCGCTGATTGGCGTGACTCTGGCTGCCGGCGTAATTACCTGGGTGATGTCGCCCATCAAGTTCCAGGCAGACATGGGTATCCTGCTCACATTCATGTTTATCTGGAATATGTTCGGTGCGTTGATTCTGATGCCGGCGTTGGCCTGTTTCCTGGTGAAGCCTAAAACCGAAAACGCCTGATAGCTGAGGCAGTAAATGACGGCCACGGGGTGACTCGCTGGCCGTTTTTTTTAGGAGGTATAGCGTGTCATTTTCGAGAATGATTATTCAATTGTCTGCACTTTCGTTGGCACTGGCTGTGCTGCCCGCGTGCACAACACCGACTATCAGCGAGGAAGTCGCGACGGAATTTGCAGCAGAGGGCCTGGTTGTCATCAAGAACAGTGGATTTGATGAGGCCTATGTTTTGCCCGGGGCAGGTTTGCCCGAGTATAGCGAGGTCGATTTTGATCCGCTGGATGTCAGTCGTCTCGAGGTAACCCAGACGGCAGTAGCCGGGACAGTTCGGAGCCAGTGGCAAATGACCCCCGAGCGAGAACGCCATCTGCTCGAATCGTGGCAGGGTGCAGCCGCAAGGGCCTTTGACGATTATCCCAGAGCAGGAGCGAGAGCGGGCCTGATCGTTGAGGCCGCACTGTTGCAAGTGGCGCCCGGGCGCGGCGTGTCCAGCGAAACTGCGGCGAGTGGTTCGCCGATCTACGGTACATCGGATGTCGTGGATATTTCTGTGGAATTCCGCCTGCTTGATGCGGATACGGGGCAGTTACTTGGCGTGGTCCGAGATCGGAGGACGGTGGCCTCGCTGCAGTGGGGTAGAGCGGCCGGCACTGATCTTGCCGGCCTGTTCAATGCGTGGGCTGGGCTGCTCCACACCCGTGTCTCAGGGCGCTGAGCCGGGCCTCGTTACTTACCGTAGCGATCCGAACCCAGGTCGGCTTCAACGTGGCTGTTACCACACTTCTCTTGTATGAGGCCCAGTGCCAGTACGACTGCGCTAATAGATACAATATAAGTCATGTCCAATTCCTCTCGATTTGAGCCGGGGCTAAGCGCCGGCCTTGGTACCTAATGTATGTCCGCTTGATATATTCCTCAAATGGCATATATTCATCTAAATCATGAATTATATTCATCAAGTGGCGAGTGCAGCGCATGAATATCAGCGATCTGGGTAAGTTGGACCTCAATCTACTGGTAGCTCTGGAAGCGCTGATTGAGGAGCGCAGCGTGTCGAGGGCAGCGGAGCGCCTCTTTGTCACCCAATCGGCGATGAGCAAGACCCTGGGGCGGCTCAGGGAGTTGTTTGACGACCCTCTGTTCGTGCGTCGCGGCAGCGGGATGATTCCCACGCCCAGGGCGGAGCAACTCGCCCTGCGATTGCCCGGCGTATTGCAGGCAGTGCAAGCCATGGTCCAGCCCCTCGAGTTTGACCCGATGGCTTACGATGGGGAGATGAACCTGCTGGTGCAGGGGCATATGGGGGCCTGGTTCGTGCCGCCGCTGGTGCGCCTGCTGCGCGAGCGCGCGCCGCTGATGCGGATCAACACCATCTCCGGTGATGAGGCACCGTTTGAAAAATTGGCCGAGGGTAGTCTCGATCTGGTGTTTCAAATTGAACGGCTGTCGTACCCGGACGACCTGGAACTCACGACACTCGGTGTGGCCGAGCCGGTGTTACTGGCCCGCAAGGAGCATCCTCTCGTGGGGCGGAAGATCGGTCCCGAAGAACTGCTGGCCTATCCCCTGGTGAGCCTGCTGTCGACCGATATTGCCGGAATGCGGTTTTATGAGGGTGCCAGTAGCGAGCTACTGGAAATTCAGCGGCAGCATACACCCCAGTATAATACCGACGACCTGCAGACGGCTTTGGAGATACTTCGAACAACAGATTGCCTGTTTCCTGCCCCTCCGATGTTCGCGACCCAATTCGATCTCGACCGGCATGTCGTCGCACTGCCTGTTGTGGGTATGGAGGAGCTGAGTATTCGCTATGTCGCTGTGCGCCATCGGCGAGTTCAGGGTTCGCCGGTGCACGATTTTGTCTACGCGCTTGTGTTGGAACTGGTGGAGAGCTTTCGAGCGACGCTGGGTCTGCCGACACTGCATGCGCTGCGCGAAGAGCGCGGTCTGGCCTACTGAGTGCGGCTGCAAACTGGTATGCTCAGGGTTCGCTCAAATCTCACTCCAATAAGGATAAAAGCGTGCTAAAAGAGAGACTGACAGCGTTGTTGCTGGTGGCACTTGCCGCCTATGCTGGCAACGCGCCAGGGCAGGATGTCGACGCCAGCCTCGACGTTGTTGCTGAGACCAACCGCAGTGCCGAACGCTCCCAGCAAAAGGTCGATGAACTCTCCAGAGAGACCCGCATTCTGCTGGAGGAATATCGCAGCCTGCGCGAGAGTTCCGAATATCAGCAGGCTTATACTCGCGAGCTGGAGCAGCTGGACGCAGCGCAACAAGCGCAGATTGAGTCACTCAATCGCCAGATCGCGCAAGCCCGTATCACCCGCCAGCGTATTTTGCCCTTGATGCGTAGCATGGCCGACGCGCTGGAAAAGTTCGTAGTGCTCGACCTGCCATTCCACCAGGAGGAACGCGTGGCTGGCGTGTTGCAGCTCAAGCAGCGGCTCGACAATCCAGGGCTGTCGGTGGCGGCGCGTTTTCGGCTGCTGCTGGAGGCCTACCAGCTTGAACAGGACTATGGGAGCACCGTGGAAGCCTGGCGCGGGGCATTGCAGCGCGACGGCGACGAACTCTCGGTTGAATATCTGCGGCTGGGGCGGGCGGCGCTTTACTACCAGACCCTCGATCGTCAGCGCGCGGCCTACTGGGATACATCTCAGCAGGGCTGGGTAAATCTCGATGAAAGTCACCAGCGGAGTATTGCCCAGGCGATGCGAGTGGCCCGTAGTCAGGCGGCACCGGAGTTGCTTGAGCTGCCGCTGCAAATGACCGGGGGCGCGCAATGAAGGCGCTGCGAACTATCCCACTGTTTTCGCTCACTCTGGTACTGCTGTCGCCCCTTTTCGCTCAGGCGCAGGTTGACGACCTGGACCAGCTTCTACAATCCGTAAAACAGCAACAGCAGCAACAACGACAACTCAATCGACAGCGCGAGGCCGAATTCCTGGCCGACAGACAGCGTCAACAACGCCTGTTGAACCAGGCTCGCACCGCGTTCGAACAACAGCAACAGGAAAATCAGCCGTTGCTCGCCGTTACCGAGGCAAACGCTCGGGAAATTGAGCGCCTGGAAAAAGACCTTGCCGGTGTGGTCGAGGACATGGGCGATCTGTCCAGCGGCTTCCGTGAATTCGCCGGTGACTTTTCGGCGGTGTTGCAGGAATCGATGCTCACTGCTCAGTTGCCAGAGCGCGGCGCTACTCTGCGAGCACTGGCCGATGCCAACACCCAGGTGACCATCGAGGAAATCCAGTCACTCTGGCTGCTGGTTCAGGAGGAAATGACGGAGGCGGGCAAGGTGACACGCTTCGATGGTCAGGTCATCGATACCGCAGGTGTGAGCAAGACAGCGGATGTGCTCAGGGTAGGTGTGTTCACTGCGTGGGCGGGTGGGGAATACCTGCGCTATGTCCCGGAGACCGGCGAATTGCTAGCGCTCAGCCGGCAGCCGCCGGCACGTTATCGCTCTGCAGCAGCTGGCTTTGGCGGCAGCAGAGAACCTGTGGTGCTGGCTGTAGACCCGACTCGCGGCAGCTTATTGGGTATGTACACGTATACACCTGATCTGCGCGAACGCGTGGATCAGGGCGGCACGATCGGCCTGATTATTATCGCGCTGGGTTGCTTCGGTATTTTGCTGACCCTGTGGCGACTTATCGTATTGTTTTTCGTCAGTGTGAAAATCAAGCGCCAGCTCGGGCAACTCGATACAGCATCGGCAGATAATCCTCTCGGCAGAGTGCTGCTCTCAGTGTCTGATGTCTCTCATCAGGAAGAGGAACTGCTGCAACTGAAGCTTGACGAGGCAGTGCTTGCGGAGATGCCAGGGTTGGAGCGCGGCAATGGTCTGATAAAGCTCATCGCAGCGATTTCGCCGCTGCTGGGTCTGTTGGGTACGGTAACGGGAATGATCCTGACCTTTCAGGCGATTAGCCTCTTTGGTACTGGAGACCCGAAGTTGATGGCCGGTGGTATCTCACAGGCGCTGGTGACGACTGTGCTTGGGCTGGTGGTTGCTATCCCCCTGTTGTTCGGCCACAGCCTGGTGGCGTATCTTGCCCGCGGCATGATCCAGCGCCTCGACGAGCAGTGCGCCGGGGTGCTTGCACGCCATGCCGAGCGCAAGGAAAGCTAGATGACGATGCTCTATGCCATTGCAGACTTTGCCGATCAAGGCGGCGGGGTGCTGTGGTTGTTGTTTGGAACCTGCCTGCTCTTGTGGACATTGATCCTGGAGCGGGCATTGTTCCTGCGTTTTGCCTGGCCGTCGCAGGCCCGGTCCGCGATCCAGCAGTGGCAGCAGCGCAGCGATCGGGATTCCTGGCGGGCGCTGCGTATTCGCGAGGCACTTGTGTCTGAAAGCAGTATGGCGCTGCACGCGGTATTGCCGTTGATTCGCGTGCTGGTGGTGCTGTGCCCTCTGCTTGGCTTGTTGGGCACGGTGCTGGGAATGATCGGTGTGTTTGAAGTGATTGCCACCAGCGGTAACGACGACGCCCAGGCGATGGCTCGCGGTATCTACAGGGCTACCATTCCTACCATGGCAGGGCTCGTGGTCGCGCTCACCGGGATCTACTTCACCGTACGCCTGGGGCAACTCGCGGACCGGGAAGCTGCGAACCTGCAACGCCAGCTTGAACTGGATGGAGGTGTGGCATGAGTGCGAGACGCCATATTCCAGCCACGGATGATACAGAACTGGACATGACGCCCATGCTGGACATCGTGTTCATCATGCTTATCTTTTTTATAGTCACGACCTCTTTCGTCAAGGAGTCTGGCGTGACGGTCAATTCACCTGAAGCGAAAACGGCAAGCAGTCAGGAAAATGCGAATATTTTTATCGCTATCACTGCCGAGGGTGAAGTCTGGGTGGATCGACGTCCGGTGGACGCCCGTAGCGTGCGGGCAATCGTAGCGCGCCTGCATGCTGATAATCCTGAGGGCTCGGTCATC
The DNA here is from genome assembly GCF_009388985.1 of Halioglobus maricola. Classification (NCBI taxonomy): domain Bacteria; kingdom Pseudomonadati; phylum Pseudomonadota; class Gammaproteobacteria; order Cellvibrionales; family Halieaceae; genus Halioglobus; species Halioglobus maricola. The sequence goes on from NZ_CP036422.1 coordinate 1,875,420, forward strand.
ATTCAGTCAGATGAAGATGCGTCTACCCGCATGCTGGTCGAAGTGATGGATCAGGTGAGACTGGCCGGTGTTAAAGGAATAGCTATTGCCGCCAACAAGGGCGACGAGTGAGCTCAGCCCTGCCTTTACGATTAGTGCCCGCGGTCGGGGGGGCGCTGCTCATCACCCTGGCGGTCATCCTCTTTATGCAGAGTTTGATCGAACGAGGGCAGCGCGAGGAAATTCGTCTCGCGGTCTATGAAGATGTCACTATCCTGCGCAAACAGCCTGAGCCGGAGCGTGATAAACCGGACCAGCAGGCGCCTGAAGAACAACCACAGGAGCCGGTCCTTGAACCCTTGCAGGTGGCCGCGCCAACACCTGCTCCGATGGAACAGAACCTTGAGATGCCGGCACTGGATCTGGCGATTGGCGATCTCGCCATGACAGCGGGAGGAGATGCCTGGCGCGCGCCAGCCGGGCAGGGGGCCGTTGACTTTGGCAGCGGCGGCCAGGATGCCCGTGGCTACGTGGAAGTAGTGCCATACAATACTCGCCGGCCCAATGTGCCGGATGTGGCCTGGGAAAACAAAATCAATGGCTGGGTGCTGGTGGCCTTTACCGTGACTCCCAAGGGTGAAACCCGCAATGTTCGGGTGCTCGATGCTCGTCCCCGGGGTGTCTTTGAAGAGAAGGTGATCGCGGCGGTCGAGGATTGGCGCTACACCTTGTCCTTCAAGGGCAAGAACAGTGCAAACCTGGTCCTGACCCAGCGCGTCGAAGTGCGCTGGAAGGACTACCCGCAAAACCTGCCCAATGTCGATTAGATACACGCTGGCCGCGACGGTGCTTGCACTGTTCGCTTCGTTCTATGTCACTGTCTCAGTCGCGCAGGAGACCGGGCAGTATCGCAGCCGCATCCTGCTCGATCCACTGGATGAACTCGGCAAGGGCAGTGAGATGTCAGTGCGCGAACTGGAACAGAGTATTGACAGTATTCGCGACCCCTACGCTCGGTCCAGTGCAACCCGCCACCTCGCGCGGCACTATGTCAGCGAGGGCAACTACAAAGCCGCTATTGATTGGTATCAGGAGGCGCTGCGAGCCGACGGCCTGTCGCATGTGGCGAACAGGGAGATGCTGCGCGAGCTGGCCCAGGTCTACCTTCAGGCTGAGCAGTACGGTGCGGCGGCGGGGGCGTTGGAACAGGTGCTCGACATAGATCTCGTCCCGTCGGCGACTGACTACCTGTTACTGGCCCAGGCACGCTATCGCCAGGGTGACTATGTGGCGGTAGTTGTCGCCCTCGACGGTATCGAGGCGGCGGGCCTGGCGCTCGACAAGCCGCAGCGTGAGCAGGCGCTGGCCTTGTATTACCGGGTGGGTGCCTTTGCCCAGTGTGAGCCTCTCTTGCAGGCGTTGCTGGCGGCATCTCCGCAAGAGGCAGCTTACTGGCACCAGCTTGTATCGGTCTACCTGCAGCAGAACAAACGCCGCGAGGCTCTGGATCAGCTCCAGCTAGCCATGGAGAACGGCGTTGCGTTTAACCGCGCCCAGCGATCGCTGCTGGTTGATTTGATGGCGGTCAACGGCAATCCCTATGGCGCAGCCTTTCTTATGGAACAGTTCATGGCGAGCGGACAATTGGAACGCAATGGCGAACATCAGCGCAAGGCGTTCGAACTTTGGTTCCAGGCCCGTGAGCGTGACAAGGCTCGCACTGCACTGGCATCGGCGGCGCGCCTGACGGGGGATACTGAATTGTTCCTGTATCTTGCCCAGCTGCAACTCGAGGACGAGGAGTGGGTCGCGGTAGAGCAGACAATGATGACGGCGTGCGAGTCTCGATTGCAAGATCGATACGTGAGCCGGGCGAACCTGCTGCTGGGCGTGAGCTTGCTCAAGCAAGAGCGCGAAGAGGCTGCGCGACAGGTATTGATTAATGCGACCCTGATTGGCGGCGCGCATCAGCAGGCAGCCCAGTGGCTGAAGTTTATGGACGCCAGACCGGCTACCGAAGATGAATTACGCAGGTTGCGCGGGCCATGTATTGGCAGTGAAGGGAAGAAAGCCGCCCTGCGTGAGGAAGAGAAGGGCGGGCCGCTTGAAGAAACTCTTGTGGCCGAGGCCGAGCTACAGTCTCAAGTTCAGCCTGTAGCGGATGAAATTCGATCAGTCGAAGGTCTCATTCTCGACGACCAGATTCTCACCGTGCAGAGAGCGGCCGCGCAGCGCTATTTCTTTGCAGAGCACGACGAGCCTATTGCTGAGCTGCTGCCGCGTTTGCGCACCCTGGCTGTACGCCAGAGCGTTAGCCTGGTTAAAGCAAGTGGCACTGCTGATGGGCCGCCGCAGTTCCTGCATCACGGGGACGAGCAGGGTCTGGGGATTCCGCTGCGAGGCAGTGCTCAGGCGCGTGGCCGCTACAGGATCTATACAGCAGACGTTTTTCTTTACGTTGCGTTCCCTATTGACCCGGTTAAAGATCCGCACGTGCAGTTCGCTGCCGCCCAGAGACAGTTGGAATCTGCCGGCCATGCCCCATCCGGCGATTGGCGCCTCGTATCGGCCGACGCTCAGGGCGATACATTTGAGCTGCAACTGGGTGTAATGGCCCCCGGCGCACAATAAGCTACATACTAGACATTGGGAAAATCAGGAGTGAGTAACATGAAAGGATTCTTGCGGGCGGCTCTGGCCGTAGCGCTAGGCGGAGCGGCCAGTGTGACGGCACAGGCGGGTACGGTGATCTACTGCGGTCAACTGGTACAGGTCGAGCCACTCAAAATGCTGGAACGCCAGACCATTCGTCTGTCGGGCAATCGAATTTCTGCGGTGGAGGAGGGTTATCAGTCCCCTGCGCTTGAAGATGAAGTTATCGACCTGAAAAGTGCGACCTGCATGCCCGGCCTGATGGACATGCATGTCCATCTCGCGCACGAATTCTCGGCCCATGCCTATATGGAGGACTTTACCCTCAACGCGGTGGACTACGGTATTCGCGCGGCGGTGAATGCTGAGAAAACGCTGATGGCTGGATTCACCCAGGTCCGCGAGCTCGCGGACAAGAGCTTCGGCTCATCTATTGCCGTGCGCAATGCTATCGACAAGGGCCTGGTGGTCGGCCCACGTGTGATCGCCTCGGGCCAATCGATTGCGACTACCGGGGGTCATGCAGATCTCACTAATGGCCGCCAGCGTCAATTGATGTTCGATGTGGGGCCAACTGGCGGGGTGATTGATGGTCCTATTGAGGCGCGCAAGGCGGTTCGTCAGCGCTACAAGAACGGAGCTGACATGATCAAGATTACCGCCACAGGCGGTGTGCTCTCTCCTGCAAAGTCGGGTCAGAACCCGCAGTTCATGGCCGACGAATTGGCGGCCATCGTGGCCACTGCCCACGATTATGGGATGCCGGTAGCCGCCCACGCACACGGTACGGAGGGTATGTACCGCGCGGTAGAGGCGGGCGTTGATTCTGTTGAGCACGGCACCTATATGGATGAAAAAACCATGAAGCTGATGAAGAAGCAGGGAACGTGGATGGTGCCAACGCTGATGGCGGGCAAGTGGGTGCAAGACAAGGCTGAGACCGACGGTTTTTTCCCGGAGATGGTGCGCAGTAAGGCGGCGGTCATTGGCCCACTGATGATGGATACCTTTACACGCGCCTATGAATTTGGCGTGCCCATTGCCTATGGCACAGATACCGGCGTGTCAGCCCACGGTGATAATGGCGAAGAGTTTGCGCTGATGGTGGCGGGGGGCATGAAACCCCTGGAGGCCATTCGCAGTGCCACACTCAATGGTGCCCTGCTAACGCGCACCGACAGTGAGCTCGGAAAACTGGATTCAGGCTATTTAGCAGATATTGTGGCAGTGCAGGACGATCCGCGGGACGATATAACCACCATGGAACGTGTGGCATTCGTCATGAAAGACGGAGTGGTCTACAAAGATGTCGTGCGCCGAGACTAGATGGCGCGCCTGACGACAGTCGCGTAGGATTGCGACTGATCGGTCTTTGATTGCAACAGGATGACGCTATGAAGAACTCAGCACAAAGAATTCTGGCTCTGATGCTATTTGTTTTTCCGCTTGAACTCGCCTTCGCAGAGGAAGTGACTCGCGAAGAGGGGCTTGCGTTAATGGATGAATGCCAGCGGCAGCGCGAGGAGAACATCGCGCCATTGCGTGAGCAGGAGATCGAGAATTGCGTGGATCAGCAGGGCAAGGACAGAGACTACTGCGAAAGGTATAACCGTGACTTTGGCGAGTCCCGCTCCACAGCCACGGGCGGAATGCGCCTGGGCCTGTTCTGGGATCTCCCGGTCTGCGAGGACGCATTCGAGGCAGAGCGATACTTCAAGATGAATCCGCGGGCGAAGTCCTTTACCTTGCCCTAGATCTTCTGTGCGACTCGGCGGGCATCGAGAATCGCACCGTCGATATAGCCGATCTCACGGCAATCTCCGAGCTGGTGTAACTGGGCATCAATTGCGGTCAGTTCCGCGGCCAGGCGATTGTCTCCCTCAGCACCCATCGCGATGATGACCTGTTTTGCCGGCAGTGTGCGCTGTACGTTCTTGTGTTGAAACACGACTGAGTCTGCAGTGATCTCAGTGATGTCGGCTTTGTTTACGATCTCTACACCGTGGTCACGCAACTGATGCAGAACTCTCGCACGTCGCACGATTGCGAGCTCCGCGCCCAGTGACGGCCCGGGCTCTACCACCGTGATGTTACGACCTCGTTCAACTAAAAACTCCGCCAGTTCAAGCCCGACCAGGCCGCCGCCAATAATCACTACATCATCTGCTATCGGCATCCAGATACGGGAGGCAAATCGCAGTAGCTGGATCGAACGCAGCGCCTGGCTCCAGCGCGCCATTGTGAGAGCGAACCTGGCGAACAGGGACAGTTTTTTCGCGGCCTCTGGATTGTTGCCAAACAGTACGCCGCGCAACTCATCGCCGTCGAATACATGCCGTTGGTCCTTGCCGGGAATCGCCGGCGCCTTGCGCAGGGCACCCGTGGCCAGAATGACATGATCCGCTCCGTGAGCGGCGATAGCCCGGGCAGAGGCCTCCTTGCCGAGCTCCAGTTGTATTGGCAGGCGTTTCATCTCACCCGCAAGATAGTCGATCAGCCGACCATTCGGTTCATACGCCAGGGCAGCGACGCGGGCGGTGCCGCCGAGATCCCTTTCTTTTTCCCACAGGGTTACGCTGTGGCCGCGTTCAGCGAGAATGCGAGCGACCTCCATGCCACCGGGTCCGCCACCTATCACCAGTGCATTCACTGGTCGGTCGCTCGTGGCAATGATGTCGCCCTCGTGCTCGCGCCCCGTGGAGTGATTGACCGCGCACATCATGGGTTGGTTGATAAATATCTGGCTGACGCAGATGTAACAATAGATGCAGGGGCGAATACTCTCGGGGGTGCCTGCGGCGAGTTTGTTGGGCAGTTCTGGATCGGCCAACAGTTTGCGTCCCATGGCCAGAAAATCGAAGTCGCCGTCGGAGATGTGTTGGTCGGCCTTTTCGGGCTCGATCCGGCCGACACCAATGACAGGTATGCTGACGGCGCTTTTGATCTTCCGGGCGAAGTCCACGAAGCCGCCGGGTTCGTGAACCAGCGGCGCTTCAGTAAACGCAATGGCTTGCGCGATATTGCCGTAGGCGCTGACATCTATCGCGTCAGCCCCGGCCACCTCGCAGAGCTTTGCCGTGACCACCGCGTCGTCGATAGTGATGCCACCTTCGGTGCGATACTCCATGGCATCGAGGCGCACCAGTATTGGAAAGTCTGGCCCGCACGCCGTTCGTGTGGCGGTGATGACTTCAGTTAGAAAGCGTGCGCGATTCTCGCGTGAACCGCCATAACGATCTCGCCGTTTGTTGGTGTAGGGCGACAGGAAGCTCGCAAGCAGGTAGCCGTGCCCAGCGTGCAGTTCGATGCCGTCAAAATCACACCGTTTGGCTCTCTCTGCAGCTGCTGCGAATTCATCGACAATCTCTGCAATATCGAGTTCGGTCATCTCGAAGTACTGCGGTCCTTTGCCGTCAGGCCCTGCTGCCTTGATGAAGTGACCGATCTCTTCGCGTGTCAGTACCTGGAACATTTCGCTGGCTGACGGTTTTATTGTCGATGGGAGCGGTATCGCGCGGCCTGCTGCCGTATCTTCCTGGGCCAGCTTTCCGCCATGATTCAGCTGGGCGACAATTTTCGCGCCGTGATCATGTACACGCTCGCTCAGTTCGCTGAGGCCGGGTATGAACTCGTCGTCGGAGAAGGCAACGGTGTTGGGCATGGTGGAGCCCCTGGGAAAGCAGGCAGCAGACGTTTCCAGCACCAGCAGGCCGGTGCCGCCAGCGGCCCGTGCCTCGTAGTAGGCGATCAAGCGTTCATTGCAGTGACCGCTGGCATCAGCGAAATTCGAACCCATGGCCGCGAGTACAGTGCGATTGCGCAGTTGCATTGTGCCGATGTGGCCGGGTTGTAGGAGATGATGATACTTGGCTGACATGGTTTTACCTTGGCACTCTTCCTCCTGACCGATGGTTACCGGTTGTCGAGGGTTAGTTCCCAGTCGGGTACGTGCAGCTGTGGGGTCTTGCCGCCGTCAACCGGGAGCACGATACCGGTAATGAAGGTGGCGTCGTCCGACGCGAGAAAACAGATGGATTGCGCGAGGTCTTCAGGTGTCCCCAGGCGTTGGATCGGAATGGACGAGGCCATCAGCTTCTTCATCGCCTCGTTCTTCATTACCGACGCATCCAGCCCAGGCGTTTCCACGGCTCCCGGTGCAACCACATTGACTCGCACACCGTAGGGCGCTGCTTCCATTGCTGCACACATGCTGAACTGATTGACGGCTGCCTTGGCCGCAGAATAGGCGCCGGCAGCCATGCCTGCGCGCAGGCTGCTGACAGAAGAAATATTGATGATCGAGCCACTGCCCTGCGGTTGCATGACCTTTAATGCGGCTTGCACGCCTATGAAAACACTCTCAACACACACACCGAAATTGGCGCGCCAGGCGTCGATGTCCTGGTCGACGATCATGCCACCGATGACAGTGGGCGCGTTGTTGACGAGGATGTCCAGGCGACCAAATTCCTCTGCAGTATTCTCGATCAGCGCGGCGAATGCTCCGATGTCGGAGATGTCCAGGGCCACCGCGCGGCACTTGCCACCAAAAGCATCTACTTCCTCAACCAGGCTATCCAGACGCGGTTGACGACGGGCACAGGCAATGACCTGGGCGCCTTCTTTAGCGAGCTGCAGTGCTGTGGCCCTGCCAATGCCCATGCTGCCGCCGGTGACGATGGCAACTTTTCCGGTGAAGCGATTGCTCATGGTGGTGTACTCCTGTTGTAAAACTTATGAATTGCCAAGCTGCAGGACGGCCTTGCCAGTGAGGTGGAAGCCACGGCCATTGCGGCCGGCGAAGTCCACGCCCACGTGTTGTGCGTCTACGCTTGATACGCTCCCTTGCATTACCATCGTGTCGCCGGGTGTATTGGGGGCGAGCAATTTGAAGCTGAGCCGCTCGAGTCGTGCCCGGGGGCCCGCCCAGTCGCTCAGGTAGCGCCCGGCCAGGCCACATGTTGTGAGAATGTTCATGAAAATATCCGGCATGGCGGCGGCAACGGCCTGCGGCGCGTTGTGGTGCACGTCAATAAAATCCTGGCTTGCGACTGCGCCACTCACAATCAACTTGTGGGTGATGGGAATGGCCAGTTCAGGCAGCGTCTGGCCGGGTTCAAGCGAACGAGTATCCAGATCCTTGAAGTCGGGCTGCCATTTTCCTGCCGGGGGTTGCGGCGGCTCGAATGCCTGTGTCTTTTCGGTCTGGGCAGTGGGCTGGTATTGGAAATAGGTGATCAAGGCTTCCGCAAACAGCTCCTCATCTTCGGTGAGGTATTCAACCCGTTCGGTCACGAAGTGGCCCGCGCCCAGGGCGGTTTTTTTCAGCGGGGTAATACTCACCACAGTGGTGTAATGATGGGCTTGCTCTCCCTCGGAGAGGTAGCGGTGAAACTGGATGTCGTAGCTCACCGCCACGTTGGCCGGAAAGCCAGCGGCTTTGAGATCGTCAAAGACCTGGTAGGGCGCGGCATCGGTGGAGCCCGGTGCGTAGGTCATGGTGACGTCACGCATGGTCCACATCTGCATCATGGCAGGCGGGGCGATCGCGCCTTCGATACCCTTGCTCTCTTGATACGCCTCGTCGAGATACAGTGGGTTGTGATCACCCATGGCGCGACACCACTGCCAGATCTGGACCCGGCTGACAGGGTTGAAGCTTTTGTACGGCCCCAGACGCTTGCCTGTGAGCTGCTCAAGATCGATGGTGTCTTTGGTCATTTTGCCGTGCTCATTAACGCAGTGTTCAAGATAGGGCGAATGACTTCGAAGTGCTATCACCTCTGAAGCCAAATTCATTGATCTGAGGATTCAGACCGCGGTGGCTTTTTTGCCTGCAGGGGGCTTCGCTGGCCAGGCGCCAGGCCGTATAGTTTTCGCTGTGATAATTCGGAGTGACAATGTTGCAAAGCGATACGCTAGAGCAGTACCTGGGTGGTGATTGTGGCCCCTACCGGGCCTGGGATGCGGTAAATGCCGCAATGATACGCCACTGGTGTGAAGCGATGGGCGATGACAACCCGATCTACACCGATGTCGAGGCGGCGCAGGCCGCGGGTTTCAGCGGCGTGGTGGCGCCGCCAGCCATGCTTCAGGCCTGGACCATGGCCGGCTATGCTGGCGAAGCAGCGCCGGGGTCCACCGATGCCAATCCAATGGCAGTATTGCCGGTGCTGGAGGAGGCCGGTTATCCAGCCATTGTGGCCGTGAATTGCGAGCAGGAGTATGCGCGACCTATCGTGGAAGGCGACGAGATTTATCACCGATCTACGATTGAATCCATATCGACAGAGAAGACCACCGCGCTTGGCGTGGGTTTCTTTGTGACCCAGCTCTGCAGCTATTATAACCAGCGCGATGAGCTCGTTGGCACCATGCGCTTCCGGGTGTTCAAGTATCGCCCCCACGAGGCGACGCTATGAGTGTCAGCAAGGTTCACGACGTCGCAGCAGGGCAGCCCTTACCTGAACTATCGATTCCCATTACGCCAAAGTTGATAGTGGGTGGCGCCATCGCGTCTCGCGACTACCAGAATGTGCATCACGACAAGGATGCGGCACAGGCACTGGGCTCTCCTGACATTTTCATGAATATCCTCACAACCAATGGCCTGGTAGGGCGCTACATCACTGATTGGGCTGGCTCTGGCGCTTCCATGCAAAAACTTGCAATACGTCTGGGCGCACCAAATTTCCCCGGTGACACCATGGTATTGAGTGGTGCAGTTTCAGCGGTCGATGAAGATGAAGGTACCGCCACCATTAGCTTTCGCGGTAGCAACAGTCTGGGTGATCATGTCACCGGAACGGCTACGGTGAAAATAGTGGAACAGGCAGACTGATCAATATTTGAATACTAAAAACCACGGGAGTCACCCTGATGCATCTCGCATTTAGCTCGATGAATACGCCCAATGACCCGCATCCTGCGGAGCTTGCCACAGCGCTTGAGGAGAGCGGATTCGAATCCTTATGGTATGGCGAGCACAGCCACATTCCTTGCTCGCGGGCCACTGCTTACCCCCCGGAGGGGAGATGCCTGACCCCTACAAGTTGATGATGGACCCTTATCTCTCACTGATGACGGCTGCGAACGCTACCACGACCTTAAAACTCGGTACTGGCATCGCGTTGCTGATGGAGCGGGACCTGTTTTCGCAGGCCAAGACTATCGCCACGCTGGACAGGCTCTCGGGCGGGCGCGTCATGATTGGTACCGGCGTGGGTTGGAACCAGGAGGAGTTTGAGAATGCCAATCCGCATCCATTCAGGAAGCGGTACACGGTTTTGCGCGAAACCGTGGAAGCTACCCGTGCGCTCTGGACCGAAGAAGAAGCTGGATATAACGGCACTTTTGTTAACTTTGATCCGGTGTGGAGCTTTCCAAAGCCACTCCAGCCCGGCGGCCCAAAAGTGTTTCTGGGAGCGATGGGGCCCGTGGGCGTAAAACATGCCGCCAGCTGGGCCGATGGCTGGTATCCAGTGGATGTCGCCCTGGGTGACGTCGCAGCCAGTGTGGCGGCTTTTCGCGAGCAAGTAAAAGAAGCGGGGCGCGACCCCGATGACGTGGAAATCAACATCCAGATTATGGATACAAGTAACATGGATAAACTCAAGGAGTACCGTGACATCGGCATACAGCGAGCGACAATCGGCGTCAATATGGAGCTCTGGGATAAACCGGAAGCGGCGCTGCCAATGATCGAAGAGTACGCCCGTATCATTCCCGCGTTGCAGGCCTGACAGGATATCGCTATGGCTGTATTAAGCGCGGAACTATTGCGGGCGACGGCGGACAAGTTGATCGCCGCTCATCAAGAGGCCTCCAGAACCAACGACTGGCTCTTTTTCGTTGATGAACTGTACGCCCAGGATTGTATTTATACCTGCGAGTACGCCGGCGTGATGGAAGTCATTGCCAATGGCATAGACGAGATCAAGGCCACGCACTACGGCCGTGATATGCAAGTCGGCTGGGAGGGTTGGTCCTTTCCCTATGAGGGCGTCTATGTCGGTGGCGACAATAATCTGGTGACCCACTGGTGGAACAGAGGCCCGGGTGCGCGGCCTGATGGCAGTTACTACCAGACCCCGGGAGTGTCATTCATCACCCTGAATGCTGATGCCAGAATCTGCCGTCAGTTCGATATGTTCGATCTCGCCCACCAGATGCGCCTCTGTGACGATCTGGAGCAGGCGGGATTGCTCTCGCCGCAGTTAAAAGCGCAGTGGGTTATTCCCATGAAGGAGAAGTTGGCTGCGCAATTGACCCAAAATCACTGATGTCCGTATAACCTAAAAAAGAGCCGATATTCATGTCGCAACAAGAATTTCCCGAACTGGGCTGCTACCTGCTGCCCGGCCATACAAAAACACCTCGCGATGCATTGACCGAAGCACGGCATGCCGAGGATCTTGGCCTCGGCAAGGCGTGGTTGTCCGAGCGCTTTGACGTTAAAGACGCCGGGGTAATCTGTTCAGGTGCGCTGGCGGTGACCGAGCGTATTCACGTGGCAACGGCCGCTACCAACCTGCATACACGCCATCCAATGGTGCTGGCCACCATGTGCAGCTCATTGCACTACATGTCCGACGGGCGCTTCGAACTCGGGCTGGCACGGGGTGTTGCGATCCGCAATCAATTGATGGGGCTCGATACCGTCACCAACAAGCAGATGGTGGACGGGCTGGATATCCTGCGCACACTGTGGCGCGGTGAGAAGGTTATGTCTTATGAGGGCCCGATGGGTAACTTGCCCTATCTTAATCCGGGAGATTGGCTGGATGCCGATATCCCCATCTATTTTGTTGGCTTCGGCCCCAAGAGCCTGAGTCTGGCAGGAAAGCATTTTGATGGCGCACACCTGCATACCTTCATTACGCCTAAAGGCCTGGAAAATGCCCGCAAGGCGGTCGATGGCGGCGCAGGCGAGGTGGGACGATCCACTGAAGATTTGAAGATTTGCAGCGTTATGGCAACGGTCTTGAACCCCAGTCGTGAAGACCATCTGAGAAAAATCGTGGGCAGGATGGCGACTTACATGCAGGCGGCGGGCTATGCCGAAATGTTGGTGAGCCTGAATGAGTGGGATCCCCAGGTGCTCACTGATTTTCGTGCCGATGCTGAAGTGAGTTCAATGCTCGGTGGCATCGACAGTGTTGCGACGCTGGAGCAGCTTGAACATTTCGAGACCTTGATTCCGACAGAGTGGCTGTCTGCCGCGGCAGTTGGTTCAGCGGAAGATTGCGCACAGCGGATATATGAAGAGCTTCAGAATGGCGCGGACGAAGTCTGCATACACGGCTCGACGCCGGCGGAGTTTGCGCCGGTGGTGGATGCCTATCGTTCAATCAAACACGGGAAGGGCGGATAGACATGGTTGATATCGTCAACAAGCCCGAGAACATTACCGCCGAATGGTTCACTCAGGCCCTGAGAGAGTCTTCCAGCCTTGCCCAGGGCCGCGTAAAGAGCGTCGACTACAAGATTATTGGCACTGGAAAGATGGGTGACAATGCACGGTTTGAACTTGGCTACGAGGGCGATTCCGGCCGCGCGCCTGCCTCGGTTATCGTCAAGTTTCCCGCCGAAGACGAAACCGCGAGAATGATGGCCGGAGCACAGGGCGCTTACTACAACGAGGTGATGTTCTATAAACACCTGGCAAGCAGGGCCCGTATTCGCACTCCGAAGATTTTTGCCAACGAGATCAGCGACGATCGCATGGATTTCATTACGGTGATGGAAGATATGGCGCCTGCCGAACCCGGCAGCCAGCTGATTGGCGAATCTCTGCAACGCACCCGGATAGCACTAAAAGAGGCGGCGAAATTGGCCTCTGCATTTTACGGTGATGAAAGTCTCCTGGGCTTTGACCATGTGCTCAAGGGTTCTGAGGCGGAGGGCGCGAAAATCGCACAGGATTTCCTGCTGCAATTCTGGCCAACCTTTGTGGAGCGGTTTGGTGGCTCCCTGGATGAGGACGCGCTCGAATTCGGCGAAAGCTATATCCATAACCATGTAAAGTTTTCATGTCACTACTCTGGCCCGAAAACGCTGATACACGGTGATTTTCGCAGCGAGAACATTCTTTTTGACGATGACAGTGCCTGTACGGTCGATTGGCAGACGACTTCACATCAAAGCCCCTTGGCCGACCTCGCGTACTTTATGGGCGGCAGTGTTGATACCGCGCAGCGTCGCGAATGGGAGCGGGATGTTGTTGCCGAGTACAGTGAAGAGCTGGCCGGTCATGGCGTGCAGCTTTCCTTTGATAACTGCTGGGAGCAATACCGTCTGCAAAGCATGCACGGTTTGATGATCACTATTCTCGGAGCGTGTTTTGCTGAAGCAGGCGAGCGCAGCGACAAGATGTTCCTTACCATGGCGCAACGTCATTTCCAGCACTGCCTGGACCTCGACGCGACTGAATTTCTCACATAACGGCGGCGTATGACTTACAAAAAAATAGTACTTGAGGCCTTTGGAGGCCCTGAGAAATTGAGTGTTGCAACAGTGGCCGGGTTACCAGAACCCAGGGAGGGTGAGGTTCGGGTCAAGGTGTTGGCCGCAGGTACAGGCTTCACTGACACTATTATTCGTCAGGGGCAATATACCGGGGTGAAAGAGAAGCCGCCGTTTGTCCCCGGCTATGACTGGTTTGGTGTGGTTGACGAAGTGGGGGCAGGCGTCAATCGTCTTAAGTTGGGTGATTGCGTCGCTGATATGCCGGTGATTGGCGGCTATACCCAGTACCTTTGTGTACCCGAGGAACGGCTGGTGTTGGCACCGGCGGGGCTTGACCCTGCCAGTGCCGTTGCCATGATTCTCTCCTATACCACCGCTTACCAGATGTTGACTCGAATCCGTAGTTTGCGGGCGGGAAGTACTTGCCTGGTGCACGCGGCGGGCGGGGCCGTGGGCAGTGCCTTGCTCGAATTGGGTCGGGAGATGGGTTTAACGATGTACGGGACTGCCTCTGCCGCCAAGCACGAGTTGGTTCGGCGCTATGGCGCGACACCGATTGACTACCGCTCGGAGGACTTTGTTGAACGTATCAAACGGGAAACCGCCGGGGAGGGCGTCGACGCCGTTTTTGACACCATTGGCGGCCGGAACTGGTCGCGCTCTTACCAGTGCGTGAAACGCGGCGGTATTCTGATTGCCTTTGGCGCCATGCAGATAACCACGGGAGAGGAAAGCGTGCCCTCGGTGTTGCTCGGTTTTTTCAAACTGATGGCGGGTTGGAAGCTGATTCCCGATGGTCGCAAGACCGCGTTCTACAATATACAGACAAGGCGTGAAAAGCTGCCGCAGGAGTTCAAGGACGATGTGGAGGCTCTGTTCAAAATGCTGGAGGCTGGCAAATTGGAACCTGCCATCGCCGGTATAGAGCCCCTGGAGCAAGCTGCGGATGTTCACAGGCGAATCGACGCGGCTGAGATAGCCGGCAAGGTTGTACTGGATTGTAGCTGAGGGACAAGCCCCGCCAGTGGCGGGGCTTGTGGCGTCGTTTAGACCGGGGGTACGGAGAAGCCTCCCCAAACGGACATATAGTCGTCGTTGTAGTGCTCGGCCAAGGTGGTATGCAGGTCATCTACTTCCCACTTGGCTGCGCCTTTCGGGTTGACGAAGGCGTCGCGCAGGGTCGGCCGTTGCGCCACCTGTACTTCATTACCCCATACCACCAACACTTCACCGGATATCTTGCCCGCCTCCGGGGAGGCCAGGTAGCCCACCAACGGAGCGACGTTAGCCGGGTCGAACATGTGGAAGCTGCCATCCTCGGGCGGAGCAAACATCTCTGCGGTCATGCCGGAGTTGGTCATGTCGGTAAATGCGCGAGGCATGATCACGTTGGCAGTAATACCGTACTTGCCCAGCAGTTGGGCGGCACCCATGGTCATGGCAACAATCCCCGCCTTGGCCGCCGCGTAGTTGGGTTGGCCTGCAGAGCCGTAAAGAGCGGCCTCGGAAGAAGTGCTTATCAGGCGGCCATAGACGTCGTCACCCGCTTTGGCTTTACCGCGCCAATAGGCAGTGACATTGCGCATGTTGATAAAGTGACCGCGCAGATGCACGCGCACGACCGAGTCGAATTCTTCATCTGACATGCCAAAGATGGTCTTGTCACGGCAGAAGCCCGCGTTATTGACCATGATATTGATGTCGCCGAAGGTCTCCAGGGTGGTTTTCATCAGGTTTTCAGCGTCGCCTGAGTCAGCGCAGTCGCCATAGACCGCGATCGCTTCCGCACCGAAACCCTTGATTTCTTCCACTGCAGACTCAGCGGCTTCCTTTGCGTCTGGCAGGCCGATGTCATTGATAACAACACGCGCGCCTTGCTTTGCGAGCTGGATGGCTTCTTCGCGGCCAAGGCCTCGGCCCGCGCCAGTGACGACGGCAACCTTTCCGTTAAGGTCTCCCATGGTGATACTCCTTAAATACGTTCGATGATGGTGCCAGTGCCCACAGAGGAGCCGCAGCACATAGCGATAAGAGCGGTAGATCTATCTGAGCGCTCGAGTTCGTGCAGGGCCGTCGTGATCAGACGGGCACCTGTTGAGCCCACCGGGTGTCCAAGAGCGATTGCGCCGCCGTTTACGTTAACCTTATCAAGGTCGGCGTTGTACACACTGGCCCATGATAAAACCACGGCAGCGAACGCTTCGTTGATTTCAACCAGATCTATGTCTTCCATGGTCATTCCGCTGCGTTTGAACAGTCGGGCCGTGGCATCTACAGGGCCGTCCAACAGGTAGTAAGGGTCGGTGCCCACCACACAATCGGTGATAATTCGTGCGCGGGGTTTGAGGCCGCGAGCCTTGGCTTCATCGGCAGTCATCCAGAGTACGGCGGCAGAGCCGTCAGAGATCTGTGAGGAGTTTCCCGCGGTGTGGATACTGCCGTCCATCACCTGGCGCAGCTGGCTAAGCCCCTCCAGTGTGGTGTCGCGCAAGCCCTGGTCTCGGGACACGGTTCTGGTTTCACCGGTTAGCTGGCCGTCCTCGCCCATGATCGGCGCTTCAACTGTGAAGGTCTCACGGTCAAATCGGCCTTCATCCCAGGCTTGTTTAGCGCGTAGCTGTGAGTTGTAGCCCAGTTGATCCGCCATTTCTCGCGTGATACCGCGGTTGTCGGCGATACGCTGGGCACTGGAAAACTGATCCGGAGTGGAATCCCAGGGCCACCCTTCGGGAACGAAATAGCCAGGGCCGTTCATGACATTCATGCCCAGGCCTACGCGGCTCATCGACTCCACACCACAGGCAATGCCGATGTCGATGGAGCCGGAGCTGATCATGGACGAAATCATGTGATTGGCGGTTTGAGCTGAGCCGCACTGGTTATCCAAAGTGGTGCCGCCGGCGGTGTAGTCCTTGCCGAGATTCAGCCAGGCGTTGCGCGTGATATTGCTGGATTGTTCACCGGCCTGGGTAACGCAGCCGCCTGCCAGGTAGTCGACATCGCTGTACTCGAGGCCGCTGCGCTGCATGATCTCGGCCAGTGACAGGCCGAGTAACTCTACGGCGTGAAATCCGCTCAGGTCGCCGACCACAGGCTTGCCGCGACCGATAGGGGTTCTCACGGCTTCTACGATAACTGCTTCGCGCATGTTTGATCCTCATTAAAACAGGGGGGAGATTGCCAGGTCGAACAGTCTACTGCACAACCTCGATGGAACAATGACAGATTGCGTCATTTGAGTGTGCGTATTCTGCCGCCTCCCAAGCCTTGGCGGCAATGCTCCTGCGCGGGAAAAACGCTGCCGGTATAGAGGTTTAGGCCCGTCGCCGGGCGTAGCGCGCGTATCATGTGGCGCTCTATGAGGATCACAGTCTTAAGGAGTAAAAGGCGATGAAACAATACCAGTATGACGATGTAGAAGCGATGCAGGCACTGGTCTCAGAGACGTTCGGCGACTGGAGCCAGGCTGTCCTTATCAGTCAGGAAATGGTCAACCAGTTTGCGGAGCTGACTGGCGATGATTACTGGATTCACACCGATCCGGAAAAAGCCAAAACCGACAGCCCGTTTGGGTGCACGGTGGCGCACGGATTCCTCACTCTGGTGTTAATGCCCAAAATGCGCGGAGAACCGACGTATGAGGTAGTTGGCTTCAACAATATGCTCAACTACGGTTCGGATAAGCTGCGCTTTACCGGTGTCGTTCCCGTGGGATGTTCTGTCCGCAGTCGTTCGCGGATCAAGGAAGTGAGCGCCACGCCCAAGGGTACGAAGATGGTGATGGAGCAGCATATTCATGTCGAAGGCCAGGACGATCGCCCGGCAGTCATCTACGAGCTGATCTTCATTTACATGTAAACCTGCCCCCTGACATCGAAAACGGGTAGTATTTGGAGGCATAATCTTCGGCGAAACCCTTTTGATGTCCGCTATCTTCTGGGCAGTATTTTTGACGATACCTGCTCTCGCAATCTGGCTTGCCCACCACCAGGCCTGGGCCCATCGTCTGGGCGTGGTGGTGTTGTGCTACGTGGCTGGATTGTTGGTGGGCAATTTCGGTGGCCTGCCGGTGGCCGCAGTTGAGTCTGCTGAAGATGTCGGCACGCTCGCCATCGGCATGGCCTTACCCCTGCTGTTAATGTCGCTGGATATCCGCCGTTGCAGCGAGGTGGCGGGTAAGGCGATGCTCTCCATGTTGCTCGCTACCGTTTCGGTTGTGTGCGTGGCGACCTGCTTGTATTTCCTTTTTGCCGACGGCATCAGCGAGAAGCCGGCGCATCTGGCGGCAATGGCGGTCGGAGTCTACACCGGCGGTACGCCTAATCTTGCAGCGATTAAAGCCGGGCTGGACATTGCCGACACCGATTACCTGTTGTTTCACAGTATCGACACTCTGCTCGGGGGGCTGTATATGCTGGCGATGCTCACCGTGGGTATTCCCTTTTTCCGTCGCATTCTGCCCGCAACAACCGCAGGCACTGAAAGCGCAGAAGAACTTGACCTTGAGGAGAGCTATCAGCCTTTTCTGCAGCTGGAAAATGTCCCTTCGCTGTTGGCTACACTCTGCATTGCTGGCGCCGCTGTGGCAGCAGCCTATGGGCTGGCCAATGCATTGGCCAGCGTGTTTGGCGAGCAAACCCTTTCGCCGTTGCTAATTCTTGTGCTGACCACAATAGGCGTGGGGCTGTCCTTTTCGCCCGCGCGTCGCAGGCTCAAGTACGCCTATCGTATCGGCATGTACCTGATCTACGTATTCTGTTTTGCGATCGCATCCGCCACGACGCTGGATATGCTCGCCGCGGCGGACCCCATGATTGCAGTGTTCACGCTGGCAGCGGTGCTGGGCAGCGTGATCATGCACGCGCTGTTGTGCCGCCTGAGTGGCGTCGATGGTGATACTTTTATGGTGACTTCGGTAGCGGCGGTCTGCAGCCCGCCGTTTGTGCCGCTGGTGGCGCGGGCGCTCAACAACCGGGGGCTGATTTTTGCGGGCATGATGACCGGAATTGTCGGCTATGCGATCGGCAACTATCTTGGTATCACCCTGGCCCTGATTCTTTCAGGGTCGTAAGCATGGCAGAGGAGCCAACGAATATGCATAAGGCAATGCCGGAAAAGGGACGCGCTGGCGACGAGGTGCTGACAGAACTCACCGCGTTCAAGGGCGAGGACCCGCGGTATAAGGAGGGCAGGGTTTGGAGCCTTGTCTATTATCTGGATGAAACACATTCAGATTTCATTAAAGAGGCCTATCACAGCTACTCCAGTGAGAACGGTCTGAATCCAGGCGCGTTCAAGAGTCTCAAGAAGATCGAGACTGAAGTTATTTCGGCGACCGCTGATATTCTCAATGGCACGAAAGATGTGTGTGGCGTCGTGACCTCAGGCGGCACCGAGAGCTGCCTGATGGCGGTGAAAACATACCGCGACATGGCCCGCAGCAAGCGCGGCGTGAAACGGCCAGAGATGATTTTGCCGAAGACAGCCCATGTGGCGTGGTTTAAGGCTTCGGAATACTTTGGTGTGAAAGTGCGGCTGGTTCCACTACAGGATGACTTCACTCCCGATCTGAAAAAGCTCAAGCGTTTAATCAACCGTAACACCGTAATGATTCTTGGCAGCGCCCCTGAGTATCCCCACGGCATCATCGACCCCATAGAGGAGATGGGTGCTATTGCCGAGAAGAAGGGTATTCCGCTGCATGTGGACGCTTGTGTGGGCGGATTTATTCTGCCCTTCATTGAGGCGAACGGTGAGGATGTACCTCTATGGGATTATCGTGTTCCGGGTGTTACCTCTATCTCCGCTGATATTCATAAATACGGTTACGCGGCCAAGGGTGCGTCGACGATCACCTATCGCAACCTGGACTATCTCCGCCACCAGATGTTTGTGTACGAAAACTGGCCCGGCGGTGTGTTCGCATCCCCGGCGCTTTTAGGCACGCGCCCCGGTGGTGGCTATGCGGCGGCCTGGAGTGTGCTGCAGTATTTCGGCAAGGAGGGTTATCGCAAGCTGGCTGAAGATACGGTGGCCGCTGTTAACGGCCTCAAGGCAGGCATTGACGACATTCCCGAATTGGAAGTGATGGGTAAGCCAATCG
The DNA here is from genome assembly GCF_009388985.1 of Halioglobus maricola. Taxonomy (NCBI): domain Bacteria; kingdom Pseudomonadati; phylum Pseudomonadota; class Gammaproteobacteria; order Cellvibrionales; family Halieaceae; genus Halioglobus; species Halioglobus maricola. Next base: position 1,894,621 of record NZ_CP036422.1, read on the forward strand.
GGCCGTTGTTTTCGTTTCGCTCTACCGACCCGACACTCAACATTTATGCTGTCGGCGACCAGATGGACGCGCGTGGCTGGCAGGTAAATCGCAACCAGTTTCCGGAGGGGCTGCATGCAATGGTGACGGCGCAGCACCTCAGGGTTGTGGATCAGTATATCGCTGATCTGAAGGCCTCAGTGGAGGTGGTACGGTCGAATCCAGCATTGGCGAAGGAGGGCGGTGCGGCCACCTATGGGATGTTGGCACATGTTCCGCTGCGTGGAATGGTCAAAAAGAAGGTGTTGGAAATGTTCAGCGAGCAGTACCGTGCCGGCGGAGGCGAGTTGGACCTCAAGTCAGGGGCGACTGCCGGCGATACGCCAGGGTTGCTCGACAAAGTCGTAGGCTGGTACGTAGACCGGCAGCAGCGAAAAGGCAGGTAGGCGCGGCCGCAGCCGCGCTCGTCATCTAGTCCAGCTTGCCGAGTATGGCGCCACCTGTCGGAACGCCTACACCCGATGTTACCAGGGCGTGCGACACGTCCTTGTTGGGTTGGTTGATGGACTGTCCGCGTACCAGGCGGGTCGCTTCCACAATACCATTCACGCCGTGTATATAGGCCTCGGACAGCTGTCCCCCGTGTGTGTTGGTGGGCAGGCGGCCGTCGGGACGCATGGCGCCGCCGAGGACGAAGTCTCCCGCACCGCCAAATTCACAGAATTGCCAGGCTTCCATCTGGAGCAAGACATTGGGCGTGAACGCGTCGTAGAAAACCGCGGCGTCGACGTCGTCCGGTGTCAGATCGCTCATCTCGTAGCACTTGCGGGCAGCGATGCGGTGTTCATCAATGTTTGAGAACTCCTCGCGATAGTATGACGTCATCTGTTCCTGATCTTTGCCAAACGCCTGCGCTACACCTTTGACGACTACAGCGGGTTGCTTAAGGTCGCGGGCGCGCTCAGGTGTCGTGACGATCACCGCAGATCCGCCATCGCTTTCCTGGCAGCAGTCGAACAACTGCAGTGGATCTGCGATGTAGCGGGCGTTGTCATACGCTTCGCGGGTCAGGGGTTGTTCGTAGAAGAATGCCCCCGGATTGTTGACCGCATAGTCGCGGGTGGTTCTGGCGACTTCAAACAAGGCGTCCTTGGTCACACCTGTGCGATGCATCCAGCGCTGGGTCACCATGGCCGTCCAGGAAGCGGGGGTCAGCAGGCCGTAGGGCATATACCAGCCCCAGTGGATCGCATCGGCGGTCAGGATCTGGCCTGAGACGCCTTCCGAATAGCGGTGCCCTGAGCGGCCATTCAGGGCGCGGTACACTGCGACACACTCGGCCATGCCGGTGGCAACGGCGAGCACGGCCTGATGGAGTGAGCCGGTGGCGGCGCCGCCGCCGTAGTGAGAACGTCCCCAGAAATTGATTTCACCGCAGCCCAGCGAGCGGGCAACTTCCACCTCGTCGTTGTTGTCCATGGTGAAGGTAGCGAAGCCATCGATGTCTGAGGGCGTAAGGCCCGCATCATCCAGCGCCGATTTAATCGCCTGCGTCGCGAGACTTAACTCGGATACCCCGGAGTCTTTGCTGAATTCGGTATTGCCGACCCCAACGATGGCCGCCTTGCCATTGATATTTGCAACCATCTCTTAAACTCCCTGCGGCAATGCCAGTTGAACGGTGCCCGCCATATGCATGCCCCAGATGTTGTTCTCACCCATCACCGCAATATCAATCACGCCGCTGGCATCGTCTTTCGCCGTCACTGATCCTGTGACTTTCATCACCATGCCGGGCACATTCGGTGCGCCCAGTTTTATGTCGAGGGATTTCACCACGGCTTCGGGGCCACTCCAGTCGGTTGCGAAGCGGGTCATCAGCGCCTGGCTGGTGAGAATATTCATAAAAACGTCCGGCAAGCCCGCCGCCTGGGCGACCGATTTGTCGTGATGTACTGGCTCGTAGTCACGGGTGGCGAGGGCGCCGGAGACAACCAGGCCGGAAGTGATATCGATTTCCTGCTCGGGCAGGGCGTCACCGACGTTCACCTCGGAAAAATTCAAAGTAGGGTAGTCGCTCATGATCTCGCGCCTCCTGTTCCCGGGTAAAATTGAGGCAGCATGGTTTTTTCGTCGACCTGTTCGACCTTGCCCTTGACGCGCATCCCGATGCTGACGTCTTCATATTCGCAACCAACAATGTTGGACACCAGATGAGTACCCTCATCCAGTTTGATGACTGCGCAGACAGGATCCTTTGGGTAGCCGGGAATGGAAGGGTGACGTAAACAGGTGTAGGAAAGCACTTCGCCGTCCAGCGTCGACTCGATGGCATCCCATTCAATGGACTGGCATTCGCCACACATGGGGCGAGGAGGGTGGCGCAGCGTCTGGCAACTTGTGCACCGCTGAATCATTATCCGCCCTTCATCGCAGGCCTCCCACCACCACTTGTTGTCGTGCCCGCGTGGTGAGGGGATGCGAGTGGGGACTTCCAGGGCACTGTCACTGCTGGCGGCAGCGGGTTGTTCCTGGGGAATGAACTTCAGCACCCTGAAGCGTTGTGTGCCCAGTTTGACGCCGTTCTGATTACTGAATGTCGCCAGCGTTTCGTAGAAATAGCCGGTGCCGCGGGCCGTGGCCTTGCGCTCGGAGATTGTATCGATGACCATTTCCATCACGACCTGGTCGCCCGGGCTGGCCTCGGCAAAGTACTCCTGCTTGACGTTGGTGCCCAGCACGCCGGTGTAGCCATGGTCATTGAACAGTTGTACCAGGTCGGACTGGGCGTCTGAAGGGCGGCCCGTACTGGCAACCGCATAGCCTTCCTGGTTCCACACGTACATCATGGCAGGTGGCGCGATGGTTTTGCCGCGCTTGCTGCTCGCCGCCCACTCAGGGTTGGTATAGGCGGGATTGGTATCGCCCATCACCTCTGTCCAGTGGCGAATCATGGTTTCATTGACTGCATCCTTGGCAGGCGTCGCGGTACAGACCTCTTTGCCCACGTAGGCATAGATCTGCGCTTCAAGGGCTTCTATTTCTTCTGGCGTCATAGTCTTTCGTCTTGTATTGGGCGCGGCACGGGCCGAGCCTCTATTTGTGTGGTTATCGGTGCTGGGGCATGCCCAGGCCGTGGGTGGCGACAAGGCCGCGCAAAACTTCCACTACGCCGCCGCCGAAAGTGTTGATAGTGGCGCGGCGGTGTTCGTGCTCCAGGTTGCCGTGTAAAGCTGCGCCTTCGCTGGTGCCGGAGAGCAGGGCATGGGGGCCGACGACCTCCATCAACAGACGGCAAAGCTCAAGCATGATCTCGGTTGAATAGACTTTGATAGCCGAGGGAAATACAGCGTCCATTTCGCCCTGGTCCAGTTGCCAGGACATGCGTGCATTCATCACGCGCATGGCCTCAAGATGAGAGTAGACCTCAGCCAGGTTGCGTTGAGCGAGAGGCTCATCGATGACCCGCTGGCCATCCGGCCCTTTCGTTTCGCGCGCCCATTCGAGTGTATCACGGAACAGCTTCCAGCCCTGTATACCCCAGGCAGCGAGGCCCACACGCTCGTGGTTGAGCTGTTCGGTAATCAATCGCCAGCCGCCATTTTCCTTGCCGATGATCATATCCAGCGGCACTTTGACGTCTTCGTAGTAGGTGACATTGGTCCGCACGCCGCCCATGGTATGAATGGGGCCCAGTGCGAAGCCCGGGTCAGCTGTCTCTGCAACAAGGATTGAAATGCCTTTGTGCTTCGGTGCCTCAGGGTCGGTGCGAGCAGCGAGCCACACGTAGTCAGCGCCCTCTGCGCCGCTGGTGAAGATTTTGCTCCCGTTGACCAGGTAGTGATCGTCTTTCTTTACCGCGGACGTGGTGAGCGCGGCCAGGTCGGTGCCGGCGCTGGGCTCGGTGTAGCCGATGGCAAAGTGCAGTTCACCACTGGCTATCCCGGGAAGAAAGCGCTGTTTCTGCTCTTCCGTGCCACGGCTGATGATAGCGGGACCCACGGTGTTAAGCGTGACAAAGGGGGTAGGGGCACCTGCGAGCAATGCTTCTTCGTAGCGGATTAATTGCTCGGACTCGGACAGGCCTCGACCACCGTACTCTTCTGGCCAGCCAACGGCCAGCATTTGGTCTTTGCCCTGTTGGAGGATCAGCTCCTTGTAAAGGTCACCGCTTTCGGCGTTGCGCAACTCCTCGCGGTGCTCGGGTTTGATCAAGTCACTGAAATAGGCACGAAATTCGCGGCGCAGTTCTTTCTGGGCGTCTGTGTAATCTACAAACATGTCTCTTCCTCCGATCGGATGACACAATAATATTGAAATTGAATTCAAATTCAACTATTTTGTGCGTCATGGGCATTGAAGTGAGAAAAGAACAGCCTGGGGCCAAGCCCCTGAGTGCGAAGGGTGAGAAGGCCCGGGCGCGGCTGATGGCGGCTTGTCTGGCGGTGCTGGAACGCGATGGCTACCACAAGATGCGTATTGCGGACGTCACCCGCGAGGCGGGTATGGCGCAGGGTTTGTTCTATCACTACTTCAAAGATCTCAAGTCACTGACTGTCGAGGTTTTGACCCAGTTTGCGTCGGCAGTCCACAGCCCGTCGCTTGTAGAACAGGATGTTGAGAAGGGTGACTGGTACGGGCGCATATATGCCTACAACCTGCTCATCGTAAAGAACTACGCCCGTCGTCCCGGCGTGATGCGCTGCCTTTTGCAAATGGCGGATGAGGATTCAGATTTTTCACAAATGCTGCGCGAGCAATATCGCGAGCAGCTGATGTGGCTGGTGAAATTGATGCCCGGGATGTTTCCTGAGGTGAAGTTTAAACGTCACCAGGCACTGATGGTGGCATATTCTCTCGCGGGTATCGGTGAAGGCATGCTGCGCGAATACTTCATCAATGGAAGTCGAACCTTACAGGCCGCAAAGTTGAGTGAAGAGCAGTTTGCCGAACTACTGTCGACAATGTTCTACCGGGCGCTTTTTCTTGAGCACCCGGATGCAGAAAAATTGAAATACACAAGCAACCTGGCCGGCATGGTCAGATGATTTCGAGGTACATCTAATGGATTTTCAATTCAGCGAAGACCAGAACGCCATTCGCGACCTGGCCCACCAGATATTTACTGATCGTGCGACGGATGAGTTCCTGTTGGATTTCTCCCGCAGCGATAAGACATACGACGACGGCCTATGGCAGACGCTGGCGGAGCAGGGTTTACTCGGCATTGCTGTGCCGGAAGCCGCAGGTGGCACCGGGTTAGGTCTCACCGAGTTGTGTCTGGTATTGGAAGAGCAAGGGCGCAGAGTGGCGCCCGTGCCACTGTATGCGAGCTTGGTGCTCGGCGGCCTGCCGCTGGCCGAATTTGGTACGGATGAGCAGCAGGAGAGACTGCTGGGCGCAATGGCGTGCGGGGAAGCGAAGCTGAGTGCAGCTATCGCTGAGATTGCGATGAGCGCGGCAGTTGCGACAGAAAGTACGGCGTCAAGGAGCGGCGATGCCTGGGTGCTGAACGGAGCTAAAGCGATGGTGCCTGATGGTGCTGTAGCCGATTACGTATTAGTGCCTGCGACCACCGGTGAGGGCTCCTCAGTATTCATTGTGCCAACCGCAGCGGATGGCGTGACTGTGACCGCGGCCGAAATTGGTATTAGCGGCGATCGCACTGCACACCTGAGCTTTGACGGTGTTTCGTTGGGGTCTGAGGCCCTGTTGGGTGGCGAGGGTCAGGGTGAGGAGATTGTCACCTGGCTGGAAGAGCGAGCGAATATCGGCCACTGTGCGCTGCAGTTGGGCGTGACCGAGGAAGCGATGAAACGCACCGCTGAATACGTCAGCGAACGCAAGCAGTTCGGCATTCCTCTGGGTACCTTCCAGGCGTTGGCAATGCGTATGGCCGACAGCTATATCGATGTCGAAGGTATCCGCTCAACTTATTGGCTGGCACTCTGGCGGCTGAGCAACGACCAGGATGCACGCGCAGAAGTACGCGCGGCGAAATGGTGGTCCTGTGATGCAGCTCATCGGGTCGTGTGCACAGCGCAGCACTTGCACGGCGGTATGGGGGCTGATGTGGAGTATCCAATACATCGCTTTTACCTGCTCGCGAAGCAGATCAGCTATGCGCTGGGCAATGCCGGGCAGCAGCTCGAGAAGCTGGGTAAGTTACTGGCTGAAGATGACAGCCTGGGGTATCGCGCGCTACAAGTCTGATCCCACGATATCGACATAGATGGGCGATGACCAGGCACGCTCCTGGGACGGTGCCAGGCAGTCGTCATCGAAGGGTGTTCTATAGTCGCCATAGCAGGGATCTATTTCTATCCCGTCTTTCCCGGCATTTTCTTTCGGCCGGAGGTTGTCTGCATTGATGGCGGGTGTTGCCTGTTGCAGGGCGCGCGCGTAATACACTGAGTCGCGCATATCGCCGACATAGTCCGGATCTGTGAACTGCACGCTGCAGCCGGTTTCCTCTGGCTTGCACTCGAAGCGACGCCAGGGGTCTTCGATCAGGTCGGCAATAGGCTCGCCGGGATAGGCCTGCGGCCGGATGCGCACAATCTCTATAGCATCGATAATTTCCCGTTCTTCTGACGGATTAAAGCACTCGCCGGCACAGAGGTATTCGAGACGCTGCGCAGTAAGTGCGCCGGTGTCAGTGGGGCAGCCTGGATTTTGTTTCCAGGCACCCACCGCGCGAACTTCAAATACAGGGTTCTCCTTGAGTGTTACTCCAGAGCCCATCGGTACAGCCCCCTCAGGGCCATTTAACAAGTCGAACCAGAGCAGCATTCTCGGGCCCGAGGTGCCGTACACTTCCTTGCGTTTCAGAGCGTCCCAGATCGCTCGCCGATCGCGGCTGGCTGCGTGCACTGCCATGATTCCGCCGGGGTATAGAAAACTGTTCATGCGCTCGAGGTCAGGCACCGGGTTGGTCGTGGTTACCTGCTGTGGCATTTGCGGATCGTCAGATTCACCCGTCAGGCCCGCGGTCAGGCCGCCATAGAAGTCGCTGCGCACGCCCGCGGCCTGAGTCATCTTGCGCCGCTCGTACTGCTTGTAACCGGTGCCGGGGCGCGATGTGTGATCGTCAGTCGCGGCGATAAAACCCCATCGGAACCGCAGGGGTTTACCGGCAGCGTCCGTTTCTTCGAAGTTGCTCAGCGCCATGGCGTACTGGGAGCTTTCAGGGAAGACCTGGTTGAAGGCCGGTTTGAAACAGTCGGAACACTGGCCGCATTGGGCCCAATCTGTTGCCCCGGTGTCCGGGAAAACACCCATGTAGCGATTGCCGGCCTCAACGGCGAGCTGACGTGACAATTCGACCCGTGCCTCGCACTCGCTATCGCTCAGCCCGTCACAGCGTTGGCGCATGATCTCGCCGGCCTGCCAGCAGCAGGGTATGTAGTCACCCTGCGGTTCGGGGCAACTGAGGCTGCCGTCGGCATTGATTGTGGCCTGCTCATAGGGACGGTATTCCTCGCTATTACCGTGACCGGACATGATTTCCAGTAGCGGCTGGCGATCATCTGAGTGATAGCGAGTGGCCAGGGCTTTGTCCCAGGTAGCCGTCGGCGGCGTGTAGGCGCCCCAGGTATTGCCGTGGGGGATCACCATGTGTTCGAAGCCCCACTCGTCCAGTTTGCGGTAAAGCACGTCGGGGGAGGGCGCATTCTCGTGGCAATCAAGAGGAAGGTCGCGGCTGTTCACATCCGTCGGGCACCCCGGCACGGCGACAATATCATCCAGCAGGCGAATCAGGTTGGCGTAGGACTTCCAGTTGAGCGGGTCGATGTAGCGGGCGGCACCGCTTTGTCGGGACATGGCGAAGACACCCAGATCTTCTGGTGTCAGTCGCGCACTTATTGGGCGAGCAGGCAACTCGTGATCAGCCGTGGTCGGGAAAATGACGTTCTTGTGCCCGAAGTGGGCGTTGGCGTCATTGCGCATCTGTGTCCACTCCCATCCGGCGAACGCGACCAGATCAGGGTTGACCGCTGCCGAACTGGCGTTGCAAGCGCGCACGGTGTCTTTGGTGTCCTGCCAGAATTTCGGGGTAAGACCTTCTGCGTGATCGTTGTAGCTGAAGAAATCCAGCTTGGCGCAATAGCGTGCAAAATCGCAGGAGTCTGCAACTGTGTGAATTCCCTGTAATCCCATAATCGGTAGCTCCAGCGTGTGGGCATCTACCGAGTAAGTACTGTGGACGTGTAGGTCGCCAAAGAGAATTTGCTTGTCGGATGCGTCACCGTCTGGCAGTTGGCGGCGTGCGTCGCGTTGCTCGATAGTGGCTGGCGCGAGCGCGCTGCCTTCCACCGTGCCTGCCGGATGCGGGTCACCGCCACAGGAAGCGCCGAGCAGTGCCACGGCAGGCGCCAAATTTCTGGCAAATTGTCTTGCAGCTTTGAACATGCTGTCAGGCTACTTTGCGTAACAGCTTTTGTACACCAACCGGGAACCAGCGTTTCATCAAGTCGAGAAGCACTGCGTCCTTGCCGACACGAATCCTGAGTTGTTTTTTCTCGATCGCCTTAACGATACGCTCAGCAACATGTTCTGGCGTGACGCCGATCCGCTGGGCTATATCGTAGTTGCGTGTGGCAGCCTCTATGTCATCGGAGTTTTTCAAGGTGGCCTGAATCATGTCTGTCTTGATCGCACCAGGGTGGACTGATGTCACTCCGATGTTCAATTTTCCCATCTCAGCCCACATGGATTCCGAGAGGAGCTTCACTGCGGCCTTGGTTGCGCAGTAAGAGGTTTGGCCGGGCAGGCCGACGAAGGCGCTCATGCTGGACAGGTTGACGATATGCCCCTCGCCCGCGGCCTTGAGTGCGTCGAGAAAATAGTGGCAGCCGTACAGCACTCCCCACCAGTTGATCCCGGTGATCTTCTCCCAGTCCTCCATGGAGTGGGTTGCAAAGGACTTCTGATAAGTAATGCCGGCGTTGTTGACCAGAATATTTACCGTGCCGTGGTGTTCCAGAACTGTGGCGGGCAGCGCAGCCATTTGTTCTTTGGAGGTGATGTCGATCAGGTGAGTGGATACCGTGACGCCCGAAGAGGAGAGTGCAGCGGCCGTTTTTGCGAGCGCCGGCTCACTGATGTCGACCAGTGCGAGGTGGCAGCCGCGGTCGGCAAGTTGCCGCGCCAACGCGCTGCCGACGCCACCACCAGCACCCGTGATCACTGCGACCTTGTTTTTGAATTCTTTCATGCTGCGTTTCCTGTGTTTGTGGGTCGGCGGGTCTGCTCAACACGGCCGAGCATTTTGTTAAGCGAATACGTCACCAGTTTCCCCAGTACAGCGCTTTTTGGTGTCAAATCCGCCAGCTTGAAATCATGTGAGATCTGCTTGCTGTCCGAGCTTCGAACCAGTTTCTCAAGTCCGTCAAAGTAAGGGCGGGTGAGGGCGTTCCACTCGATGACTTCCAGAATAAGGCCAGTATCGGGGTTTTCTACATAGGACATGCGTGCGAGCCCGTCCATGCCCGCGTCGATGACAGCGTCGTAGCCGTTGTCCAGGGCCCAGTTGTAGGCAGTTGGAAAATCCTCTACGCAAACCGCGTAGTGGTGCACGCCGGTGTGTTTTCGGTCGATGGCTTCCTGATACAGGCCGGGCGTGTCACCGATCTGCTCAATAAGCTCGATCTGCATGTCACCCACATAGCCGAAGGCAATGTTGACGGATGTTCTTGGTGCTTTTTCACCGCGATAGAAAGCATTACTCAGCGGCGAGGCATTGCGTGCCACCATGAAAGGGCCAACGCTATGCTCGCGGTGCCAGTAGTCCATGCCTTCGTCGATATCGTCGACCAGATAGGCGATTTGTTTCGCGGGACCCATGATGGGCGGCAGCGTGGGAATATTGTCAAAGTCTGCAATCATGAAGTTTGCCCTTCCACGTTCAGAGGGCAGTAGACGCCGCCGGGCGCTTCGATCAGCGAGGCACAGCGGTTACAGTGAATACAGCCGTTCTTGTAGTTGCGGTCGGCCTTGGCGTTGTTGACGAAAGCCGGGTCCTTGATCAGGGGGCGGCCTAACTGAATGAAATCGAAACCCGACTGCATCACTCTTTCGACCGAGTCGAGGTCGGTACAGCCGCCGATATAGATCATCTGACAACTGACCCTGTCACGAATTTTCTTCGCATCCTCGAGGAAGTACAGTTCTTCGTAGGGGTAATAGCGGAACATCCTGGGGCCGATAAGCTTGAGACCAAGCCTGGTGATCGGGTTGGTTTCAGTTTCGATAAGGCCCTTGTCCAGTGTGTCGCCGCGAAAATACACCATCGGATTAAAGCTACTGGTGCCGCCGGAACAGATCAGGGCGTCGATGCCTCCCTTGTCCAGCATGGCTGCAACTTCGATAGCTTCATCAAACTGCAGCCCATCTTTAATACCATCGGTCATTCCGATTTTACCGAGAATCGGAAAATCATCGCCTACGGCCTTGCGCACAGCCTCGAGTACACGCAGCGGCAAGCGCATTCGATTCTCCAGGCTGCCGCCATATTCATCGGTGCGCCGGTTTGTTTTCGGGCTGATGAACTGACTCAAGCCATAGCCGTGGCTGAAGTGGATTTCAGCTGCGTCAAAGCCCGTCTCTTTCATGAATCTGGCAGCATCGTGGTAGGTCTGCACCAGATAGTCGATGTCTTTAGTGGTCATGGCGCCGGCAAAGGGTAGACCCGATGGCATGCCCAGCATGTTGAATTGGCGCGATGGACCGAGTGGTCGCTTCAGGCGCTGCATTTTGCGGTTTTTGGAAAAGTTGCCACAGTGGGTCATCTGCCCGGAGATCTTCGCGTCAGGGGCTGTTCTCTTCAGCTCCGTATTCATATGTACGAGGCGATCGCGAATGTCTTCGTGCATCCACATCATTTGGTCATTGATGCGCCCATCAGCCTCGGTCGTGCAGTAGCCGATAGTGGTCATTGCAGTGCCGCCGGCGACCACCTCCCGGTGGAAGTCCAGCAACAGGTCACCGGGTATTCCGTCAGGGGTTTTGCCTTCGTAAGTGGCCGCTTTCAGAATACGGTTTTTGAGTTGTAGTTTGCCCAGGTTTGCCGGGGAGAATGCGCGTTCCAGATGCTCGCTCATGGAGGACTCGTTATTTATGTAGTGACGGTGCATATGTTATGTAGTAGGGTTACACAAGTCAACGAGAGCGCGGTTCAATGACAGATACCACACAGAAAAGAAAAACCCAGGCGCAACGCCGGGCTGAATCCAGTCAGGCAGTGTTGCGCAGTGCGGCGCGCCTGTTTGGCGAACGAGGCTATGCAGATACTTCGCTGGATGACATAGCGGCCGACTGTGGCCTGACCATTCGCCCCATCTATCACTACTTCGGCAATAAAAAAGCGCTGTTCGGCGCGGTGAATGAATTGATGGAGCAGCGCATCATCGCTGCACTTGGCGCCGGCGAGGAGAGCGAGCCGGGTGAACGGTTGCTGGTGAACTGGCGCGCTTATCTGGATTTGTGTGACGATCCAGCATTTCGGCGAATTGTGCTGATAGACAGCCCCAACATACTGGGCAGGGAACGCTGGGTCAGCAGCCCGGTATCTTCAAAGGCGCGAAAAATTCTGGATGAGGCCGGCGGGAGCAATCTGCGTTCGAGTCTCATCAATCGAGTGCTAACGGGCGCACTCACGGAGGCAGCGCTTGCGGTGGCCGAGGCGGACGATATCGATGCTGCAAAGATTGAGGCCGAAGCACTGATATCAAAGCTGTATTCAGCGCTGGTCTCGGTATGATTTTGACGGCGTGGCTAGAGCGCCGTGATGAGGCCCAGTAAAATGGCGTAGCGCAATGTCTTGCCGATTGCGGTGAGGACAAAGAACAACCAGAACGGCACCCGCATCATGCCGGCAATAAACGTGAGCGCATCACCCCCCACCGGCATCCAGGCCAGTAGCAGCGACCAGACCCCCCATTTATTGAACCATTTCTGCCCAGCGCTAAGCGAACTCTCCTTGAAAGGGAACCAGCGTCGGTCTTGAAAGTGCAGCAGATAGCGTCCCATGAGCCAGTTCACGGCAGCCCCGAGCGTATTCCCCAGCGAAGCCCAGAACAGCAGGGTGAGTGGGTCATAGCCCGCTGACACCAGCCCGGCGAAGAGAATCTCTGAATAGGCCGGCACCAGCGTCGCGGCGAGAAAGGCGGCGAGAAACAGGCTCAGATAGGCTTCCATTAGCTGCTCTGGCCTGCGCGCGCGGTGTATACCAGGTGGCGGAACAGACCCTGCTGACGAATGCTCTGGGGCATGTATTCCGGGTGCCACTGCACCCCTATGACAAAGTTTGCATAGCTGAGTTCTATGGCTTGTATGACCCCGCTCGCCTCGCGCGCAGAAACGATGACATCGCCCCCGAGTTCCTTGATGGACTGCTCGTGCAAGGCATTGACGCGGCAGCGCCGGGTTGAGAGTACAGTGGCGAGGGTACTGTTCTCGGCGAGCATGACTGTTTTGGCTGGCAATACACTGCGCGGGTTGCCGGTGCCTTCGCTGTAGAAATGTTCGATGCTCTGGTGCAGGGATCCACCCAGAGTGACATTAAGAAGCTGGGCGCCACGACAAATCCCCAGCAGGGGTTTGCCTGCATAGAGGGCGTGGCTGATAAGCTGCTTCTCCAGCGCGTCACGATCCGGGTCGTAGTCGCCGGCGCTGTGCCGTGCGAACAGAATGCGCAGGGGGAACAGTGCGAGGCTGACCAGCCAGTCTTTCCAGCTAAATGCCATCTGGGATTTGGCCGGTGGCTCTTCGCCATAGTGCAGCGGGTCGACGTCGGTGCCGCCGCCAATGATCAGCCCATCCAGCGCACTCTCCTGATACGAGTAGCCCGGCCTGATTCGTCTGGGTGTGCCGCCCGCCCGGAGCACGGCCAGTGCTGTCATCGCCCAGGCGGCATAGCCGCCGCGGTCCGGGCCAGTTATCCCGATGACAGGGCGATCGCTCAAGGTAGAAGCAGTTTTTGGCCGAGGAGGGAGGTGAGAATGGCGATCCAGCGGCTGTTGGGTAGCAGGCTGAAATGTTCGCTGTGTTCTTGCCAGGTATCGATCAGCTCGCTGCGAAGGCTGTCGTCGGCTGCCAGTGTCTCGACCATTACCCAGCGATTCCAGGCGGAGGAGACACTCCAGTCGGGTTCGTTGACCTTGCAGTCCGGCAGGCGGTAATGAAATGCTGGCCGGGCGGATACCAGTTCGCGTTCTTCCGGGCTGAGGTTCTCCAGGACTGTCTTTTCGTCGAGCATGCTCAGTATGGGAAGCATATCCAGGGCGCGATTGCGGGTGGGGTTGTGCTGCATATAGTCCGCCACCAGGCGGTGTGAACTGGGCTGATAGCTGTTATCCAGCGCGAGCTGCACATATTCCGGGGGGAACGGGTCGATATAGCGTGTGAGGTAACGGCGCGTGCGATCCGTCTCCGCCAGTTCCATGATCCAGGCATGCAGCAACAGGAATGACTGGATATAGGCGAGCGTAGTGGGGGCATCAAGCCTGGGGATAGACGCGTTGATGTGCAGGCCGAAGGCGTAAATGATCGACTGCTGAGTGCCCTCGGCGCCCATTTTGTTGAGGGTGTCGACGAGAATATCCAGCTGCTGGATTTCAGTGAGAGGAATGGGTGCCGTGACAACTTCGCAGGGCACCAGGCCGCGACTGGCATTGTCGATATTTGTTTCGAGCTCGTGGCCCAGTGACCCGGGCTCAAATTCAAGGCCCAGGTTCCCGAGCCACTTTCGGTAGCGGCCGGCTTTCAGTATGTTGGCATCGCGCTCAACCTTAAGCCGACCGAGGCTGCTGTCGTGAATGATGGCTTCAAACGGACTGAGGGTTTCCAGGCGGCCGCCCAGCGCTTCGCATAGTGCGCTGCTGGTCTCCGCGATGGGCAGGTTGCCAAATTCAAATTCGAACCCGGCCCGGCGCGGTTCGTCGCTGGAGTCCAGCAATACAGGTGGCATCTGGTACAGCGCTGCCATGGTAACTCTCCGCTAAAAGGGTTTGTCGCCATCGATGGTGATACGTTCCATGCGTCGATGAGCCGGAAAATAGTCGTTGATCGGGCGGTGTTGGGTGCAGCGATTGTCCCACAAGGCGAGGCAATCAGGCCCCCACTGAAAGCGACAGGTGAATTCATCCGTTTTCACATGCTCAAACAGAAAACTCAGCACGGCGTCGCTTTCCTCGCGCCGCAGGCCCTCAATATGCGTGGTGAATAACGAGTTGACGAAAATGGCCTTCTTGCCGGTTTCCGGATGGCTGCGGATCACCGGATGGCGTACCGGTGAGTGTGCTGCGATGGCATCAGCGAGGCGCTCACTGCCGCCGGGCTCGGCCAAACTCTCCTTGAAGCCAAAAGCGAAGTCGTGAACGGCGGAGAGACCCTCGAGAAACTTTTGCATACGCGGTGACAGGGCGTCATACGCCGCCGTCATGCTCGACCATAGCGTGTCCCCACCCTTGGGCGGCAGTATCACCGACTTGAGCATGGTGGCCATGGGAGGATGCTCGCTGTAGGTCATATCGGTGTGCCAGGCCTCGATCTTGGTGGGCGCTTCCGGCTTGCTTTCAAGAATGGTGATTTCGGGAAAGCCTACAACCGTTTCGTAGGCCGGGTGCGCCTGGACAGGGCCAAACGACAGGGCAAGTGCCCTCATATTCTCTGGCGTGATGCCGCTCTCGCGGAAAAATATTACCTGGTACTCATTGAGTAGTTTGCGCACCCGCAGAAAGTCTTCTTCGGTTAGCGTAACGGACAGGTCGATGCCGCGAATCTCGGCGCCCAGGGCGCCAGCCATCGGTTTAATGTCAAGCATGGACGTTTCTTCTCTGATGTTCTTTGATGATTTTACACCGCTCGCCGGGTGTAGCGAAAGCATCAGTTAGACATCGGTAACGACACAGTAACGCGCAAGCCGCTGCCAGTATTTTCTGCGCGGATAGTGCCGCCGTGCAGCTCGATCGCCCTGCGAGCAATGGACAGGCCAAGGCCGTGGCCACCGTCCTCGCGGCTGCGCGCTGTGTCAACCCGATAGAATTCATCGAAGATGCGATTCAGTTCGGTTTCTGGCAGGCCTGGGCCGCGGTCTTCGATTTCAATGCGATACTGGTGGTCTATGCGCAGGATACCGGCGGTGACCACTGATCCCGGTGCCGTGTGTCGCAGACCGTTGCGCAGGATATTTTCAAAGCAGCGGTGTAGCAGATCGCCCGTGCTGGCCACCACAGCCTGTTCCAGCCCGGTGTCCAGTCTCGCTGTGGTGCCCTCTGCCTTGCCTTCAAAACTGGCGTCCTGGCACAAATTCTTCAGCAGCCCCACAAGATCAATATGTGAATCCAACTCGCGTTGTTCCTGGTGGGCGCTGAGTAGCTGTTGAATGAGCTCTTCGAGTCGTTCTGTTTCGCGTTCCATGCGCTCGAGATAACGGGCGCCTTGATCAGGCGCGTCCTGGGCCAGGGCTAGCGCTACTCGCAGTCGGGCCAGCGGGGAGCGGAGTTCATGTGAGATATCGCTCAGCAGCTGGCGCTGGGCTTCCATGCGTGCCTGCAGCTGCCCGGCCATGCTGTTGAAGTCCCTGGCCAGCTGATCGGTTTCGTCGCCGCCTTTGTCGCGCACATCCAGGCGCGCTTCGAGGTCGCCGCCGGCTATTCGATTTGCTGCCTGCTGCAGCTGGGCAAGACGGCGGGTCATGAACCTGGACAGGCCGTAGCAGACCAGCCCGCTGACCAGCAGGGCGAGGAGTATTCTGAGCCAGAGGTGTTCGATGAGCGCATTGATGAAACCGCGGCGGTCCGCCTGGAATTCCAGTACCACACGCAGATTGCCCTGCTGGCTGTCGCGCACCCGGTGTGCGAAATAGCGTTTATCGCCCTGGCGTAAATAAGCGCGGCCCCGGCGATGGCTCAGGCGATCAGCCACTTCTGCGACCGCCGGTGGCACGGCCTTGCCAAGAATTTCGCCTTCGCCGCGTTTGAGCAGGTAGACCTGGAGATTGTGTTCGCTCTCGAGAGTGGCAACGAATTCGGCGACTTCCTCCGGTGACTGATGTTGTATCTGGTACAGGAGATTGAGTACGAAGCGGGGAGGAGGGCGTCGATCGCCGTCGCTATCGGGATGTTCCTGCCGGGGTTGATCGTCAAAATACTGATTGACCAACATTGAGCTGCCCACAATGGCAATTGTCGCCAGCCAGAAGCCGAGGAATATTTTCAGGAATATACCGCTACGCATATCAGTTGCCTGTAGGACTTACAAACTGATAGCCGGCGCCGCGCACGCTGAGAATGAGTTTGTCGCCACCAGCCTCCGCGAGTTTTTTGCGAATTTTACTCACATGTACATCGACGCTGCGGTCGTAGGCGGAGAGCGGCCGGCCCAGCCCCTCTTCACTGAGCGTGTCTTTGGAGACCACGTCGCCGGCATGCGCAATCAGCACGGCCAGTAGATTGAATTCGGCGCTGGTGAGCTGGAGCGGCGTGCCTGCGTATTCGGCGCTGCGGTTGCCGCGGTCTAGTATGGTGTCGCCCACGCTTGTCTGGGCGCTGGTTTGCGTGCCGAGGCTGTCCGCACGGCGCAGAATGGCTCGGAGCCGTGCTGCAAGTTCGCGGGGATTGCAGGGCTTGGGCAGGTAGTCATCTGCACCCAATTCCAAGCCGATAATACGGTCCGTGTCCTCGCCCCGCGCGGTGAGCATCAGGATGGGAGTTGCGCTGCGCTCCCGCAGTTTGCGTAAAACGTCCAGGCCTTGCATTCCCGGCAGCATGATATCCAGTATCAGGGCGCTGTAGCTGTGTTTTTGCAGATGTTCAACTGCCTCGGCGCCATCGTGCACTGCAGCTACTGCAAAGCCTTGCGTGCCGAGGTATTCTGCTAGCAGTGCGCACAGCTCCTGATCGTCATCAATAATGAGAATAGGGGTTTCCATGACGGTAAGTGTGGGGAAATGCTTACACTTTGTCACCCGTGTTTAACAATTCTTAACTCGTTGACGGCAGAGCTTTACGAGGGCTTTGAGTAGAGTTATATCCATGGCGCAACGGTGTGCCGGACCAGAAAACCAGGAGACTGAAATGAAAAACACATTATTGAAAGCAATTCCCGCAGTAGCACTCAGTGGCATGCTCATGGCGACTACCGGTTGGGCGATGGGCCACGGTAAAGGGCACGATTCTGAAAAAATGATCGAGCGTATGGCGGACAAACTGGAGTTGACCGATTCGCAGCGCACCCAGGTTGAGGCAGTGTTTGCCGAAGACAGGGCGCAGATGGAGGCAGACCGAGTGCGTATAGAAGAAATACGCGAAGCTTTGAGTGAGCAGCGTAGCAACTTCAACGCCGGCACAGCCCAGGCGCTGTCAGATGAACTTGGCGAAATCACGGCGCGCACAACCTACGAGATGACCAGCAATCGCGCGGCTGTCTATCAGCTGCTAACTGATGAGCAGCGCGCCAAAATGACAGAGATGCAGGCAAAAATGTCTGAGCGCAAGGCCAAAGGTAAGGGGCGCCGAGGAGAGTAGCTCTATTGAGTTCCCTGTATTGGGCAGCCTTCGGGCTGCCCTTTTTTTTCGTGTCTGGATACAACGCCGGGCGTCTGATGGCGGGCCGGAGCAAACAGCTTGCGCGGGTTACGTGGCAGTGACCGGGGCAGAAGTTTCAGGCTCACTATTTCTTACCCAGCTGAGATAGCCCCGGATATTGAGAATCATGAAGACGACATTGCCTACTGCCATTCCAATACTTTCCATCCAGGTAAGACCCAGAAAGATGAAAATCAGATTAGAAAACGCAAACAACAAGAATCCCGACCGTTGTTTGTTTCCCAGCATATAGACCGAAAGCAAGCTGAGAATCATGCCGATCCAATCCACAAAGTAGTACTGATACAGCGAATCCATAAACTCTGGAAATATCCTTATATAGTTTTATTACTTAACAGCTAGCGCTACAGGCGGGTGGATAAATGACGGGAGCCATCATAACAGTCTCTGCCAAAGCACTCGCCAAAAAAAACCCGGCCAGAGCCGGGTTTTTTGCAGTAGCACTAACGCCCTAGAACGCAGCGGTGAACGTAGCACCGAAGTAGGTGTCGCGACGGCTCATGCCGACGAAACTACGCTTGAAGGAATCCGCGCCATCTGCGTAACGCAGTGCCAGTGGTGTGGAGTCCTCTCCGGTGAGGTTCTTGCCCCACAGGCGGACAGCGTACTGGCCGTTGGTGAAGCCAATGCGCGCGCCCACCAGGTTGGTGTCGCCGGTTTCTATCAGGTTGTGCACCTGGGCCCATTTGCTGCTTTCGTAACTGTAGTCGGCGCCTACGCTCCACTCCCAGTCACCTTCGCCGAAGGGGCGACGGTACTCAAAGTCGACATAGGCCTGATGCTCAGCGGTACGCGGAATTTCCTTGCCGTCGATGGAACCGTAAGCGGAAGTACAGTCGTCCTGGTCAGGGAATTCGTTGCCGGTGGAGCAATCAACGAGGCCATTGTCAGCAACGTCGTTGAGGACACCCTGGTTCTGGTCGAAACCGTCGGTAAACTCTGAGTCAGTCCAGGCATAGTTGAAGCGCATGCCCAGGCCTTCGATCGCCTCTGGGAACCAGCTCATCTCAGCTTCGAAGCCAAAGATTTCGGCGTCACCCGCATTGGTCACAGCTGAGGTGGTGTTGGTCAGGTCAGCGGTGCGAACGTTCTGGGTCAGCTGGTAGCCTTCCAGGTCATTGAAGAACAGAGCGAAGTTGGCGGTCAGGCGGCCATCGTCGAAGACGTTCTTGGAACCAATTTCGAAGGACTTAACTTCTTCTTCGTCATAGGACGGTACGCCAGCCTCGATGGCCTCGGTACCATTGAATCCGCCCGGCTTGGTGCCCTCGGCATAGAGTGCATACAGCATGCTGTTGTCAGAAAATTTCCAGTCGAGCGTAATGCGAGGGCTGAAGCTGTCGAAAGTTTCAGATGCGCTGGTAGTGTTCTGCACGGGGCCGCCGAGATCCTGAGCGATCGTGTCCTGGGAGATTTCTTCTTCCTGATAACGACCTTCAAGGGTCAGCGTCATGGTTTCGGTGAAGTCCCAACCCCACATGCCGAACGCTGCCATGTTCTCAATGTCTTCGGATTCCTGGTCGCGAGAAACGACGATGGTGGGGCCGAAGAAGGGAACGATCGATCCACAGATCGGGTTAGCGGCACAGACGCCCTGCATTCGGCCAAACTCGATGCCGTAATTTCTGCCGGCGATGGCAGCGGCATCGTCAGGAAGGTCGCGTATGCTGCGAGAGTCTGTTGTGCCGTCGTAGTAGTAAGCGCCGATCAGTGCACGCGTGTTATCGCCCTCGAATGAGAAGCGCAATTCCTGCGACCAGTCTTCACTCTCGCTTTCGCTGGCGAAGGTGAAGTCTACGATGGATCCAACGTAGGCGTAGTCAAATGGCGGTACCGGGAAGCCAGCGTAGGGGAAGCCGTTGGGTGTGAAGTTGGCCACCTGGAAGGAGGTCGGGCTGTAGTCTGCCTCGCTGATTTGTGTGTAGTCTCTTTCGTTGTAGCCTGTGATCGAGGTCAGGGTCCAATTGTCACCGATGTTCCAGTCAATGTTCAGGCTCACCTGTAGCGTTTCGACGCTGTCCTGTGCATCGGGCGCTTGTACGGTCCAGTCGGAGTCAACGTCGCGGGGCTTCAGAGTGCCGCAGTAGTAGCGGCCCAGGCCCTGGTAGAGCGAACCGTTGTCTTCATAGCAGTTATTCTCGGAAGCGGGCTGTGAGAACAGCGCCGGCTGGCCGTCTTCAAGTTCTGCCCAGGCGGCACGTGTGCGGATGCGAAGGTCATCGCTGGGGTTCCACTCGAGTAGTGCCGCGATGTTCTGGGACTCCTGTTCGCCAATGTCGTCGCCATCAAACTGATTCTCGAACACACCGTCACGCTCGTAGTAGCGGCCGGAGATGCTGCCGCCGAGGGTATCGGTGATGGGGCCACGGATCGCGCCCGATACGTCGTACTGACCGTCTTCAGCAAGCTCTATTTTGATGTCCGAGGAAAATTCGTCGCCCGGGGACTTGGTGATCATATTGATCGCACCTGAATAGGTGTTCCGGCCGTATAGCGCGCTCTGGGGGCCTTTAATCACTTCCACCCGTTCAACATCATTCAGGTCGTAACCCGCCAGCGAGCCATTGATGTAGACGCCGTCGATAAAGTAGGAAACACCGGACTCACCGAGGATGGTGCCCTGGCCGCGAATGACAGGGCGATCAGAGACGCGACTGAATTCGTTGTCGAACACCAGGCCCGCGGTGATTTTTGAGATGTCTGACAGGTCTTTGATCGCCAGTTCATCGATAGTGTTGGAGCTGATAGCAGACAGGGCGATGGGCACGTCCTGAGCGCTTTCCGAGATCTTGCGCGCGGTGACGACCACTTCTTCCAGCTCAAAGCTGCTCTGTGCGAGGGCGGGGGCGCCCTGTAGAGTTGCCGCAGCAGCGGTTGAGATGATCGCCGCGCGAACTGCCTGGCGGCAGAGATTGGGTTTGCTGATCATTGTGATATCCCTGTATGTCGGTGCGAAGTTAAAGCTTTTTGTGTTTTATATGTTATATAAATATAACATTAGGTTTTACTCGATTAGACCACAGGGAAAACCGGCGTGCAAGAGGCTAAGTCGTTGTCAGCATTGACATTTATCAATGGATGCCAGAGGTAAGTAGAGTGATTGAAGGTTTCTCAGAGAGCGTTGTGATTGTTCGCGATGCCCGGAGCGCGGCGGACAACTGGTTACAGTTGAGCGGCTGGGCAGAAAGGCATCAAGGCGCAGTGCCAGGGTCTTTGCTGCGGGCCTGGGGTTTAGCAGATACGTGCGCAGGCCGTGAAGTCGTATTGCAGCAGCAAGATGCTGTTGCGGGCAGGCTGCGCCTGATTGAACTGGCAGGCTGCGAGCAAGAGGACATACGCCCCAATCCTCAAACATGGGATTGCGGTGCCCTGCTGGACCTCAATGTGCGGGTGGCGGATATGGGCCAACGTCAGCGCGAGTTCCGCGCGGCCAACTGGCGCGGCCCCAGCGACCCGGTTGCCTGGCGATTCGGCGAAGTGAAAGTGAGTGAGTGGCTGGCTATGGGCGAGGATGGCCTGGCCGTTGCGCTAATAGAGCGTCTGTCGCCGCCGCTACCGGATGATCAGTTGCCCGATAGTGTCGGGCCGGTATTCAATTCCAGCCAGGTGGTTGCCGATATGGCAGTATCGCTGGCGTTTTATGAGCAGGTGCTGGGCTTCGACAAGTTTCTCCATATTCGTCAACCACTGCTGGATGCGCCCGGGGAAAACCCGCTGGGCATTCCCCACAATCTGGTGAGCGAGCTGGATGTAGAGATAGCCATCCTTTCGCCCGGCGGCAGTATGGATGGCTCTGTAGAATTGATTAAGATGCACGGTCTGGAGGGGCGGCAGTTCGCCGCGCGCTCAAGGCCGCCAAATCTGGGACTGCTGGGGCTGCGTTTTCCGGTGCAGGATGCCGCCGCACTGGCTCAGCGGCTGGCGGGCGAGGGTGTAGAGATTCCCTTCGCCCCGACAACATTGGCCTTTGCGCCGTACGGCAGTGTGCTGATGTTTGCGGCACGTGCGCCTGAGGGCGCCTGGCTGGAGTTCTACCAGTTGCTGTAACTCAATTGAGTTTGTCTACCAGCAGTTGATTGAGTTCGATGACGAAGCCGTCCGGGTCGCGAATGACGCTGACCATCACCGGAATAACACCTTTGCCGTCATACGATGGATATTCGACCCGGGTGGGTTCGGAAATGACTTCTACCCCGGGCGTTGCTACAACGCTGTCCCAGCGCTGGTCCAGATCTTTTACATTGAACACCAACACGATCGTTCCGGGCTCGAAGGCGGTTTCGCTGCTGGCGAGGGGCTGTTCCTTGCGCGGTTTGCGATACTCGAGCAGGCCGAGCACGCCGATGAAATCGTCATTGGCCTGCAGGAATGTCAGCCGTCGCGAAATGTCGGAGGTCTCATCGGTCTTGGCGTCGCGCGGATTGCGGATCATCTTGTCGTAGCTGATGGTCATGCCCAGCGCTTCGTTGTAGAGGGCCAGTGAACGGTCGATGTCGCGCACCACCAGTGTGGTGCGGCGCAGGTCAAGAGACAAGCGCTCATCTTCAGGCACAGGGGCAGCGTGGGCGATGTTGTTGCCGATAGCGAGTAACAGGCCCAGGGTGAAGGCGCGCGTCAGTGTGTTCATTGGTTTACCTTTTTCGGTTTGGCGTTGGATTCGGTGTTCGTTTGGTTGAGCCAGCGGCTTTCTTGATCGAGCAGTTGTTTCATGTCTGCTCTGGTCTGCGGCAATTCTTCGGCGGGGACGTCCAGATGGTTGAGCGGGCTTTCCTGTTGGTACTGCTGAAATACTGGCGCCACGACCTCTACGGGGTAGCGCGGAATGCGACGACCCTGGCGGAATGTGGCGATGGGAACCACCCCTTCGATAATAGCCTCATTGTTGTGACGCGCTTCTGCCAGCACATTGCCATCTGGAGCGACGATAAGTGAGCCGCCGCCCATATGCTCGTAGCCACTACCTTCAGGGAAGGTGATGTTTGACATAGCTGAGTAGACGTTGTGGAAACGCGCAGTGGCTTTCACATCTTCCTCCGAAAACAGCGTGGCGGTGCGGAACATAATTTCGACGCCACGCATTGCGAAAGCGGCAAACACGAAGGGGTCCAGTTGAACGGTGCTCACGGCAAAATTTCCGTACTCGCTCCGGACCACGGGAAACTCTGCCTCGATACCGTACATTTGCCGGTAGCGGTCGCGAACGTTCTCAATGGTCGTGGTAGGTATCTCGCCATCGTTACCCAGGCGTTTTACGTTGCGGGTCTTCCAGAATTTTTCGGCAATCTCACCATCGCGGCCGATTACGGTGTTGATTGACAGGATGTGACCTGGCCATGCACGGTCGCGAGCGTAGCTGCCAAAAATAATGTAGGTGTCACATTTTTTTGCGACCTCGCCTAGCGCTGCGGTTTCGGGGCCGGGCACTTCGATCGTGAACTTGAGCTTTTCGTTGCGCGTGCCGAACGAGTAACCGGTGAGGGGGAACTCGTTGTACAGCAGGAAATCTGGCTTGCGTCCCTCACTGCAGGCCTGCTCAGCCAGCCTGATCATGCGCTGTAAATTGATATCCAGACCCGCGGCGATAGTTTCGGCATCCTGCAGGTTGGTGACACCGTTCTGGATAACCTTGACCACAACCTCGTCTTTTTCCAGCTTGGCGCGCGGGTAGCTGCCGTCTTCGTGGACTAGTACCGGGTCCGCGGAAGCGGTGAAGCAGACGCTGATAGCGCATGGAAAAATAACGTTCCTGAGCAATTTCATCGAGTAGGGCCGCCTGTTCCTATCAATTGTCGACCTTGAGGTCCATGCGGTACTTGAACCGCTCCGGGTGATAAAACACTTTCAGGTAGTCCACCAGGTGTTCCTTGTCGCCGTCTCTTTCGTAGGAGAGACGGACCAGGTTGAGCAGCGGTGCGCCGGGCTGGGTGTCGAGTTGGGCAGCCAGATCAGGCGTGGCCGCCAGCGCAGAAATGGTCTGGCTCACGTGGGTGATGGCGAGTCCATGCTTGCGGAAAATTTCCAGCCTGGGGGCGTTTTCGAAGTCGCGTTTGGTGACAGCTTTTGCCAGGCCCGCGGTCCAGCTGGAGTAGTAGCCGAAAGGCAGGCCGTCCCTGGAGCGGACCCGCACAACATGCAGGGCGGTATCCGCTTCGCCGATATTGAGCGCTTCGCGCACACTCGCTGGCGGCTTCAGGGATTTACATTCCAGTACATGTACATCCGAGTGGCGAGCCATGCTCTCGATTTCCTGGAGCATACCGACAAGGGGTGCCTGCACAGGCTGGGGGCTGTATTCATAGGTGACATGCGTTCCGCGGCCGCGACGTCGCTCTACCAGAGATTCTGCGGCGAGCTCGTCCATGGCGCGCTTAGCGGTGATGCGAGATACACCGAAGGTCTCTGCCAGTTGTTGTTCCGTGGGCATCTGGGCGCCATTGTCGATAGTTCCATTGAGAATCGCGTCTTTCAGTAGCGTATACAGACGGAAGTACAGCGGGGTCGGCGCTTCCTGATTCAGTGCCTGTAACTGACCTTCACTGAAAATGTCTCCGATGTTTTTCATGCACTTACCTTCATTGTGATTGTTGTTGCGCGAGCCATGCTGCGCGAATGTCGCCAGCAGAGGCACACCAGACCCCATCCAGTGAGGTGAGGTATTCCAGGGCCGCTTCGAGTTTGGCGATACGGTGAGGTTGCCCCAGCATCCACGGATGGATGTTCAGCGCGAGGATTCTACCGCCCGCGCTCTGTGCCTCCAGCAGCAGGAAATCGCCAGCGTCGCATACTTGTTCCAGCCACGATTGCTCTGAGTGCAGATTGTTCATGATCACGAAGCGGTCTTCCAATTCGTTCGACAGGGGCATCGCGATGAGTTGGCCCGCGCCCGTGTTAAACGCGTAGGGCATATCATCGTTAACCCAATCGCAGAAGTACTCGATACCATTGGCAGCGAGGATGTCAGGTGTGTTTTCGCTCTCGTTGCGCGCCGGGCTAATCCAGCCCTGAATTGGCTGGCCCGCAAGTTCGCGCAGGCGGTCAAGAGAGCGGGCCACCAGCGTTTCCTCTTCCTCGCGTGACTGACCCCCATAGTGGAGGCTGTCCATGTTCCAGCCGTGGCACATGATCTCGTCGCCACGTTCAACAATTCGCTGCAGCAAATAGGGCGCGCGCTCGGCGAGCTCGGTGTTGAATGCAAAGGTGGGCTTGACGCCGTACCGGTCAAAAGCCTGCAGGAAGCGGTAGATACCTACCCTGTTGCCGTAGTCGCGCAGGGAAAAATGGCGCAGGTCGGGGTAGGGCATGGTCATGCCGCCCGGCACAGCAAAAGGTTTGCCCTGCTGATTCAGCGGGTAGAACTGCATGCCGACGTTTATCCACAGGGCCAATTTGCTATCACCAGGCCAGGTGACCGGTTTGCGTTTCGAGAGCATGCTCCAGTCGTAGCGCTCGTGATCCATGCCGTAGCTGCGGTGCGGGTATTCCAGGTGCGAGCCATCAAGGGCCATCAGTTGTCACCTCCCGACGGTTGGCGATGTCGTCGACACTGCTCTCGTAGTGGTTGTCTATGTAGTGGCGGGCAATATCGCGCCCGGTTGTTACCCATACGTCGCTGTGGCCGGTAATGTATTCCAGCGCTTCCTCAAAGGCTTTTAGCCTATGCGGGCAGCTCACCTGATAATTGTGGGTGGGGATACACATCACCGTGCCGGACTCTGCCCCCTCCTGGTAGAGGCGATCGAAATTGTCTTTGAGCATCTGTCCGTAGCGGCGGGGCTCGATCTTGTTAACAACATAGGCAATGGTGTCGTTCATCTCCAGTGAATAGGGAATGGACACAAACTGCTTGTTTGAGCGCAAGCTGATCGGCGTGGGCTGGTCGTCGTGAAACAGGTCGCAGGTGTAAAACCCCGCGTCGTTACCGGCCAACTCAGTGCCCGCCTCGGCGAATAGGTCGAGGGTTTTTTCTGAGTGCGAGAGGGCGGGAGCGAGGTATCCGGCGCAATGTTGCCCGGTGTGTTTGTTGATGCTCTCCATGGAGTCGCGAATCATGTCGCGCTCCTGTTCTTCGGACATGCCGTAGGTGTAGCGGGTGTTGTATATACCGTGGCTGAAGAACTCCCAGTTGCGCTCGGCGCACATCTCGATGATTTCCGGATGGTGGTCGCATAGCGCGGTAGAAAGCGATACAGACCCCCGCACGCCGTACTTTTCCAATACGTCCATCTGGCGTACGTGGCCAACGCGATTGCCATAATCGCGAATGGAATAACCGGGCAGGGCGGGGTGCGGTTGGGGCCATGCCTTGCGTTGCGGATTGGCTGGAGGGTCGAGTTCGTAGTACTCAATGTTGGGCGCAACCCAGAAGGCCAGCTTTGCGCCGCCCGGCCATGTGATCTTTGGCCGGCCCTCGTAGGGCCAGTAATCGTAGAAACCTGGGTCCGCTTTCATCTTATTGCTGCCCACTTGCCTGTGCGCCGGACAACCATGTTTTAACCTCGTCCACGGACAGCACATCCGCATATTTGAGCGCGAGGTCGGTCAGGTTGGCGAAGTGGAAGCTCTCGTGCTTGTCTGCCACACACTGTTCGGGGACGATAGTTCGGTAGCCCCGAGACAGGCTGTCCACTGCGGTAGCGCGGATGCAGCCCGAGGTTGAACCGCCCGTGAGGATGACCGTGTCTACCTGGTGCCAGACCAGCAGGGACTGCAATTGGGTCTCAAAGAAAGCGGAGGGCATTTTCTTCAGATAGATGACGTCCTTTACCCGGTCGATCTCGAGCCGGTCGTCGAATTCAGAGCGCTCGGAGTCAAACTTGATATTTTGCAGGGAGTCAGGGGTGTCGGTGCGAGTGCCCCAGATGCCGGCGTCCTCCGCTGATGCCATGTAGGCGACGTGAGTCCATACCACGGGCCAGCCCAGGCGGCGGAATTCGCGGGAGAGTTCGTTGACGTAGTCCAGCTGCTTGGGGTCGGTCTCATAGGCCGTGGCAAACAGGTCGGTGCGGGTGTAGGCCTTCTGGGGGTCGATATTGACCAGCACCGCTTTCTGGCCGAAACCGAAACGCTTGCGCGCAGGATTGTTGATGACTTCCTGGTAGATTTCCCGGGCGGTCTTGTTCGAATGTTCCATGTGCTCTCCAGATCCGTTAACCCAGAAAAGATATAACATTATGTCATTATATCCAATAGCGATACACGAAATGATCCCCATCGAAGCGCGGATTGCGTTAGTTCATTAGAACTCCCAAGCGTTATTCGCAGATGTCTTAAGCGTAAAACGGTTTAAGCCGCGAGCTATGCTTTTTTCTCTGGCAGCTATACTTTTTGGATACATTCACCAGATAAATGGATATTAGTGCGTGAGTGCCTACCAAATCGGGCCGATACTGTTCGATGTTGAAGCCTGTGAAATCACGTCCGAAGGCGGGACCCAGCACCTGCAGCCACAGGTACGTTCAGTGCTGTTGTGCCTGGCACGTCACAGCGGCGAAGTGGTTTCCAAGGAGCGCCTTGTCGATGAGGCTTGGGCCGGTCGTCACACCAGCGACGAGGCAATCACCCGCTGCATATCCCTTCTCCGTAGACACTTTGAGGCCTGTGGTGAAAGGCACCTTATCGAAACCATACCGAAATCTGGTTATCGTCTTATTGAGTCGGCTGAAGCGGCGAACGACGCGGCACCGCTGGCGACGGGGCCAGGCTTGACGCTTGATATGCCGGGGTTCACCGCCAAGACCGCGGTAAACGTCGTTGTTACTGCGACAGTGGCTTTTCTCTTGCTCTCGGGTCTGGTCATTGCATCGGACTTCTTTTCGCTCACAAGATGATGAGAATCTGATACAGCGAAATCCCTTAAACGTCTTCTTTTGCTCAGGTAGTTTTCGCACAGGGGCGGTAGGCTTGATATGTCGCGCACTCTCTGCCGCGACATTCAACGACTGGGGGTAGCTTGTTCAGTGCGCCCCGGAAGGAGGCCAAAGATGACAATGTCCGTGAAAACCTTGTTAGCCCCGATGATCGTTGCCGGTGCCCTCGTGCCTGCTCTGGCTCTCGCTGGCGACAATGCTAAAACTGTTAAGTACGAAGGTGATTTGTCTGCACGTGCAGTATGTTTATCGATCGTCTATGACGACGTCGATGGGCTGGAGGATGCGTTTCGCCACGGGCGTTCCTACCCGCTGGAACGCGAACATTTGGCCTATGAGTGCAACAGTATGGCTCTGGATGAATTCGCGTTTACCCAGAATGCGGTAGAAGTCAGTGATTACCTCGCCCCGAAGTTTGGCAATCGGGGTCGTGTCACTATCGAACAAGTTGGCAGCATCGAAGACTAGATTGATGAGAGCAGCGGTACGGTGATACCGAGGTGATCCGTGCCGCGTCACCTGGGCCTTTTTTCTACACTTGTATTGCATCCAGAAATCTTGGCTGTACAGTCGCTGGTGATCATTAGCGCGCTGGAGTTACAGATTTCATGAAACCCAATATTGTCATTCTCGCCACCGGTGGGACGATAGCCGGTGCAGGCCAGTCCGGCACCGAGGCCGGCTATGCCTCCGGCCAGCTTGGGGTAGAGCAGTTGATCGAGGCCGTGCCCCAGTTGCAGGAGCTCGCATTAATTCGTGGCGAGCAGCTTATGAGTGTGGGTAGCCAGGACATGGACGATGCCGCCTGGTTGACTCTTGCACGTCGCATCAATGCGCTACAGGCAGCGTCGGATGTGGCGGGCATTGTCGTCACTCATGGCACGGATACGATTGAAGAAACGGCCTATTTTCTCAATCTCGTGGTCAATGGTGACAAGCCTGTGGTGATGACCGCAGCGATGCGTCCCGCAACGGCGCTCTCTGCCGACGGTCCTCTGAATATCTACAACGCGGTAGCCGTAGCGGCCGACGCAGACAGTGCTTCGCGTGGCGTGCTGGTCGTCATTAACGACAATATCCACGGCGCCCGGGGAATGACCAAGTCATCAACCACCGACGTACAGACGTTTGTATCACCGGGCAGGGGCCTGATGGGGGAAACCCATTACGGCCAGAATCGCTATTTTCGGCATCCCTATAAGCGCCATACACGCCAGTCCGAATTTTCAATAGACGAACTGGACGCGCTTCCCCGCGTCGACGTCATCTTTGTCAGTGCGGGCGTGTCGGCAGATCTAGTCGACGATGCCGTCGCCCGCGGTGCGCGCGGACTGGTGCTCGCGGGAGTCGGGAATGGCAATATGACCGCGCAAATGCAGGCAGCGGTTGGCCGTGCAACCGGGGCCGGCGTGGTCGTGGTTCGCTCTACACGTGTTAACAGCGGGGTAGTGGGGCGTAATATTGAGATAGATGACGATGCCCTGGGTTCCGTGGCTTCCGGCGAGCTCAACCCGGCGCAGTCACGCGTGCTGTTGAAACTGGTGTTATGCCTTACTGATGAGGCACATCAGGTGCAGGCCTATTTTGACCAATACTGATTCGTCGGAAACGCTACCTGTGCTCTTTCAGGATGAGCATATGGTGGCAGTGAACAAACCCAGCGGCTTGCTGGTACATCGAAGCCCCATTGATCGGCATGAAACCCGCTTTGCCTTGCAGTTGGTCCGCGACCAGATCGGTCAGCGGGTCTATCCGGTACATCGGCTCGACAAGCCGACTTCAGGGGTCCTCCTGTTCGCGCTCAATTCTGATATCGCTCGGGAGCTCTCGGCGCAGTTCGCCAGTCACACCGTGGACAAGCAGTATCTGGCAGTGGTTCGCGGGTATTGTCCGGAGGAGGGCGAGATCGACCACCCAATTACCGACAAGCCAGACAAGATGATCGACGGGCTTCGAAGCCAGCCCAGACCGGCGCAGGAAGCGCTGACCCGATACCAGCGCCTGGCAACCGTTGAAGTACCCTATGCCGTGGACCGCTACCCCCAGGCCCGCTATTCACTAGTCGCCCTGCAACCGGTGCACGGCCGCAAGCACCAATTGCGGCGACATATGAAACACCTCGGCTATCCAATGATTGGCGATGCGAAGTATGGCAAGGGCGTCCACAACCGATTCTTCCACACGCATTATGGCTGCGACCGGCTGCTACTTGCTTGTGTCGGAATGACGCTGCTCCACCCGGTGAGCGGTGAGCCCGTGGTATTGGAGGCAGACATCGGTCAAGGCTTTGAGAGAGTGCTGGAGGCGCTGGGCTGGGCGAGTGTTCTCTCAGGCAGCGCTCGTTAAGGCGTCGCGCTCCTCGGCGATCTGGGCTGAGACGCGTTGCTGAAGTTTTGCATTGTCGTGCACCAATTCGCGTTCAAGGTAGGGAACCAAGAGGGCGCGTTCATCATTCTGCAGGCCCCAGCGGACCATTTCGACCAATACCGGGATGAGGCTCACGCCCTTGTCTGTGGGGATATAAATTGCCGCCTTGCCATCGAGTGGATCCTTGAAACGCTCAATCAGCTCTCCCTCCTGCAACTGCTTGAGTCGGGAGGCGAGGATGTTCGTGGAGATCGGGCCGCTGGACGCGAGCAACTCTGAGTAGCGGCGTCTGCCGAAGAGCAACATGTCGCGCATCAGGCTCAGGGACCAGCGATCGCCGAGCAGTTCGAGCGCGCAGGTTATGGGGCAGCAAGGGCCGGATTGCATGTCTTTTATCTTGGTCATAGTGCTCAGTCTAAACAATAACTTGCATTAAGCAAGTTATGCGCTAGAGTGTTACTTGCATTTTGCAAGCTAAGGAGCGCACTCAGATGTCACTCGATGTTTCCCTGTTGTATACAGCCGTGCTGGGTCTATTGCACGTGCCCCTGACCGGTTTCGTTGCGCTGTATCGAATACAGCATCAAATTTTACTCTTCGATGGCGGGGACAAGGTGATGGGCCAGCGCATGCGTGCGCAGGCCAATTACGCTGAAAACGTGCCGATAGCGCTCATTCTGCTGCTGGCCTTGGATGCTGTGGGCGCGCCTGCCTTGTGGTTGCACGCGCTCGGCGCCACCTTGGTGGTGTCGCGCATCGTGCACTACATTACTATCTCGACGAACCCCGCCAATACATTGCCGCGAGTTATCGGTATGGCGGGCACGCTTGGTGTGATACTCGCTGCCGCGAGCTGGTTACTGTATTTCTACCTGACCTGATAACGGGCAACTGCCCTAATAGCTGGAGAATCCTGATGAAATTGATTGGTGTCCCACTGTCCCCCTTTGTACGCAAAGTTGCCGTCATCCTGGCGGTTAAAGGGATAGAAGACTTTGAGATCGAGGTAGTGCTGCCGGGCATGCAGCCCCCAGACTTTACCGATATCAGCCCGCTGAACAAGATTCCTGTTCTCGTAGACGACGATCTTACGATTCCCGACAGCAGTGTGATCGGCGAATATCTGAACGAGAAATATCCTGAGCCCGCGATGTTGCCAGCCAATATCGAGGACCGCGCCCGGGCGCGTTTTCTTGAGGAGTACGCCGATACCAAACTGATCGAAGTGCTTTCCATTCCTTTTATCGAACGCTTTATTGGGCCGCGTCTGCGCCAGAGCGAGCCCGATGAGGAGCGTATTCTTCATGCGGAGGAGGAGTTGATCCCGCCCGTGCTGGACTGGGTCGAGAGCAGGGTGCCAGAAGAGGGTTTTCTTTTCGGAGACCTGGCAATTGCGGACGTCGCTCTCATGACCCACACGATCAACGCGGCGTTGGGTGAGTACCATATCGATGCAGCGCGCTGGCCAAAGTATGCGGCCTATCTCGAGCGTGTGAAGGGCCATCCTGCTGTCGCCAAAGCACTGGCCAGGGAAGCTGAGGCAATGAAAGCCATGATGGGGTAGGTGGGATTTGCCGTGACTAGGCCGTATAATCGCGGCCTTTTCCAGCTATCCTCGAGAGAACCATGACTGTACGTACTCGCGTCGCCCCTTCACCCACCGGCGACCCCCACGTAGGCACCGCCTATATCGCGTTGTTCAATATGTGTTTCGCCCGCGCGCATGGCGGCCAGTTTTTGCTTCGCATTGAAGACACTGACCAGACGCGCAGTACGCCGGAGTCTGAGCAGGCGATCCTCGATTCCCTGCGCTGGCTGGGGCTGGACTGGGATGAGGGCCCTGATGTCGGCGGTGAACTCGGGCCTTACCGCCAGAGTGAGCGTATGGACATCTATGGCCAGTATGCTCAGCAACTGGTTGACGAGGGCAAGGCATTTCTGTGCTATCGCACAGCAGCAGAACTGAATGAATTGCGCGAGGCCAAGCGAGCGGCAGGCGACAGCAATGCTCTGAAGCCCTCTGAGTTGCTACTGCCGGAAGAGGAAGTCGCACGGCGCAAGGACGCCGGGGAGCCCTATGTGATCCGGATGATCGTGCCGGAGGATGCGGGCACTTGTGCAGTAGACGATATGTTGCGCGGTACCATCGAGCTGGAATGGGGTATGGTGGATGCACAGATCCTGCTCAAGTCCGACGGCATGCCGACCTACCACCTCGCCAACGTGGTGGACGACCATTTGATGGGTATTACCCATGTGTTGCGCGGGGAAGAGTGGATTAACTCGGCGCCGAAGCACAAGCTGCTATACGAATATTTTGGTTGGGATATGCCCAGGCTTTGTCATCTGCCGCTGTTGCGTAACCCGGACAAATCCAAGCTTTCCAAGCGCAAGAATCCCACCAGCATCCTGTACTACCAGCGCATGGGCTTTTTGCCTGAAGCACTGCTCAATTACCTGGGACGCATGGGCTGGTCCATGCCGGACGAGAGCGAAAAGTTCTCTCTGCAGCAGATGCAGGACAACTTTGACGTCCAGCGTGTCTCTCTGGGCGGCCCGATCTTTGATGTCGAAAAGCTGTCGTGGCTCAATGGCATGTGGATCCGCGAAGACCTCGACCAGACCCAACTGGCACAGCGCCTGGTGGAGTGGGCCTTCAACGAAGAGAACCTCATGAAAGTGCTGCCCCACGCACAGAAGCGGATGGAAACCCTGAGTGACTTCGCTCCGCTGGCATCTTTCCTTGTGTCGGGCACACTGCCTATTGACGAAGAGAGTTTTGCCGCCATCAAAGGTGAGCGTGAAGACGTTGTCAAAGGCCTGCAGTTTGCCCTGTGGAAAATGGAGGCTTTGCAGCAGTGGAATCGCGATAGCATCTGGAATGAACTGAAGGGGGTCGCCGATGCCCTGGACGTCAAAGTGAAGGATTTTCTCGCGCCGATGTTTGTCGCCATTTCCGGCACCAGTGCATCGTTTTCCGTGGTAGATTCCATGGAACTGCTTGGCGCGGATATGAGTCGGGCGCGCCTGCGTCACGCGATAGCGGTGCTGGGGGGTGTGTCCAAGAAGGGCATGAAACGCCTGGAGAAAGAGTACCAAAGCTTATAGGGGAACATTATGCTGGCCACATCCATGGTGTCGACGTTTGTGCGAGCCGCCAACGGTATTCAGAGCACGCCTGCGGCCGAGAAGCCTGCGGCCATGCTGCAACTCTACGATATCGAAAACTGCCCCTATTGCCGCCTGGTGCGCGAGGTGCTGACCGAACTCGACCTGGATGTGCTGGTACTGCCGTGCCCCAAGGGCGGCGAGCGTTTTCGGCCGGAGCTGGTGGAGCGGGGTGGCAAGGCGCAGTTTCCCTACCTCATCGACCCCAACACGGATGTTGAACTCTACGAGTCTCTGGATATTATCGCCTACCTGTTTAAAACCTACGGCGGGGGTGAGCGGCCGCTGAAGTGGAAGCTGGGCGGATTACAAACCTTCGGCTCTATGCTGGCCAGTGCGCCGAGATTGAACCGCGGCATGCGGGCCAGAACCGGTGACGTGCCAGAACAATTGCTCGAACTCTACAGTTTTGAATCCAGCCCTTATGCCAGGCTGGTGCGAGAGCAGTTGTGTGCGATGGAAATTCCCTACGTTTTGCGCAACTGCGGCCGGACCCTTGCCAGCGAGTGGTTGCCGCCACCGGTACGCAGCGCCTTGAAGAAGACGCCCGAGAGCGAGCTGGAGAATCGCAGGCACCTATTGCACCGAGAGGGCAAGCTCTCCATTCCCTATCTGTACGACCCGAATACTGATCAGGGTATGTTTGAATCAGGCGACATCCTGACTTACCTGCAAGATACCTACGGCAGCTGACGGAGCGCAGCCGCGATGTCTATCAGCGTTTTCGATCTGTTCAAAGTTGGTATCGGCCCATCGAGTTCTCATACGGTGGGGCCAATGCACGCCGCACGGTTATTTGCGCAACGTTTGGCCGATCAAGCACTGCTGGCAGGCTGTGAACGGGTGCGCGCCGAGCTCTACGGTTCGCTGGGAGCGACCGGCGCTGGGCACGGTTCGCCGAAAGCGATTCTGCTGGGGCTTGAAGGTGAGACGCCCGAGAAAGTGGATGTCGCAAGCATCGCCGGCCGGGTTGCCGGCATCCGTGAACAAGGCAAATTGACCTTGCTGGGCGACCGGGAAATCGAGTTCAGCTATCGCGATGACCTGGTGATGCATCGCCATGAGTCGCTGCCCTATCACGCCAATGGCCTGCGTTTTTCCGCATGGAATGCAGCAGGCGAGATTCTGTGTGAGGCCGTGTACTACTCGGTAGGCGGCGGTTTCGTCGTCGACGAAGCGGCGGCTGGCGCCGACGTTATCGTGGAAGATGCCACCCCATTGCCATACCCGTTTACAACAGCGGAGGCCTTGCTGCAGCAGAGCGCTGACAGCGGTCTGTCGATCAGCGCATTGATGTTGGAGAACGAAAAATCCTGGCGCAGTGAAGCCGAGATCAAGCAGCAGTTGCTGGCAATCTGGCACGTCATGGCCGAGTGTATCGCCACAGGCGTGGCCACAGAGGGCATTATGCCTGGCGGCCTCAAGGTAAAGCGCAGGGCCGCCCAGTTGTATCGCCAACTCAAGAGTGAGCCGCACTCGCTGGGTGATGCTTCGCTAACAACCATGGACTGGGTCACACTGTATGCGCTGGCAGTGAATGAAGAAAATGCAGCCGGGGGCCGGATTGTGACGGCCCCGACTAACGGCGCGGCAGGTATTATCCCGGCAGTACTCAAGTATTACCTCGAGCACTGCAGCGGAGCTGCTGAAGAGGACGTAGTGCGCTTCCTGCTTACGGCCGGTGCGATCGGTATCCTGTACAAGACCAATGCTTCGATATCTGGCGCGGAGGTCGGTTGTCAGGGTGAGGTTGGCTCGGCCTGTTCGATGGCCGCCGGTGCGCTTGCCGACGCGCTGGGCGGTACGCCCAAGCAGGTGGAAAATGCGGCTGAAATTGCCATGGAACACAACCTCGGGCTGACCTGTGATCCTATCGGCGGGCTGGTGCAGGTCCCCTGCATTGAACGGAATGCAATGGGCGCGATCAAGGCCATCAGTGCCGCACGTATGGCCTTGCGCGGCAGCGGCGACCACTATGTGTCGCTGGATCAGGTGATTCGCACCATGCGTGACACCGGTCGCGATATGCAGGATAAGTACAAGGAAACCGCTCGTGGAGGCCTTGCCGTCAATGTGCTTGAAGTCCCGGTGAATATCATCGAATGCTAATGAACGATGTCATCACGGGCGTGGATCTGCTGGCGACGGCGGTGTTTGCGATCAGTGGCGCGCTTGCAGCGGCCCAGGGACGCCACGACGTCCTCGGCTTTATCCTGTTCGGCACGATCACCGGCATCGGCGGTGGCACCCTGCGCGACCTGCTGCTGGGAGTGGATTCAATCTTCTGGTTTACCCGTACTGAATATCTGTGGATTTGCATGGGCGCTTCAGTGGCGACTTGGTTTCTGGCGCCGTTGTTCGACTCTATCAGCAAGGTGCTTTTGTGGGCCGACGCCGTGGGCCTGGCCCTGTTTAGCGTGCTGGGGGCCGTCAAGGCTGTGCAATTCGGCGCCCCTCCGATCGTCGCTGTGGGCATGGGGGTCATGACCGCCACCTTCGGCTCCATGATCCGCGATACGCTGCTGAACAAAGAGCCGGTCTTGCTGGGCCCTGAGATCTACGTGACCGCAGCGGTACTGGGTGCCGCTGCTTATACCTTGCTTCATAGCTATACCGACTGGGCGCTGCCCATCGCGATCGCACTGGCGTTTACACTGCGCGCCTGCGCGATTGTGTTCGACCTGCGCCTGCCCAAGTATGGAAAGCCGGCAGATGAGTAGGGACGGAACGCAAGAGTGCCCCTGCGGCAGTGGTGGTGACTACGCCGATTGCTGCGCGCCCTATGTTGGTGGTGCCGCCATCGCGCCCAGCGCGGAGAAACTGATGCGTTCGCGCTACAGTGCTTTTGCCAAAGGGGTTTCTGATTACTTGTTGGCGTCCTGGCATCCGAGCACTCGACCGTCCCGCGTTCGTCTTGATGACGAGCAGCGCTGGATAGGCCTCACGATCAAGGACACTGAGGCGGGCGGGGAGGGGGATTCAGCAGGGGTTGTGGAGTTTGTTGCACGCTTCAAGGTCAACGGGCGTGGCCACAGGCTGCACGAACGCAGCCGTTTCGAGAAGATTGATGGGCGCTGGTACTATCTGGACGGCGACCATCTATAGCGGTCAGGGCTAGGAGGCGTTGCTCAGCCGCTCCTGGGCTTCTACGCTCGCCAGATACTCATCGTACGTGCCCTGAAAGTCGTGCAGTTGCTCATCTTTGATTGCAATGATGCGCGTAGCCAGTGACGAGACGAACTCCCGGTCGTGGCTCACGAAGATCAGCGTGCCGTCGTAATGTTCCAGAGCGAGGTTGAGCGCTTCGATAGATTCCATGTCGAGGTGGTTGGTGGGTTCATCCATCAACATGACGTTGGTGTCCATCATCATTAATTTGCCGAACAGCAGGCGGTTCTTTTCGCCGCCAGAACACACTTTTACCTTTTTCTTGAAGTCGTCGGCCGAGAACAACAGCCTGCCCAGTGTGGCGCGGACAATCTGGTCGTCGTGATTGGCGCGGCGCCACTGGCTCATCCAGTCGAAGAGGTTGAGATCGCAGTCAAAATCGTTGGTGCTGTCCTGGGGGCAGTAGCCGAGCGTGGCATTTTCGGCCCATTTAATGGCGCCTCCTTCGGCTTGTAACTCATCCATAAGGCAGCGCAGCAGGGTGGTTTTACCCACACCGTTCTCACCGATCACTGCTACCCGTGCGCCAGCTTCAATCATCAGGCTGCCGTTGGCGAACAGGGTTTCATTGTCGAAGCCGTGGGTCAGGTGCTCAAGTGTTAGCGCCTGGCGGTGTAGCTTTTTATCCTGCTTGAAGCGGATATAGGGGCTGACCCGGCTGGAGGGTTGGATGTCGTCCAGCTTGATCTTTTCGATCTGCTTGGCGCGGGATGTCGCCTGCTTTGCCTTCGATGCGTTGGCGGAGAAGCGGCTGACAAACTGCTGTAGCTCGGCGATCTGGGCGCTCTTCTTGGCATTCTCACTCTGGAGACGTTCCCGCGCCTGGGTGGAGGCGGTCATGAAATCGTCGTAGTTGCCGGGGTAAATGCGCAGGTCACCGTAGTCGATGTCGGCCATGTGGGTGCACACGGCGTTCAGGAAGTGGCGGTCGTGCGAGATGATAATCATGGTGCACTTGCGCTCGTTGAGCATCTCTTCCAACCAGCGGATGGTGTCGATATCCAGGTTGTTAGTGGGCTCGTCGAGCAGCAGGATGTCCGGATCAGAGAACAGTGCCTGGGCCAGTAGAACACGCAACTTCCAACCCGGCGCCACCTCGCTCATGGGGCTGTAGTGAA
The DNA here is from genome assembly GCF_009388985.1 of Halioglobus maricola. Taxonomy (NCBI): domain Bacteria; kingdom Pseudomonadati; phylum Pseudomonadota; class Gammaproteobacteria; order Cellvibrionales; family Halieaceae; genus Halioglobus; species Halioglobus maricola. The sequence continues at coordinate 1,931,896 of NZ_CP036422.1, forward strand.
GTTCCTGGGCAATACCTGCACCCATCAGGATTTCCCCGGCGCGGCTCTCGGCACTGTAGCCGTCCATCTCGGCAAACTGCACCTCGAGGTCGGCGACTTTCATGCCGTCTTCTTCTGACATTTCTGCCAGACCGTAGATGCGGTCGCGCTCTTGCTTGATGGTCCACAGTTCATCGTGGCCCATGACCACGGTGTCGATGACGCTGTATTCCTCAAACGCGAACTGGTCCTGGCTCAATTTACCGAGCCGCTCATTTGGCGTGATGGAGACGTTGCCGGCGGTAGGCGCGAGGCTGCCGTCCAGAATCTTCATAAAGGTGGATTTGCCGCAGCCATTGGCGCCAATCAGGCCATAGCGATTGCCGTCGCTAAACTTGACGGAGATGTTTTCGAACAGCGGCTTGGCGCCGAACTGCATGGTGATGTTGGCTGTGGAAATCACGGTAGTGTCCTGGGTAGAGAGCGTAACTGGCGGGGGCCAGCGAGGCGCGCACTCTACCTGTTTGTGGCGGTTTGGTCGAGAGGGCCGAGAGGGATTATTGCCGCTTATTCAGGCTCTTCGTCGTCAGCGATGCGTGCCAGCCGTTCCTGTTCTTCCTCCATGGCGGCCTTGATCTCCAGCATGACGAGATCGACGTCTGCGGTATGGGTGTCCTCCTCGGCATAACCGGTAAGTTCGGTGTCCGGGTGAAGGTCGCCGTCCTCGTACAATTCCCAGATTTCCTGGGCGTAGCGAGTGCCTTTGAGCGCGGGTGCAAACTGGCTGTAGTAGTCGGTCATTTTGTTGACGTCCCGGGCCAGCATGGACTGGGCGTTGTTGTTGGACGCAGCGTCCACGGCTTGGGGCAGGTCGATAATGACCGGGCCGTTCTCATCCACAAGCACGTTGAATTCAGAAAGGTCGCCGTGAACCAGCCCGGCGCACAGCATACGTACCACGTAGTGCATCACCAGGGCGTGATCTTCCAGCGCCTGCTCGGCAGACATGCTGACATCGTCCAGCCTTGGCGCCACGTCGCCATCCTCATCGGTGATCAGCTCCATTAGCAGTACACCGTCGAAGCAGCCGTATGGTGTGGGTACCCGCACTCCGGCGCGGTCAAGGCGATAGAGTGCGTCCACCTCGGCGTTCTGCCAGGTTTCTTCCTGCTGTTTGCGGCCGAACTTTGAGCCTTTTTCCATCGCCCGCGCCCGGCGGCTATTGCGGACCTTGCGGCCTTCCGTGTACTGGGCCGCCTTTTTAAAGCTGCGCTTTACCGAGTCTTTATAGATCTTGGCGCAGCGAATTTTACCCGAGCTGCGCACGACGAAAACGTCGGCTTCCTTGCCGCTCATCAGCGGGTGCAGAACTTCGTCGATGATGCCGTCCTCTACCAGAGGACGGAGGCGCTTGGGTACTTTCACTTCAGCTTGCGCACCTTGAACTTACGGCCTTTGATTTTGCCGTTCAGCAACCTACCGAGGGCCTGGTCCGCTACATTGCGCTCGATTGCGACGTAGGCGGAGTAATCTGTCACATTGATCTTCCCGACCGCTTTGCCGTCGATACCGGCGTCGCCAGTGAGCGCGCCGAGGATGTCGCCGGGGCGAACCTTCTGCTTGCGGCCGCCGGCTATGCAAAGCGTGATATAGGGGGGAGGGGACATGTAGTCGCCGGTTTCACGCACGGTCTCTATCGCCTCGAAGCTGATTTCCTTCTCGATGTAGTCAGCGATGCTGTTGAGCTTGTAGCGCTCCGAATCGGCGAACAGGCTCAGTGCCAGGCCGCTCTTGCCTGCGCGACCGGTGCGGCCAATACGATGCACGTAAACATCGGCATTGCGCGGTAATTCAAAGTTGATCACCGCGGGAAGGTCGTCAATATCAAGGCCACGAGCGGCTACGTCAGTGGCCACCAGTACGCTGCAACTGCGCTGTTGGAACTGGGTCAGCACCTGGTCGCGGTCGCGTTGTTCCAGGTCGCCGTGCAGCCCCAGTGCCGAGATGCCCTCGTCTGTCAGGTGCTGGCACACATCCCGCACCAGTTGCTTGGTGTTGCAGAAGACGACTGCGGTCTCAGGATGGTAGTGGTGGAGCAGGGTGACAAGCCCGTTGAGCCGGTCCGGCTTGCTGCAAATGTAAAACTGCTGATCGATGTGCTCAGCGCTGTGCAGTGATTCCACCGTGACCCGATCCGGGTCGTTCTGAAAACGCGCACTTAGCGCAAGAATGTCATCCGGATAAGTGGCAGAAAACAGCAGTGTCTGGCGGCTGTCGGGTGTGTGCCCGATGATTTGCTCGATGTCATCGACAAATCCCATTTCCAGCATCCTGTCCGCCTCATCCAGTACCAGCGTATTCACGCGGGCGATGGACAAGGTCTTTTTGCGCAGGTGATCCTGAATGCGCCCCGGCGTACCCACCACAATATGTGCGCCGTGTTCCAGCGACCCAATCTGCGGACCAATGGACTGGCCGCCACACAACACCACGACTTTGATGTTCTGGCGATAGCGGGCGAGGCGACGAATCTCGCCGGCCACCTGTGTCGCAAGCTCGCGGGTGGGGCAAAGCACTAATGCCTGGGCGCCGAAGTCTCGCGGATTGATCTTGTTCAGCAAGGGCAGGCCGAAGGCGGCCGTTTTTCCCGAGCCGGTTTTAGCCTGGGCAACCAGGTCTTTGCCAGCCAGCGCTAACGGCAGCGTGCGCGCCTGAATGGGCGTCATCTGCTTGTAGCCAAGACTGTCCAGATTCGCTAGCTGCTCCTCGGGTAGAGGGAGGGCGCTGAAGGCATTCTCCATAGGGCTAGTGATGGTGGCCGCCTGGCCCATGGGCGTGACCGTGCTCGATCTCCTCGGCGGTTGCGGCGCGCACGTCATCTATCTCAATGTCGAAGGTCAGGGTTTGCCCTGCCAGCGGATGATTGGTGTCGATGTCGGCTGTGTGTCTGCCGGCCTTGACGACCGTAACCGGGACACGGCCGTCGCTGGTATTGAGTTGCACAACCATGCCGGCTTTCAGTTTGCCTTTGAATACAAGGTGCTTCGCCGGTACACGCTGTTGACGCTCTGGGTCGGGCTGGCCATAACCATCTTCCGGCGCAACAGTGGCCGAGAATGTATCGCCGGCGGCTTTGCCGACCATCGCCTTTTCAAGGCCTGGAATGATGTTATTCGCACCGTGCAGATACGCGCTGGGGTCACCACCCCTGGAGGTCTCAACCTCAGTGCCGGATTCATCGCGCAGGGTGTAGTGGAATGTGGCTACCGTTTCTGGGCCTATGTTCATGAATTCTGGTCTCTGTTTGCAGGCGGGCAATGATACTCGCCTGCCAGATTACTGCCAGTGTTTAACGCCAGAGACAGCGCGCAGCGACCAGCGCGACTAGGGTTTCGAAAGCCAGTGCTCCCCAGGTGTACACGCCTACCAGGAAGTCGGCGTCCCAAGCGCTGTAGAGGCGGGCAGCTGCCAGACAGCCTATGGCTGTTACCAGCAGCATCAAGCCAGCGCGATACAGGCTGGGACGAAATGCACAGATGCCGCAGAAAAGACCGAACCCGAACTGAAGGCCGCCGTACATAGCACCCATTTCGGCGTAGGCGTCCCCGTTGCTGATCTGCAGGCCCGCATAGTTGGCTGGCAGGTTTGGGTCGATAAAACAGGCCATGCCGTAGGCGCCGAATATAATTGCTGTGGCCCACAAAAGTCCTTTGCCCAACATAGTTGTTCCTCGAAATAGTTGTTATCTTGGCGTGATGTTACAGCGCAGTTTACGCGAAATCGCCGGGTATGGTTTGCTCCTTGTCTCCTGCATCGCCTGGGTGGTGCTGCCGGCGATACCGTTTCTGGACATCTCCGGGGCTCAGAAGGCGGCATGGGGTGGCGGCCTTTTCGTTTTCGCGGAGGTGACCTGGTGGGCTGCGATGCCACTGTTGGGGCCAGAAGTGATGGCTTTTATACGAGGTTTTTGGGCCCGACTGCGTTCCAGTGGCAAGAATTCCAGCGCCGACAGCCCCGAGGACGAAAATTCACAGCCGTAACGCCTTGACAGTGCAGGCCGGGGTCAATAAAATGCGCAGCTCTTCGTTGATGTTGCTCAGGCAAAAATCCAGATAGATCAACGGGTTAGCTACAAATTTTGGGGCTATAGCTCAGCTGGGAGAGCGCAACACTGGCAGTGTTGAGGTCAGCGGTTCGATCCCGCTTAGCTCCACCAAATACAGATCAAGGGCTTACGAGAAATCGTAGGCCCTTTTTTTATGCTCTGGAGTAACATCTGGCGCAAGCGGCCCCCTCTCTGGTGACACTCAGTGTTTGGTTCGAATAGCCGTCGTCTACTTGATCAAGTAGGTTTTCGAGTTACGCCCCTGGTCGCAAAGCATCCGATTCCGTCTATTTTGTGATCTTCCGGATATGCTATCTTTGATGTTCAATTTCTTCGCGCATAGCAGCCTCTCAGTCGCACGAAAGGGCGAGCCGCAGACGGGGCCATAGCGGCACGCAGTTCGATAAGGAGTACACCGAGCGGCTTCGGCTGCGCGAGGAAATGCGTAAACGCTATTCTCGCTGATGCCCACCAATACGATTGAATGGGCATACGTAATAAAAAAATATGGGTACTTGGGTCAGTTCGGCTTTCGACTCTTCCCACCATGATGGTCAGAGTCTTCAATCCTGGGAGAACATATCGTGATTAAGCTGGTGTACTGCATAGCGAAAAGAGATGACGTGGATTTAGCAGATTTCTATCGAATTTGGCTCGAAGAACATGGGCCACTTGTAAAGTCTCTGGCAAGTGATCTTCAAGCTGTGAAGTATGTTCAAAGCCATACCATCTTGCCGCAGGTTAATCAGATGTTTAAAGGAGCCAGAGACGGGCTGGGAGACCCGTTCGAGGGAATCACTGAAGTGTGGTGGGAAAGCGAAGAAGATCTCACGCAGGCACTACAAACACCTGAGGGCCTCAGGGCCGCTGCCAGGCTGGTTGAGGATGAGTCCAGAATTATCGATTTTGCGAAATCCAGGGTCTTCATGACTGAAGAACACACTATATTCTGAGGTTTTTTCTGGGACGGCTCCCAGAGGTAAGCGGAATCGAGTGCTCAGTTACTCAATGTGCGCTGCTGGGCCCTTAGCTGCCCCTCATATTGAAAAGAGTTTTCGACGCACACTAGCTTTCAGAAATCTAGCTGTTGGGTGTCGAGTTATTTAAGTATTGAACTGAGAGAACCTATGAAGCACTTCATACGCCAAAGATTCTGTATTGTTCCCACTCTTTTAATGCTTGCCGCCTCCGTCGCGGCAGAGTCGGTTGAACCGTCATTTCAAGACAATGCGAAGACATTGGATGGCGTCATTAGTGCGTATTATGAGGTCGTGTCTGGGCCGAAAGGCTTTGAATACAACCCCGAAAGAGACAGTTTTTTGCACGCACGGAATGCGATGATTACCCGATTCAATGAAAAGGGGGACTTCCAGCGTCATACTTTACTGGACGAACAAAAATCCTTGGAAGAGCCTTACGCTGAAGGTTTTTTCGAAGTCGAAGTAAACCGCATTGTTGAGGAGTATGGAGGTATCGCTCATGTGTGGAGTACATATGAAATACGAGAATCTCCAAACGGCAAAGCATTTGCGAGAGGTATAAACAGTATTTCCTTATACTTCAAAGATGACCGCTGGTGGATTTCATCATGGAGTACACAAACGGAAGACACCAGAGAGATACCGGATAAGTACCTTCCTGGCCCCGGACATGCCTCATAGCAGCTTTGAATACCTGACTCGATCATCGCGGCGTGTCTTGCCTCAAGTTAGTCAATATGCCCAGCTGCTATGATCCTATGCTCATCAGCAATGGCGAGCCAGCAGGCAGGAAAGGGGGGGCTTTCGCCAGAACTATATTCTAGAGCAGGGGAGATAATTGAAGCAGATTCGCCGCGAATAACTGAAATATTCAAGGATATTCACCAGCATCCTGAGCTCGGCTTTGCGGAGGTTCGTACAGCGGGCATTGTGGCCAAAGAGCTAACTTCGCTAGGCTTTGATGTTCAGACGGGCATTGGAAAAACAGGGGTTCTGGCTATTTTGCGTAACGGTAAAGGACCTACTGTCCTATACCGAGCCGACATGGATGCAAATGCTGTGAAAGAAACCGCTGATTTGCCGTACGCAAGCACGACCGAGGTGACGTTGGCAGATGGTAAAGTAGTTCCCGTTAGCCATATGTGTGGCCATGATGCGAATGTCAGTTGGATGCTTGCTATGGCCCATGCAATGGTCGAGCTTAAGGATCAGTGGCGCGGAACCCTGGTGATTGTCGGACAGCCAGCGGAAGAACTGATTGCCGGAGCGGCAGCAATGATAGAGGACGGGCTTTATAGCCGATTTGGCATGCCCCGGCCTGACTACTTGATTGGACAACATACTGCACCAATACCAGTGGGAGCTGTTATGGCTGTAGATGGTGTGCGCTCTACCGGAACCGATCAGCTGGATGTTACGTTCTATGGTGTCGGTGGCCACGGCTCGATGCCTCAACACACCATCGACCCGGTTCTTATGGCCTCGTCGGCAGTCGTTCAATATCAAAGCATTATTTCTCGCAATATTGATCCGCAGCAGCCAGCAGTATTAACCGTAGGATCCATCCAGTCAGGTAGTGACAATAATGTTATTCCCGACAAGGCCATACTGAAAATCAACTTGCGGTGGTTCTCCGAATCAGTGCGCGAACAGCTCATATCTGGAATCAAGAGTATTAATCGTTCCATTGCCGTCGCAAATGGTGTGCCCGAGAGCAGAATGCCCACCATGCGGATGAAGGGTCACACTACCCCTATGGTCAATGACCCTGCATTGACGGCCCGCCTTGCTACCAGCTTTAAAGATCTCAAAAATATCCAGGTTATAGAAAAAGCCCCACCTGCCATGGCGTCTGAGGACGTCCATCTCCTTCTGGGGGAGTACACAGACGTACCTTTTTCCTACACCTTGATTGGTGTTGTGAGCCCTAAAGCCTTTGCAGATGCGGGGTTCAAGCCACCTTACTTTAATCACAACGGTGACTTTTTGGTTGAGCTCGGCGCGATGCCTATCGGTAGTCTCACTGCTACCATCGCTGCCCTTGAGTTGTTGGGAATCTGAAGCAATAGCTAATCACATTGTCCAGAGCTGCGTTTCCGAAACAGGGTTGGTCTTGTTAGACCAGTAGCATTACAGCAATAAATGAATTGAAAATCATAAGGACAAAATCAATTACAAAGATGCGCAGCATGACGCCTTTGAATACGTTCCATTGCCCCTCTCCATGGCGATTCCGCAATGCCATTGGAACGTTACCAACGAACTGGGACGCGTGCGCAATAGCATTGAAAGCTAATAACATCGCCCACTGCCTATCCGTGCTAAAACCACCGAGGTTGAATATTAGCGCAATGTTTAGCGCTGATAGCGCCAAATTGAATCCACCCATGAAACGCCCTGATTCGACCAAAGCATCGTAAGCTGTGTTTTCACGGTCCTCCCGGATGGGGACCATTACCTTTCCAAATACTCTCCGACGAATATAGAAAGCCTCAAACGCCAATCCAAACCAGATGGCGTTAAGCAGTAAGACTGCCACAAGCGTCATGGTCATCTGTATCTTCTCGATTAACTGGATGTTTTGCTGATAGTACCTTTCTTCAGCTATTAGGTCATAGCGGACCTTTCTGGATAGTGGGGCCATTTCAACCCCGAGAATGCCCGCATTCGCCTGATAACGGCGACCACACTGTGGTAGTGTTAATGCGTTCAGCATACTGTCGATATTTGCGCACCTTTGGGCAATTCAAGAATTACTGACGCGGCATTTCAACCACTCTGAAAACACGGGCACTCGATGAGACACTTTCCTCTAGCTCTGTTGTTCCTTTGCTCACTTGCCCTTGGTGAGGAGGCAGACTCTCTAGCAAACGCAGACCTCGCGGAACTTGATCGTAAACTGAACAATCCCCTTACAAGTATTTGGTCTCTCACGTTTCAGAACAACACTTCGGCGAATACCGGCGAGCTGGTGGATGGCACAGAGTATTCAAACACGCTATTTTTCCAGCCGTTCATGCCTTTCGAAGTCGGAGCTGACAAGCAGACCATGTTTACCCTGAGGCCGGTGTTTCCGCTAGTCACGCAGCCAGAAGTCGATTTTTCGACGGGTGAGTCGAGCTCTCACAAGACGGGCTACGGCGACACTCAGCTTTTGCTGCTAGCTGGGCCGAACACTGGCGAGGGACTTGTATGGGGTGCCGGTGCTACGCTGATTTTCCCAACGGCTTCTGATGATATTCTCGGTCAAGGCAAGTACCAGGCAGGCCCCGCAGCCATGGCGTTCAATATCGGAAAACCTTGGGTGTACGGTGTATTGGCTCAGCATTGGAGCTCGTTTTCGGGTGACAGCGATCGAAGCGATACCAACCGTACTGATATCCAGTACACCATTCGTTATTCGCTACCAAACGCTATGTCTATCGGTATGGGGCCGACTATAACTTACGATTGGGAAGCGGACTCTGATAATGCGCTTACTTTCCCTATAGGTCTGGGGCTTACCAAGACCACCCGATGGGGGCGGACACCGGTGAAGTTGAGGGCCGAAGTGCACTATTCTCTTGTTAAGCCAGAAGACTATGCGGCAGAGTGGAACTTTCGAATTCAGGTCACTCCCGTCATAAACAGTCCATTTATGTAGTTTCACCTGCTGGGCAACATCATGATTAGTTGACTGCATGAGGTGGAAGCAGACTTCGATACTCCGTGTTGACATTCAATCTTCAGAGGCGGTACCGTGCTCAGGCTTTCGTCAAACACGTGTATCAGCATGCAGGACAGAATGATCTACCAGGTCGAAGAGACCCGAGAAAAAATTCTTCAGGTCGCTGAAGCGTTATTTCAGGAGCAGGGGTTTTTCGATACCCAGATGAAAGATGTAGCGGTTCAAATGGGTATGAGTCGTCACACCTTGTACCGCTATTTTCGCGACAAGGCCGACCTTGGGCACGCTATCCTGGTCAAGATTTTTGCAAAGCTTAGTGCCCAGATAGAAAAACAGCTGGAAGAGGATCTGGAACAAAGGGCGGGGCCCGGAGCTTCAGTTACTGCGCGAGAGCAATTGGTTATTTGCCTGACAGACCTCTTCGCAGCGCCGGAAAACCAGGCGGGTCTGCGGTTTATGGGTGAATTTGATGCGTTCTATTCCGGTAGCCGGATACCAGAAGACTTCCTCGACATGATCGCCATCGATTTTGCCCGGGCGGAGGAACTGGCGGGAGAACTCTTGAGGTATGGGATGGACGAAGGTTCTATACGAACCGATCTCGAGCCCGAGGACCTGCTTGCCACTTGCCTGTACTCCATAAAAGCCCTGCATCAGTTGGTAGCAGCCCGTGGCGGTGCGCTGGTGGGTTTGTCGAGCGAGGGCGAACAACAAATGCTACAAACCAGCGTCCAGCTCCTGATGGACGGCCTCAAGCCTCAAATTTAGAGCGCCTGACAGGGCTGTCATAGCAGGCCCTGCTACGATCAATTTTTCTTGACAAACGTTTAGCCGGTGGTTATTTTTTGAACTAAATAATACACGTGTAATATAAGGCGTGGTAGATCACCTGAACGTGAGATCCAAATACAGTCAACTACAACGTCAAACTCCTGGTGGGGAAACCAATAATGAACAAAATAAATCCGAACGTGAGCAGAATTCGCCAGCTATCACTTGCGATCGCAATGGTAAGTGGTTCTATGGCCGCCACTGCACAGGAACTGGCGCTGGAAGAGGTTGTCGTCACCGCCCAGAAAAGAGCGGAAAGCGTGCAGGATATTCCTGTTTCCGTGACGGCAATGGATTCAAGCACGATCGAGAAGCTCGGCATACAAAGCAGTGCTGATATCGTCAGGCTCACCCCCTCGATGACGGTGCTCGAGAGTAACAACAAGACCAACAGCGGCTTCTCTATTCGCGGCATAGGCACCAATGTTTATGGCGTTGGGGTGGAGCAGGCCGTAGCCATGATCATCGATGATGTGGCCATGCCTCAACAGGGCCAGAGTATGGCTAACCTGGTGGACATCGAGCGCATCGAGGTGCTGCGTGGCCCCCAGAGCACACTGTTTGGCAAAGCGGCATCCGCAGGTGCCATTAATATCACCACCAAGGCGCCGTCCGAGGAATTCGAAGGCACCATCGAGCTGACAGCGACTGACGAAGACGCTTTGCATATTGTAGGCTCGGCGTCCGGGCCCCTGACAGACAGCCTCGGTTACCGGGTCACGGGTTACTGGGCTGACCGGGACGGGTACGTTGAAAACCTGGCCGAGGGTTACGACGACCTGAATGGAGAGGAATCCCAGGGCGTCCGTGCCAAGTTTCAGTGGGACATTTCAGACACCATAAGCGCAACTCTTGGCGGCTACTACATGGAAGAAGATAGTCAGTGCTGCGGGCGAAATTCGACCTACTGGGAGGAGGGAGCCCTGCTGTTTGGCGTCCTCCCGCAGGAGATAGCTGGGCCGGGGATTACGTCATCAAGGGAAAATTCCAAGATCATTAATGACACATTGCCAGACGCCGAGCTGACTAACGAGGGCCTTAATCTCCGCCTGAACTTCGAGCTTGGGGAATACAGCCTTGTATCGATCACAGCAGTAGATAAGTGGGAGTATTCGAACAGTGAAGATGTCGACGGCACAGATTTTGATTGGCTAGGAATTTTAACCGGCGGGGTCTTGAGTGGTGGCTTCTATTCAGATAGTGCACGGGAAACGGACTTTTTTTCACAGGAGTTCAGGCTGGTTTCTCCCTCCAATGATCAATACGACTACTTGATCGGACTCTACTACTCAGATTCTGACACCGACAGAACTTTTTTCCGGAACCTACCCGTTGCTCCCGCTGATAACGCCGTCAGTGCAAGTACGGAATATATTGCCCTGTTCGGGCAGTTGAACTGGCACTTTACAGAGCGTACAACAGCCAGCATCGGCCTGAGGACCTTCGAAGAAGAAATCGGCGCTTCCTCCCAGGATTACCTGATCCCGGGTTCCCCAGAGGTTAGCGGTGACAACAAAGACGACGATATCGTGGGCAAAGCCTCACTGCAGCACTTCATTGCTGAAGATACCATGGTTTTCGCCAGTTACACGCGGGGCTACAAGGGCCAGGCCTTTGATTTGACCGGAGGGTTGACCCCGGAAGAATCGGAGAACCCCATCAGCCCCGAGATCGCTGATGCATTTGAACTTGGAATGAAGAGTGAGTTCTGGGATCAGCGCCTGCGTTTAAATGCGACACTATTTTATACCGAGTACACTGATTTCCAGACTCAGGCGACAGATAGCACCAGCGGCGTTGTAGAGTTCAGGATGACAAACAGCGGTGATCTCAAAACGCAGGGCTTGGAACTCGAAACGATCACGCTGCTATCTGAAGCGTTTACCCTGACCTTGAACGCTTCGTACATTGATGCAGAGATTAATGATGGCTTTGGCCAGCAGTGCTGGCCGGGTCAGACCCCGGAGCAGGGCTGCCTGGATGGCTCCAGCCAAACCCTCGACGGTGCCACGTTGCCGAACTCGCCGGAGTATAAGGTCGCCGCGCTTTTGGACTATTACCAGGAGCTCGATTCGCTGCCCTTCGACCTTTTCGCGAATATTAGCTACACATGGCAGGACGACATTATTTTTAATATCAACCAACACCCAGACCTCACGCAGGATGCCTACGGTTTAACCAATCTCAGGTTCGGCGTCAGCGATAAATCCGGACGATACGAAGTCAGTTTGTTTGGTAACAACGTATTTGATGAGAGCTACGTGAGCGATATGTTGGATTCGTCTGTAATTTCATTGGGTACCGGCCAGCTTCTGGCCCATGTTCTGCCGAGGAATTCGCAGAGTTATTGGGGTATAAAAGCCAAGTATAATTTTTAGACCCGTTTGAAACTTTCTATGTTTGTGCCTCTGCGGTGGCACTCCCATTCGCCCTCATAAGAGGGCGTTTTTTCAGGTACCCAATATGAATAGTGATGCTGTACAACAACTGTTAGGGCAACTGTCACTAGAAGAAAAAGCCCGCTTGTGCTCCGGAAAGGATTTCTGGCACCTTCACGGCATAGAGCGGCTTGATCTTGAACCTATCATGGTGACCGACGGTCCCCACGGCATGCGCAAACAGGCAGGGGAGAGCGATCATGTCGGGTTGAACGATTCGGTAAAAGCCACCTGTTTTCCCTCTGCTTCCGGTCTCGCCGCCAGCTGGAACAAGGCCCTGCTTTACGAGGTGGGTACGGCGCTGGGCAGGGAATGCCGTTCTGAGAATGTTTCTGTGTTGCTCGGCCCCGGTATCAACATCAAGCGCCACCCGCTTGGCGGTCGCAACTTTGAGTACTTTTCCGAAGATCCGTACTTGTCCGGCGTCATGGCGCGAGAGTGGATCAATGGGGTACAGGCCCAGAATGTCGGTACCAGCCTGAAGCACTTCGCGGTCAACAATCACGAACATTGCCGCATGGTGGTGGATGCGATCGTCGATGAGCGCACCTTACGCGAGATCTATCTGCCCGCGTTCGAGATTGCCGTTAAGGACTCGCAGCCCTGGACGGTTATGTGCGCCTATAACAAGCTGAACGGTACCTATCTTGCGGAGCATCCGCGGATGCTCACTTCCATCCTTGAAGAAGAGTGGCAGTTTCAGGGCCTGGTTGTGACCGACTGGGGCGCCAATAATGACCGCGCAGAAGGTGTCAAAGCCGGTCAGGCGCTGGAGATGCCTGCTTCGGGCGAAAACGGCAAGAACGCGATTCTTCGTGCCATTGAATCTGGCAGCCTGAGCCTTGCTGAGCTGGATCGCTCCGTTGCCAAAGTTCTGCGGCTGATACGCGACGGCCAGGAAGCCAAACGCTGCAATGAGAAAGTGGACCTGGACGCGCACCACGTATTGGCGAGAAAAGTCGCGGAAGAATCCTGCGTGTTGTTGAAAAACGATCATCACACTCTGCCTTTGGCGCAACAGCAGTCCATCGCGGTTCTTGGGGCAATGGCCGTTAATACCCGCTACCAGGGCTCCGGTAGTTCCCAGATCAACCCCTATAAGCTGGAGCAGCCGCTGGACGCGCTGGAACACGCTTTCGGCAGTGAAAATATCGTCTACAGTGAGGGCTATAGTGCCCGCGGAGAGTTGACGGAGGCCCAACTGAATGCGTCCCTGGCAGCAGCAGAGGGCGCTGACAAGGTCGTGTTGTTTGCCGGCTTAACGCCAGACTATGAGTCGGAAGGTTTTGATCGCGGGCACATGTCTTTGCCGCCGCAGCAACTTGCCCTGATTGAAGCACTGGCACCTGTTCACCACAAACTTATAGTGGTATTGCAAAATGGTGCCCCTGTGGCCATGCCTTTCGCCAATACGGTGGCGGCGATTCTCGAGGCTTATCTAGGCGGCCAGGCGGGCGCTTCAGCACTTGCCCGTGTACTGAAGGGCGATGTCAATCCCAGCGGGAAATTGGCAGAGACCTTTCCGCTGGCGCAAGCGGATGTAGCCAGCGATACCTGGTTTCCGGGATCTTCACGGCAGTCGCAGTATCGTGAAAATATCTGGGTGGGTTATCGCTACTTCGATACGGTGGAGAAACCTGTTGCCTTCCCATTCGGTCACGGCTTGTCATATACACAATTTGAGTACAGTGATATCCAGGTGTCCGGCACGGACGCTAAAGTTGGGGACGCGTGCTTTTCAATGAAAGCCAAGGACACAGTGACTGTTCATTTGAAAGTGACCAATGTGGGGCCGGTGGCGGGCGCAGAAATCGCGCAACTTTACGTGGGTCAACTGGCGCCAAATGTGCCGCGTCCAGCGAAAGAGCTTAAGGCCTTCGATAAGGTGTACCTCGAGCCAGGCGAAAGCAAATCGCTGTCTTTTGCGCTCTATGCACGTGATTTTTCCTACTGGTCAACAACGACAAATGACTGGCTGGCTGATTCCGGGGAATATACGATTTTTGTCGGGGCCTCCGTGGCCGATATTCGCCTGCAAAAAAGCGTACGGCTGGATACCGGTGTTCATTCGCCAGGGGGGCAGGCAAGCGCGAATTGCAGGCCTGCTCCCGATCAATTTACCGATGAAGCCTTTGCCGAATTGCTCGGACACGCAATTCCAGAGCCGATTCGCCGCGACCCGATACACACCAATTCAATGATCTCGGAAATTCAACACAAATGGCTGGGACGGCAAGTGCTGAAACTGATCAATAAGCAGATCGGCAAGCTAGTCGGCGATAGCGTGACCGAGGAAAACACGCTGATGCTCGAGGCAATAGTCCGTGAAATGCCTTTGCGCAATCTCGCCATGATGAGCCAGGGGAAATTATCGTCGAAGAATGTCCATCGACTTGTGCACCTGTTGAATGGACACTACGTGAAACTTGTTACCGGCGCCCCCGCAGAATCGAGGTGAATCGCAGATGCCAATGATTTCCCATATCCTCAAGTCAATTGCTACCGTTATTCTGTTGCTGGTACTGCTGATAGTATTTTTCGCTGTGTATCGCTATCTGAGCTTCGGTCAAACGGATAACGCGGATCGCGTTGCGAGCAAGGAAGAATACCTGTCACGCATTAAGAATATGCCACTTCCGGTGGATGCGCCCAATATCCTGTTTATCCTCTACGATGATATGGGCTACGGCGACCTGGGGGCCGGGAAGGCGGCTACCAGCTCAATACAGACGCCCAACCTGGATGCCCTGGCCGAGGCTGGTGTCGTACTGAGCGATTTCTACTCCCCAGCCGCTGTCTGTACGCCCGCCAGGGCGGGTTATCTCACTGGGCGACTGGCTCCCCGTGCAGGTTTGCCCAACGTGGTGTTCCCATCAGGTAGCCCGGAAGAGTTTATGCTCAGCAAGGTGATGAATCCCGACATCAACGTGAGGCTGCCAGAGGAGGAAATAACCCTGGCGGAGCTAGTGCTCGCCGCGGGCTATCGCACCGCCATGGTAGGCAAGTGGCACCTGGGGGATGTCTCTCCATCCCTGCCGAACGATAGAGGGTTTCAGGAGTTCTTTGGCAGCCGCTACAGCAATGACATGGAGCCCTTTGCCCTTTACCGCGACGAAGAGATCGAGATACCTGCGCCTGCCGATCAACGTCGCTTGACCGAGTGGTATACGCGCGAAGCGGTCGCATTTGTAGAAGCGGATGAGCAGCCATTCTTTCTCTACTTCGCCCACAACTTCCCACACGACCCGCTGTACGCCAGCGTGGAGCGCTCGGGTAACTCCAGCGCCGGTCTCTATGGAGACGTACTCGAGGAGATAGACGACGGTATCGGCAAGATTGTGGCCTCTCTTCGAAGCACGGGAAAATTGAAAAACACCTTGATTATAATCACCTCTGACAACGGCCCCTGGTTCCAGGGAAGTGCGGGAGGGCGGCGAGGGCGTAAGGGCAATACTTTTGAGGGCGGCATGCGGGTGCCGTTTATTGCCCACTGGCCGGCCGCAATTCCGCCGGGCCGTGCGGAGCGAACAATGACGATGGGTGTCGACTTGCTGCCGACCGTGCTGGATATTCTCCAACTCCCTGCGCCTGCAGATCGTGCGCTGGATGGATGCAGCCTGCTCCCGGCACTCGTCGAGGGTGGTGCTTCCGCGCACGAATATCTTTACTTTATCGACGGTCAGCAACTGTTTGCAGTTCGCGACCAGCGCTTCAAGTACCGTGGCCCCGAAGGCGTATTTTATAGTACTGACCAGATGAAGATAGGCTTCGCAATGCCCCAGAAAGAGTGGCTATTTGATCTGGATCTGGATCCACAGGAGTCTTACGACGTTTCCGCTCGGTACCCCGAAGTCCTTGCTCGCTTGCGAGAGGCTTTTGAACTCAAGCGTGAGGCTATGCTGGCCAACGCAAGAGGCTGGGACGAGAAGGGTAATTGCCGTCCGCCCGCGATTTAGTCGCCCACGACTTTTCGCTGTACAGTTGTTCCATTCTGGAAAAATATTGAATGAGCGTTTAATATAGTGCAGCATACAGCAGATATTAAATCTGCTTTTAAGACTAAAAGAATCTGGAACCCAAAGTATGAGCAACCTTCTTGTCGAGATTAGCGACCGCATTGCCACCCTGACATTGAATCGCCCAGAGGTGATGAACGCCCTGAATCACGATGTGTTCAAGGAGTTGGAAAACGCCGTGGCCGACCTGGGTTCACGCGAAGACGTGGGCTGCGTGATTTTGTGCGGCGCCGGCAGGGCATTTTCATCAGGCCATGACCTGAAGGATATCGATGCCGGGGCGGAGTCGGAGCACGCCCAGTTCGAGGCCGATGTGCTGGAGCAACTGGCATCCCTGCCCATGCCCACCATCGCCCGCGTGCACAAGTATTGCTTCACGGGTGCCCTGGAGTTGGCCCTCGCCTGTGATCTGATCTTTATCGACGAGGATACGCGTCTGGCCGATACCCATAGCAAATGGGGCTTAAGTCCCGTTTGGGGTATGACACAGCGGCTGCCGCGCCGTGTCGGTGCCGCTCGCGCCAAGGACTTGATGTTCAGTGCGCGCCTGGTGGGCGCTCAGGAGGCCCTGGCCATAGGCCTGGTCGAGAAGGTCTGTGCCGTCGACTCGCTGGAGGACGATACTCTTGCCTACGCCAGGGAGGTTACTGAAAACAGTGCGCACACTCACCGGGTGTGCAAGGACATTCTGGATAAGACCGACGGCATGCCGCTGGGCCAAGGCCTGTCGTACGAATATACAAATAGCCCTGGCGCCTGCGATGACGCGCAGGAGCGGGTGGCTAACTTCATGAAGAACCAGAAATAAGCTCGCGAGTGAAGTCTGCTACTAGCCCTGAGGATCTGCGGTAATGAGTGACGAAACGCAAACACTTGAAATTTTCCGGCAGAAGGTTGCGAAGTTCCTGGACGAGGAGTTGAGCGATCGCATTCGAGAGGGTGGTAAGAAAACCACCAGTATGTTTTCGCCTTTTGACGAGGCGATGGCCTTCCAGCAAGCGCTGCATGCGAAGGGCTGGTCAGGTGTCTCCTGGCCACGGGAATACGGCGGCACGGGCTGGAGCCTGGCGCAGCAGAATGTTTTCCAGGAGGAATGCCGGGTGCGGGAGCTGCCGTTTTTGTTGCCCAACGCGCTACAGATGGTAGGGCCGGTGTTGATGAAATTTGGTACCGAGGAACAGAAACAGCGCTACCTGCCGGGGATTCTCAGCGGCGAGGAATACTGGGCGCAGGGATATTCTGAGCCTGGCGCGGGCTCTGACCTGGTGTCGCTGAAGTGTCGCGCGGAGCGCGACGGCGATGAGTACGTGATCAACGGCAGTAAGATCTGGACAACCTACGCGCATCACTCGAAACGCATGTTCATGCTGGTGCGCACCGATTTCGACTGTAAGCCTCAGCGCGGTATCACCTTTCTCTTGCTCGATTCGCTGGATTTGCCCGGGATGCAGGTGCGCGAAATCATTGGCCTGGACGGCGTGCCTGAGCAGTGCGAGGTGTTCTTCGACAATGTGCGTGTGCCACTTGGCAGCCGCCTCGGTGAAGAGAACGACGGCTGGAGCGTGGCCAAGCACCTGCTGGTGCACGAGCGGGGCTCCACCCTGTCCATGGGTATCATTATGGAGAACGAGTTGCGGCGTATCAGGGGCTTGGCGACCGGCTTGGGCGATGGCTTTGGCGGTATGCTCGTCGACGACTCGGCCTTCCAGCGACGCTTCGCGGACCTACAGCGCGAGGCGGCCACCGTGGACGCGCTGGAAGATAAGATGTTCCGCATCGACAAGAGTAGCCCTGAATCCGGCCCCTACAGCTCCCTGATCAAGATCGCCTGGACGGAAAGCCTGCAACGGCTATGCGAGTTCGCCATTGATGTCTGTGGCTCTGTGTCATTGCCGCTGCAACTGGCGGCGTTGGAAGTGGGTAGCGATGTTGAGACGATCGGCCCGGAAGACGCACTCACCCTGATGCCCAAGTATCTGAATAATCACGCGGCGACCATCTACGGTGGCAGCAACGAGATTCAGCGAGAAATTATCGCCAAGGCGATTGTGGACGGCAGGGGTTGAGGTAGATATGACGTCACTGAATAAAGAGCTGAATACGGGGCTGAAACAACAGCTCGACGACACCATCGAACAATTTCTCAACAAGGAGTACGACTTCCCTGCACGGCAGGCGCTGGTGGCTTCAGAGGAGGGCTACTCAGGGGAAAACTGGCGAGCCTTCGCTGAGCTGGGCTGGCTGGGAATTCCCTTCGCTGAACAATACGGCGGCATCGGGGGAGCGTTCACGGACACCCTGAATATGATGCGCCTGTTTGGCAGGCACCTGGTTCTCGAGCCGGTCGTAAGTACGGTGGGCATGGTGGGAAGTGCTATTGCGCACGGAACGAACCAGAGCCTCAAAGAGGAGTGTCTGCCCCGTCTGATAGCGGGTGAAGTCATCGGGGCTCTGGCGCTGGAGGAGCCCGGATCGCGGGGCAACCCCGCCTTTGTAGGCGTGACGGCTCAGTCGCTAGGTCAATCACAGGGCGATGCGCAGAACGGCGGATATCGGCTCCGGGGCGAAAAGATATGCGTTCTCAACGCGTCTCAGGCCGATTACCTGCTGGTCTCGGCGAGAACTTCCGGTGAACAGCTGGATGTCGACGGCATCAGCCTGTTTCTCATCGAGGCCGGCCGGGAGGGTGTCCAGCTTACCTCCTATCCCACCGTGGACGGGCACCGCGCTGCCAATATCAGTCTCGATGTAGAGCTTGGTCCCGAGAGCATGCTGTCGGAGGCGGGGCAGGGCTACCCGATATTGGCCCACGCCGTCGACAACGGCCTGCTGATGCTCTGCGCAGAGGCCGTGGGGATCATGCAGGCGCTGCTGGATATCACGGTGGAGTATACGAATACCCGCAAGCAGTTCGGGGTACCCCTGTCCACCTTCCAGGTGCTGCGCCACCGCATGGTGGATATGTTCATCGAGTACCAGCGCACGAATGCGCTGTTGGACGCGGTGGTTCTGTCCTTGCCCGCCGGCACGACCGTCGACAGGCGTTCACTGCACCTGCTGAAGGCCCAGGTAGGGCACTCAGGTCGCATTGTTGGTGACGCGGCGATCCAGTTACATGGAGGTATGGGGATGACGGACGAACTCATCGTCGGCCACCACGTGAAGCGCCTGGTGGCTATTGGTCAGCTACTGGGGAATGCGGATTTTCACCTGCAGCAGGCGTGGAGGGGATGATCCCGCCATGAATGCACAGAAAAGCTTGATCAGCATGACATTTTTCACCCATTCTCACAGTTTGATTGAGGCGTAATCTCGATGGACAACATAAGCACCTATGGAAAATTCGACAAATTCATTCACTGGCTGATGGCCCTGAATATTTTCGCCACACTGATTTTCTCCTACGGTATGTCAGATCTGCCGGAAGCCTTGAAGGCCGAGGAATATGGCGGTCATGGCGCATCCGTAACCACGATCGCAATCTGCCTGGTCATTCGCGCGATCTGGCGGGCGCGGCAAGGCTTCCCACCTCTGCCAGCAACAATGACCGATGTGCAGAAATTGGCAGCCAAAGCAGTGCACTACCTGCTCTACGCCTGCCTTTTCGCTCAAGTCTGCGTTGGCATATTGCTGGCTTCAACCACTGAGCAGGAGTTCATCGCGCAGGGTTACAATATCAATTACACCAGTTTCGATCTCGTGGCCGACTCTATGCACGATACGCTGCTCACCTTTCACAAAGGTATCTACTGGACCATTGTCGCTCTATTGCTAACGCACATAGCGGCTGCGCTGAAGCATCATTTTGTCGACAAGGACGACGTTCTGGTGCGGATGCTGCCGTTTACCAAGCGGCCGTAGCAGGATGTTTTAAAAAGGGAGCTAGCGCTCAACTGTTAGCCTCCAGCTCAGGTTCAATGGCTAACGGAAATATCAGTATCAATCCCTTTGGGCCTCTTCTCAAATTCAGGAGCAAAATTAAATACTTGAGCTGGGGTAGCGGTGGTGGTGAGTATCTATTGATAGGCGTATCTATGTGTAGATAGACCTAATACAACCAGTACCGCCACGCCGACGCGTAGCAGTGCGCAAAGCGTCTCTAGCACTGTGGAGAGCATGGAGTTCTTAATGCAATTGCTTATGATAGTGCCGGGAAGAGCGCGCGCCAAACCGATGCACGAAGCGATGGTTGTGCGGCCACCACGATGTCAATCAGTAGCATCGTCTTCCCGACGAGAGACCTCGTTTCCCGCAGCCCAGTAGAAAGCGAAAGCAATGACCATGCTGATCAGGCAAACGCCGAGAGAAAAGCCAAGTGAATCTTCACCGAAGCTGTCGACAGCGGCGTCGCTGATGACTCCGATCAAGAGCGGGCCCAAGCCTAGCCCGAGTAAATTAGCTGAAAGAAGAACGAACGAAGCCGCCAGCGCTCTTTGATTGGGCGCCACAGCCGAAAGAGCTATCGACATAGCAGTTCCCGCTCCAATCTGATAAAACACCAGGCCAACGGCTAAAAATATTGTGGTAACTATCCAGCTATTCTGCATGAGTGCCAGAGCGTAAAACGGAATGACGAGAAGTGCTGCGTAGCCAACACAACGTGTAGCCAATTTGAGTGACTTTGCAATGAGGCGATCACCAATATAGCCACCAATGAGCAAACTAGGCACCCCGGCAACTAAGCCCATAGTGCCCAGTACGCTACCGACTTCAGCCTGAGAGAGATCGAACTGGCGTAGGTAGAGCGAAGGTTTCCATGAACTGAAGCCATAGCCGACAAATATTGCAAAGGTCTGACCCAGGGTGACCCATAACCACAAGCGGTTACGAAACAGTAGGCGGACAGTATCGAGAAAACCATCTTGCCGAGAGCTGGCAACGGAATCGAGCGCTCCGCGCACCGGCTCGCGCACGGTAGTGTACAAAAGCAGGGCCAGTGCTATGCCTGGCAGCCCCATAACAAAAAAGGCCCAGCGCCAACCATATTCCTGTGCGACCCAACCACCCGCAGCAAGACCGACGAAAGCACCGATAATAGGCCCCATGGAGAAAATGGAAAAGGCGACAGACCGCTCTTCGGGGGCAAAGTAATCAGATATGACGGACAGGGAAGGGGGGCCTCCACCCGCTTCGCCGACACCAACGCCCACCCTCGCAAGAAACAATTGCCAAAACGAACCCGCGAGTCCACATAATGCAGTCATTGCGCTCCAAAAGGTAATGGCGATTGAGACGATTCGTACACGGTTGCTGCGATCTGCCAGCCTCGCGATGGGCACACCGAGGGTGGCATAAAACAACGCAAATGCGAGGCCAGACAGCAGGCCCAACTGGGTGTCTGTCATATCAAACTCGAGGCGCAGATCCTCAAGCAGAATGGATACAATCTGTCGATCCATGTAGCTGAATGCATAAACCAGCACCAGCACACCGAGCACATACCAGCGGTAAATACCGCGATCGACCCTATCCTGCTGTGAACTCGGCGCCGCCTCTTGCGACTCTATCTGGGTATTTGTTGCTTCTGACATTTTTTATTCTCATTTTGAAGGAGCAGAATCCACGGGGTCTATAAGACCCCTTTGCCGTCAATAAAGCCAAGCGCCTTTAAGTCATCCAGGCATTTATGAATGAACTTCTCATCAAGATGAGGAAGTTCGGGCCCAGTACTTAAAGTGGGCACAATCTTCCTATAGTTAGTCGCCGCATGGCTTAGATCTTCAGTAGGCCGAGGTCTCGCATAGGCGCCCATCACTTCTTTGGCTGAGCGTTGTTTTTGCTCTTCGGTGAGATTGTTGAGTTTCTCTTCGAAGCGAGCACGCCAGTCGGCATGATCTGCAACCCTGCTGATGTCATAGCCAGCGCTTTCAATCGCATCAACAAAACTGTCGAGTGAACAACCATCATCGTGATAATTGGTCATGTTGACGGCGACACAAGCACGGTGATCAAAATTGGCATTTGCGACGACTGAGGCAGCCACAACATCGACTGGGCTGCCATCGTAATGCGCTCGCAACTTGCCTCCATCCTCGGCCGGCGCATAAAACGACTCCGGTGCCAGGCCCGTTGCGACCACGCTGTACAGTAAGCGAGAGAACATGTCGCTGTGATTGATCTGACCAAGATACTTCTGGTGTGGAAGCATCATGTTGCCGCGCAGTATATTCACTGGCACAGCGTAATCTCGATGTACCAGGCGCAACATATGCTCCCCGGCCCATTTGCTTGCCGCATAGCCCAGTGCGTATGCCTCTTCACCGATGGAGACAGTAGGCAGCGGTAGCGCTGATTCCAAGTCGCCATCAGAGGGGTCCATCATCCCCAAAGTACCCTCGGTGGAAATAAAATCGATAGGCTTGATTTTGGCTGTAAGCGCCAGTCTGACAATTTCAGCTGTGCCAGCAACATTGGGCCCAAACAAATGCTCATACCCTAAACGGTGGTTCACCAATGCCGCGACATGGCAAACCCGATCCACTTCGGCACCAACGCGCTCAAAAACCTCTTCAGACAAACCGAGCTTAAACTCGCCCACATCACCGGCCAGCACTTCCAAATGCTTCGAAGCCAAGGACTGGTAATGTTCTTCTAAAACAGCATCCGAACCGATAAAACCTGCGTCTACACGCTCGCGGGCTTCTTCATCACTGCGGGCACGAACGATACAAATAACCTTGCCGCCCACAGGGGATAAGCGTTCCATCCATTGAAGGCAGACATGGCGGCCCAGGAATCCATTGGCACCCGTGAGTAATACAACACGCTCATCATCAACAACGGCATCGGCTGACTGAGCTTTTTGCAGGGTTTCTCCGTCGAGGAAATTTGAAATAACCAGATCGGCACCGTGAAGATCAGTGGCGCCTTCACCATGAACGCTCTCAAAGCTTGCTCGTGTGCCTGCGCCTGATAGCGCAGCCTCAATTTCCCTGGTCCACTTACGAATACAGCCGGTCGGGCTGAGTACGCTATCGGCGGCCAACTTAACGCCCAGAATGTTTTCAACATCCAGCGAGAAGGTCACTGCCCCCATGGAGTCACCGCCCAGCTCGTTAAACGTCCTGTCCAGCAAATCATCAGCAGCATCCGCACCCAGCGTAAGTTCTGCCAGACGCACCAGTTTTTCTTCGATAGATAAGCCTGAATCAGGGTCTTTCAAAGCCTCGTAGGCCTGGTTTTGCTGCTCTTCGAAGTCCTCGTACATGGCTTCCATGCGCTCGCCGTATTTCGCTTTCAAGGCGGGGCGCAGGCGTTTACGTACACTGGAGAGCAGCCCATTTTCCTGGCTGAACTCTTCCAGCTCGAGAATAAAGTCGCGAGGAATTTCAAAACTTTTCAGCTCCCGCTCCTCTCCGACACGCAGCATTTCAGAGCGAATCAGACGTCTCAATTCATCTTCAGTGTAATCCTCTCCCAGGGCATTCACGACAGCCTCTGGGTCCGGAACAACCACCGCCAGCAGGTAGGAGCGCAATGAACTTCCGTCGATAAATATCTGTTTGATAAGCGGACTGCCGGATTCAAACACCGTACCCAAAGGCCCCACAGCGACATATTCAGCCTGTGACAGCTTGATAACATCTTTACGGCGATCGATGATCTTGATCTGATCAGGGCCTATCAGTTCGACGATATCGCCTGTTTTGATGTAGCCATCCTCATCAAGTAGGCCAGCGGTTGCTTCTGGATCTTTGTAATAGCCTTTAATTTGCCAGCGGCCTTTGAAAACGAATTCCCCTCTAGGGTTAGGTTTGTCGGCGCTGTAGTATCCAAGCTCAGGAACGTCAACCAGCTTGTAATCCAGTACTGAATCCCTATTGATGTGCCCGTCAATCGCGAGAGACCCGGCTCCGGTTTCGGTGTTTGCATAGCCGTCGACCAGGAAGACCAAAAAGCAATCGGCAATAAACTGGACTACTTTGGGTGATGTTGGGGCAGAACCATAAACACCGGTCAGTAGGCGATCACCCAGGAAGCTGGATCGCATGTTTTCCAACACCTGACGCTCTGCAGCCTCCTTCTCTGCCCCCGAGGCCAGGAGGCTGGTTACCTCATTCTGAAAGTACTGGTAGATCAGTTCAAAAACTCGAGGGAAGAAAGACAAGTGTGTCGGTCGCGCGATACGGATATCGTCGAACAACGTCGACATATCCGACTTCAACGTTGAGTACACAATACCGCCTTTACGCAGTTGCATGCACGTATAGACCCTGCCCATACCGTGATTCAGGGGGCCAAAATTCACGCCCACTCCGGGTCCATTGTCTTTCCTGGCATCCCAGAATTGTGCGAGCATCCGGTCGGTACTCATTGCACCTTTGGGCCTGCCCGTGGAGCCTGATGAATGCAAAATATAGGATAGGCGCTCGTCACCATCCGGGTGCGCGGGCATGAACTCCCACTCGTGTTTGCTGCCAAGGCTTTTGATCTCATCCAGCGTAATCAGGCGAGTATCTACTCCTCCCTGCGCCAGAATAGCCTCGGCTTCTGCCATTTGCTCCTTGTCGTAATCCGCTGCAAGGTCGCAATCAAATGCGATCAGTGTACGCATACCACCATGATTCACGGCATGTTTGGCAGCGATCACCAGGTCATCAATAGTTGCGGCCAGCGCGGCTGGGTTCACATTGGCGAACATCTCATCCAGATCTGCACCGGAGGTGGCGCTTTGCAGGGGAACGCTGACTGTCTGTGCAAAACAGCAGGCCAGGTCCAGCATAAAAAAGTCAGTACTGGTAAAACCAATGATGGCGACAAATTCATCACGTTGTAGGGCGATGCTTTCCTCATACCGCCAGGCATTGGCAATGGCGCGTACACCATCTCTAAGCTCAGCAAATGTTATGGTCGAGAACGCAGGTAGGTATTCTTTCACTTGCCTGCCGTTGGCATCAGCGACCAGCTTGTAGTCACGCATGCCCAGCGATTCCCGGTCCGCATAGCCAGTCAAAACCGTGTCTATACGCTCCGCAGTGCTCAAACCCTCAGCCGCTGCTGCTTCAGCCACATCCGGCAAGGGCATTATGCTGCGTATCTGTTCATCGGTTTCCAGCAAGTGCTGAAACCTTGCCATCATGCGCTCTAGCGGATCGGCTATTTTCTCGAATTCGTTTGTCACAGTCCTTTCCTCTTATGCTATTGATGTACGAGCCCACATGCGGGGCTTCTAACTTAATGGGCCAGGCAGTTAATCTGTAGGGCAGGGTGACGCGCGCTCACCACGAAAAAGTAGCACCCACCAGCTTTTCAGAAATTTCCCATAGTTTGTCTGCGTTTTCCTGCGAGGTGGCGTAAGTTTTTACGCCGATAGGTATAGGCCCATCATTAATCTCTGCAATCTGGCAGTTCGCCAGGAAGCTACCGCCTTTGTCGGCCAATTCTGCAGCTGTAGCAGCCCATACGCTGGTCGCCGAGCCCTGGGGTTCGGTTTTGAAGGGCTCTGGAGCCGTCGCGAAATGCGCTAAATCTTCCGGCACAAGGTGGCGCCCCAAGCCCGTAGGAATCATGCCCGGGTGGACGGCATAAGAGAGGACTCCTCTGGGCTTCAGGCGTGCATTGAGCCCCACGGAAAACAAGGCATTGGCGGTCTTGGATGCACCGTAGGCCTCCCACTTATCATAAGGGGTAGATTGATAATTGGGATCTTCGAAGTTGACCGCTCCTCGGTGATGACCTGAAGAACTCAGGTTAACTACTCGCGCGTCACCCGCAGCAATTAGTGGAGGGGCCAGTAGACAAGTAAAAAGAAAGTGAGCGAGGTGGTTGGTGCCAAACTGGCTTTCAAAACCTTGCTTGGTGCGGGCCAGGGGGCACGCCATAATGCCTGCGTTGTTTATCAGGATGTCGATCTTTGGATAACGGCTTAGCAGGCTTTCAGCGGCAACTTTAACGCTGTCTAGATCCTCTAGGTCCATAAGTTCTGTGTCGACCTTGGTCTGCCCAAATCGCATCAGCTGTATTTTTGCCATCTCGAGCTTTTCAGCATTTCGACCCACCAGCACTACATGGGCCCCCTTGCTTCCCAGAGCACGAGCCGTCTCAAAACCCAGGCCAGAAGCGCCACCGGTCACGATGACTTGTTTACCTTCGAGGTCTACACCTGCCAATACTTCGTAGGTGCTTGATTCAAATCCAAATTTACTCATAGTTTGTTCCTATTTGCTCTCAATCTGAGAGCACACAAGTCGGGGCCTTCAAGTTAAGTATTTACTAATTTGTAGCGAAGCATATATATTATTAAACGAACATACAATAAAATGATCAATGAAAATGCGCTCGAAATGACCGACCCTGGCTTCAAGAAACATGGATTCAACGCAAGTTGATTGGCTCGACCAAGGTTAAGGAAATGAAGAAAAACAAATCCACTAGAAACACGTGGCGATATATGGCCTGCTTCGCCCTAATCGCGCTCGTACTGGTCATTGCCAGCACATTTGAAGAACTGTCGCGTAAAGTGGGGTTCAGTTCTCTGCCGCTTCCAGTAAACACAAGTGAAGAAATGCGGGCGTCACTGAGTGAAGAGCCAGCTATGGGCGCCACACTCTACAAGTTTGTTTTCAAGTTCATGTCCGTCAATAAACTCATGGAACAAGTTGCCGAGGCTGATACGCGCCGAGCAGCGCTGGTCGAAGAAATCGCCGACAGATATTCCGTTTCTATTGAGCAGGATTATATCGAAGGCGTGAACGTATATTGGCTCACACCAGAGACCATTGACCCAAAACACGAAGACCACTTGTTTATTAATCTACACGGTGGTGGCTACATTATGGGCGCGGGAATGTCGAGCAATAACGAGGCGGTACTAATCGCAGCTCGCGGCAGAATTAGGGTGTTGTCCGTCGACTATCGCATGCCACCCGACCATCCCGCCCCGGCAGGGCTAAACGACGTAGCGGTTGTGTGGAAATATTTGCTGAACTTTCGCCCGGCTGACTCAATGGCACTGGGGGGAACATCCGCTGGTGGTGGCTTGACTCTGGGCTCAACGCACATGTTTAAAGATCTTGGTTTGGAACTGCCCGGAGCTCTTTATGTTGGTACCCCAGGCGGAGACTGCCATAAAACCGGAGACAGCCACTACACCAATGAAGGCAACGATCGAGCCTTGATTTCCTGGCATGGCGTCCTGCGCATGGTCTGTGGAGACATTTACCCCGGAGAGTTGGGGGCTGACCATCCGTATGTTTCTCCGCTGCGCGGCGAGTTTGAAAACTTCCCCCCCAGTTACTTAATTTCTGGGACGCGCGACTTACTGCTAAGCGACACTGTACTCGTTCACAGGAAACTGCGCAGGGCAGGTGTTGAAGCCGACCTGCACGTTTATGAGGGGCAGTCGCACGCGGACTACTCTACAGTGTGGGATTCTCCTGAATCCAGGGAACACTACGCTGAGCTAAATGCGTTTTTGCTAAAGCACTTAAGATGAAATCCAGATGCTTGATCAACCATTATCGGAGAGAAGGGCATGCAAGAAGCCGTAGAGACAGCATTCGACAGAAATACAACCGCAGAAGAAATAGCCAGTCAATGTGATCTGACAGGGAAAAACATCATAATAACAGGCGCTAACTCAGGGTTGGGCCTGGAATCAGCGCGCGTCCTTGGAGCCGCAGGTGCTTCGATCACGCTGGCGGTGCGAAATATCGAGGCGGGAGCGCAGGCAGTTGCCGAATTGGAAAAACAAACGGGTTTACGCAATTTCCAGGCAAGCGCCCTCGATCTGGCTTCCAAAGACAGTATTCACGCCTTCGCCTCCCGTTATCTGCAGGCGAATAATCACCTCGATGTGCTTCTATCAAACGCCGGTATCATGGGTGTGCAAGAAGCGTATATCGATGGTCTGGAATCGCAGATGGCCGTCAACTTCCTCGGGCATTTCCTGCTGTCCGC
Source organism: Halioglobus maricola (assembly GCF_009388985.1). Lineage (NCBI taxonomy): Bacteria > Pseudomonadati > Pseudomonadota > Gammaproteobacteria > Cellvibrionales > Halieaceae > Halioglobus > Halioglobus maricola. Next base: position 1,959,810 of record NZ_CP036422.1, read on the forward strand.
ACTGCTGGCACCGCTATTGAAATCAACACCGGATTCCAGAGTGGTCACCCTGACATCAATCGCTCACCGGCTTGCAGATGTAGATTTCGACGACTTTAATTTTGAGAAAACCCCCTATCACCCAATGTTAGCTTACGGGCGTTCAAAAACCGCCACTGCTTTACTGGCAGTCGCTCTAGATGAGCGTCTCGCCCCCTTTGGTGTGACATCACTCGCAGTGCATCCAGGCGTTATTCACGAAACAGGGCTTAATCGGAGCATGGATGAAAAGACCATTAGCATGATCGCGGCACGAGCCGACGGTTCCGAAAAAAGCGTCGAAACCGGTTCGGCAACCAGTGTCTGGGCGGTCACCAGTGAGGCTCTGCGTGGCAAGGGCGGGCTGTATCTGGAGGATTGCCAGGTCGCAGAACTTCGTGACAACCCTGATTTCAGAACCGGAGTGCTTCCACATGCATTAAGCCCCGAAGCTGCCAACCGTCTCTGGGCTCAAGCAGAACAGTGGCTCTCTCACAGCTACGACTTGAGTTGAATACGACTCTGAATCGAAGGCGTACCACGTTCAAATAAGACTGGCCCATGAATAATACGACGGGATTACCCGAACCTAGTAGCCGATTGAAAGCGCGTTTTAAAGAGATGGTCGAAAAGGACCCGGATATGCTGCGGTATATGCCGGACACCAACGTGACCGAGCAGGCGCTGCAGCCTGGCCTCTCGATAACAGAAAAGCTCGACCTGATTATTGATGGCTACAGTCAGCGTACGGCGCTGGCAGAGCGCGCATATACCCTGGAGCCAAACGGTACCAGGCAGCACCAGCAGACATTTACAGGCATAACTTACGGTGAATTCGGTCATCGGGTGCGAAGTCTCGCCAACGCCTGGCGAAACAACAGCGAACACTCTGTCGAACCCGATGGGATGGTCTTCGTGATTGGTTTTGCCAGCATCGATTATCAGGTGATCGACACCGCCTGTTTGTACGCTCAGGCGGTTACCGTGCCTATGCAAAGCATGACCTCCGGTGCAGACCTTGATGAAACCATTGCGAATATTGATCCCGCAACTATCGCGGCTAGTCTTAACGATCTGGAAATTGCGACCGAGCACGCCATACGGCATAAGGGCATCAAGAGCCTTATTGTTTTCGATTTCGAACCGCAAGATGTGGACGATTGTAGTAAGTACCACAATGCTGAAAAGATGATTGCTGCCTCCGGTCTGCCGATAGCGCTGACGTCGCTGCAAGAACTGATCGAATTGGGGGGGTGCATGGAGTGGGAGCCCTTGCCGCCACATCCGCAGGGCGAAGAAAGGCTCGCCGCAATCATTCATTCTTCCGGAAGCACAGGAAAACCCAAGGGCGCAATGCTTCAGGAGAAAGCCATCAAAAAAATGTATGACACCTTATTGATGGCCCCCCGAATGGCTCCGCAATTTGTTGTCTGCTACGCTCCGCTCAACCACATACTGGGGCGCGCTGCCGTTGCCGGAGCACTGCTGGTTGGCGGTATCTGCAACTTTACCCTCAGGCCAGACATGTCCAGCCTGTTTGAAGATATCAGGATCACCGAACCGACACGCCTCAGCTTTTTCCCGCGCGTGTTTGAGTTGATCTATCAACAGTTTCAGAACGAAGTCGCCAAACGTGTGCGTGCAGGTGAAAAGGAAGACGTTGCGTCTGCACAGGTCAAGCAGGAAATGGGCCGTAATTTTCTTGGTACGCGACTGCTTACAGGCTCCGTCGGTGGCGCACCCACTTCGGCACATGTCCGCCAGTTCATGGCAGAGTGTTTCGAGTTCCGGTTGCTAAATAGCTATGGCAATACCGAATCCGGCTCTGGGAATATCGCTATTGACGGCAAAATTTCTCCGCAGACCATCGCCGAATACAAGTTGCGGGATGTCCCTGAATTGGGTTACTACACATCGGATAAACCCTATCCCAGAGGAGAGCTTTGCTACAAAGGCACAGTGTCTACTTCTGGCTACTACAAAGACCCCGAAGCCACTGCCGAGCTGTTTGATGAAGAGGGATTTCTCCTGACGGGAGATATTGTGGAGGAGATAGGATCCGGTCACATTGCGATCATCGACCGTCGTAAGGACGTGCTGAAACTATCGCAGGGTGAGTATGTTGCATTGGGCCAACTTCAGGCCAAGTTTGAAAGTGGCAGCGCAGCCATCAGGCAAATCTATCTATACGGCAATTCACTGCAGGCGTATTTACTGGCAGTTATCGTACCCGACTTAGAAGCTGTTCATTCATTGATTGGCGCAGATGCAGCTGAGACGGATCTGGATTCCTTTTTACGGCAGGAGATGCAACGAGTAGCTCGTGAAGAAAGCATCAAAAGTTTTGAGGTGCCTCGGGGTTTCATCGTAGAGAGAGAGCCTTTTTCACAGGAAAACGGCTTGCTGTCGAGCGTGAGAAAGCGCCTGGCGCCGGCTTTCAAGAAAAAGTATGGCGAGCGTCTGGAAGCGATATATGCTGAGCATGAGAGTCGGAAAGACGAGCATCTGCAGCAGATCAAAGACACTACAAACAAACTATCGACCAAAGAGAAAGTTTGTGAAGTACTGAAGTACTTGCTGAATATCGAGAACATTTCCCCTGATAGCCCCGGCAATTTTTCTGACCTGGGTGGTGATTCACTAGGCGCGGCATCATTCTCGCTGCTGTTAGAGGAAGTTTTCGGCGTTAATATTCCTGCCGATCTGCTGCTCAGCCCGACCGCTGGAATCTCCCGCTGGGCAGAGACGATTGATCGCTCCCTGAACGGCGAACTGGAAGCAGTGAGCTATGCGTCCATTCATGGTAAAGGTGCTGAAGAGGTTTTTGCATCGGACCTGAAAGTTGAACGGTTCCTGATCGACACAGACCTTGAGCTTGCTCGCTCGTCTTTGCCCGCTGTGGCGACAGAAGATGAAGCAACCTTCTTGCTTACAGGTGCTAACGGCTTTCTGGGGCGCTTTGTCTGTGTGGATCTGCTGAAAAAGGCATCAACCGTTGGCGGCAAAGTAGTATGCCTGATTCGCGCCCATGATGACGCCTCTGCTCGGAGCCGCCTTGACGAAGTGTTTAGCGCATGGTCCGACGTGGACGCGTCGCTTGAAAACGAATATCTCAAGCTGGCCAGCAAGCATCTGGAAGTATTGGCTGGTGATATCGCTGAGCCGGATCTGGGATTGGATAGCGCGACCTTCAGGCGCCTTACGGAAGAAGTTAACCGTATTGTCCATGTGGGAGCGCTGGTAAACCACAAAATGAGCTACCCGAACCTCTTCAACGCCAACGTGGTGGGTACTGCCGAAATCATCAAGATGGCGCTGCTGGTGCGCAAGAAACCAATCGACTTCGTATCATCCGTTGCAGTGAGCCAATTCCTCGATACCAGCCAGGGTGTGAACGAAGAAGCCCCCTTGCAAGACAGCGCCCAGCTGTCCGATTTCTATGCCTCGGGCTACGGGCTGAGCAAGTGGGCAGGAGAACATTTACTGCAGGACGCGCATGCCGGATACGGAATACCGGTTAACGTATTTCGCGGCGAAATGATGCTCGCGCACGAAAGCTATGCAGGACACATGAATACTGACGATATGTTTACCCGTCTGTTGTTCAGCGTGATAGAAACCGGGCTGGCACCGCGCTCTTTCTACCAACTGGATAGTGAAGGCAAAGTGCAGAGCGGTCACTACAATGGTTTGCCTGTTAATGTGGTGGCGCAGGCCATCGTCAATGGTCGCAACTTTAACCCGGATGCGTACAAGTTGTATTACATCTCAAACTACCACCATGACGACGGCTGCTCTCTCGATGCATTTGTCGACTGGATTGAAGCTGCCGGGCATGTAATAACCCGCGTTGACGACCACCGGGAATGGGTGCAGCGTTTCGAGCAGAAACTCAAAGCCTTGCCGGACGAGCGCAAACAGTTTTCAGCCCTGGCCATAATTAGCGCATTTAGTCAGCCCTATCCCGCGGGCAATTACGGCCGAGGATGCGATAACTTCATGGCTCTTATGCAGCAACATTATGAATCGGGCGTGCCACATCTGGATCAACGTTTTATCAATAAGTGTCTTGCAGACATGAAAGTCCAAGGTTTAGTCCATTAGGCCGCCCGCGACATCAACAGACTTTCTTGATAAGACTCTACTTTCTACTGATCTTGGCGACTGTGCTTGCCGTTGCGGATAGCACACCCTCGGCATTGTATAGACTCCCTTCCAAGAAGGCTGTCCTGTAACCTGCCTTCACAATTCTTCCCTCGGCCCTCAATAAGCCCGCGCGCGTAACATCAGGATAGCTCGTCTTTATCTCAAGCGATGACACCGCCTTCACGTTGTCCTCGCAAGCGAACATCGCATGGCTCATTGCTGCATCGAGCATAGCAGTTGTAAATCCGCCTTGGACAATGTCCACCGAGTGACAGAAATCTGTACTAACATTGAATTCAAAAGTACAGCTTTGGGCCTCGATGTCTACCGTAAGGAGGCGCGCGCCAAGCATTTGCAGGAATTTTGGTGCTTGCGCGTTGAACTTATCGACGAGGTTTTGTTCGTGTGTAGATCGCATTTATTCAAGTTCTCTCAAGATTCAGGTTAATGAAATGTGTCGTCAAAGACTTCTTCGGGTTCAAGGAATATGCCGTCGCACCACAAGAGTTTGGGGGCTACGTAGCCTCCCAGGCGGTCACGCTCGCGGGCATAGCCCAGGCAATTGGAGACATAGGTCACGCCGGCTATCGATCGGTTGCGTTGGTGGTGCTGATGGCCGTAGACATGCATGACCGCACCCAATCGCCTGATCTGCTCGTCGAGCTTGTCGCAGCCGGCAACCCGCGTGAAGTTGAACGTCGGTGCAGGGTCCTTAGGATAACTTGGGATCACAGCACCTTCCTGGCAGAAGCGCGCTGCAGCCTCCAGTTGGTCAAAGATCAGTTCCTTGCGCGGCAGGAAATGACTAAAACTTAGTATGGGAGCATCGTAAGAGCGTGCGATTGCTTCGTTGTTCAGTGACAGAAAATGATCGGCAATAGCGCCGCAATCCTGATCAAATCGGTCTGGCCATCGGCAGTAATAATTGTCCATCCAGTAGCTGTTTTTCCAGTCCTCTCCCTCTTTGTTAATAAGCAGGGTATGCCTGTCGGCTTCCGCTGTTCTGTACCAGGAATACAGTGGCACCAGCCAGACGGCACTCTGGCCCTTGCCGACCCTGAAAGGCTCGGTATAAACCCCGAGTCGCTGGCAGAGGTCCACAATGTCATGGAATTTTTCCAGTGAATCTGCCGCAGCCTCATCTCGCACCCAAAGTTCGTGGTTGCCGGGAACGTAGACTAGTTGAGCGAATTTCTGCTGCAAGCTGACCAGCAATTTTTCCAGCAGGCTCAGTGAATCACTCACATCCCCAGCGATGATCAATGTGTCATCAAGGTAGTCGTTGTTGGAAAGCGACAACATGTATCGCAGGTTTTCGGGATAATCCACATGGAGGTCTGAAATGGCGAAAATGCGTGGCATGCTTTGCTTGCAACGACCCTAAGGGGTGCTTGGCTTCAAATCTTGCGTCAACAATGTGCTGGCATAGATGTACCGATTATCCATACTGAAGCGGCCGCGATAACAGCACTTGATGCCCTTGTCTTGCTGATGAATGTCCGCCGTGAAACTCCAGTCAGAGAGGCAAAGCTGGACTTCCGCTTCCTGGAAGCCTAGAAAAACGTCATGGATTGGATTAAATACCTTGTAAAGCGTCTCTTTGATGCAAAATAGGGTTTTCCCCCAATCCAGCTTACGGTCGTCATCTGGCTGTCGGGCGATCCATTGTTGTTCACGCTCGGTACAGATTTTGGAAAGAACATTTGGGTTCATAGGTGTACGTGGCTCAACGTCGATACCGATGGCACGATAATGAGCCTGGGGTGCAACGGCGGCAGCACAATACCCCGCTGTGTGGGTGATGCTGCCAACATACCCAGCAGGCCAATCCGGGCGCTTGCCACCGGCTACGGGTAGCAGATTGATATTCTCTTCGAACCCGAGCTGCAGCAAGGCAGCTTTCGCAGCGTGGCGGCCACTACGAAACTCACGTTTACGTTTTTCCACGGCGTTAGCGACACATGCTTCTTCATCATCGTTTAGCAGTTGGGTCTGCATGGGCTCTGTCGCCACGACAAGAACGATATCTGGGGGGAGGTGATTAGCCAGCATTGCGAAGGTAGTCGACCCCCGTCAATTCCACAGAAAGATCCCAGAGCTTCTCCAGCTCCATCTGGTCAATCTTTCTCTGCGATACGCATATTGCTGGGCCCGCCATCTGCTTACGCTTCGAGGGTCCGCAGTATTCCCCGCCCTGTAAGGAAGAATCCGTAGCCGCCATCAAAGTCGGCCATGCACCTTGCTTGGGTGAATTTGCGAGCAATGCAAATAGTGGTGCAGCTAGCATTACCCACCATGGGAAGTGTCGCGACAGCTCGGTAGTGGCTATGCCTGGATGACAGGCGATGGAGACACAGTTAGAGCCGGATGCTTTCAGGCGCTTATCAAGTTCTCGCGAAAACGCGAGATTCGCCAGCTTACTCATGCTGTAGCGCTCCATCGCGTCGTACCCTGTCTCGGCATTTATGTCATCAAATAGAAACTTGCCCTTAACCGCGGCAAGGCTGCTTGTGTTCACTACGCGACCAGCTGGACCTTCATCTAACTTATCAAGCAGGAGGCCTGTCAGGGCAAAAGGGCCTAGATGGTTAACGCCAAATTGCGATTCGAAACCGTCGGCTGTTAGTTCGTAAGGAGGAATCATAATGCCTGCGTTGTTGATCAGCAGGTCCAGGCGAGGCATTGCATTGATCTGCTCAGCAGCTTCTCTTACCGAAGACAGGCTGCCAAGATCCAACGGTATGTATTTGAGCAATGCGCTACTGTGCGCTTGCCTGATCTGCTCCATCGCGGCCTCGGCCTTGGCTTCTGAGCGACAAGCAACAAGAACCTCAGCGCCACGGCCGGCGAGTACTTTTGCCGTCTCAAAGCCCAGGCCTGTGTTAGCGCCTGTTACCAAAACGGTATTACCGGTCATGCTCGGCACGTCCCGGTCGGTGAATCCTTTAAGCATAAGTGCACCTGTTCCTGGTGGGCGAGCACGCGACGTGCCCCACCATTTGAATAATAATAAATGACCATTTAATATATTTCGAACGGTACATGATATCAAATGCCAATACAATTACTATTCGCCGAGTCGTGAGGTAGACTTTGGAGTTACAAGCGATAGAGGAAACAGGACGCCATGCCAGCCCCCGCAAAACGCCGAACCCAGGCAGAACGCATCGAAGCCACTGAAGAGGCGATGTATGCGGCTGCTATCAAGTTAATCGCCAGGGACGGCCCCAACAAGATGACGCTTGCCAGTCTAGGCAAAGAGGCGGGCGTTAGTCCTGGGCTGGTCAACCATCGCTTTGGCTCGAAAAATAAGCTGCTCCAGGCTACCTGCATGAGGGTCCTGGAGGAGTGGACAGAGATGCTGCGTGAGTCTTCGGTGGGCCACTCTGACTCCAGTATTGAGACACTGAAGTCAATGTGCCGATTCTACCTGGACAACGTCGCCAAACGCAGTGATCTGGTGCTGGCGCAGAGCCGGCTGATGTCGGAAGGGCGCGCATTAATTCCCGAATTGCGAACCACCTTCCGCAAGTACAACCGCCAGATTAGTGACATGATTGTTGAACTGCTGGAAAACGGCCAGAAAACCGGCGAAGTCAATGCCGACTTGGACCTCAGGTCCTTTTCCCACATGTGCATTGGCATGCTCCGGGGAATCGGGTCGCTACACCTGATAGACAAGACTGTGGACATCAATGCGGCCTACGACATGATTACCAGCACCTGCACCGAGGTACTGAGTGCTCAGACGTGACCTGTCCGGGCTCGAAAATGGACCAGGCCTGGGCATTTCAGGCTTGCCAGGATTCGCGTAGACACACGCTATAGCCATATGTCCTCAAGGCCTAAAAGCACAAGAATATCGGTCCTGGCGAGCTATTGCTCGGTTTCATTACCCTTCGCCGCGCTCGGTCTGCCCTTAGCGGTTTATCTGCCGCCCTTTTTTGCGCAAGACCTTGGATTAGGTGTTGCAACCGTGGGGCTGATTTTTACGCTTGCCCGAATATGGGATGTTATCACCGACCCGACCATTGGGTATCTGATGGACCGTTTCCCCAGTCGATGGGGCAAACGCCGGCACTGGATCGCTTTAAGTGTACCAATCACAATAGCCGGCGCATTCGCAATCTATATGCCGCCGGATGCAGTATCGCCTTTCTATTTAGTCGCCTGGCTTTTTGTGCTCTATCTGGGCATGACCATAAGCTCGGTCACTCATCAGGCCTGGGGCGCTGATCTCACGACTTCATATCACGAGCGATCCCGTATTTACGGTTGGCGCGAGATCATTATGAGCCTTGGGATGCTACTGGTATTGATCGTACCTGCGCTCGCAGAACAACTATGGAATGTAGGCGCTCGGCAAAAAGTGGCCAGCATGGGTTGGTTTCTAATCATCAGCATGCCGATTACGGTTTTACTTTGCCTTAGGTTTGTACCCGACAAAGCAACCACTACACAGGTGCATACTCGTCTGACTGACATCATAGCTATTTTTAGTACCAATCCGGCCTATATCCGCTGCCTGATCGCAGTATTCCTCACGTTCTTTGCGGCTTCGGCGACGAGCGGTGTACTACTGTTTGCATTGAAGTGGATCTGGGGCCTGGAGGAGCAATCGAGCTCATTGTTATTGCTATTTTTCCTGCCGGCTATTTTCGGGGCGCCTCTATGGATGGCATTGAGCTATCGGATCGGTAAACCAAAGGCGTTACTCATTGCTATGCTGTACGGCAGTTGCTGCCAGCTGGGGCTACTTTTGGTGCCTCACAATGACATCGTTTCTATCGCGTTTCTGTTTACACTAATGGGGCTGGGGGTCAGTTCGTCACCCATCTTGTTACGATCTCTTTTGGCTGACACTACCGATTTGGACGCGCTGCAGAACAAGGGTACCTATCGCACAGGATTTATGTTCGCTTGTTTTACGACCGGTGAAAAGTTAGCAGGTGCCTTGGCGATTGGCAGCACCTATTTTCTGTTAGACCTTATCGGCTTCGACTCTACGGCAGAGCTTAACTCGCCTGAATCCGTACAGGGGTTATTGTACCTGGTCGTAGCTATACCCATTTTAGCCAATGCTGTGGCGATGCTGATGATCTGGCGGTTTCCTATTACGCCGGAAGCTCATAAGGAAATTATCGCTGAGCTGGAAGGTATTGGCGCACTAGCCAACCATTAGAAGGAACACACTATGTTGAAAGACAACTACGAATGTTTTGATGTCACTATTAGCGACAAGGTGGCCCACATCGTGCTATCTCGACCAGAAGCGATGAACAGCATGAATAAAGCCTTCTGGAACGATCTGCCTCAAATCATACAGGCAATCGATCGCGGTGCGCTTGCACGCGTTATCGTCATTTCCTCGCAAGGCAAGCATTTTACCGCCGGCATGGACTTGTCGATATTTGCGGGAGACGATCTCACTAGTGCTGAGCAGCACGACCAATACATCAACGCAGATGTTTTCCGCAATAACCTGAAACGCATTCAGCATAGTTTTAATGTCATCGAAGAGGCCCGCATGCCCGTCCTGGTGGCTTGTCAGGGAGGTGTTATTGGTGGAGGTATTGACATGATCTGCGCAGGTGACATTCGCTGGTGCACCAGCGATGCCTTTTTCTGTGTGCAGGAAACGAACATAGCCATGACTGCCGATGTCGGTACTTTTCCACGCTTGCAGCGGTATGTAAGCGAAAGCTGGGTAAAACAAATGGCTTACACTGGCGAACGAGTCCCTGCAGAAAAAGCCAAGGAGATTGGCTTGGTGAATGATGTTTTCGAATCACACGACCAGATGCTGACACACGTTATGGCCATAGCCAGTGAGATAGCCAAAAAGAGTCCTCTGGCTGTGACCGGGTGTAAAACGCTCATAAATTACGGCCGCGACCACTCTACTAGCGACACTCTGGATTACATTGGTGTGTGGAACGCCGGCATGCTCGCGGAAAGCCATATGCAAGAAGCTTTCACCGCCAGTATGGAAAAACGAGAAGCGGTGTTTCCTGAGCTAGGAAAAACTCGTGATACAGCGTTCTAGCATCAGCAGGTGATCACGCTGTGACCTCCAGCAACTTAGCGAGTCGTCTCGTGGAGCTGGCTGTTGCAGAGGGACGCTCCGATCAGAGCTGTAACCAAGGTCGCTTGGGGGCTATGTCGAATAAAGTCCAGGTTAAGGAAGAATCTTGTTAAGATCGCTCACGAAACTGTCGAACTGATCGTGATGGAGCCAGTGCCCGGCATTTTCATAGGCGATGACTTCAGCATTGCGGAAATGTGACAGGCGCCCGTCGGATTCAGGGCTTGAGGCCCAACTATTTTCGCCCCACATTAACCAGGTTGGACAGGTGATAGCCCCCCAAAGATCATGCAATACGTCTGAAGATAAATCGATAGGCGAGAGGGCGTTCAGGTGATAATCGAACTTCCAGCTATAACTGCCATCTTCGTTGCGGTTGAGGGCATGCCACGTTAAATGGCGCACTTGCTCGTCCGACAGCTGTTGATTCGCTGCTTTCATGCGCTGATAGGCCTCATCAAAATTTGAGTAGCACTTTGTTCCTCTGGCAGCATTCTTTTGCTTGGTTTCTATCCAGTCTCGTAAACGATCCAGTGATGGCTTTTCCTCAGAAGCTTTGTCTGGTGGGCTTAGTGGCCTCAAGCCTTCGATAGCCACCAGTTTTTCGACCTTATCAGGGTAAAGGCCGGCATATCTGAGAGCCATTGCTCCACCCAGGGAGTGTGCAACTATCCTGACTTTTTTATCAGCACTTAAGTTTTGGACCAGTTGCGCAATGTCGTAAATGAATGCATTTGAAGCGTAATTTCCATCGGGAGCCCAGGCGCTATCGCCATGGCCACGCAAGTCGGGGGCCACGACATGCCAATCATCTCTTAAACGTTCTGCGACCCAATCCCAGCTGCGACAGTGGTCTTTGCCGCCATGGATAAGGATGAGTAGGGGAGCTCCTGGGTTGCCCCAGTCGGTGTAGTGTAGCTTCAGGCGCTGTGAAATATAGTAATGCGAAGTAGGGTAGATCAATCGGTTATACCTGAGTATGAAGGGGTTTGTGGCTGCCCTAGAAAATCCAATAGCCACCATCGATAATAAAATCCTGGCCTGTATGCCAGCTGCTGGCATCGCTCATGATATAGACTGCTATCGCGGCGAAATCTGAGCCTTGGCCCAGCCGTTTAGTGGGGATCCTTGACATCGCTTTTTCTCTAAATGCCGGTGTATCAACTGTGCCTTTGGTAAGCCCTGTTTCCACAAAGCCAGGTAGAATGCTGTGTGCGGTAACGCCGTGTTTTGCATACTCTACTGCTAACGCCCGGATCATCGCGTTCAAACCACCTTTTGCTGCCCCATAGTGCTCGCCCCTGGGCTGGCCTGATATAGCGGCCAGGCTGGATGTTCCCACCAAGCGGCCAAATGGGTCACCGGCTAAGGCTCGCTCGCGCATATGCTTTGCAGCACTGCGAAATACGTAAAAGGCACCGTTCAGGTTGATGTCGATGATACGGTTCCACTCTTCATCCTCAAACTCATCAAAGCGAGTTATTTGGGCGCCATAGCCCGCGTTGGCAAAGCAGCCGTCTATCTTGCCGTGATCATGTAATGCTTTAGCAAAAGCTGCATCTACAGCAGCTGCATCTGTGACATCACAGATGTTGGCAGTAATTTTTGGCCCATAGGTTGAAAGCTTCTCCAAGGCGGCATCGTTTTTAGCCGCATTCGTACCCCATATGACTATTTCGCAGCCGTGTTCTGCCAGGCCCTCTGCCATACCGAGGCCAATGCCGCTGTTGCCTCCGGTAATCAGGGCGACTTTTCCAGTGAGATCAAACATAGGTTTTCCTTGAATCGATAAGATAGCGTGGTAAAACGGCGATCAGCCACTATTCGTAGTCAGGTTCTTCCCACCAAGGGAAAAAGTCGGGCAGGTTTTTTGGGACTGTATCGGGGTAGGCTGGGGCTCGCTTCTCCAGAAAGCTGGCTACGCCCTCGGCAGAATCTTTTGATTGGCCACGGCTGAAGACGCCACGGCTATCTACTTTATGTGCTGCCATTGGGTGGTCTTGTGTGGGTATGCGCCAAATCATATGTCGTGTGAGTGCGACTGAAACTGGCGCCGTATTATCCACGATTTCGCGCGCCAGTGATCGGGCAGCGCTCAACAGTTCGTCAGCAGGGTGTATCGAACGTATAAGCCCACCGGCCAAGGCTTCTTCAGGCCCGAAAATTCTGCCGGTCATACACCATTCCAGAGCCTGGGCGCGGCCAACGATTTTGGGTAAAAACCATGCGCAGGCAGATTCTGGCACTATACCTCTGCGTGCAAAAACGTAACCAAACTTGGCCTTTTCGCTGGCCAGCCGTATATCCATGGCAACAATCATAGAGCCACCGGCGCCAACAGCGGCACCGTTAATGGCGCCAATAATCGGCTTGTTGCATTGGTACATGCGCAAGGTGATAAAACCGCCGCCGTCACGGATGGAAGGATCACTGTAGTTGATGCTGCCGTCGGCATTTTTCGGGATCTGGTATTCAAACGGATTTGAGCTATCGCCTGGACCGGCTGATTGCGTAAGGTCTGCGCCAGCACAAAAACCTCGGCCTTCGCCAGTGACGATAACCGCTCTTACGTCATCATCAGCGTCGATTAGATCCAGCGCTTGAACCATTTCCTGCATCATTTGTACCGTCATAGCGTTTAGCTGGTCGGGTCGATTCAGGGTGATCGTCGCGATATGGTCTTCGACGTCATATTTGATTGTTTCGAATTGTTTGGTGTTCACCGGAGTCTCCTCAGTGCCAATTGCAATTGCTTGGCGTTATTGAATTGGGTCTATGTCGGTTGCCGATTACAAGGATAAGCCACCGTCTACCACTAAGTGATGGCCGGTTACGTAGGCGGCCAGTGGGGAGGCTAAAAACAGCACACCGCCCGCAATATCTTCAGGTGTGCCAAAACGACCGGCAGGGCATGTTTTAGCAAATTCTGCCTCTTGCTCTGGGCTCGATTGGTTGGCTGTTAGTTTGGTGGGCACCATACCGGGAGCCAGGGTGTTGACACGAACGCCTTTGCGGCCCCACTTTTGAGCCAGTGCCTTGGTAAGCTGTACCAGACCAGCCTTGCTCGCGGTGTACGCGGGGTTAGCAGGTGCGGGTCGAATGGATACGACAGAGTCGAGGTTAACGATATTACCCTTGCTGGCTTCCAATAGCGGGAAGAACTCAGTGCACAACTGCATTGCGCCGGTTAGATTGATGGTTAAAATCTTCTCGAAGCCTTCTCGTTCAAACTCCGCCTTGCCCCACAATACAGAGCCTATGCAATTTACCAATACATCCAGCGTTTGAAAATTTTGTGCGAGTGCTTCAATGGAATCGGCATCCTGGATATTCAGGGAATAAAATGTCATGCCCGAAAAATCATTGTCGTAATCTTCAGCAGTGCGTGTGCCGGTAATGGATACGTCTGCGCCCGCTTCTAACAGGGCCTTTGCCACACCGTAACCGATGCCGTCCGAGGCTCCGCATACCAATACGTTTTTGCCGCTAAAATCTAATGCATTTACCAAGCTCATATCGCTTTCCTGTGTTAAAAATGTTTTCCTGGTTTGAGTGAAGCGTCGGGCTAGGGGGTGATAAGTAGCTTCATTACACCGTCTTCCTGGGCATCAAACATGCGATAGGCTTCGGCGCCATCGGAAAGATCAAAGTGATGGGTGAATACGCCTTCGCCTTTAATTCGGCCAGATTGCAACATCGGGATAAGTTCGGGCCATGAATCTACAATACCGGCAATGCCCATGTGCACGACCAGGCTTTTGCCTTGAACGATATGCAGCGGCATGCTGGTATTTGCCTGGAGTATGCCCAGCACCGATAAACGGCCGCCGACGCGGGCCATTTTTACCGCCTGGGTGAGGGTGGGTCCAACACCGACGGCTTCTATGACTGAGTCGACACCCAGGCCCCTGGTATCTTCATAAACGCGTTGCACGGCTTCGTCGGGATGTAAGCCAATGGCTCCAAAGGTTTGTGCCATGTTGCGACGGCTAGCTTGCGGGTCGATGGCATAAACCGCCGAGGCGCCTACGGCAAGAGCAGCCTCTGCTGCAAGTCGTCCTATAGGCCCTTGCCCGATAACTGCCACCGTGTCACCAGGGCCAACCCCTGACATTTTCACACCGTAATAGCCGGTAGCTAGTGCGTCAGTTAGTAATATCGCTTGTTCGTCGCTAACACCCTCTGGAATGCTGGTTGCGGTAAGGTCGGCATTGACGACTTCAAGGTAGTCAGCATGTCCGCCGTTAAGGTCGGGAGAAATGCCGTAGGCTGTTCCGTGCGCTGCACCAGTGCGATACGCCTCGCACAAGTTGGCTTGCCCCGCAAGGCAGCGACGACATGTGCCACAGGCCGCGCCGCCGGAAATAACTATGCGGTCACCCACTTTGTGGGAGCGTACCCCCGAGCCTATTTCCATGACTTCGCCGATGGCTTCATGGCCGGTGCAAAAGTGTTGCATCGGTTGGGAGTAATCAAGCTTACCGATGCGGTCACCGTGATACATATGCAGGTCAGAACCGCAAATACTGCAGTTCAGAACCTTCACAACGAGATTGCGTTCATCACGGATAATAGGATCGTTGAAGGATTCGTAACGAATATCTTTGGGGCCGTTAAAGACTAGCGCTTTCATATTCTGCCTCTTTAATTTTTTAGACTTGAGTAGGGATACCCTGTGCAATCCAGCGATGAGCTCGATTGAAAAGCGTTAAGGTCAAGCCGTGTAAGTGATCGCCCATGGCCTTGTCGGCTTTACCGGCACATGCACGCGCATGGGTTCCTTCCAGAATAATGCCCAGCTTGTAGCAGGCCAGCACCGCGTACCACTGAAGAGATGTAAGGTCTCGGCTAGAGTGCTTGCCATAATGGGCAACCATTTCGGCGATGCTCAAAAAACCATCCGCGGGTTCGATGTTTGTCGTTGTAAAGCCGTCGCCGTCGTCACTGGTAGCCATTACCCAACCAAGATCTATTAACGGGTCACCTATCGTGCTCATTTCCCAGTCAATGAGTGCGGCGAGTTCGCCATTGTCATTGTTGGTCATGGTGTTGGCCATGTGGGCGTCGCCATGAATGATCCCAGGTGTGGTAGCTGCCGGAATATTGTTTTCCAGCCAGTCGTAAATCTCTTGCTGATAGGGCAGGGGAGAGTCGCCGTAGCCTTCAAGCTCATAGAAACTTTCTAATTCGCCGCGCCACCGCGCCGGTTGTCGTTGCAGAAAGCCTTCGGGCTTGCCAAAACCATCAAGGCCCAGGCTTGTGTAGTCCAGCATACCTAGCTTGGCCAGGGCTTCCATATGGCACTCCGACATACGTCGGCGGATGGTAGCATCGCTGCGGTGTGGCTCAGGCATGCCGGTGGATGGGTTGAACCCCTCCACCGGCTCCATTAGAAAGAAGGCTGCACCCAATATGGATTCATCTTCACAGTGGGCAATGTATCCGGGGTGAGGTATACCGCTGCCAGTGAGCGCCTGAAGAATCCGAGCTTCGCGCATCATAACCTTGTTGCTGCTGGCACGAAGGTGCTTGGGTGGACGTCTTAAAACAAAGGGGCGACCGCCGCGCTCAAAATAGAGCAAAATATTTTGGGTGCCACCGGTTAGCAGCCGTTGGTTTTCAAACGCGCCTTCGCTGGGTAGGCCTTGTGCCTGCATCCAGTCACTGAGTCGATCGAAATCAACCAGCTCTTTTTCTACAAGTGCTGGCATATTTATGCATTCTCTACAGCAGCTTTGATGGTCATTTTACCTAGCTGAGACATATGGACTTCACAAGGCCCATCGGTAAAACGAATCATGCGGGCGGTGGCGAAGATGTTGGCAATGGGGGTGTCCTGAGAAATTCCCATACCACCGTGCGCTTGCATGGCACGGTCAGCAACGTCTTGGCACATTTGCGGTGCAACAATCTTGATCATGGCAATCAGGTCTTTAGCTTCTTTGTTGCCCACTTTATCCAACTTGTCGGCAGCGGCCAGCGTCAGTAGTCGAGCCTGTTCAATCTCACAGCGAGACCTGGCAACGTCCTGACGAATGCTGCCCTGAGCAGACAGTTTTTTACCAAACGGTGCACGTTCTTCGACGCGGTGGCACATCAGATCCAGACAGCGCTGGGCGGCACCGATTTGACGCATACAGTGGTGGATACGACCTGGGCCAAGACGGCCCTGGGCAATTTCAAAACCCCGGCCTTCACCCAGAATGATGTTCTCTACCGGGACACGAACATTTTCAAGCAGAACCTCACCGTGGCCTGCGGGCGAGTGATAATGATTCATCACTTTTAGTGGACGAACCAAGGTAACCCCCGGGGTGTCTTTGGGCACAATAATGGTCGATTGTTGGGTGTACTTGGGTGCATCGAAGTCAGTTTTACCCATGACCAACAGCAGTTCACAGCGAGGGTCATAAACACTGGAAGACCACCACTTGCGACCGTTAATCACGTACTCATCTCCATCACGAACAATGGAGCACTCGACATTGGTGGCGTCGGAACAGGCTTTTTGTGGTTCGGTCATCAGGTAGGCAGAGCGAATGTCGCCGTCTAGCAATGGACGCAACCACCGTTCTTGCTGTGCAGAGGTGCCATAACGAGCCAGGACTTCCATATTGCCGGTGTCAGGTGCGCTACAGTTAAACACCTCACTGGCAAATCCCACGCGGCCCATCAGTTCTGCCAGAGGGGCATACTCCAGGTTAGTCAGACCCGGGCTGAATTCACCATACTCTTTAGGCAGGAAGAAGTTCCAGAGGCCTTCAGCCTTTGCCTTGGCTTTGAGCTCTTCCAGAATTGGCGGGACAACCCACAGATTGGCTGGGTCGGTCGTAAAGTCTTCGTAAGCCTCTTCGTTAGGGTAAATATGTTCCTGCATAAAGGCTTCAATGCGAGCCATTAGCTCTTTTACTGCGTCCGTATGTTCAAAATTCATCAATAACTCCCTCGATGCTGGCTTATGGTCGTACTGTCCGACCAAAATTGCATATTATTGGAGCGGTGTGATACAGTCAAGCTCATGCCGACCCAAACCTTGCAGCGTGAGCCCCTCTACCGCCAGATCTACCAGATCCTGGAGAGCCAGATTCTGAAAAGTGAACTGAGGGTGGGAGACACCATTCCCGCCGAACAGGCCCTCGCCGACAGCCTGCAGGTGCACCGCTCATCTGTTCGTGAGGCACTGCGCCTGCTGGAGGAGAATGGCCTGGTGGAAAGAAAGCCCGGCGGCAAGAAGCTGACAGTGCGTTCACCTGATCGCAATAAGATAGGCAGTCGGATTTCCAATACGCTTATTCTCGAAGAGGTCACCTTCAACGAACTTTATGAGGCCATCCGAATTATCGACTCAGATATAGCGGGTGTAGCTGCCGAAAAAATTTCAGACAGTCAGTTGGATAAGTTGGCAAAAAACCTGCGCCAGACTGAGGCGAACCTGGGCGACAGCGAAGCCCTGGAGGAATTGGATTTCGAATTCCACACGCTGATCGCCGAGGGCTGCTGTAACCGGGTATTGCAGCTGAGCAGGCTGGGTATTTCACAACTGTTCTTTCCTGCGGTGCATCAACTTATGACTAATCTGGATGTTAACCAGCGGCTGCTGGAGGCTCACCGACAGATCTACGAAGGATTGCGCAATCACGATCCGGAGCATACGCGCACCTGGGTGCTGAAGCACACGGATGATTTCAAGCGTGGTTATGAAGTAGCAGGGCTGGACATGCAGGGGGCAGTGGGTTCCTTAACCAGTAACGTAGTCTAGTCTGAAAAGTGGTAGTGCCTACTCGATTGCTCGATTTCTTAAGTGCTAACGGGTTATTGCAACTTCGGTCAATGTAGCTGGCACACCGGTGCGTTTGAGTACCATTACATCGCCATTGTTGGCCGGACATGTCAATTTTGGGCAGCGATTGTCATTCCCTTCTGTATTTAAATCGTGCAAGTCTTACTCTCCAGTCGACTATAAAAAAGTCCAATCGAGGGCAATGCTATGACTACAGCGGAAAACAAGCTAGTTGGTAAAGACGATCAACATTTTGATGTAATTATTGTTGGAGCGGGTATCTCCGGTATTGGCTCGGCCTATCACTTGCAAAAAAACTGTCCAGACAAACGTTTTGCCATTCTTGAGATGCAAGACACGTTTGGTGGCACCTGGAAAACTCATAAGTATCCCGGCGTGCGCTCTGATTCAGATCTATATACTTTTGGCTATGACTTTAAGCCCTGGGTCGGCGATCCGATTGCTACCGGGGAAGAAATACTCAACTACATGGGCGAAGTCATAGAAGAAAATGGCCTGGCTCCGCATATACGTTACGGCCATCGTATTACGGCCTGCAGTTGGTCCAGTGCCGAAAACATCTGGCATATCGATGTTACTCGTCTCGTCGATGGAGAACAGCTGAAGTTTACCTGCGGCTTCCTGTGGATGTGCCAG
This sequence comes from Halioglobus maricola, assembly GCF_009388985.1. Classification (NCBI taxonomy): domain Bacteria; kingdom Pseudomonadati; phylum Pseudomonadota; class Gammaproteobacteria; order Cellvibrionales; family Halieaceae; genus Halioglobus; species Halioglobus maricola. The sequence continues at coordinate 1,978,496 of NZ_CP036422.1, forward strand.
GGCTACTACGATCACGAAAAGCCCTATCTCCCCGACTGGTCGGGGATGGATCGATATCAAGGCGTGCTTGTACATGCGCAGCTATGGGATCCGAATACCGATTACACCGACAAGCGTGTCCTGGTGATTGGCTCCGGAGCAACAGCTGCAACGGTGATTCCCGAGTTTGCGAAAACAGCAAAGCACGTGACCATGCTGCAACGTTCACCGACCTATTTTTACTGTGATGAGAATCGAAATGAGCTGGCAGATCGTCTAAGGCTGATTGGCATAGACGAGGACACTATCCATCGCGTTGTTCGGGCCGACATTATCTATAAACAGTATGAGATGACCCAGCTTTCGGAGTCTGATCCTGATTCGATGATCGAGATGTTGAGGGACCAGATTCGCAGTTACGTGGGCGATGACTTCGAGTTTGAGCCCCACTTTGTACCAAAGTATCGGCCGTGGCAGCAGAGGCTCGCATTTTGTCCGGGAGCCGACATCTTTAAGGCCGCCGTCGATGGCAAATTGACGGTGGTGACGGACACCCTGGAGACATTCACCGAGAAGGGAGTGCGCACTGCATCTGGCGAAGAAATCGAAGCAGATATTGTCGTCGCAGCTACCGGATTCAATTTGAAGGTGATGGGGGGCATCCCGTTCGAAGTCGATGGTGAGCAGGTGAATTGGCACGAAACCGTCAATTATAGAGGCATGATGTTTACCGGTGTGCCCAACATGGTCTGGGTTTTTGGTTACTTCCGTGCCAGTTGGACACTGCGCGTGGATATGCTGGGCGAGCTCGTGTGTAAGCTATTCAAAAATATGGATGCACGAGAGGCAAAACGCGTTGAAGTGGCGTTGCGTGACGAAGATCAGGATATGCAGATATTGCCGTGGATCAGTGATGAGGAGTTCAATCCGAATTACCTGATGCGCGATCTCTCTCTTCTTCCCAGTCGAGGGAGTAAACCTGAGTGGCGTCATAATCAGGATTACTGGGTTGAACGAGAGCAGATTCCTGCCACCGACTTGAACGGCTCTGAGTTTGTCTATGATGGACACCGACATAGGTGATCACATCTGGCTCTGTACCAGGGCAGGGCGCTTCGACGGACTGGAACCATGCTCGAATCCCCGTGCGGAGCTTAACAAGATCGCCGAGAACCAACTGCAGGATCAACTGAACGAATGGGGCCAGACCTGGAGTCCGGCGGTCGGCTTGTTCAGCTTCAACCAATAAAAAGTTTCACATTGGCCGTTATCGTCAAGAAGTGGCCCAAACTATCATTCAAGCCTAGTCTCGGTATACCTACTCTTTATTGCGTAGGGGAAATCTCGTGCCTTATTTGCCCGCCCAGGAAATGTCAACCGCGCCCTGGTAGAGCAGGTAGTCAAGCAAGTGGCATGGGCGACGAGATGTTTACACTGATGACACAGTGTTTCAGCCAGCGGGCGCCCCGGGTTCAATGCAAAAGAATTTCTATAGCCGAGGGCACTCAACGCCTTCATACGACATAAAAAAGGGAGATTTATCTCATGAAGAACAAGTTTCGCATTGCAACAATGGCGGCTGCGGTAGCAGCAACCGGCAGTGGCGCATTGCCCGCTACGGCCCAACAGCTTGAAGAAGTTGTTGTAACAGCTCAGCGACGCGTAGAGAACATGCAAGACGTGGCTATCGCTGTCACCTCCGTGAGTGGAGATCAAATGGACGACGCCCGCGTATTCAATATTGAGAATATCAAGGCGGTCTCTCTCAGCATCTCTTTCAACAAGACCAATATTCCCTCTTCCTCTGCCAACATTCAGATCCGTGGCATTGGCACAACCGGCAATGCACGTACATTCGAGGGCGCTATCTTCGGAACTTATTGCCAGTGCCAAAACGGCTGTTTGATACGCGGAAACAATATTTTCAGCGCGACGATGCCAAGGGAAACGCGCCGAAAACGCGGTTCAATACAAAGATCGGTCACCACCGAGTGTTTGACGGTCGCGAATTTGCGCTGAGTGACATCAAGCAAATCCGTAGCAGTTTTTCCGGTGCAACCGTATACGATGTAATGCTTGCGGTAGTTGGTGGTTCGCTTCACAAATATCTGAAAGCCAAAAAGGACCTCCCGGAAAAGACGCTGAAAATTCGTGCGCCGATTTCCGTTCGTGATGAAAATGACAAGGACAGCGCGGGCAACCAGGTGGCGATGATGATCGTGGGTGGCGGCACGCATCTGGACAGCGCAGCAGAACGGCTGGAGTTTGTGATGGCCGAGACGCAAAGGTCCAAGGCGATGAATGAAGCGATCGGTGCGAAGACGCTCATGGAGATATCCGGCGCCATGCCTGCCGGGCTGACCGCTGCTGGAACAAAGATGATGGCGGGTCTTGCCGACCGGTTCAAGCCTCCAGTCAACACAGTCCTTACCAACGTGCCAGGCCCGAATTTCAGAATGTATTTCTCAGGCGCAGAGTTGGTCAAATCATTCGGCATGGGAATACTCGCCGAGGGGCAGGGGCTTTTCCATGTTGTGACGAGTTATAACGGCAACGTCATTCTCACGCTTCTTGCTGATCGAGATATCTTGCCTGATCCGGAGTTCTACGCCGAGTGCATGCAGGAGAGTTTCGACGACCTGCTGAAGGCCCAACCCCTTAAGAATTCAACGCCCAAGAAGCGCAAGCAGGCCTCTGCCAACTAGGCTCGTTCAGATCTTTTCGAATACTTTGAAGCAGTCATCTGATGATGTTGCATGACACCGTATAACCAGGGAAAAAACGCATGAAAAGAGAGATGTTACCACTGCAATGCTTCATGCAAAGAGTGAGCAAGCAGCCAAAAGCTGCTTACTTGCATCAGCCAGTGAACGGGGAGTGGACTACCTACTCGTATTCCGATGTGGCCAGTATGGCACGCAAAGTCGCCACAGGGCTCATAGAGAGAGGTTGTGAAAAGGGTGACCGAATCAGCCTCATTTCCAAGAATTGCGCCGAATGGTTAATCGCTGATCTGGGTATCATGATGGCAGGCATGGTCAGCGTCCCAATCTATCCGAACGCCGGTGTAGCGACCATCGAGCATGTGGTTGGCCACAGCCAGGCCAAAGCCATATTTATTGGGAAACTTGATGACTATACTGCTGTAGATGAAGCACTTGGCGAATGTGATCGAGTCACTTTCGGTGGATACGCGAAAGAGGGTGTGGATACACTGACGGACTGGTTTTCCCGCTTTGCTGAGCTCCAAGAACCGGTCATGCCACTGCCGGACGATTTGTGGACAGTCGTATATACCTCGGGCAGTACCGGCGTGCCCAAAGGCGTGGGCCTGACCTACAGCAACATACGCGCTTCCTCGCAGGAATTGCTCTCCGACAACTGTGACGTTGAGGGCCGCCACAGGGTGCTTTCATACCTGCCGCTTGCGCATGTGGCTGAAAGGGCCGCGGTAGAAATAGGGTCTATCTACGCCGATGTCGAGGTTTTTTTCAACGAATCGCTAGAGACATTTGTCAGTGATTTGCAGTACGCCAAGGTAACCCAGTTTGTGTCTGTTCCCAGACTCTGGGCTAAGTTTCAGGCGCAAGTGCTCGCCCAGATAGATTACGACACACTGGAAGGTCTACTGCAATCTGACGATGGCTCGACAGTGTCTGCAGCCATCCGCGACAAATTGGGGCTGGGCCACTGCAAAATCTTTGTATCAGGTACTGCACCGATAGCACCCGCCTTGCTAGCGTGGTATTCCCGCATCGGCATCGAGATCGTAGAGGGCTGGGGGATGACTGAGACTTCCGGAGTCGGAGCGGCCAATATACCCTTTGATCCAAGCCGCCTCGGAACAATAGGCATTCCCGTTAACGGACTGGAAATCAAGTTGTCTGAAGCTGGAGAGATGCTTATTCGCGGTGATTCAGTTTTCAGTAGTTACTACAAGAGCCCGGAAGCGACCGCGGAGTCTTTCGAGGATGGTTGGTTTCGCACGGGCGACAAGGCTGAGGTGAGCACTGAAGGTGTATGGCGCATCATTGGTAGAGTTAAGGAGCAGTTCAAGACAGCCAAGGGAAAATACGTATCACCTGTTCCCATTGAATCCCTTGTATCCGCGTGTCCGTTGATAGAACAGGTTTGTGTCACTGGGTCAGGGCAGCCGCAGCCTTACGCCCTTGTCGTATTAGCCCAGGGCGTGAGCGCGAGTAATGAAGACGTTGAAGCCGAGCTGGATCGTTTACTCGAGGATGTTAATGCAGGACTCGAATCACACGAACAGCTGTCTGGCGTGCTTGTGGTTCAGGATGAATGGTCCATCCTGAATGAAATGCTCACGCCTACCATGAAACTCAAGCGTAGCAATATCGAATCTGCCTACTCGCGGTTCAGCGATAGCGTTCGCGGGGTTAGATGGGCTGATTCGGTCGTGGCCTGATGGCCTATTGGCAGATCGCTGGCCGGAACCTTGTGCATCGTGTAGTGATACACGGATACATCTCAGCGTAAAGATTTGAACTAGTCTCAGTCGTTTGCGCTCGTGGTGCGGAGTTCAGCGCTTGCCAACGTATACTCCGGCGCTATCAATTGAGCATTTTCAGGACCTGACCAGCATGAATCAGACCAACGACCTCGTACTCATAACCGGTGGTGGCAGTGGCATGGGCCGCGAGGCTGCGCGCCGCTTTGCAGCAGCTGGCGCGACTGTGGCGCTTTTCGACGTCAATCAGGAGGGGATGGCTGAGACTGCTGCTGGTTTTGATACTGTGCACGCCTGGTCAGTAGATATCACTGATTTTGAGGCTGTTTGTGCTGCGGCTGCTGACGTTGTGGAGAAACATGGCCCGATCGGGCGTTTGTATAACTGCGCGGCGATCATGCCCTTTGGGATTCTTACCGAGCAGGACAATGCCATTATCCACAAGCAGATGGCGATCAACTACGGTGGGCTGGTCAATATTACTCAGGCAGTGCTGCCCGGCATGCTTGAACAGGGTCGCGGCGACTTTGTCAGCTTTGCCTCCATGGCCGGTTGGATTCCGATGCTGAAGACAGGCGCGTATTCAGCCACCAAGTTTGCGGTTCGTGCATTCACCGAGACCTTGTACCATGAGAATATCAACTCGGGTATTCGCTTTGCCTGTGTTTGTCCCCCAGCAGTTGCTACACCACTTCTGAAGCAGGGTAAGGAATCAGACTGGCCCAAGATGTTGGACAGCCAGGGTGAACCCCTCGCGCCTGGCGACGTAATTGATGCGATTGAGCAGTCCCTGGACAAGGGCAAATTTTTTGTTCTACCTACACGCGATAGTAGAATTGGCGTGTTGATGCGTCGATTCCTTCCGGGGCTTATCTGGAAGCAAGTACACGACGTTGAGGGTTTCTAGCCCGATTTGTGAGCGGTCTGGGCAGTACGGATAGATACACTAGCTGCGGTGGTGCCCTAAACTGGGGTAGTAACAGACTGATTTCACAGCGTATTATTAAGGCCCAATCGGTGGGCAGACACATCTAATAATAAGACGATCAGGAAGCGGGTATGACGACATCATCGGCCGGCGTTGGCTTTGAACACCTGGCGCCCCAGCGCGCTTTATCCCAACCCGCAAAGAGCGCCTTCAAAACATGGACGTTGACATGGATAGCCAGCACATTGGCTGTCATGGTCTTGTTTTACGTGGGTGTACTCGATTTTGTGAATAGTAGCCGGGCATCCATGTATCTGATCAGCGTCTGGCTCAATGGCTGGATTGTGGTCTGGTTTCTGCGGCGCTACAGCGGTCAGCAGAAGGAAGATTTGTATCACGATCTGCTCGTAGTCTGGATGGTCAGTTATGCGATCACCAATATCCAGTGGGAGATTCCCTGGGTCATTTTCTCGCCATTCGTGTTCGAGAATATTGTCACTTTAGAGGATCTTGTCGCGCAGACCGACTATATGCGCGAAAAACCCTGGCACCTCTACTATTGGGTGCTTTCCACGTTCGGCGCTCTCGACCTCCGGACGGTGAACCATAACGGCACGTTCTACGCGCTGGAGTGGTATGCGTTCGTCAATCTGGCGACCACATTCTATTTTTTCCATCTCAACAATAAACGCTCACCGTACCGCTACCTGGTAGTGGTGCTAGGGTGTGGTGAACCTATTGCGACGACCTTTATTTTTACATTCTCTGAAGTGTTCGACGGCTTCGTCAACATGCCGGGGAATATCTGGGATACTTTGCTTGCGCTTGTGTGGACGCAGTATCAGTACTTTGTTTTTCCAATGATATTTGGCGCTATTGGATGCAAGTTGCTCGTGCATGACTGGCGGCATTCGTGAGGCTTCTCAGTCTTGATCCAGTCCGTTATGGGCTTGTCTACGCGATGAAGCGCAGGCCCGCTCTTTCACACTCAGTACGACTTATTGGAACGTTTATCCTGGCTGCAGGCGTGACTGCCTGTAGTCAGTTTTCGCCCCAGCAACTTGAGCAGACCCGGCTGGACCTGGCGGAGCAGACAACACAAATTGTCCAGCAGACCGTCAAGCAATACCCGGACACTGAAGCGGAACTCAAGAGTGCAGCCGGTTTCTTTGCCGGGCAGTTCAGCGGTGCCAACATGTTGGTCGCCGGTGGCGGTACCGGGCTGGGGGAGCTACACGACAATCGCGACGGTAGTATCACTTACATCGACATCCGTAGACTCGACCTGGGTCCGGGTGTCAGTGCTTCGCGCTCCAGCGGACTGATCGTTTTCAAGGACGGTAAACTCCTGGACGAGTTTCGTAAAGGCAGAGCCATGCCATCTCTAAGCGCCGAATCCAGTATTGGCGATAGCGGCACAAAGCGCATCGCCTCGAGACAGGGTGAGGATTTCTCCCTTTACTACTTTGCTGAGCAAGGAGCGAGTGCCGTCCTTACGACGCGAGTGGTGAAAGCCAGCGTCAATGAAGCGTTGACGGATACGGGAGTTAGTGACATCGCAATACCTAATGCCACCCTCGATGACAGCGGTGACCACATCGAGAAGCCCCCGCGGCAGTGGGACCGCCCGCTACCCTTGATGGCGCAGCGCGTAGTCGATCTCGGTTACGATCTGCCACTTCCCTTCGGTGTGCGGCTGAACTATGCCGGCATTGACCAGGACATGTATCTTGGTAGCCTCGATGTCGGTTTTAACGGTGGCTCAAAAGAAGCATTCGAGTTCGTGAATTTCTCTGATGCCAGTGCAGAAAGTGATTCCGTGCAGCTGATTTTCGATGCCTGGCTGTTGCCGTTCATGAATGTCTCCCTGTTGGTCGGTGACCTCAAAGGCGATGCCCCAATGCTCATATCCCTTGACGGCAACGGCATGCTGGACCAGTTGGGAGAGGACTGCAGTCGGCCGGGGCCGAACCCACTGTGCAGGCTCTTGGAGGACCAGAGCTTCCTACTTGATATTGAACCTGATTTCAGCGGTACGACCTACGGGGTAGGGGTCATGTTCGCCGGGGGCTGGAATGATTTTTTTGTCACGATTCCCCTTAACTTCAGCTACGCGGATATGGATACCACCAAAACCGACGGTATCGCCTATACCGCCACCCCGCGTGTGGGCTACTCCTTCAAGCTGGGAAAATGGGGTACCGTCTCACCCTTTGTAGGCGGCAACTACCTCAAGGCGGAGCTGGATGTCACGGGCTCGGTGGATGTTCCAGGCGTGAGCCTCACTATTGATTACGAAATTCAGCAAAAGAATGTCGACCGTTGGAATGCACTGGTCGGCGCCAACTGGGATATCTCCAAGCGCTGGGCCGTGTCGGCGGAATACAATGGCTTCACCGGGTCGCGGGATGCGTTTATCACTTCGGTTAACTATCGCTTCTAGCCATAGGGTCAGATAGAGTGGGAATCATCAATGGATGACCCATTCCGAAGGGAAAGCAGGATGCGATCGAAAATTCTAATGATATGCGCAGCGGCACTCGTTGTGCTCCCCGCTAGTGCCCAGGACGAAACGGCCAGCGACAGTGATGTTCAGGATATGTCCGACCCGCTCGCGGTTTACACGCAGGTAGGAGCCGGTGTCACCAATAAGGGTATCAACCTGAAAGCTGGCAGGAGTTACGATACTGGTAGCCCCACGACCATGGCGATGAATGTACTTGAGGCCAAAGGCCTGCTCGGTGAGGCCGTGGGTTGGGACAGCGGTTCAGTGCGCGATAATTCTGCCGATTCTCTGCGTTTGCGCAACTTCAAAGTGGATTTGACCAACGGCCGGGGCGGGCAGTTGGATGTCAGTTATAACTTTGACGAGAATTATTTCGCTGAGGAGAGCGGCACAATTTCCTACGGGGTGATGCAGGCACTGCCGAAATTTGGCTCGATCAACATTTACCCCCTCGTGGGCCTGGGTCTTGCGTTTGGCAATAATGTGCTCGAGGACGATGGCAGTATCGACAGCGGTTATTCGATTCCCGGCACCTACGCCCTTGCCGGAATGTACGGGAAGTGGGCCATCACCGATAAAGTCTGGATGAATTACAACCCCTTCTTCCTCGCTACTTTGTCTGGCTCAGATATTTACAAAGATAACGCTTATGGCGCGGGCAACGACAACGTGCTGACACACGAGATCGCCCTGAGCTATCAGATCAGCCCGGTGTTTAATGTGCGTTACTTTGCCAACTTTACCGACGAGGTGGACTTTGCCGACGGCGACCATCGGGTTGAGTTTAACTACCAGCTCTAGACGCGTGTCGTCGATCGCGCCGAGTGTATATCTTGCTTGCCGCTAGATGCCTTACAATCCAGCAACGCAGCTAACGCGTGAAATCAAACTACTGGGGAATCTATTGTGCTGAAACGAATACTCTTGGGTGTACTGGTCGTGTTCATCGGTGGCGCCGCTTTCAGCTATTACCAGTTGAGGTCACTCGGGCTGATACCCAGGGCTGACTATGAAACACAGGCGCCGGAAGTCCCTGCGTTTACGCGCCCGGCGATTCTGGTGCACAGTAAAACCAATGGTTTCATACATAAAGAAGCTATTCCCGCGGGCAAGGCCATGCTTCAGCGAATTGCCGATGAGAACGGCTGGGAACTCTATTTCACTGATAACGCCGCTATTCACAATACCCAGGACCTGAATAAGTTCCAGGCCGTGGTATGGAACAATGTCTCTGGTGATGTGCTGACGACAGAACAGCGCGCAGCTCTGAAAACATGGATAGAGAATGGCGGCGGCTGGGTTGGCCTCCATGCATCAGGCGGTGATCCGTCTTATCAGTGGCAATGGTATGTAGACGAGTTGATCGGCGCACAGTTTGTTGGCCACACGATGGCCCCCCAGTTTCAGGACGCCCATGTACTGGTAGCAGAATCCATGCCGGGCATCACGGCGCATCTCGAGACGCCCTGGGTGGTGCCAGCTGAAGAGTGGTATGCCTTCGCCAGCAATCCGCGGGACAAGGGATACGAAATACTGCTCACCCTGGATGAAAGTTCCTATATCACCAAGGGGGAGACCTTCTTCGGTCAGGATCGGATGGAAGGAGAGCACCCCATCACCTGGCGTCATCTTCAGGGCGAGGGCAGGGTGTTCTACACGGCGATCGGCCACCAGGCGGCGACATACAGTATCCCTGGATTCCAGCGTATGGTTAGCGGAGCTCTTAGCTGGGTAGGGATGCCCACGGCACCGTAAACCCGGCGGTCATTTCTTCGGTCACTGCCCATAGTTCTGCCGCCATCTTGGCGTCAGTCATGTGGTGCGGACCACTTACATTGACTGGGTTGCAGTCTTCAAAGTATGCACCGGACACAGTGGCGAGCGCTGGCGCCGTTGCTACATAGAGCTGGGTCGCAGCACCCTGGGCCGGTGTTTTGGCGATCAGGCCGCCAAGCAGGCCAAAACCACGCCGAATAATGGTGGGAGCCGTGCGGGCGATGTTGGTTTTCACCAGGCCCGGGTGAATAGCATTACTGGTAACGCCACTACCTTGAAGTTGCTGTGAAAGTTGCAGCGAGAAGAGGGCGTTAGCCAGTTTTGAACGTCCGTACGCTTCCCCGGCATCGAAGACTTTTTCACCGCGAAGATTGTCGAAATCGATTCCCTGAGCGGGCGCCTGCGAGTAGCCCGAGCGGCTGCTCACATGGACTATCCTGCCACTGCCTCTGGCGACCATCGCAGGCAGGAGCTGATTGGCAAGTACAACATGGCCAAGGTAGTTCACCCGGAACATCTTTTCTATTCCACCTACCAACTCCAGGTCGCCGAACGTATTGATGCCGGCATTGAGTATGATGCTATCGGGCACCAGACCCATTGAGGCGATAGCTCCCGCGCAGTCCACGGCCGATTGGAAGTCACTGAGCTCGAGTGCGAGCGGCGTAGTCTTGCCTGTCACGCTGTCGCAAGCGACTTTGGCCTTTTCCAGGGTCCGGCCAGTACCCAGCACGTGGGCGCCGCGAAGGGCGAGCACGCGCATGGTTTCGTAGCCCAGACCAGAGTTGCAGCCGGTGACCAGCGCTACCTTGCCGGTGAGATCCAGTGCCGCTGTGACATCCTCTCCTGTCGATTGCTCGTCGAAGTTACCGATGGGGAGGCTTTGATTGATGCTGACTTGAAATTCGTTTGCACTGCACCCGGAAACAAACGGCGTGCTGGCAGCGGCCGTGCCGGCGAGTAGAATCTGACGGCGTGAAAGCATGTTCGATGGGCTCCGATGAAATTAATTCGTCTCAGTATAGCGAGTTTGTTGCGAATCCCCACCGCCACAAGATAAGCTTTCGCCATCTTTCAAATCATGGAATCCGTCGCATGAAACGTACGTTACTCACTTCTCTGGCATTTCTTCTGGGCGCACAGCTGGCAACAGCCGATGATGCAGCTCTTCAGCAGGCAATTGCAGGCAAGCACCGCACCGAGGCTTACGCGGCCCGCGATGATTATCGCCACCCACTGCAGACGCTGAAGCTGTTCGATATCCAGCCCCAGCACACGGTGATGGAAATCTGGCCCGGCGGCGGCTGGTATACCGAGATTCTCGCGCCTTATCTCAAGGAAGAGGGAAAGTTTATTGCCGCCCACTATGACGAGAATGACAAGCAGGCGAGTTACCGGGCCGGATCACGTCAGCGTTTCGAGAAGAAAATGGCTGCTGACGCGGATATCTTTGGCAAAGTCGAAGTGGCTTCGCTCATGTTCAACGAGGAAACAGGTGAGCTGGCCATCGCGCCAGTGGCAGATGGCTCAGTCGATAGAATTGTGACGTTCCGCAATGCCCATGGCTGGGTTAGCCGTGGCACGGTGGAGGCGGTGTTTGATCACTTCTACGCCGCACTGAAGCCGGGTGGAAAGCTGGGGCTGGTTCAGCACATGGCTGATCCGGAGCAGGACTGGCTGTCGAAGAATATCGGTTATGTGGGGCGCGAATATATCATCGCGCAGGCAGCTCGAGCCGGTTTCGTACTGGAGGCCGAGGGCTTCTTCAACAGAAATGCTCTCGATAACAAGCGCTACGAAGTGGGTGTGTGGCAGTTGCCGCCCGGGCTGCGCAACCTGAAAACCGATGAGGAAAAGGCGCCTTATCTTGCCATTGGTGAAAGCGAGCGGATGACGCTGGTGTTTCGCAAGCCCCAGGCTGGCGGTTAAGATTTACAGGGATAGTGCCGCTGTAGCGCATCGACCATAACGAGGGAGAAGGGCACTTGTATGCCTAGCTCCGAGAACTCAGTGTATTCAGCGTTGCGTACACTGAGTTCCTCTTTGAACAGTTCCAGGGCGAGGTCGAGCGTAATCTCTTCATCGTCCGGAATACACCAACCGCGCTTCTCCTCAGGCAGGTCGCGGGAGATCATAAAAAGCCCGTCCAGAAGACCATCAACGTACATACCCACCTGAATTTCAAGCACCTCGTTGTCCTCACCGTGCTTCGCCTGCATATCGCGGTAGCCGTCAACAGTCAGTGCGGCCTGGGTGCTGATACTGGCAAACAGCCAAGCTGCAGCGATGATAAGACGGTTCATGATGGTTCTCCGGCGGTCGGTCAGCAGTCGTTAGGCGGTGAGCTTAGCATGTGAACGTAGGGTTTTAGCGCACAAGCTGGTAAATTGACTGCAAATTCAAATAAGGGGAATCCTGTGCTTCGTTCTTTCATCTTGCTGGCAACATTGGCCAGCTTTTCTGTAGTCGCACACGCCAATCCTGAAGAGCGTCTGGCACAGGCAGTTCAGATACCCACCATCAGTCATCAAGACCCTGAACTGGTCGATAGAGAGGCTTTTGATGCATTCAAGCAGTTTCTGGAGTCCACGTACCCAAGGGTGTTTAGCGAACTGGTAGCGGAATGGGTGAACGAGTACAGCCTGTTGTTGGTCTGGCCCGGCGTTGGCTCCGGCGCGATTCTGTTTACCGCGCACCATGATGTGGTGCCTATCGAACCGGGAACTGAGCAGGATTGGACGCATCCGCCATTCGCGGGTGTGATTGCTGATGGTCGCGTTTACGGACGAGGCACTGTCGACGATAAGCTCGGAGTGATCAGCCTGCTCGAAGCAGTAGATCGCTTGCTGCAAGAGGGCTACGCACCCAGGAAAACGATTGTGCTTGCTTTTGGTCATGACGAGGAGGTGAGTGGTCGCAATGGCGCAGCAGCTCTCTCGGCGCGGATGCAAGCACTGGGGCTTGAATTCGACTGGATGGTCGATGAGGGCGGCTACCTGCTGACAGGGAACCCCATGTTGCCCGACAACACCATGGCGATGATCAATATCGCCGAGAAAGGCTACACAACGCTCACCTTGACCGCGAAAGGCGAGGGCGGACATTCATCCAGCCCGCCAGCGGTTTCCACTATCGGCCGGCTTGCCAGGGCTCTGGATAAGCTCGAGCAAAACCCTTTTCCCCCACGGCTCTCTGGTCCCGTCAAGGAAATGCTGGTTGCGCTGGCGCCGCACATGGGTCAACCCGAACAACTTATGTTCAGTAACCTTTGGCTCACTGACAAGATGATCGCCGGGCGCATGGCAGAAGACAGGCTGACCGCACCCATGGTCCGCACCACTACGGCGCTGACGATGTTCAATGCTGGGATCAAGGAAAATGTCGTGCCTCAGCGAGCAGAAGCGAAAGTGAATTTCCGCTTACTGCCTGGTGATACCGTAGACAGCGTCATCCGCTACGTGCGCGATGTCATTGATGATGATCAAATCGACATTGCGTCGTCGCCCTGGAGTGGCATGCCGGGCACGGCCAACACGGAAGGCGCAGGCTACCAGGCGATAACCCGCGCGGTAGCAGATGTGTATCCCGAGGCGATTCCAGTGCCGAGTCTGCTCATGGCCACCACCGACACACGTCACTATATCGAGCTCGCCAAAGATCAGTACCGGTTCCATGGCGCAGTGATCGACTATACCCAGGCCTCCGGCATACACGGCACCGATGAGTGGGTTGGTGTCGAGAGCTTCAGGAAGTCAATCGACGTGGCCACTGGCATGATGCGTTACGGTTCGGAATAGTTGCCGGAATGGAAATTCATACCACCCTGATTCAGGACGATCTTGGCAAGGTTTCCGGCGAAATCCGCCGGATCGAGGCTGCGGGTTACAACGGCGTGATGACGCAGGAAAACCGGCACGATCCCTTTTTGCCGCTCGCCGTGGCGGCTGTGAACAGCGAGCGCGTTACCCTGGGTACAGGGGTGGCGATTGCCTTTCCTCGCTCGCCCATGGTGCTGGCTAACACTTGCTGGGATCTGCAGCAGGCCAGCGCCGGGCGGTTTGTGCTGGGAATTGGACCACAGGTTAAAGGGCATAATGAGCGGCGATTTTCTGTGCCCTGGACACCACCGGCTCCGCGCATGAAGGAGTATATTCATGCACTGCGTGCGATCTGGGCGTGCTGGAAAAATGGCGGTACCGAACTCGACTTTGAGGGTAAGCACTATCAGTTCAGTCTGATGACGCCGAATTTTACGCCGGAGCCGATGGCGTATGCGCCGCCACCTGTGACCATGGCCGCTGTGGGGCCCGCCATGTTGCGGGTCGCGGGGGAAGTGGCGGACGGGGTTCGCCTCCATGCCTTTTGTACTCGCAAGTACATTGAGAACGTCATCTTGCCGCAACTGGAGACTGGACTGGCGCGCGGCGAGCGACATCGCGAGGACCTGCAAATCAGTGGCGGTGGCTTCCTGGTTACTGGTGCAAATGACGAGGAGGTGGCCACCAGCCTGGAGTTTTATCGCTCACGTGTGGCCTTCTACGGTTCCACGCGCGCTTACTGGCCTGTGTTGGAACAACATGATCTGCTCGATCTTGGGGAAAAGCTGAATCACCTGGCGCGCGAAGGAAAGTGGCAGGAGATGCCGGCCTTGATTAGCGATGACATCTTGCAGCTGTTCGGAGCGATTGGCAGACACGATGAAATCGTCGCCGAGATCCAGACCCAGTTCGGCGGCCTGGCGGATGTAATCGCCGACAGCGCCTCCTACGATATGCCGGGGAGCCTGCCGGCAGACCTGATTCGTGACATCCAGAGCCTCACAACCCCCTGGGCAGGCTTCAAACGCTAGTCCAGGAAGGTTGCGATTTCAGCCAGCGATTTCTTTTCCAGTGCCGCTGCCGGCACCGTGGCATCCTCGGCGGGGTGCCCGGCTACGATCAGCATGTATGGGCGCTCCGTTGCGGGGCGCTCCAGGATTTCACTCAGAAACTTCATCGGATTGGGCGTATGGGTGAGCGTCGCCAGCCCTGCGCTGTGCAGGGCGTTCAGCAGAAACCCCGTGGCGATACCCACTGATTCAGGCATGTAGTAGTTCTTGCGCTTATTGCCATCGCTGTCAGCTCCGCTGCGCTCGAGAAACACAGCGATTAGCCACGGCGCGGTTTCCAGAAAAGGTTTGTGTTGGTCCGTGCCCAGTTTGTCCAGGTCATTCAACCAGTCCTGGCTGGCTTTGCCGCCATAGAACTCTGCCTCTTCATGTTCGGCGGCGATCCGGATGGCGCGCTTGGTCTCTGGATGGCCCACACAGACGAAGTGCCAGGGCTGGTGGTTGGCGCCTGATGGTGCTGTTCCTGCAGCCCGGATGCACTGTTCGATCACCTCTCGTGGAACTGCCTTGGCGCTAAAACTCCTGACCGAATGGCGGGTGCGGACATGCTCGAAATAACCTTGGGCGCGTTTCTGCATTTCCGTGTCAGAGAGAACCTGACGGTGGGGTAGGGGGATTGCCTCGTAATCGTCCACGATATTCTGCCTTAGCCATTGCTGACAAACTGTTGCCAGATATCCTGCCCGAATTTGTTGTAGCGCACCATCGCGTTGATCATCCGACGTCGATTGCGGCCGTCGACAATGGCATCGGGTAGCAGCGGGTCGGCATTTATTTGGCGGATCACAGCTTCGCCGACCAGAAGCGTTTCGCGGGTCGCCTCGGGCAGAGGCAGCTTGCCAGCACGGTCGGTGCTTTCCTGCATATTTGTGATGTGACTAATGTAGGCGGTTTCGAGGTACTCCCTGGGCCAGAGCGCAAATAGTTCTTTCTCGCTAACTCCAGGCATATCCTCTGACTGCATGACAATGGCTTCCGGTTCCAGCCCAAGGCTGAGCAGTCTGGCCCTGGTGGCGCTGCTGCTTTCGCGGAGGTTGGCCGGCCGATACCAGAGCCCGGTGACATATTCCGCAAAGCCGTTGAGACGAAACGCCCGCTCGCGCGCACGCAATGCCGTGCGATTCACTCGACCAAGATGGCTGGTGTGTACAGCGATCCAGCCACCTCGCCAGGGGCCGATGCGGGTCTCGGCATTGACCCAGTCTCGGGCGGTGCTGGCGATCAATTCACCCTCGGGGCCCATTCGGTAGATCCCTCGCTGAGGTGAACTGAGGAGTCCCTGCCGGGTCAGTCTTCCGACAGTAACACGCATGGTTGCGGCATCGATCTCGAAAAGCTCGCCCCATCGCAACAGCAGGCCTACGCCAACCTCGGGCAAGCTCGGCGCGCTAAGCAGCGAGAGTACCAGGCGCTTGGGGCTGGGGTTTTCTGCGTCGAACATCTGTTGCGAACCGCTCCCTTAGTTCAAAATAATATAACGAAAGTATACATCATATGTTCTATGTTGTTACAATTTGCGAAACGGGAACAGGATCTACCTTGATGAAAACCACCGATTTTCTCACTCGCGAAGAGATAAACGACTTTACCCGCCGCAGTGATCTGGCGGGCGCGTGGATGGTAGTGTCCAACTGGGTGATGATCGCAGCGGTTTTCGCCATAGTCATCACCTGGACCAATCCGCTGACCATTTTGTTCGCGATCCCCCTGCTGGGCGGGCGCCAGCTGGGGCTGGCGGTGCTGATGCATGAGGCTGGCCACAAGACACTGTTCAAGACCGACGCCTTGAATCGTTCAATAGGGCAGTGGTTTTGCGCCTACCCGGTGATGGGCGACGTGGTGGCGTATGGTGAATCGCATCGGGTTCATCACCGCTATGCGGGGACTGACCAGGATCCGGACTTGCCCAACTATCGCAACTACCCCGTAAGCAAGGCCAGCTTCAAGCGCAAGATCATCCGCGATCTCACCGGGCGCACAGGTCTGTTGCTACTGCGCTCGCTGGTGGGCTCAGCCAAGGGGCGTAATGTCATGTTGCGAGAGGGGGAGGAAACCAACTCAGAGCGGCGCGGCCTGCTGGTTAACGCGGTCATGTTTCTGGCGATGCTGGCGATGGGGGTCGGTGCCTTCTACCTGCTCTGGCTGGTGGCCTATTTCATTGCCTATCCCCTGATCGCGCGCATCCGCCAGGTGGCGGAACACGGCAATGTAGCGGACCTCTATGACCCCGATCCACGGAAAAACACCCGTACCACTTATGCAAATGTATTGGACCGCTTGCTGTTTTGCCCCAACCACGTGAACTACCACCTGGAACATCACCTGCTGGCCAGTGTGCCCTGTCATCGCCTGCCGGCGTTGCACCGGCTGCTACTTGAACGCGGCTTCTATGAGGGTCACGAGGACGCAATCGCCAGGAGCTACCTTCAAATGCTCAAGCGGGCAGTACCTGAGCTTGGCGGCGGTGCAGCTCCTGCCACTTGAATAATAAGACCTTGATAGGGCTAAATAGGCGCTATAGATGACGTTGGTTAACACTGACGCAAGCTGGCTGGGGTAGGGAATTGAGTACAAGAGCGCTGCGCAAGATCGAAAAGGCCATGTCGGCCGCAGAAAACTACGATGAGTGGCGGGAAGCCGCCCTCGATTACGACGACCGCTCGGGTGGTGAGCGTTGGCGGAAGCGGGATCAGTCTCGCGATTACGACTACGTCTCGATTCGTCGCCGTCTTGATCGGTTGCGAGAGCTTCGCGCCCGGCACGATTACCCGGGGCTGCTTTTTACCCTGAACGAGGGTATTCACGGCAATGTCGGCGGTATGGGCAGGTCTTCCCTGTATAAAGTCTCCCGGTTGGGAACCAAACAGGTGATTGAGGACTATGTCGGTGAGATAGTCGATTCGCTGCACTTGCTTGCCGATGTCGAGCACGATGAGATCAGTGAGGACGAGCGCCTCGATTTTTTCCGCCGCGCCAATCATTGTTTCGGCCGCTCTGCGTTGATGATGAGCGGCTCCGGTATGCTGCTGTACTTTCATGTAGGGGTGGTGAAAACCCTGAGTGAACATCAGCTGTTGCCGAACATCCTCTCCGGTTCCAGCGGCGGCTCCTTCGTCGGCAGCATGCTCGCCACCCACGGTGAGAAAGATCGCGCGCGCTTCTACGACCCTGAATTTCTGCTGAAGCAGATCGAACAAGAGAAAATCGAGCTCAGTGCACTGCACAAGATCAGGCCGCAAATCCTGCAAATTCACGAAGTTCAGGGAATTATTGAGCGCCTGGTGCCTGACCTGACCTTTCAGGAAGCATTTGAGCTAACCGGTATTCACATGAATATCTCGATTGCGCCAGCTGAAACCCACCAGACATCGCGCCTGCTCAACGCCACAACCACCCCTAATGTCCTGATGCGCTCGGCGATCCAGGCGTCGACAGCCGTGCCCGGCGTATTCCCGTCAGTGACGCTGATGGCCCGGGACAAGTACGGCGACAAGAAAGAGTACCTGCCCTCGCGCAAATGGGTAGACGGTGCGATGTCGGATGACCTGCCTGCCAAGCGTCTGGCGCGTCTGTACGGCGTCAACCACTACATCGTGAGCCAGACCAACCCGCACATCATACCGTTCGTGCGCGATTCCAATCGCCGCAATACCAAGGGTGATATCCTCAAGACTGCCGCCACTCGCACCGCCAGGGAGTGGATCAACGCCTCTGCCGAGATCATGCAGAAGCCACTGGCGAAGCGGCCACGGCTGAACCAACTTACCAATACCATGTTGTCCGTGATCAACCAGGATTACATGGGTGACATCAACATCATGCCGCCATTCCGTTTTCACAACCCGGCGCGCATTCTCGCGCATCTGTCGGAACAAGAGATCATGAAGCTAATAAAGACCGGCGAGCGGGCCACCTGGCCAAAGCTGGAAATGATTCGCGTGCAGACTGAAATCAGTCGTACGCTCGACGATATTTGCCAGGATTTGGGCATTCTCGATTAAATAATCCACTCCTTTCGGCCTGTCTCACCATTCTGGTGAGACAACTATCGGGCCATCCTGTGTTCCTCGAAAAATAACAGGGCCAGGTCATGCAAACTGAATTCTGCAAACAGCTGGGCGTAGACGCGCCGATTTTCGCTTTTACTCACTGTCGCGATGTTGTCGTGGAGGTGTCCCGGGCAGGGGGGATCGGTGTCCTCGGTGCTGTTGGGTTCACGCCGGAACAGCTGCGCGAGGAGCTGGACTGGATCGATGCGCATATCGGCGATCACATTTACGGTGTTGATACCGCCATCCCTCAAAAGTACGAGGGCATGGACAAGTCGACACCGGAAGAGCTCGTGGCGATGATCCAGGATGCCATTCCCCAGCAACACCGTGATTTCGCCGAGAAGATGCTCAGCGATGCCGGTGTGCCCGATTGGCCTGACAAGAATGATGGTATAACGCTGAGTTTTTCAGCCGTGCAGGCACAGGCCCTGGTCGATGAGGCGCTCACTCGCCCCAAGTGCAAGATGATTGTGAATGCACTGGGCACACCACCGCCTGAGATTGTGGCGCAGGTTCATGCCGCAGGTCGTTTGATTGGCGCGCTGGCAGGGCGGCTCAAGCATGGCATCGCGCACAAGGAAGCGGGCCTGGATTTTGTGGTTTGCCAGGGCTCTGAAGGTGGTGGCCACGCGGGAGAAGTTGCGTCCATGGTGCTGTGGCCGCAAATGGTTGACGCCGTTGCTCCGCTGCCTGTGCTGGCAGCCGGAGGGATTGCCAATGGTCGCCAGATGCTCGCTGCTATGAGTATGGGCGCTGCGGGTGTGTGGATGGGCTCGCGTTGGCTGATCTCCAATGAGGCCCAGGCAGAGCCTGCCCAGCGCGAATCGTACAAGTCCGCGTCGTCCGAAGACACCGTGCGCTCTCGTTCCTTTACCGGCAAGACAGCGCGAATGCTCAAGAACGAGTGGACTGAGGCCTGGGAGCGCGACGACACACCTGATCCGCTGCCTATGCCATTACAGGGCTATCTGACATTTGATGCCGTGCGCCGCACCCATCGCTATGCCGGGGTAGAAGAGTGTCAGAAAGTAGCGTTCAATCCGGTGGGGCAAGTGGTTGGCCAGATGAATGCGGAAGAGTCCTGTCGCGACATCATGTTTTCTCTGCTGACAGAGTATTCTGATGCACTTGATCGCATAAACGGGCTCTCACCAGACGCCTGATAGGTTATCATCAGGCGGGTTAACTCACGGAAAATGAGACCCGCCGATGAACACCCTTTTTCGATTCCTCTTTGTATACCTGCCCGCCGGCGTACTGGGCCTCGCCGGTGCGCTGGCCCTCGTCGTATGGCTGGGTAAGCTCGCCAGCTGGGAGGATATTGAGTACCTCGCGGACAAGTATGAGGAAGAGGGCATCGGCCCTGTGTTGTCGGTTATCAAGGTCGAACTTTTCGGGGTTGATGACGCTCTTGTGGCTGACCCTGGCTACGGCCGTATTCCGGTCGCCGGAAAGGGACACACCCCCTGGGTATTGCGCGGCAACCTGGACGGGCGTGTGCGCACTCTCAAGCTGGCTATGGCGCCGCAGCTGTGGGCGGCCTACGAACTGGAGAGCGCATCGCTGTACCAGGTGTGGGAGGGCGATGTGCTGTTCGAGGGGTCGGTGTATGACTACCGGCATGGCCCTCAGCCCACCAGTCGCGGCCAATGGTTTGTCCGCAACGATCAGCCTGTGCAGTGGTTTCTCACGGTCCGGGGTAAAGACAAGCCCGCCGAGGTTGAATACCTCGGTCACGATTACACGCTCGGCAGCGACGAGGTCGTTATTCGCTACGTGTTGCGGGCAGGCAGAAAGCAGCTTGAGGTGCACGAACGTCCGCAGTTAGTCGAGCGTGACGGCCAGCGAATGCTGCAGCGAAGCTTCGACAAGTTTTCCGGTGATACGCAACTGCAGGCCGGTTTTAACACTGCCACAGGTGAGCGCCGCTTGATCGAGGAGAGCCTGATATACCCACTCGCGCAGAGCGCCGACATTCCCGAATACCTCAACCCTGATCGTGGCAGGGACGCAGAGGAGGGCGAATTGGCTGCGGGCGAGCAAGTTATCGCCAACAGTGATTGTCTGAGTTGCCACAACGAACAACACCGGGCAGTGGGGCCCGCGTGGGCGGAGGTGGCACAGCGCTACCGTGGCAAGCTGCAACGAGAGGTGATTGATTCGCTTGTCGCCAGTGTTCGCGACGGTGGGTCAGGTCAGTGGGGCAAGGTGCCCATGACACCACATCCTGGATTGAGCGAGCAGCAGTTGCAGGACGCGGTTACTTACATATTGAAGGTGGAGCCACCGGAGGAAAGCCTGGATGTCCCAACGGATCCAGCGGGTAAGCCTTATTCTGCGACCCGAGCTTACGATGTGCTACCAAGGCTGGCTGCGCATCACCCCGCTTTCGAACTCGACAATCTGGCACCGCCTGGATTTGAACCGAAGGTTGGTGGGCTGCGCTTTCGCGCTGATGGCAAATTGTTGGTGACCAGCTGGGATGCGGATGGCGCCGTTTTTCTGCTCGACCCTGGTGCACCGGAGGAGCAGCGGGTAAAACGGATTGCCGAGGGTTTGCATGAGCCACTGGGTATTGCCGTGCAAGGTGACAGGGTATTTGTGCTGCAAAAGCAGGAGCTAACTGAGCTGATAGATCTGGACGGCGACGAGATCGTCGATCGTTATCGAGCTCATAGCTACGACTGGCAAGCGAGCCCCAATTTCCACTCATTTGGCTTTGGCCTGCTGGAGCGCGATGAGCGTTTCTATTTCCTGACGTCTATTTGTATTCTGCCCGGCGGTGCGAGCTGCCCCGAGCAGTTACTTGATCAAGGTAAATTACTTGAGGTGGATATGGGCGGAGAAGCCAGCGTATACGCCTCTGGCTTCCGCACGCCCAATGGCATCGCCTTCGGGCCGGATGACGCAATCTATGTGAATGACAATCAGGGCGACTGGCTCCCTTCGAGCAAGCTACTGCGGGTTGAGCGCGGCGGTTTCTATGGATCGAGAGCTGTGCCTGATGAAGGTGTGCAGAGTGCGGAAGAAGTGCCGCCGGTCGTCTGGTTGCCGCAGGATGAAGTAGGCAATTCACCGAGTGAGCCTATGGCGATTGAATCCGGCCCCTACGCCGGCCAGATGATACACGGTGATGTTTACAACGGCGGTATTAAACGGGTCTATATGGAGGAGGTTGAGGGGCGCAAACAAGGTGCCGTGTTCCACTTCAGTGGCGGTTTCCTGGGTTCGGTGAATCGCCTGGTGACCGGCCCAGATGGGGCTATTTACGTTGGCGAAATCGGCAATCCTCCCAACTGGGGCGAGTATGGCAAGCTCTGGTATGGGCTGGAGCGGTTGCGCTATAAGGGGCAGCCGGCTTTCGAAATGCTGGCAGTGAAAGCGCAGCCTGACGGCTTCAGTATTGTGCTGACGGAGCCCCTGGCGGAAGACATTAGCGTTCTGCCGGGCGACCTGCATGCGATGCAGTGGTTCTACTACCCGACGGTACAATACGGTGGCCCTAAATTCGATCAGCAGATGCTGGAAGTGCAGAGCCTCACGCTTTCTGGCGATCGCCGCACTCTGCATGCCGAGCTTCCTGGGCTTAAGCCCGGCTATGTCGCTTACCTGCGGCTGCCTGAACACTATCGCTCAGCGACCGGTGCTGAGTTCTGGACGCGCGAAGCCTGGTATACCCTCAACGCTATTCCTTCTCTTCACTGAGATGAGTAGCTTGCTTTTACCGGTGAGTTGAGTGGCACCACTGGGCGCATTCCGGGTAGACTGGCGGGATAATCAAAACTGAGGTCCGTCATGTCTCCCCGCAACCTATTTTTCGCTAGCCTGGCTGCGTTAGCGGCTGTGTCCGTCCAGGCCAAAACCACCAGTAGTGACGCCCAGATCATGGTGGAAAACCTTGCCGCCCAGCGGTTTGATCAACTGGGTCATCCGCAGATTGCCAGCGATTCTATCCAGCCCGCCATAGCGAGCGCGGATCAACCACACAAGCTCTTGATCCTGCCCGTCAGCTTCGCCGATATAGGCTATGACCGGTTTGCCGGTGATCCAGACCAGGACGGGAAAAACCGCGCCTACTTCCAGGAATTGCTCTTCGCTGGCGGCGCTAAGAACCCCGCCGAGGACACGCTTTCCCATTACTACCGACATGTGTCCAAGGGTCGCTATAACCTCACCGGTGACATTTTTCCTGTGGTGGAGCTGAAAGAGCCGTTGAGCCACTACGGCAGGCCGCTACAGACAAGTGATGGACAGTGGCGCAACGACGAGCGCGCCAGCGAACTGGTCGTCGATGCGCTGAAGACAGCCTATGCTGAACACTCCGATTTCCCGTGGTCGGACTACGACCGTTGGGACCCGCAGGACTTCGATGGCGATGGTAATCGCGATGAGCCCGACGGTTATATTGACCATTTTGTGATGATTGTTGCCGGTAAAGGGCAGGCTTCCTGTCAGAGTCTGTACAAGCTCGGGGAGAAACTGAACCCCAATGCCAATGCTGATGCCTTTGATTCGCTCACGCCCGATGAGCAGGCCTGCGCGGACCGTATCTGGCCGCATCGCTTTGCGCTGCAATACAACCTCGATAGTGGGCCGAGCGTCGGGGGTAAGACCAATGCGCGCGGTGGTATCGATCTAGGCAACGGCCTGTGGGTGCTCGATTACAACATACAGTCGGAGTACACCGAAGTATCGACATTCATCCACGAATTTGGCCACTCGCTTGGCCTGCCGGATGTTTACGCCCGGGTAACCAATAACTCGACAGCGGGGTGGGACGTCATGTCCGCTAGTGCGAGTCCTGTGCCGCAGGAGATGAGTGCCTGGAGTCGTATGGTACTGGGCTGGATGAAGCCCTGTGTTATCCGTCCCGAAGCCTATGGTGGCGATGACAAGGGGAGCGTTTACCTCAAGACCATGAACGACTGGTCTGGTAAGCCTGGCTCTGCGGGGAGTGAGGCCTGCGATTCTGCAATGGTGATCCTGCCACCCAAGTATCGTGACATCGAGCTCGGGCCGCTGACGGGAGCGAACGGCAACCAGGCGGCCTATTCAGGGCAGGGAAACGACATGAATCGTAGCCTTGTGCGCAAATTTGACCTGACCGGGGCGGACGCTGATTCACCCTTGCACCTTAGTATGGATCTCTGGTTTGAGATCGAGGCAGAGTGGGATTACCTCTATGTTGAGGTGGCCAAATCCGGCGGTGCGTTCGAGCGCATCATGCCAATGGACAAAGATGGGATTAACGACAAGCAGAGCGTGATGCCCTCTAAAAAAGGCCATGAAGGTGCGGGCTCCGTGCCCGGTTTCACCGGCTTGAGTGGTGACCTCGATGGCGACAATAAGGTTGAGACCGCTGCAGGCTGTGACCCGACGGCAGAGCGCCGCAACGCCGAGGATAGCATCGGCGATGCCAGTATCGACCCCTGTTCCGTCGCCCAATGGGTCAGTGCCACATTCGACCTCGAGGCCTGGCGCGGCGAACAAGTCTCGCTGCGCATCACCTACTTTACCGACATGGCCGCGGTTGAAAATGGCGCCCTGGTCGACAATGTGGCATTCCCTGCCGTGGGCTTTAGCGACGACTTTGAAGGTGCCGAAATCGACGCGGGCTGGATTAGCAAAGGCTTTACTCTCTCCAGCGGCTCCCACAGCCTGACGGTGCCGCATTTCTATGTGCTGGAATATCGCGACCCTTATGCGAGTTTCGACAAGGTTAAAAACTACGACGCGGGGATTTCGCATCCTGGTTTCAGTTTTTTCCCGGACGAAAAGGGTGAGATGGTAGCGTTTTCCGCGAATTATCGCCCGGGTGTAGTGATGTGGTATTACAACGGGGAGTACATGTGGAGCCAGAATGATCCGGCCGAGTTCGGGCCGGGCAAGGGTTACTTGTTGGTCGTAGATTCCACGCCGCAGGAATTCCGCATACCCTTGCTGCCCGAGAAGTATTTCAAGGAAGAGGGCGGTTGGACCTGGTGGGAGCTGGATGACGATGCCCAGGAGCAGTTGGAGCAGGGCTATGTCGATGTCATGTGTTTCCAGCGTAGCCCTGAGTTCTACGCTACCGATGTCGATGAGGCGAAACGCAAGGCCTGTGAAAAGGCGCTCAAGGGTGGCCCTCCGCCGGTGGAAGAGATCACCTGGAATGGCCGTTCACTGATGTACGGCTTCGCCATTATTAACACCATGTTGCCAGGTGAGGCACGCCGCGGGCACAAGAGTGCGAGCTCACTGTTTGATTTGCGCATCCGCGACGGCAAGGTCCAATACCGTCTATACGACAGATTGCTCCGAGCTAAACACTCTGCCGATGCACCTTTCTCTCTCGAACCCTATGACCGTGGCATAGAGTACTACCGCGCCGTGGACGGGGTTATGGCGGTAGAGCGAACTGAGTCGTTTGCGCCCGTGAGTGAGTTCACCGACGCCGCGCCCAATCGCTACCAGAATCCCAAACTGCCGTTTGGTAGTGCGGCGATTCCCGACGAAGGGTTCAGCTACAAATTGGTAGCGCCGGCCAAGGGCGCGCCAGATGACGCCCGAGTGCGGGTTGATTTTCAGTGGCGCGACAAGTAAAAAATCAGGGCAGGAGCCTGCGCTGCCAGAGTTGCCGGTAAGCCGGATCCATGGCGCGTGCGAGTACTGCATACTCTTCGCGCAGTTCCGGCGAAGTGGCGGCGTATTCGCCGAAACCTGTCGACTGTTCCACGTTGTGATACCAGTGTGGCGCCCAGGCGCCATCGCTGTTGCGACGTCCGGTGGGCCATTTGAGCATTGCCTCAGCGGGGAAATGCAGCTGCAGCGCCTCACATAGTTGGCGCAGAATTCCCAGTGGATTGCGCAGTACATCCTGAGAGTCAATGACTACCGGTTCACACCCACATATCTCGCTGATTTCCTCGAATAGCTCGACCTGGCGGGTAATGCCGATGGCGTCTTCGGTTACGGTGGGCATCTTCTTGGCGTAAGAGGCGATTACCGCGGCCGGGTCACGTATCAGAAAGCAGTGCTTGAGCGTCTTGCACCAGCTCATATCCATGCCGCGCGGTATGTGATGTGTCATTTGCTTTTGATACTGCAGGGCGCTCGTCACTGGCACCGCCGAGATCTGCCTGACCACCTCAGCGTATTCGCTACTCTGCGCGGCAAGTATTTCCGCGCGCATGGGGTGGTCCAACCCCGTAGCGCTCAGGTAAGCAGCGTAGAAGGGCTCGTCGACTACAGTGCAGTCCGGCCTGTTCTCCCAGGAGCGCATCATCGCAGTAGATATGTTGCGTGGTCCGGACCACATGGCAATCCGCGTAGCCATTTCTTACCTCGCGCACTCGGCGGCGATCATATCCTGATACAAGGCTTGCAGCCGGTCCACCATGGCGCCGCGTTTGCCGTTGCCTATTGTTCTGCCGTCAATATCGAAGACAGGGGTCAGGCCGGCGAATGTACCTGTCACAAAGGCCTCGTCGGCGCCATACGCTTGCATGACGGAGAAGTTTTTCTCGTAAACAGGTATGCCGTTCGCCTTACATAAATCGATTACGTTGCGGCGGGTGATGCCGTCGAGGCAGTAGTCGCCGCTGCTGGTCCAGACCTCACCATCGCGGATGATGAAAAAATGCGTTGAGTTGCAGGTGGCGACATGGCCGTGCGGGTCCAGCATCAAGGCCTCGTCTGCCCCGGCCTTGGCGGCCTGGATGCACCCGAAAATACAATTGAGTTTGGAGTGGCTATTGATCCGCGGGTCCTGCACATCGGCGTAGCCGCGGCGGACGTACACGGTGTACAGGTTGACGCCGCGATCGTTCAGCGTGGGGTCCGGGTTTTTGTATTCGGGAATGATGACGATGGTCGGGCCGCCGATGGTAACAGCGGGGTCCTGGTAGGGCGTGGCCTTGACGCCGCGACTGACCATCAAGCGAATATGCACATGGTCTTGCATACCATTGGCAGCCAGGGTGTCGTAGAGGCGTTGTTTTAGCGCTTCTTTGCTCAGTCCCATGTCCAGATCCAGGGCTTTGGCGCCTTCCCACAGGCGTTTCATGTGTTTGTCCAGAAATGGAATCACGCCGTTGTGTTCGCGCAGGCCTTCCCAGATGCCGTCACCGAGGATGAAGCCGGAGTCGAAAACCGACACTACGGCCTTATCGCGGTGAAACAGTTCACCGTTGATATTGATCTGGATGTCCGCGTTGCGAGGATCCTGCTGGAAGGTGTGGGTGCTGCCCATGACGGTTATTCCCTGTAATGGTATTTCGTGCGAGGTGGCGTAGTTTGCACCAGATGTGCTGGCTTGCCAAAGCAAGTTTCTTATCTATGCTTACTGGCAGAATAATCAAAAAAAGGACCTTTCTTATGCGCAGGATTAGCGCACTTGCCGTCGTTATTCTCTTGGGCTTTGCCGAGTTTGCGCTTGCGCAGCCGAGGGTCGTCAGCAGCCTGGGACGTATTGAGCCCGCTGGTGGTGTACTGCGCCTTGCCGGCCCCTCTGGTCTTGGCTCTGTGATCATGGATTTGCGGGTCGAGGAGGGTCAGCACGTTAAGGCTGGCGACCTGATCGCAACCCTGGACAGCTTTCCGGTGCGCAAGGCAGAACTCGCACGCCACGATGCTGAGCTACAGAACGCGCTACAGCAGTTGCAGCGGGAAAAGAAACTGGGCCGCTCAATGGCCACCTCGGCCTCGAAAATTGAAGCGCTGGAACTGAGTGTGGCTGCTGCGCGGGCGGGCCGTGCGGCAGCCGCTGCGATGCAGGAGCTCTCCCTCGTAAAGGCCCCCAGAGACGGGCAAGTGCTGTACGTGCACGCACGCCCCGGCGAAAGAGTGGGCGTTGAAGGGGTGATCGAATTAGGCGACACCAGCGTGATGTATACCGTGGCGGAGGTGTATGAAACAGACATTATCCACGTCAAGAAAGGCCAGCAAGCGACCATCAGCAGCCCGGCTCTTGCCGCGCCGGTGACAGGAACCGTAGAGAAAATCGGGCTGAAAGTCGGGCGCATGGATGTACTGGGTATGGACCCTATCGCCGAGGCTGATGCCCGAGTGGTCGAGGTCGATATCCTGTTGCAAGACACTGAGGAGGTCCGCAAGCTTACTCACTTGCAGGTGGAAGTGGAGATCGGCATTTGAAACTCCGGCCGATGAAAATCGCCTGGGTGCAGATAAGCCATCAAAAATTGCGCCTGGTCGCTGCGGTGCTGGGCGTCGCATTCGCCGTGATTCTGGTGCTGGTGCAACTCGGCTTCAGCCAGGCCTTGTATGATTCATCGGTGCGTTGGCATACCTCGCTAGGCTACGATCTCGCGTTGATTAGCCCCAAGACGACCTACATTGTTAACCCCCCCGGCTTTCCCCGAAATCGTCTGTATCAGACTCTGGGCGTCGAAGGTGTGGAATCAGTGACGCCGGTGTATATCGGCATAGGTAAATGGCGCAACCCGGATGATCCCCTGTTAACGCGTAACATCTATGTAATGGGCTTCGATCCCACAGATAGCGGCTTTAGCCTGATCGGAGACGCGCGCACGCAGCGTGCCCTGCGCCATCCAGACAGGGTGCTGTTTGATCGTCTTTCTCGGAGTGAGTTCGGGCCGGTAGCCGGCCCGGTGCAAGCCGGAGAACCGGTCAATACCGAGATCAATGGACGGGATGTGCGAGTAGTGGGGTTGTTCAGCCTGGGCACTTCCTTTGGTATCGATGGCAGTATTATCACCAGCGACCTCAACTTCAGGCGCATTTTTCCCGACCGTTCAGCATCGCGTATCGAGTTGGGATTGATCAACCTGGAGGAGGGGGCGGACCCCGTAGCCGTACAGCGGCAGATTCTGGCCAATATCCCGGCGGATGTGCGGGTGCTCACGAAAGATGAGTTCGTTCAGCACGAGGTAGACTACTGGGCGCGAAGTACCCCCATCGGCTATGTCTTTGGCCTTGGCGTGGTTATGGGGTTGGCGGTCGGTGTAATCGTGGTATACCAGATACTATTCTCCGATGTGCAGGATCACCTGCGCGAATACGCGACTTTGAAAGCGATTGGCTACTCCAATATGTTTCTTTCGCGCATTGTCTTGAGTGAAGCAGTCTTGCTCGCCTTTATCGGATTTATTCCCGGGCTTGGAATTAGCCTGCTGGTCTACGGACAGGCGAGCGGAGCGACTAACCTGCCGATGGAAATGACACCTGAACGCGGCGGCCAGGTACTTTTGCTGACCATTGCCATGTGCGCGGGCTCAGGTTTACTCGCATTGCGCAAGCTGCGCGCAGCCGACCCTGCTGAGGTGTTCTGATGCAGGCGCCGGTGGTTCTCGAAAACGTCAGTTATCACTATCGCACTGCGGTAAGTGAGCGCCGCGTGCTCAGTGATATCAGCCTTGTCATTCGCTCCGGTGAAATCGTGATATTGACGGGGCCCTCGGGTTCCGGGAAAACCACGTTGATCACGCTGATCGGTGCACTGAGGGCGGGTCAAACAGGCAGTGTGAAAGTGCTCGGGGAAGAGCTGCGCGATGCCAATGAGAAGGCGATGACCCAGGTCCGGCGCCAGATAGGCTATGTTTTTCAACAGCACAACCTGCTGGACTCGCTCACCGTCGCAGAAAACGTGATGATGTCGCTGCAACTGGGGGATCAAAAGCTTTCCGGGAAAGAGCAGCGCGCGAGGGTAGAAGAAGTACTGACCCAGGTCGGGCTGGCGGAGCACGTTGACAAGAACCCGAGAGAACTTTCCGGTGGCCAGAAACAGCGCGCGGGTATCGCCCGGGCGCTGGTAACGCGCCCGTCGCTCATTCTTGCGGATGAGCCGACGGCTTCACTGGACAAGGAGTCCGGGCGCAACGTTGTAGACCTGCTGCAAACCCTTTGCAGGGAGCAGGGGGCGTCGGTCGTTCTGGTGACGCACGACAACCGTATTCTTGATGTCGCGGATCGCATCCTGCATCTGGAAGATGGCGAGATACAGTCTGTCAGCGAGGCGATGTCCGCCAACACCAGCCAGATGTTACGGCTGCTGGACCAGCATGATCCAGAGGCGTCACTCTACCTCTCGGCTTTTTCGCTGGCCCTCACGCGCGTAGCCATGGCGGACAACCAGATGGATGACGCCGAGCGCAATGCGATTCGGGAAGTGTTGAACAGCGTTTCCGGGCTCGGCAGTGGCGAGGTAGATCTGGTGATGGAGCTGGCAATGTCCCAGGTGCGCTGCCGCACCGCCTTAAACGGCAGTGGCAAGAATCTATTCAGTGCTGAGCAGGCCGCGCATTTTGTCGAGAGTATGCAGGCTGTTGCCGCTGCAGACGGCGATGTCAGCGACGAGGAAACCGCCGAGATCAGGCTTATCGCTGAGGAATTGGGCTTTCCACCGCCCCCCTAGAAGGGCTGCCCCAGACTCAGATAATAGGCCTCGTTATCACTCTTGCCTTTGGCATATTCAAGCCGTAATACAATGCCTGCCTCAGGCTTCAGATCGAAAATTATACCGGCGCCGGCCATTGGAAAGAGGTTGTCGGATTCGTCGCAGGAAGAGAACTTCGAGTAGAGGCAGCCCACTCCGCCGAACAGCGATGCCCCCCAACGTCCCTTTATGTTGAAGCGAGCGTCCAGATTGAGATGCGTGTAGTGTTCGCCGAGATAGTTGCCGCGAGTGTAGCCACGCATATTCAACGATGAGTAGCCGGAGTTGGGCGCGTCGTGGGTCCAGCGTCCGCGAGCATTGGTCGCCAGGACATGCTCCTTCTCGCCCCATTTCATGTAGTGACTGTAATTTAGTTGCAGTGCGTCAAATGATTCTTCGCCACCCAGGCTCTCGCGATAGGCAACATTGTGAGCGACCAAGTGTTGGCCACTGGTCGGATTGCGCAAATGGTCGCGGTCGTCGTATTCAGCTGCCAGACCGAGTCCATTGGACTGGAAGCCAGTCAGCCCGGCCTGCTCCAGGATCAGATCAAAAAAGCCATCGGCTCCGACGACATAGTCGGACATGATGACTTGCCCGCCCAGGTACCAGTCACTGGCCCCGAACCTGTTCATATAACGGGCGAAAAGAGACTCTATGTTGTCTTCGGTTTTTGCCGGGCGACCTGTGCCGAGAAAATCGTCGTAGTCGTTGCGAACCTTGCCCTTGATAAAACCGAACATGAGTTTGTGTTCGTCGGCACCGAAATAGGTGTCGCCGTAAATCCCGGCCATATAGGAGTCGGTGTCGCTGTAGGTCGCAAAGCCAGTTACCAGCGAAGGCGAGGAACCCTCGTCGAAGGCGGTGATATAGCCGACGACACCGCCGATTGTAGTGCCGAGCTTCGGATCGGCGCTGACCGTGGGTGTGAGCAGCCAGGGGGATTCCTCTGCTTGATCGGGGGCACCCTCGTCGCTGTAGGCAGCGCTTGCCAGGCAGTGGGCCAGGATACTAGCTGCGATGAATCGCACTGTTGGAACGGCAGCTAACATGGGTTGTCCTTGCAAAGAGGTGCTATATTGCAAGTATACCAACGAAAGGGCGGGTGAGATCGCGCATGGATATAATTATCGAAGAGCAGGCCGACCAGGGCAGCTTGAAGGCTGGGCTTGCAGGTGAGACTGAGTTTCGCCTGGGTGACGTCCTGAAAGAAGCCTGGGAGCGCACTGATGGCAACAAGAGAACTGTCTGGTTCGCCATGGCGTTCTATATCGGTCTGGCCCTCCTGATCAGTATTTTCTTTGGCCTGCTGGGCGGTTCTCCAGAAGAGCAAGTGGCTGGCTCCCCAAATGCGATAGAGCAGATCGGTAATCTGGTCTCGGCCCTGGTACTGATGCCTATTACAGTCGGCCTGACGTTTTTGGGAGTGGCGATCGCGCGTGGTTATAGCCCCAATCCCAAGAGTGTTCTGGGTTGGTATGGCGAAACGCTAAGGATATTTCTCCTCGCCGTACTCATGAACGTCATGATCGTGTTGGGGTTGTTGCTATTTGTGATTCCCGGCATCTACCTGGCAGTGTCCTATCAGATCGCGCTGCCCTTGATGATCGATAAGAAGCTTGGCCTGTGGGAAGCCCTGGAAAGCAGTCGCAAGGTCATTGGCCATCACTGGTTTGCGGTACTCGGCTATGACATTGTCCTGGCCCTGCTGTTGGCTATATCCAGCCTGTTATTAGGTGTCCCGCTGATCTGGACAATACCCCTGGCGATTATTTCCTTCGGTGTGCTCTATCGCAATCTTGTGGGTGTCGAGGCAGATACGCTGCAGCGCGTGCTCGCGCAGGAAGACGTGCCTGCCTAAAAGGGCGCTGGCCCGGGGTATTCTTTCCGAAGTTGCGGTTTGAGCAGTTTGCCGGAAGGGTTGCGCGGCAGGGCGTCGACGCATTCATAAAGCTGCGGCACCTTATATCCGGCGAGGTGCTCCCGGCACCACGCACGGAGCGAGTCGCTGTCGGGGCTAGTGCCCGGGGCCGGTACAACCAGGGCCAACGGTGTTTCGCCCCACTTTTCTGAAGCAACACCAATTACTGCTGCCTCCTGCACATCGGGGCAAGCCGCCAGTACGTTTTCCAGTTCCGCGGGATAAATGTTTTCACCGCCGGAGATGATCATGTCTTTTTTGCGATCACAGATGGTGACAAAGCCTTCGGCATCCCAGGTGGCGATGTCACCGGTATAGAGCCAGCCGTCGCGCAGCGCCTCGGCGGTCGCTTCGGGGCGATTCCAGTAGCCTTTCATCATGTGTCGCCCGGACAGGACTAACTCTCCGGCCTCGCCGCTTCCCATCGCGACAGTGTTGCCGTGAGCATCGACAATTTTTATCTCGGTGTGCATCTGTGCGCGGCCACAAGAACCCACGTGCTCAGCGGCATCATCTGGCAGTAGCAGCGTGCCGGGGCCGCAGGATTCGGTCAGCCCGTAAGCCTGGTGAATACTGATACCCAGTGCCGCCCAGGCGTCCAGAAGAGACGTGGGTACCGGAGCCGCACCGGTAGCGATCCAACGCACAGAGGAAATGTCGCACTCGGCGCGCTCGGGCGCATTCAGCATGAATTGGAGCAGGGCGGGTACCGCCATAAAAATCGACACTTTTTGCGCATCGATGCAGCGGAACATCTGGCCCATATCCAGATCCCGCATGATTACGCCGGTGCCGCCCCGGTGGACCAGCAGCGATACCGGATTGAGGCAGCCCACATGAAACATCGGTAGCGGGAGTAAAAAACGGTCGTCACCGCGCATGTCTGATGTCGACATGCTGGTGAATTGTGACCAGATCATACCTGTGTGACTGTGAACTGCGCCCTTGGGGTGGCCGGTCGTGCCCGAGGTGTACATGATGAACAGGTTGTCGTCATCCCCGGCCCCGATATGGGGTTCTGCCGGGTTCGCCGCTGCGAGCAGGGTGTCGTAGTCGTCACAGGGGAGGTCAGCCAGTTCACTGCCGCAGCGAATCCAGTGCAAGCAGGGAAGCGAGGGCTGTACCGTCTGGAGAGTGGCGATGCTGTCATCGAAGTCGGCATCGAAAATCAGTGCAGCAGCCCCTGAATCCTCGAGTATGAAGTGTATTTCTGTGGCAACCAGGCGCCAGTTTACCGGCACCATCACGGCGCCGATCTTGGCGATAGCGAAGTAGCTCTCTACGAATTCTATACCGTTCTTCAGCAGCGTCGCCACACGATCCCCGGGGGCTATTCCCTTCGCCAGTAGCGTGTTCGCAATCCTGTTGCTGCGCTCATTCAGTTGGGCAAAGGTAAAACGCCTGCCGCGCTCCCACTCGACGAACGCTTCTCGCTGAGGAGTGATGGCAGCACGCTTGCTGAGAAACTGGCCTATATTGTCGTGCATAGAAAAACGTCCGGTTGATTAGTTGAACCAGGGGGCGAGAACTGTAATGGTGAGCTGGAGCTGAACGGAAGCGAAGGGCGCGCTCCCGGGGGAGCGCATCGAGACATCAGCCTGCGAGAGGCCCCAGGCCAGAGGCCACAAATACAGCAAATACTGCCATAGCAGCGCTAAAAGAGATTACTTGAGTCATTACTACACCCGACTGTTAGATTTATGTATCGAACCGGTAGTACCGCACTCCAGAGGAGTGGGCCGAATATACCGTTAAACCCCTCAGCTTGCCAGATACGCTTCCTTGACTTTGAGCTTGTGCAGTTTCTCGCTGGCATTGCGCGGTAGAGGTTCCTCGGCAATGACGATCGTACGAGGCACCTTGTAACCCGCAAGGTGTTCCTGCAGAAATCCTCTGACCACTGATTCGTCCAGGGTCTTGCCCGGTTCGGGGTAGGCGACCAGGACCATTTCCTCTCCCATTGCGGCGTCAGGTTCGCCAAACACGACGACTTCACGCACCTCTGCCAGCCGGTAAGCGACCTGCTCGATCTCACCGGGATAGATATTCTCGCCACCCCGGATAACGATTTCCTTTATGCGCCCGGTGATGTAGAGATAGTTCTCTTCGTCGAGTACGCCAACGTCGCCGGTCTTCAGCCAGCCGTCTTTGTCGAAAGCCTCGGCATTGGCCTCGGGCTTCTCCCAGTAGCCAGGCGTGCAGCAGATGCCTCGCATTTGAATTTCACCCGGTTCGCCCGGAGCCTGGACAGAGCCGTCTTCGGCAACAAAACGCAGTTCCATGATGGGGGACTGTACGCCGGCGCTGTCTGGGCGGAAATCGAACAGGGCACCACTCATGGTTGCGCCTACTGCCATGGTTTCTGTCATGCCGTAACCGGCGGACCGGCTTGGGTCCTCGAATCGAGCCGCCATGAGTTCTGGCAAACCTGCTGGCGTCGCTGCGCCGGCGGCACTGACGCGCATCAGGGAACTGGTGTCGTAGCGGTCGAAATCCGGGTTGTGCAACAAGTCCTGGATGATCGCTGGCACGGTAGCGAGGCCAGTGACACGTTCCTGCTCAATCAGTTTCAGTGCTTCAGTGCCGTCCCACTTGTACATCATTACCGCTTTCTGACCCATCATTAGGGGCAAGTAGAAGCCCCCGAGCAAGCCCGTCGCATGAAACAGGGGGACGGTAAGCATCGGAGTTTCGCGCTCGGCACCGCCACGGTATTCCCTGGGGCCGCCCTCAAATTCGGCCACCAACAGTCCCAGGAACATCATGTTCATCAGGGCCTGGCCGATAGTGCGGTGGCGGTGATACACGCCCTTTGGGAAACCTGTGCTGCCTGATGTGTAGAGGATCACTGCGCCATCTTCGGGTGACACGTCAGGCGATTGATAGCTCTGTTCGGTGCCCGCACTGACCACATCGTCAAACAGCGCAACGTTGGTTGGCCGCTGGAAACTCTCGCTCACTGGGACCACAATCGCAGGGATATCCATCTGCTCGTAGCTCTGCTCGATCAAGCGGAACCTGGCTTCGTCGCAGATCAGCAGACTCGCACCGCAGTCGGCAATGGCGTACTCGAGTTCCTCATGCTTGCCCCAGCTATTGATGGGCACAACCACCGCGCCTACCAGTGTGGCGGCACAATAGGCGATAAGCCACTCAGCGTTATTGCGCATAGCAATGGCGATGCGATCGCCCAGCTCTATTTCGTAGTCACTCTGGAGTTGCGCTGCGAGGGCGTCGGCCTCAGCGAAGAGCCGCGTATAGCTGTAACGAGAACCCTCGTAAACGAGGAAGTCCAGCGCACCGTGGTTGCGAGCGTTGGCCAGAACCTCCAGTGCTGTTGTCGGGGCGTGTTTATAACCCTTGTAGGTCTTGCCGTCGACGTCGATGTCGGCCACTTCAAAGAAGGCACCTTCGGCGGTCAATTCGGCTTTTTTAGCGGCTATGGCAGCACCGTTTACGGACATTATTATCGGCTTCCAGATTGCTTGATCAGAAGCGCGACTATAGCTCAGAAGATGTCTGCTGGGAGTGCTTGTGCCGTCGCAAAGGTCCGCTAATTCAAGCTATTAAACCCCGTCGGTCACATTGGGCCATGCGGCCCGGCTGGTCAGGCGTCAGGCGGCGGCTGGATGGCAAACAGGGTGGCGGTATCGAAGAACTCCCGGACCTCCGCAATCAGACCATTTTCCAGCCGATAGAGCAGGCAGTAGTCGTTTTCATAGTCCTTGCCGTTAGCGGTTACCGCTTTGAGCGTAAACTGCATCATCACGTGATCGGCGTCGGCAATAACGGTGCGATAGTCGTACTGCAGGGAGCCTGGCTGGTAGTACTCATCGACGGCGCCAGCAAACAGGCCGGCGATGGCGTCGAGGCCTTTCAACGTGCCGTGCATGGGGCTACTGCGGGGCAGGTGCCACTCTGCCTCGGCGGTGAAGTAGTCGGCCATGGCCAGTGGTGCACTTTCACTCTGGGTGGCAAGTGCCTGGTAGAACGCAAATACTCGGCCTTTGTTATCAATATCCGGCATGGTTTTTTGTCTTCTGTTCAGTGGAGGGCGTTGGACCCAGGTTGGGCGCTGCCGGCCTGGGCAAACAGGTAGTCGAGGCGCAGGCATTCGTCTGCAACCTGACGCGTGGCGCCAATCACGATAGACAGAAAATTCGCCACTTGTTCAAGAGTGAGGCCGGCACCTGCGGGCAGCACGCCGGCCACGACCAACTGCGGCGTGGCGTCGTCGACAACATCCTGGAAAAGCTTGAGGGCAGGGTAGTCCATGTTGAGACGACCGAGTTCCGCTGCAAGTGGCAGTAGCGCCATAGGCCGTATTTCCAGTTCGCTGGTGAACAGCAGCCCCCAGGGCTCCAGAAAGAGCCGGCTGTCAATCATGCCCTCGATATCGCGCAGGGCCTCGATATGAAATCCCTCGCAATTGTCACATTCGTGAAAGTCAACGTGGGCCTGGTTCAGCCATTCCTGAAGAAGGGGTCGGTCAACTTTAACGGGTGTGCTCACGGCGGCTTTTCCTGTGCTGGATGCGGCAAGTTTAAGCGATCGGGTCGATTAGGTCAGCTTTTCGTTTTCCTGTCGCATCGGCGATGATACATTCTTCGCCAGAACTTCACAGGAACTCATCATGTTCAGACAAATGCTATTCAGCCTGGTGCTGGTTTTCACTGTATTTTCGGTTCAGGCCGCAGGCGTGCTCAAAGTCGGCCTATCTGCTGACTATCAGCCCCTGCATTTTAAACAGGACGGAAAAATCTATGGCGTGGAGCCCGACAATGCCCGGGCAGTCGGCAAAATCCTGGGATACCGGGTGGAACTGGTTGAACTGCCTTTTGAGGAACTCCTCCCCGCACTCAATGCAGGGAAGGTCGATGTCATCATGTCAGGCATCAGTATTACCGAGCAGAGGTCGCAGAACATGCTTTTTGCTGACCCTTATCTGAAAGTGGGGCAAATGCCGATCCTGCATCAGAGCAAACTCGGCAGCCATTCTCAGCCCTGGGCGATTTATCGCGAGGGTGTGCGGGTTGGCGTCGAACCGCTCACCACAGGGGCGAAGTTTGCAGAAGAGAAATTGGCTAACGCTGACATCAAATATTTTGACAACCCGGATCAAGCCTTCGCCGGGTTGCGCGAGGACCAGATTGATCTCTATCTGCACGATGCGCCTACCAGTTGGCAGTTGGCTAACTCCACGGAAAACAGTGATCTGATCAGTCTCTATACCCCGCTTACTGAGGAATTGCTGGCCTGGGTTGTGCAAAAGGACAATGCAGCGCTGGCACAGGAACTCAACCAGGCGCTGGAATTGATGAAAGCCAATGGCAGCCTCGAATATATCCTGAACCGCTGGATTCCTGTCAGTATTGAAGTCGCCAACTAATCTGACTCGAGTAGAGGGCTACTTTTAATGAACCAGTTCAGTTTGAAAATTCTTCTGCTGGCAGGGTTGGCCGCCATTGCGGGCTGCAGTGACAGTGATCGCCGCGAGCGGGAGCCCGGGCCTTATGCGACCGACGATATGTGGCTATGCAAGCCCGGGATTGCGGACGATCGTTGCCTGGCGATTGATCTGAAGACGACCTGGGTCTACGGCAATGACGATAGCCGCGCCGTGTTTGAGCACGAGGTGGCCCAGGACCCGGAATTTGACTGTTTCTACGTCTATCCTACCCAGGACTTCTCTGAAGAGCCCGGCAATACTGAGGACCTCACTGATCTAGGCTATCTCGACCGGGCCATCGCTAATCAGGCGGCGCGCTTTAACTCGCTTTGCGCTGTGTATACGCCCAAGTACCACCAGATGACGATTGCCACTTACGGCCTCGACAATGTCCGTGACAGTGAATTCTTTGCGCGCGCCTTAAACGACGTTGAGGCGGCGTTCGACCAATACCTACTCGAGAATCCGGGCCGGAATTTTGTGCTCATGGGCCACTCGCAGGGCTCGCATATGCTGTTGGCGATGATGCAGAATCGCATTGACCGCGATCCCGCAGTGCGCGCTCGAATGATCTCGGCGTTGCTGGTTGGGCCCACCGGTATGTTGCAAGTGCCGGCTGGCGAAGTGGTCGGCGGCAGTCTGGAAAATATCCCGCTGTGTGAACAGGCAGCCCAGACCGGCTGTATCGTCGCGTACGACAGTATGGCTGCCGGCAATGCAGACGCCAGGCCCGTGCCGGACGCGCCGCGCCCCTGTGTGAATCCCACCTTGCTCGGTGGTGAGCCGGGCCAATTGGCTGGAACCATGTATAACGCTGATGAAGGTTTCCCTTTTCCTGAGGGCGTGGATACCTATTGGGTAGCATTCCCCGATCACTACACCGCTGCTTGTGAGCCAGATGGCTTTCTAGGGATAGGGGTGGCGCAAGGGGCCGAACCGGCTGTGCCGCCCAGTGTTGTAGAGTTGTTCCTGGGGGGAAGCCTGCATTCCGCCGATTTCAATTATCCCATCGTCGATTTGCTGCGCATTGTCGAGACGCAGGGGCGTAATCACTAACGAATCTCCCGGGGCGTTGCGCCCCGGGACAGTCAGCTTCAGTCGTTCAGGCCTGGGAAACTGTACTCATGGCCCCAGAGATCTCCCTCTGTGCTGACCGTAGCGACATGTGTCTCCGGGTCAATAAGTAAGCCTTCACAGCCGAACTCAACCGCGATGCCGCCCGGCGCCAGCAAGTAGACTGAGCACATATTGTCATTGATATGACGCCCAAGAGTGGCCAGGAAGTGAGAACCAGCGGCCTTGGCGCGATCCATGGCGCGGCCGACCTCGTCCATATTTTCCACTTCCACCATAATGTGCACGACGCCCAATGGGTGCGGATTGTTGAAGAGAGCCACGGAATGTTGGCGCGGGTTATTGGCGTGCATAAAGTGGATCTTGGCCCCCTCCATTCCCGGTGGATAGAGGACATCGGTGATACCAGTGCCGATGATTTCGGTGTAGAAATCACTCGTTGCGTCGAACTCGGCAGCGGGTAGGACCAGGTGACCGAAGCCGAGATCCCCGGTTTGTTGATAGGTGGTCACGAAAGCGGGCACGCCCTGGGGTGATACCAGCGGGGTGTAATCCAGCTCGCGGCCCCAGTAAAGTTCGATGGTATTGCCTGAGGGGTCCTGGGTGGTGGCAAACGCGGTGACAGCCCGGCGTTTGGCTTCCTCGTTGGTGCCTGGCGTCACCGCATGGCCCGCATTGGCGACCGCAGCACAGCAGCGCTGCCAGTCTTCTTCCGTGGCAAACTCGAGACCGGTGGCGATCAGGCCGTCGCTGTCCGCGGCTTCGATCATCATGCGAAATGGGTGGTCATCCATACGCAGGTAGCGGGCGCCGTTGGCGTCGTCGCGCTCCGCGTCCATGAGGCCCAGTACGCCAGTGCCGAATTCCATCCAGGCGTCCACATCGGTGGCACCAATACGTAGGTAGCCGGAAGCTGCTACAGCCATTTTATTCTCCTGATCAAATTTGCTTGTCCTGCATTATCGACTAATCAGGGGCGCTGGCCATCCCTTAAGTCAGTTATAGACCTGCTGGTTCATCATAGTGATCTGAAAAGTCACTATAGGTTGATCTACGGCGTCATTGAGCGGAAATGTCAGCTCCCTGATACTGATTGTTCAAA
Source organism: Halioglobus maricola (assembly GCF_009388985.1). NCBI lineage: Bacteria > Pseudomonadati > Pseudomonadota > Gammaproteobacteria > Cellvibrionales > Halieaceae > Halioglobus > Halioglobus maricola. The sequence goes on from NZ_CP036422.1 coordinate 2,018,034, forward strand.
GTTCATCCCTATAGGAGGGCTGCGACGTGTCGCAACCAGAAGTCCTGAACCAGGAGTTTACTCTTGGATATACCTACACCCGGTCTACCGGGCCAGTCGTGGGGCGCTTTCTAACCGCGCTCAAGAACCGCAGCATCGTCGGCATCAAGGCCTCTGACGGCAGGGTGATCGTTCCGCCGATGGAGTACGACCCTGATACTGCTGAGGAACTCAGCGAATTTGTCGAGGTAGGCCAGGAGGGTGAAATTGTCAGCTTTGCCTGGGTGAAAGAGCCTCGCGAAGCTCATCCGATGGATAAACCCTTCGCCTGGGCGATGGTGAAACTCGACGGGGCCGATGTCCCGATGATCCATTGCGTTGCCGCAGACCGCGAGGACTCGCTGGCCACAGGCGCTCGGGTAAAAGCGGTGTGGGCGGAAGAGACAGTGGGCTTTATAACCGACATTCGCTGTTTTGAACTGGTTTAGGAGCTGAGTGATGAGTGAAGAACAGGACATGATTACCGATATTGAGGTGCCGATTAACCTCAAGTACAACTTTACCGCCGGCGCAGCTGCCACTCGTTTCCTCACCCAGGTAAAGAAGGGTGTACTCACCGGTCAGCGTTGCCCGGAGTGCGCGCAGGTGTACATACCTCCGCGCGGCTCCTGTCCCGCTTGCGGTTGCGCAACAGAGGAAGAGGTAGAACTCGCTGACAAAGCCACGGTGCAATCGTTCACGATTGTGTCCATCCCCATTCCCAATAATCCCATTCAACCCCCGTACATCATCGCCAATCTGGTGGCTGACGGCGCGAATATTTCCTTTTTGCACCTGATCAGTGAGTGCGTGAACGAAGACGTACATATCGGCCAGCGCGTTCAGGCAGAGTGGAAACCCGAGGAGGAGTGGACCCATGCAATGGACAACATTCGTTACTTTAAACCGATCGACGAGCCGACTGTGCCCGTGGACATGATCGGCAAACTTCCCGTAACCGGCCTGGAGGGCTGATCGATGACAGATATTGCTATTGTCGCCTACCAGCAGTCTGATTGCGTATCGGATGCCGGCGCCACTAATGAAGTGGAGCTGATAATGCCGGTGCTTCAGCGCACCTTCGCGCAAGCCGGCCTGACCAACGCGCAGGACGTGGATTTCGTCTGCAGTGGTAGCTGTGACTACCAGCAGGGCGCGGCCTTCGCTTTCGTGCTCGGTGTGGACGCGCTGGGAGCGGTGCCGCCCATCAAGGAATCCCATGTTGAGATGGATGCAGCCTGGGCCCTGTATGAGTCGATTCTGAAAATTCGTATGGGACACGCCGAGTCCGCGCTGGTCTACGGCTTTGGTAAGTCGTCGCCCGGAGAGCTGCCAATCGTCTTGTCGCAGCAGTTGGATCCCTATTATCTGGCGCCACTGTGGGTGGACACCATTTCCCTTGCCGCGATGCAGGCACGCATGATGTTGGATCAGGGGCTTATCACCGAGCGCGATATGGCGGAGGTGGTTGCCCGCTCACGTCGCAACGCCAAATCAAACCCTCACGCCCAGGTGAACGGCGACGTCAGTGCCGATGACGTACTCGCAGAAGAGACCTATGTATCGCCGCTGCGTCGTTCCGATTGCTGCCCTGTGTCTGACGGTGCCTGTGCCATTGTCATCGCGACGGTAGAGAAGGCAAAGGAATGGGGCAAGCCCTATGCGGTAATCAAGGGCATGGATCATCGCATCGAATCCCACAATATGGGGATGCGTGATATTACCGACTCCCAATCTACACGCCTCGCTGCTGCGGCAGTGGGTGTAAACGACGGCAGGGTGGATGTAGCCGAGCTGTATGCGCCTTTCAGTCACCAGGAATTGATTCTCAGCAAGGCGCTCGGCCTTGGTGAAGAAACGAGTATCAATCCGAGCGGCGGCGTGCTGGCGGGGAATCTGTTGATGGCGTCGGGCCTGGCCCGGGTGGGCGAAGTGTTCAATCGCATCGTTGCAGGTGAAGCGGAGCGGGGCATAGCCCACGCGACTTCTGGCCCTTGCTTGCAGCACAATATGATTACCGTAGTGGAGAAAGCGTGATGGCAGAACTGGCAGCAGTGGTCGGGATCGGCCAGACCAAGTACACAACCAAGCGCGGCGATGTCTCTATTGCAGGCCTCGTGCGCGAGGCAGCCGTCAACGCACTCAAGGATGCCGAACTCGAGTGGGATGATATCGACGCCGTCATCATCGGCAAGGCGCCGGACATGTTCGAGGGTGTGATTATGCCCGAGATCTATCTGACCGATGCTTTGGGTTGCAATGGCAAACCGATGTTGCGCGTTCATACGGCCGGCTCCGTCGGTGGATCGACTGCGCTGGTGGCCGCGTCTCATGTGCAAAGCGGCACCTTCAAACGCGTGTTGACTGTCGCTTTTGAGAAGCAGTCCGAGTCCAATGCGATGTGGGCGCTGTCCAATCCACAGCCGTTTTCCACCCATCTCAATGCGGGCGCTGGCGGTTATTTTGCACCGATTATTCGTGAGTATATGCGCCGTAGTCAGGCGCCATACGATGTGGGTATCAAGGTGGCAGTGAAAGACCGTCTTCACGGTGCCCGCAATCCGCTGGCGCACTTGCACAAGCCCGACATCACCATGGCTGAAGTAGAGGAATCGTTCATGCTGTGGGACCCCATCCGGTTCCTGGAATCTTGTCCTTCATCGGATGGCGCATGCGCGATGATCATCGCCAATGAGGAGCTGGCAGAACAGGCACCCAAACCTCCGGCATGGATACGCGGCGTGGCTATGCGTTCAGAGCCAACCATGTATGCGGGTCGTGACGAGGTGAACCCGCAGGCCGGCCGTGACTGTGTTGCGGATGTCTACAAGCAGGCAGGGATTGTTGATCCCCGCAAAGATCTGGACTGCGCCGAGGTTTATGTGCCTTTTAGCTGGTACGAGCCGATGTGGTTGGAGAACCTCGGTTTCGCTCCAGAGGGAGAGGGCTGGAAACTCACTATGGAGGGCGCCACCTCGCTGGACGAGGGGGGCGATATTCCCTGGAATCCCTCTGGTGGCGTCTTGTCGTCCAACCCCATTGGCGCGTCCGGCATGATTCGTTTTGCCGAGGCTGCAAGGCAGGTTCGCGGCGATGCTGGCGATCATCAGGTGCAAGACGCCAGGCTCGCGTTGGGGCATGCCTATGGTGGCGGCGCCCAGTTCTTTGCGATGTGGGTTGTAGGCGCTGAGAAGCAGTAGGAATTCAGGAGTAGCAGGCATGAACAAGCATTTCAATATCGCAGATATGTATGAGATGGTCGCTGATAAGGTGCCAGGGCGCGATGCCCTGGTGTGCGGCGACCAGCGAGCCACATTTGCCGAACTCGATCAACGCGCCAATCAATTGGCCCACTACCTGACGGCACAAGGGGTTAGCGCAGGCGATCATGTCGGGCTCTATCTTTACAACTGCAACGAGTACCTTGAGGGGATGCTTGCCTGTTTCAAGATTCGCGCGGTGCCTATCAACGTCAACTACCGTTATGTAAAGGATGAGCTGCTCTATATCTTCGACAACGCGGATATGGTCGCCTGTATTCACAATCAGGAATTCACGCCGCATATCGAAGAGGTTCTCGATGCAGCGCCTGATCTCAAGACTTTTGTGCATGTGCTGGACGACAGTGGGATCGATGCGTCTGTCATCGGTTCCGTCGAGTACGAGGCCAGCCTTGCCGACCAATCGTCTGAACGGGATTTTGGTGAACGCGCCGATGAAGATCTCTTCATTCTTTACACCGGCGGTACCACGGGTATGCCCAAGGGCGTGATGTGGCCACACAAGGCGGTTTTCTTCGCTGCAATGGGTGGCGGTGGATGGTTCCATCCCGATGGGGCCATCAACCAGCCCGAACAGATCGTTGAACGCATTGGTGACTTCCCCATCGTCGGCATGGCCCTCGCGCCGCTGATGCACGGTGCCTGTTGGTGGTATGCCTGTATCCAGATGCTGGCGGGGAACACCGTTGTGCTCAGCCCGCATCGTTCTTTAGTAGGTGAACAAGTCTGGGATACCGTTGCGAAGGAGAAGGTCAATACGATTTCCATCGTCGGCGATGCGATGGCTGTTCCTCTGCTGGATGCGCTGGACGCGAATCCTGATCGCTGGGACCTGAGCGCTGTTTTCAGTGTGGGTTCTGGTGGCGCGGTTTTCTCGGAGAGCAAGCAGGAAGCGTTCACCAGGCACTTTCCAAATGTCTTTATCTCCAACTCCTTCGGGTCCTCCGAGTCCGGCAACATGGGTATGGATGGCGGCGGCAAGAAAGGGCAGGGGCTTGGGAATGTCACCAAAAGTGAATTCATGTCCGTGGTCTCGGATGTGGAGGGTGAGCCTCATCGGCATGTGGGTCACGGTGAAATGGGTATTTTCGCGCGCGCAGGTCATATCCCCATTGGCTATTACAACGACCCGGTAAAAACGGCCAAGACGATTGTCGATGTGGATGGCAAGCCCTGGCTCCTGTTGGGCGACGAGGCCCGCCTCGAAGATGACGACACAATCACAGTGTATGGACGCGGTTCCAACTGTATTAACAGCGGTGGAGAGAAAATATTCCCGGAGGAAGTTGAGCAAGCGCTCAAGGCCAATCCTGCCATATTTGACTGCCTGGTTGTCGCTACACCGGATGAGCGTTTTGGTAGCAAGGTGACTGCCGTTGTGGCGCTGCGTGGTGATGCCAGCGTTAGTCTCGAAGAAGTGCAAGCCTCTGCTCGCGAGCATATTGCCGGCTATAAAGTGCCGCGCGAACTCCATGTGGTTGACGAAGTGCCACGTGCCCCCAGCGGCAAGCCCGCTTACCCTAAAGCCCTGGAAATCGCCTTGTCTGGCGAGTTTGTCCAGGCCTGAGCAGAATAAGGAATCAGCATGTCCGAGTTGGAAATTAGCACCAAGAACTGCATTGTCGAGAAAGAGGGCAATGTGCTGATCGTCACCCTCAACAGGCCGGAGGCGAAGAATGCCTTTAGCCCGGAGATGTTGCTGGGCATGTATAAAGCGTGGCGCCTGCTCGACGAGGACGACAGTCTGCGCTGCGCGATACTTACTGCCAATGGCGATACTTTCTGCGCCGGCATGGACCTTAAGGCCGGCGCCGATGGTGATCACCGTTCGACTGATGAATTCATGGCGGTGATGGCCGAGGTGCCGAATGTGCACTGGCAGGCTCTGCTCCGCGACAACCGCCCCAACAAGCCGATTATTCTCGCGGTAGAGGGTTATGCTCTTGCTGGTGGTACCGAGATACTGCAGGGCACGGATATTCGCGTGGGTGCCGAGGATGCCATCTTTGGGGTTACTGAAGTGGCGCGCGGTCTTTACCCCATGTCGGGCTCGACGATTCGCCTGCGCCGCCAGATTCCCTACTGCCTGGCGGCGGAGATCCTGCTCTGCGGCGAGCACGTCACTGCCCAGCAGGCACTGGATTTCGGCCTGATCAACAAGGTCGTACCCAAAGGAACTACACTGGACGCAGCCAAGGATTACGCGGCGAAGATTTGCGGCAATGGTCCGCTGGCGGTAAAAGCGGTGGTGCAATCTTTGCGAGAACATCAGGAATGTATGAGTGAAGAAGATGCCATGCTTGCCTCCGATGGTCTTGCCGGCCCGGTATTTGGGTCAAATGACGCGAAGGAGGGAATGCGCGCCTTCAAGGAAAAACGGCCGGCGGAGTTTACCGGGAGCTGATTTAGACCCGATAATAGTGTTTTCCAACTTACGGACCGGATGTTGATGTCAGAGACCAGCGAGATTTTTCAGTCAGTAGTGAGAGCGCGTCGCTCACTTCGCGCGTTTAAACCCCAGGCAGTAGATAAAGCTCTGCTCGAGAAGATATTTGCAACAGCCCAGTGGGCACCGAGCAATTGCAATACCCAGCCCTGGAAGGTGCATGTCGCTTCCGGTGACGTTCTGGAGAAGCTGCGCAGCGAACTGCCCGCGCGGTTCACCAATGGCGACATCAGTATGGACTTTCCCTACGACGGACAGTACGACGGCGTCTACAAGGATCGTCAGTTCGGTGCTGCCATGGCCATGTATGCCGCCGCTGGTATTGCGCGCGAAGACAAACCGGCCAGGCATGAGCAGTTCATGCAAAACTTCACCTTCTTTGGCGCCCCCCATGTCGCTTTCCTGTTCCTGCCAGAGCCTTTCAGTTTGCGTGAGGCGGCGGACCTGGGCATGTTTGCTCAAACCTTGATGCTGACGCTCACGGCGAATGACCTCGGTAGCTGCCCGCAAACCGCACTCGGATTCCATGCGAATTTTGTTCGCGAGGTGCTCGGAGCAGAGGAGAGCGACAAACTCGTATTCGGTATCTCTTTCGGTTATCCGGAGGAAGATGCAGCAGTCAATGACTGCCAGACTGACCGTGCAGAGGGCAACGCAGCGGTCCAATTCCACAACTGAGGTATAGCATGAGCGAGAAACTGCTCGTAGAAAATCGTGACGGTGTTCTGGTTGTCACTTTCAACCGTCCCGAGCGCAAGAATGCCATCGACAATGATATGTGGGTGGCCATAGAGCAGGTATTCAGCAACGCCAGAGAAGACGACGATATTAACTGTGTACTCCTCTGTGGCGCCGGAGCCAATTTCTGTTCCGGGGTCGATCTTGCCAGTTTTGGTGAGGCCGGTGTTGATGCGCAGGCACTGTTCGACGCCGCAGCGTTGGCCGTCGCCGAGTTCGACAAGCCCCTGGTGGCGGCAGTGCAGGGCGCAGCGGTGGGTGGCGGTGCGACGGTGCTGTTTCATGCCGATATGGTATATGCCGCAGATAGCTTTCGCCTGCGTCTTCCTTTTGCCAGCCTTGGGCTCGTGCCCGAGTGGGCGAGTAGCTACATGCTGCCGGCGAACATTGGGCCGCAGCGAGCGGCCGAACTTTTCTATACTGCCGCCTGGGTCGAAGCAGAGCGAGCGCTGGAGCTCGGTGTGGTTGCCCAGGTGGTTCCAGAGCACGAACTGTTTGATCACGCCCTGTCGCGCGCAAAAGAGATCGCGCAGTGGCCGGTCAACTCACTGCGTGAGATCAAGCGCAGCCTGCGCATGCATCACCTGCCATCTATTCACGCGGCAATCGATGCAGAGAAAGAGGGGATGGCCCGGCAAGCGGGTTCGCCGGAGAATATTGAGGCGATTACTGCTTTCATGGAGAAGCGACAGCCCAATTTTCGCATGTGAGATCTCGTCATGCTTGGCTGCGGGAGCTTGAGTTCTTAGCAAGGAATATCGTCAATGGAAGTGACTTTCCGATCGTTTTCAGCGAATGATGTCGATGCGTGTTTGGCGCTTTTCGATATGAATTGCCCCGAATACTTTGCGCCCAACGAACGTGTTGATTACGCAAAGTTTCTCCATTCAACCCCCCGTGATTATGAAGTCTGTTTAGTCGCTGACGGGATTGTTGGTGCGTTTGGTTTGGTGCAAAACGAGCCCGGGCAAAGCTCTATCGATTGGATTCTGCTCAGTTCGAATATGCAGGGAACGGGCATTGGTACGATTATCATGAACAGAGTGATTGGGCAGGCGCGCGACAATGATGTCAAAATCATTCACATTGCTACTAGCCATAAAGCGCACCAGTTTTTTGCAAAATTCGGAGCGACTATCGTGTCTGAAACGAAAGATGGTTGGGGAGAAGGCATGCACAAAATTGATATGGAGCTGCGCATATAGAGTGCATGGTCCAGCCATCGTCTCTAGAAGTTTCGGCTGACGTAAAATCTGAACTGTCTCGGTTCAAACACGTGGTAATGAATGTCTTCCACACCCTCTGCGGACTCACCGGGCAGACGCGAAGCGTAGAAGTAATCAACGTCGTGATCATCTGAGTCAAACAGGTTCAATACCTCCACTTGAACGCGCCACTTGTCGTTAGACCACCCCAGCGCAAGGTTGGCCATGGTTGAACTGTCAGATTTCACGCTTCCGTCTTCGATTAATGGAACTCCGTCGAAATAACGCACGCGGAACGAGCCAAACAGTCCCCCCGGGTACTGTGCGGCGACTGCGCCGCTAACCACCCATTCAAGCGCGCCGGGAATTTCGTTACCCTCGATGGCGCTGTCGCTGAACTCAGAGTCGGTCCACGCGAAATCTGCCTCCAGTGACCAGACGTCATCCAGCGACCAGAAATTGTTGAACTCTACGCCCCAGCGTTCACTGGGTCGGCTGGCTTCCGTCGTGCCGGCGTCACCCACAAAGAGCAGTTCAGACTCCAGTTCCAGGTACCAAACCGCTGCCGACGTGTTCCAGCTGTCCAGCCAGACAGTTCTGAAGCCGATCTCGGCACCTTTTGATCTCACCAGTGGGTCGACGGAGGAGACTGGTTCGGTTGTGCCGGGATCGACAGTGATGGTCACTCCGCGGGCGTCATTGGAATGGTAGCCGTATCCGCCGCTCAGGTAGGCTTCTGTGTTGTCGGAAAAAGCATAGATCAAGCTCGCTTTTGGGCTGATGATTGAGTCCGTATCATCCCCGGAGTTCGCGGCATCCTGAGCGTCGACATCGAACCAGTAGTAGTCGCCGCGAATACCGAGCACGGCTCGCCATTCGGGAGCGAATCGCCATGCAAGTTCGTAGAATACCCCCGCACTGGCTTGCTCTACGCTATCCTCCCGGATGGTGGCGAGATACTGGCGTGCCTGGGTACGGTGGAGTCCAACCGTGTCGATGTCGTCGTAGCGTAATTCCGCTCCGAGACTGTGGTGAAAATGATTTTCCAGGCCGCCTACCCAGAAGCGGTTATAGCTGCCGCCGTAGATCGTCCGGTCATCTTCCTGCTTGAATTGATCGCCCTCGATAGGATCCTCGAGCAGATAGGTGAAATTGGACCACAGGTTCAATTCGTAATCGATGATATACGCCTGCCATTCTGATCGGTGATCTTCGTGCTCGTGGGTATACTGGCCTGAAAGGCTGCTTCGTCGGGTGTCGCCTCCAAGCGTCGGGTCTATCGAGCCAAATTCATCAATCAAGCCCTGGGACACGGACCGCTGGGGAATCTGGTCGGCGGAATTCCACTCGTTCTCATAGTACATCGCAGTGGTCGACCAGTTTCTGGTCTCGTTGCCGCCACCCACTTTGAGCTGCCCATTGAGCTTCTGCACATCCTCGTCAATATCGCTCCAGGGGCCATCGTATTTTTGTCCTTCCAATGCGCCTGACAGGTAAATGCCGTCTAACTCGACGCTACCCATCCCGAGCAGGCGCTGGTATCCGTTTTCACCTACGCCGAGGGTAAGCCGGCTTTCCGGTAATCGATCGAAGGTGTCTATGTGAACACCACCGGCGGAAGAAAAGTCGCCCAACTCAGCGTGATAGGGGCCCTTGACGTAAGCCATCTGCTCTATCGTTTCGGGGATCAGGAAATTGATATCTGTATACCCCTGGCCATGCCCATGGGTTCGCATGTTCACCGGCATACCGTCGACCCAGGTGGCAAAGTCGGTGCCGTGATCAAGATTGAAGCCACGCAGAAACATCTGGTTGGATTTGCCGGAACCACTGTGTTGCGTAACGATGAGCCCGGGCACTGCTTCAAGGACATCTCCGGGGCGAAGGAGAGGGCGGACCGAGAGTTCCATCTGGCCGACGACACCTTCGGATGCGGTGCGCGCCTCGCCGGCCAGTACCTGGCGGCGTCCGGTGACGACAATTTCCTCAAGCTCCCCGGCCTCTTCATGTGCTTGAGAAGACAGCGGCAGTATCAGTAGCAGCCACAGGCCGCGATTGAATTGCGGGAAATACAGCATAGAAAACAACACCCGATTGGTTTGGCGACCGGCATTCTAATCGCTGGGATGGAATAGGCAAGCGCAAGGCTGTCGACGAGGGTAGTCGTATGAATATTGTTACTGATATGAGCTGGTTCGACTGTGCAAGCAAGCGAAGTCTGGTTAGAATCAATCGACTTGATCACTAAAAACTCTAATAGGTATCCGTGTTGAACTTCGAACTCTCCCGTAGGCTGCGCCTGCCCATTTATACACTTGCCTGTGGCTTTCTTATCGCCTGTAGCGATTCATCCGACCGCAATGACAACCCCGTAGAGCCGCCCGTGGAGCCGCCCCTGCCGGAGTATACCTACGAGGCAGAGATTATCTGGACTGAGTACGGTATCCCCCATGTGGTGGCGCAGGATTGGGCGAGCGCCGGTTATGGTGTTGGCTATGCCTTTGCAGGCGAGAACTACTGCACCCTGATGCGAGAGTACGTGCGCGCTAGCGGTAACTCTGCTCGCTATCTTGGGGAGGAAGGTAGTCTCAACGACGACTTCGTTTACAAACTCTACAACGACGATGTCACCGTGGATCGAATGTACGATTCGCTGTCTCAGGATCAACAGGACGCCATGGCCGGCTACGCCGCGGGCGTGAATCGCTATTTCAACGAGACGGGCGCAGAGAATCTCGCAGAAGGTGAGGAGGGTTGTCGTGGCGCTGAATGGGTGCGCGAAGTGGATTATCGAGACGTGGTGCGGCTGGCTCACAAGGCGATATTACGTGGGTCCAGTGGCCCGCTGGCGGATTTCAGTACTGCGGTAACCGCCCCGGAAGCTCTCGCGTCTCTGGCGCCAGTAGCCCCGGAAGAACGAGCCGCGATGTTTGCCGGGCTCGACAAAGCGTCAGTCGATGCTGCATTGGACTTGCCTCAGGGTTGGGAGATCGGCAGTAACGCCTACGCAATAGGTGCAGATGGTTCCCAAACCGATTCAGGCCTGCTGTTCGGTAATCCGCACTTTCCCTGGCAGGGCAGTCTTCGCTTCTTTATGTTCCACCTGACTGTAGCTGATGAGTACGACGTAATGGGTGCGGCACTGGGTGGCCTTCCGTCGCCCGTGATCGGCTTCAACCGGGACCTCGCCTGGTCGCATACCGTCAGCACCGGTGATCGATTTACCTTCTATGAGCTGACCCTGAATCCGGACAATCCGCTGGAATACGAATACGACGGTGAAATGCGGGAAATCACTTCTGAAACAGTCAGCGCGATCGACAGTAGTGGTGCCGAAGTGGAATACACCTTCTATTTCTCCCATTACGGTCCCATTGTTGACCTGGGCGAGGTTTCTCCGTTGCTCGCGGGATGGCCCAATGCCGCTGGAACACTTCTGACATATCGCGATGCAAACCAGGAAAATCTGCGCGGCTTTGACCAATGGGTACAGATGGGTAAGGCACAAAATCTGGCGGAATTCAAAGAAGCACTGCGTCCGATCGGAATTCCCTGGGTGAATACCATTGCAGCAGACCGCAACGGTGATGCTTTCTATGGTGATATTTCAGCAGTGCCAAATGTATCTATTGCCCAGTACGGCAGTTGTATTCGCGGCACGCTGCAATCGCTACTGACAGGCTTTGGCTACACTACGCTCGAAGGCTCGGACTCGACTTGCGAGTGGGGCAATGACGCGGATACGGCCGAGGGCATCTTCGGTTATGACAGCCTGCCTAAACTGGAAACTCGCGAGTATGGGGCCAATGCCAATGACAGCTATTGGTTATCCAACCCGCGCATGCTGCTGACGGGTTTCTCACCGCTGATCGGCGAAGAGGGCGTTGAACAGAGCATGCGTACCAGGCACACGTTTACTCTGGCAGAGGCGCGTTTGGCTGGGGGCGACAACCACGGCGCCGACCCGCTGTTTAATATTGATAACCTGCGCGCCATCTCTTACCAGGCCGACAACTTTGTCGCTCATTTGATGCAGGATGATCTTGCAACTGTGTGCGATGAAACAGCAGACTGGGCTATGTATAGCGCAAATCCAGCGCAGGCGGCTGAAGCTTGCGGCATTTTGCGAGACTGGGATGGTTCCCATAAGCTCGAAAGCGTTGGGGGACATATCTTCTTCGAGTTCTGGCAGATTGCCCGCGGTATTGAAAATCTCTGGAGTGTGCCCTTTGAGGTTACCGAGCCTGTGACTACGCCCGCAGTGCTGAGTGAGGATCCGATGGTCGTGGAAGAAGTACGGTCCGCGCTTGGCGCTGCCGTTGATCGTCTGGTGGAGGCGGGTATCGCATTGGATGCGCCCTGGGGTGAAGTGCAGTTCGTTGACAAGAATGGCGAGCGCATTGGCATTCATGGCGGTTCGTCGCGCATGATGTTCAGCGTCATTACTTCAGATCTTGTGGACGGTGAGGGATATAGCGCTATCGAACACGGCAACAGCTACATCCAGGCTATCACCTGGGATGAGTCTGAGTGCCCTGATGCGTATGCAATTCTTACCTATTCACAATCTACCGATCCTGCCTCTGCCCATTACGCCGATGCTACGAAGCTTTACAGCGAGGGCGGCTGGATCGATATGCCTTTCTGCGAAGCTGCTAGAGACGAGCAGGAAATTGCCCGCGAGAGCATTGCTGAGTAGGCAATCGCTCAACCAACCTTGAATAGAAAAAGGCGCCGTTGGCGCCTTTTTCTATTCAAGGTTGGATGAAGTCGGTGACTTCCAGGTTGAAACCGGAGAGGGCGTTAAAGTGAATTGGCGCAGACATCAGTTTCATTTTGCCAACACCCAGCCGCCGAAGAATTTGTGAGCCGGTGCCAATAACACGGTAATTCTGTTGACCGCTTGTGTCTGCCGACCCAGTTACACTGAGCGGCTCAGGAAACTGTACAACTTCCGCCAGGGCCTGCTCTGCGCTTTGTTCCTGCCCTATCAGTACCACTACACCACAGCCTTCGCTAGCAGCGTGGGCCATGGCTCGGCGATATGACCAGCCGGGCGCCGCGTCGGGAATGGATGTGGCCAGCACGTCGCGCAATGTGTTGACGGTCTGTACCCGGACGGGTACTTCAATGTCGGTGCTGATTTCGCCACAGGTGAGTGCGTAGTGTACGGTGTCGTCGATCAGGTCAAGGAATGTGTGCAGCTCGAATGTTCCGAACTCTGTCTCAACAGACTTGGAGTTACGCAACTCGATGGACTGCTCATGCATCGCCCGGTACTCAATCAGGTCGGCGATGGTCCCCATCTTCAGGCCGTGCTTCTCGGCAAAAACTTCAAGTTCGGGACGACGCGCCATGGTGCCGTCCTCATTCATAATCTCCACAATCAGCGCAGCGGGCTCGAAGCCTGCCATTCGTGCGAGGTCAACGCCGGCTTCCGTATGGCCCGCTCTGCGCAGCACTCCACCGGGTTTGGCGACCAGCGGGAAGATGTGCCCCGGCTGGATGATGTCGCTGGGGCCAGCTCCGGGTGCAACGGCTTTGAGTGCGGTATGGGCTCGCTGGACTGAACTGATGCCTGGGCCCTTTTTCTCGGAGGCATCGATAGAAACAGTGAAGTTTGTTTCATGCTGGGAACGGTTGTCACGCACCATCAGTGGGAGTTGCAACTGGCGGGCGCGCTCTTCAGTGATGGGCATGCAGATCAAACCGCAGGCTTCGCTGGAAAAGAAAGTGATGATCTCGGGTGTTGCTGCCTCGGCGGCGATGATCAGGTCGCCTTCATTCTCACGGTCTTCGTCATCCATCAGGATAACCATCTTACCGGCGCGAATATCGTCCAGGATGTCAGGTACGCTGGAGAGAGACATAGTTATTCCTCGATCAGTTCAATAGCGACAGCGGTGGCTTCACCGCCGCCAATACAGAGCGCGGCTACGCCACGCTTTTTGCCCAGCTTTTTCAGGGCGTACATCAGGCTGACCATGATGCGCGAGCCAGTGGAGCCGATAGGATGGCCCTGAGCGCATGCGCCGCCATGCACGTTGACCTTGCTGTGGTCCAGACCAAGGTCTTCGATAGCAAGCATGGTCACCATGGCGAACGCCTCATTGATTTCAAACAGGTCAATGTCGGCTATCTGCCAGCCGGTCTTGTCCATGAGCTTCTGGATTGCGCCAATAGGTGCAATTGTGAATTCACCCGGTGCCTGGCTGTGGCGAGCGTGCGCTACGATTCGTGCTAGCGGTTTGAGCCCGCGGGCCGTGGCCTCGGAACCTGCCATCAGCACGAGAGCGCTGGCCCCGTCTGAAATAGAGCTGGCGTTGGCGGCGGTGATGGTGCCGTCTTTGGCAAAGGCCGGCCGCAGCTTTGGAATTTTGTCGACGGCAGCCTTGTGCGGCTGTTCGTCATCTTCCACCAGGGTTTCGCCGCGCCGGGTTACCACGTTAACCGGTGCTATTTCTGCAGCCAGCGAGCCGTTTTCGATAGCCGCTTTGGCGCGTGAAAGAGACTCGACCGCGAAGGCGTCCATCTGCTCGCGGGTGATACCGCGTTCGTTGGCCGTCTCCTGAGCAAAACTGCCCATTGCGCGACCGGTATAGGCATCTTCCAGGCCGTCGAGAAACATGTGGTCAAAGAGTTGGCCGTGGCCTGTACGCAGCCCGCTGCGGCTGCCTGGAGGTAGCAGGTGAGGGGCATTGGACATGCTCTCCATACCGCCCGCGACAACCACTTTGTTGGTCCCTGCCATGATGCTGTCATAGCCGAAAATCGCCGCCTGCATGCCGCTGCCACAGGCCTTGTTCACGGTGACCGCGCCTGTGGCCACAGGAATGTCTGCGCCTATGGCCGCCTGACGAGCGGGGCACTGCTTCAGCCCGGCGGGCAGTACACAGCCCATAAACACTTCATCCACCGCCTCGCCGGATATGCCACTTTTGCTCAGCGCGGCGCGCACCGCGGTGCTGGCGAGCTCGGGTGCCGGAACAGCGCTGAGGCTGCCCTGCAGGCCGCCCATGGGTGTGCGGGCGCCATCGACAATGACTACTGATTCTTCACTCATTTGCGGGTCCGTTGATGCGTGCCGGGGTGGCGGCGAAAAAGGGCGCTAATTTAGCCACAAGCGTCGGGTTTACTCAAGGTACACCTGGTGTGAAAAGCTTGCCTCGCACGGCCTCGCGGTACTTCGCCGGGGTGATGCCCACCGCGCGTTTGAATACTTTGCCAAAGTGGCTGGCGTCGCTAATACCAACCTGCCAGGCAACTTCGTTGGTGGGAAGGTTGCTGTGGCGCAGGAGCTCTCGAGCCTGGGTTATGCGGAGATTTTCCAGCCATGCGCGTGGACTGGTGCCGCAAGCCTGGTGGAAGCGTCTGTTGAGGCTGCGGTCGCTGATGCCCAGCCGCGCGGCAATGTCCCTGAGGGTGACAGGGTGGCTGAGCTGTTCGCGCAGGATGTCCTGTGCCTGTGCGACTAGCTCGTCGTGGTGGCTGTCATCCGGGCCGGTCTGGTAGGCCGCGGCGCGAAATGGCTGTCTGATCTCTGGCGAGAACTGGTTCTCCACGGCCCGGGCGATGCTGTCTCCGTACCATTCCTCGATAAGGTGTACCGCCATGTCGGCAATCGAATTAACACTGCCCACACAATATATGGTGTCACTTTGGGTAATGAGGTGGCGGCTCTTAAGCTGCACCTTGGGGTAGCGCCTGGCGAACTCATCGCGGTAGTTCCAATGCGTCGTCGCGGGGCGCCCATCGAGCAATCCAGCCTCTGCCAGTAAGCAGGCGCCGGTTCCTACCGCGCACAGACGCGTGCCAGCATCGGCAAACTCCCTGAGCTTGGGCAGCCATGGCGCGGCAGCGGCGACGATGGGCTGAGGGTTGCGCCAGATTGCCGGAATGATCAGCAGGTCCAGTTCATCGAGATCCTGGTAGTGCGTTTCGGGCGTCAGCGTTAAACCGCCGAACAGAGTGATTGGCGTCAGTTCAGGTGCCGCGAGAACCGTGCTCACACTGGCACTGTGCCGCGAGCGCACCCGGGCGAGTTGTGCCGCAGCCTGTAGTATTTCAAGTGGCAGGGTGATGCTGGTGGCAAGAGCCTGAGGGTAGAGCAGGGCGCCTACACGGTACATGGCATATTTTCTCTCTGGCAGATAAGGCGCATTATATGACAGATTTGCCATATCTCGTACCCGAAGCTGACTTTACACTGCTTTCAGGTTTTTTCGCGCAAATAGCATAAGGGTTTCAGAAGCATGTCCAAAGAGCGGTTACCAGTTGTTGTCAGCCTTGGCGGTATCAATGGAGCGGGGCGGGCTTCAGGGCATCACGGTGTGGCGCGCATGGCCTACGATGCACTTGGGGCTGCTGAGCAGCAGCGAACGCTGGCGTCGCTCGCAAGCATGATGGGACTCGATGGCGTGAGTGGGAATGAGCAGTACATCCTCGAGCACACCCTGATCCGTAAAATCGAAGAGCAGCACTTCGACGCTGACGCGGTGCTGTGGAACCAGCGCTTTCCCACTGAGAGCAACGGCCACCCGGTGAATTTTGATATCGAGCGACGTCACCTGCCGGACGCTATTCCCCCCAGTTGGAAAGTCACAAACACCTCGGTGACCCATGTAAACGTCAATATCGTCGGTCATCAGGAATTTCTGTTGCCGACGGCCCGGGACTTCGAAGTCAAGGCAGCGGGGCAGTTACCGACCGGTTATGAACCGGGCACTTTGTATCCATCGCGCAGCCATCCTCGGGGCCTGCAAATGACTGTCTGCGCTGCATCAGATGCGCTCGGTAATCTCGGTCTGGACTGGGAAATGCTGCAGGGCAAGGTACCGGCCGACCAGATCAGCGTTTACGCCGGCAGTGCCATGGGCCAGCTCGACAGCGCGGGCGCGGGCGGTATGCTCAAGGCGCGCTATAACGGCAAACGCGTGACATCCAAGTACTGCCCATTGAGTCTGGCTGAGATGCCGTCGGATTTTATTAACGCCTATATTCTCGGCACCATGGGCGCCACCGGTGCGACCCTCGGCGCCTGCGCTTCCTTTTTGTATAACCTGCGTATGGGGATCGCTGATATCCGCGCCGGGCGTGCTCGGATAGCCTTTATCGGGTCGGCGGAGGCGCCGATCAATGCCGAAGTGATGGAGGGCTACGCCGCAATGGGTGCGCTGGCAACTGACAAGGAGCTGCGCGCTCTCGATGGCCTGGGTGAAGGAGCCTCCGCCGATCATCGCCGGGCATGTCGCCCCTTCGCAGATAACTGTGGTTTCACCATCGCTGAGTCGTCACAGATGATTGTGCTGTTTGACGATGCTCTGGCAATGGAGATGGGCGCCACAGTCTTCGGTGCTGCGACGGATGTTTTTGTCAATGCAGACGGTTACAAGAAGTCTATCTCCGGGCCGGGCGTGGGGAACTACATCACAATGGCCAAGGCCACCGCGTCTGCGCGCGCGATTGTAGGCGACGAAGCGTTGCGCAGTGGCGGAATTGTCCAGGCCCACGGGACAGGAACGCCGCAGAATCGCACCAGTGAATCTGAAATTCTTTCGCGCGTAGCGGGTGCCTTTGGCATAGAAAACTGGCCTGTCGCTGCGCTCAAGAGTTACCTGGGGCACTCTCTCGGGGCGGCATCGGGCGACCAGGTGACTTCTGCACTGGGTATCTGGCATCACGGCATCATCCCGGGCATTACGACCATTAATGATATAGCGGACGACGTTAAGCAGGAAAACCTGGCCTTCAGTCGCGAGCATCGTGAATTTGATCCAGCCGAATCAGCCTATGCAATCATTAATTCCAAGGGGTTTGGGGGCAACAATGCGTCAGCCACCATGCTCAGCCCGGTTGTGACAAGGCGGATGATGCAGGCCCGCTATTCGGCGGCGGAGTGGCAGGCGTACGAGGCCGCGAACCAGAAGGTTCTAGAGGCGCAGAGTTGCTACGATGAAGGCATGACCGCAGGGACAATAGATCCTGTGTATCGTTTCGACCATGGTGTACTTCAAGACGGCGACGTGGATCTGGATGATCGCAGAATCACGGTCGGTGGCTATGCCGTAGATCTCGATCTCGAGTCGCCTTTCGGGGATATGACGCCTGCCTAGCCGTGGCAATAGTGCCGTGATTGATGCTCCAGCGGGCGTCTGTATTGGGTTATTATTTGCGCCGTTCCCCTTCGTTGCAGAGTTGAAATAATCATGCGTACTTCTTCCGCCGCCATCGCGCTTTGCGCAGTGGCCTTCGCGAGTCATGCGAGTGCCTCCAGTTTGGCACAGTGTTCCGCGATAGGTGACAATCAGCAACGCCTCGCCTGTTATGACGCGCTTGCCACTGAAGCTGAGCAGATTTCGGTCGAGTCTATCGAGCCGGCGCCGGCTGTCGTGGAAGCGGAGAGTGAGCCGGGTCTTGTCGTGGCTCGACTGGATGCGGATGAGGAAAGTGGCGAAGAAGTCTGGGCGATAACCCCACACAAGCGCAATTACCTGCTGCCGGTTACGTACAATAGTACGCCCAATGAAGAGGCCTGGACCGACATTTATCCCGATGCAGAGATGGATAAACTGGAGGCTAAATTCCAGATCAGCTTCAAGGCAATGATGTGGAAAGACATATTGGGTGAGGGCACGAATCTCTGGGCCGCCTATACACAGGAAAACTGGTGGCAGGTGTATAACTCTGATGAGTCAGCACCTTTTCGCGAGACCAATTACCAGCCCGAACTGATTTTCACCGTGGAAAACGATTGGGAAATTCTGGGTTTCCAGAACACCCTTCTGGGGCTCAGCATTAATCACCAGTCCAATGGCCGTGGAGAGATCTTGTCTCGCAGTTGGAACCGGGCAATTGGTTCTGCAGCGTTTGAACGAAACAACTTCGCCCTGATAGCCCGTGCCTGGTACCGATTCCCGGAAGATGAAGAGGACGATGATAATCCTCGCATGTACAAGTACATGGGTTACGGTGACCTGAATGGCGTCTGGAAGTTGGGTGAGCACGAGCTCGGCTTCACTCTGCGCAATAATCTGAATACTGATGATAACAATGGCGCCATCCAGATCGACTGGACGTTCCCACTCTGGGGTACCGACCGCTTCCGTGGTTATGTGCAGTACTTTAATGGCTACGGTGAAAGCCTGATCGATTACGATGAATCAACCAATCGTATCGGTATCGGCTTCTCCATGAGCGATATTCTCTAGCATTTCCTGGCGATATACATCCCGTAGCTGAAGTCGCCGCTGTACTTTTCGTGCAGCGCGATCTCAGCGCGGTTCTCCGCGACAATTGCGCTGGCAGCCTCGCTGTCCTCGTGGCGCTTTAGAAAGGGTTCAAATTCAGCTGCAAGCGGCGCATAGTAGTGCTCGGTCCAGCATTCTTCCGGTAGCAAAAAGTAGCCGATTGGACTGTAGCCGTTTGCTTCCAATACCCTGATTTTATTGCCTGCAGTGTCCACTTCCGGGTACGCCCGCTGCCAGAATGCCCGCAGCTCATCCGCCGGAGCAGAGTGGCTCCACGTAATTTCAGAAACAACCAGCAGGCCGCCAGGTTTAAGAAAAGGATGCCAGGCCTTTACGCCACTGGCGAACCCCATGTTGTAGATCGCGCCTTCTGACCAGAGCATATCCATGCTGTTTGCGGCGAAGGGCAGAGCGCCCATTGAACAGCACAGGGTGTGTATTTTGCTGGCGAGGCCGGCATCCAATGCGGTGGCATCGAGGCGGGCAAGAAACCGTGGCAGGAAATCGACGGCGGTGATGCTGGCATTGAGTATTTGGGCGAGCTGGAGGGTCGAGGCGCCCGTGCCGCAGCCAATATCTGCTACCTGTAGCTCACTTGCGGCATCCAGCGCGCAGAGTTCCAGCGCGCGCCGCACAGTGTCGGGGCTGCCGGGTCCCTGTCGTGGTGTGCCCAGAAACAGGTCTTCCAATAGTGCGAGCTCGTCCATGGCAGATACGCCTAGAGCAGCGCGATCAGGACACCGTAAAACAGGATGAGAAAGCCGCCTATCTCTGCCGTAATCAGAGACCACATAAACACCCGGACCGCTGCCGATGCATTGTGCACCTGGTTGTCAGTGTTCTGTTTCAAACCCGCCAACATGTAAGTGAGTATGGCAATTGCGAAGTACGTCACCAGCATCAATGATGCAATCAGCTCAAGGGTCGCGCCTAGTTGGCTGATATTCACAAAGACGGCCAGCAGGATACAGGCGAAGGCGTACATCAGTGAGGCGCGGTGCGCGGTATCTACGTAAATGTGTGCGTGACCTGATTCGCTATCGACCATTTGCAGATACTTCCAGACACCGGTTAGCAGGGCATTCAGGAAAAAAACGCCGGAGGCAATAATCACTAGGTTGTGGGCATTCATCATTCGATCCTTATTATGTGTCTTAATCCTAGCGGTTTTTTCGCCGTCTTCCACCCAGGTCGTGTTTGCGTACCATGCCGCGTAACTGGTCATAGCTCAGTCCGAGAGCTTCAGCAGTTCGGCGCTGGTTGCCCGCGTTGTCTGCGAGTGCAGAGGCGAGTAGTTCTCGCTCAATCTGCTCCATGCGTGTACTAAAATCGGCTTCCGGTTTCGTCGCCGAGCTCGGCGCCTCAACGATAGTTGCTTCAGAAGCATCCTGGTACGGCGATTCAAAGGGATCCAGGACAACTTCGTCGATTTCTGCTTCAGCATTGCCCCAGCGATAAAGTGACCGCTCGACAACATTTTTGAGCTCCCGCACGTTGCCTGGCCAGCGGTGGCCAACGAGAGCGGCCATCGCCCGCTCGGAAAATCCGGGAAAGAGCTCCCAGCCCAGCTCCGAGCTCATGCCGATGGCGAAATGGGACGCCAGTTCCGGGATGTCTTCCTGCCTGTGTCGAAGCGGCGGTAAGTGCACGACATCGAAACTCAGGCGGTCGAGCAGGTCGGCGCGGAATTCTCCCTTTTCCGCCAGGGTCGGGAGGTCGGCGTTTGTTGCAGCTATCACGCGTACATCCACCTGCAGTGTTTGCTGCCCACCGAGGCGCTCGAATTCACCGTATTCAACCAGACGCAGCATTTTTTCTTGCAGGCGCAGCGACATGGTGCCCAGTTCGTCCAGGAATAATGTGCCACCATCTGCGCGTTCAAAGCGGCCCCGGTGGGTTTTGGTGGCACCCGTGAACGCGCCCGGTTCGTGGCCGAAGAGTTCAGATTCGAGTAATGATTCAGCGATGGCGCCGCAGTTGGTCTTGAGGAGTGGGGCGTCCCAGCGCGTCGACAAGTAGTGCAATCTGTCGGCCGCCAGCTCCTTACCGGTCCCTCGCTCGCCCAGAATCAGCACGGGACGATTGATGGGCGCCAGTAGCGATACCCGGTCCAGGGCGGCAGCAAGCGCGGCTGAGTTGCCGATCATACTTTCTTGAGGTCTATTCATAGGTCAAATATACCTATATAGGAGGCTTAATAAACCAAATATTTGGGTAAATTAAGCCTAATAGGAGTTCAAAATCTAGCGTGATTTCGATTAAAGCTGTTATTTATCAATAGCATACAGATTCTGGCACGGATTCTGTAATAGATTGCCCGTAAGACAAAAAAACACTAAACCAACGTAGGGAACAATCGATGAACAGATGGGGTGAGAGGTTTCTTATCTACATGGCACTTGCAGTGCTATGTGTGATGACAGCCGCTTTCGCCGGGACCGCAGCCGCTGTGTGGAGCTTTATGCAGGTGGTGGCGGTGATTGAACTGATTTACTGGATCGCCCGGCCTGTGGCAAAAACACAGGTCAAGGGTTGAGATTAAAGAAGCAGGAGACGTAAAAATGGGTATTTTTTCCCGCATGACCGACATTATCAACTCAAACCTAAATTCTTTGCTGGATCAGGCTGAGGACCCTGAAAAAATGATTCGTCTGATCATTCAGGAGATGGAGGACACCCTTGTAGAGGTCCGTTCTTCATCTGCCAAAGTACTGGCCGATCGCAAGGGGGCTGCCCGCCGCCTGGAGCAGGTCCAGGCCGAAGCTGAGACCTGGGAAGAAAAGGCAAAGCTGGCCATCAGTAAGGGCCGCGAAGACCTTGCTCGCGCTGCGCTGCAGGAGAAGCACACGATTGAGGACGAGGTCGTTGCTGTTGAGGCCGAACTGAAAGCCACCGACGAGCATATCGAACAGCTGAACACTGAGGTGGCCCAGTTGCAGCAGAAACTGTCCGATGCCAAGGCGAAGCAGAAAGCGCTCATGATGCGCACCAAGACGGTAGAGTCTCGTATCAAGGTGAAACGCCAGATGCACCGCGACGCACTGGACACTGCGTTCCAGCGTTTCGAGCACTTCGAGCGCCGCATGGACACCCTGGAAAGTCAGCTTGAGTCGATGGATGTCGGCCGCGATGTGCCGCCAGACCTGGCCGCTGAGATCAATGCACTGGCCGAGGATGATCGCATTAACGATGAGCTGAGCCGGCTCAAATCTGAAGTTGGCGGTGACAAGGAAGCGTGACCACACCGTTGAATTTGGCTCAACGAGGTAACAATGGCAGCATGGGCTCGTTGAGCCCCGCCCAAGGAATGCATTAATGGAATTTTGGCAATTCATGTTCGTCCCCACCATTTTGTTCATGGTGGTTGTAGCGCCGATCTGGATCAGCATGCACTACCGCAGCGTGAACCGTTCGGCGAAGGGCCTGTCCAGCGAGGACAGGGAAACTGTCGAGCACATGCTGGTGACAGTGGATAAATTGACGGATCGAATTGAGACCCTGGAGAAACTGCTGGACGCCGACCACGGTGGCTGGCGCAAGGGAGCTCAAGAAGAATCCCGGGAGGGTAAGTGATGAGTCGCAAGTATCACAATCGCCGCCGCAGGAGTGGTGGCCACGCTAGGAAGTTTTACAGTAACAAGCGCGGGGGCTGGAATATGGGGCTTTACCGCAACACACGGGAAGGCAAGGTTGCAGGTGTTTGCGCTGGCCTGGCAGACCACTGGGATATTGCCCATTGGGTGATGCGCCTGATCTGGATTGGCGGCTTTATTTTTACCGGCACTCTGGCGCTCTGGGTGTATCTCGGCGCCTGGATTCTCCTGGCGCCGCGGCCTACACGGCGCAGCGATGACGATGGTTATAGCTGGCAGGAGCCAGACTACGAGGACGTGGAAGTGGAGATGGAGTACGACGAGCGCTACCACGACTATCGGCCGCGCAAAGTCTTTCGCTATTCTGATTCCAGCAGTGTCCGCTTGAATCGCGCCAAGGACCGTCTCGATGCGGCTTTGCGCAGAGTTGAGGACATGGAATCTTATGTCACCTCCCGCAAATACAAGCTAAATCGAGAGTTCTCCAAGCTCTAACTGCCTGTCTGGGCTTATCGATCGGGCGCGCTCGCGCCCATCATCATTTTTTGGCGCGCGCTGTGCCATCACATTTTGTACACAAATACAGTGCCTGGACCCCTTGGGCGATGGCAAGCTTTGCTTTACGCTGACACTTGGTTAAGAGGGGTGGGCATGGAGCACGATTCAGAACTTCAACATTCAGTGCTTGGGAGCATGGTGTTGCCGCTCGCGCAGGCGATGCGTCTATACGGTATGTCGCCCCTGGACGTTTTTCAGCAAGTGGGTCTGGACAGCGCCAAGCTGGCCAATCCGGACTGGCGTGTGCCCCAGCAGGTGTTCAATGAGTTGCTGGCGTATTGCGTCGAAGAGACAGGCGAAGAGGCGTTTGGGTTGGTGGCTGCCGAGCAGCTCCAGGCGCAGGTGTTGCATGGTTTGGGTTTGGCGTGGCTGGCCAGCGATACTGTGTTTGAAGGACTACAGCGTCTTGTGCGGTTCGGTAAACTGCTTACCACCTCCGCCGATACTAGTCTGGTAGAGGAAGGGGAGATGGTGCGCCTCGACTTCGGTCGTATCCCTTTTAGCGAGAACTACCACCCTGCAGTGCGTGATTTTGGTGTAGGGATCGTGTCGCGTATGTGTAATCTCGCTCTCGGTGATTTTATTGCCCCGGTGGCCGTGATCATGGAGCGGCCTGCGCCCGACGATCCGTCGCGCTGGGAGTCGCTATTGAGTACTGCTGTCAGTTTCGATTCGGACGTGACCAGCATGTCCTGGTACGGCGCGGATATTCGCGAACCACTGATCACCGGTGACCCGGCCCTGGCGCGCGCCAACGACGAGCAAACCCAGGCTTATCTCGCGGGCTTCCTCAATCATTCAATGTCTCGTGATGTCGTCGACAAGATTGTCGAGTACCTGCCAGATGGCGCTCCCAGTCAGCAGCAGATCGCCGATGCAATGCATGTGAGTAATCGGACCCTGCAGCGCAAGTTAAAGGAGGAGGGCACGAGTTTTATGGACCTGGTGCAGGATACCCGTCTGCAACTAGCGCAGAAGTATCTCAGTACTCCGAATCGCTCGGTTGTAGAGACAGCGTATCTACTGGGGTTCTCGGAGCCAAGCACATTCTCTCGTGCCTTCAAGCGCTGGACAGGCGTGGCCCCGGCCGATTTTCGCGCGTCGGTTCAGCCGGAAACCTAGCCTGGCGCAATGGCGCCGTTAGTCATGCAGTTGGCGCGACTTGCCATGCGCACTCAGCCTGGACAGGCGTATCTTGCTCTTGTATTCACCAAGGAGCGAGCTATGAATAATCCAATCACTGTTATGACTGACAAGGTCATGCGCATGATCAAGTCCATGGTTTATATGGCAATGCGAGTATCTCATCGCGCTGGCGCTACCAGTGACGACATCGCGCGTTTTCTCTCCCAGTGGAATCCAGAGGGAGGCGACTTTTATCACCAGGGCATAGTGGAGCGTATGTTGGTCGACTTGCAAGGCGACGGCCTGGTGACACGCCAGGGCATGCGCTGGTACCCCGTTAATGCTGGCTAATTGATCTACACCACTTTCCACTGCGACCCAAAGCCCTATAATCTCAATGGCAAACTACCAGAGAGAAAAAGTATATGGGCAAACTTCTGATTGTCGCCGACCTCGAAGGCAAGGGTATCGCTACACGCCGCGGCCTCGACATTGCAGCACGGCACGGGTTTGACGCAGAAGTCGTATCTTTCGTCTATGCGCCCCTCAAGTCCATCAACGTTAGCGCAGAAGAACGCGTAAAAATTAAGCAGAAACTGATCGAGGACAAGCGCCTCGAGGTGCAGGGCCGGGTCGATGAAAGCGCGAAGCAAGGGCAGAAGGTCAAGCTGACCGTCGTGTGGGAGAAAGACCTCGCCGCCTGGGTTTCCCGCCGCTGCACCAGCACCCGCTATGAAATGGTTGTGAAAACCGGCCGTCGATCTGACACACTTGCGCACACTTCAACCGACTGGCAGCTTCTGCGGGAGTGCCCGGCTCCTGTGCTTGTTATCGCCGAGAACAAGTGGGCTCGAACCAAGCCAGTACTGGCTGCCTTGGATCTGCGCAGCAAGGTGGCGATCAAGAAAAAACTGAATGTTGAAATTCTGCAGCGCGCAGCGGCACTCGCCAGCGCAATGGATACCAGCGTCGAAATTGTCAGCGCTATCGAGGTTCCCGTACTGCTGGCAGATCTGGACCTGGTTGATCCGGCGACTTTCGCCGCGGATGCCAAGCGCGACATGCAGCCCCAGATCAAGGCATTGGCGAAGCAGTTTGGTATTCCCGAAAAGCGCTTTGTTGTTAAAAGAGGCCCAGTTGAAAAAGTCATCGCGAGCCAGGCAGCCGCCAAACGAGCGCAAATCGTGGTTATGGGCACGGTGGGGCGCAAGGGCGTGAAAGCTCGCCTTATGGGCAATACGGCAGAGCGCGTTCTGCGCCACCTCAGGACTGACGTACTGGCCCTCAAGCCGTGATTGGCGAAATTTTGAGCGAATAATTTGCTATTTGGCCAGAGCGGACTATTTTCTAATTAGCACGTTGCTCCCTGCACGTGCTAACACGTCCCCTGGCCGATGTTTCTGCCCCGAAACATACGGCTGTTAGCCCGCCCGTCATCTGACGTGCGGGCTTTTTTAATCCATTTCAAGTACTTAGGTTTATTACTTCAGTAATTTTCTAGAAGTATGCTGCGTGCGTTGTAGGGTTGGCGCGAATGGCCATGCCTTTGGCGTAGCCTGCCATGTGGTGAAACAGCCTGGGCCCCTAATATACCTCCCATGCACAGCGCACTGACGACAAGAGCGCAGAACTGATAGGGAGAACAGACATGCACGAACTAGTAGAACGAATCAAAGAACCTGAGCTCTGTTATGTGTTCGCCAAGAACGCCATTCAGCGGGGCCACCCTGAACTGGCTATCCAGGCCTACCGCAAAGCGGTTGATCTGAGGGCAGAACGGCACGAGACAACAAGCGAAGCGGAGTTCGCTGCGGTACGCGCCATTTACGCCTACGAAGAAGCCCTCAGCTACGCCAAGGGTAAGCGCACAAGAGCCACAGGCACCTGGCAGTTGGTAAACCGGCATGGCTTGATGGCTGCCATCGACAAACGAATCAGCTCCAAGGGCGGAGAAGAGGTAAAGCCAGTGCTCGCGGAGTTGGGCATGGAAGATTACAGCTTTGACGCGGTAGGCGCGGCCTACCCTGAAGACGTCCAACAGGCTGCGGCCTGAAGGATACAGCGGATTTAGAGATCCCTACCTTGGCTCGCCCCAGCGGTAACGGGGAATAAACGGGCCTTTTTTACACCGCAGCTGGCTTTTTGAGACGAAAAGCGCAGCCGCAACCAGACTATCCCTGTAGGTAATATCCCTACTTTAGCCCGGCCTTAGTGCCGGGCTTTTTTTGTCATATTCCCGCGCTATCGCTCTGCCTCAAAATGTACTAGATTCAACTGCTTAACCACGGCAGGAACATCATGGCGAATCCGATCAAAACTCGCGTAGCAGACTTGCGTGAGAGCGACCTCTTTTTCCCGCGCGAACTCAGCTGGCTAAGCTTCAATGCCCGTGTGCTGCAAGAGGCGGCCGATGAGACGGTGCCTATCATCGAGAGGCTGCGCTATCTCGGCATATTTTCCAACAATGCGGATGAGTTTTTCCGCGTGCGGGTCGCAGAAGTAAGGCGCCTGATTTCGGTGTCTTCCGGGGCAAATCGGCAGCACTTTAAAGATCTCCTGGCGGCTATCGTAGAGCGCGTCGCAGAGCTACAGAAAGAGTTTGACCGAATTTACAGCCTGATTATGGCGGAGTTGGCCCGGCGCAAGATTTACCTGGTTAACGAACGGCAACTTGATGAAGGCCAGGCAGCCTTCGTGCAAAGCTATTTCACGTCGACGGTACTACCGGAACTGGAACCGATACTTCTGCGCGATGATCGCGCGATTCCCGTCTTGAATGACGAGTCACTTTATCTGGCGATAGACATCAAGTCCGGTGATAGCTACGAGTATGCTGTGGTCGAAGTGCCCACTGACAGGTTGGATCGCTTCGTTGAAATTCCCCGGCGCAGGGGCAAGAGTGGCAAGGTTTTTATCGTACTCGACAACATGATGCGCGCCTGCCTGCCACAGATGTTTCGCGGCGTAATTTCGATAGATGAGGCCGCCGCTTACTGTTTTAAATTTTCCCGAGATGCCGAACTGGAAATAGATACCGGAATTTCCCAGAGCCTGATTGATAAGATGGCCAAGAGCCTGAAGCAGCGCAAAAAAGCTGATGCGGTGCGTATGGTGTACGACGGAAAGATGCCGGAGCGACTGCTCAGCCACATCAGTGCACGCTTCGGTTTCGGCAAATACGACAGCCTGATTGCCGGTGGCCGCTATCACAACTCGAAGGACTTCATGAGTTTTCCGAACGTTGGGCCCAAGTATCTGGAGTTCAAGCCGCTGGCGACGATTCGTGTGCCCAGACTAGACGAGGCGGGGAGTATTTTCGACAAAGTGCGGGAGAAGGATGTCTTTCTTTACTATCCCTACCACCCTTTCGATTACGTTGTTGATCTACTAAAAACGGCGGCGCTTGACCCTTATGTCACCGATATAAAAATATGCCTTTATCGCGTGGCCAAGAACTCGCGGGTGATTGATGCATTGGTCAATGCTGTCGACAACGGCAAGCGCGTTCTTGCGGTGGTGGAACTCGCGGCTCGTTTTGATGAAGAGGCAAATATCAGTTGGGCGCAGCGGCTAACCGAGAATGGCATCAATGTGATTTTTGGCATACCCGGTCTCAAGGTTCACAGTAAGCTGATTCTGATCGAGCGCAAAGAGGGCGGCGCGCGCCGCTACTACAGCCATATAGGTACGGGTAATTTCAACGAGAAGACGGCGCGTATTTACACTGATTTTACGCTTATTACGCATGATCAGAACGTGGGCAAGGATGTCTATCAGGTTTTCGATTTCCTCCAGTACACCTATCGTCGGCCTGACTATAAGCTGTTGCTGGTGTCGCCTCACAGTAGCAGGCCGGGATTGATCGGTTTGATTGAACAGGAGATCGAAAATGCCCGGGCGGGCTATCGGGCCGAGATGACGCTCAAGTGTAACAACCTGGTTGATGCCAAGCTGGTCAAGAAGCTCTACGAAGCCAGCGAAGCGGGCGTGCAGATTCATCTGATAGTACGCGGCATGTGTTCGCTATTGCCGGGTGTGAAGGGGCTCTCGGAGAACATTCATGCCATCAGCATTGTCGATCGCTACCTGGAACATCCTCGGGTGTATGTCTTTTATAACCGCGGAAATCCTCGCTACCTTATAGGTTCTGCCGATCTTATGACCCGCAATCTGGACTACCGGGTTGAGGTGATGGCTCCCATCTTCGACCAGGATGCGCAGGAGATGATTCAGTCCGTGCTAGACCAGCAGTGGCACGACAATATCAAGGCGCGTGTAATCGATGTTAACCAGGACAATCACTTCGTCCGTACAGCGAAGAAATCCGCCAGGATTCGATCGCAGGAGAGCATTCACCGCTTCCTTTCAAGCGGAAAGCTCCCGCGCTATCCAAGCTCCAGGATGAAAGTCCTGGCCAAGCGTCGGCGCAAGAAAATTTAGCGATACCGCATTAGCAGGGCGTTGCCGCCGTTTTCTGCCAGACCGTGGCCCTCTGGCAGGGGGATCGTTACCACATGGCCTGATCCGGGCGCTTCATTTACGGCCTGGCCACGCTTGTTGGTGATCTGTTGCAGGGTAAAACTTTGGTTCCCCGCAGGGCTTATCAGTTCCAGCGTGTCTCCCACCTCGAAGTAGTTCTTTACATCCACCGTCATTGTTTCAGCGTCGCATGCCACTGCTTCGCCAACAAACTGTTGATTCGGGTTGCTAGAGTTGCCCACTTCATAATTCTGGTACTCGTCGGGCACGTGACGTCGATAGAAACCCTCGGTATACCCCCGATTCGCTAGATGCTCCAGCTCAGACATCAGCCCCATATCAAAGGATTTACCCGCGACGGCGTTGTCGATCGCGCTGCGGTACACCTGTGCCGTGCGCGCGACATAGTAGTGGCTCTTGGTGCGGCCTTCGATCTTGAGCGAGTGAATGCCCATTTTTACCAGGCGCTCCACATGTTGCACAGCACGCAAGTCCTTGGAATTCATAATGTAGGTCCCGTGCTCGTCCTCGTAGGCGGGCATGTACTCGCCAGGACGGCTTTTTTCCTGCAACAGGACGGGCTCATTGGCGTCGGGATGGTGCTGCCTGACACCGGCGTCAACCGCGATGATGTCGCCAGTCTCTGTTTCCTTTGCCTCATGGGTATTGTATTCCCAGCGGCAGGAGTTGGTGCAGGCGCCCTGGTTGGAATCGCGGTGGGTCATATAGCCAGAGAGCAGGCAGCGGCCGGAGTAGGCGATGCACAACGCGCCGTGAACAAACACTTCGAGTTCCACCTCGGGGCACTGCTGACGGATCTCTTCGATTTCATCCAGCCCCAGCTCGCGGGAAAGAATGACGCGGCTGATGCCTTGCCTGTGCCAGAATTTAACGCTGGCCCAGTTTACTGCGTTGGCCTGTACCGAGAGATGCACCTCCTGTTCTGGCCAGCGTTCTTTTACCAGCATGATCAGGCCTGGGTCTGACATGATCAGCGCGTCCGGGCCCATTTCGATCACGGGCTCGAGGTCGCGAACATAAGAGCGAACCTTGTCGTTATGCGGTGAGATATTGGACGCCAGATAGAATTTTTTGCCGAGTTGATGTGCCTCATCGACGGCGGCGGCGAGGTTTTCCAGTTTGTTAAATTCATTGTTGCGCACGCGCAGGCTGTAGCGCGGCTGGCCTGCGTATACGGCGTCCGCGCCGTAGGCGAAGGCGTAGCGCATCGCCTTCAGGGTGCCGGCAGGAGAGAGCAGTTCTGTAGGGCCTTGGGTCGTCATAAGCGGGTTGAGCTGGTCAAAAAATAGGCGCGCATTGTACAAAGAACAACGCTGCGCAACTAGTGTTTTGCCAGTCAAAAAGGCACACTCCCTTGGTATCGAACCTTAGGGAGTACATCATGGCAGGATCCAGTCTGCTGGTTTTGATAGATGATATAGCGGCAGTACTCGATGACGTATCGCTTATGACCAAGGTCGCGGCGAAGAAGACCGCCGGCGTCCTTGGGGACGATCTCGCCGTCAATGCCGAGAAGGTCACAGGCGTCAGGGCAGAGCGCGAGCTGCCTGTCGTTTGGGCCGTCGCCAAGGGTTCGATGCTCAACAAGGCGATTCTGGTACCTGCGGCGCTCGTCATTTCCTTTATCGCGCCCTGGTTGATAACTCCGGCACTGATGGCTGGCGGGCTTTATCTCTGTTTTGAGGGGTTTGAAAAAGTCTCCCACAAGTTCCTGCACGGCGCTGAGCATGCAGAAGCGGAAACAGAGGCTTTGCTAAAGCAGGTTGCTGACCCGAATGTCGACCTGGTCGAGTTCGAGCGGCAAAAGATCAAAGGTGCCATACGGACGGACTTTATTCTGTCAGCAGAAATCATCGTGCTTACCCTTGGTATCGTTGCCGACGCGGACCTTTTGATTCGTGTGCTTACGCTGGTGGGTATCGCACTCATCATGACCGTCGGAGTCTACGGGCTAGTCGCAGGAATCGTAAAACTGGATGACGCGGGATTGTACCTGCACCAGAGCGAGGGCGATGGTGTGTGGGCACGTTTCAAGCGCTGGTTTGGCATGCGCCTGATTAACTTTGCACCCTGGCTGATGAAGGCGTTGGGCGTTATAGGCACGATCGCGATGTTTATGGTGGGTGGCGGAATCCTGTTGCACGGGATTCATCCGCTGGGAGTGGCGGTGGAACAGTTTGCCCTGGGTGTGGGGCCGCTCATGGCAGCGCTCACGCCAACCCTGGCAGGCCTTGCCATTGGCTTCGTGGCAGGCGCTATCGTCGTTGCCGTCGTGGAGATGGGCAAGAAGTTGCGCGGCAGCGCGCCCGGGTAACGGGCGCGTAGCCATTCAAGGTCGTCGTTAACCTGCGGGGCGCTCTGTGGCATTCCCAGCAAGAGAACGTTTCTCAGCAATATAGGCATTAACCTGCGCTTCGAGTACGTTCAGCGGGACAGCGCCATTGCGCAGCACGGCCTCGTGAAAATCGCGGATGTCAAAGTCTGAGGCCAGGGCGGCTTGTGCTTTGTTGCGCTCTTCGAGAATCTTGAGCATCCCGATTTTGTAAGCTGTAGCCTGTGCGGGCATCACTGCGTGGCGCTCGACCATCTTGACCGCATCGGCTTCTGCGTTCGGTGTGTTGCTCACGTAGAAATCGATGGAGACTTCTCGGCTCCATCCCCGGGTGTGCATGCCGGTGTCGACCACCAGACGCACGGCGCGCCACAATTCCATGGCCAGGCGGCCGAAGTCGGAGTAGGGGTCTTGATACAGGCCAATCTCCTTGGGCAGTAACTCAGAGTAGAGCCCCCAGCCCTCACTGTAGGCGATGACACTGCCGAAGCGGCGGAACTTGGGCAATTCGCTCAGCTCCTGCTTGATGGCAATTTGCATATGGTGGCCGGGTAAACCTTCATGGTACGCCAGAGCCTCCAATTGATAGGTCGGCATCTGGGTCATATCGTACAGGTTGGCGTAGTATTTGCCTGGACGACTGCCGTCCGCCGCAGGCATTTGGTAGAACGCCTTTCCGGCAGACTTCTCGCGGAACTCTTCTACCCGTTTTACCTCAAGCGAGGCTTTAGGTTGGGTAATAAACAATTCGTCCAGCCGTGATTGAATGTCTTCCAGCACGACACGAGCCTCGGAGAGATATTGATCGCGGCCCTCATCGGTGTTGGGTAGATAGAATTGCTTGTCGGTGCGCATGAACTGCATAAATTCCTGCAGCGTGCCTTCGAATCCGACTCGCTGTTGGATGGCGCGCATCTCGCCGTGGATACGTGCGACTTCTGCGAGGCCCAGCTCGTGCACTTCATCCGCCGTCAGATCGGTTGTGGTGATGCGGGCAAGGCGATTCTTGTAGAACGCGTCGCCCTCAGGCAGCTTCGCAACGCCTGCTTCGTGCGAGCTCTTGTCCTGTAGCTCCTCGAGATAGGCAATCAGCTTGCGGTAGCCTGGCTCGAAGCTTTCCAGCAGCGCCATCTCGGCTTCCCGGCTCAGCGTGTTGCGCTGGGTAGGCGTGATATCCAGGTCGCCTATTTTTTTGTTGAAGTCAGCCATCAGGGTGCTGGGCTCGGAGCCGTCAAAGGGAGCACCCTTAAGGAGGTTGCGAGAGTCGGAGATGACGTGTGGCAGAACGAAATCGGGGGCGATGATGCCCTTGCGTTCGCGGATCTCCAACTGCTCAATCAGCTGTGCCATCAATGGCGCAATGCCGTTCAGGCGCGCGATATAGGCGTGGGCGTCATCGATGGACCTGATGTTGTGCTGATTGATAAGAAAGGCGGGTATACCAGAATGTTTGCCGAACATCTGGTTTACAGGGTAGCTGTGGTGGCGCCAATGGTAGTCCGCAATGCGGTTTTTCAAGTCCTGTTCCATCAGGCGATAGCTGAGCAGCGTTTGTTCGTCCAGCTGGTCGACATTGATCGACTTGAGGGATTCCAGGTCCGCCTTATTGTGGGCTAGCTCGCTGGCGTAGCGCTCTTCGCTAAGGGGCGTCCATTTGTCGTAATCCGTTTTTATACCCAGGTAGCTCTGATACTCGGGGTCTCGGGCTACCCGGCGATCGAAGATGTCGTCGAACAGGCGTATCGCCCTGGTGGCTTCGTTGAGTGACTGGGCTTCAGATCGAGGAGATTCGGTATTTGCTTTGGCAAAAACGGAAAGGGTAGGCATAGTTGTGCCAAGCAGGGCGGCGAGAGCCGCTCCGATTACAATTCGGTTCATATTGTTGCTATCATTTTGCAGGAAACAGGGCCCGAAAACGCCTGGGTAAGGCGGCTTCCGAACGCGATTTCATATAAATTTTAGCCAGGGTCACTGGCCGTTCGCGCGCGGCACTATACACGTGCGTCAGCAAAAAAACCAGCGGGTTTCCGCGACGATAAAAAACCGAAATAGGGGTATTCAGATGGTGGTTTTACACCAGTTTCATATGTCGCCGTTCAACGAGAAGTTGCAGCGAATGATGCGCTTTAAAGGCGTCGCATTTGAAGAGAATTACTGGCGGCTGACAGAGCAGGGCAAACTCAAGAAAAAACATAACCCCACGGGCAAATTGCCAGCGCTGGAACACGATGGGCATTGGGTCTGCGACTCCACTGATGTGGCTCACTATATCGAGGAGAATTTCCCCGGACCCCGGCTCATTCCCGAAGACCCGGCGGCGGCAGGCCTGGTGCATGCGCTGGAGGATTGGGCGGATGAGAGCCTCTATTTCTATGAGATGCATATGCGCTTTACTACCGACCGCAACTGGGAGCGCAACCTGCCGCGGATGTTCGAGCGTGAGTGTTGGTTCATGAAGTCGGTGCTGGCGGGAAAAATGCCGGGGCAGATTCGTAAAGGCATCCGTAAAATCACTGGTACACAGGGTATCGGCCGCAAAACCGAGGCTCAGTTACTGGTGGACTGCCGCCGGCATATCTCGGCGGTCGCGGGAATGCTCAATGATTCCGATTTTCTTGTGGCCGGTCAGCTCACCCTCGCCGACCTGGCAGTATATGCAATGTTTCTCTGCTTTCTGGATACCGAAGAGCTTGCTTCGATAATGTCAGAATACGCTGCAGTGGGCGCCTGGATGAGCAGGGTGGAACAGCTGACTGACGGCTGACATCATTTCAGTAGTGAACCCAGGATACCCCTGAACAGCTCCCGTCCGGCGGTAGAACCAAGGCTGCGTGCGACACTCTTCAGAAAGGCCTCGCCCACACTCTGGCGATTACTGCTGCGGGCTTTGGGTTTACCTTGCGCTTTTGCTGCGCGTTCCTTCAGTTCCGCTTCCTGTTGTTGCTCGAGTCGAGCCTGAGTGCGCTCCGACAGCACCTCATGAGCTGAACGTGGGTCAATAGATTCGCCGTAGCGGCGCATATTCGGGTCGCGATCCATCAGGGCTTTACGTTCGGCGAGGGTCGCCTTGCCCATCCGCGAGCAGGGTGGTCTGACGAGTACGCGCTCTACGGGCGAGGGGACACCTTTTTTCTGCAGAGTGGATACAAGTGCCTCGCCGACGCCGAGCTCAGTGATCGCGGTCACAGTGTCGAGTTTTGGATTGGCCCGGAATGACTGGGCAGCCACCCGCACAGCTTTTTGCTCTTTGGGCGTATACGCGCGCAGGGCGTGTTGTATGCGATTGCCCAGCTGCCCCAGAACACTATCGGGAATGTCACTGGGGCTCTGGCTGATGAAGTAAACGCCTACGCCTTTGGAGCGAATAAGCCGAACCACCTGCTCAATTTTTTCCAGTAACGGCTTGGGAGCATCGCGAAACAGCAGGTGTGCTTCGTCGAAGAAGAACACCAGCACCGGTTGTTCCGGGTCGCCGAGTTCGGGCAGGGTCTCAAATAACTCCGAGAGCAACCATAACAAGAATGTCGAGTAGACTCGGGGGCTCATAATCAGTTGGTCGGCCGCCAGAATATTAATGATCCCGCGACCATCGCGGGCCACCTGCATGAAATCTTCGAGTTCCAGGGCCGGTTCGCCGAAAAACTTTTTTCCCCCTTCTCGTTCCAGCATCAACAGGCGACGCAGAATAGCGTTTATTGATGCCTTGGAAACACCGTAGCCGGTTCCCATTTGTTTGCCGTTTTCGCCGAGGAATTCCAGCGTAGTTCGCAGATCCTTGAGATCCACCAGCAGGATTCCCTCGTTGTCGGCGAATTCAAACACCAGGGTCATAATGCTTTCCTGGGTCTCGTTCAAATCCAGCAATCGCGACAGTAGTTGCGGCCCCATCTCTGATACAGTCGAGCGTACCGGTGTCCCTTTCTTGCCGAACAAATCCCAGAAAGCCACGGGGTAGGCATGCTGAGAGTAGCCCTCGATGCCGATGCTCTCGACGCGCTCGTCTACCTTGGGATGAGGTTTGCCTGGCTGACTCATGCCGGAAATGTCGCCTTTAACATCGGCGAGAAAGACAGGGACCCCCAGATCCGAAAAACCTTCAGCGAGGCATTGCAGTGTTACTGTCTTCCCTGTGCCTGTGGCGCCAGCCACCAGGCCGTGTCGATTGGCAAATTTTGGGTCCAGGGAAATTTGGCCGCTCTCGCTGCCGCCGATCAGTATGCTCATGCCGCTGTTCTCGTGGTGTCTGCAAAGACTTTCAGAGTATATTCATCGCACGGCCCTTGCCAGTTTTTTGCACCCTGCTAGATTGAATGAGGAAGGAGAGGAATTATGCGTTGGCAAGATCGCAGACGAAGTGACAATGTAGAAGACAGGCGCGGAAGTTCGCCCAGCTATGCGGCAGCGGGCGCGGCACCTCTGTTACTGCGGTTTCTGCCGGGGCTGCTGCGCAGCAAGACCGGGCGTTTCCTGTTGATTGGGGGGCTGCTGGCAATCTTTGGTGGTCGCATGCTGGGCATTGACGTACTGGGCCTGTTTCTTGGTGGCGCCCAGCCGACCACGCAGCAGGCGAGCTTTAGCCCGGAGGAGGAGCAACTCGCCCAATTCGTTTCGGTGGTGCTCGCAGAGACCGAGGACACCTGGAATGAGGTATTTGCCGCCAACGGGCAGCGCTACAGTGAGCCTACCCTGGTGTTGTTCAGCGGCAGGGTCAATTCCGCCTGCGGTATGGCGAGCTCGGCGGTCGGGCCGTTCTACTGCCCGGGTGATCAGAACCTCTATATTGATCTGAGTTTCTTCCACGATCTGGCCACGCGTCACGGCGCCCCGGGTGATTTTGCTCAGGCCTATGTTGTGGCTCATGAGGTGGGGCACCATGTTCAGACCCTGCTCGGTATCAGTCAGCAGGTGCGACAGGCCGGCAGCGGGCGCAGCAAGGAAGAGGTCAATGCGCTATCCGTGCGGCAGGAATTGCAGGCGGATTGTTTCGCGGGGATCTGGGGCTACCACGCCAATCGCAAGGAGCAGATTCTTGATCCAGGCGATCTCGAGGAGGCTTTACGCGCCGCTACAGCGATTGGCGACGATCGTCTGCAGCGAGAAGCGGGGCAGCGAGTGGTCCCTGACAGCTTTACCCACGGCAGCTCGAAGCAACGGGTGCGCTGGTTCAAAACCGGCTTCGAGGGCGGCTCGGTAGCCGCTTGCGACACCTTCAGCGCCAAGACAATTTAGTCGATTGCGTCTGGGCACCTGTCGCGTTTTCAAACGCATCCAAAAAGCGACAGATCGTCCTGCTTGAAGCGCTAGCGCACTATGGGCACTCATCTACAGGAGAGCCCCAATGACACTTGCCCGCGCTGTTGAATACCGCATTATTCGTGAACGAATCTCCCATCGTGACCTGGCACCCACGCCTGATGAAACTCGGCTGGCCGAGCGGATCATAAGCATTGTTGCTGTCACCATTGCGCTGTTGCTGGGTGGTAGCTACCTGCCGGAACTGGTAACTGCAGCCGTGGCGGCCAGCGGCCTGTGGGTGACTGCTGCCGGATGAGGGTTGCTAGCGCAGTAAGCGGTCCATACCGCGGATAAAGTCCTGCTTGCCGCCGTATGAGGGGTGGCGAATTGCGTAGAAGGTTTGCCCGGGTAGAGCGCGCTCCAGAGCCACTGCGGCTTTGCCACCGACCGCTGCAATTCGATCCGGCCGATACGCCGATACTAACTGACGCAGGAAGTCCTCCCCCAGGCGCAGGTCCGCGGCTGTCGGCGCCCGATTGCTGGCAACAGAGGAGGGCAGATGAGGATGAAAGGGCAGGCCATTCCAGCACAGCGGTATTCGCCGACGGGCGGCGAGGTAGTCCCAGACGATGCTGGCCGTGGCCTCTGATACATCGCTCTCAATCTGTAGTTCTTTGCGCAGATCGCGCCAGAATGGATGTCGCGACTGGCGCGCAAGGCGAGCACTGCTGAAAGGAATGCCCGTATGTACGCCTCCGCGGTAACCCAGGGCCTCGCCCACCAGCAAGACGCGCCTGCCAGGCTGGTTAAAGACCTTTTGCAGATACACCCGGAGGTTGTTGCAAAGGCGCTCATCGGCATAGGGATTGGCGATGATGTCAGACGGTGGGCATGCTGCTAGCGTGGCGATGTAATGGCTAATGAATTCCATTTAATTCATATATAACAATAATATAGGTCGACTTATTAAAGTCACTTATAGTGATAGGAAGTTGCGGTTGTGGCGTGTAGGATAAGTCAAACCCGAGCTCAGCTACAGCCATATGACTGACCCTGTAATTACCCTGTCCCTGCCGCGTCTGGCGCTGGCCTTCGTCCCCGTGGTCATTGCCCTGCTAATCCTGTTTCGTTGGTCATATGGCACCGGTAACGCACTTTATGCGCTCGGCCGGATGCTGGTGCAACTGCTGGCCATTGGCTATGTGCTGGCATGGATTTTCGGTGCCGATGATGGGCTGCTGATACTGCTGGTGCTGGCGATAATGATGACGGCCTCTGCCTGGATTGCTGTCGGCACCGTACCTGAGCACCGTTGGCAACTGCTCGGAGCGTCCTGGCTGGCTATAGTGCTGGGCGGCGGCTTGACCCTGATACTGATCACCCAGCTCGTGCTGCAAGTGGATCCGTGGTACATGCCGCGTTACGTGATTCCCCTCGCCGGGATGGCATTTGCCAATAGCATGACCGCGGTCAGCCTTGCGGCGGAGCGCTTGTACAGTGAACTGGAGCATGGGCTTTCGGTCGCGGAGGCACGCATGAAGGCCTATCAGGCAGCTATGATCCCGGTCGTCAATTCGCTGTTCGCTGTGGGCCTGGTGTCGTTGCCGGGTATGATGACAGGGCAGATCCTGTCCGGGGTTTCACCGTTGGTTGCTGCCCGCTATCAGATCATGGTGATGTGCCTGATTTTTGCTGCGGCCGGCATCTCCACCGCAGTTTTTCTCAGCCTGGTAATGCGCCGGCTGAAAAAAGTCTGATTTCTCAAGCTCGGGCATTTTCCTGCTCTACTTCCTGTTCCCAGTGATCCAGGCTCTTCTGCGCTGTCGTCTTTGCAGCCAT
Source organism: Halioglobus maricola (assembly GCF_009388985.1). Taxonomy (NCBI): domain Bacteria; kingdom Pseudomonadati; phylum Pseudomonadota; class Gammaproteobacteria; order Cellvibrionales; family Halieaceae; genus Halioglobus; species Halioglobus maricola. The sequence goes on from NZ_CP036422.1 coordinate 2,056,150, forward strand.
TTTCTCCAGCATCCCGGGATAGTGTTTGCTGAATGTATCCATAAGTTCGGTAAAGGGAAGGTCCAGCGATTGGCCGCGATCCTTGAGATACTCCATGTGGCGGTTGCCGGTTTCGTCGAAGGCGTGAAAGATGCTGTCTTCGCGGCCATTGAACTCCAGGGGCTGCAAGCCAAAGCGCTCGCAGAGGCTCAGGTTGAACGCGGGCGTTGCCTTGACCCACTGGCCTTCGAGATAAATCGCCGTGTAGCCGTGGAAGTAAAATATATCGGTTGTCATCGCCGCGCGTAAATCAGCGGTAGAGAGATGATTGCGAACGTCGGCAAAGCCCAGGCGGGCGGGTATAGCCACAGCGCGGCACAGCGCCGCAAGTAGAATCGCCTTGGTGACGCACCAACCTTCGCGGGCCGCCAGTGTCTTTGAGGCGAGGTAATCATCGAGTTCTGCGCTCGCGGCGTATGGGTTGTAGCGAACCTCGTCCCGGCACCAGTAGTAGAGGGATATTGCGTTCTCGATGTCGCGGGCACCGGGTGACGTCAGGGACTGTGCCAATGCACAGATCTCCGGGTGGGTGCTGTCGATTGTCGTCGAGGCCTGGGTGTAGGGCAGCAGTTCTGCTGTCGTGGACATATAATCAATTCCTGCTTTTCTAGCGGCTGATGGATTTGGTCAGGCTGATCGCCCCGCGCACCTGGCCGGCAGTGTAGCCGGTGGCCATGTCATCCGGATAATACAACTCCAGGGCTTCATTGACGGTCGGTGCCAGATCTTTGCCGTGACACATGAGGCACAGGCCTTCTGCGCCCTGGGCCTGGAGGTGGCGGTAGTGCGAGGGCGTGGTCTCGCTGTAGTGAATCGTCACTGGACTTTCTCCGGCTGCGGCGCGGCGGTCAAAATCCTCCAGCACCGCGCGCTCCCATTGGTCCGGAACTGCTCGGCTGGCGTTGCGCGACTTGAGGCTGACACGTTTGATGATCCACCCGGACTCTGCACTCAATGTATCTGCAATAAGCGGCGCCTGGTGAGAGCAGACTTCGATAGCCATGCCTGGCCCACCTTCTTCCATGGCCTGCTTGAGTTGTGGTTGTAAACGCCCGACAAATTCCTGGGCCAGCGATGCCGCCTCGTCATCCAGGGCTGTGGTGTGGGCGAGGGCACTGCAGAGGGTAAGTGCCAGTGTGGACACGACCGCGAAGGCTCTGTACATCAGGGGGCTCCTGTACTTGAACTGACAGCATAGGCGAGGGCCGCCCCGGCCGTATTGACTGAGGTCACGCCGGGCATGAGTTTCACGCACCGCTCTGTTCGTCATCGGAGCCAAACCAGCTCTCCAGCTTTGCTGCCGTCTTGGTCCTGACGTCGTCGTTGATATAGCGGGTGACAGCGGCAATGGCGAGAGCCAGTACGCCAAGGTCGTCGGCATAGCCAACGGCGGGAGTCAGGTCGGCAATGGCGTCGAGAGGGACAATGAAGTAGCCCAGAGCACCAGCGATAGTGGCCTTGGCCCAGGCAGGGGCTTCTTCCTCTTGCATCGCGTAGTACAGGAGAAGTGCTTTCTCTACGACTTCCCGACCGGCTGTCTTGGCGTACTGTTTCAGCTTGCTCCAGAAACCCGTGTCAGAGAATGCATCTTCATATTCGTTGTGTTCGCTCATGGTCGTTAACCGAATAGCCAGGGTTCGAGTTCGTCCCGATTCGCCACCACAATCTGCTGGGCGGTCGGGTCTTCGAATTGTTCACGGGGATTAATGTGCAGCAGGCGCAGGGCATAGGGTACCAATTTACCCCGGGTGGCGATCCGGAGCTCGCCTTTCTCCATGCCGTAGTCAGTTTCAACCACCTCGCGTTGAGCCGGGCTCAGGCGGGGGTCCGCGATAATGCGGATATCTGCAGGCGTGTTCCACTCGGTGTCATCGCCAGCGCCCTGAGATGATGTGTCCATCAACTCAGGAGTATCGCGGAAACGGCTGAGAACGAAATCGCGGTATTCCTGGTTTTTCTCACACCAGGCTCTCACATGCCAACGCAAGCCGGTGTATACCAGAGTGTGAGGGACGATGATGCGACCCTCGCGGTCAGGATTGTTCAGAGAGACGTAGTCGCAGTCCAGGCGGCGTTGTTGTCGTGCGGCCTGCATAATAGGCCGGAGCACCTCAGGTTTTACATCGCGAACAGGATGGTGGAGTACCTCGACATTGCCGACATTCAGAGCCAGTGATTCGAACATGTTCATGAGTTCGTTGTTGCGCGCCATCAGATGCAGATACTCATCGGCGAGCCCCTGCGTCACCTGCGGGGCAAACTCGGGGGTAGGCTTGTAGCCTTTGAGATACTTGTCGTATTCGAGATTGCCCTTGCCGACTTCGCGCAGGTAGTTGTTGATATCCTTGCTCGCTTGCTGCCTGCCAATGCCGAAAGTGTCACATAGATGGCGGGTGGTGAGGCGGCCCTCCCACAGGGCAATAGTTTCAATGTAGCGATATCGGAGGAGGAGGTCCCAGCGAAAGGGCCATTTTGAAGCTGCCTGCGGCATCGGATACTCCGTGATCGTAAATGAGAATGTACATGTATATCACAGGTACATGTCGTTTTTGTGGTCCAGGGTATATTATTTGAACCTCGCCCCCATTCTACTGTCAGTTCCTGCATGCCTTATCGCACTGCCCATATCCTCAGGCGCCTGCCGGTGCTTGCCCTGTGTCTATTGCTATTGTCACCCGGCGCGGCAGCCGTTCGCCTGTCAGAATGCCAGGGCAACTTTGAGGCTATCCGCGGCCCTGCATACAGTTTCTCCCTGCAGTCTGAGCGAGACGTGCTGCCCGCGGCGCAACTCGGCGACATTGAGGCGAGCGCCAACGCAATTTATCAACACTGGGCGGCGCTAATCGCGGCACCGGTGCCGTTTGTGGTGGATGTGCGTCTGGCGTTGTTCTCTGGCCTCGCTGATTTCGAGCAGCGCAAGATGGCGCTGGCGCCAGAACTACCGGATGTCACCGGCTTTTATGCCTGGGATGAACGATTAGCGGTCGCCCTGACGCATCCTACTCGACCAGAGCAAACTCGACGCAGGGCGCTACACGAGATTTCCCACCTCATTACCGTGTCGCAGCTCGGCGGCGCACCTCACTGGCTTGCGGAAGGACTGGCCGAAGTGCATGAAATGGTGGTGGTGACTGCTGATGGCCCGGAGTTTCAAGTGAATGAACGGCACCGTTCCTGGTTGACAGCTACTGATCAACAAGCACTGGCGGAGCTATTCCTGGCGCAGCCTGAGGCCTGGTATGCGTCTGATAGCCAGCGGCTCTATGCCTTGTCCTGGTCGCTGGTGTATTTTTTGCTGCAGAGCACTGAAGGCAGGGGAGCGCTGGGGTTTACCTTACAGCAAGCGTCCACGCATTCCTGTGGCAGCTACGATGCCAGCGCATTCTTGATCCGTGCCTACCCAGGCGGTGGCTCTGCGCTCGCCCGCGACTGGGCGCGCTGGTTGAGAACTGTATAATGCGCCCCTCTTTCGGGCCGCGACCGTCAACTCAATGAAGTTCCTGTCACTCACCACCTTGCGCGAACTCGCGCGCCTGTCGCTGCCCATGGTGGTGTCGCAGGGGACGTTCGCGGTGATGATTTTCACCGACCGCTGGTTTCTTTCAAGCCTGAGTTCTGCACATATAGCAGCGGCTCTGGGCGGTGGCGTTGCGGCCATGTTCTGTATGTCATTTTTCTCTGGACTGATCAGCTACGCCAATGCGCTGGTGGCGCAGTATCACGGCGCCGGCAAGATGGAGCGTTGCACCAAAGTGGTGACCCAGGGCTTTTACCTGACGCTGGCGACCGTGCCTGTGTTCGCGACAGTGGCGCTGCTTGCTGGAGGGCTCTTTGCCCGGTTGGGGCACGACCCAAGCCTGGTGCCTCTCGAGCGAGCCTATTTCTACACGTTGATGGCCGGTGGGCCACTGATGGTCGGTAAGACACTACTTGCCTGCTATTTCGTGGGTATTGGCCGTTCTCGCGTTGTCATGCTGGTGGATGTGGTTGGCATAGTGGTGAATATTCCGCTCACCTGGGCGCTGATTTTCGGCAAGTTCGGCTTGCCTGAACTGGGAATCGTCGGTGCGGGTATCGGCACGGTAACGGCCCAGGGCCTGGCGATTGTGCTGTTCCTGTTCTTCTATTTCGAGCGCGCGCATGTTTCCCAGTTTGCGGTAAAACGTTCATGGGGTTATGAGCCAGGGGTGATGAAGCGCTTTCTGCGGCTGGGCCTCCCCTCGGCCATGGAAGCGTTTATGAACACGGCGACGTTTAACGTCTTCCTGTTGATGTTTCAGTCCTACGGCGTCGCTGAGGGCGCGGCCATGGCCATCGTATTTAACTGGGACATGCTGTCGTTTGTACCCATGATCGGGCTGAGCATCGGGGTGACCACCCTGATTGGGCGCTCGGTAGGCGCCGGAGAAATCGATCGAGCTAACCAGATGATTTCTTCGGGCTTCATTATGGCTCTCGGCTATTCGGGAACCCTCGCGGTGCTTTTCTTTATATTCCGGGTTGAACTTATCGACGTGTTCTCTACTCCCGACGACGATTTTCAGCGCGTGCGCGAGTTGGGCCAGGCCATGATTGTGGGTTTGTGTTCCTATATGTTGGCGGATGCCACGATCCTGATTTCAGGCGGTGCGCTGCGTGGTGCAGGAGATACCCGCTGGGTAATGATTACCTCCACGTCCCTGCATATGGCGATGTTGGTGGCTCAATACTTTGTCATCGTCCAATGGCAGATGTCGCCACTGGTTTCCTGGTGGGTGTTTGTCACCATGCTGATAAGTATTGCGATATGCTTTGTCGCACGCCTGGGGGGAGGCCGCTGGCGGCGGCCTGAGCGACTTGCGCGAGTGATGGCCGAGCACTGACGCGCGCTTGCAGCGGGAAGCTACAGCGTCAGCAGGCGCCGTATCAAACCATCCTTACCCTGATTCTGGGCGCGGGCAACCAGCAGCTCGCCCAACTGCGTATCAATATTGTCCGCAACTTCCGCACGAATTTTTTCCAGCTGCCGTTTGCCCGGAGTGCGTCCCTTGAAAGCCGATAGATCGACCGGATCACCAAAACCGATGTAGCAGCGCTGGGGGCGAGGAAATAACGTTCCGAGTGCACCTCTGGGGATAGGTGGCAGCATGTCGGAGCGCGTGTTTTCATCGAGCATACCCGCGCGCTTGAGCACCTGACCCAGCCGCGAGTCAGGTATGTCTTCACCCTCGATCATATGGGCATAGAACTCGTCGGGTCCGACCACGCCGAAAGGCATGATGGTGTAGCCATGCCGGGCGGCCAGCTTCACAAACCCGTAGCGTTCCTTCCACTGCAGTTCATACATCTGGCGCGCTGGCTTGACTGCCTCGTGAGCGCCGCCGGGGAATACCATCAAATCGTGGCCTTCTTCCATCAGGGCGGCGCAAACCTCGGGGTGGCCCATGACTGGGCCAAAACGGACCAATCGATCGCCGATGGCAGGCACGGTGAACAGAAATTTGTCACCCAGGCCGCGGATAAAGCGTCCCAGTTCCTTCATCATGACCGGCCCCAGGACCCAGCCATCAAGTGCGAAAAGTGAGTGGTTGCCGACGAATAGACAGGGCTTGTCGGGAATATTATCGCCACCCATCACCACTGGGTTGAATAGCGCCTTGACCACGCGGTAGGAGTTCTCCAGCATCGGACCGCTGGGTGGTTCGACAGCGAGCGCCGCCTCTATATGCTGGGCCAGCGCCTCCTCTGTGCCTAGAGGTTGATTGTCTTTGTCGAAGATGGCCATGAAACGATTTACCAGAGAGAGTGAGCTGCTAGTATAGCTGTTCATATTGCTTGCTGGCAGTGACAGATTTCACAGAGGGTTGTTTATGGTTCGCGTGGTGTTTTTTCTGCTTGGTTTGTTTGGCAGTGCGTCGGGATTAACTGCTGAAACAAGAGTGTTCGAATTCAACTATCGAATGCTGGCCAATGAATTCCTCAGCACAGAGGCTGTGGATATCTATATCCCGCTGCCACTGGAAGACGGCAGTCAACGCATTCTCGAACAGACGATCCGCTCATCTATTCCCGGCGAGAGTGGAGTTGAGGCGCGCTATGGCAATGGCTACTTCCATATACATCGCCCTGCCAATATCAATAACCCGATAGACGCCGATCTCAGCTGGACCGTGGAGCGCCGCGTAGCGGGTGATGTAGATGAACCGCTGACGGCGCAAGAGCGAGAACAATTCCTTGCGCCCAACCAGTTGGTGCCCGTAGGGCATGAAGTGCTCGAGCCCATTCTGGCCGAGGTGCATGCGATGCGAGTGGATGAGTCGCCGGCGGCAACCGCAAGGGCGATTTACGATTGGGTGGTGGACAATGTCGAATATAAAAAGGTCGGCACCGGCTGGGGCAATGGCGATACTTTCTGGGCTTGCAGTGAGCGCTATGGCAACTGCACGGACTTTCACGCCCTGTTTATTTCACTGGCGCGCTCCGAGGGTATTCCGGCCCGGTTCGAAATCGGCTTTCCAGTGCCAGACTCACGCGAGGAGGGTGAAATCGGAGGCTATCACTGCTGGGTTCGCTTCCACTTGCCCGACAGGGGCTGGGTGCCAATTGACGCCTCCGAGGCGGCTAAAAACCCTGCACAGCGGGAACTGTTCTACGGCACTCAGCCAGCGGACAGAATCCATTTCTCAACCGGGCGTGATCTGGTGTTGACCGAGGCGAGCAAACGCCAACCCCTCAACTATTTTATCTACCCCTATGTCGAGCTTGGTGGAATTCCCTGGCGTGCCAAAGTAGAGACGAGCTTTTCGTTCCGCGAAGTCACAGGTGGCTGAACGGCAGTAAGTTGATCTGGCGCAATTCATTATTTTTCCCCGGCGTTACATTTGACACTGGCAGATTGTGACTTCATGCGGGGAAGCTCATGGCGGCCTACGCCATCGTAGACGTCCACATTTTCGATATCGCTGACTACCTCGACTACCAGCAGGCTCTCGGCCCCTTGTTGCGTGAGGCGGGTGCGCGATATCTCGCGCGCGGTGGTGAGTTTGAAGTTTTCGCCGGGCACATGCAGCCTGAGCGTTTGATTATTCTTGAGTTCCCTTCCCACGACAGGCTGCGCCAGTTCTTTCAGGGCGACGACTATCAGGCGCTTTTGCCGCAGCAGGAGGCCTGCTGCAGGGCTTGTGTGATCGGCGTTAGCGGCCTTCCGGAACCGACTCTCCCTTAAGCCTGATTCGGATCAATATCCCCGGGGCGATAGGCGCTTATAGTCAAACCTGTGCCATTGCCGTGCGAGGAATGCGCTATGAGTTCAGATGTGAGTTCAGTATCGAAAGCCGTAATCGACGGCAACCAGGCTGCCGCCACCATTGCCCACCTGTGCAATGAGGTGATCGCGATATACCCGATTACGCCATCATCCAATATGGGTGAGTTGGCAGATGAATGGTCGGCCAGTGGCCGGGTGAATCTGTGGGGAAGTGTACCAACGGTAGTCGAGATGCAGAGCGAGGGCGGAGCAGCCGGGGCCATTCACGGCGCTCTGCAAGCGGGCGCATTGTCGACGACGTTTACAGCCTCGCAGGGCCTTCTGCTGATGATCCCCAATATGTACAAGATTGCCGGCGAGCTGACGCCCACGGTCTTCCACATTGCGGCGCGTTCACTGGCTTGTCAGGGCTTGTCGATCTTCGGTGATCACTCGGATGTGATGTCTACTCGACAGACGGGCTTCGCCATGCTGGCGTCCAATTGCCCGCAAGAGGTCATGGACCTGGCGCTGGTTGCCCAGGCTGTAACTCTCGAGAGTCGAGTGCCTTTTCTGCACTTCTTCGACGGATTTCGTACCTCTCACGAAGTGGCAAAGATCGACACGCTGCCGGAAGATATTGTCCGGCGAATGATTGACGACAGCTGGATTCAAAACCATCGCGAGCGCGCTTTGTCGCCGGCCCATCCGGTATTGCGCGGCAGCTCCCAGAATCCCGATGTCTATTTCCAGGCCAGGGAGACCGTCAACCCCTACTATCAAAAGTTGCCATCTATGGTGCAGGCAGCGATGGATAAACTCGCGGGACTCACCGGCCGGCGCTACGAATTATTTGAGTATGTCGGAGCAGCAGATGCGGAGGATGTTGTTATCCTCATGGGGTCGGGGGCTGAAGCTGCACACGAGACTGTGGATCATCTCAACGCCGCTGGCCAGAATCTGGGTCTGTTGAAGGTGCGCTTGTATCGACCTTTCTCAGCGGAGCATATGCTGGCGGCCTTACCTGCAAGTACGCGACGTATTGCCGTGTTGGACCGCACCAAGGAGCCCGGCTCGGACGGCGAACCGCTGTATAAGGATGTTGTGACAGCGATCGCCCAAAATGTCTGCGGCAATAACCCTCGATTTGCATCAATGCCGCGGATTATTGGTGGGCGCTATGGGCTCTCATCGAAGGAGTTCACGCCCGGAATGATCCAGGCCGTTTTCTCAGAATTGGGGCGGGAGCGACCAAAGAATCCGTTCACCATCGGTATCCACGATGATCTCAGTCACACCAGCCTCGACTGGGATGAGAGCTTTCGCACGTGTGCCCATGACGATACATTTCAGGCAGTTTTTTATGGGCTGGGCAGCGATGGGACCGTGTCTGCGAACAAGAATACCATAAAGATTATTGGTGAAAGCACGGAGCTGGAGGCTCAGGGCTATTTTGTCTATGACTCGAAAAAATCCGGCGCTGTTACGATTTCTCATCTGCGCTTTGGCCCGGACCATATTCGTTCCAGCTATCTGATCGGGGCAGGGGACGCTCGCTTCGTTGGCTGCCACCAGCCGACGTTCCTGGAGAAATATGACGTGCTGGAATATGCTGCAAACGAGGCGGTATTCCTGCTCAATTCTCCCGCTACAGCAGATCAGGTATGGGAAACCCTGACACCTGAAGTGCAACAGCAAATGCTTGATAAGAACATCCGGTTTTTTGCCATCGACGCGTACGGTGTGGCCGAGCGAAGCGGTATGGGTAAGCGCATCAACACGATCATGCAGACCTGTTTCTTCGCAATTTCAGGCATATTGCCGCGGGATCAGGCCATTGCTTCGATCAAGGAAGCAGTAGTAAAAACCTACGGGAGAAAGGGGCGCCGAATCGTCGAGCTTAACAATCGTGCGATCGACGAAACTCTGGCATGCTTGCATGAGATTCCGTTGGGACAACCGACAGCAACTGCCGTTGCGCAGCCCGATCGCTTTGTCGGTGCTTCTGCGTTTGTCAAAGACGTTACCGCAGAAATTATCGCCGGTCGTGGTGACATGATAGCCGTCAGCCAGATGCCGGACGATGGTAGTTTTCCGCTGGGCACTGGCGCCTATGAAAAACGAAATCTAGCACTGGAGATTCCCGTATGGGATACCGAGCTCTGTACCCAGTGTGGTAAATGTCCTTTTGTGTGCCCGCACAGCGCCATTCGATCAAAAGTATTTCCCGCATCAGCGCTACAGGATGCGCCAATCGGGTTCAAGTCCGCCCCGGTGAAAGCCAAGGGGTATCCTGAGGGATACCACATCAGTTATCAGGTGGCTCCAGAGGACTGTACCGGCTGTACGCTCTGTGTAGATATCTGTCCGATACGCGACAAGTCCAATGTAAGCCGCAAAGCGCTTAATATGGCAGAGCAGAAGCCTTTGCTGGATAACGAGAGAGAGAACTGGGCGTTTTTTGTAGGCTTGCCTGAGTTTGATCGCCGCCAGCTCAAGCGCAACACGATCGCCGGGTCCATGGTGATGCAGCCTCTGTTCGAGTTTTCCGGCGCCTGCGTAGGCTGTGGTGAAACACCCTATGTGAAGTTGGTTTCACAACTTTTCGGCGACCGCATGTTAGTAGCTAACGCAACGGGTTGTTCCTCGATCTACGGCGGTAACCTGCCCACGACCCCCTGGGCGACGACGCCGGATGGGCGGGGCCCCGCCTGGTGCAACTCGCTGTTTGAAGACAATGCCGAATTCGGTCTTGGCATGCGTCTCGCAGTTGACCAACAGCGCCTGGCAGCCCGCGAGCAGTTGCAGCGGTTCGCGGAGGAGCTGGACAGTGATCTAGTGCTCGAGATACTGCACGCAGAGGAACACAGCGAAGCGGATATTTATGAGCAGCGGCAACGCATCGCTCAGCTCGATAGCGCATTGCAGGCCCTGGGCACGCCTGAAGCTCTCCGCCTGCTCTCATTGACAGAGAACCTGTGTCGTAAGTCGGTGTGGATTGTCGGCGGTGATGGCTGGGCCTACGATATCGGCTACGGCGGTGTAGATCATGTGCTAGCCAGTGGCGCCGACGTCAATCTGTTGGTTCTGGACACGGAGGTCTATTCCAATACTGGCGGGCAAACCTCTAAGGCCACGCCCCGTGGAGCGGTCGCCAAGTTTTCCTCTGCTGGCAAGGCGACAGGTAAGAAGGATCTGGCGTTGCTGGCGATGGAATATGAGAACGTCTACGTCGCGCGTGTGGCCTACGGAGCCAAGGACACGCAGACGCTGAACGCTCTGCTCGAGGCTGAGGCCCACCCGGGCCCCAGCCTGGTTATCGCGCTGTCACCCTGTATCGCGCACGGAGTGGATATGTCCTTCAACCATCGCCAGCAGGGGATGGCGGTGAACAGCGGGCACTGGCCGTTGTTTCGCTTCAATCCTGCCCAGATCGAAAAAGGGCGGCCGCCGATGAAGATGGACTCCAGGGCGCCGAGCATTCCCTATCGCGATTATGTCCAGACCGAGACCCGATTCAGCATGCTGTGGCATACGCACCCTGAGGTGGCTGAGTCGCTCGTTGAAGAGGAGCAGCGTTTCGTTAATCACCGCTATCACTACTATAAGCAGCTGTCGGAACTGGATTGGAGCGATGGCGAGGCTGTTGCCACTGCCAAGGCGGAACGCAAGATATCACCCAGCTCGGAAAAAGAGGTATAGATATGGCTGATCTCACAACGGAATACATGGGTCTGGCGCTGAAAAACCCTTTGGTACCGTCTTCTTCGCCGCTGAGCCGACATCTGGATTCGGCCAGGCGTCTCGAAGATGCTGGCGCGTCAGCGTTGGTCCTCCACTCGCTGTTTGAGGAGAAAATTGAAGAAGAGGACGCTCACTTTGATCGTTTCTACAATCAACAATCCCTCGGACACGGGGAGGCAGACAGCTTTCATCCGGTACCGGACAATCACGTCAGTTACGAGGAGAAGTACCTCGAGCACCTGAGCAGTGTTAAGCAGGCACTGGATATACCTGTAGTCGCCAGCCTGAACGGCACGACCCCTGGGGGCTGGGTGAGCTATGCCTCGGAGCTGGAAAAGGCTGGGGCAGATGCGCTGGAGTTGAATGTCTTTTACGTGCCGGCGTCTCCGAACGAGGATTGCTGCGCCGTAGAACAGCGCTACCTTGATGTACTGACAGCCGTTCGTGCCGAAGTACAGATTCCTATCGCGATGAAACTCTCGCCTCAGTTCAGCGCACTGGTGCATTTTGCCACTCGACTGGAAGCTGCAGGTGCAAATGGGCTGGTACTGTTCAATCGATTTTACCAGCCGGATATCGAGCTTGAAACTCTGGAGGTGACACCACAGCTGGAGCTTTCGAGTTCAGAGGAGTCCTTGTTGCGGATTCGGTGGCTGGCGATTCTGCATGGGAGGCTGCAATCATCGTTGGCGATCACTGGTGGGGTGCACAACACACGCGATGTGATCAAGTCATTGCTGGCAGGTGCGGATGTCACGCATATGTGCAGTGCCCTGTTGCGAAGAGGACCAGGTCATCTTGCGGTGGTGCTCAAATCGCTGGAAGAATGGCTGGACGAGCATGAGTACACTTCAGTTGCACAGCTAAAAGGGAGTGTTAGTCAGCGCACGGCAACCGACTCTGCAGCCTTTCTACGCGCGAACTATGTGTCCGTGCTGGACAGCTATCAACCGCCGCCCGGCGTGCGGTGGTAGCTGTCAGGCGCTCGCACTGAAGGGTAGGGCAGCAACAGGCGAGTTGTCGAGAACCGCAGAGTAGGTTTGCTCCAATTCTGCGCAGCATTTACGTATGCCGCGCATGTCTTCGGGCGCGATAGGCGGTAGCACGCTCACTCGAATAGTCGCCGAACGAATCACCTTGCCCCCTTTAGGCAAAGCATCCTTGACGTTGTGCAATACGATAGGTACCAATGGCACGCCGGCTTTACGGGCCAGAATGAACGCTCCCATCTTGAACGGCTGGACCTTGCCCAGTGTGCTGCGGGTGCCTTCGGGTGCAATTACCAATGAGCGTCCACTGGCGAGAACTTCCAGAGCGCGATGAATGACATCGCTCTGGTCCCGGTCATCGCGATCCACGAAGATGGTATCGACCTGCTTGAGCAGGGGACCAATGAGTGGGTTTGAGGCCATTTCTTTCTTACACAGGGCGACCACGTCGTCGCGCAGGAGGTGGGCCATTACCATGGAGTCGAGCAGACTCTGGTGATTGAAGACGTACACCGCTGGTCGCTGGGAACGCAGGTGTTCACGCCCATCAACTTCGTATTCCAGCCCTGCAATGCCTGAACCAATGTCACCGAATAATCGGGTAAGGCGGTTGGCATTGTTCAGTCTCGAAGTTCCAAGTGCGAGTGAGGCCCGTCCGGCCAGTGTCGTTGTGAGCAGCGCCTGGGCGACTGCGCCTGTGCGCGCAATCTGCTCGATGCCCGGTTGTCCGCGGCTGGAAAATTCGAGCTGTGGCCACTTGTGATTGCGCGCGTGGACGGCGAGCTTGTCTGAGGCATTGACCGCGACAGGATGGCCCACAGCCTGCAAAAGTGGCAGGTCTGCACTTGAATCTGTGTAGAACCAGCTGCGCGACAGTGTTGCTTTCTGTTGCCGGACTACCCGGCGTGCTGAGAGACTTTTCCCCTCGCCATAACACAGCGGCGCAACGACCTCGCCTGTGAAGCAGCCGTTTTGTACCTCGAGTTGAGTACAGCAGATTTCATCCACGCCGAGGATATCTGCGAGCGGCTCGACCTGGTAACGCGTTGCAGCAGTGACAATAACAAGGTAGTCGCCAGCGTTGCGATGCGTTTCTATCAACTCGATGGCTTCGCGGTATAGGGTGCGCTCGAGGTGTCGGGAGCAGGCGCGTTGGCCGAGGTCGGTCAGGGTGGCCTCGGACAGGCCGGTGATCGCGCGAGCGACGCGTTTTACCACCCGGTGATAGTTGCCGCCGGCCGGGTCGACTTTTTGCCGAACCACATCTCTGATGAGCCTGGCCGACTGACGTAAGTCACCCGTGGAGGCTGCATGGCGAGCTGTTTCTTGAGCCAGAGCCATGATCGAGTAGCCACTGATCAGGGTACGATCGAGGTCAAAGAATGCAACGCGCCTCCCGGCGCCATGTTGCAGCGAGGGGATCTTGTCGAGGTGTTCACTGAACGGGGTCATTTGTTCCTCCTCGGAAGACATGAGTGCAGTGCAAAATTTGTACAGCAATAAGCTTGCCAGCCCCACAACTCTGGCCTGATTACGTGACAAGGCGATGACATGATCAAAAATCGTGCCGATATTCCCGAGCGATGCACCGAAATGGTGCGAACTGAGATTGAGTTCACGCTGCCGTGGCGGGCGATGCACCGCTTGGTTAAGATGACGGTATGACCATTCCCGCCGCTGACGACCTGCCTATCGGTAAGGTTCTGACTGAACTCATCCTGACTCTTGCAGGGCGCAATGAGGTTGTATTGCAGGCACCGCCCGGCGCAGGTAAAACAACGATAGTCCCGTTGGCTCTGCTCAACGAGCGCTGGCTGGCTGGGCGCAAAATCCTGATGCTGGAACCACGGCGCATGGCTGCCCGAGCCGCCGCCACACGCATGGCGCAGTTGCTCGGTGAGAAGGTCGGCCACACCGTTGGCTACCGCATCCGGCTGGATGCCTGTGTCTCTGCTGCCACCCGTATCGAAGTCATCACCGAAGGCATTCTCACCCGTCGGCTGCAAAGTGACCCAGGCCTTGAGGATGTCGGCCTTGTTATATTCGATGAATTTCACGAACGCAGTCTCGACTCAGACTTGTGCCTCGCCCTCTGTCAGCAGGGCAGGGAATTATTCAGGGAAGGTAGCGCCCTCAAGCTGTTGGTGATGTCAGCAACCCTGGATGGAGCGGCGGTGGCTGAGTTGCTCGATAACGCGCCGCTAATCACCTCAGAGGGTCGCCAGCATCCTGTGACCACCCATTTTGGTCGCACCCTGAAATTACAGGAGCCGATCGCCCCGCTGGTTGCCAATACAGTGGTGGAAGCGTTATTGGCGGCAGAAGGCAGTGCCCTGGTGTTTCTCCCCGGGCAACGGGAGATTCGCGCGGTAGCATTAGCCTTGGCTGAGCGGCTCCCACCCGCTGCGGGGCAGGTGGATATTTGTCCACTCTATGGCAGCCTGAAACTCGAGCAACAGCAGCGTGCCATTGAACCGGCTGCCACAGGCCGTCGCAAGGTGGTTCTGGCCACTAACGTCGCGGAAACCAGTCTCACGATCGAGGGCGTGAATATCGTGGTCGATTCGGGCCTCGCGCGCGAAGCGAGCTTTGACCCGGTCACGGGGACAAGCCGGCTAGTGACCCGGCGAATATCAAAGGCCTCGGCAGAACAGCGCCGGGGCCGGGCAGGGCGCCTGGGGCCGGGGCACTGCTATCGACTCTGGTCGCACGAGCAGCAGGATCGCATCGTCGGTCACAGCAGTCCTGAAATATTGCAGGCAGACCTGGCGCCTCTGGCGCTTCAACTGTTGGCCTGGGGGGCGAGTGCGCCCGGTGAATTGAACTGGCTTGATGAGCCGCCATTACCGGCGTGGGAGCAGGCCCTCGCGGTGCTGGAACAGTGTAGTGCCGTGTTTACCAATGCCCAGAGTGGCCTGCAATTAACGCCTCATGGGGTGCGCCTGGCGCAGGTGCCTCTGCACCCCCGGCTCGCGCATATGCTGCTGGTGGGTTGTGATATCAATGCGCGGGAAACAGCGTGCCTGCTGGCGGCCGTACTTTCCGAGCGTAATCCGATGGGTAGTGACGGCGCGGACATAGGTGATGTGGTTGCACTGCTGATGGGAGACCGAAAGTGTCCGCAGAAGCTGCAGGGTTGGTTTAAGCGTGTTTGGCAACTCGCGCGCCGTTACGCCCGTATTGCGACAGAAGTGCATGCCCCGCGGGGGCCCGGCATCGAAGTTCCCCCTGAAGATGTCTGTGGCATCCTGTTGGCCAGCGCCTACCCTGACCGTATCGCTCGGCGCCGCAGTGAGGGTGGCTTTCAACTGGCAAATGGGCGCAGTGCCAGAATCATCGCCTCGGATCCGCTGTCATCCGAACAGTGGCTCGCAGTTGCCGACATCGGCGGCGAGCGCGACAGCACTAGCGACAGGATTTTCAGCGCTACCCGGCTCAGCGCGAGGGCCTTCGAGGGCATTCTCTCCGATCTGGTGAGGCGCGAGGAGTTGGTTGAATGGAATCAACGTGCCGAACGTTTTACCGCTCAACGGCGGCAGATGATCGGGGCCATCGAGTTGACCTCGGAGCCGTTGCTGGAGGTGTCCGCCGAGGCGAGGACGAAAGCCTTGCTCGGTGTGGTGCGGCGCCGAGGCCTGCAAATGCTGCCCTGGGACAGTCAGACGGAGCAGTGGCGCGCGCGCGTCCAGCTCTTGCATGACAGTTTCAGTCAGGAAGAAAATTCGCCCTGGCCGGACTTGAGCGACGCAGCACTGCTCGCACAGCTGGAAGAGTGGCTGGGGCCCTGGCTGGACCCGATTCGCAAGTTGGATGATTTCGCCAGGCTCGATCTCAAGGCGATTTTAACCGGCATGCTGGCCTGGCCGCTGCCGTTGGATCTCGAGCGGCTCGCGCCCGAGCGGCTCTCCGTACCTTCCGGGTCCTCTATTCGTATCGACTATACCCAGACCCCGCCAGTATTGGCGGTAAAACTGCAGGAAATGTTTGGCTGCGAAGATACGCCCAGTGTCGCCGGTGGCAGGGTTCCATTGATGATTCACTTGCTGTCGCCCGCCCAGCGGCCGCTGCAGATTACCCAGGATCTAGCTGGATTCTGGCGCGGCAGTTATCAGGATGTGAAAAAGGATATGAAAGGGCGCTATCCCAAGCACCCCTGGCCGGAAAATCCACTCGAAGCCCCGGCCACTCGGTACACCAAGCAGCGCAGCGGTGTTTAGTCAGCCAGCTGTTTGACCGGTGGGCTTTTACGTTCTTTACCCAGCAGCTGCAGGATGTCTTCCTGAATCATATATAAACAGGGCACCAGGAACAGGGTGATGATGGTTCCCATCAGCACACCAAAGGCCAGTGAAGCCGACATCGGTCGGAACATAAGCAATGAAATACTCTTTTCGGCCATCAATGGCGCCAGTCCGATAAAGGTAGTGACACTGGTCAGGACAATCGGGCGAAACCGCACCGTGCCCGCGTGGGTAATCGCATAGTAAAGATCCTGCCCGGCGTCCCTTTGCTTGTTGATATAGTCGACGAGTACCAGGCTCGAATTCACCACGACACCGGAGAGCGCGATAATTCCCAGCAGTGAGAAAAATACCAGATCTATCCCCAGTATCAGGTGGCCGATAATCGCCCCTACAACGCCGAAGGGTATAACGCTCATGATAACCAGAGGCTGCAGATACGATTTCAATGGGATGGCGAGTAAGGCATAAATGATCAACATCGCAACTGCCGCCAACGAGATGAGCCCGCCTATGGATTCACTGCGTGACTCTGCTTCGCCAGCAAGCCCGTAGCTGACACCGGGATAGCGTTGCAGAATCTCTGTTAATTCAGACTGCTTTAACGACTCGAGCACAGCCTCAGGCGAAGTCACATTGCGATTCACATCAGCGATAACTCTTACAACGCGCTGACCATCCGTGCGCTGGATGGTGGTGTAGCCGCGGCCGAGAGTTACCTCTGCCACTGAACTGAAGGGGACCTCAGTTCCGTCCGCGGTGCGGATACGCATGCCCTCGAGATCGCCCAGCGATTTCCGCTGTTCCTCGGGGTAGCGCACCATCACCTTAATGTCGTCTTTGCCACGCTGAATTCGCTGGGCCTCGTAGCCGTAGAACGCCTGGCGTACTTGTGAACCCAGATCTTTCATCGTCAATCCCAGGCTGCGGGCCTCAGGCTTGAGCTTGAGCTGGACTTCCTGTTTGCCTGCACGGAAGGTGTCGGTGATGTCGATCACCCCTGCGTAGGTTTCCAGTGCCGCGCGTAACTCAGCAGCGACGGAGCGTAACTGGTCGAAATCAGGGCCAAATATTTCAATATCGATGGCATCGCCCGCGCCAAAAGCGGCAGCGTCGAAAGTCTGTTCGACGGCGTCGGGAATTGCGCCGGTCAACTCTCGCCAGCGGTTGGCGTAGGAGGCTGTTGATATGCCGTGGTAGTCCGGGGGTAGGTTGAGCTCAATGCCCACTTCTGCCACGTTGCTCTGGCCACTGCCGGAGGAGCCTATTGAACCCTTGGGGAGAGCGCCGCCCAATACAGAATAGATATGGTTGATCCCGCTAGCTTCACCCTGTTCATTGTCGGCATCGAGTTCACGCCGCAGCTTCTCGGCGGAAGCCTCCAGTTGTTTGACGGCCTCTTCGGTCCGCTCTATGGGGGTGCCCTCGGGCAGCGTAATCGATGCGTACAGCCTGGGGCCTTCTACCGGTGGGAAGAATTGCATTTCGAGGCGGCCGCTACTGAAACCCGCCATTGTCACCGCAAGCACTACGATACCTGCGGCAGCGGTGAGATAGCGCCATTCCAATGCGATGTTCACCGCAGGTTGATAGTAGCGTTTCGCGAACACAAGCAGGCTGCCGGAAATTTTGTCTTGCAGGCGCAGCCAGCGATCGACCAGCGGGTGATCCCCTGTTTCCTTTTCAGCTTTCCGGTGGGCCAGATGAACGGGAAGAATCATCTGGGACTCTACTACGCTGAAAAACAGCGCGATGATGACCGTCGCGCCGATCGACATGGCGAAACCGCTCATATCTCCAGGCACCAGTAGAATCGGGAGAAACGTGGTCATGGTCGTAAGAACGCCGAAAACCACAGGAATCGAGACTTCCTGGGTGCCGTCTATGGCTGCCGTATTGCGATCCTTGCCGAGTTGTTCGTGCGCATAAACCCTTTCGCCCACGACGATGGCGTCATCAACCAGAATACCCAACGCCAGAATAAAACCCATGATCGACATCGTGCTTATGGAGATACCAAAAGCCGGGAAGGTTGCGATGGTACCTAGCATCGCTACCGGAATGCCGGCGGCGACCCACAAAGCCAGGCGAAAGCGGAGGAAAAGGGTGAGTACCAGCAGCACGAGTAACAATCCGCTGCGGGCGTTTTTCAGCAATGTCTCCACGCGATTTTCGAGATCCTGCGATTCGTCCTGCCAGACCAGTAGTTCAATGCCTTCGGGGACTTCCAATCGCTTTCGTTCCAGATATGCCGTTACTTGTTCCGCAATTAGCAGAATATCTTCCTCGCCAATGCGGGACACCTTTATTGCGACGGAGGGTTCACCGTCCAGCCGTGAATAGAGGTCTGAATCTTGGAACCCATCAATGACAGTGGCGATATCGCCTACCGTCAGCAGAGTGCCGTCGGTTCTGGTCAGGACGACAATGTCTTCGAATTCCTGCGCCCGATAGGCCTGGCCAATAGTTCGCAACAATATTTCCCCGCCATCGGTTTTTAGCGAGCCGCCGGGTACGTCCAGTGAGCTGTTGCTGATAGCCTCGCCAACCTCTTTTAGCGTAAGGCCGTGTCGGCGCAAGGTCTGCTCGGATACCTCGATGGAGATTTCATACGGCCGGGAGTAGAGCAGATCTACCTGGGACACTTCCGGTAGCGCAGCAATGTCGTCACGAATTTGCTGGCCCAGTAAGCGCAAGGTGTGCTCGTCGGCGTGGCCGGCAACGGCGATCTGCAGCACTGTAGCTGTAATGGTGACTTCTGCGCTGATCGGTTTTTCAGTTTCCGAGGGGAAGGAGTCGATCGCATCGACCTTACTCTTGATGTCATTTGCGATTTTGTTTTTATCGACGCCATCAATGAGCTCGATCAAAACCGAGCAATAGCCTTCGGAGGCGGTGGATTTGATCGTGTCCACTCCCTCGCTGCCGCGCACAGCTTCTTCAATTCTGACGCAGACGGCTGTTTCGACTTCTTCCGGTGCCGCGCCGAGATAGGGCACTTGAACCCGCACAGCGTCGACTGCCATGTTCGGGAATTCTTCCTGGTGAATCCTCGGCAGTGCGAGCAAGCCACTGACGACAAGGATCAGCATTAGCAGGTTGGCCGCAACCGGGTTGTAGACGAACCAGGCAATAATTCTGTGCATGGTTAGCGACTACTCCTGAACCGGATCGATTTGCATGCCATCGACCACGGTCTGGATTGCAGAAATGCAGATTAGTTCGCCATCTTCCAGGCCTGAATTCACCAGCACCTCGTCATGTTCCAGGCGGAGAATGCTGATCTTGCGAAAACGCAGGCGATTCTCCTCGTCCACGACCAGTACCTGATCGTTGTCGCGCAGCGCCGAACGGGGCAGCCGCACGGCATTCTCTACCAGGGCGCCCTGTATTTCGGCGTGAACAAACAGGCCGACGGGTATCGACTCCGTGTGGCTGGTGGCGTCGAATTCCACCCTGGCGACGCCATATATCATGCGTGAGCGCTCGTCGATTTCTGCCTCGGTGCGCACCAACTCTCCTTCCCAGAGTAGTCGCGTGGTGCCGAATTCAGCCGATAGCAGAACAGGGAGGCGCGCACTCTCAGGGACAGGGCCACGATGAGCGACATCGAGCCCCAGGAACCGCAACTGGTCACCGGCGATAGGCAAGCGAACTTCTACAAAATCTGTCGCGTAGATCGTGGCAATACTGTTGCCGCGACTCACGAACTGCCCGACATCGACCTGCTCGTTGCGCACCAGCCCATCGAAAGGCGCAGTGATTTCTGTTCGCTGGAGATCTCGTGTGGCCTGATTCAGGGCCGCCTGGCTCTCGCTGAGATTGGCCTCGGCGATCCTGGCACTGCGCTGGGTGCCGTCCAGTTGGGATTGGCTGGCCAGGTTCTGGCGGTGCAGTTTTTCCATGCGTGCAAGCTCATCGCGGGTGAATTCATACTCCACCTGGGCTCGGTCACTCGCGGCCTGGGCTCGTTTCAATGCGGTGCGATAGTCGTCGCTGTTGACCCGCAGCAGCACATCGCCCTGAACAAAAGAGCCGCCACCGACGAGAGAGGGCGACATCCACTCAACGCGCCCGGAGACTTCTGGGATGAGCTCGCTCTGGCTGCGAGGTTGGACGCTGCCCTGGGAGGTGATGATCAGGTGCTCGTCTTCGGCCTGGACCGGCATGACGCGCACACTGCGCAGAGTGCGCTCCTGTGCGGCTAGTTCGCGCTCTGGGGAGCTGTTGGCTAGCAAGTAGGCGAGGGCGAGGCCCACGAGCAGGACGGCGCCAGTATAGATCGTTTTCTTGTTCATACAGTCTCCGGAGGAAGCAAACGCATGATACTTAAAAACGGCGGCTATATTTCTGATTATTAACGAATATTCAGAAAACTAAAGATGGGCGGAAGCGATGCGCCGCGTCACACACCAGAGAGGTGCGCTAGCGGCGGCGACCGGGCTTGCGTTTGGGGTTCCGTGGCAGGCCGTTGTGCTGCGTGGCAAAGGATTTTCCGCCTGGTTCCACCACAGCGTGCCGCTTGCCGGGTTGGCGGGGAGGAACAAGGTGCATCTTGCCACTGCCGATCAGATCGGTGCGGCCCAACTGTTTAAGCGCCTTGCGTAACACTGGCCAGTTTTCGGGGTCGTGGTAGCGTAAAAACGCTTTGTGCAGCCGGCGTTGGTTGAGGCCGCGCACGGTGGGCATTGTGTCGCCATTGCGAGAGATTCGCTGCAGCGGATTTTTACCGCTGTAGTACATGGCAGTCGCGCTGGCCATGGGTGAGGGATAAAACGTCTGCACCTGATCTGCGCGATACTTGTTGCGTTTGAGCCACAGAGCCAGATTCATCATATCGCGGTCGGACGTCCCGGGGTGGGCCGCAATGAAATAAGGAATCAGGTACTGTTCTTTACCGGCGGCCTTCGAGTACTTTTCGAACATTGCCTTGAAGCGGTCATAGGACCCGATGCCCGGTTTCATCATCTTGTTGAGCGGGCCTTCCTCGGTGTGCTCAGGAGCGATTTTCAGATAACCGCCCACGTGGTGGGTAACCAGTTCTTCAACGTACTCGGGCGTTTCTACCGCGATGTCGTAGCGCAGGCCTGAAGCGATCAGTACTTTCTTCACCCCGGGCAATTCGCGCGCTTTGCGGTACAGCTCAACCAGGGGTTTTTGATTAGTATCGAGGTTTTTGCAGATGCCTGGAAATACGCAGCTCAGTTTGCGGCACTTGGCCTCGATCTCCCGGCTCTTGCAGGCCAGGCGCCACATGTTTGCCGTAGGGCCGCCCAGATCGGAAATTACCCCGGTGAACGCGGGTGAAGTATCGCGTATGGCTTCTACCTCGCGCAGGATGGATCCCTCTGAGCGATTCTGGATGATTCGGCCCTCATGCTCGGTAATGGAGCAGAAAGTACAACCACCGAAGCATCCACGCATGATGTTCACGGAATGACGAATCATCTCGTAGGCGGGGATGCGCGCATCACCATAGCTGCTGTGGGGCAGACGGGTATAGGGTAGCTCGAACACCCAGTCCAGTTCGTCCGTCTCCAGAGGGATAGGCGGAGAGTTCAGCCATACTTCGCGGTCGCCGTGGGCCTGGATCAGGGGCCGAGCGTTGTGCGGGTTAGTCTCTTTGTGCAGCACGCGAGAGGCGTGCGCATACAGTACCGCATCGTCCTTTACTGTTTCGTAGGAAGGAATGCGGATAACGGCGGGGCGGTCGTCGTCGACGCGATCGAGGATACGAACAACGTCTTCCCCCTGTTGTACGGCGATTTCATCAGGTTCGCATTCGGGGCCCTGAGGTGTCTCATAGGGATTGGTTTTTGGCGCAGTTGCGCCGATGGCATCGATAGAGCTGGAATCGATCACGCGCCAACCTTCCGGTACCCGTTTGCGCACAAAACCGGTGCCGCGAAGGTCGCGAATATTGTGGACGCTTTCACCGGCGGCGAGGCGATGGGCGATATCGACAATAGCGCGTTCGGCATTGCCATAAAGGAGCAGGTCGGCGCGGCTATCGAGTAAGACAGAGCGCCGCACTTTGTCGCTCCAGTAATCGTAGTGAGCTATGCGCCGCAGGCTTGCCTCGATGCTGCCGATGATAAGCGGCACATCCTTGTAGGCCTCGCGTACCCGCTGGCTGTAGACAACAACCGCGCGATCAGGGCGTTTTCCGCCTTCATTGTTTGGCGTGTAGGCATCGTCGTTACGGCGTTTGCGATCAGCGGTATAGCGGTTGATCATCGAATCCATATTCCCGGCTGCGACGCCGAAAAACAGATTTGGTCGGCCCAGGCGCTTGAATTCTTCATCGCTGGTCCAGTCCGGTTGGGCGATGATGCCGACACGGAACCCCTGGGCTTCCAGTACGCGGCCGATCACGGCCATGCCGAAGGAGGGGTGGTCTACGTAGGCGTCGCCTGTCACCAGGATAATATCGCAGGAATCCCAGCCGAGCGCGTCCATCTCCGCCCGGGTCATGGGAAGCTCTGGGGCCGGGCCGAAACATTCGGCCCAGTATTTACGATAGGAGTGTACGGGGTTGGGCATACGCGCCACCGGGTTCAACGGGGCGCGCAGTATAGCAGAAACCGGCGCTAGAAATCCTTGCGTACGGTGAGGCCCCAGGTACGGGGTTCTTCGTAGTAGGCAATGAAGCGGCCAGTCTGGGCGGGAGTGTCTGCAATTGTGCCGGTGTAGTCCTCGTCCGTCAGGTTGCGACCCCACAGAGTGACGTAGGTATCCCAGGGCTCATAACGCACGCCAGCGCGCATGTTCAGCAGGTAATAATCGCCGTCATATTTGACCGGGTCGTTGTTCACGTCGGTCATACGGTCGTCGACCCAGGAATATTCGCCGTAGAGGAAACCGGTCATGGTGTCGCTGAGAATGAAGTCCTGATTGGCCGTGACGACTACGATATTCTCTGCGTTACCTGAGAGATCGCCGCCGGAGCGATCACAGCTGCCATCTTCATTCTGGCCGGGATCGGGCTCGCCTGTGTGGAAGGGGGTGCCGGTCCAGCAGGGGCCGTTCTCGAAGTCAGAATACTCGCCGTTGTTATAGGCGTAACCCAGCGTCAAGGTGGTGTTGTCCGTGGGCGCCCAGTAGAGATCGGCTTCAAGACCGTAAGTTTCCGCTACACCGGCGTTCGACAAGAAGAAACCGCCGCCCTGGAAGGAACTGGTCTGCAGGTCGTCGGTATCGGTACGGTGTACGGCCAGATTCAGGCGCATCGCCTGCTCCGGGAAGTCTGCCTTCATGCCGATTTCATAGGATTCGGATTCTTCAGCGTCAAACGCTACGGCGAATGCCGGATCGATCCTGTCGGCATTCACACCGCCGGATTTATAGCCGGTGCCGTAGGAGGCGTAGAACATGGTGTCGTCATTGAAGAACCAGCTGAGCTTGATCGCGCCGGTGATGCGGTCGTCGTCGAAGCTTTCACTGACGTCGGGTGTGGGGGTCAGAGGGGGGAAGAAGTAAAAGCCCCAGTTGTCCTGGGAAAAGTCCAGGCTCGGGGGCGCATCGTCGGTATAGATGTTTTCGAGATCCTTGTCTTCGTAAGTCCAACGCAGGCCAGTAGTCAGCACCAGATTGTCGCTGAGGTTAAAATCAACCTGGCCAAAGGCCGCGTAGCTGGTGTGCTCCTGGGTGTTGGTGTCGTGAGAGCCATCGCCGCCGACGAACGCGTTTGGTGGCAAGCCGAGCATGGCGGCAAGGTCGTCGCCAACGATAGTGTCGCGCTCGTTGTCCAGTTCCTGTTCGTAGTAGTAGAGGCCGGCAACGTAGCTGTAACGCTCTGCTTCGTTGGCAATACGCAGTTCCTGGGTGAACTGTGACTGCTCCGCATCGTTAATGCGGTAAGCGCCATCGAGATTGTTGAAGGCGATATCGGCATCGTCATATGAATCGTGTTCACGATAGGCGGTGATACTGGTCAGCGTGAAATTGTCAGTTTCCCAGTCTATTTGCATAGACAGGCCGGCATCTTCGTTCTGCGATACCGGGGCTCTGGCGACGCTGATTTCGCGGTCGTAGAAGTCGTCCTGATCAACCACAATGCCGCCTGCGGCGGTAATTGTCGTGTCTGTGCCAAAAACTGGCGGGGAACCCGGTGCCATGTCCTGGGCAACGAAGTTGTTCTTGAACGAGCCCGCGGCACAGCACTTTTCATCCACTTCGGAATAGTCTGCGATAAGTCGCACGGTGATGTCGTCTGTGGGCAGGTAGAGCGCCTGGAGGCGAGCGCCCCAGCGGTCGCGGTCGTTGATAACGTCATCTTCACCCTCGGCGATGGAGATATGGCCGTCTCGCTGCATACCAAAGCCCGTCACCCGAAAGGCGAGTTCGTCTTCAATCGCTGTGAAAGATTTCGCGCCGCTCACGCCGTACAGGTCGTAGTCACCTGCGGTGCCTTCGAGGAAGCCTGTGCCTTCGAAATCAGGCGCAGCGGTGGTCATCGTGATTGCACCCGCCGGGGTGTTGCGACCGAACAGGGTGCCCTGGGGGCCACGCAGTACTTCGATGCTGGCGATGTCTACGAGATTGTTGATCATGGAGCCCTGTCGCGCCCGGTAAACACCGTCCACGTAGAGGCCGACAGAGGGTTCAAGGCCAAAGTTCTGGCTGCTGGTAAATACACCGCGAATGGCGAAAGTCGTGGTGGTGGATGTCTGGCTGGCGCCGACTCGCAGGCTGGGGGCGTTAACCTGCAGATCGAACATGTCTTTGACGCCCGACTTCTCCAGCTGTTGGGCGGAAAAGGCCGTTACGGCGACGGGAACGTCCTGCATGCTCTGTTCGCGCTTCTGCGCTGTAACAATAACTTCTTCCAGCTGACCCTGGGCCTGGGCAAGGCTGGGGAGGAGCAGCAGTGATGCAGAAGCCACAGCGGTGGCTATGGCGGTTGGCTTAAACGCGGTCATGGATAGTGCCTTTATAGAGTCTTGTAGATGTTTTTGGTATGAAAGTGTTCAGTTAGTTCACTGGTTCGTGGCCGGGGGCGGGGAGCTCGCTGCCACAGTGCCTACAGTAGTGCGCCTTGGGGTCAGTTTCAACACTCGCGCAAGTGGAACAATTACGAGATTGACGGGTGATATTGTCGTTTTTTAGTGCCTGCGCCAGGGTGAGTTCTGCGGTGACGATCCCTGTCGGCACGGCGATCACCGCGTAACCGATCAGCATCCCGATAGAAGCAATAAACTGGCCCATTGGCGTCAGCGGGGTGACGTCACCATAGCCCACGGTGGTAATGGTAACGATGGCCCAGTAAATACTGTGCGGAATGCTGTGGAAGCCATTCTCATTACCTTCGATGACATACATAAGACAGCCGAAAATGGTGGCGAGAATGATCATCAGGCTGAAGAAGATGAATATTTTTCGCGCAGATCGCTGCAGGGCGCTCGCCAGTTCATTGGCTTCCCTGAGCAGCGGTAGCAGGCGCAGCACGCGAAAGATCCGCAGGATTCGCAGTAAACGGATGATCAGCAGCGGTGCGGCCTGAGGCAGCAACAGGGAGATATAGGTAGGGGCGAGGGCGAGGAGATCGACGACGCCATAGATGCTGCGGGCGTAGGCGCTGCGATTGGGAGAACACCAAAGACGGATGGCATACTCGATGGTAAAGAATATGGTGAAACCCCACTCGGCCTGAAGAAAAGCGGTGCCATGACGGGCGTGGTACTCCGGAATGGAATCGAACAGCACAACCATGACGCTGGCCAGGATGACGATAATCAGGAGGATGTCGAAGGTTTTTCCGGCAGCGCTCTCGGTGCCAAAAATGACATCGTAGACCTTCTTTTGTGCCGCTGTCTGTTCGCGTACAGCCATATTGTTATTTTTTACTTTCCCCGGGCTCTCAGCTGTCACTATATTTAACACCCAAACAATCACAAAGCTACGGGTGCGTAACGTGAATATCCCCATCTACCAGGTCGATGCATTTACCTCTTCTGTTTTCGGCGGCAACCCCGCTGCAGTCATGCCATTGGAGCAGTGGCTGGCCGACGAGCAATTGCAGGCAATTGCAGCGGAAAACAATCTGTCAGAAACGGCCTTCCTCGTAGCCAGTGATGCGGGCTGGGAGCTGCGCTGGTTTACGCCTTCAACGGA